>JBGCFQ010000009.1:0-359240 GCA_045106985.1 Pseudomonadales bacterium | reverse complement strand
CCCCGTAAGTTATCAGTTATCTGGAAGTGAATCTATAGCAACAGGATCAAACCATACTTCTGACACGCCCGTCTCCAGCACCTTAAACGTTTGACCTTGTTAGAGCTGTGTTTGTACACTAGCCGCTACAGATACAACTTGCCACTACAAGGAATGTTATGGCCCGCCCTCTTCGCATCGAATTTGCCGGTGCGCTTTATCATGTGACTGCTCGCGGCAACGCCCGTGCAGCTATCTATCACCGCTCAGGTGATCGCCTTTGCTTTCTGGATATTCTGAGTAAAACGGTGGAGCGCTACAACTGGCGTGTGCATGCCTATTGCCTGATGGACAATCACTATCATCTTGTTATCGAAACGGTCGACAATACTCTATCGTCAGGTATGAAGTACCTCAATGGTTGTTATTCGCAATCGTATAATCGTCAGTACAAACGTGTTGGCCACGTTTTTCAGGGGCGGTTCAAAGCAATATTGGTAGAGAAAGAGGCCTACTTGCTTGAGCTGGCTCGCTATGTGGTGTTGAACCCTGTTCGTGCCGAGATGGTGCGCACCGCTGGCGACTGGCCGTGGAGTAATTACCGCGCCACCGCAGGAATGAATGAAGCGCCACAATGGCTTAGTACAGACTGTACTTTATCAATGTTTGCTGCCAACAGAGGTATCGCCTGGGAGGCTTATAAACAGTTCGTTGCTAATGGCAAAGGTCTACCCTCTCCTTGGTCGGAGCTGAAAAACCAGATCTTCCTAGGCTCAGACGACTTTGTGGATGACACGCAATGCAAGCTGAGCCCGGATCAATCACTAAACGACATCCCGAAGCCCCAGAAATCCAGCCCAGTCAAGCCGCTTGAAGTGTATTCAACTCGTTATGAACGTAAGGAAGCGATGGCCCGAGCTTATCTTTCTGGTCACTACACCTTGCAAACCGTAGGCAATCACTTTGGAACAAGCTACGCCACCGTTAGCAGGGCGGTGAAGCGGTTTGAGGAAAGTGTGAGATGTAAGGCCTGACCCTGACCGCTCCGCGACTATAGCGACAACGCCACTCGAACAGCAACGTCAATTGTTGCTTTGACCTCGATTTCGGCGCTGGCGCTCTTCCCAGCCTGTATAGAGATATAGGTGAGAATTTCCGAATATAGTGAACTTTCATGCCATCTGCGATGAATTACGCGGTACTACACAGTTTCATTTGACATTCATTTGAACCTCTCTCCATTAGCCTTCTTCCCATCAACAACAATCTTGTAGGGGGAAATGACTATGGAACTAACACGAACTGTGCTTTCGCTTTGGCTGCTATTGATATTAAGCAGCTTGGTAGCAACACCAATTCCGGCGAAAGAGGCCGTAGCAACTGATCAAGCTCTGGGTCAGGCGTATCTTGCACACTGGTTTTCTATTGATTCGGCGGAGCCGATTAATATGGAGCACACAGCGCTTGAAGCCGATGACATTGGAGAACGGGGTGAACTCAAATTCACCAGCGATGATGGGCAGCCTGTTAATGGGCAGATTGCGTTTCCCAGCGACAAAGTTGCTTCAGGAAAACTTGCGCTCATACTGCACCCCATGGGCAGTGATCAGCGTTTTTGGTGGAGTGAGAAAAACCCGCTCGGCACACAGCATATAACTGATCGATTAAGAGAACAGGGTTACACAGTCATCAGCCTTGACGCGCGATTGCATGGCAAGCGCAGTCGAGAAGGCTTCGGTCCGCGTGAGCTCTTAACACGTGCACACAGTACCGAGCCAAGAACTTACATTGAAACGATAATTGGTTCTGTGCGGGACTATCGCATTGTTTTGAACTGGGCGGCGAATGAATTTGGCGCGAATGAGGTACTGGCAATGGGTTACAGCATGGGCGCCCAAATGAGCCTGTTGCTAGCCAGTTACGAGCCGCGTGTGAATACAGTGGTTGCTATGGTGCCACCCTACGTTGGCTCAGCAAGTTCACCCGTTGCACCGCGCAAACATGTGCAAAGAATTAACACAGCAAAAGTACTTTGGTTAGCCGGCAGCAAGGACCCCCACTCTAACGCCAAGCAGACCCAAGCAACATTTGACGAAATTGTCTCGCCAAATAAAACCCTCACATGGTTCGAAGCGGGCCATCGTCTGCCACCAGAGTTTTTAGACACCACCTTGGCATTTCTTAGTGCTGTTAACTCTCTAGACTCTCTTAATGGGGCGCCTAAGCTATGAATGCAGTACTTGCAGCACACGCTATCAAGCGCGAGGTGAGCACTACGTCTGGCCCACTGACCATTCTTGATGGTGTTAGCCTCGAAGTTAAACCAGGTGAATCGGTGGCAATACAAGGTCGTTCCGGTTCAGGCAAATCAACATTGCTGGGAACCTTGGCCGGCCTGGATCTTCCGCAGCAAGGGTGGATAAAAATCGAGGGCAATGACATCACAGAATTGGATGAAGATCAGCGAGCACAGTTGCGCGCAAATAAAATTGGTTTTGTCTTTCAGTCATTTTATTTAATCGATGACTTATCCGCGCTTGAAAACGTAGCGTTGCCATTGGAGTTGTTTGGCCGCAAGAATGCAACACAAGTAGCGGCTGACTGGCTGGCCAGACTAGGATTGGGCGACCGAACCGACCACCTACCCAGGCAACTTTCAGGTGGCGAACAGCAAAGAGTGGCCTTGTGCCGAGCCTTCGCCGTTGAGCCAACCGTACTGTTTGCCGATGAGCCAACCGCAAACCTGGACACGGGCACTGCCGAGACAGTGCTGGATCAGCTATTTAGCTTACAACGCGAACACAATACCAGCATGGTAATTGCTACACACGACCACGCCTTGGCGCAGCGCTGCGACCGAGTATTTCAGCTGCAGTCTGGCCGCTTGGTTTCAGGAGAATAAGCATGACTGCATTTGCACAAATCTTGATTTTGGTCAGGCGACTAAGCCCCAGCGCTGTGCGTCAGAAAGCGTATCACTTGCTAGGACTTTGCATCATCGTTTGTACCTGCGTGGCTTCCGGTTTAAGCTTTTTTGCGAAAAGCGTTCAGTCTTCGCTTGATAATGACATTGCCAATTATCTTGGTGCACCGCTGGTTGTTCGCTCAGCGGAACCCTTGCCAACGAGCTTGTTCCTGCACAAAGGATTTGCCGCCCCGGTTACAACAAGCAGCTATACAACCGGCGCGATTGGCACCGACGCCTATCAAAGTGTGTCGTTAAAGGGAGTATCTGATGGCTACCCTTTGCAAGGCGAACTTGTCATTAGAACGGCTTCAGGAGAGAAAATTCAGCAAGCAAAGAATCTTGATTCCAATTCTGTTTGGTTGGACTCGGCGGCCATGCATGCGCTGAACACTCAACTCGGTGGCAAAATTCAAATTGGCCAGTCATTGCTGACAGTGACTGGTGAAGTGACTCACGAACCGGATCGCTTAACTCAATTGCAACACGCCTTGCCAAGGGCGTTGGTAAATCTCGAAGCGCTTGCACAAACCGGCGTAGGTAAAGACAACAATCGTGGGGAACACAGAGTACTTGTCAGTGGTAGTGAGTCATCATTGACCCGACTTGAAAAGCTGTTGGCAAACGACTTTGCACAAAGCGTTGAAGTACTGCGCCCAGGTAAAGGGCAGCACCCATTGTCGAGACTTAGCTCACGGGCTGAGCGTCTGCTAAACGTAATTCTCGTATTGATTCTTTTAATGTGCGGTGGGGCGGCCGCCACACTGGCAGATCATGCAACACGCAGTTACATCATGCCAGCCACTGTGCTGCGCTGCATGGGTGTGAATCGACACGCTGTTATTTGGGCCTTGTGCGTACAGTTACTGGCTCTGGCTATTCTCATGAGCGTACTTGGTTGCGTGCTAGGTTGGCTCATACAGCCTCTGTTAAACAATGTAATGCAACCGCACATGACGCTGCATCCACCAGAGTTTTCCTGGAAAGACTTGCTTGGCCCAATTGGCATTGGTTTGGTAACCGTTGTGGCCTTCGTAGTACCCAAGTTACAGCAGCTTGGCTCTGTCTCGGTCAGCAGCGTTCTGCGTGGCCAGGTTGAAAAACCTAAACGCTCGTACGCCAGCGTATTAAGTGCCGGTGTGGTGGCCTTTACCATCTTGTGGTTCAGCAGTGACAATTTGCAACTCACGGTCATGTTGGTTGGCACAGTGATATTTCTGGTTGCCCTGTCTGTTGGCGTTGGTTGGGGTCTGAGTAAGATAACAGCACAGGCCCACCGTTTGTTTCGCGGGCCAATCAAAGTAGCCATACGTTCCATTGGACGATCGCCGGGCAGACACATTACCCCATTGGCCAGCGTGGCTATTGTGATGATGGCTGTTTTGTTGTCTGTCACCTTGCGCGGCAGTTTTCTCGACGTGCTACAGCTGCAAATGCTCGACACCGATGGAAACTACTTATACCAAGGCCTGCCAGTGCAGCAGCACGAACAGTTTGCCCTCGCTATTGAACAAGGCAAGGCTGAGCTTAAGGGCAGCCATCCCACCGTGCGAGCGACACTGGTCAGCATTAATGGCGAGACTGTTGACAACGCTTTACGCAAGGAAAGTGACACACGTGAAGAAATACGCTCTACCGTGCGACTCTCATGGTCTAAACATCTACCAGATAACAACATTCTGGTGCGCGGTAACTGGCCAAGCCCTAATAGCAACGAAGTGTCTGTTGAACATGAGGTAATGACTGACCTTGGGCTAAAGATGGGCGATGAACTTGGCTTCCAGATTGGTAACTCGCTGCTGCAGGCAAAAATCACCAGCCAGCGCGAATACAAAGGCGGTGGCTCTCGCATGATGTTCTGGTTCATGTTTTCACCTGGAGCGTTGTCGCCATTCGAGCAGCATTACATGGGCGGGATGTTGATCAATGATAACGCTAAAGCCCTGCTCAGCGATCTTAGCAGTCGCTTCCCCCAAGTTCGGATAACGGATCTTGAGCAGCAGATTTCCGGCATAAGAGACATCATGATTGTACTGACTCGACTGTTGAATTCAGTGCTGCTGTTATTGCTCGGTGGGGCGTTGATGGTGATTATTGCAACGTCTTTTGTCAGTGCGTCGAACAGACAGACCCAAAACACCTTAATGCGTGCCATGGGTTTGCGCCGAAGCCAGTGCTATGCAATGAACATCACTGAACAACTATTAGTTGGCTTAGTAGCTTGCCTGGTAGGAATCTGCGGTGTTCAACTAATTGCAGGGGCGTTGTTCGAGACCTTGTTTGCACTTCCCTATGAGTTGCAGTGGACACAGGCCCTGGTGTTAACCAGCCTGATCAGTATTGCGTTTGTGGCCATGGGTTGGCTGTTTGCCTTTCGTCAATTGCAGCAAACTGTCAAACTCTCCTAGAGCAAGGAAGATGGCCACCATGAGAATTCTGATCATTGAAGACAACCCGGATATTGCTGGAAGTATTGGCGACTATCTGGAACTGCAAGGTCACGAAGCAGACTTTGCCAGCGACGGCGTGATGGGGCTTCGAATGTGCTCCGAGCATAAATTCGACGTTATTATTCTGGATATTAATCTGCCTCGCATGGACGGTTTTGAAGTGTGCCGGCAATTGCGTGAGAACTATCACCTCGACACGCCGGTGTTGATGCTAACGGCCAGAGGGTCGCTGGCTGATAAGGTAACAGGTTTTCAAATGGGCGCCTGGGACTATCTTGTAAAGCCATTTGAACTGCAAGAGCTTGGCCTACGGCTGGATGCACTCAATTTACGACAGGCACCAAACCAGGCGCGAGTATTAAAACTTGGGGAGCTGAGCTTGAATGTGAACACATTGCAAGCCGAACGCGCAGGACAAGCCCTGAATTTACACCGCGCCAGTTTGCAACTGCTTGAGATGTTAATGCGCGCCGCGCCGAATGTAGTGTCGCGTCAAGAACTGGAATTTCGCCTCTGGGGCGACGAGCCACCAGGCAGCGAACCGCTGCGCTCGCACATGTACGAATTGCGACGCGAACTCGACAAGCCTTTCGCATTCAAAATGCTAAAAACCGTGCGCGGTGTGGGTTTTGCTTTGCAGGCTGAAGAGAACTCACATGGCAATTAACAGGCTGTTGAACAGGTTTCTGGCGAGTGCAGTGCGAGGCGTTGGAAGGTGAAAAAGCGGAGTTTATATGCGAATAAATGAGCAATTTGGGCCTTCCAACAACGAAGCAATGTGCCGCCAGAAATCTGTTCACCAGCCTGTTAGCGTTACGTCACGAGTACGCAATGCCATGGTGGGTCTGGCCGTGGCTTTGTGCCTACTGTTTACCGGGCTGATTTTTCTGCTGGTATACATTATTGAAGATCAGGTATTCGTAAACCAACTGAAAGCTGAGCAAGAAATGTTTGAGCGCCTATTCGACAATGGCAGCGAGCAAATCATACAAAACTGGCGGCCAGGAAATGGCAATATACGACTGATTCATGTTGCCAACGACTTGCCCGAAAGCATACCAAATCTCGCAAGAAAGCAAATAGTCGCTGAGCACGGCGTGCATGAGTACTTTGATAATGACCACGCATTGTTTATTGCCCACAGAAACCGACCAGATACCAATGCGCCCTACTACCTGGTTTACGACGTAAAAAATCTTCTTGCTGTTCGCAATAGCAAGCAAAAGTTATTAGTGTTAATCGGCACGCTGACATTGTTTATCACTGCCGTCGCGGTGGTGATGGCCCGCCGATTGACCAAGTCTACTTTGGCACCGGTAAGTCATTTAAGCGCGGCCCTGAAAAACAATGATTTCGACGAAGTAGTCATCGAGTTGGCAAACGAATTCTCAGCAGACGAAATTGGAAGCTTGGCGCACGAACTGGCGCTCGCTTTGGAACGCGTACGTGAATCCGCCAGGCGAGAATACGAAATCAATCGTGGCATGAGTCATGAGTTGCGCTCGCCTATCCAGGCCGCTCAATCCGCTGTTGAATTACTGCAGTTGTATTCAACGCAAGAACGCGCAGACACACACCCACAACTGGTAAAACCAATCTCGCGATTGCAGCGATCGGTTACCGAAATGAATGAAATTGCCGAAGCTTTTTTATGGCTGGCAAGCGACCGGGTATTGCAGCCTGACGATATGTGTTCAGTTGACTCACTACAGACAATGCTCAACACCGTTCAGTCAGCAATTCCCGGCATAGCTATTGAGCTCAGTCAGGGGCCAGCATCAGATCACCTCTTTCCTATGCCCAGTACCTGTTTAGCGGTTGTGCTGCGAAGCTTGATACGCAATGCCGTTATGCATGGCGAGCAAACGACCATAGTGGTTGCGATAGAAGAACAATCCATCTCCGTGAGCAATTCTATGAACTTGGAGGCACATGAAAGCAATAGCTTTGGTGTGGGTTTAAGCATTGTTCAACGTATTTGTGATCGATTTGCCTGTACCTTAAAAGCCTCTCCTGAGGGTGATCAGCAATTTTGTGCCACCCTATTGTTTGACCGATTGTGCTCGAAAAGAGATTGAGGCGAGACATTCACGCGAGGTAACAGGGTCAGGCCTTACATTGGTCGGTAACAGGGTCAGGCCTTACATTTGACACGTCCTCCTCAAGCGCCCTAAACGTTTGACCTTGTTGGCGCTGTGTTTGTACACTAGCGACTACAGATACCACTTGCCACTACAAGAAATGTTATGGCTCGCCTTCTTCGTATCGAATTTGCCCTTGCAGCTATCTATCACCGCTCAGGTGATCGCCTTTGCTTTCTGGATATTCTGCAGTAATAGGATCAGACCTTAGATATGACACACCCCTGCCACAAACCTTATACTACGCCTGAGAATCAGGGCCCGTCATCTACAAAATACGATGGTAGACCGCAAAACCTTCCCTAACCCCAAAATCTTCCAGCCGTTCAGTGTTTGTCACCCTCAACGTCGTCTTCCGGTTGCTGCGGCTGCTCTGGCGGCGGCTCACCTTCCAGTATGGTCTGCAACGATTCGTCGTCTTCGTCGTTTTCTTGCAAGGCTCCAGCCAGTACCGGCAAGGGGTCTATTAGGCGCCAGGCGGGTAAAGAGCTGAGCAGTGTGCTGAGCAAAACACTGCCACGTATCAGCCAGATTACATAGCCAACAGAGAGCGATGAGGTGGCCATTAAGGAGCTGCCTATCACCATTTGGTCGCTTGATTGTTGCATCAGGTTTAGGCGCAGATCGTCCAAGCCGCTAATAAAACCGCTGTTGTCTAACAGGTCAAAGTTTTCCATTGGGCCTATGTTTTGCGGTGCTTCTAACTGTAGCAATGTGTTGCGCAGTGCTGGGTCGTCCAGGTCTAGGTTGCTAAGTTGTTCGAGTAAGGCCGCATTAACGGTAACGGGATTAACATTGAAAACGTTTTGTTCGTTCAGGGCGATGCCACTGGCTTGTTCGAGCGAGATGGCGCCAATTGCGCCCACCTCATCAGGGTTTTCTATAAAACTGGTGCTTGTGGCTCTGCCGGGCAGTCTGTTCAGCGGTTCGGCGCTGTTGTTTTCAATGGGTGCGTCGTCGCTGGCGTCGTTCTCAGTGCTTTCTGCCTCAGTGTCTGTATCAGGGGCCTCGATAGGTGTTGGCTCAAGCTCATTGTTAGGCAATGGATTGTTGGGCGATGGATTGTTGAGGAAATTTCCTGGTTGGACTATGCCTGCGTCATCTTCATCTACGTCTTCCAGGTTCAATGTAAACGCTTCGCTGTCGTCTGCGTCAGTGCCTATGGCGCTGTCGTCAACCTGTATTGTTGCCTCTAGGCGCTCGGCGGTTTCGTAGTCCAGTTCCACACCGGCTTTCAGGTACAAAATGCCTTCGTCTATTTCGAACAAGTCGGCATTGTCGCCCACCAGTGCCAGAGTGTTACTGCCCAAGCCGTCATCCAACACCGATACATTGCTAAGCGCTATGCGCGCACTGGTGTCGGTATTTTCTGCCAGGGTAATGCTGGTGTCGCTGAGCAACAATGAGGGCGCCTGGTTAATCGCGGGTACCAGTACGTTATTGGTGCTGGAAACAGATTCCGGATTGCCCAGGCTATCGGTGTAGGTGGCCAGCACGCTAATGGCCGCACCGGCATCGGCCTCGGTGACTGCGTAGCTGTTGCCATTGGCACCGCTGATGTCGTTGCCGTCACGTTGCCATTGGAAGCTAAAAGCACTGCCAATGCCGTCGGCGTCGCTCACGGTGTTGTTCACTGTCAGCGTATCATCAACCGCCACTGTAACACCGGGTTGGTCGATGACGATCTCACCGTCGGGCGGGTTGTTTGGTGTTACGGCTGTGATGATTCGCACAGGCGCGTAGGTGCCGTCTTCGTCGCTGGCCGTTACCTGTATAACGCGGCTTGTATCCTCCATGGTATATACGTGGGCGTAGGTGCCGTCACCACCGCTGATACTTTCAGAGTTGCCGTCGCCCCAATCTATCAACAGGTTACTGAGGCTGTCGCTGCCCGGGTCGTTGGCGCTGATGACCAATTGAAATGTGTCGCCCACCGTAATACTGCTTGGCCCTGCCAGGCTAACAATGGGCGCGCTGTTGTTCACCGACACAATAAACGTTTGTGTGTCGGTTGCACCTGCGTTATCTATTACTTCTAACTGTACTTGGTAGTCACCGTCGTCTGTAATGCCAAAGGTGTTGAGCGCATCCCACGTTAAGCTGATGGAAGACGAGCTCGTCGAAAGCTCATTGTCGCCGTCGGCGCCTATGTCCCATAGGTATGTTTGAATCGAACCATCCACATCCGTAGAGTCGCTGGCATTGAACACAATGGCGCCGCCCTCAGCAATGGCCGCCGGTGGCGTTACACGGGCGATTGGAGCGTCGTTAACGGCGTTACCCGTTACAGTTTTGGAGCCGGAAACAATGGGCGCTAGGCCGTCGCTAACCCTTACTTTAATTGTGAAGTCGCTGTTGTAATTGAGGGCCGGCGCAAATTCCAGGTTGGCAAGCAGAGTATTCACGTCGGCAATTGCGCCACTGGCTTGCCACGTGCCGCTGATGGCGTTAAAGACTGATGTTACCGAGCCGGCCGTGGCCGTGGATAACGAGCCAGCGGCAACATCTGATAAGTTGAGCGTTACCGTTATGTTGGGGCTGTCTACATCGGTGACTACAATGTTAGTAAGATTGTGGGTGGTGTCTTCGGTGTAGCTTTCCGGTGCATTGAGGTTGCTTACCATAGGCCCGTCATTGCTGGCGGTGGCCGTGAACACTTTGGTGCCAGTAATGGCGGGGTTTACGCCATCTGTCACACTGGTGGCAATGTTGAACGTGCTGTTGTAATTAAGGCTCGGGGTAAACACCACGCCAGCCAGCAAAGTGTTCACATCTGCAATGGCGCCATCGGCCACCCAAGTGCCGGTAACGGCATCAAACGTTGAGGTAACCGTGCCGGCTGTGGCGGTACTTAAACTGCCTGCACTGAGGTCCGATAAAGTCAGTGTTACGGTGGTGGTGCTATTGTCGCTGTCGGTTACCACAATGTTGGTAAGGTTTAGCGGGGTGTCTTCTACGTAGCTTTCGGCGGTGCTCAGGTTTGTGGCAGTCGGTGCCGAGTTAGCAGCCACCGCCGTGCCAAATTGGCGCTTGAACACACCGTTTGCATCTTCCTGACCGGCTTGTGTGCCGTTGCCGCTCCACACAATGGAATAGTTATTGATGTCGTCTACCACAACCGATGCGTGCTGCTGGTCTGCTGCGTTAGAGCTGTTTACTTGAAAAACGCCGCCCTGGGCTGAAAGGTTGTTATCGTAACGCCGCGCGAATACCCCGTTCCCATCGCCGTCGCTGTCTTCAAACACCACCACATAACTGCCGTCGCTGCCAGCGGCAATGGAGGCGTTCTGGCCAGTGTTATTCACTCTCGTTGCAAAGCCCTGGGCAGTGCCATCGACGTTGAAATGACGCGCCCAAATGCCATTAAAGCCGAAAATGTCTGACCGATACGCAATCGCAAATTCGCCGTTGTCGTGCACCGCGACGTTTACCGTATGTTCATCGGCAAATGCCAAGTTGAGATCTTGCCTACCGCTTAATGCGGTGCTGTTGTTGTGGTCATAACGGCGAGCATACAAATTGCCATCGTCCTCCCAGGTGATCACAATGCGGCCGCTGTCGTTGATATCAGCAGAGGGTTTGTTGGCCGAATCGCCTGAAACAGGCCACGTGGATGTGCCGGGCAGTTGGTTGCCTGGGGCAGGGCTTATCATGTCAAAATGTTGTGCGTAAATACCTGACCAGAGGCCGTTATTTTCATACGCAATAACCATTTCTCCGGCGCCATTTGCAGCAATAGAGGGGTTTATTTGGCTACCAGAGATACGGTCGCTGTTTACCAACAGCTGGAATTCATCAATGGCTGTGCCGTCGGCCTGAAAGCGTCGCAGATAAATGCCTTCTTCGTTGCCATCGGTGGCGGTGAAGGCCACAGCGAAACGACCACTGTCGTCCATGGCAACCGTTGCGTAACGTTGGTCCAGGTTGGTGTCTGTGTTCACCAGTATTTCACTGCCCACTTTGTCGCCGTTGGCGTTAAAGCGTTGCGCGTAAACACCAAAGCCGCTGCCGTCGCGCGCTGCGTCTGACCACACCACCACGGTGTTGCCCGCCGCGTCCATCGCTATCGCGTTAGGGCTGCCGCGGTCAGCGCCGCTGGTTTCTTCACTGTTGGGCGATGCAGGGTTGACCAAAGACTCGTCGCCGGCAACGAGTAAATCGGCGAATTGTTTCACCGGCTGAGCCGCTGGGCTTGTTTGCGTTTGCGTTTGCGCCTCAGCCGATGGCAGTTCGGTGCTGTCCAAAACACGCTCATGGGCCAGCCCAAGCAGCTGATCATTCAGCGGCGTAACTGCCTCTAAACCTCCGGCCGAAAACAATATGCGCGGCTCAAGCTCCTCGCATTTTAGGCCCGGTTTGTTCTGCTTGCCGCGTGTGCTACCCATGCCACCTTGTAGCTGCTTTCCAGCTTACTGATCAATTTTGGTGTTTATCTGTTCAGTGTAGATGGCAGGCTAAAATTGGGTTAAAAATCCTGTGCAGTTTAGGACAGATGACCCAGTAATTGCTTATACAATAACCATTTATGGATTATTTTTTGAGCAATAGCAGCAACAGCAGAACAGGGTCAGGCTGACCCTGGCACCCAACCATAGGGGAGCTTCAACCTGCCCCCCCCTCGATTCCCTTACTTAATGGCGAGAATTTCGTAGTTTTTGATGTTGGGTATCACTCCATTGTCCCATCCACCGACCACCAATTCAGCGGATTTTTCCTTGAGCAGGTTCGCAACCTGGCCTGCAAAATGTGCTTCGCGACCAGAGTTGTCTGCGAAGATGTCAAATAAGGCAAAGTTGTTTTGGTCGAGGCGTAAGGCCACCCAATACAAAGTCTTGGGCTCAGTATCTGCGACTATGGGGCCTGCCGCGGTCAGCAACTCGGCCAGAGATTCGCCTTTTCCGGGCGCGGCAGTAAGCTTGATGTAAGTGGCGGTTTGGGCGCTGTACAAATCAACCGGCGCTTTTGCCGACAATACATGCGAGTTGTTAATGTTGGCGACAACACCGTCGTCCCACCCGCCTTCAACCAATGTGTTGGCGTGTTCATTTAGCGCACCGGCCACTGCACCGGCAAAGTGCGCATCTCTGGCGTTTGCGTCCACAAAAACATCGAATATCGCCAGGCTGTTGTCGGCGCCTTGCAGCGCGAACCACAGCGCTGTGCCTGGCTCGGTTTCTTTTACTAAAGGTGCTGCACCCGTGAGGAGCGCTGCAAAACTGGCGGTTTGGTTGGCGGCGGCGGTCATTGGAATGTAGCTGGCGGTTGAGTGTGTCATGTTGTGCTCCTGAGCAAATGAAGGGGTTGATGTGAGTGCGAAACTCATGATTCCAAGCATCTTGGCGACGTGATTTTTCATAGCAATTTCCTATTAATGGTTTCTACTGGCCCCGGAACTATCCGGTAGCTTTTGTTTAATTGAAGCTTGATTCCTCAACATGTGATCAGTATCGTTGATCAAGCCGTTTCAGCGCCAATACCGAGTTTCTATTTTTCGATAGCTTATAACTATGGTTGTACAAGCGTAGGAAACGCCCACAACCCTCAATGAATGCAAGATTGCCTATGGAAATGAACCAAATTCGCTACTTTCTGGCGGTTTGCGAACACCAAAATTTCACCCATGCAGCCAGGTCATCAAATGTGTCGCAGCCTTCATTAACGGCTGCTATCAAGAAATTAGAGGCCGAGTTAGAGGGCACGCTTTTTTTGCGTGATCGCGCTGGTTGTCGTTTGACTGCGCTTGGTAGGCTTATACAGCCACGCTTGGAGAGCATTCTGCAGCAAGCGCAAGAAGCAAAGGCCGACGCCGTACGCCACGTTCGGTTAGACCGCGTGCCCATCAGCGTTGGTGTAGGGGAAACGATCGGGCCGGTAAAAATCACCGAAGCCATTGAGCGCTACAGGCAGCGTCTTCCGGAAGCGGATATAGAACTCATTTCCGACAATCAGCGGGCCCTTCTCAAGAGTTTGCGAGAAGGCTTACTTGATTTAGTGATCACGCCGAACGGCGAGGTCAGTAATGATCTTTATCGGAAAGACCATTTATACCAAGAAAGCTACAAAGTCGTGGTTGCTGAAAATCACCCCTTGAGTAAGCACAAAGCGCTCACATTGGGCCAGTTGGCCAATACCATGATGCTCGACAGACCGAATTGTGAAATGCGCGAACAGTTACACCAACACTGCGCTGACCAGGGGCACAACCTGTATGCAACATACCGTTCAAACCGGGTTGAGTGGCTTCTGGATTTAGCAAGGCAAGGATCGGGCGCTGTGATTTTGCCAGCAACCGCAATAACAAACGAACCGGCTCTTGTAGCGTTGCCACTTGACGATCTCAGCATAGAACGTGAAGTGATTGCGCTTCGTTCTCGTCATCAACCAACGCGGCCAGAGGCACAAGAGCTGATTAGAGAGATAACGCGCAGCCAATAGATTGGAAGCACAATCACCTCGACCGTAAAAACGAGCGCTGTGTTGGGTGTAATGGCAGGCGCTGAATGTTTGGTGAACTTTTGATAGTGCCAACTTGGTTAACGCCATACCCGCAAAGGGTTTGAATCACCAGCTTGTTGGCCATACACTGCAATGAAGTGTGATATCGCAGAGTGGGTACGGCAATAAACTATGGCAATAAAAAAAGAAGACTTTGATATTGATGTAGCTCCGGTGTCGGGCTCATTAGGCGCAGAAATTCGCGGCTTGAATCTTGTGACCGCTGGTGCGGCTGAAGCAGAGCTTGTGCTGCAGCTGATTACCGAGCACCTGGTATTGTTTTTTCCAGACCAGCATCTCACACCCGATGAGCATATAGCCTTTGGCCGCTTATTCGGTAGGCTGGAAGGCCACCCGAATTTGTCATTAGATGCAGAGCGACCGGAATTCTTTGAGCTGCACGCTAACAGTGGCGCAGGCGCTATTGCCGATGAGTGGCACAGCGATCTTACCTGCCAGGCAGAGCCTGCCATTTTCTCAATTTTGCATATGAAAACTTGCCCGCCCGTTGGCGGCGACACGCAATGGGCAAATATGTACAAGGCCTACGACCAACTGTCGCCACCCATTAAGGATTTGTGCGAAGGCTTAACGGCCTTGCACGACGCCAGCCCCCACGGCCACCCCGAACGCCAAGCCATTCATCCTGTGGTACGGGTTCACCCTGTTACTGGTCGTAAATCGCTGTTTGTGAATGAGCATTTCACGCGTCGCCTGGTGGAGTTAAGCCTGGAAGAAAGCGACGTTCTGCTGCCTTACCTAACGCGTCATGCTAGCCGCGATCGTTTTGGGCTGAGGTATCGTTGGAGCCAGGGTACGATCGCGATGTGGGACAATCGCTGTACGCAGCACCATGTGTTGAATGACTTTGTAGGCGAGCGCGTGATACAGCGCGTAACGGTAATGGATGATCATCCACAAGCCGCAGAAATCGCGCCCGGTTAAGCCGATTGAAGTGTATTCCTCGCTTTATGAACGCAGTGAAGTGAAGTGGTTTGAGGAAAATGTTAGATGTAAGGTCTAACTCTGGACGCTTGCTGCTCAATCTTTGTTAAAAATTAAACACCGAGATACCGAAGACCTCGAAAGAAAAATGTAACGTTAAAAGAATCCAAATCAACACCATTGCTCTGTACGAATAAAACAAATAATTTGCACTCTCTAAACCTTTCGGCATTCTTTGATTAGTCACTGTAACTAATCCAAATCCAAGTTTAGTTTCTAGTTCTTGCGCGTATTCCTCTACCTGAATTCTGTATTGATCAGATCGTATCGCCATTAGTGTTAGAGAATACACTACAACAAAACCCATTACGGATATAAGCACTCTAGCGGTTGGCGAATCTGCGGCTTTAAAAACAACTGCTAAGAGTCCAGCATTCACCAGAATGCCAAATTGAAATATTCTATGGCGGGTATCATACATGTGGTGCAGATAAGACAATGTCCCTTGGTATTCAATAGAGATATCAAATTCCTTATTAGTTTTATCTTTACTCATCATTAACACTCAGTTCATATAAAGCTGGGAGAAATCGCATCTCTGTATTCATCATATAATAGCGCGAATAACCGCCTCCTTCGAGCCGCATACAATAAGCTATTTACTCAGTAGCAAGATGAAATTGTGAATTACCGAACTTAGCTTCGTTAATTCTCTTGAAGCTCTTGGTTTACTGCCGTTTCAAGCAACTCTATTAACACAACACCTCAGCGCTTATTTCTTTATTACTGTACATACATACAGTATAATAAACTCTACCTTTCGCTTTATGAGACTCTACTTATGAACGCCCTATTCGCTCCCTCCAGCTCGGCAAACACTGAACTAAGCCGCGACGCACTAGAGCAAAAGATCACCCAACTCGCGGCCAACATTAATGCCGCTAACTACCAGTTTTTGTTGCTGGTAGCTGAGTTTGACCAAAGCGAATGGTGGGCTGATTGGGGTTGTAGCTCTTGTGCGCATTGGTTGAATTGGAAATGCGGTATTGCACTTGGGGCAGCGCGTGAAAAAGTACGAGTAGCGAACGCCTTGCAGGGCTTACCAAAAATTTGTGCGGCGTTTGAGTCTGGTGAATTAAGTTATTCTAAAGCACGCGCCATGACTAGAATTGGGCACGAGGCGAATGAGGATTATTTGCTTATGCTCGCCGAGCATGGTTCGGCCAGCCACATTGAAAAATCAGTGCGGCAGCTCAAACGCGTTAGCGTGGAAGATGCGCAAAGTGCCTACCTGGCGCGCAGCTTACAACACCACTGGGATAACGCAGGAAATCTTGTTATTAAAGCGGTACTGCCTGCCGAGCAAGGCGCTGTATTTTTAAAGGCCCTGCAAATGTTAAGCGAGAATTCTGAGCCTGCTCTCGACTACAGCACTACCACGGAGGCCGGCGTCTCCGCGGAAACGCGCGGCCAACAGCGCGCTGATGCACTGCTTGGAATGGCTGAACACACATTGGCTGGCGGCACAGCTCTGGGTAAAACGGCTGATCGATTTCAAGTTGTGATTCATTCTGATGTTTCGCAGGCTGAAGGCATGCTGGACAAGGCAATGCACTGCATTGAAGACGGCCCTGCTTTAACGGCTGAAACTGTGGAGCGCCTGTGCTGCGACTCAAGCGTTAGCCATATGGTGTTTGATAAGGGCGAGCCTATCTCGATTGGGCGCAAGTCACGCACTATTCCACCACCGATGCGGCGCGCATTGCAGCGGCGAGATCGGGGCTGCCGGTTTCCTGGCTGTTGTAACTCGCGCTTTGTAGACGGCCATCATATTCAGCATTGGTCTAAGGGCGGTGAAACCAGCTTGGGTAACTTGGTGCTGTTATGCAGCAAACATCATCACTTGGTGCACGAGGGTGGGTTTTCAGTTCGGCGTAGCGCTGGTGGTAAGTTACGGTTTGCGCGGCCCGATGGGCGCACTATTCCAGAGGTAGTGCCCCCGCCCAAACCTTTGTCAATTCCGCTGGCAGAAACGCAACCTTGGGCATGGCGGGGTGAGTCTATGGACTTTGGGATGAACCTGGATATTTTGTTGGGGTTTGAGGCTAAACGAGGCGTTTCACACTAATAAAGTGCTAATGTGAATTGCCTGACCTGGCGCCGTTTCAGGTTTTGGACTCTACCTAAATTAATAACGGTATTAGCATTTACCGTCTTTTGTCCACTTCGTTGTAATTCCATACCCTCGCTTCGCATCACAAGAGCTTTTTGTAATACCATCTACGCAATCCGAGTAGTGCTTCATTGATACAACGCACTTTCCCGTAGCTGCTGATGGCTCAGCGTCTATCTCTGCGGCAGAATCTTTTTTAATCGCTTGAACGGCTTCTTGAACGTTACTCTCTTCAGACATTTCGTACACCTATTTGCGGCTGGTAAGAGCCTCAATTAGAACTTGATTACCTGGTTGAGGTCAAATCCCATCAAATCAGTTGTTACACCTGACACGTTCACCGTCTACACGCTAAGCCGTTGACCTTGTTGTGGCACTAAGCATTGTAAGATCAACCCTGAATGTTCCCAAGGTTACTTGCACACTCCGCTGTAGATTTTAAAACGAGCGACGCAAGCTCTGAGCTGCCTCTCAAACACGCTCTGCCAAGATTGGCGGACTGGCCAATTGCGCGGGTTTGGTGGAAACAGCAATGGCTTGGTGGGGCAAGGAAGAAGCCGGCACACCATCACTAATACAAAGAAAACCGAGCTTAGAAAGCTGATCAAAACCATTCGCAACGGCGGTAAACACCTTAATTGAAAACGCCGTGCGTCATACTCCCACTCAATACTATTGGTTTCATCGGCGCTTTATATGATGAGTAGGGGTCACACACTGGCTAACCATGCTCTCTCAATTCTCATGAAACGGCCGAATTCTATCCGCAACCCGAACCGCTCCTTCTACCCCCACGTAGCCGCCATTGCCATATCGGTAGCCAATCATTCCGTTGGGTATAAGGCTTACAACGTTACCACCCCAACCAACCATAAGCCCGGTAGACGTTAACGCGCCTGACAAGGTTCTGTAAGGGTAATGCCACAACGTCATGTGGTAACTGCCTTCACCATACTCATTGCTATCACCCATAGGCAGGCCGCGCGTATCTCGTTGATATAAGGCCTCGGCCAGTTTGTTTGCACTAAGCAGTTGTTTGCCTTTATGGCGGCCGCCGTTTTGCAGCAAGGTGCCAATTTTCGCGGTGTCGTCTGCGGTGAGGTACATTCCCCACGCTAGGAACGCCACACCCGGCGCACCACCCTCTTCCTTGGTTCGATTGATGGGTAAGTGATGAATGCCCAGCGGCCTATACACTTCGTCAAACATCATTTGATCAAGGTGTGCGTCAGGTCCTTCTTTCGCTTTTAGAATGGCGTCGAGCGCTGCCGCTAGAACGTAAATGTCTCTGTCGCGGTAGCGTACGTGTTTGCCTGGGCCCCACGGGTGCTTTGGCACCTGAAAAAGATGATGCAGTTTTTCTTTATTGGTGGGCGCCAGGTACCAAGTGTCGTAGGCCGCTCGGTCTGACTCAATGTAACCATCGCTAATATAGTTAGGCGTTACTTTTTCTGACCCGGTGCCAATACCCGTGGCCATGCTCACGGCGTGGCCCAGGGTTACATCCTTCCAACCGTCATGAGGTGCGTTAACGTCTAGCCAATCAGTAAATTTGTAATCAAAAATTTCGTCACCGTATTTTTGCGCCATGCGCAACATGGTCACCAAGCCGTGGGCTGTTTTGGTGGCCGACCAAATTCCATGGCGCATTACGTTCGGGTAGGGATAATCACCGAAAGGCGTGGCGTTTGAATGCATGAAAATCTCGCCGTCAATAATTAGACCGCTGGCGGTAATTTTGTTGGGGTCTATGCCTTCGATAAATCCTTGCAGCTTGTCTTCACCTACGCGCTGTGCCAGTTCTTGCCAGTTGTGTACTGGCCACCTGTCGGCAAGCTCTTGTTGGTAGCTACTCTTAACGTGCTCGGCCGTTTCAAATTGTTGCGGCGTATACTCAATGGCTTGCTGCCCCCAGGCGGTAAAGAAGGTTTCTATAAAGAACGGGGATGTCTGCTGAATAATTTGATAGCGCAGCTGCGATACCTGATCATTGTTGTAAAGAAACATGGCCACGCCATTGTAGGAATCGTTTTCAATATTGCTGGTGAGTAAAAATGGGAATGACGCACGCGACATGTCTCCGTCGCCTTCTTCCTGCCAAACCTGGCCGGGCTCTAACTGAATTTGCCAAAAACTGTCGCTGTTTGTAGCCACTTGTATTTCACGGTTCAATGGAATCAAATGCTTGCCGGCGCTTACAAAGCTAAGCGCAATGCCTGGAAACAGTTGGGTTTTCTTACCTAGAACGTCGACGGGTTTGATAGCCGAGGGGGAGGTGAGCATGGAATGTTCGGCTATTGTGATGCTGGCAGAGAACGGGTGCTTTGCTGCAGTGGCGTTTTTACCTGGCACGAACAAACTGTTTTGTATTGGGGCCTTTAAGTTGGCCTGCGTCTTATGCAGCTCTGCACTGGCTAGAAAGGGTGAAGAGACGGGTGAAGGCACAGGCGAGCGCGCTACATCAGTATTTTGAACAGTGTTTGTGCATGCGCCCGTGAGTAACAGTGTTGCTAGCGTTAATGTAAGAAAGACAAAACGGTGTGCGTTCATTGCTCATACCTTTTGGAGAAGCCGAGCACATAATATCAAGATTGCTTAAGCCGCTGTGTTGCAGAAACACAATGCAAGGCAGTGAAATGGTTTGAGGTGGGTGTGGGATGTAAGGTCTGATTCTGCCAGTCTTCCTGCTTGCGTGTGGCTCCTTGCTCTTCATCTCTAACAGTCCAAAAGTTCAATTCATATAACATTCAGCATCAAGCCCCGAGAATGAAGCATGAAGATGTCGAACTCGATCCTGCGGCTATCTCGCTTCGCTACAATTCTGACCGTTGCGTTAAGCCCTACTGCAACTGCGCAAAACCTCTCGCAGTTGTACGGAAAAATTCAAGTGGTCGATTCGTTTGCTGATTTCACCATTCGTTATGTGGAGTCGTTCCCGGGTGTGGACTGTGATTAGCGATTGGTATACACATCGATACCTAAACGTATACATGCGGCCAGCACGTTCCCCTCATCGCTTTAATTGCTCAATTAACGCCCAATTTTGCGAATATTGATCTAGGCTGTATATAGAACAAAAAATACGGGTTCTTATTAACGCGTTGGCGGCTGAAACGTATTTGCCCGTTAAATAACTGTGTGAACCTTAGAGCATCAATCACTGCGAATGCTTGCTTGGTGTAATAAGGATTAGGAGTCGCAAAGCCTTGCTTTTCAAACACTTACTGAAAACAGCAGCACCCTCCGTATTGAGCCTCATTCCCGAAGAGTGTGTGGCCTGCCGCTCTGCCCAAGTAGTGCGCGTTAAGCTTAGCGATTCTGATACAGAGGCCGGCGTACAGCGCCGTTATCGTTGTCGTGACTGCAAACAGAGCATGCTGGTAGCGAATGTTCACACGCTGGGCAGCACGCCGGAGTATGAAAGTGACGCTAAATCGGTAACAAGGCTTTCACCCGATGCAGTGCCAGCTGGCCACAATAATCAGCCTTCAGCACGGGATAAAGCCCGCTCAGAGCCTCTAAAAAAACCCCCTGCGCGCAAAATGAGTGATCATGAACGTAAAATTGCCGCCTTGGAAAACCAGCTCGCGCTGATAGACCAAGAAATTGCTAATTCAGAGCTTAATGCCGATGTGCAAGAAGCTGAGTTGATGCGTGCAAAGCTTGGGGTGGCAGATCTCAGAAATTTTGAGGCCGCCACCGTAAAGCACACGCGCCTAATCACCATGTTGAACGAACTGCATAGAACGCACTATTCGAAAGAACTGGTACTGGCAGAAACAGAGCATGAGAAAGGCCAATTACGACATCAGCTAGAAACTCTGCAGGCTAGCTCTGCGGAATTGAAGCTTTTTTTTGAGGCTGAAGTTCTTGCTGCAAAGCAGGCCAGAGAAGCGGCCCTGCAAGAAAACCACACACTTAAGCAGCGCGCGCTATCGCTTGAGAAAACGCTAAGTGATGCAACAGACGCACAAGCCGAGGCAATAAGGGCAAAAGATGCTTTGGCCAGAGAATTCCAAGCCCTATCAACCCAAACTGCGCACCAAACCAGTGAGTTAAACAGCCAGCTTAACGTTATGCGCCGCACGCTGGATGAAACGGTAATTAGCGCAGAACAAGAGCAAGCCAGGCTAACCGAGAAAGTACGTCATCTAGAAGCTCAGCTTTCTAAGGCGACAACCTCACAAGCAGATGTTTCGCAACAGGCCATGCCCATGGGGCAAATTCAAGAGACGCAAACTAACGCTCTTCAAGTTACCGCGCAATCTGCGAACTCAGAACTTGAAGCGCACACTGTTGAGCCAATCACCGGCAATGACTCAGGCAATGACTCAGGCAATGACTCAGGCAATGAAAACAACATAGCGCAGCAAGCGAGCCACACTCAGTTGTCAGCTACCGAACAATACGCAGAAGGCATTAAACATATTACAGGCAATGGCGTTGAAAAAAGCGAGCGGATTGCCATCACCTACTTTGAACAGGCTGCATGTTTGGGCCACCCTTCTGCGCAGCACAACCTGGGCGTTATGAGATACAAAGGGTCCTTGGAAGCCAGAGACTTGCGAGAAAGCGTTTATTGGTTGTCGAAGGCGGCGTCACAAGGCCAGGAAAAAGCGGCTGCGTTGCTGCCAGAAGTAGAAGCCGCCTATAAAATGTATGAACAACAGAACATAGCAGTATAAAGGCCGTATAAAAGCGCGTTATCAGACGCACTTTCGGCTCAGCTGCAAATCGCACAGTATTTGCCAGGGTCACTTGGTATCTTGCCGTTTCTGGCAACGGCCTTATCGTTTTTATCACCAACAAGTCTGACCCTGGTCTCATTTGGTAGTAGAATCATTTTTTACTTTCCGTAGCGCTTCCTACCAGCAGCTTTAGTTATTCACGCCGCTTAGATGAAACACTGCCCATCAATACAGGACAATCAGCAATGACAATGAAAACTCTATTCGACGTTAGCAACAAAGTGGCCGTGGTTACCGGCGGGTCAAGCGGTATTGGCTCAATGATGGCACGAGGGCTTTTGGAGAATGGTGCAAAGGTTTATATAACAGCGCGCAAAGAAGATAGGCTTCACGCAATGGCGGAAGAATTGTCGGCGTTTGGCGAATGCGTGGCTATTCCTGGTGACCTGTCGAAGGTTGCGGGCATTGAGGCATTTTATGCTGCAGTGAGCGAACGGGAAAGCCAGATAGATATTCTTATCAATAATGCCGGTGCAAACTGGGCCGCCTCAATCGACGACTTTCCTGAAGCCGGTTGGGATAAGGTCATGGACATTAATATCAAATCTATCTTTTTTACTACGCAGAAATTTTTGCCTTTGCTGCGAGCAGGCGGCAACGCAGACGACCCGTCGCGGGTAATTAATATTGCGTCCATCAACGGCATTCGAAATTCGGGTATGCCAACTTATGCTTACAGTGCCAGCAAGTCTGGCGTGATTCATTTAACAACCCATATGGCAACCGATTTAGCGGCGTCGCACATTAACGTGAACGCCATAGCGCCTGGATTGTTTCCTAGCAATATGACCAAGCAAATTGTTGAGAACGAAGGCATGACTGACGCGGCAATTTCTCAAATTCCGCGCGGACGTATGGGTGCGCCAGAGGATATTGCCGGCACGGCTCTGTATTTGTGTTCGCGGGCGTCGTCATGGCTGGTTGGGCAAACCATTGCACTGGATGGGGGAATGATTTCTACAGCGTAGGCCGCAATTGAATAGGCCGTTGCATAAATAGCGGCTTAGTACTGCTTAGGTAGCGGCCTGCATCACAGCGAGTTTAGGCTAGTTAACTTGGCATAACGTAGCCGCTATGGTTATTATGTGATCTGCGGCTTGCGTTCGACCTATAGTATTGAACACGAACGAGCTGAGTTAGAAGTAGAAGTAGAAGTAGAAGTAGAAGTAGAAGTAGAAGTAGAAGTAGAAGTAGAAGTAGAAGTAGAAATTGAGTTTCAGATTAAGTGGTCTAATAAGTAGTTAAAAAGACGTACAGTAACTTTAAGATGGAGTGGACATCATGTGGCTAAAGCTTCTAGCGCCTGCGGTTGTTGTTGGACTAGCAGCCTGTGGCGGCGAGCAAGCTAATGAATCCGGCGCGGCATCATCGCTTGCCACTGATTCATCATCCTCTACCGCAAGCGCTAACTCCAAACTGACCCAATATCTTAATGACGCAACTATCTGTGGCGTGCTCAGTACCGACAAAATCAAGTCGGAATTTGGCGTAGCCGCTGACATTGAGTCCAGGCCTAGCTCCTACGGCGACCGCTTTACCTGCAGTTATAGCTGGGACCGTCCTGACGCCAAAGAGCGTGAGCAGAAAATGATAGGCAGCATTATGGCCGCAGCCCAAGGCGGCGCCAAACTGTCGATGCGAGAGAAAACGCCCAGCGGTGAAATTGCAATAACCTTAGGCACCTCTGCACGTGAGGCCGCACATTTTGTTCCCAGAAAGCTAAGCAACGAACAACTTCAAGCACAAATAGACGCCGCGCAAAAAGCCACCGACGAAAAATTAACAGCCGAGCAGAAAGCTACCGCCGGTGATATGGCTAAGTCTTTTACTGAAAAATTGCTAAAGAAAAACAACCAGAACGAAGAAATTAAAGGCCTTGGCGACGCGGCTTTTTGGAGCAAAGTTGGATTCGGAAGTTTGAATGTACATTATCAAGGCGTTGAAATTTATATAGCGCCGATGATTGCTGACACTGAAGAAGAAGATGTTGAGAATGCGAAGCGTGTTTTCAGTATGCTGAGTAATTAGGGGCTTAAGCTACTGATTAAAAGATAAGCGGCCTTTAGTATATGCCTTGTTCGGTTTAGTCTGTTGGTACAAAAGAAATAGAAGAGCGCACTGTTGTGGCGTTCTCATTGATTACTAATTATGAACCAAAAACAATGCAAAATGGCGAGGATAGGTCTCGGCTGGACTTTACCTTTTTTCGCTGAGAAAGCCGGTGTATCGCCGCAGTTTATTCTCGACTTCGAAAACGGCGTACACGAAAGTGGGCGCGTACTTGAAGCTGGTGTAGGCAAACTTAGAGACATACTCGTTGCAAGCAATCGAGTCACTTTTCAAGGAAGTTGCAGCGTGTTTATTGAAGACGAATAAATTGAAGACGAATAAAATCACCAGGATAGAATTGTTTCTTCCCAATCGCCTCTGCGGAAAGACAACACGGCAAACTCTTCGGTTTGCTCGTTCCATTCTAGACTTAGCACTTTTCTACCAGCCCAAATATCCAAGCTACACAGTGTCTGTTTCGCTACAGCGGATTTTCTAGGTGCTTTTGTACCTGGCGGTGGAAGCGCGTTCGCTGGTGGGCATTTCAGCAATAACTCTATGCCCTCTTCGTAAGCCCTGACTGAATAACCGTTGTCAGGCTTCTTATCTCTTTGCAGTCGTGCAACTGCAGTGTCTCGAATTAGTCTTACTGCCTCTAATTGTTCTGACATTCGGCTCCCGGTTGCCTCAGAGATGGCTTCTACAAATACTTCTACATTCATGCAAAGTATTTTCACATGACCTAGCCGGAAATTCTACGCCACCTGCTCATTTAAGCGATACCATGCGTCGGGTGACCCTTGGCCCGTCACATAAAGCGTTACAAGCCAGCCGCTAGAATAAAAAGGGGATTACCCGCTTCACTTTAAGCATATAGTCGCGGTAGGTTTGACCGAATTCGCGCACCAAATCTTTCTCTTCAAAATACAAGCCAACCACTATGTAAGCCGTCATTCCGCCTGCAAAGAACAGATGGCTAGTGGTGGCAACAGGCACTGCCCACATGCCGATCAGTACGCCGGTTTGTATGGGGTGGCGCACTATTTTGTACAAGCCAGGTGTTTTAAACCGTGGCGTGGGCATGGGCTTGCCACTAAGTGGCATAAAGGTTTGGCTTAGGCCGAACAGCTCAAAGTGGTTGAGCATGAACGTTGCCAGTAACAAAAATGCCCAGCCAAACACAGCAACCGCTCGAATAAGAGCCACAGCGCTTTCTGACTCTACTTGCCACACCACGCTACCAAACGGCACCCACAAATAGCCCATAGCACCTATGGCCACGGCGGTTGCCAATACATAGGTTGAGCGCTCCATGCTTGGGTGCAGCACCTTGGTAAGCCAACGTTTGAACGCACCACGAGCCATCACACTGTGTTGCACACCAAATAAGCTGATGGCGAATAGGTTAATCAGCACAGCAAGCAACACCGATTCAGGCTCAACCAGTGTATTCACGGTTTTACTCAACCAAATATCGTTTACGAAGGCTATGAAGTACAGCAGCGAAGCTACGCCAAGGGCGTAGCACAGTAGTGAATATACAAAACGAAGAATAGCGAGGGGAGTGCTCATGCGGTGTCTCCTTGACCTTGCACGTGTTGATAGCGCGCAAATTAGGGCTCTGATGGTGCTTATAGTTAGAGCTTGATGGTAACCGATTCTTGCTGGGGGCAACAATTATTCCGGGTTGGGTTCTACCTCGCCGAAAGTGTGGATGAAGGCGTAATACAGCTATCAAATCCAATTGAACTTGTTAAGGGGTATAGGTACAATTCGGGCCGTTATTAGTGCCCAATCAAATGCCACTTCTTAGTCCCTTAAAAAGGCCTTCTTAGCCGGGATTGCTAGCGTAAGTCTTTGATTTATATACGCTGGCTGATGTTCGATCGGCAAATCTAATCGTTGAAAATCCTTGTGCCTGTGGCTCAATTATGCCTTGGGCACCATGTTCTCTTAGTTGCGTAAAAAGAGTTATGACAACAGCCGCACCCATTAACTACAGCGGTTCACGCATGATTCGTTTTCTAGACGAATTAGGTGTAAATGACGAACCAGTTTCGCCGGCACGTTTTTCAGGACGTTTGGCTGAGCTAATAGACCTTTCGCAGTCGGTGAAGATTTCACTTGCCCACACCAGCATGAGCGAAATGGAGTTTGAGGCCTTTGATAGCTCCATAGACACGGCGCGAACCGAATTTATTCGAGTACACAGCGAAGTAACAGAAATTATTGTGCAAAGCTTCGCGCAACCTGAGGGGTTCTCTCGGCTTAAGTCACCGCCCCCGACAACGCTGCAAAACGACGACAAAAAGGCCGCGCTAAAGTCTTATTTAAATTTTTATTTGTATTACCAACGTATGTTGGAAAGCAAGGTAAGCCGGCTGCGTGATTACACCAGAGACGCCGCCAGTGGCTTGTCGATAAAACTGGCGCAATTAGCCAAGCTGGATGAAGTGCTGGGGGAAACACTTGCCGCGCACGATCGCAAATCGTTTGCGCGGGTACCGGTACTTCTAGAACAACGATTGGCTTTACAACTCAGTAAGGCACAGCCAGACCAACTGGCAGAGCTGCACGACTCTTTTTGTAAAGACTTACAAGCACTACTGCTGGCGGAATCAGAAGTTCGTTTACTGCCAGTATTAGGCCTTATAGAAACGATAGAATCTGAAGCATTAGATTCGAAAACGGGCGCTGCCGAGCACCTAATAACAGACACCGAACACTTAGAACCACAACAAGTGAACCCAGAACTAATAGAACCAGAAAATGCAGATTAAAAAACCGAACCAAAGCACCATAACAAAACTACTTTTCATCGTACCTACGGCACTGGGTGCTATTGCCATAGTATGGGTGGCCACTTTATTTATTGGCACCGACTCGCTGGCCTTGTTGGTGACCCTTTTGATTGGCTGCGCCTACGCTATTGGTGTTGCGGAACTGATTAAT
The DNA here is from genome assembly GCA_045106985.1 of Pseudomonadales bacterium. GTDB lineage: Bacteria > Pseudomonadota > Gammaproteobacteria > Pseudomonadales > JAUIET01 > JAUIET01. The sequence continues at coordinate 332,343 of JBGCFQ010000009.1, read as the reverse complement.
TTTCGTGGCGCCACCTCTTCGCTGCAAGTCGCGCTTACTAAAATTCCAGAGTCTATTAACAAGCTGGACGAATGGTTAAGTAGTGTTCACAGCTCTTTGCAAAACTCAGTGCGCTTGCGCATTGAAAGCGAACGGGTTGGCTTGCCAGCACCTGTTCTTACGCCCTACCTAGTTGGCTTATTGGTAATGCTAGGTTTGCTGGGAACCTTTATTGGCATGGTAGACACGCTTGGCGGTGCGGTTACGGCATTGGAAGGCAGTACAGAATTGCAGGCCATTCGTAAGGGTTTGGCGGCACCTATTAACGGCCTTAGTTTGGCTTTTGGAACCTCTGTTGCGGGTGTTGCCGCCTCCGCTATGTTGGGCCTGCTTTCAACCTTAAGCCGTCGCGAACGAATGATGGCTACACGTTCTTTGGACGCAAAAATAGCGACTGACTTACGACACTTTTCGCTCACGCATAACCGCCAACAAACCTATGATGCTTTGCAAGCTCAAGCCGAAGTAATGCCTGAACTGACCAAACAGATGCAACAAATGATTGAACACATTGGCAAAATGGGCGACACCCTAAGCGACAAACTGATTGCCAATCAAAGCAGCTTTCAACAAACGGTGCACGGCTCGTTTACCGACTTGGCCACCTCGGTTGATAAATCACTGACCAAAACACTGGCTGAAAGCAGCCGCCAAACTGGCGTGCAACTAGAAACATTAGTTAGCGACAGCCTGCACGCCATGACGACTGAAACCAAAAACACACAACAGCATTTAACCCAAGCCGCCGAACAGCAACTGGGCGGCCTTGCCGCACAGTTTGCCCAAACCACCGAACAAGTTAGCGCCGCCTGGAAAGACGGCCTGGGCGCACAACAAAATGTAAGCCAACAATTGCTTGCGTCATTTGGTAGCGCTTCTAGCAGCTGGGTTGAACAAGCACAAGCTGGCGACGGTGAAAGACTAAAACAATGGGAGGCCTCACTAAGCCAATTACAAGAAAAGCTGGCAGCACAACTGCTCGGCAATTCAGCTGCGCTCACTAGCGAACTAAAAAGCATTTCAGACGCGCAACAATCATCGCTGGCAACCGCCACAGACAATATGCAAAGCATGTCGCAGGCGGTAAGCGATCAGTTGTCAAAATCCAGTAGCAAAATGGAGCAATTGGTTGACACTTTTGGTGGCGCCTCTGCCGAATGGGTAGAGCAGTCGCGAGCAGGCGACGCAGAGCGGCTTAAGCAATGGGAAGCGTCACTTAGTCAATTACATGAACAGCTAGCGGCACAGCTGCTAAGCAACTCGAGTGCGTTAAGTGATGAACTGAAAAATATCACAAGTGCACAACAGTCCTCTCTGCTGGACGCCACAAATAACGTGCAGGATATGTCGCAGGCGTTAACCGCCCAGTGGACCGAAAGCAGCAGTAAAATGGAGCAGCTGTCAGACACGGTTGCCGGCCACGTCGCGCAACTAGGCAAAGAGCTTGAAGAGCCCATGGCGCGTTTGATTGAAACGGCTTCAGAAACACCGAAAGCGGCTGCGGAAGTTATCAGCCAATTGCGCAATGAAATGACCAACAACGTGGAGCGCGACAACACGCTATTGAGCGAGCGCAAAACCTTAATGGAGCAGCTTGATACCTTAAGCCGCACCTTGCAAACCGCGTCAACACAACAACACGAGTCGGTCGCTAAGTTGGTAGCGTCATCTACGAGCGTACTAGAGCAAGTAAGCTCGCAGTTCAGTGGCCACATAGAAACCGAGCTTGAGAAGATCACCACGGTGGCTGATCACTTCGCTGGTAGCGCTGCTGAAATGAGCAGTCTTGGCGAGTCCTTCAGTGTTGCAGTGCAACAATACAGTGAATCAAACGCGCATTTGGTTGAACAACTGAATCGCATAGAGCAATCGATGGATGCTTCGGGTAATCGCAGCGACCAGCAAATGGCCTACTACGTGGCCCAAGCGAGAGAAATTATTGATCAGAGCTTACTGTCGCAAAAAGAGATGATTGATGAATTGCAGGCACTGTCACCGGATGATGATGCAGAGGGACCCCTTGAAAGTGAGCAAGAGCAACACACCTTGGCGCTAAACTAATGGATCAATTAGACGATAGCCAAACTCACGACACACCGGTATGGCCTATTTTTGGCGACCTAATGGCAGGCTTGGTAGGCGTGTTTGTATTGTTGCTGGTATGGACACTGGGCATGCAGGTGGAGCTGTCGCAATCGCTAGACCTGGAAATAGAAAAACGCGAAGCTGAAGAGCAACGTCGTTACGTGCTTGAAGAAGCATTGGCCGCGCCGCTCGCCGCCGGGCGAATCACATTGCGTGATGGCAAAATTGGCATAAGTGGCAGCGTGTTGTTTGCCACCAACTCTGCGGAACTACAGCAAGAAGGCCGCGAGTTATTGAGCACATTGGTAAGCCCGTTAAAACTGTACCTTGGCGACCACGACGAAATGTTAATGGTGAGCGGTTTTACCGACGACCGCCCCATACACGACGACAACCTGCACTTTGAAGACAACTGGGATCTTTCTGCTAAGCGCGCGCTTAAGGTAACCCGCGCGTTAATAGAAGATGGCATGCCGTCTGCGTTGGTGTTCGCCGCGGCCTTTGGTGCCGAGCAACCTCTCGCCGCTAACAGCAATAGGGAAGGCCGGGCGAAAAACCGCCGCGTAGAAATGGCGCCAGTGCCAAAAGGTACTTCCGATTAGTAGCATTGACCAGCACCAACGACTAGCACTAATGAACGAACAACTAAGTCACATTGAACAACGCCTGGCGGATTTAAAGGCCAATGGCGAGCATCATTTCGACCCCGTTCGCTACAATCACGCCGCAAGCCTGCTACAAAAGGCTGGCCAGGCGCGTGAGTCGGTACAAGAAATACTGTTTGAGAAAACGCTTTGTCTTCTGGATAAGTATCAACAAGATCTTATTGAGGCAGAAAAGAATTCATGCCGCCTGCCAAGAAGATCAGCTGCGCCAAAACTACTGGCCGAGCTACAAGGCAAACTCAACAATCGGCACCGCCGAAAATCAACGGCTAGCGACGCAGAATCCATCAGCGAGCGTTTGCTCGAAACAGAAGACGCCACCCTGGCCGCCGCAGGTTTCGATACGGTAAGCCACCAAAATCCTACCGAGCTACAAGCCTATATAGAGTTAAGAGCCAGCAAGAAGAAATTCGAAACCGACAAACTGGTGGATGCAATCATTAACGACCACCCGGAAGTGCTGGGCCCATTAAATCCGCAACTGCTACTTATTCGCTCGCTGCAGTCTATGCGCGAACTGTCGCCACACTACTTAAGTCGATTTGTTAGCTATATTGATACGCTTGTGCGATTGGAAGAAGCCGATATGAAAGCGGCTGACCCTAATGCCCAGCTTGATCAAAGCTATGGTAAGAATGCGAATGGAAAGGCAGAAGCTAAAGGCTGGGGAAAGTCCCTGAAAAAAGCAGAGAAGAAAGCAGAAAAGAAGGCCGAAGAGGAATCAAAGAAAGCTCAGCAGGCGTTGATCACTTGATCACGACTAAATTCTAAGGGGTTTGATCCAGTAGGCCTGTAATTACGTAAAGACTGTGAGCATTAATTAGAGGCAGCCTATGGCGGCTAATCCACAAGGCAAAGGTCTGGTGCCTATTCTAGAGGCCTGGCACGGTGTACAAGCCGCAGCGGTTGAAGCGAAAACAGCGCGGCATATTATTAGGGATTACTTCACCGGGCTGCTGGTACTTTCCGCTGAGTTCAACTTCAAACCCTGCCTTGGTGTTGCTTACTATTTATATCATTCAAACGAGCAGCAGCATCGACAGTGCTGGAAGTTGTCGCTAATAGCTCCAGCTGAATGGGGCGAGCACGCACCCGGACCTTGCCTTGGACGCTGTGAGTTGAACACAGACATGACTTGGCAGCTTACTATTGAGCAAGATGTGGAGTCCAAACCCGAGTTAGTTGCTGCCTTACAGCAGTTTCATGACGGCTTTATTGATTTACTAGACCGCGATCACACCTTGGAAGAAGGACTGCCATTTTTTGTGGCTAACCTGCCTTACTACCGGCTGCTGTTCTCGGCAGGCCTGGCCGGTTCTTTATCTCGATCTATGGCTTTATCATCGCTTCAGGGCACTAGCAGTAAAGGCTGGTTAGCTGGCTTACCTCATCGCCCATTGGTATTAGTGAACAAGGAACCCTTACTATGAAATCCATTCGTCTTGGCAGTCTTCGCCAGCAACCGCATATAGACCTTGTTGAAATACTCTCTATTACACCATCGCTATACACGCTGCGCGTTCATATAGGTTTAACAGAGTATGAGGTGCTAGACCATGGCGCTTCCGTTCGCCGCGCCAGTGCAGAGGCCTTGAAGAAATTGTTATTGGGCTGCAAGGTCAGCGAATATCGTTTAGTTCATCAAAGCGCCTACGATGAAATGGTGGGCCAACACGGAGACGTGAAAAGCGGAGATAACAATACCGGCAATCGTCTATCGGTTCGTATTAGCCCTCCGGAGTAGTATCTGTAAGGTGGAGCGATGGGGCTATAGCTTCGTTCTCTATTCTACCAAAACTTAGATCATCGCTATTTTACCGGCTATTATTACTAGTAATGAGCACCGGAAAACTTCTAATTTACCTTACGTTCGCAGTAGTGCTAGCAGGCATCTATTACTCTCTGCCTTTCATTAATACTTGGTTGTTAAGTGCTCAACCGCCTAAGCCCGCTGAGCTTGCGCAGGAACCATCGGCTTTGGCAAAGCGCTACCCCAGCTTACCTCGTGAAGTGTTAGCCTCAGTTAAATGCCGTGCGCCAAGTTTCACCGTTGCGCCAATGAAAAAAAAGCAGGCCATTTATAAATGGGTGGATGCAAACGGCAAAACTCACTTTGGCGACCAACAAATGCACGCCTCGGCTGAGAGCATAAAGCTGAAGCAGAGCGCCTCACAGCGCTTCGCACTCACCATAAATGACCAACAGAATGCAATGCCTCTGGATTTTCGAGATCAATTAGAGGTGCGCATTCGCAAAAACTACACGGTTGTTAACGAGCTGTTACCGCCAGCAATGCTGAAGGATGCCAATGTTCAACTGTGGGTATTTAAATCATTACCGCTTTACGAGCACTTCAAACAAAAACATGCGCCAGGACTAGTTGGGGCCAGTAATGGTTTTCACAGTGGCAACGACAACATCGCAGCGGTGCTTTACAAAAAAGACAAGCAGCTGATGCGCACGGCCATTCACGAAGCGGCTCACGTCATTAACCTGGCGGTGCTAGGCAATACACCGCGCTGGCTAAACGAAGGGCTGGCCGAATATTTAGAGCGAATGAAAGTGTATAGCCAAACCGCCGAAATTGAACCCAATAAGGGCTGGCTCAAAGACCTACGCAAATCGCGCATGCCGTTGGATACGCTTCTTAGCTCAACACAGGACGATTGGAATACTGAACAACGCAGTAGCTTGTATGCTCACAGCTGGGCTTTTGTATTCTATTTGTTGAGTCAATCTGAAACCAAAACTTTGTTTAAAGACTATCTTGCTGAAGCAGCGAAGCAGCCTTGTGAAACCTTGGATTTTATCCAGTTTGCAAGCACGCGCAGTAAGTTAAATAAGCTAAGCGCTGGCTTTGAACGTTGGCAACCGCAGCTGGCTACTGCGCATGTTTACTAATACGCTCTACGCAATCAAACCAGCAATATCCGCTAGCTTGTTCACCTTATGGTCTGCCATCTCGGGCCACGCGAAGGTTCCTGTATGATCAAAGTGCACTGTGTGTACGCCGGCTCTTCGGCCTGCTTCAATATCGTATAAGAAGTCACCCACCATTACTGAGCGTTGCGGTTTTGCGCCCCACATTTCCAGTAGATGCAACACGCCGTCTGGAGCCGGCTTTGGCGCACAGATTTCGCGGCCAATTATAAAAGGCGCGTCGAAGCAATCGCTGAGCCCACAGGCTTTGAGCGTGGCGTGCGCAATGTCTTCGTCGTTGCGGGTGAGTATTCCTAACTGGGCGCCTTGCGCTTGCAAAATGTTTAGCAGCTCTAAAGCGCCGGGTTGCGCTACGGCGTCAAAGGCTATCTCCATTTCTATGTCGTGCAATTTGCGTTTAGTAACGGCGGCCTGATCTTCTGGCATTTCAAGAATGGCTTCTAGAATGGGTACATTTGTTTCAATACCCAGCTGCGTTTTTATTTCGTCGAAGTCATGTACTGGCAACGTTAACGTACCGTCCATGTCAAATATCCAGTGCGAGCAGTGGCTGAGGGGCATTTTTTATTAATCCCAGTTTGTATTAATCTATATATGCAGGGCTCATCATACGCTTTAGACTCTGTGCCTACAGCTTATAAAATACTAACAGCTTCCGGAGCGGGCCAGCACTATGAGAGCACTGAGATTAGCAAAAGTACTATTAACCGTCGCCCTTCTTGCAGCGTGTTCCAATTCTGAAATACAAAGCGAGCCGCAGGCAACAGCTACAAACCCGCAGTTTGATGCCATAGACAAGAGTATCTACTTCGCAGGAAGCGAGGCGAATGATCCCTTCTTTTCTGTGTATGAAGGCTTTCGCGAACGCCGAACCGCTGACATGAATGATGCTACACGCCCCCCGCCAATAGAACCGTATCAATCGGTTCACCTGGCACGCAACACCGAATGGAACGCACTCGAAGACATTCTTCAGTTCGATTGGCCGGCATTGAACGCTGCATCTTCTGACGCAGTCGGGCAACTGAAAAGCGCGACTAAAGTGAAGCGTGTTTTTGACCACCCTGATTTAAAAATCATTCAGCTGATGTTGGCCCCGGGTGCCTCGATTCCTATGCATGCGGAAGGTGCTCCTGGTGTTTACCTGGTAACCGCCGGAAGTGGTGAAATAACGGTAGACGGCGTAACGCAATCTGTAACACCTGGCACTCGCGTAAAGCTTGAACCCTATGCGCAACGAAGCTTGTACGCGGGAACTCAAAAAGATGCTGAGCAACCATTGAAGTTACTCTGGATTAGATGGGCGCCAAATGGTGATCACCGCTACATTAAAGCCGGGTATTACCTAACGGGTGCAAACCAACATGTGCAAGCAGAGCAAGCCACTATTCCAGACGACTATCAATTTTGGGATAAGGCCTACACTACGGAACCAGTAGCGAGCCCGCACACGCTTGCTGCGCATACAGATACCAATATCATTAGTGAACGCCAGCGGCTAACGTTTGCACAAGCAAAGGCTGAGGCAAACCCAGAGCCTATTTACCCAGGCGTGCCAGTATTTGGCCATGAGAGCGACGCACCATGGTTGAGTGTTAAGGCACTGGCTACCTCAAACTTAATGTGGGCCAAAGATATTGTGTCTACTGGCGAGTTACTCGAGCGCTGGAGCGAAGTAGTGCGAATGGAAAGTGTTTTTCAAGCGCGTCATGACGATGGCCGTTGGGATTTTAATATTTCGCAACAAGCCTGGGGCTCTGGCGCGCGTTATGTTGAGCACAGCCATTCTATTCCCGAGTTTTACTACATGGTGTCGGGTAGTGTGCAGCATTGGAACGGCGACAAGGCTTATACCGCAGAACCCGGTGACGTATTTATGACTAACTCTTTTCAAAACCACGAATCAGCCGTGGCGCCCAATGGCGAAATTTGGCGCAGTTACGGTGCAACCTGGGCACCCAATGGTGATCGCAGCGTATTTGAACGACCGCATTTTTTGTTAGCGCCGCTCCCAATACAAGCTGCTGGTGCAGTGCTCAGTGCGGATGAGTCTTTTCAGTAGAGCACGTTGAACAGCAGTGCCAATAAGTGCAACATAGGTGCAACGTATGCAAGAAACAGGAAAGGGATAAATGATGACACTTCGTACTCTAATTAGAACCACGACACTTACTATTGGTTTGCTGGCCGGCCCTGCATTGGCCGACCTTGACGCCACGACGCGTGCTGCACTTGAAGCCAGCATTAACGGTGAGCACCGCAGTGCTGAAGAGAAAGCTCGCGATGCGTTTAGAAAGCCAATGGAAACGCTGGAGTTCCTGGGTTTTCGGTCAGACATGACCGTGGTGGAAGCGTGGCCAGGTGGTGGCTGGTATACCAAAATTTTAGCGCCAGCATTGCGAGAAGACGGCCTGTTTTACGCGGCAGCCTACACGCCAAATGCGCCGTACGGATACCAACGTCGCGGTTTGGGGCAGATGCTGTCAACGATGGGGGAAACGCCGGATTTATTCGGCGCAGCCAAAGTGACCTTTTTCGAATTACCGTATGCGCTGAACATAGCCCCCAAGGGCAGTGTGGATATGGTGGTTAGCTTTCGGAACGTGCACAACTTGCTGGCCGATTACTACGGTTCTGGCCGCTACGCCGACTTGGCCTTTGAAGTAATGTTTGACGCCCTTAAGCCAGGCGGCATACTCGGCATTGTTGACCACCGCTGGCCCGACCCAGCCACCGAAGACCCATTGGCTGAAAATGGTTACATTTCTGTAGAGCGAACAGTGGCGTTGGCCGAAGCGGCCGGTTTCGAATTAGCGGCGCAATCTGATCTTTTAGCCAACCCAAATGACACGCACAATTATGAACAAGGCGTTTGGACTTTGCCTCCGTCGCTTGCTTTAGGTGACAAAGACAAAAAGAAATACATGAAGATTGGCGAGTCTGATCGTTTTCTTTTGAAGTTTGTTAAGCCTGAGAAAAAAGTTGATAGCGAATAGTTTTTAATGTCGAGCACTGGTCGTGGCCGCCTCGACCGCACCATAAGCAAAGCCATCCGCGTAAGCTTGCGTGAAGTGCGGGCACAAATTGCGCGCGGCGAGGTGCAAGTGAATGGTCAGCCGGCCTCGCACATCAGCGAACAAGTGGATCAGTTCACACGGGTTCAGGTAGGCGAATTAGCCCTTGCCTACCAAACCCCCACCTACTGGATGATGAACAAGCCCAAAGGCGTGGTAAGCGCCACCAAAGACGCCAAGCACACAACGGTGCTCGACTTGCTTGAACATCCGCAGAAGCATGAACTGCATATTGTTGGGCGGCTGGATTTTAATAGCACTGGCTTGCTGCTGCTCACTAACGATGGGCATTGGTCCAGGGCTATTAGTTCGCCCGAATCTGGGCTGGCAAAAACCTACCATGTGCGCTTAGCCAAGCCAGTGAGCGACGAGTGCATTGACGCATTCGCCCAAGGTATTCATTTTTCGTTTGAGGACATTACCACTTTGCCGGCAACGCTACGACGCATTGAAGAGCGCTATGTGGAAGTGGTGTTGCATGAAGGCAAATACCATCAAATTAAGCGAATGTTTGGCCGGTTTGAAAATGAGGTGTTGGACTTGCAACGCGTAGCGGTTGGGCAAGTGCACTTGGATACCACTTTGTCACCTGGAGAGAGCCGCGCGCTTAGCGCCGACGAGTTAAAGGCTCTAACACCATGAGGCTGTTCTTTGGCCTAGACTTACCAGTAGATACTAAACTTGCTATCGACCAATGGCGTAACAGCAACTACAGCTTGCTTGGGCCTGGCGTTCCCGCGGCAAACTTCCACATTACGCTGGCGTTTCTTGGTGAGTGCAAACCGCAGCAAATTGAACAGTTGCTTCTGGGCGCTAGCGGCATTTCTGCAGCGCCGTTTGAATTAGTACTAAACGACATTGGTTTTTGGCAAAAAAATGGCATTTTATGGATGGGGTCACGGCAACAGCCAGATGAGCTGCATGCACTGGCGAAACAGTGCAGAGCAATAGCGCGGGGCTTGCAGCTTGATAAAAGTGGCAAGCAGTTTCAACCACATGTCACTTTGTGGCGCCGACAATTAAGCGCACCACCACCGCCAGTAAACATGCCTTCGATAAACATGCAGATACAGGAACTGTGCTTATTTGAGTCCGTTATTTACAAGGGCACAGTCACATATAACGTTATCGAAAGCTGGAATTTTATTTAAGCTAAATGGGCGAACCTGGAGGCAAAGGTTTAACTTTTACCCCACCCTGCCACTGGCCAGTTCGCCAATACAAGTCCAAAAGCCTGCTCATTTCTGCCTTGTGGATGTCGCGTTTGTTTTTAGATAACAACTTATCTAATTGCGATACCCGTGCGATAAGCTCAGTGCGTACTTCTGGCGCCAGCTCTTTGTCATTCACCGCCAACATTAGCCGGTCGATAACCAAATAGTTAATTCTGTTCTGTAGTGCGTGCGCCCTGATATTGCCATGGTCGTTTTCAATTGAGGCTTCCAGAACTGAGTTCAGTAGCTCTTCAACGCCCAGTGCCGTCGCAGATTTATTATGTTGTTGGCTAAGCCTGTTCAGGCGATTGGCATCTAAAAGCAGCGATAACGTGTATGCCGCCGCCGATTCAGCTGTACTTAATGGGTCGAAGGTTAAACCTGTTCGGCCGTTGAAGCTCTCTCTTGACCGCGTTTCGCCATACGCCTTCGGCGGCAGCAGTGCAGTTATTGACTCAGGTACCTGCAAGTAAGCGCTCGTTATTGTGTCGATCAACGCCGTCATTGCCTTGCGTTGTGCATCGCCTTGTACATCCACCAAACCCTTAGGCTTGCTGTAATCGCCTTTTAGTTCATATTCATAGCTCACACCACCTACTAGCTTGGCAACGGCATCAAGCTGGTATCGATGCAGCAAGTAAACAGGTACTAGGGTTTCTTCAAGGGAAGACAGTGAGGCACCTTTTGGAATGCTATTGAGCCCAAAGTTGTTTAAGGCATGCGCGCGTACTTTGCCAAGGCGAATTAGTTCTTCTACTGGTTCTTTGCCTCCGTCCCATAAATGACCTGTGGAATTGGCAGAAATGCGGCTACGCGAATCAGGGTCGGACTGGTAACTCAGTCCTTTTTGTCGTGTGCGTTGAATAAGCTCTTTAAGTGCTTGCGCTTCGGCCGCGGGCTTATCCCTACCGTAGTCCTGATAACCGTATTCAACTACGTGATAGTCCCACTCACCCAGCCCTACGCCGTAAGCGTCATCTAGCACAACCTTGTCGTCGCGTAGCGATACCAGCGGATGCGGATAATCCATTACAGATGCTCGATTGTCGGCGCTGGCCGCGAAGTTATGCGCTATTCCTATTGTGTGGCCTACTTCGTGCGCCGCAAGTTGTCGAATGCGGGCCAGAGCCATTTTCTTTTGTGAATCTGAATTGTCGCTACCATCTTCACCATTGAATGGACTCGTTAGACCGACAGCTAACAAATAGTCTTGCCTCACCCTTAGCGAACCTAAAGTAACATGGCCCTTAATGATCTCGCCGGTACGGGGGTCTTGTACCGTGCTGCCATACGACCAGCCCCGCGTGGCACGATGCACCCATTGAATGACGTTGTAGCGGACGTCCATTGGGTCTACGTTGGCTGGCAGAGTTTTTACTTGAAAGGCATTGATGTAGCCAATGCGCTCAAAGGCCTGATTCCACCATAAGGCGCCATCGCTTAGGGCACTGCGAATCGGCTCGGGTACTCCTGGGTCAAGATAATACACAATCGGTTCTACCGGCTCGCTTTTAGCCGCCGAAGGATCTTTTTTGTTTAACCTATGTCGTGGAATAGATCGTATTTCCATAGGCTGTTCAATGGGTACTGAATAATCTTTGTAAGAGAACTTCCAAAATCCCGAGTACGGGTGGAATGCGCGGGCTCGGTAATTGTCTTCAGGCAAGCGCACCAGGGAATGATGCAAATGCACCGACACGCTATTAGCGTCTGGCGACACTTGCTTTACATAGTTGCCGGGTTCACTGCCTTTGAATGTTACCAAGGCTTCCAGTTCGGTATTATCAGGAAAGGCTTTGGTACGCTCCTGATAAACCACGCTGCGTTTTGCATCAACCTCGAATGAGCCTTGTTCTGCACTACTGAACTCACCGCTCATTCGATCAACATCCGACAGCAGAAAATGCGTGTAATCGATTATTACCGCGTCCCTGTTTGCTCCAACGCCGCCAGGGTTTTCGGCGACGATCTCAAAGCTGGCAATAACTGATTGAGCGAAGGCTTCCTTCACACTGGCACGTTCTGCAATGCTGTTTGCGCTCGCTCTGAATTCGGTATTAATTTGCTTCAGCAATACCTTGTCGCCATGGCGTTCAAACTGAACCAGGCGGGTGTTGCCAAGTAAGCCTCGGTCCAGGCCGATGTCATTGGAGCCTACACCACGCGGCATACTGCTTTGGAAAATAAACGGCTGCTTGAAGTTATCAATTTGTAGATAAACGTCGCCTTTCGCTTCGTCGTAATAAAGATCATAAAAACCAGGATGATGGATTTTGTTTTTAGTGAATTGACTTAGCGTTTGTACTGCGCCTTCTGAATCATCTGCCGCAACGGCCGAAGGCAGAAGCACAGCTGTAATGATGCCAAGCAAAAAGCGCAGTGAAACGCTCAACATGAGATTGTTTAGTGTACGCAACATAGTGCTCCCAAGTGATGAAGTTCTATTGAATACGCGCAGCTAATAAGGCGCCGCCGCTATTCAATTCATAACGCTATCATAAATTGGTGCAGCTTTGTGATTCCTATGTTAGCGTTAGCGTTAAGCCAAGCTGCACGAGCCCCATATGCCTTCTCTACAAGATCAACTTCTTAAAGCCGGTATGGTAGACGAGAAGAAAGCCAAGAAAATTCAGAAGCAGCAACGTAAAGAAGCGAAGCAACTGAAACAACAGCCTAAAGACCAGCGTGCACAGGAAAGCGAAACCAAGCTACTCGCAAAAAAGGCTCAGGCGGAGCGAGTTGCGAAAGATAAAGAAATTAATCGCCAACGCGACTTAGCAGCACACGAGAAGGCCATTGCTGCGCAAATACGGCAGCTGATCAACACGAATAAGATAGACCGCGGGCATATTGCTAATAAAGGCAAAGGTAATGACGACATCGCCTACCAATTTACTCATGGCAAAAAGATCAAGAAGCTTTACGTTACCACCATCTTACAAGCGCAGCTGATTAATGGCGTGATTGCTATTGTGGTGAATGACGACAAATACGAGTTAGTGCCCGCCCCAGTGGCTGAACAAATAAAGCAGCGCAACGAAAACTATGTGCTGGTGCTAAATGAAAATAGTACAGGTAAAGGTGGCGACAAAGATCAGTTCGATGAAGACGACCCGTACGCCGATTACCAGATTCCTGACGATTTGATGTGGTGATTTGAGGTGGTGATTTGAGGTGGTAACGCCTTTCCTTGCTTCTTACATTATTACCTCTGAAGTACTTGCCCCTTAGCTGTTCTCGTAGCAGCATAGCAAGCCATGCTGAATGGACTGCCAATGAACGAGCGAATAATAACTCTCATGCTGTTAATAGTGGCAGTCATACACCTGCTACCTGTTGCCGGCTTTGTGAGCGCTGAGCGATTGTCAGCCTTGTACGGGGTGAGCATTGAAGGGCCGAACCTCGAAATTCTGATGCGTCATCGAGCGGTTTTATTTGGCCTGCTTGGCGCGTTCTTTGTTTATGCGGCATTCAACACAGCTGTGCAGCCGCTGGCTTTTATTGCAGCCTTTATTAGCGTTAGCTCATTTTTCTATTTGGCTTGGTCTATTGGCGGTTACAACAGTGCAATGGCCACTGTAGTGAGAGCCGACTTGATTGCGGCAGTGTGTTTATTGGTGGCGGTGGTTCTGTATTACAAACACTAGAGAAGGCTTTGCTGCGGATTGTTATGCGCGCCTCGGCCTTTAATTGCTTCTTTGATCGCCGCTTGTTCGCTAGACTTGTTCATATCGATAGCTTAACAATATGCTGTATTAATACACAGCTATAAAAGAAATCCAAGCTATTGGAAGTGATCCGCAAGGCGCTAGAATGGCGTATACAACCTAAGATCATTTGCAGAACATGGTTTGATGACTATTTGGCAGCACTTTAAAGCCGCAATCGGCGTTGTGGTGATCAGTATTAATTTAATTCTGGCGCTGATACCGTTGCTGATATTGTTGGTATTGTCGATTTTTCGGCGATGGTGGCCTTCTATTGGCCCGCTCCTGCATCAAGCCACCGCATTTTTGTACCGTTGCGCTGTGGCAGTAAACGATTGGTGGTTGTGCAAGGTAATTGGCATCAACTGGCAGCCAGATCCATCTGAGAAGGGGCAAACACTGCCAACACAACTCGACAAAAATGGATCGTATCTGGTGATTGCTAACCACCAGAGCTGGTTTGATATCTACATTTTGCAAAGTCTGGTAACGCGGCAAGGCCCAATGCTGAGTTTTTTGGTGAAGCAAGAACTGGTTTACGTTCCAATTATTGGCTGGATTATACTTGCCTTGCGCTTCCCCCTCCTAAGTCGTCAGATGAGTAAACAGCACGGTCAGCAAATTCAAAGCTCAGCCAGCAGCGACGCTGAAGACAAGCATCGCCGTGATATACAAGCCATTGCCACAGCCTGTGACACGGTAAAAAAACATCCAACGGCTTTGATGAATTTTGTGGAAGGCACGCGTTTTACTCCGGCAAAACAACAGGCCACCAACAGTCCCTACATGCATCTTCTTCGTCCCAGGTCTAAGGGCTTGAGTGCAATGCTGAATGCCTTAGAGAACGATGTAGAAGGCATTATTGACATCACCTTGCGCTATCCAAGTGCGCCTACATTTTGGCAATGCATGTCAGGAAAACATCAACGCATTAACTGCCGCATGGAACTTATTCCTTGCCCGGTTGAGAGCAACGTTAACGACTGGCTGGAACAGCGGTGGCGGCTGAAGAATGAAACCTTAGACTCATCTCCTTAGTCACGTGGTAAAGTGTAGGGCTACTTCTAGCAAATCGCAGCTAAAGAAAAACACAGTTTAGGTATAAAAGGAGCGAGAATTCCCTTGTCTAACTCAACACGTTTAGGCCTTGTACGCCATGGTCAAACCTATGCAAACATCAGCAGGGTATGGCATGGCCACACCGACACTGAGCTCACAGAAGAAGGGTACGAGCAAGCGCGCAAATTGGGAGTGCATTTTCATAACTACATGCAACCAACAGTGATCGTTGCCAGCCCATTACAGCGGGCTCGAATCACAGCTGAAAACATAGCGGCTCAGTTCGAGCTTGAGGTAACTCTGGATTCACGCTTAATGGAGTTTAGCCTTGGCGATTGGGAAGATAAATCGTTCGACACACTGGGCGCGCCTGGTGAAGATGTAATGCGCCAGCTAGTAGAAGACCCTGACTACGCCACACCGAATGGTGAGTCGCAAAATTTAGTGAAGGACCGATTCGTAACGGCGTTGGACGAGATAGTTGCGCGCCACAGTGGTGAAACCATTGTGGTTGTGGCGCACGGTGTTGCACTGGGCATAGCGCTCGCACATCTTATTGATAACGACACACGGCGCTGGACTCATTACTCAAAGAAAAATACAGCCTTCTCGGAGTACTGCCTGGCAACAAAGTCCTTATTGAGCTTTAACCAAACCGACCACCTAAACACATAAAGAGACGCCTAAGCTCGCCAATAAAGTGGCTTAACGCGGGCGATGTGTAACACTCAAAATTGCACAACAAACCCACACAGCACAGGCCATGTAGAATAAGACGCCACCGTCGGTATTTCCTGCGGCATCAACCACACGGTTTACCCCTAGAGGAGTAAACAAGTGGAAGAAGATTGCACCGCTGATAACACCAAGCCCTAGCAACGCTCCGAAAAATCGGGTTGCAGGGATTACGAGTAAGACCACTGCTATCAATTCTGTAATGCCAACCAGCAATCCGCCGTGTGCCGCAAAGCCCTCGGCTAGCCCCTTTAAGGGACCTATGCCTGCCATCCATTCACCAATAGTGTTAAAAATAATCACGGTTTCTTCAGAACCGGTAAATTTAAAAAACAATGATTGTAAGAATACGAACGCCACAAAAGCGATGAGTGCCCAGCTAATAGTTTTATTCACTATGATTCCTTATTATTAATACTCTAATTAATGTTTCTGCCGCTTATTTATGAGCGGGGCAGCTGCTCATTTAATTAATCTATCGGGTATAACTTTACGTTGTTTAGTTTAGATTCGCGAGTCTTGTCATTGAATTTTCGACTTCGACCAAACGATATTGAAGCGCTGTTGCATCTTTTGGCTATCTGACCGCAGGATACCAGCAGCTTATGCAACAAAGAAGATAATATCTAAGCCCGCAGGCATAATACTGTGACCTTATTTCATATAAGCCAATTAGGTTTCACATGCAGAACATTCCCTTAAGCAATCTGCTGTTCATTTTCTTGCCTGCGCTACTCACCGTATTCATCGTTTGGCGCTGGACGGACAACGCCCGCACCTCCTTGCATGCCCTAGCGCGTATGGTGATTCAACTGATACTGATTGGCTACGCTCTAAGCTATATCTTTCTCAGCGAGCAGGTCTTTTTAGTGTGTTCTGTTCTGGGCGTAATGCTTGTTGCGGCGGCCTGGATTTCACTGCGCCCCGTAGACCGCTCTTTGCGCTTGTTCTCTGAAGCTTTGCTCTCAATTTTCGTTGTAAACGCCTGCTTACTGTTTGTTATTAGCGCCGGAGTTCTAACTATTGATCCATGGTTTAAACCGAGCATACTCATCCCTCTTGCCGGCATGGTGTTCGCCAGCGGTATGAATTCAGTGAGCCTGTTTGTCGAGCGCTACTATGCGGAGCTAAGTAGCGGAGCTGAACTGCAGTTTGCTCGCAACGCCGCCTTCAATGCGACCATGATTCCGACCATCAACGGTTTGTTTGCTGTTGGGCTTGTTAGCTTACCCGGCATGATGACGGGTCAAATATTGTCGGGCGTTTCGCCGTTAATTGCTGTGCGCTATCAAATAATGATTATGTTGATGCTATTTTCATCGGCCGGTTTAACTGTAGCCCTGTTTCATACTTTACTGACAAGGCGTTAGTAGAGCTGTTGCACGGGTCTTAAATGGCAACCCTTAGAGCACTGCCAGCTGATACTTTTAAGATCTTCCCGATACGCTGTCTTGTATACGTTGTTTTGTAAGCGACTTTCCCAGATGCTTCGCACTTCAAGTGTTTAGGCTGCGATGAGCAGCGGAAGCTAAACGGGAGATAGGTTCGTGAATGAGATGAAAGCCTTGCACTCTAAAAGACGCATTGTTTGGCGCTGGGCATGGACCGGTACATTTGTGTCGTTAATAGTCACAGCAGTAACACTGGGTTTGATTGCATACGGCACAGCGCTGCCCTTATGGTCTGAGACTCATGAAGCAGGACCTAGTCTTGTTTCAATTCTATTGACGATGCCCCTGGCCTGGTTAATTGCTTTAATCGGCCCCAGCGGCTGGCTACAAATTGGCGGCCTGGTGTGGGCACTGCAACTTAGACGCTGCCGACCACTAATTCTCTCTGGCATTGGCGCTGCTTTATTCGCGCTGTTTTGGCCGAGCGTTGGTTTTGGAATAATGGGTTTTTAGCGGTAAAGTGAGTCTCGGTAGAAAGATTGAGGCATTTTCTTATGGCGAGTTCACGTTGCTACTTGTTGGCTAAGGGCCTTTTATCCACTATGGGCATTTTACCCGCTATGGGCATCTTGCCCGCTATGATGTGTTTGGCCACTTAAACGGTGGACTCGACGCCTGGTCAGGTGCCGTTGATGCAGTGCAGCTTGGTCAGTTGAAGCGCCTAAAAAAGTTTGCTGAACAGCTTAAAGCTAATCAGGAAAACTGAATAGAGACTCCGAAATAGTGATCTGAGCACAAAACGCATGTTGGGAACCTGAATCCAAGCTGTACAGTTGAGACCCATTGTTGCGCTAGCAGTTTCGTTGTTTCAGCAAATATTCAGCTGCCACGCGCTGTAATAAACCTATCGATCACTAGTCGTGGGTTTTAGCCATGTTGTTTCAAATACGTTATTTTTCTTCTTTAGCTGTAGGCACAGCATTGTTAGCAGTCCTGTTTACAGTACCAACTTTTGCAAGCGAACAAAAAGAACAACTTTCACAACCTGGCCTTGCGCTATCGACGGGTAAGCAACCGACCGGTAAACAGTCGACTGGCAATAGCGCGCTGAGCACAGAGCATCGCGGCGAGAGCAAGCAGAGGGCACGTTCTCATGTCTCGACCTCAATTAACTCTGACTTTTGGGTTTATGACGCTTTTACCGAGCTGCGACATGACGTGGACGGCGATGGACACTATACGCGCTTAATCGTCGATTTTGATGTGGACACTGTCTACTTAGTCGCTGATGTGTATGCTCGCTTATACCTGAGCCGCGATCAGGGGCCGTGGAACGAGTATGCGGTGACTGAGGACTTTAGTGTCATTGCGAGCGGCAGTGGTGATAACTATGTAATGGAGTCCGATTTAGTTGATGGATTTCCGTTCGGTTACTATGACGTGCTGATTGAGATATACGACGTTATCGACAACAGTTTGGTCGCCGAGTTTGGGCCGGCTGACAGTGCAGCCTTAAGTGATTTGCCATTGGAAGATGAGTTTCGCGACGGAGCTGGCGATGTAATAGTTGTGAGTCACGGTGGTGGCGGTAGCATCGATATTGGATTGCTAGCGTTGTTATGTGCGCTTTTGCTGTTCACACGACGTAGGTATTTCAATCGTCGCGTTGCAATTTTCGCAACATACCCTCAAGGCCGTTAAGCTTTACTTCATACATCAATGCCAGCTGTTCTCCTAACTTGCCTTTGGGAAACCCATTGGCATGAAACCAAACCAAATAGGGCTCAGGCAGGTCCAGCAGCTTGCGGCCTTTGTAGCGACCAAACGGCATGGTTTGATTGATAGCTTCGAGTAACTGTTGTGACTCCATAGTGCTAGTCGCCTACAGAATCATCTTCAAGTTCTGATGTACAGTTAGGGCAACGGACTGCTCTAAAAGGAATTTGAGTGCGACAAAATCGACATTTCTTTTGTGAGGGCTCTTCATCAACAGCCGCGTCTTCACCAAACTCCTGCTCGAGGGTTTCTTCAAGACGATTGAAACTACGAACAACAAAAAACATTACTGCGGCAACAAGTAAAAATGCTATAAGATTATTTACGAACAAGCCATAATTAAGAGTTACCGCACCGGCTTCCTGCGCTGCATTCAAGGTGGTATAAGGCGGCGCCAGTTCAACACCTGGCTTCATTACAATAAACAGGTCCGAAAAATCTGCACCCCCGCTGGCTAAGCCAACAACGGGCATTATCAGGTCGTTAACGATTGACTTTGCTACCGATGTAAACGCAGCACCCACAGTGAAGCCAATGGCCATTTCCACCAGGTTGCCGCGCAGTGCAAATTTCTTAAACTCGTTAAGTATACTCAATGCTTAATCATACTCACTCATTAATCATATTCGAGTCGCCCCAATACGCCGTCATGTGCGTAATTTTTCCCTCGTCGTTGAATTGCATTACATCCAGCGTTTCCATACAGAACTTCAAGTCCATGCCTTTGGGATAGGCGCGCATGCCGCAGGCGCCCCAGTTGTCACGAATTCGCGGGTTACCTTCCAGCACCATTTTTTCAACCGCATCGACTGCCATTTTATAGAAGACTCGTAAGGCATCATGGCCTTTGTGCACGTCGCTGCCAACAGGGTCTTCTACGATGGCGTCTTCTGCGTACAGTTCAATTACTTTTTCTACGTCATCGCCGGCTACAGCATCCACATAATCTTGTAACACCTTGGCGATATGTTCGACACTAACGGTCATGATAATTTCCTGGTTGGAGTTATTGATAATAACTGTGAATGGGTGGAAACCATAAAGCAGTGAAAACGTTAACTAACTTCACCACCCACGTAAAGCCAGCGCCCCACAAGGCGTTTAAAAACAGACTTTTCATGCAATACAGCAGATTGTTGATTGCTGTCTTTATAATGCGCTTTAAACTCCACCATGCCGTCGTCGCCTTGCTGCGACTTGCTGAGCACTTCGAGGTGGGTCCAGTTATGTGTTCTTTGCGATAATTCCAACTCGCTACTTTGCGGCGCCGTTGGTGGAAACCAGGTTTGCAAAAGATACGTACCATAACCGCCTCGAGCAAACGCGCTATAACGTGAGCGCATTAACTGTTCTGGCGTTTTGGCCAGCTCGCCGGCTTCAAGAAAGCGGTCGCAACACTGTTGCCGCGTTTTGGCACTGCCGCATTCACAGTTGTCGTTGCTACCGTTAACACTCATGCTGATGGCAAACGCTTTGCCGGGTGACTTCCATCAACGTAACCCATAAACGGCGGGTGGATTGAATAACCTATCAACTCCTGCGCGCGTTTGGGCAAACCTGCAGCAATGTCAGGCGGCACGGCAATCAACATATTTTCCAATTGTCTCGCCCAGCCAACGCAATATTGGGGAGTGATGATAAGCCTACTAGTCTCAGTATAGTTGTTACCGCCACGATGCCAGAGACCACTCTTTGCGAGCATCAGCGAGCCCGCTTTTAGAGTCACTTTTATTGCATCAGGATGAGACCCTTGGTCATCGCCAACATCGCGCACAGTTATGTCGCTAAAAGCAGAATCAGAGAGAGACCCATCGATAGTTTCGCTGCGCCAGGTGTGGCTGCCAGGTAAAACCTCAGTTGCACCGTTAGATTCAGTAGTGTCGTCAAATGCCCAGAAAGCGCTAAGTCCAAACGACGGGCGAGGCCGTGGTAAGTCGATATGCCCATCGTCGGTATGCCAGGGCTGAACGGTTTCACCTGGGTGAAGGTTTATCGCCAAGCAAGCCGACAGCAAACACGACTCTCCTAGCTCGGCCTCTGCAAAGGCCAAGGCTAGCGGGTGCAATGCGAGATCAACGAACTCGCTACCTTTAGCAAGCAGGCCATACACTCTGTTCGACTTCAGCCCTTCAAAGTCATTGCGACCTGTAAGATTTTGATCCAGAAAGGGCTGCAGTGCAGCCCTTACCGCGGCCACTTGCTCGCTGTTCAAAACACTCTCAAAGACCAAATAGCCTTGCTCGTCGAGCTCAGTTCGCAAGTCAGCGAAGCTACGACCTGCGAAAAACTCCTCAGCCAGGGCAGACATCAACTTACTCGTTAATGCCGAGCAACTCTACGTCAAATATAAGCGTTTCGTCTGGACCAATGGCGGCACCAGCGCCTCTGCTTCCGTAAGCTAGCTCACTAGGAATGAAAAGACGTGTCTTTTCACCTACAACCATTAGCTGCAGACCTTCTGTCCAACCTGAAATCACTTGATTGAGCCCAAACGAGATGGGCTGGCCTCGATCAACTGAACTATCGAATATTGCGCCGTCTATTGTTGTGCCATGGTAATGCACTTTGACTGTGTCACTAGCACTTGGATGTTCAGTACCGTTGCCAGCTTCCAGTACCAGGTACTGAAGACCAGAGGCTGTGGTTTGCACGCCTTCTTTTTCTTTGTTTGCGGCTAGAAAATCCAGACCTTTTTGCATGTTTACTTCTCCTGATTGTTTATTGGCACTGAATCTCTGAAAGAAAAATATGGCCAGGGCTATTATTAATACTGCTATTACATACTTCATTATACGTTCTTCATTTTGTGAGTTTGGCGTCTCATTCGCCTGATTATTTAAATGGGCATAGGTTCGTCGTTTAGCAAACGTAGAGTGCCGCGTATCATTCGGTAAAGAACCCACAAACCCACTATCACAACTATGCCAATCGCTATTGGAATACCAATTACTGTAATCGTCAATACACCCGCAATGATTATCCACATTAAGGTGAACCAGAAGGTACGAATCTGCCAGCTAAAATGTGACTCTAGAAAGGTACCGCGTGTATCACTGCGCTTTATGTAGTTCAGGATAACAGCAACAATTGACGGCCAACCGGTCAGAAACGCAGTGACAACAAGGGCCGATGTCATTACGCCGGTAATGGCGCCAAACAAATGCAGTCCATAGATAACATAAGTTATGGTGACCAAATTAGCGGTTGGCTGAGTATTGAAACTGCTGTCCATGACTTACACTCTTTGAAGGAAGAAGATCATTATATCGCAATCTGCCACCTGGCTCAGCGAATTACCCAAGCTTAGCGAATAACAAGGTACAGTGAGGCATTGCCTCGCAGTACGCGCAACAGAATCTGTTGTTTGCTGAGCTGCAAGGCGTAGTCTAGATGCTCCAGGGTGCGAACCTTACGCCGGTTAGCGCTGAGAATGATATCGTTTAATCGCAAGCCCGCTTGCCAGGCGTTCGAGCCCTCTTCCAACGCGACCACTTTAAGGCCCAGTCGTTTGTCGACGGTAAACCGTGCTCCCTCCAGGTACACGCCCATAGGGCTTTTAAGCTGGCTACTTTGGTAGTCTGCCGGGTCAGCGATTTTTACTTTTACGCTGGCTGGCTTTCCTTCCCTAATGGTGTTCAGTGGAACTTTGTCGCCTACTCTGTGGAGAGCGATAGCATTGCGAAAGGCACTTGAATTTTTTACCAGTTTACCGTCAACTTTGACAACGACGTCGCCTGCCTGCATGCCTGCTTTGTCAGCCGGCGACCCTGGCTCCACACTTGTCACCAGCGCGCCTTGTCTTGAGCTTAGGTCAAAGGCTTCTGCCAATTGCGCGTCAATGTCTTGCGTGGCTAAGCCTATCTCGCCACGTGACACCGAACCATGATCAACAATTTGATTAACACTGGCCATTGCCATTTTGGCCGGTATTGCGAAGCCAATGCCAACGTTGCCGCCACTGGGGGCAAGTATGGCGGTGTTAATACCTAACAATTCGCCATTCAGGTTCAACAGCGCACCGCCAGAATTTCCAGGATTAATCGATGCATCCGTTTGAATAAAATTCTCCAAGCCCTCAATTCCCAGTCCGGTTCGACCTAAAGCGCTGACAATGCCGGTCGTCACTGTTTGATTCAGACCAAATGGGTTGCCGATGGCAACCACAAAATCACCGACGCGTGCAGCATCTGAATCTGCGATTTTTATTTCGGTTAAATTTCTGGATTTTATCTTTAATACCGCGATATCTACCTCCGGATCGGCGCCCACTAACTCAGCTTCAATTATATTTCCGTCGTGCAAAATAACTCTTATCTCATCGGCATTCTTAATGACGTGATGATTGGTAACAACAATGCCTTCACGTGCATTCAAGATGACGCCAGAACCAGCACTCTGCACTTTTCGAGCACGATATTGTCGTTGCGGTACATTAAAGAATTTTCTGAAGAACGGGTCATTGAATAGTGGGTTGTTGCTGCGCTGAGTGGTAGATGTTGCAATATTAACTACAGCAGGTGTCGCTCGCTCAATGATGGGCGCAAGGGTAGGAAGCTGGTTGCCGTCTGAGTCACTTAGTGGCAAGGCGGCATAGGCAGGCACAATGCCGCAAAGAGCCAGAACAATAGGAAAGATAAGTCTGTGATAAAAAGTGTTCAATGTTTTACCTTTGTAGTTGTTACTTAGCTTGTATTAGGTCGAGAGGGACTGAGAAATAAATTCTTAAAATCATGACGATCTAAAATTGGCGGGCGACATGCCTTTCCAGGCTATAAAGGCACGTCTAAAATTTGCGACATCCGAATAACCTAACATATCTGCTATTTCCTGAATAGACAAAGGGCTGTCGCGCAGATATTCTTCGGCCAGCTGGCAGCGCACATCTTGCACCAGCTGCTTATAAGTCGTGTTTTCACCGGCCAGGCGCCGCCGCAGTGTGCGCGAGCCTATCTTCATGCTATCGGCAGCAAGCTCAATACCCGGGAAATGACCTGGGCGCTCTAATAGTAATTGCTGAACCCGCACGCTATAGCGCCCCTGATCGAGTCGCGCCAGCATAGCGTCACATTGCTGTTGGTAAATAATCTTCATGGTGGGATCGGCGAAATGGATCTCTTCATCCAATAGCTCTGCGCTGCAATACAAACTATTGCTCGGCGCATTAAATTTAACCGAGGAACCAAACACTTCATGATAGGCAGACTGGTACAAAGGGTCTGCATGTGAAAACTCAACGTGCAACTGTAAACTGGAAGGATTGAAGAGGCTTTCAAACACCTTGCTTGCCGCCGAAAAGAATATCTCACTGTCTACTGACTTAACCTT
Source organism: Pseudomonadales bacterium (assembly GCA_045106985.1). GTDB lineage: Bacteria > Pseudomonadota > Gammaproteobacteria > Pseudomonadales > JAUIET01 > JAUIET01. The sequence continues at coordinate 308,333 of JBGCFQ010000009.1, read as the reverse complement.
GCGACCCAACAACCCCTTATGCAATGTAATGCGGACAAGTGACCCTTCTTCTGCGTAGCGAATGTCGCACTCTGGCGACAACAACCGATGATATCGCAGCAATAGTTCAAGCAACTCGCGCAAGTTCGCGCAACATAAGAACGCATAACCAAGAACGCCGAGTGTGGCTAGACTAATTTCCTGACCATAACGCAGCAGTAAATCGGGGCTGGACGTAAGACGCAGCGCTTGTATCAGCAACATCTCAAACTGATCCATCGGCATAACGTGGTTAACGTCCGATATTTCATCTGGACGAAAATCTGTGTTCTCACACAACTGCTGCACACTCACGCCACGTTGTTCGAGCAAACGCAAGAGAACAATACGTGCCGCACCGTTTATACCGGGTATGAAGTTCTGTGAACCCAAATGCATGAAAATATCACCATGTCCTGAAATGACGCTATATAGGCATTGAATCACCTTGTTGTAGGTTCTTGCAAGCGTATTCTTAATCAGGAACTGATAAGAGATGGCAACGGGATAGACACATGGACATCAAGCGCGTAGAAAACCCACCTAAAGAAGTGGTCGAATTTCCAAATTACGACAGTTACAAGCAAGCTGACGATCCGCAACTGACGGCTGGCGATGTTCAACACATTGTTGAAATATTTAATACACCGCTTACCGGCAGCTATAACTGGGACTATAGCGTACAGGACGACCGGATTAAGAAGCTTTACGAGCTGGGTAAGCAATTGAACTGGAATGCTGAAGTTGATATCGACTGGAGCTTGCCGATGCAGGAGCACTTAGCGCCTGACCTGAATACCTTTGAGGAGTATGGTCCTTACGCTGCGCTCAGCGAGGAAGGCAAAAAAGAAGTTAACCACCACATGAATGCCTGGACCTTATCTCAGTTTCTACACGGCGAGCAAGGAGCATTGCTGGTTGCTTCGCAACTGACCTGCTGCGCACCTAGCTTTAACGCCAAAATGTACGCAGCGTCGCAAACCTTTGATGAGGCTCGTCATGTAGAGGCATTCAATAAACTGATTCAAACACGGGTTGGGCACTGCTACCCGGTTGATCCGAGCTTGAAATACCTACTTGATAAAATTCTCACGGACCCTCGCTGGGACCTGAAATTTATTGGTATGCAGTTAGTTATAGAGGGCTTTGCGCTGTCGGCCTTTACTACCATGAAATCGATTTCTGAAGGCTCTGTTGTCGGCGAGTTACTGCATTACGTTATTCGCGATGAAGCACGCCATGTCACTTTTGGCGTCAACTATCTTGAAGCCTTTGTGAAGACCCTGACCGAGGATGAGAAGGAAGACCGGGCAATGTTTGCCTACGAGGCCTGTGTGGTTGCGCGTGAGCGATTGATTCCCACTGGGGTTTTCGAACATTTTGGTTGGGACGTTGCCGAGGCGCGTGAACTGTACTTGCGTGGCCCCCTTATCAGCCAATTCAGGAATTTGCTGTTTTCTAAAATAGTGCCCAATTTGCGTCGCATTGGCCTATTAACCGATGCCGTTAGACCAAAATTTGAAGAGCTAGGCATTCTGGAATTTGAACATATGCCTGACGATTACGATATAGATTGGGCCGAGATTAGTAAGCCGCTTAACGCGGCGTGAACGTTGTAATCAGCGCCCAACGAAAGCCGGCTTACGGAGTCACAAAACAAGCTACCGTTTGGCGGCAATATCGTCGTCAAAAGTTTGACTGAAATCGCGGTGTACAAGTACTGCAAATGCTATTGCTTGATTTTCAATGGTTTTATGTTCAGTTAGTCGCACCAGGGCTTGGGCTACCCTGGTTTCAGCGAAACGTAAATGTTCGTCGTAGTGTGATATTTTTCCTACAATTCAGTGGAGGGAAATTACACTTGTTGCGCGCATGGATAGCACACATAAATCTGAGTTAAGTATTGTTGCGGCGTTGGTTGCAACTGTCGCGATCCTCGCGTTCAGCCATTTTCAAACAGCCGATCAACATGAGGATGTTCAACGCAGCATTCGAAACAACTTAATGCTCTCAGAACTGGCCGGTGATATTCGTTACTACAACGAAGTACTAACAATGTCTGCCCAGATGGCGGTTTACACTAACGACCCCATGGGTTTGTGGCAAGAACGCCACTCGATGACCAGCAACATGCTTAAGGACGCCATGCAAGGCGTTACAACGGGCAAGACGAATAGTGTTGTTGAAAACATAGAAGCTGTGAATGGTCGCCTGGTCGCCGTGGAAAATCTGGTGTTCGCGTCACTGCAGGCCGGCTCACAGGGTAAGGCAAAGGCTCTGCTGAATTCCGATCACTATCAGACGCTTAAAAGAGATTACAACAAGCTGAGCTATGAGTTACATGACCGTTTGAACGCCAGTATATTGTCTAATCGGGCAGCGGTTAGAATGTCACAAGAAGAGGCTAAAAATTCTACCTTCGCGATCGCTTCACTAATTGCACTATTGTGGACCCTGGTGCTAAACCGCACCTCCATCTGGCGGCGCGAGGTTGCCACCAGCACCACTCATTTAACGGAGTTGGCGCACTATGACAACTTGACGGGCTTAGCCAATCGCACTTTGTTTAACCTCCGTTTGGCAGAAGCTACCGCGCAGTGCGATCGAACAGGAGTGAGTCTTGCGCTCATCATTGTTGACGTTGATAAGTTTAAAGACGTTAACGACTCCTATGGGCACGTGGCCGGCGACGAACTGCTAAAAGCAATAGCCCGCAAGTTGCAAAACAGAGCACGCGTCACTGATACAGTTGCCCGCCTTGGTGGAGACGAATTCGCGATAGTCGCAACTAACGTTAAAGATTCAATGTCTATAGGTCGTTTTGCACATTCACTAATTCGAAAAGGGTCTGAAAAGATTCGTTTTGAGAACAACACCTTCGGCACCAGCCAAAGCATCGGTATTGCACTTTACCCCGATGACGCCAGCGACACTCAAAGTCTGATGCAGAAGGCGGATTTCGCATTGTACCAAGCGAAGGATTCAGGCTTGGGTCAGTACCGGCTATTTGACCAGCAGCTGGAAGAAGCTGTTCAGTCGAAAAGACGGATGCAAGAGGACATTGCCGCTAGTCTGATAGACGACCATTTCCAGTTGCACTATCAACCACTGATTGACATTAATACGGGGCAGCTTAAGGGCGTAGAAGCATTGATACGCTGGAACCATCCAGAGCGCGGCTTTGTACCACCCGATGTATTCGTGCCAATTGCAGAAGAGTGCGGATTGATAATAGAGGTGGGTGACTGGGTATTAAATGAAGCCTGTCGCCAACAGGTGAGCTGGCGCGAGCAAGGTGTGGGCGACATAGTTGTTGCAGTAAACCTGTCGTCAGTTCAATTTCAAAACGCCGACTTGGTGAGCTCGATCAAACGAACTGTGCTATCAGCGGGAATGTCACCAGGTAAGCTTGAGCTTGAAATTACTGAGTCGGGCATTATGGACAAGGGTGAAACGGTCATTGAATTACTGCAAGAGCTTAATGAGTTCGGCCTTAAGCTAGCCATTGACGATTTTGGTACGGGTTACTCGTCACTGTCTTATCTGAAACACTTTCCTGTGCACCATTTAAAAATTGATCGCGATTTTGTAACCGAACTACCGCACAACAAAGATGACGCCGCGATTGCTCGCACCATTATCAGCATGGGTCACTCGATGAAACTGAAGGTAGTAGCAGAAGGTGTTGAAACCGAAGATCAGCTTCAATTCTTGCGTGATGAGCAATGTGACTATGCGCAGGGTTATTACATCAGCCGACCAGTTGCTGCTAACGATTTTGTGAAATGGTACCAAGGCCGTTACAAGCAGGAATCATCTTCGGTGGTTGCCTTCAAAGCCTCTTAGCTTGCAATCCATATTGGCGGTTGCGGCGCATAACCTTCGCCATTAGCTCCTGAATTTTAAGGCCCAGACCCTGACTCGTAGGCATTAATGAGAGTTTGCCAGTTTTGTTCCGATAGAGACACATTATGCAGCGTGGCCAGCTTTTCAAACGATCGCTTTAAGCGCTGAAGATTGTTTTGCATCCAAGCGCCTGAATCAGCTCTAACAGCACCGCGGTCGAAATCAATCAACACCAAGCCTTCGCTGCTGCAGAGAATATTGTGGGCGTTAAGATCAGCGTGGTACACACTCTGGTCATGCATTTGCCTCACCAGTCGGCCAACATCACGCAAGGTCTGTTCGGTTAACTCATTGTTTGCAAATTGTTGTCCAAGCGTAGTCGAGTTTGGCACATAATGAGTAAGCAAGCTGGCCTGATACCCTGGTCCATGACGCACCACCCACGCCGCTTCGGGTGTACAAACCGAAACGTCTTTCCGGGTTAGGAAGTCGAGTACCTTTAGCTCTCTAAAAGCGCGACTACGCTTTAATCCGGTCCATAGATACGATTTAGTCGCTACGCGCGCAACAAGCCCACCGCGCCGATATTGTCTGGCAATTAACTGTAACGGCCCCATCGTGAATCTCTGCACTGAACCGCGACCCGGTGAGTTTGGCTCATCATGCATGCCGCCCTGTTTGCCACGCATATTCTGCAACGCCGCACGTAACTGAACAGGGTCGACAGTGCTGTTTGAACTAGCTAGGATGTACTCACTTGTTGCGCCGTTGCTGCAACCAAATTCTGTGACCTTAACGCCATCACGCTCGTATGTCTTCTTTACCCCTGTCACAACCGCCTCACTCGCTGTGTATTTTGCGCTTGTCGGCCATCGGCGACACTACGCATATGGTGCCAATTGTGCGCGCAATACAGCGTCATTGGCCACTGTGCAAAATTACTTGGGTGATAGGCAAGGCTGAGCACCAGCTTATGCGCTATGTTGATGGTGTAGAGTTTATCATTTTTAACAAGCGCGACGGATGGCAGGCCTGGAACCACTTTCGACAGTTAATGAAGAAACGTCAGTTTGATGTTCTGCTGCATATGCAAGCGGCTTTACGCGCTAGTTCCTTAGCCTTATGCATACCAGCACCGATAAAACTCGGCTTTGATAAAAGCAGAGCCATTGATTATCAATGGTTGTTCAGCAACCAAAGGATTGCTGCTGACGCAAATCAACATGTATTACAAGGCTTCCTGGGTTTCGCCAAAGCACTTGGTGTTCCCGCTGGCGAGTTAAACTGGCGATTTGCCGTACCTGAAGACATACGCAATGAGGCGGCTAAGAAGTTAGCTGGCTCATACTCTGACTCTAAAACACCTGAGGCCGTTAAAGCTTATGCCGTTATTAATGCCTGCAGCAGTGCCCGCAAGAATAACTGGCGTAATTGGCCTGCCAGCTATTATCCTGCCGTTATAAAGCAGCTGTCAGAGCGTGGTTTGACGACGGTGTTGACCGGGGGGCCGGACGCCATAGAGCGTAGCTTTGCGGCTGAGATTGAAGCACACAGTGAGGTGCGACTGATTAATCTGGTTGGAAAAACAAGCTTGCCCGAACTGTATTCAATTATTGAAGGCGCAAAGCTGATGATTGCACCTGATACTGGCCCAGCTCATATGGGTAGCTTGGCCAACACTCCAACCATTGGCCTTTATGCCAGCAGCAATCCTGAGCGCACCGGCCCATATCGTTGGCAGAATCTTACGGTAAACAAGTACCCGCAGGCTTTACAGTCACATATGAACAAAGCAGTTAGCCAAGTACCATGGGGTCAGCGAGTTCGGCACGCGCTAGTTATGTCAGAAATAAGCGTGGTTGATGTAGTGGAAAAAATTGACCTGATTCTAACCGACCACTGATGCTTAGGCGTCGAGCCACGCTAGATAATCCGCAACGCCTTGCTCTACCGTTTTAAACGGCTCGCTGTAACCGGCTGCACGTAACTGATCAATATTTGCCTCAGTAAAACTTTGGTAAGCATCTTTGAGGCCCGGCGGAAAAGGGATGAAGTTAATTTCGCCACGACCGTTAAAGGCCAGCACCGCGTTTGCAACATCATTAAAGGTTTGACTGCGCCCACTGCCCACATTAAATATGCCGCAGACATCCGCATTGGCTAGCAGCCACAAATTGACTGCTACTACGTCTTCAACATAAACAAAATCGCGGCGTTGCTCGCCGGCACCATAGCCACCGCTGCCTTCAAACAATTTTACTGTGTCGCCTTTCTTTAACTGCCCATGCAAGTGGTAAGCCACACTGGCCATACTGCCTTTGTGTTGCTCACGCGGCCCATAAACATTGAAGTACCGAAGGCCTGCCACCTGGCAATACGGTTTTTGTAGATCTACTACTCGTCGAACGTATTGGTCAAACAAGAGTTTTGAATAGCCATACACGTTAAGCGGTTTCTCATTGTCGGGCTGCTCTACAAATGTTTGATTGCCACCATAAACTGCCGCACTGGATGCATAAATAAACTGAATTGCGTGTTTCAAACAGTGATGCAGCAGGCTTTTCGAATATTCGAAATTATTTTTCATCATATAGCGACCGTCCCACTCGGTGGTGGCCGAGCAGGCGCCCTGATGAAAGATGGCCGCAACAGAAGAAAAGTCACCCTTTTCTATTCCGCTGAGAAAATCTGCAAAATCAATGTAGTCTGCTATTTGGCAGTCGGCCAAGTTGACGAACTTATGACCATCGCTGAGATCATCAACCACAATGATGTCAGTTCGGCCCTGAGTATTGAGAGCTTTCACCAAGTTGCTGCCGATAAAACCGGCGCCACCGGTAACCACTAACATGTTGGTATAATCGAGCATGTACTAAAGCCTTTTCTTGATAGCTGAGATGATGGCGGAAGTGGACAGGCCATCGATAAATTGCAGCACCTGAACGTCACCGCCATTGGCAATCACAGCATCACCACCGGCAATGTCTTCGGGCACATAATCTCCACCCTTCACTAACACATCGGGTAATAGCCTCGCGATGATTCGCGCTGGCGTGTCTTCACTGAACGGTATAACCCAATCAACACTTTCCAGGCCAGACAATACAGCCATGCGTTGCTGTACGCCATTTACCGGGCGGTCTTCGCCTTTAAGACGACGCACAGAATCGTCGTCATTCACGGCAACAATTAAGCGATCGCCGAGTTCAGCCGCATTTGAAAGATAGGCAACATGACCTGCATGCAAAATGTCGAAGCAGCCATTGGTCATTACAATTCTCTCGCCATTAGCTTTGGCAATCAAAAGTGTTTCAAGTAAGCGGTCTTCGGTATTTACACCGCGTTGTAATGGTTCATGTGCAAGCATCGCTTGCTGCAGTTCTGGCACACTTGCGGTGGCAGTACCGATTTTGCCAACAACAACACCAGCCGCCAAGTTCGCTAGCTGCATCGCGCTTTCAAAGCTCTCCCCAGCAGCAATGGCGGTGGCCAAAGTGCCGATCACTGTGTCGCCCGCGCCGGTAACGTCAAACACCTCTTGCGCTCGAGTAGGTAGGGTAACGGCTGGCTTGCCTGCTTCAAAAAGCACCATGCCTCGCTCGCTGCGGGTTACAAGCAGTGCGTCCAACTGTAACCGCTGGCGCAAGTGCTCGCCTTTGTTGAGCAAGTCCTCGTCCGAGTCACAAACACCTACCACGGCTTCAAACTCTGCCTGATTGGGTGTTATCAGCGTGGCTCGCTGATACTTGCTAAAGTCGCTGCCTTTAGGGTCTACCAACACGGGTACACCTGCGGCACGGGCCGCTTGAATCAATGCTTGCGGATGAGCTAAGGTGCCCTTGCCGTAATCTGACAATACAACGGCGCCAACATGCGGCAGCTGCGCCGCGAAATCAGCCTCAAGCGCCTCGCTATTTGCCTGCTCAAAGCCTGTTTCAAAATCGAGCCGAATTAACTGCTGACCACGACTTAAGACCCGCAACTTGGTGACCGTACGTTGCCCTTCGAGCGTTTGGAAACGACAATTAACCTCAGCTGTAAGCAAACTGCCGCTTAACAATTCGGCGGCTTCGTCGTTACCAACATAGCCCATTAAGGTGGCCTTGGCCGCCAAAGAACTGATGTTAAGCGCAACGTTACCCGCCCCGCCTGGGCGCTCAAATTCTTCGTCCACTCTGGTGACCGGTACCGGCGCTTCCGGTGAGATGCGTGACGTTGGGCCAGTCCAGTAGCGGTCCAGCATAAGGTCGCCAACAACCAGAACGCGCTGGTTGGAAAAATCAGGGATCGATAGTTTCATAGGTCGCATTCTACCCGCTTTGTCTTACTGCGCCTATTGCAGTGCCCTCGCCCGCCTATTGCGCAGAGTGGCAACTTACCAGTACATTAGCGCCCCCCGTTTTCGAATACAGCCAAGGCCCTAGTGTCTCCACACGATAATATTGTAAGCAACCCCGACGCGAAACTGAATTGGCGCGTGTTTCAGATGATTTGGCCCCACCTTGCGGGCTACCGTAAACGCATCGCGCTAGCGTTTTCATGCCTGCTGATTGCCAAGGCGGCAAGCGTTGTTGGGCCTTTTATACTGAAGTACATTGTTGATGCCCTGGACCAAAACCAGAATGTTGACACGCTGGTGCTGCTGCCGGTGGCATTAATTATGGCCTATGGCTTAGCCCGGTTTGCCAATGTTCTGTTTGGCGAACTGCGCGACACTGTTTTTGGGCGTGTCACAGAACGGGCAATGCGTCACGTTGGACTCACTGTATTTCAGCATCTGCACGCCCTTGACCTTGAGTATCACTTAAATCGCCGCACTGGCGGATTGGCTCGCGACATAGAACGCGGCACCTCCGGTATTGGGTTTTTAATGCGATTTTTTGTATTCAACATTGTGCCAACTTTTATCGAAATATTTCTAGTGATTGGCCTGTTGTTCTACAACTATGGTTCGGGTTTTGCGCTAATTACTCTCATGGCTATCGCTTTGTATGTGGCCTTTTCTATTTTCACTACCGAATGGCGCACTCGCTTCGTACGCGAGGCCAACATGGCCGACTCTGCGAGTAACACCCGTGCCATCGACAGCCTGATGAATTATGAAACGGTTAAGTACTTCACCAACGAGGCGTTTGAGGCCGATCGCTACGACGAAGATCTGCATGATTGGGAACAAGCCCGACGCAAGAATCGTTTATCACTGTTCGCCCTGAATGCTGGCCAAGCACTGATTATAGCGTGTGCAATGACGGCTATGATGATGTTAGCGGGAACAGGGGTGCGAGATGGCGACATGAGTATTGGTGACTTTGTGTTGATTAATGCCTTCATGATGCAGCTTTTTTTGCCGCTTAATTTTCTAGGTTTCGTGTACCGTGAAATTAAAGGCTCAATGGCCAACATTGAACGGATGTTTGACATGCTGGAAGTTAAACCGGCAATCGTAGACCAAGCCGGCGCTGAAGCCTTAAAGCTGAGTAATGGTGTTCCGCCAAAAATTGAGTTTGACGATGTCAGTTTTCGCTACAGCGATGAGCGCGAGATACTGAACGGAATTAGTTTTACGATAGCCCCTGGCGAACGCCTGGCGGTGGTTGGCAGCAGTGGTGCTGGCAAATCTACCTTAGTAAAACTTTTATTTCGTTTTTACGATCCTACACCTGGTGCAACACAGCAACGCGGCTCTATTCAAATAGATGGTCAAGCTATTGAAGGCTTGCAGCAAAAATCGGTTAGGGATGCTATAGGTATTGTGCCGCAAGACACCGTGCTGTTTAACGACACTATTCAGGAAAACATACGTTATGGCCGTATTGACGCCAGTGACGAAGAAGTTCAGGAGGCCATAAAGTTGGCGCACTTGAGTGACTTTATAAGCTCACTGCCAATGGGTGTGGATACAAAGGTTGGTGAACGCGGGCTCAAACTGTCCGGCGGAGAAAAACAGCGTGTAGCCATTGCTCGTACGATTCTTAAGGGTGCGCCCATTATGGTTTTTGATGAAGCGACCAGTTCGCTCGATAGCCGCTCAGAGCAGGCGATTATGACCGCACTTAAAGAATTACAACGCGGCCACACCAGCTTAACTATTGCGCATCGTTTATCTACTATAGCCGACGCCGACAGAATTATTGTTATGGGCGATGGCCAAATTGTAGAGCAGGGTTCGCACCAGCAGTTAATGGATCGCGATGGTGCCTACAGCGCCTTATGGCTGGCGCAAGAGCGAGAACAGCATACTACTACTTAATACTGCGACACGCTTTGACGCCGGCGCCGCAGTCCGAAATACAAAACGAGCTGCAACAGCACGCCAGCGATAGACATACTACCGCCACCGCCAGCGGAAGCGGCCGTTGCTGGCGTTGTTGTTTCGCTTGTCGTTGTGGTGGTCTCAGGTGCCGTCGTTTCAGGTACAGCGGGCTCCTGAGATGTTTGTTCAGGAGACGACGGCTCTTCTGATTCTTCTGTTGGCTGCTCAGGAGTTGAGGGCGCTTGTTCTTCTGGAGCTGCAGGAGTAGGTTCTGCGGGCTCGGGATCGGTCGGCTCGGGATCGGTCGGCTCTGGATCGGTTGGTTCTGGATCGGTTGGTTCTGGATCAGTTGGTTCTGGATCAGTTGGTTCTGGATCAGTTGGCTCTGGATCAGTTGGCTCTGGATCAGTTGGCTCTGGATCAGTTGGCTCTGGATCAGTTGGCGTAGTGGCGCAGGCTGGGCTACTTGCTGGCGCTGTATCATTGGCATTGCTAACAATAGCGGCCTGGTCGGGGCGCAGAACAAACAAGCCGTTATCTATATCACTCAGCACCAAGTTACCGCTGGCAAAGTCGACATAGCTACTCCATGCACCTGAGAATTGTGAATCATTTGAGCAAGGTATGGTGTCAAAATAAGCACGCTCACTCATGCTGCCACTGTCGACATTGCTCGCGTCGAGGATACGCAGGCCTTCGCGATAGTTGGACTCAAAAATATAGCCGTCCCGGCTGTATAGGTTGTGGTCGATAGCATTGCTGGCTCCAACGTAACGACCCGTTTCTACAGGCGCGTCCAGCAGGCTTAGATCCCATATATAGGAGGTGGTATTGACACCATCTCTAGATTCATCAAGCTCGTCATTCATAACCACATAGTTATGATTTTCACTAACAAACCAGCCTTGGTGCGTATATTGAGCGCCAGGATACGTTGTACGAGACAGCATTAAAGGATTGCTCTTTGTGGTCACATCAACAATGGTGATCGTGTCTTCGTTGTATGCCACGCATATTTCCTGACCAAAGAAGCGCGTATCAGGGCCTTGATAGGTGACACACTGTGCGTCGTGAGTATAACCATCGTCAGCGAAACAGCCCGCCGCTTGTGGGCTGGCAGGCGAAGACACATCAACCATGTACAGACCACCGCTGCATTGATTGGCACCAACTACGTAGGCAAAACCGCTGTCTTCGTTAATTACTATGTTGTGTGCGCTACCAAAGCCTGCATGGTGAGCTGTTTCACTTAAGACGCTGCCTGGCGCAACAACCGCCAGCTGCGTCATATCATAAATTTGCAAGCCGTGCGTGTTATTGCCATTGCCATCGGCAACTATAAAAGCATGGTCTTGATACACTTTGATGTCGCGCCAATCATCTACACCAGCGTTGTGCGAAGGTAAAAAACCCAGTAATTGAGGATTGACTGGATCGGTAATGTCTACGAATGATGTGCCGTTAGTTTTACCGACAATTGCGATTTCCATACCGGTGTTTAGATCGGTCCAGCCCCAAATATCACTGAGCTGCGTGTCGCCGCCACCAAGTTCCTGCCGGCTCATTTGAGCCCGTAGATCAATGTTTCGACAAAGGTAATCTCCCGCCAGGCCATTTTCGCAATCTATATTAGACAGTACAGCTTTGGCTTTAGCTGGACGCGAGGAAGAAGCGCTTGCGATCGTTGAAAGCTCACCCTCACCACTGCCATCATATTGGAATTGGTCTGGAAACATTGCGCTGTGTGCGCTGGTATTGCTGCTAAACATTGTGCCGAGAGCACTGCTGCCAAGAACGAGAGCTAGCACTGCAGCACTGCTGCGCAGAAGGTTTTTGTCTAAAGCTAAAGGCATAGATTAAGCGGCTGTAGTTACAAAAAGAGGAGCTTATACTTATTGAGACTAGCTGCCCAACCGCGTGTCGCCAGCGGCCGTTCTATCTGATAAAGGGTTTGCCGAAGCCAAGCAGACGAAAGGTATCGTAGGAGGGGTCTTTCGGCCCAGGGGTACCAATGTGAGAACCCTGGACAAATGGATGTTGCAAATTAACCTCGCTAGGCTCGCTAATTTTCACCCAATCTGCCAGTACGGCCTTGTACGAAAATTTCCAGATTCCCTCTCGCTTCTCGTACTTATCCAGATAGCGGCCACCAATTAGAACATCAATAGCACCTTCCTCGGTCATAACCTGATGAAAGGCCAATACATACACTTCGCCTTCGGCGTAGTCACCGTCCAGCGCGATATTAATGGTGGTTAGATTATGGTGCAGAATCTGCATATTCTTCTGAATATCTGGCAGGTGGTCGATAAAGTCCATCGCTGCCCCCTTAAAGAAAGCACCATGATCGTCCACTGCGTCTTCATGGTACAGGCTGCGCATTTTTTCATTGTCATGCCGATCAGCGGCGTTGCAGTAGGCGTACAACAGGTCAGTAATTGCCTGCTTATCCAGCATCTGGTTTATCTGCTCTTCTCTGTTCATTTGCAGGGTCATCTATCCAGGTTGTTTTGTTTAGCTCTTATCATTCCCTAATGGTCCGAGCGGGCTGTCGAATGCGCGAGGCATCACCATATTCAAGGTCTGCAGGCCACCGTTAACCTGAATTATGTCGCCTGTTAGGTAAGAAGAAGCCGGCGAGGCAAGATACAAAGCACAAGCCGATATATCCTCTACTTCTCCTATTCTGTTCATAGGCGTCATGTCCACCATGCCTTGTTCAATTTCTGGTGTAAGTACGGTGTCTAGTGCAGAGGTTCTAGTTGAACCGACGGCAATGGCATTCACTCTTATCTTGGGTGCGAAGTCCTGAGCCAGCTCCTGGCTGAGAAAAGACAAAGAGGCCTTGGCCACGCCATAGGAGGCAAAACAGGCGTTGGGGTGTCGTCCTGCAACCGATGAGATATTGATAACGGATCCGCCTCCGGCTGTTTCTACCATTAAGGGCGCAACCAGTTTCGTTAGCTCGAAGGCCGAAACTGTATTGAAACGAAAGTCGTTAACGATTTGCTTGGAGGTAGTGTGCAGTGCAGGCATTGGGCCGGCCCCACCACCAGCATTGTTAACCAGCACATCGATACGACCGAACTTAGCCATGGCTTGATCGACAAAATTCGCCAGCTCTTCGTCTTTCATAACATTAAGCGGAACTACCAACGCTTCGACACCGAAGGCGCGGATTTTCTTGGCCACTGCGTTCAACTGTGATTCTGTACGCGCTCCAATCACCACGTTGGCACCGGCTTCAGCAAACGCCAAAGCGCAGGCCTCTCCAATTCCACGTCCACCACCGGTCACCAGTGCTACTTTGCCGTCTAAGCGAAATCGATCCAGAATGTTCATGCTATGCCCTGTCTATTTTTTTCTACGCGCAGCATAATACCTTTTCAACACAGTTCGCCGTTAACAGGAGTTAACCTGCTTGAAAGTGTATTTTGGTCCTTTGATTGCAGCACTGCTGATGGCAATAGCTAGCGGCTGCGACAAGGCTCCACAACAAGCCGTCAGTGCCCCTGCTGAGCCAAGCACAGAGTCTGCATTGCAGATACAGTGGTTTAATGGCAATGCCGAGCAAGCTTTTGCCGCTGCGCGCGAACAACAAAAGCCTTTGTTTCTGTACTGGGGAGCCGAATGGTGCCCGCCCTGCCATGAACTAAAAGCGACTGTGTTTCAGGAGCCTGATTTTATTCGCACCAGCCGGCAGTTCATCACGGTGTATCTGGATGGCGATACGCAGGGCGCTCAACAACAAGCCGAAAAATACAATGTGATGGGTTACCCCACGCTTGTGGTGTTTAGTTCCGAAGGCAAAGAAATCACTCGCATTCCAAATGGACTTGATCTGGCAAGCTATACCTTGGTGCTCGCGGCGGTAGTCAACAAACTGCAGCCGGTGGGTGAATTGTTAGCTAAGGCCGAAGACCAACAGACGCTAAGCACTGCAGAATGCCAAACACTGGCACTTCACTCTTGGGCCCAAGACGTGAACAAACGCTCTGCGGGTGAACTAGTGGCCGGTTTACAAGCGGCCGAGCAACAATGCCCCGCAGACGCCATTAGTGACCGAGCGGCTCTTTTTCTACGCCGGCTTATTCAGACGCAGGGCAATGAATTGGCCATGAGCCCAGAACAACTAAGCGCGGCCAAGCAGACCTTGCTCGCTTATTTCAAGGAACCAAAGCAATTGCAATCCAGCTTTTATTTGTTACTTGATGCCGGCGAGCCGCTGGTCGATCTGTTCAGCGAAAAAGAAACAAGCAACAGCGAAGTACTTGCCGGCTTTGATGCCTTATATTATTCGATGGCAACGGATAGCGATCGGTCTTTGTTTGACCGTATTCAATCCAGCCGGGCACTGTTCGGTTTACGGGAGCGCTTTGCTGAAACGGAGGAGCTCAAGGGTCCCATTCTGAGCTTGAGCGCGCAGGCGCAACGGATGGACCGTGCCGACCCAAGGTTCCACGCCACGATAAATGCCGCTGGCAATTTGCTGCGCGAGGCCAGCTTACTAAAAGAAGCCCGTCAATTGCTAACAGTTGAAAGTGAGAAATCCAAATACGCTTATTATTTTATGAGCGAGTTGGCCCATATCGAGCAACTGCTTGGCAATAAGGAAGAGGCGCTCTCCAAACTTCAGCAAGCCTTTCAGCAGTCTCGAGGGCCATCGACTCGTTTTCAGTGGGGCGTAAACTACCTTAAGGGCTTACTGGAGTTCGATGCAGATAACCTTAGCTTGATTGACCGGCAATTTAACGCCGTGTTTGCAGAACTTGGGCAATCGGAAGCCTTGTATCAGCGTTCACGTGTTCGGCTGGTCTCTCTAAGCGAGGCCTTGGAGACATGGTCGCATGAGAACAGTAATAGACTTGCTCTGAGCAAGACCCTGGTCGGACTTACCACCCGGTATGAGGTAACACCCGCCAATGAGTGAAGCGCTGCACACACTGCAGCAAGTCTTTGGCTACAGTGAATTTCGCGACCCGCAACAAACCATTATTCAATGCATGATTGGCGGTGGAGATGCGCTGGTCATAATGCCTACCGGTGGCGGCAAGTCGCTGTGTTATCAGCTGCCCGCCTTACTGCGTGATGGCACCGGGGTGGTTATCTCTCCCTTGATAGCGTTGATGCAAGACCAGGTTGACGCAATGGCACAGCTTGGCGTGAATGCTCGCTATTTGAATTCTAGCCTGTCTCCGGACCAGGCGTTTGACGTCGAACAGGCCTATCGGGCTGGAGATTTGGACTTACTTTACATTGCGCCAGAACGCCTTGTGCAAGAGCGCACTCTGGCCTTGTTTAGGGAAACGCCAGCCGCTCTCTTTGCAATTGATGAGGCCCATTGTGTTGCGCAATGGGGTCACGATTTTCGCTCTGATTACCTACAGCTGAGTTTGCTGCACGAGCAATTTCCAACTGTACCGCGCATCGCCCTTACCGCAACCGCAGATGACAGAACCCGTAAAGAAATTATTTATCGGCTTCAGCTGGAAGACGCAGAACAATTTGTTTGCGGCTTTGACCGACCAAACATACAATATCGCATTACGACAAAGAGCGAAGAGAAACGTCAGCTGCTGCAGTTTTTGCATAACGAACATCATGCAGACTGCGGCATTGTCTACTGTTTGTCGAGAAAGAAAGTCGACTCGATCGCCGAGTGGTTGTGCAAAGAAGGTTTTGACGCCTTACCTTATCACGCGGGACTAAGCAGTGATAAGCGTCAACACAATCAAACACGCTTTCTGCGCGAAGAGGGCGTGATCGTTGTGGCAACCATTGCCTTTGGAATGGGCGTCGACAAGCCCAATGTGCGTTTTGTGGCCCACCTTGATTTACCCAAAAGTATTGAAGCCTATTATCAGGAAACGGGTCGTGCAGGCCGCGATGGCGAACCAGCGACGGCGTGGATGGCCTACGGCTTACAAGATGTGATAAAGCTGCGACAGATGATGGATGGCTCTCAGGGAAATGAGGAATTTAAGCGCATCGAGCAACATCGCTTGAACGCCATGCTTGGCCTGTGTGAAATAACGTCTTGCAGACGTAGCGCCTTGCTGGACTATTTTGGTGAAACCGGCATGGAACGCTGTGGAAACTGCGACGCTTGCATTAACCCGATAGAAACTTGGGACGGCAGCCAAGTGGCGCAAAAAGCGTTGTCTTGTGTCTACCGAACCGGGCAACGCTTTGGCGCAACGCACATCATTGATGTATTACGTGGGGCGGCAACCGAAAAAATTCGCCAATGGCAACACGATCAGTTGAGCACCTATGGTATTGGCGCTGACCTTGATGCAGCGCAATGGCGCTCGGTGTTTAGACAGCTGGTGGCGCGTTCTTATTTGCAAGTCGATGTTGACGCCTTTGGCGCTTTAAAGCTAAGCGATAAATGCCGCTCGGTGCTGCGTGGCGAAGAGACATTATTTCTGCGACGTGATGAAAAAGAACCGCTTAGGAAACGACCCAAGAAAGCACGTAGCAATTCCTCAGTGAGTGAGTCGGACACGGTCTTATGGGAGGCGCTGCGCGAAGCCCGCAACCGCTTGGCCAAAGAACAAGGGGTGCCGCCTTATGTTATTTTTCATGACGCCAGTTTGATGGAGATGATGCAATACCGGCCTCAGTCATCTGAGGCATTGCGGCGGATAAGTGGCGTGGGCGATGCAAAGCTGGAAAAGTACGGTGATACTTTTTTGGAGGTATTGCGATCATTCAATGACCCCGCTGCGGGGCTTGGCAACGGCTATGGCAACGGTGTGTCATTGTGAGCGCTTTAACGTTGAGCGCTGCGACTAAGGGACAGCGATGATTGAATTGTGTAAGCGATTGGGCAGAGCTCGCGACTGATGTTAAAACTTCTTAGTCGCGATCGCGTTAGTCTAGAACAAGTAGGAAACGGGCTACCGTTTGACGTAGAGGTTAAGCGCTCAAATCGCAAAAGCGCTGTTATTTACGTTCGTGATGGCCGTGCTGAAGTGCGTGTGCCAAATCGGGTACCCAACTATTGGATTCAACAGTTTTTACTAGAACGCCAGGACTGGATTGAAAATCGGCTTCGTGAAAACCAGCAACGCCAGGCTGACAGCTATTCACTCAGCGATGGCGCTGTAATCACCTTTCTGGGTGAGGCTGTTAACGTTCAGCACTGCAATACCAATATGGTGAAGTTGCAAGACGGCGTCTTAGTTCTGCCCAGAGATGATTTGTTTACTGACACACAGGCGGCATTTCATGGCTGGCTTAAGCAGCAGGCCTGCGATTATATTTCGCCATTAGCGCACCAATATGCGTCCGAAGTGGGCGTTGAAGACAAGCTTACTCAGCTGCGTTTTAAAAAAACCAAGTCGCGTTGGGGACACTGTACGCAGGCTGGAGTTGTGCAATTCAATTGGCTGATAATGCTTGCGCCGCCTGCAGCCGTTCGCTATTTGGTAGCTCACGAAATTTGTCATCTTGTGCATATGGATCATTCGCGCCGCTTTTATAGTTTAGTAGACAGCATTTGCTCTGAACGTAAGGAGGCGCATCTGTGGCTGCGCGAAAACGAGCATAAGGTATTAGCGCTACATTGATTGGCAATTAATTTTAAACCCTTAAAGTGAAAACTCTTTAGACAGGAGAACGCAATGCAGGTATATGGTCATCGAGGAGCGGCAGGCGAAGCGCCAGAAAATACGATCGCGGGCTGTCTTCATGCCATAGAACGTGGCGTAAAGCGCATTGAAATAGACTTACAATTGTCGGCCGACGGCAACATTGTGATTGTTCACGACGGCACGGTAAACCGTACAACAAATGCCAAAGGCAAGGTTCGGTCATTTACTGCGCGGCAATTACAAGCCATGGACGCCCGTCAGTTCGGACCGCAGTGGCCTGGAAAGCAACAGGTGGGCATTGCCAGCCTGGACAAATTAATAAGCGCTACTGGAGCGTTAGAAAAATATCAGCTGGAAGTTAAGCCTGGCCCGAAGCGCGACATGCTGCGAATAGCAGAAATGTTAGCCGAACGATTTCCAGCAAACAAAAAGTCCAAACGATTTATTATCACGTCGTCGAATACCAATATACTTACGTTTATTGGTGAGTTAGCGCCGCATTTGGAGCGAGGTATTGTTGCAACCAATAAACGCGACTTGAACACAGCTAAGGCCTTGGGCTTGCAGTATTTTTGTTGCCATTGGAAATTATGCACGCCAGCTTATGTGAGGAAAGCGCAGATAGCCGGTCTGCACGTGTCCTGCTGGACAGTGAATGAACCGTCGATTATACGAAAACTGTATGCGATGCGAGTGGACAGTATTATCAGTGATTACCCATCTATGGCCTTGCCATTGGTAAGCGCACTAAAGCGTTAGGTTTGCACATTGTTGTTTAGTTTTTTGTGCTTTGAACTGGGTTGTCTATATGATTCAGCGGCACATCAGTTCGGTCTATCATTTTACGCAGCACAAAGCTGCTGCGGACACCGGTAACGCCTTTTATACCGGTAAGACGACCCAGCAAGAATTCTTCAAAATAGCTCATGTCGGGCAACAAGGCCGTCACCAGAAAATCCGCTTCTTGGCCGGTAACAATGCTGCATTCCACAACTTCTGGAAATCGCCCTATTTGCTCGGCAAAATTGTCAAAGCGTTCCGGGGTATGTCGATCCATACTAACGCTGATAATCACTTTAATTCCCAAACCCAGTTTCTCTGCATCCAGCAGAGTAACGTACTGGCGAATGACACCAGCCTCCTCCAGTCGCTTTACCCTGCGCGAGCAAGGCGTAGCCGAAAGCCCAATGTTTTCAGCGAGCTCCAAATTACTGATGCGTCCGTTCTGCTGCATCAAGGTGAGAATCTTTCGATCTATACGATCCAGCTCCATAAAAACCTATAATATCGTTATTTAGTAGTGATTAATAGCGCATAGACACGCTTTAAGTAGTTAATATAGCATATATCACTAACATCGATTAGCTATACTTACTCTTACACGAGCAGCTAATTAGCACTGGGCTCCGCGCCAGACGTTTTGTCGCAGAGCCATCATTCAGGACATTCCCATGAGTCGATTCGACCACCGAAAATACCCCGCATTTGCAACACTGCCGATGCCAAACCGACGCTGGCCCGATCAGCGTATTAGCAAAGCTCCGCAGTGGTGCAGCGTGGACCTTAGGGATGGCAACCAAGCTCTGATAGATCCAATGAACGTGGCGCAAAAGCTACAGATGTTCAAGCTGTTGGTAAGCGTTGGTTTCAAGCAGATTGAGGTTGGCTTTCCGGCAGCGTCGCAGCCGGACTTTGATTTCGTGCGACGCCTGATTACCGAGGAGCTCATTCCTGAAGATGTGACCGTGCAGGTACTTACGCAAGCTCGCAAGGAATTGATAGAACGGTCATTTGAATCACTTAAGGGCGCCAAGCGTGCCATCATGCATGTGTACAACTCTACGTCGACTGTACAGCGCGAGCAGGTGTTTGAACTGGATCGTGACGGGATTAAGAACATAGCCGTGCAAGGCGCGCAACACGTTCGCGACTGCGCTGAAAAGCAAACTGACACGGAGTGGTCTTTTCAGTATTCACCCGAGAGCTTTACCGGTACTGAAATAGAGTACGCGGTTGAGGTGTGCGATGCAGTAATGGCTACGTGGGAGTCAACCGCGGCAAAGCCTTGCATTATCAATCTTCCGGCCACGGTTGAAATGACAACCCCGAATGTATACGCCGACCAAATAGAGTGGTTCTGTGATCATCTGTCAAATCGCGAGGCGGCCGTCATTAGCTTGCACACGCATAATGACCGTGGCTGCGCCGTAGCTGCCGCTGAGCTAGCCGTGATGGCCGGCGCTGATCGGGTAGAAGGCACGCTGTTGGGTAATGGTGAGCGTACCGGCAATATGGACATCGTTACGATGGCAATGAACCTTTACAGTCAGGGCATAGACCCCGATCTGGACTTGTCGAATATGGATGAAATTATTCGTTGTGTGAAAGCCTGTACCCAGTTGCCCGTTCACCCTCGCCATCCTTATGCCGGAGAGCTGGTTTTTACCGCTTTTTCTGGCAGCCATCAGGATGCAATTCGCAAATGTTTGAACAAGCGAGAGGATGGGGATCTGTGGCAAGTGGCGTACCTTCCCATAGACCCTGCAGACCTGGGCCGCTCGTATCAGGAAGTGATTCGAATCAACAGCCAAAGCGGCAAGGGCGGTATTGCCTATGTGTTAGAACAAGAACATGGCATGCAAATTCCTCGCTGGCTGCAAATTGATTTCAGCGGTGTGGTGCAAGGCTTTGCAGAGCGATCAGCGGCCGAGGTGGGACCTGAAGCCATTGGTAAGCTGTTTACCCAGAAATACATCGATCAACGCTCTCCGTATAAATTAAACGGCTATCAGCTTAGCCGGGAAAACAAGCAGGAGCATTTAACGGCCAAGGTTACCTTTGGTGAAGAGGACATTTTATTGAATGGCACTGGCACCGGCGTGGTAGGGGCCTTTGTCGATGCCTTACAGCGTCACTCTGGAAAAGATGTTGTGCTGGTAGAATACAGCGAGCATACCTTGAACCATACTGCCGGCGCAGAGGCAGAGGCTGCGACCTATGTGCAATTGAGTGTGGACGGCGCTCGTTATTGTGGTGTGGGTAAAAGCCAAGATATAGTGTCGGCCTCTCTGCAAGCCATTTTAAGTGCGGTAAATCAACCGTTGGTAACTACTCAAAATGAGACTGAGGCAGTTGCGGCTCTCTAAAATGAAGTAATAAGGCTATAGCCCCAGGAGCTCTGGGGGCTATGGAGGATAAAACGCTGAGGGCTTTTTATAGCAGCGCCGCTGAGGGCTCTAAAAAACTTCTTCGGCGTCGGCTTCAAGCTCGCTGTGCTCACCGTGATCTGAGCCGGAGCTATTCGCGGAGACTGTACTCACGTGGCGAGTTAACACAGTGTGAGTCAGCGTCACTTTTTTGGCGTCTTCATCACCAAGAAACTCCACTATGTCTTCCAGATTCTGAACCAACGATTCTTTGTCACGCAGGAACTTGTCGTCTGTTAGATTTGGCATTTTCTGGTCCTCTTAGCTGAGCAGGGAACCGTATCCGACGCAAGGGTGACAGGCCAAGGTATTTGTGCACAGCAATTCTGTTCAGTGCTTACATTTGCCTTATGACAAAGGCTGATCTACCGCAGGCGCTCGTTTTCCAGAGCCTCTTTACAGAGAGGCCTGTCTCAACATGTGCTCTAAGGTAGTGACCACTAGCGAGCGCTGTTCCAGGTTAATAAGGTGACCGGCGTTGGGCAATCGCACACTGGTCAAGTTTCCGTTAGGCAATTGTGCTTCGATAAAATCGATATTCTGCGGGTAAACCAGTTTATCTTCCATGCCTTGAATAACCTGAACCGGAAAGCTCACTGTTGCCCAGCCTGCTTTCATCGAAAGAAGGTTTTTGCGCAGGGACATTATTTCTCGATTAGAGCGGTTGAGAGCTTCCGGCAAAATAAAAGATAAACCAGGCAGAGCTGCGAATTTATTGTACCAGCGCGGCCCACCCCGTTGCGGATCAAGCGAGCCGGCCATCAATAACATGCCATCAACCAGCTCTGGAAAGTCCATGGCAACACGCGGCGCAATCGACGCGCCCAAAGAGTGGCCGGCCAATATTACATGCCCTATTCCCATCTCACTTCTCAATGCGTCAAGCACCGCTGCTATGCCTATAGCCTGCTCGCGAAAAAGCAAACTCACTTCAGGGTCACTAACGCTCGATTCTCCCCAACCGGGCCGGTCGACACTAACAACCGTGGCCGACTCAAGTAGGCGTTCGTCGAGTAAATAGCGCCCGGCATTTTGCCAGTCGCCGGGTGTGCCATGAATAAAAACGACTGCTTTAGACCTAGACTCTGTAACGCTGGCCAATACCAATGCAGCGTGCACTGGTGAGCCTCTGTCACTGACCATGATGTGCTGAATGCGCTGGTTGTCTTCCAAGTGTTTTTGGTTAAATGCCTGCTGCTCTTTAATAGCATTGGGCATACAGCCAAACAAGCCGGCGCACAGAAAGAGTATCAGCGCGAAATATAAGTTTGGCACAGCAACGCTAGTCATAAGGTCTGCCCGAATTGTTCTATTGTCATAGTCTAGGTTTCCAATCCCAACAGATGCTTTGCCAAGACTGACACGGCAAAAGAAAAAATTCCAGAGCAGCACTTGCTCGACCACATACCATGTGTTCGGTACAATCACGCAGCGCTTCTGCGACCTGCTGGTTATTGTCCCTATGTCTATCAAGAATATTTTAAACGATCGTGTTCATGAGGCAATGATTGCCGCTGGCATTGATGCCAGCTGTCCTCCCACATTGGCTCGCAGCAAGCAGGCTAAATTCGGAGACTTTCAGGCAAATGGCGCAATGGCTGCGGCCAAGCAATTAAAGACAAATCCGCGCGAACTTGCACAAAAGGTGCTTGATGAGCTGCAGCTGGAAGGTATTGCTAGTCGCTGCGAACTGGCCGGACCAGGTTTTATCAATATATTTCTGACTGATGACTTTTTAGGGCAACAGTTGTCTCAAGCAAACACCTTATGTGAGCCCGCTGCCGCTGGCAGCAGGGAAAGCACTGTTGTTGTTGATTATTCTGCACCTAATCTGGCCAAAGAAATGCACGTTGGTCACCTGCGCAGTACGATCATTGGCGACGTTTTAGCGCGCCTGTTGGAGTTTCAAGGTTATAGCGTTATTCGTCAGAACCATATGGGCGACTGGGGCACGCAATTTGGCATGTTGATCGCCGAATTAGAGAGTGTTGACGATACCGACAGTATGGTGCTTTCAGATTTGGAAACTTTTTACCAACGGTCTAAAACACACTTTGATAATGACTCTGAATTTGCGCAGCGTGCCAGGGATTATGTTGTTCGCCTGCAATCAGGCGATCCGCACTGCAAAGCGCTGTGGCAAAAGTTTATTGATATATCGGTATCTCACAGCGTTGATATATACCAGGCGCTTGGCGTAACCCTGACTCGCGAGCACATCATGCCGGAGAGCGCCTACAACGACGCTCTGGAAGGCGTGGTACAAAAATTAGTAAATCTGGGTTTGGCGGTGGATGACAAGGGTGCCAAGGTGGTTTTTCTTGAAGAGCTAGCTGACAAGAACGGGCGACCAAGCCCGGTTATTGTGCAGAAGTCTGGTGGCGGTTTTTTATATTCCACTACCGATATCGCGGCACTGGATCATCGCTGCAATACCTTAGGCGCGAAGCGCTTAATGTATTTTATCGACGCCCGTCAATCACTGCATATGAGGCAATTGTTCGCCCTGGGCCGCAAGGCCGGGATTGCGGGCGATGACGTTAGCCTGGAGCATCATGCGTTTGGCACGATGATGGGCAAAGATGGAAAGCCGTTTAAAACCCGCGCAGGCGGCACCGTTAAGTTGTCGGATTTGATTGACGAGGCGCTGGAGCGAGCAGCCGCTTTGTTAAGCGCTCGTGAAAGCAGCCTAAGCCCTGAAGAACAAAAGGACGTTGCACGCAAAGTTGCAATGGGGGCGGTTAAGTACGCTGACCTAAGCAAAACACGCACCAATGACTATATGTTTGATTGGGATGGCATGTTGAGCTTCGAGGGCAATACCGCACCTTATCTGCAATACGCCTACACACGAATTCGAAGTGTATTTCGCAAAGCTGGAATTGACAGTACCGATTTATCGGCCTTTGCAATTGAGCATGACAAAGAACGTGATTTAGCGCTGTTAATATTGCAGTTTGCCGACGTGCTAGACCAAGTAGCCGCTGAAGCCTTTCCGCACATTCTTTGCACCTACCTTTATGAATTAGCGAGTGCGTTCATGAGTTTTTACGAAGCCTGCCCAATTTTGAAAGACGATGTGTCAGCGACTGAACGCGCGAGTCGGCTCGCCTTGTGCCAATTGAGCGGTGACGTTCTGCGCTGCGGCCTGGATTTGCTAGGTATTGAAGTAATGGACTATATGTAGGCCACACCTATTGTTTGCGAGTAAAGACCGGGGTATTTAGCGACGACAACTTCTTGTTGTATTTGTAACCGTCAGCTTTGAAGTTAATCAGATCAGCAGCCTCTGTGACCTGGTTTCTAATCATCCATTGAGCCATCTGACCACGCGCTTTTTTGGCAAAGAAGCTAATCATTTTGTAGTCGCCATTCTTAAAATCTTTGAATGCCGGGCTTACGATTTCAACATTGATCTGCTTCTTCTGCACCGCTTTGAAATATTCGTTTGAAGCCAGATTGACCAATACGTCGCTTTTAGTCTTTTTTAGCTGTGCGTTCAGTTGCTCAGTCAGTTGACTACCCCAAAATTGATAGAGGTTTGCGCCACGTTCATTGGCGAACTTTGTACCCATTTCAAGTCGATAGGCTTGCATTAAATCCAGTGGTCGAAGTATTCCGTACAAGCCGGATAGAATTCGCAAATGCTTTTGGGCAAACTTAAAATCATCCGCTGAAAAGGTGTCTGCTTCAAGGCCAGTATAGACATCACCTTTGAATGCCAGCACCGCTTGCTTGGCGTTGCTGTGGCTGAATGGGGTTTGCCACTGTTGATAGCGGTCGAAATTCAGCTCGCCGATGGCGTCGCTGACACTCATCAAGCCAGAAATATCACTCGGTGATAATTTCTTTAGCTGGGCTATCAATTCAGCCGAATCCTCAAGAAAATCGGGCTGAGTATGACGCTTGGTAACTGGCTTGCTGTCGAAATCCAGTGTTTTGGCAGGAGATAATAAGGTAATCATAAAACGCCTATAGAAACTCGCAGTCTGTTGCAAAAAGTAAGGTAAGAAATGAGGTGTATTGTAGCAGACCCACAAGGCCGTATAATCCTGCCTGCATGAACACATTCGCCAATATCACCGACTCTATAAGCCGCATTACCGGCCACGCTCTCGCTTGGCTGGTGTACGTCATGATGATCGTCAGCTGCGTGGTGGTGGCTCTGCGCTATGGCTTTGGTATCAACTTTATTGCGCTGCAGGAATCCATTACTTATCTGCACGCCAGCGTATTCATGCTCGGCAGTGCCTATACCCTGTCTCAGGGAGAGCATGTTCGAGTAGATATTTTTTATCGTGGCTTTTCAGTTAGATACAAAGCGATCGTAGACCTAGCCGGCACACTGATTTTCTTGATTCCTCTTTGCGTTTATCTCGTCGCATCCAGCTTCGACTATGTCAGTCGCTCATGGGCGATTCGCGAGGCCTCGGTGGAAAGCCAAGGCATCGCAGCGGTTTTTCTGTTAAAGAGTCTGATTCCGGCGATGGCGGTAATGCTATTGATTCAAGCCTGTGCAGAGCTGGTGAAGAACATCCAGAGGCTAAAAAGCGATGGTTGAGTACATTCCACTGCTTATGTTCGCCGTGGTGTGTGGCGTTTTGATTATTGGCTACCCAGTTGCTTTCAGCCTAGCCGGCACGGCGTTACTGTTTGCCTTTTTTGGATCACTAGGTGGTGTGTTTGACATCGCTTTTCTAGAAGCGTTGCCTAATCGCGTGTTTGGCACTATCAACAACACGACCTTGATTGCTGTTCCCTTGTTCGTGCTAATGGGCATTATGCTCGAGCGTTCAAAATTAGCTGAAGCACTGCTGGAAAATATGACAGCAGTATTTGGGCAAATGCGCGGCGGGCTTGGCGTTTCAGTTATTGTGGTGGGGGCCTTGCTAGCCGCCAGCACTGGTATTGTTGGCGCCACGGTGGTGACCATGGGCTTACTCTCGCTGCCGACGATGTTGCGCCAGGGTTACTCTCCTGCACTAGCGACCGGAACCATCTGCGCTACGGGGACATTAGGTCAAATTATACCTCCGTCAATTGCCCTGGTTTTACTTGGCGACATTCTTTCAACCGCCTATCAGCAAGCCCAATTAGACATGGGTAACTTTTCTCCTAAAACGGTTTCGGTGGGCGACTTGTTTGTTGGCGCGCTGATACCTGGCCTTGTTTTGGTGTTGATGTACATCATCTACGTGCTAGTGCGTGCCTGGTTAAGACCGGAGGAAGCACCGGCGGTTGACCCGTCAGCCTTACCTGACACTACCGTTTTGCAAAAGTTGGGTAGCATTGTGCCACCAGTTGCACTGATCGCGCTTGTGCTGGGGTCAATCTTGTTGGGCGTAGCCACCCCCACGGAGGCTGCCGGCGTGGGGGCACTGGGGGCAACGCTGCTGGCTGGGCTGAAAGGCGCTTTGAGTATTCGAGTGCTGGCCGATGTTGGGCGCTCTACCCTGCTGGTTACCTCAATGGTATTTATGATTTTGATTGGTGCGGCGGTATTTTCTCTGGTATTTCGTGGTTTTGGCGGCGAAGAACTGGTTCAGAGCGCCTTTGAGGGAATGCCAGGGGGCGTTGTGGGTGCCACAGTCGTTGTGATGCTGGTTATTTTTCTACTTGGATTTATTCTCGACTTTATCGAAATTACCTTTGTGGTGGTGCCCATAGTTGCGCCCATTTTGCTGGCGATGGGTCTTGACCCCGTTTGGCTTGGTGTAATGATTGCGCTTAACCTGCAAACGTCGTTCTTAACGCCGCCATTTGGCTTTGCCTTGTTTTATTTGCGCGGTGTTGCGCCCGAATCAGTTGAGACCCGAGATATATATCGCGGTGTTATTCCGTTTATAATTATTCAGTTGATAATGCTTTGCGCGCTGGCCATATGGCCGGCATTGGCAACCTGGTTACCTTCGGTGGTTTACTAGCTGCACGCTCTGTTCTGATTTCTTTTTTTTGTTTTTTGAGGTTTGCTATGTCTACTATTGCCGATGACGAAACCCCCCAGCCCATTGGTGAGCTGACTTTACAGGCTGTCGCAATGCCAAAGGACACAAACGCCAGCGGCGATATTTTTGGCGGCTGGCTGGTATCTCAAATGGACTTAGCGGGTCTGGTATCGGCAGAGCGTGTAGCATTCGGCCGCGTGGCAACAGTGGCCATTGATGAAATGAGCTTTATGGTACCGGTAAAAGTGGGTGCTGTTGTTAGCTGCTATACGACCGTGAAGCGCACCGGTCGCAGCTCTATTCATGTGCAAGTGGAAGT
Organism: Pseudomonadales bacterium; assembly: GCA_045106985.1. GTDB lineage: Bacteria > Pseudomonadota > Gammaproteobacteria > Pseudomonadales > JAUIET01 > JAUIET01. The sequence goes on along the minus strand of JBGCFQ010000009.1, from coordinate 281,148 downwards.
TTGGGCGGTAAATCAGGGAAAAACCGAGTTACACAAAGTGACCGAAGGGGTATTTGTTTTCGTCGCGATCGACGACAACGGCCGTACCAGGGCGATCCCCTAAAGAATTGAGCGCGAGCCTAGCGGCATATCTATAGTTCGCGCGCTTCAATGTATGCCTGCTCGGATATTCTGTGCCAGGCGTTTACATCGTCTTTGAACGCCTTCCAGGATGCGTAGACTCTCTTTGAGAACTCGGACTCGTTAGCGAACTCCTCGGTAACTTCTAGCGACGCAGTGCGCAACGCTATGAGCACGTCGTCTGGAAGGCGACGCAATTGAACACCGTGTTCTTCTACCAAGGTTTTCAGGGCAGTATTATTCTTCGCCGTAAACTCATCCAAGGTGTCTTGATGCACGCTTCGCGCCGCAGCCTCGACTATGGCTTGAAGATCATCGGGCAAACTATCCCAGGCTTCTTTATTGACCGTGAATTCGAGCGATGGGCCAGGTTCCTGCCAACCAGGGTAGTAGTAGTACTTAGCCACTTTATGAAAGCCAAACGCTAAATCATTGTAGGGCCCAACCCATTCAGTGGCATCGATAACACCTTGCTGTAACGAGGTAAACAACTCGCCACCAGGTATGTTTACGGAGGCGCCGCCGAGTCGATTAAAAACTTCACCGCCAAGCCCTGGAATGCGCATCTTTAGGCCTTTTAGATCTGCGACTGAATTTATTTCTTTGTTAAACCAACCCGCCATTTGCACGCCGGTATTGCCACCCGACAGCGGCACTAAACCGAACGGTTCATAGGCTTCACGCCACAATTCCAGGCCACCACCATAGTAAAGCCAGGCGCTCATTTCCTGCGCCGTCATACCAAATGGAATGGCCGCGAAAAAGGGACTGGTAGGCACCTTGCCTCGCCAGTAATAGGCACCTCCGTGACTCATTTGTGCAGTGCCTTGTTGAGCTGCATCAAAAGCTTGCATAGCGGGCACGAGTTCACCAGCGCCGAATACTTTTACTTTTAAGCGGCCGGCAGTCATGCGCTCTACTTTTTCAGCAAATCGTTCAGGCGCCATTCCTAAGCCAGGAAAATTCTTCGGCCAGGTGGTCACCAATTTCCATTTGAAAGTTTGCTCAGGCGCTGCCGCTTCGCCTACAGCAGCATTTTTTTCGCCGGCACAAGCAGCCAAAAAACCCGCTAGTAAAATTACCGCTGCAGCTCTCAGGTAGGTTTTAAGGTGCATTAAGATATTCTCCGATTGTACTTTTATTAGTATCGCTATTTGCTTTGTTATTTACTTAGTTATTCACTTAGTTATAGCGCTTCAAGCTTAGCCAAGGCAAGCACTAGTTCTTTACGGCCCTTGGCATCAAAATTTACTTCTATGCGGGTGTTATTGCCATTGCCGTTAAAGTTCAGCACTACACCTTCTCCAAACACCTTATGTTGTACGCGCTGACCCAGCGCAAAGCCTTGGCCACTTTGATCTGTTACTGCCGTGTGCTCACTAAGTGAGGTTTTAGATTTGTTCTTGGAAGAAGCGCCTGTTTTATTACCACCAGAGTCATAGCCTCCAGAGTAGCCGCCCGAATACCCATAGTTTACCGGTCGCTGCACCGCGCTTTTCATTCTAACTTCTTGAACAAGTTCCTGCGGTATTTCACGTACAAAGCGCGATTGAGTATTGTAGGTGTCACTGCCGTGTAAGCGCCGTGACTCTGCGTAGCTGATATGCAGTTTTTCCATAGCCCGCGTTATGCCAACGTAACATAGACGGCGTTCTTCTTCGAGGCGACCGGGCTCGTCCATTGACATACGGTGCGGAAACAAGTTTTCTTCAAGACCGGCAAGAAATACGAAGGGGAACTCCAAGCCTTTAGCCGAGTGCAGTGTCATCATTTGAATACAGTCTTCAAACTCATCGGCTTGCGTGTCACCGGAATCTAAAGCGGCCGTATCGAGAAATTCCTGCAGTGGAGAAAGCTCCTCGTCGCCCGGTTCAAAGCCTCGGCAAGCACTCACAAGTTCTTCCAGGTTTTCGACCCTCGCCTGACCTTTCTCGCCTTTTTCTTTACCATGAAAGTCCAGCAGGCCGCTGTGGGTAAGAACGTGGTCCGCTAGCTCGGCCAGACTTAAGCCGTCAGTTCCTTTGTCTAACGAGTCGATTAAGTTCAGAAAAACCAAAAGTGCATTGGACGCGCGGGCGGTAAGACGTTGCTGTGCGATCAACTGGGTACTGGCCTCCCACATAGATAGTTGCTGCTCACGCGCCAGTATTCTCACTTCGTCTAAGGTCTTACCGCCTATACCACGCGTAGGTAAGTTCACAACGCGTTCAAACGCGGCGTCTGACCCTCTAGCGACCAATAAACGCATATAAGCCAGGGCATTTTTTATCTCTAGGCGATCGTAAAAGCGTTGGCCACCGTAAACCCGATACGGAATGCCTTGGCGCAGCAGCCCTTCTTCTAATACTCGCGATTGGGCGTTGGAGCGATACAGTATCGCTATGTCGCTGCGACGCTGGCCTGTCTGGGCAAGCTGCTCTATTCGCTCAACAATGTAGCGTGCTTCATCCAGTTCATTAAACGCCGCATATAGACTTATTGCTTCGCCGTCAGTGTCTTCTGTCCAGAGGTTTTTACCCATGCGACCCGAATTATTGGCAATCAAGGCGTTGGCAGCGTTTAGAATGTTCGCCGAGGAACGATAATTTTGCTCTAGCCTCACCGTTTCGGTGTTCTTGAAGTCTTCTGTGAATTGCTGGATGTTTTCAATTTTTGCGCCGCGCCAGCCATAGATAGACTGGTCGTCATCACCCACGGCCGTGATGGGAATGGTGTTGTCGGCCAAAACGCGCAGCCAAGCATATTGAATAGTATTCGTGTCTTGAAACTCATCTACTAGAATAGCCTGAAAGCGGCGTTGATAATGCTGTAAAACACTTGGCTGCTTGAGCCACAGCTCATGTGCTCGCAATAGAAGCTCGGCGAAATCTACCAGCCCACCCCGCTCGCAGGCCTCTTCATATTCCCGATAGACTTTGAGCATGGTTTCGTGAAACACGTCGCCCGACGGATTCACATGAGCGGCGCGTCGACCTTCGTCTTTCTGTTCATTGATAAACCACTGCGCTTGTTTGGGCGGCCAGCGACTGTCATCCAGATCGAGGTTTTTGCAGATGCGTTTCACTATTCGCAGCTGATCATCAGAGTCTAGAATTTGAAAGTTTTGCTGCAGACCAGCTTCCTGCCAATGTGCTTTCAACAAGCGATGGGCCAAACCGTGAAAGGTACCAACCCACATGCCACGCGCCGGCATCGCGAGAAGCTCCTCAATACGGTGGCGCATCTCTTTAGCGGCTTTATTGGTGAACGTTACTGCTAATACGCTATGGGGCGAATAGCCACCCGATTTGATCAACCACGCTATTCTATGAACCAACACCCTGGTTTTACCGCTGCCAGCGCCCGCGAGCACCAAAAGGTTTTGTGAATCCGAGGTGACGGCCTGATGCTGCTCAGGGTTGAGCGCCTTTACAATATGTTCTAATTCCATGTCGCCATGATACCGAAGAAGCGACCGTTGATGCCGAAAATTAAGGACATTCCTTTGTCTAATTTATTTCGCTATTGCGAGGCCCTCGCTAATCTTCTTCAACCACTGAAACAATGATCTTGCCCTGAGATTGGCCCGTCTCAACACATTTAACAGCATCAGCTGTTTGTTCGAGAGAAATAAGGTGTACCGCGAAGAAAGTGCCAACCAAGCGGGCCTAATGACGCTGTATGCACTTTGATTAACGCATCCTCTGGGCTCGGTTGAACTTTGCTGGCTGAACCAAATTGCAAAGCATCCGCGGCGCCATAATCACAGTGGATATTGGATTGCATTAGCTCACTACGTGGGCTTTGGGGCCAATAACATGCACTCTATCCTAACTGATAGTCGCCTGCTATCGCCTCTCTATCTGCTAGAATGTCGACCATGATCAGAGCGGACGAAAAATTGGGCCAAGACAACACAACTATGTGCAGTCGCGCGGTATTTCTGCAACATGCAGCCACGTGTTGTGAGACCGCAAGTGACGACGCGCCTATTAGCGTTGTCGTATTGGATATGGATCGATTTCGCACTATTAATTCAGCTTTAGGACATGAGTTCGGGTACAGAGTGCTGGATCAACTCGGTAAACGCATTCAGAGCTCATTCCCCAACTGCGTGGCGATTAGCCATTTGGGTAACGATGAGTTCGCTGTGTTGTTGGCTGGTGAGCAGCGCTCACGTATTAAAACGATCACCGCTGGGGCGCTTAAGGAAATTCGGCAAACTATTTTGCTCGACGAGCAAAGCGTATTGGTAACCGCCAGCGCTGGCGTGGCGCTGCGCCGCGAGTCACACGCCGCCGACGCTACTGAACTTTTGCAGCAAGCAAGTATCGCCGCAAACGAAGCTCAACGTAATGGCGGCAATAACTGTGTTTTCTACACCGCTGCAGTAAAGCAACAGCCACTTCGCAAACTAGACTTGGAACTTGATTTACGTCGCGCTCTAGCCGCAGATGATCTAAGGGTGTTCTATCAACCCATCTTTGACCTGCGAACCAAGCGCATATGCGGCCTTGAGGCGCTCGCACGTTGGAAGCATGCCGATCTTGGTTGGATAAAACCAACTGAGTTTATTCCCGTTGCTGAAGAAAGCGGCTTGATAGCCGAGGTTGGAGAGAGCGTTTTGCAAAAAGCCTGCGCTGATACGGCTGAGCTTTTACAGGCTAACCTTGGGCTGGAATATCTAGCTGTTAATTTCGCGGCTCAACAAATCGAGCAAAGACATTTTGCGAGAACGACCGAGCGGATACTGCAGCGGCTTGAATTTCCGGCGAACAAGTTGCTTTTAGAAATTACTGAGAGCGATTTTCTCGCCTCTGAAACTCGAATCATAAATAGCCTTGAAATGCTTAGGAACAGCGGCATTCGTATAGCAATTGATGATTTTGGTACGGGCTATTCGTCGTTACGCGTACTCAAAGAGTTCCCAGCAGACGTGCTTAAAATAGACCGCCAATTTGTTCAGCAGGCGCATTGCAATCACGTAGACTCGACAATCACAAAGGCTGTAATAGACATCGCTCACAGTTTGAATCTTAAAGTGGTTGCCGAAGGCGTTGAAACCGCTGAGCAGTTAGAATTTCTGCACAGTGCCAATTGCGATTTTATCCAGGGATACCTGGTTGGGAAAGCGGTAGCCGCAAGCCAGCTCCCTAGCTTGTTTAGCCAGTAAATCCTCTATTAGTGCTTATCGCGCCACGGTCTTTTTTAGGAGTGCATCTCAGCAAACAAGTTCTCTACTCCATCGATAACCACATCGCTGGCATTGTCTAGATAGTCGTGGCCCTTCCAGGTCAATCGAGTCGGCGCTAGCATACCGTGGTCATTGGAGATAATTTCGATGAAGCCCGCATCTTGTAACAATAGAAAGTGATATTGAATGGTCTTCTGAGGAACGCCAGGCAAAATCACGGGTATCGGTATGTCAGTAAAGTCGAATTCACTCGCCTCTACTTTTTCAAGAATTCGATAGATCACCATCAAGTCGCGTTTCATATTGCTTTGTTACCGCCTCGTCCTTGCTAACTACTTTCATTGCTGACGGTGGAGTATCTGCCATGGAAAACAGGTTGGTCAACAATGACTTACGGGGAATAGTTCCAAACTGTTCTAGTCTTGAAACAGCGGTGAACAAAACACAGAAAAGAAGAGCCCCGCTAGTGCGGGGCAAATGGGAAGAAGTTATAGAGTGGCGTGTGTCTAAGTAGAGCTGACCGCAGCGTTGGCTCGCTCAGTTTTACGTACTTTTCGGCGTACCATGCCAAGACCTATTAAACCCATACCGAGCAGTGCTAGGTTGCCTGGCTCGGGAGAGCTGCCGTAACTGTGCATTGCAAACGCCAGTGCCGGCGTCATAGTGCCCATTATTGCCAGTACCACCAGGTGTCTTTGCGACAGTTTGAATTTCATACTTGTTCTTTATTCCTTTAAATATTAATAAGTGCTGTTAACTGCATTGCTTGAGTAAGCGCTCTATTTGTCGATAGCGCTTCTACTGTCTGTGCAAAGTCTGTGCGCTAGAAGAGTCACAACAAATAGTGCAAACATCGCGCCAACTATTATTTCCCTTTTGAATCAATAAGTTAGGGTTAGCCGAGAAAAAACAGAGACCAATCTTGTAAACTATCTCGACAGTTTTTGAGCATTTAGGCGAGTATTTACGCCGGATGTACCATAAGCGCTTGAATTGCGGCTAATTATCAAGCAAATTGAACAAATTTCAAGCGTCAGTGTAAGAATTTCCGACTATTTGTTGCTAGTTTACGTTTTCATAACACTGCTCTAAGCGGTCTGGTATGCTGCGCGATCATTTAATAGCGTGTGTTATTTGCTTTGCTGTCTGATTTACCTTCTGTTCTATCGCCTATTTTGAAAGGGCGTCTTGAGGCCATACGCGACTCCCCAGCGGTGTTGCAATTGAATGCCGTAAGCCGCGGCATTGAAAAGGAATGCCTGCGCGTTCAGCCTGATGGAAATATCGCCCAAACCAGCCACCCGACCTTGTACGGTTCGGCCTTAACCAATCCGCATATAACCACTGATTTTTCTGAGGCCTTGCTGGAATTTATCACGCCCGTTTGCGGGAGCGTCGATGAGTTAATGACCTGGTTACGAGAAATCCACCAATTCAGTTATGCGGGTTTGGACCAGGAATATCTTTGGGTTAGTAGCATGCCCTGCGTTCTGCCCAATGATGAAGGCATTCCCGTTGCCCGCTATGGTTCGTCTAATGTAGGCGAAATGAAAACGACCTATCGCCTGGGCTTAGGCAAGCGCTACGGCCGAGCCATGCAAACAATAGCGGGGATTCACTACAATTTTTCATTCGGCGATGAGTTTTGGCTGGATTACAAAGACCTGCAGCAAAGCGCACTGCCACTGCAAGAATTTAAAACGGAACAGTACTTTCACCTGATTCGCAATTTCCACCGCTATTCTTGGCTGTTGGTTTACTTGTTTGGCGCGTCTCCGGCACTGTGTAAGACGTTCTTGGGGCACGATCAGCATCAGCTTGAGGAAAACGCCAGCGGCACGCTGTTCGCTAAACATGGCACATCACTTCGAATGGGGGACCTGGGCTACCAAAGCAATGCCCAGGAAAGCTTATACGTTAGTTACAACAACCTCGCAGAATATTCAGAAACGCTGGGACAAGCATTGCGTGAATCGATTGAAGAGTATGAGCAAATCGGTACTCACGAAGACGGCCAGCGCATTCAATTGAGCACAGCTTTGCTACAAATTGAAAACGAATTTTACAGCAGTGTTCGACCGAAACGCGTAGCCCACTCTGGCGAGTCGCCATTGAGAGCGCTAGACAGCAGGGGCGTGGAGTATATTGAAGTTCGATGCCTGGATGTAAACCCTTACTTGCCATTAGGTATAGATGAACATCAGGTGCGATTCATTGATAGCTTCTTGCTGTTTTGTTTGCTGGAAGATAGTCCTCCGACTCAACGCGAAGAATGTGAGCAGATTTCACGGAACAATAAACTGATCGTGAACCATGGCCGTGACGCCAGCACACGCTTGGTAGTTGATGGCAAAGAACGATCGGTACGTCAGGCAGCAGAAGATATTTTCACTCAGCTTGAGTCATGCGCTGAACTGTTCGATCTTTCCAAGGGGTCTACACTGTTTTCTGATTCGGTGAGCGAGCAAAGAGCCAAGGTCAAGAATGACGAATTGCCATCAGCACAAGTGCTAGCCAGCCTTCAGCAACACGAGCAATCATACTTTAGGTTTGCTATGCATCATGCCCGTGAGCATGCCGCCTGGTTCGCCGAACGGCCGCTAACGAGCGAGCGACAGCAATACTTCAAAGAATGTGCGCGGCAATCAATTCAACAGCAAGCCCAGGTTGAAGCGAGTGATGAACTGGACTTCGAGACCTTTCTGGCTGACTACTACGCTCGCATGTGAATTTTCTAGCCCACTTTCACCTAGCCAAAGCTAACGATGATTTGCTGGCTGGCGCACTGCTGGGCGACTTCGTTAAAGGTCCTCTGCGAGGTAACTTCTGCAACGGCATAGAGAGGGGTATACGATTGCATCGCAAGATAGATGCTCATACCGACCACTATGTTCAAACCGCGGCCTTGCACAACTTGTTCCCTGCACACTACAGACGTTACCTAGGTATCATTCTCGATCTGTACTTCGACTTTCTGCTAAGTCGATATTGGCACGACTATAGTCCGCAGCCGCTGGCGGCATTTGCCGCTGACACCTGCGGCGCATTGCAGATCTACGAAGCTGACTTTCCTCCGAAGTGCTTTGAATTTTATCAACGCTTATCGGAACATCGCTTGCTGGAACGTTATGGCGAAAAAGAAATTATGGTGTCGATACTAGAACGACTGGCCGTTCGATTGCCACAACCAAACCCTTTAGCGACTTGTTGGCCAGATTTGCAAGCAAACGAACAACGCTTAAGCGATGAGTTCGTGATTGTTTACGACCAGCTGCAGACGCTCAGCGCAGATTTCAGCTCAACTTTGAACAACGAAGTTATTGAACAGTAAGTCGGTAACCAAGTCTTTGTTCTCTTCGGTTTTGATGACGTTTTTTACCGCTGCTAGAGCCTCTGCTCGCAGTTTCTGGCGGCCTTCGTGCGAGTTCACTGCCTCTGACGTTTGCTGGCTCAGCAACAAAACCAGATCGTTGCGGATATAAGGCAGGTGCCTCTCAACAATTTCGGCGTCTCCCATAGACTCAACACGAACCGAAATTTCTACTTTTAAGTAATGTAAGCGCTCACCACTACCGTAGTTGGTAACAAAGGCCGGGTGTAACTCTACGTATTGTGGTTTCTCAAGCTGCGTTTGCGCGCTGACCGAAAATGGCGCGAGCAACATCAGGCTGGCCAATAGGGAAATAATCAATTTCATAGCAATATCCATATTACTTGTGGTGTGTTCCTTACCAAAGCATAGTTGCTCACCACCGTCGGTCAATGCCAGAAAAACGCAACTATAAGCGTATACTCTCGTCGTGGTTCGATTGCAACTTGCCTAAGCCAAAGTCAACTGTATTAGTTGGGCTTGCCGACGCTCAATCGCTAACCTATATTTACCGGATAATACAGTGTGAGACCAGCATGACGGCCAGTGACGGAGACAAACTTAACCACGCAATTGATGCCTGGCTGCAAGAGCGGCAGGAATTGATCGTACTTTATTGTTCAGTGTGTGGTGTGCACCAACAGATTGGCGATTCGCCAACCAAAATTCACCGATTAAAGAGTTTCTGCCAAATACTGGTTGATTATTGCTCAGCGGGTCACTTCGAAGTGTTCCCGGAGTTGGTGAAAGCAGCAAATGCTGAGGGTGAGATTGGCACAACAACAGCGCAATCGCTTTTAGGCAAAATTCAAGACACAACGGACATAGCGTTGGACTTTAATGAGCGCTATGAAACAGAGGAGTTGCCACCAGAAATTCTGGAGCCCCTATCGCGCCATTTATCCAAACTTGGCGAAGCCCTAGAAGTTAGATTTGGCCATGAAGATCGTTTGGTAGATTATTTGAACACTGGATCTTCCTCGGCTGTCGCATAAGCTTCAAATAGCCTGCTAGACTTAAGGCACTGAATCGAAAAGTGCTTTAACCATGCTGACTGACTCACGGAAGAGCTCACGGCCGTTTTTTACCTGCCTATTTCTTTTATTCTTCACTACCGCATGTGAGCAGGGCGATATGCCCGCGCGTTCACTGGAGGTGGCTGTTCAAGGTGTTCATGGAGCGAGCATCTCTCCGAATGGTGAACACGCCATTATTGGTTCTTTAAATCACGGCGCCAGCCTCTGGAATCTGTCCAGCAATGAGCGCAGTTACAACTGGAATCACAAGGAAGGCGAATACAGCGACATCATTGCGGCAGCCTTCTCTCCGGATGGGCAATTCGGTCTAACAGCCGATTATCAAAACTTGGTGTTATGGGAAGTACCCAACGGCAAAGGCATTCGCTTTTGGACCTCGCCTGATGAAATGCTATCAGTAGATCTCAGCCCCGACGCCCAATTCGCACTACTTGGCTTGGCGAATTATACGGCCGTGTTGTTTGATATCAGGCGTGGTGGTGTTCGCCGAGTGTTTAATCATGAGAATCGCGTTCGCAGTGTGTCGATGAGCGCCGACGGCAAATTGGCCGTTACAGGCTCTGAAGACAACAGCGCTAAATTGTGGAATGTAAGCTCCGGTGAGCTATTGCACACCATTGAACACAGTGATGAAGTCCGGCTGGTAAAAATATCTCCGGATGGTCAAATAGCGTTTAGTGTCAGCAAGTACGACAAAGCCTTGCTATGGCGAACCGACAACGGCGAACTCATTGGCGAGCTGCCTATTCGCAGTTATGCAATTCAACGCGGCCTTACGTTTCAGGCAGCGCGCTTCTCGCTTGACGGTAAACAGTTGCTCACCGGCACGTCTGATCGAGTGGTACAACTTTGGGATACCAGCACGCTAAAAAACCTGCGTACCTGGACCATGCCGAAACGCGATGCTTGGAAGCCTACAAGTTCAGCAATTTTAGCGCTTGGCTTTGAAAAAGGCGGCGGCGCCTATTGGGCCGTTGCTTCTAACGGCCTATTGCACCGCCTCAAATAAAGGCTGCAGCTCTCACTTGACGCCCATCTTCTTTCAGCGGTAACTCCTGAGATACAAGGAGCACCGCTTTTAAACAAGTGCAGAGTGCTCGCTATTTGATTTCCAGCAGCTCTACTTCAAACATTAGGGTTGAGTGAGGGCCAATGTCACGCCCACTACCCGCTTGACCGTAGGCCAAATCAGACGGGATATACAATTCCCATTTTGAACCTACTGGCATTAGTTGAAGCGCTTCGGTCCAACCACCGATAACTCGGTTGACTGGAAACTCCGCAGGTTCACCACGGGCATAAGAACTGTCAAATTCCGTTCCGTCCACCAAAGTACCTCGGTAATGAACCGAAACAGTTTGCTCGGCGCCAGGCTTGTCGCCCTTGCCTTCGGTGAGCACTTTGTATTGCAAACCGGACTCAGTAGTTACCACGCCTTCTTTTTTGGCATTTTCAGCTAACCAGGCCTCGCCTTCAGTTTTGTTCTTCGCAGCCAATTTCTCAAACTCGGCTTGTTGTTCTTGCACTCGCTCTTGCTGGAAAGCTTGCAGGCGTTGCTGAACCTCAGTATCAGTCATCAGCGGCTCGCCGCCTTGCTGCATCGCGTGACCAAAGCCAGTCGAAAAATCGTCCAGGCTAATATCCATGCCGTCGGAATGCATCTGCTTTCCTAAGGTAAACCCTAAGGCGTAGCTTAGCTTGGACTTGTCACTACTTAAACTAGGCGTCTGCGCGCCTTGTTCCGCGCTACTGGCCGAGTCTACGGCACTTTGCGCGTCTGAGTTGCTGGCGGGCTGGCAGGCTGACAAGCAAACTGCTCCCGCCAAGAGAAAATAGCCGGGTCGAAATTTCATAAGTCTCTCTGGTAGATCATTTAAGGGGTAGGTAAACAGAGCTTTAACAAAATAAAAGCAGGCGGCAGTGTATCACGACACAGATAGACCGTCGCGTCGCTGCGGCCAGTTAGGAGCGCAACCCAGGGATGCCAGGCGCCCCAGTTGATTACACTTTATAGATCGTTTAGCGCGGCGCCACGTTGGTCTGCAAGTTGCTGCAGGGCTTTGGCATTATCAATCAACTTAGGGATCTCTTTTAAAGGAACAGTCGCAGGAAACGCCAGCTTAAAAGCGGACTCCCCACCACCAGCGCCACCAGAGGCCTTGCTCGGCTGTCTGGGCTTAACAGCATTCATCAGGTTCACTTCTTTAGGCATGTCACGAACCTTTAGCTGCAGCGCAGAGCTGTCTTCTGGCGGCGGATCTTCCGAGAAATGCATGACTCCTCGGTCATCCTTCCAAGAATACATCTTACTCTTGGTCGTTACGCTGACATTGTCCAGGCTGGGCGCGTCGCTCGCCATGTTGCGCAACTTAGTACCAACCTCGTTGATAGCTTCGGTGTCCGGTATCCAATCACTGAGTGTCATCATCGGTTTGCCATCAGGCTTCACCATAAACATGGGCAACGCAAATAACGCGACCAAGGCAAACAGCATCAACTTGTAACCCAATTTCACACTACGCTCCTTGATAAACTTGCTCTAAAACAGCTCTTTCAGACATACACTTAGAGCTTAGCAGCCGCTGCGGAGGGCCTCTAGGGCGCCTAGTCCGTTGGTCTGGTTTAGGCCTAGCAGAGTGGCATCAAAAATGGTCGGCCTGTGTTTATGCCTTAAGAATCGCTCACGGTGCTCGCCACCAACGATCTGTCTGGTCAAGCGGAGAGCTTAGCGTGCCAAGAAAGCTCTGTAACTGTTGCTTTTCTTCCTCACTCAAACCCAGTGGCAGCACATCAAAATGTGGGCGACTTGGATGTTGCTGCCGATCATAGAACGGAGGTTTCGGTGCATTATAATGCTCAATAACGTCTGCCAAAGTCGCCATTTGACCGGCCTGCATGTAAGGCGCTGTTGCCGCTACGTTGCGCAGTGAGGGTGTTTTGAAGGCACCTACTAATTCTGGACCCTGGGTTTTCAAATACCGTATTTCCTCACACTCAGTGTGGCTGGCATCACTCCAGCGAGACAGGCAATTAAACTCATCATTGCGTAACTGCTCTATGGCGTCATAACGACCAAGATCTACCTTCGAGGTGTCTGCTTCTGGCGCACCAATATTATGAAATTCAAAATTGGTAAATAACGGACCATTGTGACAGCTCGCACAGCTGGCTTTGCCCATAAACAAGCGCAAGCCCGCAAGCTCCGAAGCGTTTAGACGGGCATCAATGGGAGGCTCAGAACCTTCGGCTAAGGCATCAATGAATCGATCAAATTTTGCAGGCGGCAGAGTTAATCGTCGCTGGTAAGCCATTAGCGCCTTGCCAACGTTAACAAAGACAGCGGTAGATTGTTCAGTTGCTTTAACAAGCACTGAGCTGTTAGATGCACGTGGCGCGTCGGTATTTTGGTTTAAAAAAATAGCCGAATACTGCACCCAATAATGTTCGCGCACCAATTCAGCCAACTGCTGGCGCGTAATGTTGTGTTCATTATGCTGTTCAAGAGGCTCCAGAGCCTGGGCCCACAGGCTGTCTTTGCGGCCATCCCAATACTTCCAGGGCCCGTACGCTGCACCAAGCAGGCTGGGAGTATTGCGCTCCGTCTGCCCCAGACCCTGTCCACGCAGCCTTCCATCACTGAAATAGAGTTCGGGCTGATGGCAAGTGGCGCAGGAAACCGCGCCATTACTACTCAGTCTTTGATCAAAAAACAACTTCTGACCAAACTCCGCGGCCGCAAGATTGTCGGCATAGCGATTGCCAGGCGCTTCCGGCAACTTTGCTAATTGACTGATACTGAATAGGTGCAAGAAGTTTATGTCGGTTTCTGTCAGCTTATGATCTAACGCTTTTTCTTGTTCCTGCTTTGCCATGCAAGCCGCTAGACTCGCAAGCGTACTAAGAACAATTATGAAGAAGCGGACTCTCCTCATAAGGTTAGGTTGAACCGAACATTATCAGCCGGCAAGTCTCCAATTTTTATTTGCAATTCAATCACCCACCAACCGCGCATTTGAAACTTTACTCCTGATATTTCATAAACGCCGTCGGCAACCTGGCGACTAACACGAGGCTGAGTGGGTAGGCCGTGCACATGACCAGGCATATGGCCCCCAAATAGAATGTTCGCACCGCTAATCGCTGCGCCCTGAATATCAGTTAAAAGCAAATGCCAACGGTGTAACTCATTGAGTTCGATACTTCCATCGCCTGAGAGTACGGATTCATCTTGCACCTCTATGTGGGCAACAAACCGTCTGTCTCTAGAGACCGCAAAGCTTCGAGTATCTAAACCAGCCGGCAATTGCTGACCACTGAGCTCAGGTAGAGCTAGCGACATGTTCTGTGCCGTACTAGTTAGTGGTTTACCTGCCAATTTTTGTTTGTTCGGATGTACGCTTCGGGTACTCGAATTATGCGCCCCAACCCCAGGCCCTGCTTTATTAAAGCTTTGCGTTAGGCGAATTTCTCCAATATTTTTAACCCAGCTTGGCCAACGTTGTTGCATGTCGGTAGCGAAGTGATCCACCGCTTGCTCTCGAAGTTGTTTCGCCAGTTTGCGTTTTTCACCGCCCTGACGCTGCAAGCGCACGCTATTCGCTGCCTGACTGGCTAATTGTTTTGCTAATAGATCTCTTTCTGAGCCAGCGTCCAGGCTTTGCAATTGTTGGCGTTTGTCCTTGATGAGTTTTCTAAGCTGGCTGCCTTCGCGAATTAACTCAGTAGCCTGCTGGTCAGCCTTATCAGCCGCCATCATTGTTTCGCTGCCCTGCCAGGACAAATCTTTTGCAGACACACCGGACACAAAAAAGCCGCCACACAACACAGCCAACACGCTGAATGCACGTAAGACGGATAAAACGAATCGCATCGTATTAATGAGAGGCTACCCTATATCACTGTTAGCGCTACAAGCCGGCGCCAGCTCTAGAAATCGCCGCCTAAACCAAAGAAGCCCAAGCACTACAATAAACATTGGTTGCGTCGCGCCGCCACCGCCAGAACTTGAGACTGGGTCGGCAATTGGTGCAGGTATTGGAGCCGGGGGCGGTGTTGTTCCGCAAGCGGGGCTGGTTGCCGCTGCTCCAGCGTTAGCACCGGTACTAATCGCATTGGCATCAGGACGCACAATAAACAATCCTGTGCCTATGTCACTTACAGCGATATTGCCGCTGGCGAAATAGATGTAACTGCTCCACGCGCCAGAAAACTGAGCACTGTCTGAGCATGGAATTGTGTCGAAGTAGGCCAGCTCCTCGAGGTTGCCCGAGGCGATATCTGCGCTGGAAAGAATGCGCAATCCGGATCGATAATTTGACTCGTAGATCAGGCTGTCGAGCGTATATAGATTATGATCGATAGCCGCTGTCGTGTTCACGAACCGTCCAGTCTCCACAGGCGCACCAAGCACGCTAACATCCCATAAATATGAGGTAGTGTTAGAGCCATTATTTTGCTCATCCAACTCGTCGTTCATCACCAGGTAGCTGTGGTTCTCATCAAGAAACCAACCCTGGTGTGTGTATTGCTGACCCTGGTAAGTGGTACGTGATAATTGCTGAGGGTTATTTTTGTTGCTGACATCAACTATGGTGATGGTGTCTTCATTGTAGGCAACGCAAATTTCTTTATTGAAATGCTGCGTGTCTGGACCTTGGTACATTACACACTGAGCGTCATGGGTATAGCCGTCGGCAGAGAAACAACCGGCAAATGTTGGCGCGGCTGGACTGGAAATATCCACCATATACAGACCGCCACTGCACTGGTTAGCGCCAACCACATAGGCAAATCCGCTGTCTTCGTTAATCGCAATATTGTGCGCTGAGCCAAAGCCGCCAAGGTGGGCTGTTTCTGTAAGCGTGCCGCCGGTTGCGGTACTTAAGGTGCTAAGGTCAAAGATTTGCAAGCCATGAGTTGAATTGCCGCTGCCATCTGCAACGATGAATGCGTGATTTTGATAGACCTTGATATCTCGCCAGTCGTCTCGGCCTCCGTCATGTGAAGGCAGAAAACCAAGCAGCTGCGGGTCAACTGGATCAGTGATATCAACAAAAGAGGTGCCATTGTCGCGCCCCACAATTGCGACTTCTGTGCCATTAGCAAGGTCGGTCCAGCCCCAGACGTCGTTCAGATTGCTCCCCGAGCCACCCAGTTGGGCTGGCGAAAGCATGCTGCGCATGTCGATATTGCGGCAGGGGTAATCTCCAGCCAGACCGTTAGTGCAACTGGCTTCGACACGTTGCGCAACAGACTTCTCGATCCGGTTGCTATTGTCTTTGGCGCGGACATTGGCTGTGGAACTTGATAAAGGGCCTTCGCCACTTTGATCGTAACTGAATTGATCTGGATACAAGGCACTATGACCAATGGCCAGACTTGGTAGTACCGCCAGTAGTGCAGCTATTATGCGCTGGCTAGAGGTTTTCACACGCAGCTCCCTAATCTCTGCTGATATAGTGTTCAGCTTAGCGCAGCCGCTAAGAGGCTACCAGTGCCATGGCGTGAAACAGTGGACTATGTCGGTATGCTTTTTCAACTTGGCATATTGAATACATCCTTTACCCCAATGGGACCAAAACCGTGTGCGAGTTGCAACATTAGTTGGATACGAATCAAGCTTGGGCCCGTGAAATGAAGGTAAAAGATGCAGCATTTTTACCCGGTTTCTGAACAACAAAATCCAGCCTACTTGTGGGTTGGTTGTTCGAACAGCAGAGTTCCTGAAAAGCAAATTGTCTCGCTAGCGTTTCGGCCGATCAGAAGCTCATTCACTGTATTCACCCAGAGCTAAGGTAAAGCCATCAATGTCTTTTTGACGCGTTGTCCAATTGGTCACTAACCTGTAGGTGTCTGTGTTATTGACTTTCCAGGGATACAGTTCAAAACCGCGCTGTTGCAGATGCTGGTTTAGCGCCTCTGGCATGGATACGAATATTTGATTAGTTTGAGCTTCGAGCGCTAAGCTGCAGTAGCGATTCTGCTCAATAGCATCCACCAGTAGTTGTGCCGCGTCATTGGCAGCACGTGCGTTACGTTGCCACAGCTCATCACTAAAGTAAGCAATCAATTGCGCTGACAAATAGCGCATTTTTGATGCTAGATGCCCAGCCTGCTTAGCTTTTTGACGCACAGCCGAGAACAACTCTGGCTTGAACAAGACCAGCGCCTCGGCCCCGAACGTGCCATTCTTGATCGCGCCGAAAGTAACGGCGGAAACACCGGCTTTCCAGCTTATGTCGGCCAACGAGGAAGCAAGTGATTGTTGCGCATTCGCAAACCGCGCTCCGTCTACATAGACTGTCAGCCCGTAATGTTGGCAAATTCCGCTAAGTTCCTGAAGGTGCTCAGCGCTGTATACTCGGCCTAACTCACTGGCCTGAGCCAGCGATAACACCCGTGGTAAAGCGCTATGCACATCACCCCATGGGGTGGCCTCACAATATTGAGTTAACTCCTCTGGGCTGATTAAATCTGGCCCCTCGCCAATTCTGTGCACTGCCGCACCACCCGTAAAAAAATGTGGCGCTGTATTTTCCGATATACACAGGTGAGAATCGCGATGGGTAATGATGGCCCCGACCGAGGGGCACAGTGCCGACAACGCCAGACAGTTAGCCGCCGTACCCGACAAAACTGGAAAAACCCATACTTCTGTTTCAAACAGCTCGCCCACTAAGGCGTTCAACTGCCCTGTTTGCTGGTCGTCTCCGTAGGGTGTATCGGTTTTGCTTTGCAATTCACGTTGTAAGTAGTCAAGAATTTCAGGGCTTGCCGGTGCTGTGTTGTCGGATAAAAACATAGTTAAGAAAATAAGGTTGAGAAAATAGTGTTAGGGGTGTCCATCTGCAAGCGGCTGCTTGTGAGTCGCATGCACTAATGACTGAAGAGATTAACTGCCGGCTTGATCGTCACTTGAGTCGGCTTGGTATTCGAAGCTGTATTCAGCTTCGCCTCCGGTCATCGAGCTGAAGCGGCCATCGCCACTGATATTCATAAAACCGCCACGGCCAGAACCAGAGGCTACTCGATAGCTGCTACTGGCGATTCCAATAGAAAATTCGCCGTCATGCTGCAATACGAACGATCCTTGCTTACCAGCTAGCGAACATTGAATCGTTTCATAACCAACAAATTTTGCGGAACCACTGGCGTTGTGAAGCATAAGGTATTCGATATCCGATGACCCTTCGATGTCTCCCGAGTAACTTTGTTTAACGGTTGCTCGTGTCATTTTACCGCCATGTTCATACTCGACCAATGTGTTCTCTTCCCAAGAATCTATTTTGAATGTGCCAGTTGCTGTGCTTGCCATTGGGTTACCCGATCTATGTTTAAGAAAGTATGATTTATTCAATCCTGACTTTTATGTGTCAGGCTGTGTGCGTTTTGTTCCCAGTTCTGGCCATCAAATTCTACTATGTTCATGGCTGGCGGCTCGCCGTCTAGACAGCGTACATTTATCGAAACACCATCTGGGTTAGAACGCGGAATGTAAAAAGATTTGATGCCACAGCGCGTACAAAAATGATGCTTGGCAACACCGCTGTTGAACGTGTAGGTACTCTGCGATTCTTGGCCCTGGATCAGCTTGAAGCGCGAAGATGGCACTATCATGTGCAGAGCACCCGCCTTGCGACAAATAGAGCAATTGCAATCTTCAATATCAAAAGGCTCCGCCGCATCAACGGCAAAGCGCACAGCTCCGCAGTGACAGCCGCCACTATACTGTTTTAACTTAGGATCTTTCATCGCCACCAAATTAACCTAATCTGCAGCCATGCAGCTGCTCGCCAGCCTGCGTTGACCGTATATTGTTATGCACAACGATTGTACGCATTTAATCGCAATGACAACAGGCTATTGCAGCGTCTGTTTAACTTCCAAAACGACGGGTAATACCTTGTCGTCTAGCCTTTAAATCGACGCTTCGTTCGGTGGCGCTCACTTTACTTAGCAGGTGTGAATGCTGTGCCCGCAACTCACTGACTGACAACTGCCTACAATCGGGCTTGGGGTAACTGTCGCTGCCAATCCAGCGAAAGGTAATATAGCCTTCTTCATGGCCACAGGGATCTAACCAATTGCTGGCCCCTAGGTCTTCATGTGTTATTACGATTATTAGCTCACCATCAGACTCCAAACGAGCATGGTGGCAGTTCGTGCTACTGAAATGGTAGCGATAATCCATGGTCTCCCACCAGTAGTTCCCAAACTCTACGGCCCAATACTGGGCATTCGGTGGCTGCACCCTAATAATAAGCGCCTCATCCTTGGGCAATTGCCAGAATGCAATAATCGGCGCGCCGCCTGGTGTGAAATCGATTTTGTTTTTCTCTAGCTCTCCGTAGGAAAGAAAGGTGTTGGGTTGGACCTTCCACTTATCGATCATTGTGGCCCAGTAAGCAACAGAACTGTTTACCCAGTTCGCTGATTTTTGCAATCCATGCGCCAGAGATTGAGGTGTAAAATGCGGATGGGGCAATTCATGGCTAAGGCATTCGATCTGTGCTGTCATTGGCTCTTCGTTTAACCAGTCAGCGAAGAACTGACGAAAAGTAATCCGATACGATTCAGGTGAAGACTGCATCCAGTTTTTACCTGGGCCAGCAAAGCCTTCTGGCATTGAGTCAGGGCTAACGATTAACTCAAATCTGCCATCGTCGTCAAGCTTAAGGTCATCTCCTAACAGCGTTGCAACTACCCCGCCACCCCAGGGCGTATTGCCATCTTCAAGAACGGTGATAGCGAAATAGGCCGCGCTACCGCGCTGCCCCCAAATCCGGTAGCTGTGCTGCCCATTGATCGGCGAACCAACATAAAGGGCGTCTGTATTATCACCCCCTTGTTTACGCAAGGGATCAAAGTAATGCAGCAGTTCCGGAAAATCTGGATTGCAGTTCTCCATTTCAAACTGCATAGCCAAAGAAATGTTGCGGGCTAACAACCGCATTCCTGTAGCCCTGGATATAGAATTTTGCGGGCCGGAATCTCTAAAAACAATGTCGCCACTTTCTTTTAGACTGTCGCAAAACTGAGCCCAGCTTTCTCGCAATAAGGAGTTATCTTGCTCAAACTGCTCTTGGCTATCATCCTCTGACGTAGTACTCATCGCTTTGGTTCCATAAGATTTGGCAACGATAGTAGAACGCGCTGGCTATTTGGAGCAATGCCCGAAAATTACAAGCGAGCAAGGCGTGCCGGAAGCTCTTAAGCCCGACGCCAATCGTGAAACTTGGTAACCCATTGCAGAAGCGACTCAGGTTTGTGTTTCTTACGCCACTCGCTGGCGGCAAATTTGTTAGCCTCGCTAAGCGTTGGATAGATATGAATTGTGCCCATCAGCTTCTTCAGCCCAAGCCCATGCTTCATGGCTAATACGTACTCCGCTATTAATTCGCTAGCATGATAGCCAACAATTGTGACACCCAAAATTTTGTCGCTGCCTGGAGGCGTCAACACCTTAACAAAACCGTGGTTCTCGCCATCAGCAATAGCGCGATCAAGATCGTCAATGCCATAGCGCGTTACTTCAACTTCAATACCTTTTTCAGCGGCCTCTAACTCATTTAGGCCAACGCGCGCGACCTGCGGATCGGTAAACGTGGCCCAGGGTATCACCGAGTAGTCAACCTTGAAGCGTTTGAACATACCAAACATGGCATTAACCGTAGCAAACCATGCCTGATGAGATGCCGTGTGAGTAAACTGATAGGGACCGGCCACATCGCCGCAGGCATACACCGTTGGCATACTGCTGCGCAGATAGTCGTCTACCTTTACCGTGCCATTACGATTCGTCTCAATACCCAGTTCATCTAAGCCCAAGCCGTCGGTGTTGGCTTTACGTCCAACGGCAACTAACAACCGCTCAAAGGCTAACTCTTGGCGCTGACCGTCTTTTTCAATTACAACGCTATTACTATTAGTGCTGTGTTCAATGGCAACCGCTTTGCTGTCAACAAAAATATCTATGCCGTCGGCAAGCAGTGACGCATTAAGAGCTGCCGCCGCGTCTTCATCCTCTCTTGGAACGATTCGTGGAGCCATATCTACTATCGTCACTTTACTGCCTAAACGTGCAAACGCTTGCGCCATTTCACAACCGATTGGACCGGCGCCCATCACCGTTAATGTCTGTGGCAAAGACTCTAGTGACCAGATACTGTCTGAGGTCAGGTAATCAATTTTGTCCAGGCCGGGAATTGGCGGAACAAAGGGGCGCGCGCCGCTGGCTATAATAATATTGGCTGCACTAAAGGTTTGTTTCTCGCCATTTTCACGGCTTACTTCCACTTCCCAGGGAGAAATTATTCGAGCGGAACCTTGCTCGCATTGCACACCCATTCCTTCGTAACGCTCCACCGAGTCGTGCGGTTCAATCGCCTTGATAACATTTTGAACACGCTGCATGACGGCAGGAAATTTCACGCCAATATCGCTCGGTGCCTGCAAACCAAACTCTTCAGCACGATCAAAGTAGTGTTTTATTTTGGCTGATCTAAGTAAGGCTTTGCTGGGCACGCAGCCAGTATTCAGGCAATCGCCGCCCATCTTGTGTTGTTCAATCAATATAGGTTTTGCGTTAACCGTGGCGGCGATTAACGATGACACCAAGCCGGCACTGCCTGCTCCAACAACGATAACGTTGGCATCAAGTTTGGCGGGCTTTGAATACGATGCCAGGGCACGTCGGTCTGCGAGAATACTCATGACTTTTTTAACTATGAAGGGAAATAGAGCAAGCAGGACAAAAGAGCCAAGCAATGCGGGTGAGGCAATACCACTGACGCTGTCAATAGTAGCCAATTGTACGCCGGCATTCACGTACACCATGGTACCGGCTAACATTCCTATCTGGCTGACCACGAAGAACACCGCTGTCTTTATTGGTGTTAAACCCATCAACATATTGACGAGGAAGTACGGAAACGCCGGTATCAGGCGGATACTAAACAAATAGAATGCACCGTCTTTTTCGACACCCTTATTGATTGCAGTCAACTGCGAGCCAAAGCGGTCTTGCACCCAATCACGAAGCAACGTTCTGGACATGAGAAAAGCGATAGTGGCACCGATTGTGCTGGCAAAAGAAACTAAAACAGTGCCCAGCCAGAATCCGAATATGGCTCCACCTGCGAGGGTAAGGCCTGACCCGGCTCCAGGTAGCGAAAACCCTGCCGCCAGAATATAGACGACTAAATAAATGATGGCCGTTTTAACCGGGTTTTTTTCGTGATAGTCGAACAGCGCTTGTTTCTGCTCGTTAAAGTAGTCGAGATTCAGGTATGAGCCCAGGTCAAATGCAATAAACAAGGCGAAGACGAGGACGATGAGTAGTAATACAGCTGATTTGGTGGGCGTCACGTGAAGGTCTCTAATGGGTTTGTGTAAGCAAGGACTACGACAATGACACTGTGCGCCAGTTCCTCTTGCGGTAGTTCTATCAATTACTCTTTCGCTTGGTTCTTTAGCGTTACTCTTTGTGCTCTAAGGCTTCTATTTGCCACCCTGTTGTCGACTTCAGGTGGATTGAGCCTTGAATAATCAATATGCAGCCCATATTATCCTATTAAGCCGCGAGGGAGTCTCCCCATGGCCGCAAAGAATTTCGGAGCTATCAAGCATGAGCGAACACATCGTCCACGTTACGGACGCAAATTTTGAAGAAGAAGTTATTAACTCGGATATACCAGTACTGGTCGACTATTGGGCAGAATGGTGCGGACCCTGCAAGATGATTGCGCCGGTTTTGGACGAACTTGCCACTGAATATGGCGGCAAGGTTAAGATCTGCAAGGTTGACGTAGATTCCAACCAGGAAACAGCCGCTCGTTTTGGCGTTCGCGGTATTCCTACTTTGATGATATTCAAAGACGGTAATGCACAAGGCCAGAAGGTCGGTGCGCTGTCTAAAAACCAGCTCAGCGAGTTCATTAACACAACTGTGTCTTAAGCAATCGGGAGCCATCGATGAGGCAGTGCGGAGCCTTTGCCGTCGCACTGTCATTTTTTTACTGGACTTGTGATTAGAATCACACTATATTTAGCCAATAACGTTTTTCCGTTAAACCTCTTTTTTCCAAAAACCACTCTAAGACCACCTAAACAACATTATAAATCGCCTACGCATAGAGCAACAGCGCTCGTAGCAATCCGCTATGACCTGGCTATGACCTGTATATACCTCGTCTTGCTTTCATAGCTCAACACAGCGCAATCCACTCCCGCAGGCTATTACATCTCATAACACACTGGGACAATCTCACCCGATGAATCTTACCGAACTAAAAACCAAACCCATTAACGAACTGATCGACATCGCTAAAGAAGTTGGTCTGGACAACATCGCGCGTTCTCGCAAAGGAGACATGATTTTCGCGATACTGAAACGCCACGCCAAAAGTGGAGAAGATATTTCAGGTGATGGGGTTTTGGAAATATTGCAAGACGGCTTCGGCTTTCTGCGCTCAGCGGACTGCTCTTATTTAGCAGGCCCTGACGACATTTATGTGTCACCGAGCCAAATTCGTCGCTTTAACTTAAGAACAGGCGACACCATTTCTGGAAAAATTCGACCGCCTAAAGACAGTGAGCGCTATTTTGCCCTGCTAAAGGTCAGTGAAATTAACTTCACCAAGCCTGATAACTCGCGACAGAAAATACTGTTTGAAAACCTAACGCCCCTATTTCCAACTAAACGTCTGACCCTGCAAACGGGTAATGGAAGCACCGAAGATTTGTCTAACCGAATCATCGATTTGACGGCACCTATAGGCAAAGGCCAGCGCGGCTTGATAGTTTCGCCACCCAAGGCGGGTAAGACTCTTATGCTGCAGGGCGTTGCCCAAGCGATTATTCGAAATAATCCAGAGTGCTACATGATTGTGCTGTTGATTGATGAGCGGCCGGAAGAAGTAACAGAAATGCAACGCTCGGTACGTGCTGAGGTTGTAGCCAGTACATTCGATGAGCCACCTTCGCGCCACGTACAAGTAGCCGAAATGGTGATTGAAAAGGCCAAACGGCTGGTGGAGCATAAGAAAGACGTTGTTATTCTGCTCGACTCTATTACCCGTTTAGCGCGAGCTTATAACACCATTGTTCCTTCCTCCGGTAAGGTACTCACCGGTGGTGTAGACGCCCACGCCCTTGAGAGACCGAAGCGTTTCTTTGGAGCAGCCCGAAATATTGAAGAGGGTGGCAGCTTAACAATTATTGCTACTGCATTGATCGACACTGGTTCAAAAATGGACGAAGTGATCTACGAAGAATTCAAGGGCACCGGTAACATGGAGTTGCACCTGGATCGTAAAGCGGCCGAGAAACGAATCTACCCAGCCATCAATATTCGCCGCTCAGGAACGCGACGTGAGGAACTCCTCACAAGCGAAGACGAGCTGCAAAAGATGTGGATTCTGCGCAAGCTATTACATTCAATGGAAGACCTGCCAGCGATTGAGTTTATTCTTGATAGGCTAAAGGACACCAACACCAACGAAGAATTCTTTATGTCGATGAAGCGCAAATAGGAATCATAAGTAGCGAGTCAGTTTCAAATAGCTACTCGCTCACTGATAGATAATGTTCACTCTTCACCATCAGCTTGCCAAGGATTGTTTTCTGGCTGGCGAGCTGCCGCTTTCCAGCTTACTGCTGTTAAACGACTCAAACTACCCCTGGTTTATTCTCGTGCCGCGCATTAACAATATTCGCGAAGCATTTGAATTGTCAGACGATCAACAGGCTTTGCTTTCCAAGGAATCCAACGGATTGAGTAAGGCCATGTCTGAAGTCTTTGACAGTGACAAGATGAACGTCGCCGCTTTGGGCAACCAAGTATCCCAACTTCATGTCCATCACGTAGCTCGCTTTAAACACGATGCGTCGTGGCCTAATCCAGTATGGGGTGCAGTGCCAGCCAAATCTTATGACACTTTAGACGCGCAGAAAGTAATCGAACAATTAAGGCAGAAATTCACTTTTTGACACTGAGACGCTTCTACTTTCATTTTGGCGCAGGCAAACCCGCTGGCTCGAAGCCCAAGGCTTTCTGATACTGTTCGCTACTCTGTTCGCTGTCACCCAACTGCGCCAGCAATTTCCCTAGTTCGCCATAGGTCTCTGCCTCGGGCTTGATCGCCAGGCTGGCTGAAAAGTATTCTTTAGCTTTCTCTGTATTGCCATTGCTCATGCTGATGCGACCCAAAGCCTGCAACAGCATGGGATCGTCAGGTTGAATTTTTAGCCAAGCTTCGGCGGCCGATAATTGCTTATCTCCATCGGCACCCTTTGCCAATCCGTACAGCCTGACAAGTTCAGGCGACCAGTTCTTTTTGAGCACTGACCGAAGGAAGGTTTCCGCTTCAACATCGTTGTTGTTCGCGAGCAATGCACTTGCGTAGGCCGCCACTAATCGAGGGTCTTTTTTCTGCGCTTTAGCCATAGCGGACCATAAGCCAGTTAACTCAGTCGCACTTGTTACGCCTGCCAGCTGAGCATTCGCTGCGTTGAATTCCAGTTCAGCAAGCTTCTCGCTGTTAAGTAGATTTTTCTTGCGTAACTGCGGCAATATTTCTTGCAACCCACTCCAATCAGAAAGTTCCTCATAAACACGCGCAGACAATTTCAGCGCCAATTCATTATCGGGCTGATCGACTCGAATTCGATTCAGATTAGCCAAACAGTTTTCATAGTCACCTTTTTGTAGCTGAAGTTCAGCTTGCGTTAAACCTATGGCGAGATGAGCGTCTGGTGTACTTGCCTCTGCCTGTTTCAAATACTCTTCGCATTGATTGAAGTCTCCCGCGGCGTCACTCGCCCGTGCGGCCATCAAATAACTAAGCAGTGGGGTCGGCGACCGCTCAGCCCCGCGCGAGAATGTTTTCGCAGACGCCTTCCAGTTGCCTTCCATATACTGAATAAGGCCCTGCGTAATTTGGGTTTCATTACGGCGAGCCTGACGACCTTCGCGCCAATAACGCAGGCTGCGGCCAGAGTATCGAATCTTAAGTAGTAAGCGAACCAACCAATAAAGAGCCAATAAGATAATGGTCAGCGCTAGAAGACCTGCCCAGAGGCTGGACTCAACGCTGAACTCGTCGTAGGCAATCAATATATATCCTGCGTCACGCTGAATCAGCATAACCAGACCAATAACGACTGCCGTTACTATTAAAAACCAGAGAAAGAACTTGATCATAGCGATTATCCCTAGCTGGCGTCGTCAGTAGGCGAGCCTACTTCAGGCGCTGGCTCTTCTTGTTCTAGGAGCGCCGCAGGCGGTGAGTCAATTTGTGTCTCTGCAGATGGTTCACTAACAGGTTCAGGCTCTGCAGAACCGCTAGCAGCTTCTGTAGATACTTCGTCCTGGTCGATCGCTGTTTTTTCCGGTGTTGCATCAGGCACGGTTTCATTCGATGCTTTTTCAGCTGGCTGATAATCTAGTCCTGGTCGCGCGTTTAACTGCCCGCGCTGATATTTTTTCAGGGCGCGGAAAGACCCTGAGATATCTGGCAACGCCGGATCTATATTTAGCGCGGCCAAATCATTCAAACCTTGCAAAGCGGCCTGTGTGCTTT
Organism: Pseudomonadales bacterium; assembly: GCA_045106985.1. Taxonomy (GTDB): domain Bacteria; phylum Pseudomonadota; class Gammaproteobacteria; order Pseudomonadales; family JAUIET01; genus JAUIET01. Next base: position 254,868 of record JBGCFQ010000009.1, on the reverse strand, counting down.
TGTTGTCCATTAAAAAGTATTGTGCAATCCAGCGCTGTGCTTTCTCCAAGCTCTTCTGGTACACAGCTGGCTTACCAGACAGCAAAGCGAGCTGCGCCTGTTCAAGCATCAACCTAAGATTCTGCCGAAGATACAGTTCGTCTTGCGGCGCTAACATCGCTTCAACTTGCTCGTTGCTGCGGCGAATAATGAACACTTTTTGCAATGCCGCTGAAGCCGCTTCAAGCGCTAAAGACAGTTTTTCAGAGACAGTTTGTTCAGTGTCGTTGAGTTGCTCTGCCACCTCGCTTTCTGAGGCTGACAAATCGAATTCAGGAATGTCATACAATTCCAGAGTTTCTACTTGGGCGGCCAAGGCAGACAAGCTTAGGTACATGCCATCAACGTCTACCACGTCAATGCCACGCAAACTCGCAAGGTCATCGGCTATGGATTTGCGAACCGCGTGCAACGCCATATCATCAATGCCATGCAATATTCTGTCTGCGGAATCAAGCATGGTCAGCGCACCGGCACTGTCATTGCTCATTAGAATTCGTTGATTGGCCAAGCGAAGCAGGTATTCAACTTCGGCAAGCAGCCATTGGTCGCGATTAGATGCACTCAGCTCTTTGATGTGGCGTGACTGTTTCTCCAAAGATTTTTTCAGCAATTCAACGCTATTGCTAGCCTGCTCTTTGTCTGCTTCACGCTGAGCCGACTCGCCTTCTAGCGAACGTTCCAAATCACTGAGATCGCCGCGCATGTCGATAATGGCGGTTTGACTTTGCTCCAGCAGATCACCTTGGCTTACAGCGGCTTGATCGGTTTGTTGCGACAACAGATAAACACCATAACCCGCAGCGCCACTTACCAATAGTGTTATTAACACAAAAAACCATAGCAGGCCTACCTTGGCTTGCTTAGGTGGCTTGTCGCCTTTGGTTTTTTTTGGCTTTGATTCAGCAGTTGTGGGAGTTTCTTGTGCCGCAAGCTCTTCCAGCTGTTGATTGTCGTTCATCGCTGTTTTGTCCACCATTCATTCATTCCATATACTATATCAGCCAACTGCATTGTTCGCGCTTGTATCAGACAGCGAACACCTTGCTGCTTCGCCGCATATGCCACACGATCACTGGCAACAAGAAAAGGGATACCTTGTATATTTCCAAGCATATTGGCCTTTTGTGCAAGTAAAAAGGTGTAATTTAAGGCATCTACGCTGCTAACAGTGATAACTGTCGACGCAGCATCGGCTTCACGTAGATATGATGCCAGACGATTTTCATTCTGCCACGCGCAGTCACGCCGGTACAATTCACAATAGTTTACCTCAGCTCCACGCGTTCGCAGCGTTTCAGCCAGTAATTCCCGGCCGCCTTGTCCCCGAATTATTACGCAAGCTCGGCCCTCTACTGCCTTTAGGCTTTTGTGTTGCAGTAGACTTTCGCTGTCAATAGCATTAGCGGTTTTAACAGCAAAGCCAAAGCCTGCCGCCAGCGCTTCTGTTTTAGGTCCAATGGCGTACCAGTCAATCGACTTCTTGAAGGAACTATCGACAAGGTTTTCTTGTAAAGCGCGAACCGCATTACCACTAATGAAGATTCCCATCGACGCTTGCCTTAGCCGCTCTACTAGCCCAGTAGGTGGCGCTAGCTGAGAAATCATGAGGCTTGGAATATGCTCGACCGTAGCGCCTAAGGACTGAAACCGATTACGCCACTGCGCGCCGTCATGTTGTGGGCGAGTCAATAAGACCTGCAGGCCACTCAAATCAATTTTATTGTTATGCATAAACCGCAGCAAGAATCTTATCGGCCCCTTGCTGCAATAATTCTTGCGCGAGCTGGCGACCCAGCGTGTCAGCATCAGTCAATGTGGCATTGGTTTCACCACTTACCTTAAGCAGGGTCTCACCATTGACGCTGGCCACTCTTCCTCGAAGTGTTATACGACCTTCATTCAGCTCGGCAAACGCGGCGATGGGCACCTGGCAGCCACCCTGAAGCGCTCTGTTCATAGCGCGCTCAGCCGTCACTGTTAACTCTGTGTGCGAATCGTTTAAACCCGCTGTTAACGCTTGCATTTTATTATCGTCAGCGCGCAGCTCAATACCCACCGCGCCTTGCCCGGGTGCTGGCAAACACAAGTGCGAATCGAGCACTGCGCGAATGCGGGCCGGCATCTGTAAGCGCTTCAAGCCAGCAACCGCCAGAATGATTGCGTCGTACTCACCTGCGTCCAATTTCGCTAAGCGTGTATTCACGTTGCCACGGCAGTCAAGAATGGTGAGATCTTTTCTGCAGTGCTGTAATTGGCTGCTACGTCGTAGGCTGGATGTCCCCAGGCGAGCGCCGTCTGGCAGCTCTTCAAGGCAGCTATAGCTATTGGAAACAAAGGCGTCAAAGGGATCTTCACGGACACAGATGGCTGATAATGCCAGCCCCTCGGGGAACTCCATCGGCACATCTTTCATTGAGTGCACAGCAATATCGGCCACTTTATCAAGCAAAGCCTGTTCAAGTTCTTTAATAAACAAGCCTTTACCGCCAACCTTGGATAAGGAGCGGTCAAGGATTTGATCTCCACGGGTAGTCATTGGAACCAGCTCCACCTCTATAGCTGGATGCAGGTCCATGAGTTGCTGCTTAACAGATTCCGCCTGCCATAACGCTAAGGGGCTTTTTCGCGTGGCTATACGCACTAGGTCTTTCATTTGGCAGGGATTCCGATGCTGGTTAATAGCTATAATACGAGGGCCGGCGTGAGCAACCAATAGCCACCATAAAAAAACCACTCATTTGAGTGGCTTTTTAGTACTGCTTTGATGCGGTTTGCGAGAATGTCCCGCAACTAGCAATAGTTCATAAGGTTTGTAATAGCTTCCGCACTCTTGGTAAATGGCGTCTGCTTACTTGAGGTCGCTCTTCAATACCCTCTAGCACCAAGCACTGAACACCTTCCTGATTTCGTTCCATTCCAAGAATGAAGCCAATCGCCACTAGTGAATTTCGATGCACTCGTATCAGCTTGTCAGGAAATTCTGCTTCCAACTCCTTCAGGGTGTCATCAATCAATAGGTCGCCTTCATGATGGTAGGCTGTGACGTATTTGTGGTCTGCTTTGAAAACTCGCACGTCTCCAAAAGGCACCATCTGTATGCCGCGTCGAGAACGCGATGTAATGTGTTCGCGTTGCCTAAGCGTGCAATCCGAGTCGTTAGCTGCATGAATGGCATTTAACTGCAGTCGGTTCAGCCGCTGTGCTTTTAGCAGAGCCGATTCCAGGTTTTCCTGTCGAACGGGTTTAAGCAAATAACCTACTGCTTCCGCCTCAAACGCTTCGACACCATATTCGTCATAAGCAGTACAAAATATAATCGCAGGGGCATTTTCATCATCTGAGATTTTGCGCGCCGCGGAGAGCCCATCCATTTCTGGCATGCGAATATCCATAAGCACAACATCGGGCCTGGATTCACTGCACTGTGCGACGGCTTCTACGCCATTGCAAGCCTCTGCAATCACGTTCCAATCACGGGTTTCATTGACCATTCGCTTGAGTCGGTCTCGGGCTAATGGTTCATCGTCAACAATCAGGACATTCATTGGTCGTCGCTGCCTTTCTTTTGTTTTTTAAATGTTACTTTTTAACAGAATAGCTGATTTCTGCGGAAAATCGATCTCCGCTATTAAATGTTTTCACATTGGCGTCTGGACCAAAATGAGCGCGCAATCTGGCAATGGTGTTCTTTAGCGCAATACGGTTGCCGCGAGGCAATTCCTTCTCTTCGACATTTGCTTGTTCTGACAGTGGATTGCTCACTACCAGGCTAACTAAGTCGCCCGTTTTTTTGCCTGTTATTTGTACAACACCGCCGCGCGCTAAAGGCTGGATACCGTGATACACGGCATTTTCGATTAGCGGCTGCAAGGTCAGCGACGGCAAGCGAACGTCCTGGAGGTCATCGTCAATATTCCATTCAACCGCCAAACGATCGCCCAAGCGCAATTGCTCAATGCTCACGTATTGGCGGCACAACGTCAGCTCGTCGCGAAGGTTAACCAACTCGTCCCCCGCTCTCAAACTGGCCCTGAACAGCTCAGAGATGTCTTCAACTACCCGCTCAGCGCGCACTGGGTCAGTGGCTATCAAACTGGCCACTATGTTCATACTGTTAAACAGGAAATGCGGGCGAATCCGTGATTGCAAAGCCTGTATTTGCGCTCTTAACTTTGCTTCTTCCTGCACCTGCACCTGCTGCTGCAAATACATATAGCGAAGCGCTATGCCTCCGATCACGGCAACCGCGTCAAGGTGTGTAGCCGTTGCTCGCCAGTCCCACTGCCAGTTTGACCAGCTGCCATCTGCTAAATAGTGCAATAGCCATTGCCCAGCCACGCTGAGAAAAAGCGATACAACCAAGATGAGACCATAGGCCAGCACCGCACCGGGCGTTATTGGCAGCGATTGAATTCGATCACGAAACCAGCACAAAACAGCGGCGCACAGCAGCACATTCCACTGCACATAAAAGGATATTTGTGCGAAATAAATCCACTCAAACGACTGAACCGTTCTAAGCAATAAGGTTTGAACAACCACTAACAGTTGCGCGGTGATGGTGAGTACAAATAGCGGCTGCACCTTGCACAGATCTGGCAGAAAGAAGTGTCCGACGCGGGCATATTCGTCAGCGGCGTCGGTAGATCGTCTGTCATGAGTGGTCATATGCTTAAGTCTAGCAGCTAACAGCACCGCCGCTGCCTGATATACTGCGCGCCTTTATTGACCAATTTCTGCCGCGCTATGCGTCAGACAAGAGACATTAGCGGCCATGACAGAAGACACCAATACTAGCTGGGGCGGACGCTTCAGTGAGCCAACCGACAAGTTTGTTCAGCGATTCACAGCATCAGAGCAATTTGATCGACGCTTGTACCGCGAGGATATAGCCGGCTCCAGAGCTCACGCAGCAATGCTAGCCAAACAGGGTTTACTGAGCGCGCAGGAGTTAGCCGACATTCAGACTGGCTTGACGGCTATTCAAACCGACATCGAAGCAGGACGTTTCGAATGGTCGGTTGCCCTTGAAGACGTCCACATGAATATTGAGGCCGCCTTAACAGCCCGTATTGGTCCAGCGGGTAAAAAGCTGCACACAGGTCGGTCCAGAAACGATCAAGTAGCAACCGATATTCGCTTGTATTTACGCGCTGAAATTGATCGTATTTGTGCAGAAATATGCCGCTTACAACATGGGTTGGTTTTGTTAGCTGAACGGGAAGCCAATACGGTCATGCCCGGCTTTACCCACTTACAAACAGCTCAACCTATTAGCTTTGGCCACCATATGCTTGCTTGGTACGAAATGCTTGATCGCGACTTCGATCGACTTCGAGATTGCCAAAAGAGAGTGAACGTTTGCCCACTTGGAGCGGCGGCTCTCGCCGGCACTACCTACAATATTGATCGTGAATTTACCGCCAGTGAACTGGGTTTTGATCGGCCAAGCCGTAATTCGCTTGATTCGGTAAGCGACCGCGACTTTGCGATTGAGTTCTGCGCTGCTGCCAGTCTGATAATGACCCATTTATCGAGGTTTTCAGAGGAGTTGGTGCTGTGGACGTCGCAGCAATTTAACTTTGTCGAATTACCCGACCGTTTTTGTACCGGCTCATCGATCATGCCGCAAAAAAAGAATCCTGATGTACCTGAACTGGTGCGTGGCAAGACCGGTCGCGTTAACGGTCACCTTGTGGGTTTGCTGACATTGATGAAAGGCCAGCCGCTTGCCTACAACAAGGATAACCAGGAAGACAAAGAACCTTTGTTCGACACGGTTGATACCGTATTTGATTGCCTGCGCGCCTTTGCCGATATGGTTCCGGCCGTTATTACCCGCCCAGAGGAGTTGCGTAGTGCCACCATGAAAGGGTTTGCAACAGCGACCGATTTGGCTGATTACCTAGTGAAAAAAGGCATGCCTTTTCGGGACGCTCATGAAGTGGTGGGTCATGCGGTTGCTTATGGGGTGGCACACGGTGTGGATTTAGCCGAGATCAATTTAGCGACGCTGAAAGGGTTTTCGGAATTGATAGGCGAGGACGTTTATCAGGTGTTGACCCTAGACGGAGCGCTGGCTGCGCGCAACCATCTTGGCGGTACAGCCCCGGCACAAGTAATGGCTAGAGTAGCCGAAGCCAAGTTAACGCTGGAAAAACGCAGCTAATTTAGGTGCATAAATTGCACCCGGGACCAGTAGCTAGCCAGTTAGCTCGATGTTAGTTCCATACTGCGCCTCGCAGGCGGCATTCCACAATTGCTCAAAAGACTGCCCCGAGCGCGTACAGAGCCATTGCTGGCGCTCATTGTCAAAAGCCATATGATAGCCCCCCGACTGAGCGGCGAGCCATAGCTGCTCTGTGGGGGAGTGTCTATTCAGTATGAGCGGCGCGCAGCCTTCAACGGTGACCGTAAAAACGCTGCCCTGGTTTTCAAAATCGGCGTCGAGCTCACTTTCGTCGATTGCATCCTCGATATGCGCAAACAACGAATCGATTCGATCATTAAACTCATTGCTCATGACAAGGCATTCCTGCGGTGGTCGATAGGGATTGCTGCTATTTTCGCACAGACCGACAGACGTTGTGCGCGAGGCTGCCGTATAATCCGTTTTATTGTGACAAACCAAGGTAAGACAATGGCTGATTGCCGCCCATTATTGGCAACCCTGATTCTCTGCGCCGGCCTGCTCGGCTGCGGCCAAAAAGGCCCGCTGTATTTGCCAGATGCGCCAGAGCGCCCACCGCAGCCAGAACGCGACCCTACTATTGAACGTGCGCTTCCACAAGACGACGAAAGAGATGCCGGTGCGCAAACTGAGTTGGATGCCGACCCCGCAGAAGGTCGTGCCCAATGAGCAGCTTCGATCCGGTAAACGGGGTATTACACGCCGAGTCAGTCGCTCTGCCGAAAATAGCCGAGCAATTCGGTACGCCCACTTTTGTATACTCGCGGGCTGCTATTGAGCAAGCCTACCTCGACTACGCTGAAGCACTGGCGCCCGTCAATCATCTGATTTGCTTCGCAGTAAAGGCGAACTCTAACCTGGCGGTTTTGAATGTGTTGGCCAAATTGGGAGCAGGCTTTGATGTTGTCTCTATTGGCGAACTGGAACGGGTGATTGCTGCTGGTGGCCAAGCGAGCAAGATCGTGTTCTCTGGCGTGGGCAAAAAAGTGGGCGAAATACGCCGGGCTCTGGAGTTGGGTATTTTCTGCTTCAACGTAGAATCGGAGGCAGAGCTGCATGCTCTGCAAACGCAAGCCTGTGCAATGAACACTGTCGCAAAAATCTCTCTGCGGGTTAATCCCGATGTGGATGCGAAAACTCACCCCTATATCTCTACCGGCCTGAGCGAGAACAAGTTCGGTATCGCATTTGACGTTGCGCCTTCTGTGTATCGCCAGGCGGCATCGATGTCACACATCGAAATAAGCGGCATAGACTGCCATATTGGCTCGCAGCTCACTGAAAGCGAGCCATTTCTTGCCGCATTAGACCGCCTGTTGGTACTCGTTGACTCGCTAGCCAGCGAAGGGATTCACATTCAACACGTAGACATAGGCGGCGGCTTGGGTGTTCGCTATCAGGATGAAAGCCCTCCTACCCCCCAGCAATATTTGACCCAAATCATTGAACGACTGGGCGATCGCGACGTGCATTTGATTGTTGAGCCCGGCCGCTCGATAGTTGCTAATGCGGGCATATTATTAACCGAGGTTGTGTACCTGAAAAACAACGGTGATCGGCATTTCGCTATTGTTGATGTGGCCATGAACGACATGATTCGTCCCGCTCTGTACCAGGCCTGGCTGAAGATTGAAGAGGTAAACGCAGGGAGCGAGGCAACGCCGCAACTGTACGATGTCGTTGGGCCAGTCTGCGAAACCGGTGATTTTATTGGCAAACAGCGCACATTGGCAGTGCAAGCGGGCGATTTACTGGCGGTGCATTCCTGTGGCGCCTATGGTTTTGTGATGAGTTCTAACTACAACACCCGCGGTCGCGCCGCCGAAGTAATGGTTGATGGCGATACAGCGCATCTTGTGCGGCGGCGCGAGAACTTCGAGCAAATGATAGAAGGGGAAATGTTACTCCCTGAAGACTCGAACACGCCCAACGGCGCTTCTTTATCAACTGCCGGCGCATCATCAGCATGATGCTTAAATTCACCAAGATGCACGGCCTTGGCAATGACTTCGTTGTTCTAGACCTGCTGTCACATAACATCACGGTGAACAAAGCCTTGATCCGCCGACTGGCCGATCGCCATTTTGGTATTGGCTGCGACCAGGTTTTACTTGTTGAACACCCAACCGATCCAGATACCGATTTTCGCTACAGAATTTTTAACCAGGACGGCAACGAAGTGGAACAATGCGGCAATGGCGCGCGATGTTTTGCAAAATACGTGTTTGACAAGAATCTAACCGGGAAAACCTCAATTACGGTACAAACGTCCAACACGCAACTGATCCTGGAACTACAGGACGATCATGAAGTTAGGGTCAATATGGGCATACCTGTCCTAGAACCGAAGAGCATTCCCTTTGACGCCGACCAACGAGAGCAGACATATAAGCTTGAACATAAAGATAAGCACTTTGATATCAGCGCTGTTTCAATGGGAAATCCTCATGCAATACTCTTTGTTGAGGATTTGCGTCGGATCAGGGTTTCCAAGCTTGGTCGCGGGCTATGCCATCATCCGCGATTTCCGGAACAAGCCAATATCAATTTTGCTCGAATTAGAGACCCTGAAAATTTCGATTTGAGAGTGTTTGAGCGCGGTGTTGGTGAAACAATGGCCTGCGGCACTGGCGCTTGCGCAACCTTTGTCGCAGGCCGATTACGTAACTTACTCACGGATTGTGCCCGAGCCCACTTGAAAGGTGGCGTTTTGAAACTAGAATGGCAGGGTGAAGAAACACCGGTTTACATGACAGGACCGGCTACCACCGTTTACGAAGGCCAAATTCGACTATGATTGCCCTATGACCGCCAGCATACCGGCCACAAGAAACATTGAGTTGGACGACGAATCCGTCGCGACTTACTTACGCGAGCACCCTGGATTTTTTGATCTACATCCTGCGGTATTGGCCGAGCTGGAATTACCACACCAGAGCGGTACTGCGGTGTCTCTGGTAGAGCGGCAGGTGTCTGTGCTGCGTGATCGCAACATCGAAATGCGGAACCGTCAGGGTAAGCTGATTGATACCGCACGAGAAAACGATCGATTGTTTGAGCTTACTCGACGACTGATACTCGATCTGTTGTTGGCGGACTCGCTAGAAGCGGCAACTCATGCGCTGGATAAAAGCTTAAAAACTGACTTTAAAACGGATTTCAGTAATTTGTGCTTACTAGGCACCGATGCTTGCGAAAACGAGTATTTCCGCTGCGTTACGCCAGTGGTTGCTCGCGAATCTGTTGGCAACCTTCTGGATGCCAAACAAGTGATTTGTGGCATTCTTCGAAAGGAGGAGACAGCGTTTCTATTTGCTGAGCACGCTGAGCAGGTAAAGTCAGCAGCGGTTATTCCAATAGGCAAAGATTCGATAGTTGGCCTGCTAGCCGTAGGTAACCGCAACCCACAGCACTATAAGAGCGGCATGGGTACTTTGTTTCTCAGTTACATCGGCGACATTCTCGCCCATGCGCTGCCACGATATTTGTGAAGCTAAGCGTTCCATTTGGGAATGAACCTCACTGACTCTATAGACGCTTTCCTAAATTACAGTAAAGCCGTTCGAAGACTCTCTAGCCATACTCTGTCGGCCTACCGACGCGATTTGAAAGCGTTTGATACATTCTGCGAGCAACGAACACTGCGCTGGCCCGAAAAAGTCAACGAGGCCGATGTACGTGACTATGTTGGCCAACAGCATCGGCGCGGGTTAACCGGGCGCAGCATTCAACGTCAGCTGTCCTCTTTGCGTTCGCTGTTTAACTTTATTAACCGCACCGCGGCCGTTAAACACAATCCTGCACTTGCCGTGCGGGCGCCAAAGTCCGCCTCGCTATTGCCCAAGGCCGTTGAGGTAGATCAGCTGCAACAATTTCTTGATATCGACGCTGTTGGCGCTCTTGCCGCTCGAGATGCTGCAATGTTTGAACTGATGTACTCATCCGGTTTGAGGTTGAGCGAGCTAGTAAGCATCAACCTTGGACAGATTGATTCTGCTGACGGTTTACTAACCGTTCTAGGCAAAGGCGGTAAAACCCGAACACTGCCAGTAGGAAGCAAAGCTCGCCAGGCTTGTGCACAGTGGCTGACGCTGCGCGATGAAATCAAACCGAACGTTGGGGAGGTAGCCTTGTTTATTAGCAAGCGCGGTTGCCGAATCAGCACCCGCAGCGTTCAAGCTCGGCTAAATCATTGGTGCACACAGCAGGCCATGGGCAATAAATTGCACCCACATATGCTGCGCCATTCATTTGCAAGCCATTTACTCCAATCCAGCGGCGATCTTCGCGCGCTGCAAGAGTTGTTGGGCCACGCTAATATTTCTACCACCCAAATATACACTCACCTTGATTACCAACATTTAGCCGATGTGTACGATAGAGCACACCCGCGCGCGCATGCCCTGGAACCGAAAAATGTCGACGATTAAGGTTATTTCTTTCGATTTGGATGACACCTTGTGGGCCGTTAAGCCGGCTCTGATACGCGCTGAAAAACTCAGTACTGCGTTCCTGTCTGAGCAGTGTCCCGAACTGTATCAGCGCTTTAGTGTCGAAGACATTAATGAACGTCGGATCGGCTTGTACAAAACCCGACCTGATCTGCACCACCAGATCAGCAAATTCCGCACTGAGTCCGTCAGGCTGATGATCCTCGAGTGCGGCTATAGCGAGGCTGAGGCGCTGCGTCTCGCGGAAGAAGCGTTTTCAATCTTCATTAAGGGCCGCCACGAGGTAACTCTTTACCCTGGGGTGGAGCAGTGTTTGCAGCAATTGCATGCTAGCCACACATTGGTCGCTCTTACTAACGGAAATGCTGATGTTCGTCGCTTAGGCATAGCAAGGTTCTTTGACTTCAGCCTTAAGGCTGAAGACATTAACTCCAGCAAACCGGCTGCACCGCATTTTGAATTAACCTTGCAACGCTATGATATTGAACCTGAACACATGTTGCACGTGGGTGATCACGCGGAACACGATGTATTTGGCGCGCAGCAACTGGGTATAAAAACGGCTTGGGTTAACGCAAAGGGAGTCGATTGGCCAAATGATCTCAGTCACGGCCCTGCCGACCTGGAAGTCGACAGTGTGACCAAATTACCGCCGCTGATTAGCCAATTGGCCTGAGCAGCGGATGTTGTTACAAACGTCGTCCAAACAAGACTGTTTAGACAAATTCGCTGAAAAGAGTCGCTTTAGAGAGACCGACCTAAATGGGCTGGCTGGCCCTAAATAGGTTGACTACCGTAGTCGCTCGTTGGTTTGCGAGGTGGGTCTGTCATTACGTTTGGATCGATAGTTGCAATCTGGCCGCCTTTGGCAAGAAATGCTTCTATGTCTGTTTCCATTTTATTACGCAAACGGCCGCGCGTGGCCACCGTGCGGGTTTCTGCATTATCGTCTTTTGAACCAAGATAGTCTTTTACTTGGCTATCAACCGCGGCGCTTTTCATCGAGATGAACCCCTTAAGGTGATGGTCTATTGTCTATAATTTGTACATCGCAGTTTGGCCACTGACGCGGCCGCTCTGCTGCATTTTTTTACTGCCTAAAAAAGGCAGACTATATTTATAGACCAGCATCGAGGAAATGCAAAAAAGCAGGGCAATAAATTTATTGCCCTGCCTGTTCTTGCCGATATATTGGGGGTATCTTTGAGGGTCGCTGAAGCGGTTTAAACGGCGTCGCTGCCTGTTTCGCCCGTACGAATTCGAATGACTTGCTCTAGATTGGAAACAAATATTTTGCCGTCACCAATTTTTCCGGTGCTGGCAGAATTACTGATAGTCTCAATCGCCTGGTCGAGCAGGGTGTCATCAATCGCAATTTCTAATTTCACCTTAGGGAGAAAGTCGACCACGTATTCGGCACCGCGATACAACTCTGTGTGGCCTTTCTGCCGTCCAAAGCCTTTTACTTCGGTAACAGTGATCCCCTGTACCCCAATCTCCGACAATGCGGCACGCACGTCATCAAGTTTGAAGGGTTTGATAATGGCCGTCACTAATTTCATTCTGCGCTCCTGTTCATGCAGTTTATCGAGTAATGGTAGCACTTATTAGGGTGTAACATTACCGTGATCCTTTTTATCCTTGCAGTAAACCATGCACAGTACTTTGCTTACATCGCATTCCAATTTAACCCTTATTTTCTGCAGAACTGCGGTAACACTGCATGACAAACCAAGAAGCCATACCCTGCTTTTTCATGACATTCTGCCAATAAAATCCTCCATTGAGCATAATTAGACGCTCGTTAAGCTAGCAGCTTAAGATAACAGCCTTACAAGAGCACACGCCGTGCCAAAAAGCATATTTATAGAGATATCAGGCACATATAAAAATTGACTTGCCTGAGCTGATTTAAAATAGTGAGCGCTGCGCCAAATAGGGAGCCTCGCTTTTACTCCGTGCACCAAAATAAACCACGGCATTGAGATCATTGATTCACCCATTGCGCAGTCTTGGTTAGAATGGTCACCCATTTACTGAAGTGTCACATCATGCTTAGAGACCGCATAGTGCAACAGCTGACTGACCAGCTGGGGCAATTATTCAATACCCTTACAGGAAACGATGCCGCTGAAGACCGCAATGAGCTGCAAAAGAGCGTCCATTCGATTGTGCAAAATGTGTTCGAAAAACTTGACCTTGTGACCAGAGAAGAGTTTGATGCTCAACAGCAAGTGCTGCAGAAAACACACCTTCGGGTGGAAGAGCTTGAGCTGCAATTGGAGCAGATCAACGAATCGCTTAAGCAAAGCTAACTTTTACTGTCTTGAAATAGCACTTCTGGACGAAAACTGACCACAGGCGCCGGGACGGACCCAAAGCGCTTACGCGGGGCCGGCTCCTCCTGCGTTTTACTCAGTTCAGCAAAGAGCCAAACATAAGTAAGAATACAAAGACTGATCCAAGGAGGGAGTATGTCATTTGCGATAGTGCACAGCCGTGCACAAGTAGGAATCGACGCGCCTCGCGTCGCCGTGGAAACTCACCTTTCCAATGGTTTGCCGGCCTTTAACATTGTTGGCCTGGCTCAAATGGCCGTTAAGGAGAGTAAGGACAGGGTTCGCAGTGCGCTAATAAATTCGCATTTTGAATTTCCGGCCAGCCGCATCACGGTCAACCTGGCCCCCGCCGACATCCCCAAGCATGGCGGCCGATATGATTTGGCCATTGCGCTAGGAATTCTGCTTGCATCAAACCAATTACCAGCAAGCTGCGTCATTGACTCGGAGTTTTACGGAGAGCTAGCATTGGATGGTGCGCTGCGCCCAGTTTCAGGGCTGTTGCCGGCTTTAGTGCAGGGAAGTAGAGACTGTAAAAGCCTGTTTATTCCGACGCTGAATCAATGCGAAGCCGGCCTGTTGACGCATGGTGAAGTATTCGCGGCCGCTCACTTGCTGGAGTTATGTGCCCATTTAAATGGCCGCGAAACTCTTTTGCCTGTTCAACGGGCGAAGCTGTTAACAGCAGAAAAGCCTTTGGATTTTTCTGACGTTAGGGGGCAAGGGCAAGCAAAACGGGTGTTGGAATTGGCGGCAGCAGGACGACACAACCTTCTGTTCAGCGGCCCACCCGGCACCGGCAAAACTATGTTGGCTAGCCGATTGCCAAGCATTTTACCGCCCTTAAGCCAGAAACAGTTTCTGGAAGTGGCGGCCTTGTACTCTCTCGTCACACCTAGCCATTCACCTAGCTGTAGTCATTCGCCACCATTTCGCGCGCCTCACCACAGCGCTTCAACGGCGGCTTTGGTTGGCGGTGGCAGCACTCCGAGGCCAGGAGAAATTTCGCTCGCCCATCATGGCGTATTGTTTCTCGACGAGCTACCCGAGTTTCCACGCAACGTAATCGAGGTGTTGCGGGAGCCGATGGAAAGCGGCGAGATACGAATAGCTCGCGCCTCAGGGCAATGCTGTTTCCCTAGCCAGTTTCAGTTAGTGGCGGCGCGCAATCCATGCCCTTGTGGCTTCGATGGAGACCCGAAAGTTCAATGCCGCTGCACTCCTGATCAAATAGACCGCTACAATCGCAAAATATCCGGACCGCTGCTCGACCGCATTGATATACAGCTAACCGTTGGCAGGCTCTCGACCCGAGAGCTCGGCGCCACAGAAACGGACGCAGAAACAAGCCAGCAGATTTTGGATAGAGTCATTAGGGCTAGAAATCGGCAGCTAGACCGCGGCGGTTGCCTAAACGCTTATCTGAACAACGATGCATTGAAACAACACTGCGCGCTAAAACCCAAGGACCAAGAACTGCTTCATAATGCCAGCGAACAATTAAATTTGTCGGCCAGAGCCTATTACAAGGTATTGAAAGTGGCACGCACAATTGCAGACTTGAATGGTGAGCAGGGTATTGGCCGACCCGCTTTGCTTGAGGCTTTGGCGTATAGGGCGCCATCGTAAAGGCAATTTAATTTTTTTGACCTTTTTATAGTGCGAGCTTTTAAGCAACCGCATCACGCCACATGTACCAGACGGTTGGCCCATCGCCACCTAGCCTGGCTTCGTTTATTACTTTGAAGCCGTGACGCTCGTACAGGGGTACGTTATTAGCATGTGAACTTTCGAGGTAAGCTGGCATTTTATGCTGGTCCACTACGCTTAGGCCTTGCCTAAGCAGAGCGCTACCAATGCCACGTCCTTGCATAGCCTGTCTCGCACCTAACATGTGTAAGTAGTAGTGCGGTTCTTGAGGCCTATAGCGTTCAAAAGCTTGATCAAGCAAATGGCCACGTTTCGCCGCCTTGAAACCAAATTTGAGCAACATTGGCACAAACGTTCGTATTAACGCTGGCAAAGGCGCGGACAGAGGTTTCTCTCCGGGTGGTAGCCAGCACGCCGCACCGTTGCCGTCCTCTAGCAACCAACTATGCTCATGGCTTAAATACGCATAGCCGATATCAATTTCAAATAATCGTTGATCGTACTCTGGTGTTGGCAAAATCCAGCGAACCACAGGGTCATTAACAAAGGCGTCGGCAAGTACGTCGGCTAGTTGCGCTATGTCATCAATAGTAGCCAGCCGAACAGGGTGCTTCGGTGTTGCATGCGGCTGCGCATTTGTATTGGAAGGTCGCTGGACTTTCAACTGATCATTGTCAGACGGCAAGTAGCACCTTGGCATTAAGCAGCTGACACAAAGCATCAAATGGAACCGCTTCACTAAAGTAGTGTCCCTGCATAGACTGACACTGTTGCTGCTTCAAAAAGCGTACTTGTTCGATTTGCTCTGCCCCTTCAGCGATGACATTCAACTCTAAACTGCGAGCCATATTTATCATTGCTTTAACCACTCGTTGATCGGCCTCGCTTTCGAGAATTTTTTGAACCAGACTATGATCAATTTTCACAGCGCTTATTGGCAACTTTTGCAGCTTCGGGAATGAAGAAAAGCCTGTACCAAAGTCGTCTAGCGTGAAAGAAGGTCCAATCTTATGCACAGTAAGCATGCATTGTAACTTCTCTTCGGTCTGCTCCATCAACTCTGGTTCCGCTACTTCAATCTCCAGACGCGTGGCTTGTATGCCACTTTGCTGGATTATTTGACTTAAAGTATTCGCAAAAGAAGGGTCTTGTAATTGCGCTGCTGAAACGTTAACCGCAACATTCATTGCCGGATAACCAAGGTCATCCAGTTTACGCAGAACCTGACATGCTTCATGCAATACCCAGTAACCAATCTGCAGTATTTGGCCTGTGTCTCGGGCCATTTGTAAAAAGGATTCTGGTTTTAGTAGGCCTCGCTGCGGATGCTGCCAGCGCAATAGGCACTCTACTCCGTCAATTTTGCGGCTGGCAAGATTAACGCGCGGCTGAAAATGCAGCTGCCACTCACTATTGCGAGAGGCGGCTTTTAATTCATCTTCGAGTTTGCCATGGTCCTCGGTATCGGTCCCCATCTGATCACTGTAAAACTTGTAGGCACTGCCTTGAATGTCTTTCGCTTGATACATTGCAGTGTCAGCATGCTTTAGCAGCGTATCGAAGTCAGTTCCGGCTTCGGGATAGGGCGCAATGCCAATACTGCAACCAGCAACTATCTGGTTGCCCATAATGGGAAAGGGCTTAGCCACGGTACGTATAATTTTCTTTGCGACATTGATGATGTCGGCGCGAGAGTTTATATCTTCAAGAACAACGGTAAACTCATCGCCACCCAGGCGGGCCACGCTGTCTGTTTTACGCATGCAGGCAGACAGGCGCTCGCCTATTAGTTCGATCAAGCGGTCTCCCGCATCATGGCCGTAGGTGTCGTTAACGGCCTTAAAACCATCGAAATCCAAAAACAGTAGCGCTACACCCTGGTGACCTCGCTCTGCACGCTGTATGGCGCGCTCTAAACGATCTTTGAACAGCACGCGGTTCGGTACGCCACTGAGGGCGTCGTAATGGGCCAGGCGAGCGAGCTTCAACTCTGCTTCCTTGCGGTCCAGAGCGTATCTGATGGCTCGCTCGAGTACGCGCGTATCAAGCTGGGTCTTTGTTAAGTAGTCAGCGGCTCCGGCCCGAATAATCTCCTGGTCTACTTGTGGGTCCAAGCTATCGGTTAAAACGATCACTGGTTCGGTGCAGCCATGCTGATTAGCCGCATGCAGTAAACGCCGTCCCTCGTCCGGGGCGGACTCCGGCGCATAGTCGAGCAGTACTACGTCATGGATTTGGCTGAGCATCGCTTCAAGCGCGTGTGACAGGTCTGCGCACCAAGTCAGTTCGTACTGGCGAGCGGAAATAGCGCCCAATATATGGGTTATTCGAAGATGATCGCGCTTATGTTCGCTAACCAATAATACTCTAGTGGTGCTCTGCGCTGATGCGCCAAGCGCCAACTCGGAGATTACAGACAATTCCATTAGATAACCGTCACACCCACTAGGCCGCTTTTCGGTCTTTGGAAATCAATGACCCAGTGCCTAATATCGAATAATTTGCACTCAATTGCAACGTCAATACCTATCGATATAGTACCTTTTGTCTGCCTTCTTACTGAGTTTATTGGCCATTGGTCTGGTACCATGTCGCGCTCTGTTTTCGCCTTGCTGCTTCCCGTGGCAAGTGCATTGGTTCGAGTTCTCTTTTGTTGAATACCCTTAATCCTCCGCAACAGCGGGCCGTTACGTATATTGATGGGCCTTTGTTGGTTCTCGCTGGCGCTGGCAGCGGTAAAACCCGCGTTATCACTGAAAAGATAGGTTATCTGATTGGCAAGTGCGGTTACTCGCCCAATAAAGTTGCGGCCGTTACGTTCACCAATAAAGCCGCTCAAGAGATGCGCCACCGACTATCCAGCTCGCTGGGCAAAGAGTCACGAGGCGTTAACATATCAACGTTCCATACTTTGGGTTTACAAATTATTCGCCGTGACCTGGCGATGTTTGGCTTAAAGAACGGTTTTTCCATTTTTGATTCTGAAGACTCGCTTGGCTTGCTCAAGGAGTTAGCACTTCATGAACGCGCTGATGACGTGGATGTGATTAAGACCTGCCAGTATCTGATTTCAGATTGGAAGAACGATCTACTGACACCTGAACAGGTTAAAGGGCTAGCAAGCAACCCTGTGGAGCTTCAGGCAGCCGCTCTTTTTGAGCGTTATCAGAGGAGCCTGGCAGCATACAATGCCGTAGATTTTGACGATCTAATTTACCGGCCTGTTCAAGCGCTACAGGCTTCCGCTGAACTATTGCAGAAGTGGCAAGCACGCATACACTACCTGCTAGTTGATGAGTATCAGGATACAAATACCAGCCAGTACCAATTAGTGCAGATGCTCACTTCCGGGCGCAATATGTTCACGGTGGTCGGCGACGACGACCAATCTATTTATGCCTGGCGGGGCGCCAGACCCGAAAACCTTGAGAAGCTGCAGGAGGATTATCACGCTCTGGAACTAGTTAAGCTGGAGCAAAACTATCGCTCAACACCCACGATTCTGAACGCAGCTAACGCTTTGATTGCGAATAACCCTCATGTGTATGAGAAGAAATTGTGGAGCAGCATGGCTCCTGGTGAGCCTATTCGAATTGAATGTAGAGCCGACGAAACCGACGAAGTTGACTACATTGTTAATACCATTTTAGATCAGCGATTACGCTATGGCAGTGATCTTTCTGATTTCGCCGTACTATACCGTGGCAATTTTCAAGCCAGGTTATTGGAAGTTCGCTTACAGGCCGAGCAACTACCGTATCGAATAAGTGGCGGCACATCGTTCTTTGCTCGTAACGAAATTAAGGACACCATGGCGTACTTACGCTTGTTGGTAAACCCTGACGATGACAGTGCGTTTCTGCGTATCGTTAATGTACCGCGGCGTGGAATAGGGACACAAACGCTTGAAACGCTAGCGCTGTACGCCCAGCAAAGGGAAACTGGCTTGCTCACGGCCTGCCAGGAGCTCGGTCTGCAATCGCAACTCAGCGGCAAGGCATTGATTGCCATTCAGGAATTCGGTTCTTGGGTAACCGCAAAGCAGCGCTTTTTGACCGAACGCCCAATGGCTTGTATCAATGAGCTTTTAAGCGACATAGATTATGAGGATTGGTTACTGCAAAACAGTAGCAGCCAAACTACCGCTGAACGTCGTTGGGCTAATGTTCAGTTTTTATTGTCTAGTATTGAGAAGGGCCTCGATGACGATGACGACGATGAAGATGGCGAAGAGCAAATTCAAAAAATCATTAGCAAGCTGATATTGCGCGACATGCTAGAGCAACAAGAAGGCGAGGAAGATCTTGATCAGATTCAGCTGCTGACCTTGCATGCGGCCAAGGGTCTAGAGTTTAAACACGTGTTTATGATGGGTGTTGAAGAAGAAATATTACCGCATCGCTCCAGCGTTGAAGAAGGTAACATCGAGGAAGAGAGGCGCCTTGCGTATGTTGGTATAACCCGAGCGCAGGAAACACTTACGATGGTGTACGCCAGAAAGCGAAAACAACACGGGCATATGGTGAACTGCGAACCGTCGCGCTTTTTAGACGAGTTGCCTGCCGATTGCATCAATTGGCCTCGGCGCGGTGGTGAGGTTGCTCCCGAGGTGAACCAGCGCAAAGGCGAACAGACACTGTCGGGTTTAAAGGCTCTGTTTGATTAGGGCTGCACTTAGTTAGTTTAAAGAGAGGTCAATATGGAAAGTCAGCGTAGCACGAAACTATTTCTTCTATTGATCTCTGCGCTAATCCCTATGAGTTTAGCGTCTTGCATATCGACCACCGCGAACAAATCATCAGCGCCTTTCGAGAGCACAAACCACTCCAGCTCTGCCACTAGCTCCCCTGTCATTGCTGCTTTATACGCTCAATTGAATGAATGGCGCGGCACGCCCTACTTATTAGGCGGTAATAATAGACGAGGCATTGATTGCTCCGGTTTTGTGCAACGAACGTTTGCAGATCGCTTTGAACGACAATTACCCCGTACAACCCAGTTGCTTGCCAAACAAGGGCGCAAAATTGCCAGCAATGAATTACAAGCCGGCGACCTGGTGTTCTTTAAAACCGGTCGCGGCGTGCGTCATGTGGGTGTGTTCATCTCAGAAGGAAATTTCGTGCACGCTTCAAAAAGCGCCGGAGTCACTCTATCTAATATAGAAAACCAATATTGGAAGCAACATTATTGGCAGTCGCGACGACTACCAAGACAATAAGGACGGCTGTTAGCCACTAACTGCTGCTTAGTTGAATGGCGCTTAAGAAAGCGCCTTAAAGACAATCGCCCAAGGAAAGACCTTGCTATTTGGCAGCGTCTATCATGTATTGAATGCTTGCTTGCAGCTCGTCGTCAGAGCAATCCATACACAAGCCTTTTGGCGGCATCGCGTTAATACCGCTGATTGAGTTTGCGAGAAGCGTATCCATCCCTTTATCAATTCTTGGCTGCCATTGACCTAAGTCTCCAAACAGGGGCGCGCCGGCAACGCCGGCCGCGTGGCAGGCTGTACAGCTAGCTTGGTAAATCTGTTCCCCGGAACGAGGGCCGTTACTTGCCAAGCTCACCGTGGCGGTGGCACAGGCATCACCCTCTATGCAGACTTCGCCAACAGGCTTTGTTCGCTCGGCTACTTGTTTCGCAATTAATTCTGATCCTATCGCGCCACTGGCAATAAGGCTTAGGAAAACAAAAGGGATAAGTTTTTTCAAAGTTCTACTCTCTATCATTGGTTCGCTGACCGGGGGAGGGCCTAAGGGTGAGGTGCGCTAATTAGAAGAATTATAGCGGCATGTGCGCTGTATTTACAGGCTTCTGGAACCCCGTCTCAATGGCCTTACAATTATTAACGAATTCAGGAGCAGAACCGAAATTGGCCCTCACCGAGATATAATGGCTATGGCGTAAACTGCAGCAATATTGCAATTTACGCCATTCTGGATGAGAGACGCTCTCTATCCTGCCAATCTTACGACCAAACAAGCCAACAACACCACCGTTCATCGCCGTTGTCACTCGCTAACTGGTTGTTTTTAAACGTATAACCTAGTGTTATTAGAGGCTTTAAAACCAACCAAGGATGAGCAGGCACCGGAAGTGTGTGGCCTAAACCAATGACTGTTGATTGAGAACGCTGTTACCGTGCCGAAATTGCCCATAGCTTTCAAACTCGCACTGAGCATAAGCTCCCTAGTGCTTGTGGCCATCTGCCTGCTCACCTTTGTATTGCTGAACAATCAATCGCGTTTAATGCGAGCCCACTCCTACGATTTCAGCACTCTAATTACTGAACAGCTGGCAAACAATGCTGTCGAACCATTGTTTACCGATGAGACCTATCAACTTCAGGCTTTAACCCAAAAAATTGCGGCCAGCGAGCGCATATTGGGTGCGGGCATTTTCGACTTGGACGGCTTACTGGTCGCAAACGATGGCTTACTGCCAACACGAGAACAGTTACAGTTCGACAGACCCTATCACGAGCTAGAGATGGAGCTGATAGCGAACGAGCAGCCTGGCCACAAAGAAACTATTTCTGTACACATTGAGCCGATTCGATTTAAAGGGGTTACGGCTGGCTTTGCCGTTATGAGCTATTCGCAGGCGGCCTTATCGCGCTCGAATCAGCAGTCACTGGTGTGGGTCGCCGGCATTACCGCTGGCCTGTTCAGTGCGATATGTTTACTGGTGTACCAGCTTAGTCTTCGCCTCACGGGGCCGATCAAGGACCTTGTGCTAGCCAGCGAGCACATTCGTGACGGCACCTTCAAGCCGATAGTCACATCACGTCACGATGAGTTTGGCGTGCTGTTCGACGCCGTTAACGACATGGGTCACGATCTTAGCCGCAAATCGCAGCTGGAGGCCCTGATGGAACAAATGCTCAGTAAGGGCGTTGCCAAGGAAGTACTCGATCAACTCGATACATTGAAGGATGGTGGTCAGCAAGTGCACGCCTCCGTTTTGTTTGCTGACATTGTAGGCTTCACAAATATTAGCGAGCAATTGTCCCCCAAAGAAGTCAGTGAACTGCTCAACGAGTATTTCAACCACCTAGAATCTTGTGCAAAGGCGTATTTCGGTACCATTGATAAGTTCATCGGCGATTGCGTGATGGTTGTATTTGGCGCCCCCAAACATGATCCACAGCACGAGTTTCATGCGGTTGCATGTGCGGTACTTATGCAGAAACTGATCGCGAGGCTAAACGAGCAGCGCATACAAGAGGGTAAGTATGCTGTGGAACTTCGCATCGGTATCAATAGCGGCAATATGCTTGCTGGCCTGCTCGGCTCGAACAATCGCCTTGAGTACACCGTGGTCGGCGACGCCGTAAATTTAGCATCGAGGCTGTCGAACGAAGCCCAAAGTGGCCAGATAATTATCGAAGAGGGTTTATTCCTGCGAGTATCGGAAACCAAGACCCTCCATGTTGAACAACAGCGAGAGATACGCGTGCGCGGGAAAACCAAGCCGGTTTCCATATACAATGTACGCGACCTGGATCAGATTAATCCATTTGTGATGGAAAACCTCATCCAGGACGTGATCAGTATTCAACGCGTAGCCTAAGCCAATGACCAATTGCGACTGCATGCACAGCGCCCAATGCAAAACACGATATGCCAGCCTATTGCTGCTTTGTGCCATTTTGTCGGCCTGTGCCCTACAGCCCAAGGTCGAGCTTAGTTTCGAGCAGCAATTGAAACAGCTACAAAATGAGATGCGATTTGGCACTGCGCAGCGAAGCATAGAGCGCGCTGAGCTAGATACGACGTTAAAAGAGGCTCTGCTAGCCGAGAATCAAGCGTTGGCGGGCAATTACGAAGAGAAGGTCATTAACACGGCCAAGCAGCAGCAGAAAAAAAATGCGTGGCAAGACGCCGGTGGTACCTATAAACAAGCGCTGGGACAATTTCCAGAGAGTCGGCGGCTGAATACCGCTAATAGTGGCTTTCTAGTCGCTCGAGACGATTATCGACGCAAGATGCTACTGCAGCACAGAATACTTCGCGCTAAACGGATTCCTGCTGAGCTGCGCAATTTGGAAGCAATAACCGGCGCAGGTGGCGACCAAGACTTTATCTCCATGCAGCTCGCATTGTCTGAAGAAGCCGAGCAAACGGCCGAAGCCCTGCTGAGCGAGGGTCAACGCCTGCTGGCGTCGAAGCGCTGGAAGAGTGCCAAAACCGTGTTGGACTTATCACAAACATTAAGGGCTGACGAGCGAACCGCAATCGCTGTGCGCTTAGCAAAATCGAACATCAAGCCGCCTCGGAAGCAAAAACCTAGGGTGGTCGCAAAAAAAGTGCAACCCGCTCCAGAGATTCTGGTTGATGAGTCCGCAGTTTCAGCGGCAATGCACCGCTATCGCTATGCCCTGCAAACGAAAGACCTCGTTAAGGCACGAACGCAAATAGAGCTGGCGCGGCAATTGAAGCCAGATGATGAAATACTTCAACGTGAAGAGACACAATTCCTTAGCCTGCTAGCCAGTAATGCTGAGCAAAACATTGAGCAAGGCAAGTATTACTACAGCTTGGGTGATATCGAAACAGCGATAAAGCACTGGGAACAGGCTTACGCATTAACCCCCAATGATGATGCTCTGAGAGAAAGGTTACAGAAAGCGCGTCGCTTCAGAGATCGCTATGAGCAACTGAAGCGCTGATCTCGCTTTATAGAGGCCTTAACTCTCTTCGTCTTCACGACGATCGCCACGAGACTCTCTTCGCTCAAAATCATTCGGAAATTGCTCTCCGCTTTGACGGCGCTCGCTAGTCTCTTTGCGCTCTTCTAGTGCGTCTTCGATTTTGCGAACTTGCTCTGGTGTAATTTGGTGCTTGCTCATTTATTGCCTCCAGAAACTAGCCAGTCTTCTGTTTTCGACTTAGCTAGGCTGACCATTTTTTGTCCTTTCTAAAACTATAGTCGAGCAAGGCCACTATTCAACTGGCAATATTTCATACTGCAGGGCGTTGACCCGTGTGTGCATTGTGAATTAGGGCTTTATATTGATAGCTAGCTATTTAATGGGCGCCAGCACGCACTGGTCACGACCCTTCTGCTTGGCCGCGTACAAGGCTTGATCTGCCCGTGCAAACGCCATATTAAGATTATCGCTTTCGCGATAGGAAGTGATACCAAATGACATAGCAACACTGAAAGCTCCCTGATCAGAGTTAAAACTCAGTGTTTTGATATGCTCTCGTATCTTATCCAGAGCGATTAAAGCACTGTCACAATCCGTCTCTGGCAGCAGAAACACAAACTCTTCCCCGCCGTAACGAGCGACAAAATCGGTCTTGCGCACTGTCTCTTTCAATAGAGCAGACAACTTTTGAAGCACCTCATCGCCAAGTAAGTGACCATGAGTATCATTTACTTGTTTAAAAAAATCGACATCACCAACCGCCAAACTTAAAGGCCGCTGATAACGTATCCAGCGTGCATACTCAAATTTCAAACGCTCTTCATAAGCGGCGCGATTTGGTAATTTTGTTAGTGGATCGGTAGTAGCACGAGACTTATGCAACTCTACCTCTTTGCGAGCCTGCGCTACTTCTTGCTGCAAGTGCAGAACCTGTGTACTAAGTGCGTGCACGTTTTCTCTTAGCTCGAGAGAACTGCCTTCTTGCTTTTCACCGAAGGCTTGCACGTTACCTGCAATACTCGCCAAGCCCTGTTCTACGACGTTCTTCATCTTGTCTATGTCGTCGCCTTGCAAAGACTCTTTCATGTTTTGCAGGGACAATTCGATATTTTCTTCTAACAGTCGACTATTGTTGCTGCTATCTATTCCGGATTGCTGACAAACTTTGATCATTGCTTGCAGCTCTGCCAGGCACGATATCGTGTTCTGCAGAAAACCCGAATAGTCTTTTTCGCCCTCGTAGAGGGTGCCGGCGACCAACAAGCTAAGTTCTTCAAGCGTTGCTATTAACTCGTACCAATTCAAACCTGATCGAAGCGTTTGCTCTATACGTGCTTTGCTTTCGGCTACAGATTCTGGCACTTTAAGATTTGACACCATGTCGATCAGCACGGTTTCAATACGGTCACTGATTGATTTGAATGCCGGCTCTGCCTGACGCGAATCACTGCTCACGCAGGCTCTAATTTCTTCCGCCGTTGTGTCGGTCGTTTGCGGTCTAGGGGAGGCTGATTCAGTCGAGACAGCCGACAATTCAAGCTCATCGCTGTAGCTGTCTATCAGTGCAATCTGTTCTTGTAGATCATCAACGGTAGCACCGCGTCGAACTTTATGCCGCAACTCTTCCAGCAAGTCATCAAGATCTTCTGCCTGACCAGCAAATAGATGACTGAGACGAATTAGAGCTTGGCGTAAAGCATCTGAATGCTCATCGTTGGCAGCCTGCTCTTCAAGCAAGGCTCTATATTTTGTTTTCCAGCGCTGTTCCTCTGGCTGTTCTGCGCCCATAGTTCATCCATGATAGTTGGGTATAAATAGAGTATAGCAATCGTTGTGATCCCTGCTTGGAGA
Organism: Pseudomonadales bacterium; assembly: GCA_045106985.1. GTDB lineage: Bacteria > Pseudomonadota > Gammaproteobacteria > Pseudomonadales > JAUIET01 > JAUIET01. The sequence goes on along the minus strand of JBGCFQ010000009.1, from coordinate 229,692 downwards.
CCATGTTCAATTACACGAGGCTTGGGAGGGTTGCATGAAGCTCGGGGGGTGTTTGTTTTTTGAGCGCTCGCAAAGCCGGGGTCACTGCCGTAAAACGCTAGCGAAGTGGGCCAGCTAAAAAGCAATTGCTAGCGTGATGCTAGCGTCTTACGTTCTTTATTGACTAGAAAATCGACTACTTCAAGCATTCCTTTCTGGCTACCAGCCATTCGCGCTGAAACCCTATATTTGCCGTTTACGATAATCTCGGGAGTACCAGAGATTTCATAGTTACGAGCTCGGCTATCAGCCAGACGCACTCCGCTAGTCACAGAGAATGAATTATAGGCTTTCTTGAATTGCTGTTCGCTGACGCCATTTTTGGCAAACAAGGCCGCTACGGCTGCTTCGTCGCTGAGAGGGTTGCGGTCTACGTTCATCGCTTTGAATATTGCTTGATGCACCACTTCATGATTCTCTAACTGCTGAGCCGCAAAGAACGCGCGTGCATGAACAACCATTGCATCGCGCCACATAGCAGGCGATTGCCAGAAATCTACATCGTCAGCTTGCTCTTTAGCCCATGCGGTCACCACAGGCTCAAAGCTGTAGCAATGCGAACAGCCATACCAAAACACTTCTACCACTTCAACTTTCTTAGGGTTACGCGTTTTAGCCACTTGCTTAAGCACGGCGTAATGTTCACCCGCAACAAAGCGATCGGCTCCTGATTGCGCGCAAGCGATCAATGGGAACATTAACAAAAGGGCCAGCAAGGATCGGCGGCGGACATGTGATTTCATAAAAGGTGATTTCATAACGGTCTGTCTAGTAATAGTTGTCTAGCTAGTTAGTTGGCTAAAGGTTGCTATAACCTTAGCGCAAACCTGATGCGTAACTTGAAACGGCTTCTATTTCGGCTGCCGTCATTCGCTTTGTAATATCGCGCATAACGCTTTCAGCATCATTATTCCGTTCTCCAGTTTGAAACTTGTGCAACTGGCCCGCTATATAGGTGGCATGCTGCCCACTTAAACGAGGGAAGCCGGCTAGCGCATTGCCTTTTCCAGTCGGGGAATGACACGCCGTACAAGCGCTTATTCCAGAATCTTTGACACCGCCACGGTAAATTGATTCACCGAGATCAACCAGTTCGGCTTTGGCAGCGCTACCACTCATTGTTTGCGATGCGTAAAACGCCGCAATATTCGCTAAAGCGACCTCGTTATGTTGATCTAGCTGGCCTGCCATCTCGGGAATACTGCGCGCACCGCTCTTTATCTCTGTGAGCTGCTTTAACAGGTATTTCTCTCCTAAGCCCGCCAACTTCGGCCAATTGGGGACAGCACTATTGCCGTCGCCGCCATGACAAGCAGCACAAGGCGCTGATAAGGCCTTGCCCGCTTCTGCGTCTCCAGCAATACTGTGCATCGCTATGACGGAGCTTACTAACGCCAGAAGTAGAGAGGGTAAAATTTTCATCTGATTTGTATGTCCTTGCTGCCTGCAGTTAGTGGCGCCTAAAAAACCGCGGAATTATATCGAATGCGCGCGCTCATTCCTATGTTTGTGCTCTTTTTTTACGTCTGACCATGGCATAATAATCAATGACTTAGCGCAGTTTACTGACATAAGTGGTCTAAGCGCATGGTAAATAGTAGCAGTAATTCAGTCTATGGCCTTTTCGGTCCTTGGGAGTGTCATGTCATTAGTTGCTTTTCAACAAGCTCAATTTCTCACCAGTGCGCAGAAATTGTCCCAGTGCCCAGCCGACGAGGGCGCGGAAGTAGCTTTTGCAGGGCGGTCAAATGCGGGCAAGTCCAGCGCCATCAATAGTATAACGAGCCAGCGCAAACTGGCTCGTACCAGCAAGACACCCGGTCGCACTCAATTGCTGAATTTCTTTGCATTAAACGAGCAACAACGTTTAGTTGATTTGCCAGGCTACGGTTACGCAAAGGTATCGAAATCCAAGCGGGACGAATGGCAACGACATTTAGATGAATACTTACGCGAAAGAAAAGTGTTACGCGGATTGATCTTATTGTCAGATGTACGCCACCCCCTGCAAGAATTTGACCGCGCCATGCTCGAATGGAGCAAGCGTAGCTCTCTGCCAACTCATATCCTGCTCACCAAAAGCGATAAGCTAAACTTCGGCGCAGCAAAAAGCACAATGCTGAGCGTTCAAAAACAAATTGTTAGTTACCCGCTAGCCACTGTGCAGTTGTTCTCTGCGTTGAAAAATACCGGCTTAGATGAGGCGCGCAGCGTTATTTCACAATGGCTAAATGAAGAAGATGGCTTTCAATAAAAGAAAACCCCCGACCCAGCAGGGGAACCGGTGTCGGGGGAAGCTTAGTGCTTTTGGGGGTAGCACTAAACGTAGACAATCGCGCTTTCGCCTCGATGCCTACACAAGTTAAGACCGCTTGTCGCTCAAATAGTTCCTGCGCCTTTTCAGCCCATTAAAACAATTCAACGCTAGCATGAGATTTTTTCTGCGGCGCACTAGTTAATGTGCCTCATCCCAATTGGCACCTATGCCGGCTTCAACAAGTAGGGGCACGCTTAGTTCGGCAGCCCCTTCCATCAATTCAACAATTTTTGCAGCAAAACCGGCTGCCTCTGCTTCAGGAACCTCGAACACCAGTTCATCATGCACTTGCATGATCATCTTACTGTCCTTGTTATCGCCAAGCCATAGATCAACATCTATCATCGCCCGTTTTATGATGTCAGCTGCACTGCCCTGCATCGGCGCGTTAATCGCAGTACGTTCCGCTGCCTGTCTGCGCATACCATTCGCAGCGTTAATTTCGGGCAGATACAAGCGGCGACCAAAACAGGTTTCAACAAAACCCTGCTCCTTGGCACTACTGCGAATATCATCCATGTATTCAGCCACGCCCGGATAGCGCGCAAAATATTTATCCATATAGGCCTGCGCATCGTGCCGGCCTACATTAAGTTGACGTCCCAATCCAAATGCCGACATGCCATAGATAAGGCCAAAATTTATCGCTTTTGCGCTGCGTCGCTGATCATCACTGACCGCATCTAACGCCACGCCAAATACTTCTGCAGCTGTTGCACGATGTACATCAAGTCCGCCTCCAAACGCTTCGAGTAAGCCGCTGTCTTGCGACAAATGCGCCATAATTCGAAGCTCAATTTGCGAATAGTCAGCCGCAACAATGCACTTCCCTTGAGGAGCGACAAAAGCCTGGCGAATGCGTCGACCTTCAGCGGTGCGAATGGGTATGTTCTGAAGATTGGGGTCGGTCGATGACAATCTGCCAGTCGCGGTCACAGCTTGATGATAAGAAGTATGAATGCGACCCGTGTTTGAGTCTATTTGCAAAGGTAGTTTATCGGTATAGGTGGACTTAAGTTTGCTCAGCCCCCGGTATTCTAGGATGAGTGCCGGAAGAGGGTAATCTAGAGCTAGCTCCTGCAATACGGGCTCTGCCGTTGACGGTTGCCCTTTGGGTGTTTTTTTGATGACCGGCAACTGCAACTTGTCAAAAAAGATGGCCTGTAATTGTTTTGGCGAACCCAGATTAAACTTCTCGCCGGCTTCCTCATAAGCCTCTTGCTCTAGCTCCAGCATGCGCTCACCTAACTGCTGGCTTTGACGCTGCAGCAGAGACGCATCTACTAAGGTGCCATTTCGCTCTATTCTCGACAACACCGGCACCAGAGGAATTTCTATATGCTGGTACACATCAAGCACTGTTGGTTCCATCTCAAGTTGCGGTAACAAGGCATGGTGTAAACGTAAGGTGATGTCTGCGTCTTCAGCGGCGTAGGGTGCTGCGGTTTCAAGAGGTACCTGGTTAAAGGTAATCTGTTTGGCGCCTTTACCCGCAATGTCTTCAAAGTGCACAGTGGTGTGACCAAGATGCTTTAGCGCCAGGGTGTCCATATCGTGGCGACTGGCCGTGCTGTTAAGAACGTAAGATTCCAACATAGTATCGGCAAAGATTCCTCTCAGATGAACGTCATAATTAGCTAACACGTTCTTATCGTACTTCAGGTGTTGGCCGACCTTTTTATGATCAGGATCTTCGAGTAAAGGCTTTAACTGAGCGAGCACCTCGTCTCTGGCGAGTTGATCAGGCGCCCCCGGGTAGTCATGCGCAACTGGTACGTAGGCGGCATGCCCCTCTTCAACGGCAAACGACACACCTACCAGCTCAGCTTGCATGTAATCAAGCGCGGTGGTTTCTGTATCGAATGCGAAATAGGGCGCCTGTTGCAGTTTCAGCAGCCATGCATCCAGCTGCTCCTGGGTTAAAACAAGATCCAGAACTGTTTCTAATTGTTGACCGGGCCCGGCTTCATCAGCGCTTGAGCCGCTTAAGATCTCTTCGGTCCAGACTTTAAACTCCAACTCCTTATACAGCGTAAGTAAGCGCTCACTATCGGGCTCGGCCATTGCCAAGGCGGATGATGAAGTGTCCAGCTCCACAGCCGTATCTATAGTCGCCAGCTTGTAGGAAAGCAGGGCATCCTCGTGACCAGCTTCCAATTTGGCGCCCAGAGTCTTGGCACCGCGCACTTCTAGCTCGGCCACTTTATCCAGGTTTTGATACAGAGTATCAATACCACCAATACCTTGTAGCAGCGCCAAGGCGGTCTTTTCACCGACCCCAGCAACACCTGGAATGTTGTCTACCTTGTCGCCCATCAGTGCCAGGAAATCAATGATCAGTTCCGGCGGCAGCCCAAACTTTTCGTTAACGCCCGCTATATCCAGAACAGTGTCAGTCATGGTGTTCACCAAAGTGACATACTCGTTCACTAGCTGAGCCAGATCTTTATCACCGGTCGAGACAATCACTGGTTGCTTGTCTACGGTGGCTTGGCTTGCCAAGGTACCGATAACATCGTCGGCCTCAACCCCAGCAACGCATAACAAAGGCATGCCCAGCGCCTCAACAATTTGGTGCAGCGGCTCTATTTGGCCACGGAGATCATCAGGCATGGACGGCCGATTCGCTTTGTATGCAGTGTAGATGTCATCCCGGAAAGTCTTTCCTTTGGCGTCAAAGACGACAGCGATACACGAGCCCGGATAATCCAACTGCAAACGCTTGAGCATGCTTATCACACCCTTAACAGCACCCGTTGGCTGGCCTTTAGAGCTCAGCAATGGCGGCAGGGCGTGAAATGCCCGATACAAATAAGAAGAACCATCGACTAAAACCAATGGTGTGCCTTGATCGGCCATGCAGTAATCCTCTTGTTTTAAGCCGCACAGTCTACTGTCTTGTGCGTCAAAGACCAGCCTATAGATCGACGCAAGCTCATTTGCTGGACCGCGCTAGTAAGCGATTAAACCAGCTCCGCTCTACCTATGGTCAACGATTATGTGACGCCTGTCTAAAAAACAACCAGCCGTGGAACCAACCAATAGCGCTGTTCATTATATCTGCTAGCTTCAGAGGGAGCGGTCATTTTTTGTGCACCCACAGCTAAGTGACCCACTTCGTTATGAAACGATAAATCTATAGGTGAGTACATGAAAAAGCACATAGTAGCAGCGCTGGCATTAGGGCTAGCCAGCACGTTGAGCCTGGCGGAAGAAGCGGACAGGCCGGCGGCAGACAGGGTTGTTAAGGCGGACAAGATGTTAGTTCCAGTTGCGCTAGATCGGCAGGCTGAAATCATCGCTCAGTCCAGAATGGACGATGCCATGGACCGCCTGAACGCGAAGTTCAGTCAGGACATGGATGATAAGTTCAGTTCACGCGTGGCATCTGTCGATCACTAGTTGACGTCGACCCTGTCGACTTCTATCTAGGGGCTCACTGTTTGCTTAGACAGCTGGCGATGTTTTCGCCAAGTTGCCTGATCAATTGTTCGTAGGTGTCTGCCTGCTCACCAAGTATATCCACTTGAGCTGTGGCTATCTCCAGGCCAGAAAAGATCTGTAGCAAGTCTGTCCCGGCATGTGGGTCAGATAGCACCACACACTCGGCATTCTTAAGCCGCACTTCCGTTCTCAATCGACGCACCTGTTTAAGGCTGAGAGAACTGTGGTTTGCGCTCTGCAAGCTTCCTACGTAGCGCAGGCCATAGCGACGCAGGAATAGCTCAATACCATGATGATCAGCAACGACCCCGCGCCCCTTGTATGGTGCAAACAACGCGATCATCTCTGCATCTAATTTTAAAACACGAGCCGTAAACACTGTTGCGCGTCGATTATACTCGGTGCGTTGGTCCGGCTGCACTTGTGCGAGCTTTTCTGCCAGGCGACTGATTCGGCTCGCTACTATCGCGGGGTCAAGCCAGAGGTGTTCAACCAGCGCCTCACCACCGTGCGCAGCACTCGCACTCAGCCATGCAAAATCCAATACGGCAGGCTGCAAAGCGTCCAAAGGCTTTTGCAGGTAGTGCTCAAACTCAGCGCCCATCCAGACCAGCAGCTGGGACTGTTGAATTTTTTGCAGGTCAGAAAATTTTACGGTATAGCTGTGAGCTTGCTGCGCACCTAACGACAATAAACGGGTGTCAAGCAAATCACCGGACAAGCCATTAGTAATTAGCTGTAGAGGTTTCAGAGTGTGCATAACAATCGGTTGCGAACGGCCTTCGTTGGCCAAAATTGGGCGTACCAACAGCAACATCATTACCGCAACTATTGCCTGCAATCGAATTGCCCTGAGCCGAGACCGATGCATACAAAAATTCGTGCGCTTAAGATTCATCTGGCATGTGTTCTTTATTCAACTGCAAATCCGTCAGGCTAGAGTATCGAATGCTATCATAGTGGCATGACACAGCCGCTTCTATCTTTACACCATGCCAGTGTGCAACTGGCTCAACGTTCCATACTGCACGATATAAGCCTGTCGGTGGGTGAGCGCGAGATTGTAACCCTGATTGGTCCGAATGGCGCGGGAAAGACCACACTTGTGCGCGCCGTGTTAGGCCTGCAGGCTTTAAGTGCAGGCACTCTGGAAAAGCGTGATAGCTTGCGTATCGGCTATATGCCCCAACGCATTCGCATCAATGAACATATGCCTCTGCGCGTTGGCGACTTTTTAGAGCTGAATGGTAGCAAGGCGTCGCTTGTTCGAACCGCGTTGAAGGAAGCAGGGGTTGCCGATTTGGAGCGCGCTCAGTTAAACAAAGTGTCCGGAGGTGAGCTGCAGCGGGTTTTGTTTGCAAGAGCCCTGCTAAACGACCCAGAATTACTGGTACTGGATGAGCCGGTTCAAGGTGTGGATCTAAGCGGCCAAGCGGACCTTTATCAATTGATAGCCAAAGTGCGCGACACGCATAATTGTGGCGTGCTGATGGTGTCTCACGACTTAAATGTAGTGATGGCCAACACCGATACTGTGATTTGCTTGAATCGGCATGTTTGCTGTCACGGCCACCCAGATCATGTCAGCACTGATCCAGCGTTTCTAGAACTGTTTGGCGAGCGCTTTTCTGACACCCTCGCGGTGTATCATCACCATCACGACCACGAACATGACATACATGGCGAAGTGGTAAACGACTCTCAAGGACAATAACAAGGAATGGAAGAGTTATTGCTACGCGCAATATGCGCTGGACTGCTGATTGCGGTACTAGCCGGACCGTTAGGTTGTTTCGTTGTTTGGCAACGGATGGCCTACTTTGGGGATACCTTGGCGCACTCTGCGCTACTGGGTATTGGCTTAAGCCTTCTTATTCACATACCTTTGGGAATCGGCGTGCTGATCTGCGCCATCGTTATTGCTTTGCTGCTTAGCTGGCTGCACCAGCACCACAGTCTGCCGATGGATGCTCTGCTCGGTATTCTAGCTCATGTATCGCTGGCTGCAGGTGTAATAGTGCTTGGCTTTGTTGGAGACTCTCACATAGATTGGCTGTCTTATCTGTTTGGTGATTTACTCGCCGTTAATTGGAACGATCTGATGCGAATGGCCTGTGTCGCAGCAGTTATTGGCACTGCGCTGTTATTAAGCTGGCGCAAGTTACTCATTATTTCTATCGATCCCGAGCTAGCTGAAGTTGATGGCGTAGCCGTGAACTTTTACCGCTCATTACTATTGGTACTTATGGCAGCGACAATTGCGACGGCCATTCAGGTGGTTGGCGTGTTGTTAGTAACCGCACTGCTAATAATACCTGCTACGGCGGCCCGTAATTTTTCCGGCTCGCCGTCACAAATGGCCCTATCGGCCATCGTTATTGGTTGCCTGGCAACGGTGGGTGGGGTCGCTGCATCCTACACAATTGATGTTAGTGTTGGCCCTGCTATTGTGCTGGTCGCGTTTCTACTGTTTGTATTATCACTGGCCTTACGCTCGCGGTAGTGGTTGTGCGAGACTTGCCGACGACGTTGCTTAATGGTGATTACTCCGAATAACGCAGCTCGAAGTTGTGGCGCACACCACTGTACGCTTCGATGATTTTACTAGGCGTAAACGGCGGCTTTAGAAAGCCGTGGAAATCGCCTTTTGGATTGATCAACATGATTTGTGCGCTGTGATCAACAGAATAATTCTCGCCGCCGCCTGGCACAATCTGGAATGCAGCAAGTAACTGACTGGCAAACTTCTGCAAATTAAGAAACTCGCCGGTTAAACCAATAAAGTCATCTGAAAAATAGCTGATATATTCTTTCAGTTTTTCCGGTGTGTCGCGCGCAGGGTCCACGGATACAAGAATAACCTGGGTATTTGCTTTTACTTCCGGATCCAATTTAGTTACAACGGTTCGTAGTTGGGCGAGGGTAGTCGGGCATATGTCAGGACAATAAGTAAAACCGAAAAAAACCAATGACCACTTGTTTTGCAGTCGCCCGTAATCAAAAACATTACCGTGTTGATCAATCAATGGCGGCTGTTCGAAGCGACGCGGGGGATCAAATACCTTAGCTCCCAAGGTGTACAAATGGGCATCGCTCATTGGCACAGGGGTGTACAGACGATTGAGAAACAAGCCGAGAATAATGGCCATAGCCACTACTAGCAAAAGTACAGTTTTGTTCACTCCAGCTCGCCTAGCACTATCTGCTTCATTCATGTATAGCTAACGACATAGGTTGGCGAAATCAACCAATGGTCTGCCAACATAATAATAAACAAGGCCATTAAGTAAATGATCGAGTATTTAAAAGAATCCATAGCGTATTCAGCCTCTTTGCCACGCCAAAGCAAAACCGACCAATATATGTAACCTAGACCCAATACGACCGCACCGAGCAGGTAGATACCACCACTCAGACCGGTAGCGAATGGCATAAGGCTTACAGCAAACAATAAAAATGTATACAGAAGCACTTGCAACTTGGTAAATGGAATTCCATGAGTTACCGGCAACATTGGAATATCAACTTTCGCGTACTCGTCACGGCGGTGAATAGCCAAGGCCCAGAAATGGGGCGGCGTCCAAATAAAAATGATCAGCACCAGCAATAGCGAGTGGCCGTGCACGTCATTAGTGACAGCAGTCCACCCCAACAAGGGCGGGGCGGCACCGGCTAAACCACCGATAACGATGTTCTGCGGCGTAGCTCGTTTTAGGTACAAAGTATAAATAAAGGCATACCCAATAATCGACGCGAATGTGAGCCCTGCGGTAAGCGCATTGGTGAAAACCAACAACACAGCCATACCCGATAAAGTCATTAACAGCGCAAAAATAGCAGCTTGCTTGGGGCCTATACGCCCCTGAGCGACAGGACGTTCTTGCGTGCGGCTCATTTTCTTATCAACGCGAAAATCCAATAGGTGATTAATCGCAGCGGCGGCTCCTGCGCACATCCCTATTCCCAAATTGCCCAAAATCAGTACATCTAATGGCACCATGCCAGGTACTGACATAAACATACCAATGGCTGATGTAAGCAGCATCAGCAATACCACATTAGGCTTACAAAGCTCGTAGTAATCGAGCACCAGAGAGCGCTCAGGCTGTACCGCGGAAGTCGTCATTTAACGAAGTATCTCTACTGAAAAGAGTCGGTGAAGGGCGGTGATCATACAGACCAGTAGCAGGGCCCCGCAAGCATTGTGTGCCACAGCCACTGCAACTGGAAAATGAAGCACTACATTACTTATGCCCAAGCCTATTTGAGTAAACAGTACCACCAGAATTAGCACCGACAGGCGCTTAGCGGCGGGTAATTGGCTTGCCAAATAAAGTCTTACTATCACCACCAGCACGAACAGGCTGGCAATAATAGCGCCAATTCTGTGCGCAAAGTGAATGGCAACGCGAGCACTATTATCCATGGTACCGCCGAGGTAATTCGGCCCAATACCCTGAAAGACATTAAAGCCCTCACCAAAATCCATCTCTGGTAGCCACTGTTGCTGACAGGTTGGGAAGTCAGGACAAGCAACAGCTGCATAGTTTGAGGTTGTCCAACCGCCCAAGCCAATTTGCAACAATAGAATGAAAGTAGCAAGTAAAGTAAATGGGTACAGCTTGCGCAACTTCCTTTTGCCGGGGCCTGCTGTGCGCCATATTTTTCCTGACAGGCGCAAAGTGAGCAACCAGAGTGTTGCAGCTGTTAGGAAGCCTCCCAGCAAATGAGCGGTCACTACCTGAGGCCAGAGTTTCAATGTGACTGTCCACATACCAAATAGGCCCTGAATAATCACTAGGCCGAGCAAAAATACAGTGTGTTTAAAGGGCTGGCCTTTCTCACGCTTGCGAACGCAGACAACCAGCAAGGCAATCGCAAGCAGTCCAAGGCTGGTTGCTAGGTAGCGATGGACCATTTCAGGCCAGGTTTTATCATGTTCTACGGGGGCGTCTGGATACAGCTGTTCCGCTGCCGCTACGTCTGTTTCAGTTTGAGGCCAGAGCGCGTGTCCATAGCAACCTGGCCAATCAGGACAGCCAAGTCCTGCATCGGCTAAACGAGTAAATGCGCCCAGGCCAATTACAAGAAAAGCAAAAAGCGTTGCAAACAAGGCTATTCCATAACCCGGTTTTCTGGAAGTTAGTATTGTTGAATTCATCACTGAGCCTACGGTGCGTATTTCAGTAGAAATTTGATGTCTTTCATAATGTCTTTGTAGGTATGAGATTCGTTGTAGTACATCATGATAAAGCCGCGGAAGTCTGCAAGGTAGATGTCTTTACTTGCTTGGCTCTTCGAGGATTGTTCCTGGCTTGCCAGCATTTGTTTCAGCTTTTCTGCAGAAACTCTTTGTACAATTAGGTCTTCGTGTTCTTCTTTTAGCAAGGTTTGCAATTCATTACTTAGAACCAGGCTGCTGTCGACCAGGTATAGACGCTGTATTTTATGGGTGTATTTGCCAAGCGCGGTTCTAATCTGGCGCGTTAAGTACAAACGCTCCTCGCAGGCCTTGTCACAACTGGCAGTCCCTGGCAGCAGGAAAAACCATTTGAAATTACTTGTTTCCACAATTTTTGTGGCGGCATCTACACTGACTTCATTGAGCTGCAGCGGAGGATTAATCAATACTCCCTTGTTACCTGTTCCTTTTGGCATACCAATGCCACTGTAGAACATCACCCATGCCATCAGCATCAGGGTAAATGGTACAAAAATCAGTATTAACAGCTTTATCTTGTTCGATCGAGCCTGTTCGGGGGTCGGCGCAGTAGTCATCTTTCTAATTTCTCTCAATTTCTCTCGATCTAGGTCTCAGTCAGGCTCTGAGCCTTTGTCTAAGCTTCGTATAAGGTAAAAAACAAACAACGCTAGCGCCATTGCAAACCATTGAATAGCATAACCGCGATGTTTTTCAGGCTTGGTATTTACTGGCGGCCAATCTATCGCCAATGCTGTTGGGGAGTTTTCTTCCAGTCTCAATAGGTGAGGGAAAACATCAAAACCGCGATTCAGTTGAGCGAAATGTGTTGCATCAAACTGCTGTGCAATTATCGGATGATCTTGCCCAAGACTCAAGACTTCCTGTTGCAATACAAAGGGGTCGCCCAAAGGCTGATAGATGTTCGCATGCAGTCGGACCAAGTTTTCGGGAGTTACAAAATTTGGTAGGTCAGTTCTCAGCCGACCCGCCGCTACCCAGCCTCGATTAATCCAAGCTGCTTTTGCTTTTGTCTCAGTGTCAGCTGGGTCAATGGAATCACGACTGCTCGGCTCCTCTAGCTTGAATAACTGAACAAGTTGATAGCCTACAGTTCCTTGTCGAATTTTGTTGTCTATAAGTACTGAGCTCTCTGGAAGAAATCGCCCCTGCAGCAACACTCTTCGATAGGACGATGTCTCTGATTGAAGGTTTTGCCAAGCATTGAGCAACTCTGTAGGTGGAGCCGCTATCCGCTTATTGTAATCCGCCAGTATGGCCAGCTTTTCTTGTTCTCGATCTAGCTGCCAGTAACCCAAGCTCAACAACAAAGGCAGCAAGCAAGCAACCAATACACTGGTTTTCCAGTCGGGACGAAATCGCTTAAGGATTGTTGGCATCAATTGACAGCGCTTAGAAGTTGAAACGGCGTTATACTCGCTTAATGTGGATTAAACCAGTAGCTATTCTTCTATTTATCGCTCTAGTCATTAGTTTGTTCAGTGGGCTGATTTTTTTCATAAAGGATCAAGGCTCAAGTCGACGCACTTACAATTCTTTGGGCGTCAGGCTCGCTATTGCCGTGGCTCTTTTTGCCGTGATTGGATATGGATTGTATACGGGTGACCTTGGCAACCGGGTTCCTTGGGATCCTTCTACTAATGCATCAAGCAGTGCACCGCATCAATCAGTGGCACCAAAGCAGCAATAGAATAGATAGTAATGAGAAAAAAAAACCGCCTGAATGAAGACAATCAGGCGGTTTCTCGGTATCAACCAAACTATCAAGTGTTTGGTTGATTGGGCTGCATTACATCAAAAGACGTAGACCACTAATACTAGACCTACCCAAACTACGTCAACAAAGTGCCAGTACCATGAAGCCGCCTCAAAACCAAAGTGGTCTTCTGGCGTAAAGTGGTCATGGCGGGTGGCACGCATCCACATAACAAACAACATGAATGCACCAAGACAAACGTGGAAACCGTGGAAGCCCGTTAACATAAAGAACGTAGAGCCATAGATTCCTGCATTCAATGTTAGGCCGTAATGGGCATACGCTTCGTAGTACTCGACCGCTTGCAAAACAACGAAAATAGCACCCAGAAGTACGGTAATGCCAAGCCAGTTTTTCATCTTGCTCTTATTGCCTTCTTTCAAGGCGTGATGAGCAACGTGCACTGTGAAACTGGAGCTTAATAGAATGATCGTGTTGTAAAGTGGAAGCCAGCCGAACATCGCGCTGAAGCCAGGGAAGCTCATATGTTTGCCCGGACCACCAAATTCACCATTAACGGCGGTGATTTGACCCGCACCTGCCTCGGCAGCTTGCTGGGGAGTGATCATAAGCGGCCAATCATACTGGAAGCCCTGCCACAAAAGGTTGGCAACCCCCTTATCGCCCTCACCACCTAACCATGGGCCGGCGAAAGATCGCACATAAAACAGTGCGCCAAAAAAGGCAAAGAAGAACATCACTTCTGAAAAAATGAACCACATCATGCCCATGGTATAAGAGCGTTTTAACTGCGCACTGGGCAAACCCTGCAAATTTTCCCTAATGGTAGTACGGAACCAAACATAAAGTACGCGAGCAAAGCACAGGAATCCAATAATTGGTATCCAATGTACCCAGCTACCGGTAAAAGTGGCCGGCATTCCGCTCACGTTGTTAATGAGCGTAGCTGCTCCATACACAGTGATAAACAGAAATAAACTGGCATATATTGGCAGCTTGCTGCTCTCTGGTACGTAGTAATGTTCGTAATCGCTATTGCTTGACGACATCATTTTGCTCCATAGCAATGGTTATCTTAATTAGTAGTTTCCAGCTAGCTGCGGTTCAGCAAGGGAATCGCGGCTAACAGCATTATCAAATTTTTCAGTGACATCAAACAGCGTATACGCCAGCGTGATGATCTTTACTTCTTTTGGCAAATCGACATCAACGATAAACCGCAGGGGCATCATAGTTTCTGTTTTAGCCTCTAAAGGCTGTTGATTAAAGCAAAAGCACTCTGTCTTGTGAAAATACTCGGCGGCCTTAAAGGGCACCAGACTTGGAACGGCCTGGGCGATCATCGCGAAGCTTCGTGGGTTGCGAGCAAAAAATTCTGTGCTGGCAACCTCGCCTGGATGAACATTCATCGAGCTTACCGTGGGCTTAAACTCCCACGGCATATTTTCATTGTTAGTGGCTACGAACTGAATCTTTACGGTACGACTCGTGTCCACCACAACATCAACGGCCTCATAGGCCGTGTCTGATGTTTTTCCATTCAAGCCTGTGATATCACAAAAGACATCGTACAAAGGTACCAGCGCAAAACCGAAACCAAACATACCCACGACAATGAGCAACATCTGGCGAACGGTTTTTTTAACAGGCTTGTCCATTTGCACGGCTCTTTAAGGACTCGTTCTTACTTAATTTCAGGTGGAGTGGTAAAGGTGTGATATGGCGCCGGCGATGGAATAGTCCACTCCAGGCCTTCAGCACTTTCCCAAACTTGGTCGGTCGCTTTCTTGCCGCCTTTGATGGTTTTAATCACCACGAACAGGAAGAATATTTGCGATGCGCCAAATAACAGCGCGCCTACACTTGAGATCATATTGAAGTCGGCAAACTGCAAGGCATAGTCTGGAATTCGACGCGGCATGCCGGCCAAACCAACAAAATGCATTGGGAAGAAAGTGACGTTCAATCCGACAAAAGACAACCAAAAATGCGTTTTACCTAATGTTTCGTCGTACATGTTGCCGCACCACTTAGGCAACCAATAATAAACAGCAGCCATAATTCCAAAGATCGCGCCAGGCACTAGCACATAGTGGAAATGCGCCACTACGAAGTAGGTGTCGTGATATTGGAAATCAGCTGGTGCTATTGCAAGCATTAGCCCAGAGAAGCCGCCAATCGTAAACAGAATAACGAAGGCTATGGAGAACAACATTGGCGTTTCAAAACTAATGGAACCCCGAAACATTGTGGTTACCCAGTTAAACACTTTTACGCCCGTTGGCACTGCAATAAGCATTGTCGCCCACATAAAGAACAGCTCGCCAGCGATCGGCATACCTACTGTAAACATATGGTGAGCCCAAACAATAAAGCTCAAAAATGCGATAGACGCCGTGGCATAAACCATCGAGTCGTAACCAAACAGACGCTTGCGCGAAAAGGTTGGGATGATCTGTGAAACGATGCCGAAAGCCGGCAGAATCATGATGTACACCTCAGGGTGCCCAAAGAACCAGAACACATGCTGGAACAGTACTGGGTCACCGCCACCGGCCGCACTAAAGAAGCTGGTGCCAAAGTGAATATCCATCAACATCATGGTTACAACGCCCGCAAGTACAGGCATTACTGCGATTAACAAGTATGCGGTTATAAACCAGGTCCAGACGAACAGCGGCATTTTCATGTATGTCATGCCAGGCGCACGCAAGTTCATGATGGTTGCGATAACGTTGATCGAACCCATGATTGAGGAGGCACCCATGATATGCACTGCGAAAATAAAGAACGTTACACTCGGCGGTGCATAGGTCGTTGACAACGGCGCATAGAAGGTCCAACCGAAGTTTGGCGCTCCACCTTCAACAAATAAAGATGACAGCATCATGAAAAAAGCGAACGGAAGTATCCAGAAGCTCCAGTTATTCATGCGTGGCAAGGCCATATCCGGCGCTCCGATCATCATCGGTATCAACCAGTTCGCCAAGCCAACAAATGCCGGCATAACGGCGCCAAAGACCATCACCAAGCCATGCATGGTAGTCATTTGGTTAAAAAATTCCGGCTGCACAAGCTGCAAACCAGGCTGGAACAATTCAGCGCGAATGACCAGTGCAAAGATGCCACCGATCAAAAACATTGCGAAACTAAACCATAGATAAAGCGTACCGATATCTTTGTGGTTGGTCGTATAAAGCCAACGCGTGATACCTTTTGCTGGACCGTGATCTCCCATATTGGGTTCCTCTATCTTAAAAGCTTTAAACAGTAGTAATCGTTAGTTAGTTCGATTGCTTGAAGTTGTAAACATCAACGGGCTGGATACTGTCGCCCATGTTGTTACCCCAAGAGTTTCGGGCATAAGTTACGACGGCCGCTAAATCTATTTCGTTAAGCTGTGCGCCGAAAGCCTGCATGGCCGTACCAGGCACACCGTTAACCATTATCGACAAATGCTGGTCCATTGGCCCAGTAGGCACAGTGCCGCTGCCCGCCAATGCCTTACCAACGCCGCCTTCACCACTTGCACCGTGACAAACAACACACTGCTTGGTGTAGACATCCTTACCGGTGTCCATTAGTTGGTCGAAGCTCATTTCCTGCTTGATCAATTCGTTCAACGCAACAGCCTCGGCCTTACGCTCGCCAAGCCAGCTGTCAAATTCACCAGGACTTACAGCCCTCAAAACAATCGGCATGAAGCCATGGTCTCTGCCGCATAACTCGGCGCACTGACCACGGTAGATGCCTTCTTCCTCAGCAATTGCCCACGCGGTATTTATAAAACCGGGAATCGCGTCTTGCTTAACAGCTAAAGCAGGCACCCACCAAGCGTGAATTACGTCATTGGCTGTAATAAGGAAGCGAACCTTTTTATTGGTTGGAATAACGATGGGGTTATCCACCTCAAGCAAATAGTGCTCTCCCTTAGGCTCAATATTGTTGATTTCGCCCTGCGAGGTAGTCAAGTTGCTGAAGTAAGCGACACCCTCATCCATGTACTCGTACTTCCACTTCCACTGATAGCCAGTCACCATAATGCTGACTTCAGCGTCTTCCGCTTCGTCGTACATGGTGATCAGCATTTTCGATGCTTCCCAACCCATGAAAATCAGAATAAACGCCGGCAGAACCGTCCAGAGTATCTCTACCTTGGTGCTCTCATGAAACGTTGATGGCTTATAACCTTTTGAATGGCGGTGAACGATCATTGAATAAAACATGACACCGAACACTAAAACGCCAATGACCACGCAAATCCAAAAGATCAGCATATGCAGGTCATAAATGCCGCGGCTGATCTCGGTCACCCCTTGCGTCATGTTTGTGCCCCAGCGCTCGGCTGATTCCACGTTCGCGCCAGCCGCTGTGAACATACTCGTGCTCATTAAGCTCGCGGCCGCCAGTGCTTTATGCACTGAAAATCGTGACCTAAAAAGATCTAAAGACATTGATCCTGACCCCATATAAATGTTGGTTGTACAACCCTAATGCATCACTGCAGCAAACGGTCTTAGGCCGCTGCAGTGCTAAGAGTTTTTGTATTTGCTAAACAAGCCATCCATTGCCTGAAAGAAGCACTTCCCTGTTCGGACCGACAAAACTATGCAATTATAGCAAAAGTCCTTTGTAAGTCGCTAGTTAGATTAAGATGCTCGGCAACAATCTCCGGCATTTCTACCTGTTTATTGCGCCAATATTCCGTCACCGTTTATTCACACGGCAACTTTCGCGCCGTTTGTCTAAGAGAGAACCAATCTGAACCTTAGAATTTGGTCATTAGCCTGGCCTCTGATGCTGTCAAATATCAGCATCCCTTTGTTGGGTATAGCGGATACCGCAATATTAGGCCACCTTGATGATGCTTTTTATCTTGGCGCTGTATCCGTTGGCAGCAGCATTATGGCCATGGTGCTGTGGACCTTTTCTTTTTTGCGCACCAGCACAACGGGGCTCACCGCTCAGCAACACGGCGCTGACAGCTCAGCCGCTATTCAAACCACCCTTTATAGGGCAATGCTGCTAAGCATTTTGCTATCGCTTGTTTTATTCGCTCTTCGACCGCTGATACTGGGCGCGGCATTAGGCTTTGTGGACGCCAGCCCTACGGTAGATGGCTTAGCCAAAAGCTATAGCGGCATTCGCTTTTACAGCCTTCCCGCCGTTTTACTAACGTATTGCCTAACCGGCTGGTTGATTGGTATACAGAACACGCGAGCCGTAATGCTAATACTGATTACCACCAACAGCTTGAATATAGTATTGGACCTGGTGTTTATTATGTTACTCGGCCTCAAGAGTGACGGGGCAGCATGGGCAACGGTGATTGCCGAGTACGCTGGCTGTACGATAGCGGTAGGTGTTTTCATCCGTCACTACCGCTCTATAAAAGGTAGCCGATGGCCTGGATTCATCCTACTGTTTGATACTGGCGCCATTCTTAGGCTGCTCAAAATGAACGGAGACCTGATGCTCCGTACCTTTTGCCTATTATTCTGCTTTCTGTTTCTCTCTGCTAAAGGCGCGCAACAAGGCGACCTCACTCTGGCAGCCAATGCCATTTTGTTGCAGCTTGTTCTGCTCTCAGCTTTTGCCCTGGATGGGTTCGCTCATGCCGCCGAGAGTCTTTGCGGTTTTGCCATTGGCCGACGAGATATCAAGCAATTTCATGCAACCGTTAAGGCCTGCCTTTGGTGGTGCCTAGGTACAAGCTTAATGATTACGCTGCTGCTGCTGCTGGGCCGGGATTTGATTGTTTATCAATACAGCAGCATAGAAGCAGTGCAGCAAGAATTGACTCTGTACTTCTACTGGCTACTTGCCCTACCTCTTGCGGCAGTTTGGTGTTATTTGTTCGACGGTGTATTTATTGGAGCTGCGCAGACCAAAGCAATGCGCAACAGCATGCTGGCCTGCACACTGTTGGTGTTTTTGCCTTTGTGGTATGTGAGCCAAGGGATGGGCAATCATGGGCTTTGGATGGCGTTTTTGGTGTTTAACGCGTTTCGGGGGGTGACTTTGGGGGTGTATTACTGGGTTTATTCTCGTAGAGGGGTTTGGGTGGCTTGAGGTTGGGGTGTTCTTGAAATCATCCCCCCCAATATTATTGTATTTTTGCTTCGTGGCGCGGGCGCTCCGCATCCGAATGGCTTCACCATACCCTCATTCTCAAAAAACTTTCTTTTGATGATCTCCTTTAGGGCGCAATGACTTTCAGCGATATTCGGTTTACTCGCTTGTTCCAGCGCGACTGGCGCAGCCTTTACTGAATGTAAAAAGCGTAGGCCGAGAGTATAAAATAGACTCGCCATTGCGAGGCTACTTTTGTGAACGAGGGTAGCCTGGAAGGCCCAAGCCAGGCAAGGAAAGGCTGTGCCAGTCGCGCGAGTTATGGCACAAAAGCCCAGTTTCTAGTGCAGTGTACGAGGGTCAATAATCTGCACAGCCGACACGTCCTCTTCAGCCATTTCGCCAGTAACACGCGTTTGCAGCTCCTGCTGCTTTCCAAGCTCATCCAAAGACTCAAGATGCCCACAGCTTACACACTCTCGCACCGTTTGCTGATCTATCGAGTACATAATCGTTTTGTCTAGCTGCTTGCATGCTGGGCACGTGGCGCCAGCTATGAATCGTTTTTGCTGTGGCATATTATTCCTCTGCAGACGATAATATTCGGCCTGTGACCCAGGGGCAAGTTATCAATGAGCATACGAACATTCGCGGGCCTAGAGCCAAAACTGGCTAACGGCGTATTTGTGGACCCAACAGCCTTAGTGTTAGGTGATGTAGAGATTGGCGCCGACTCTTCGGTTTGGCCAATGGCGGTTGTACGCGGAGATGTGCACAGCATTCGCATCGGAGAGCGCACCAGCATTCAGGATAACTCGGTATTGCACGCCACCCATGCAGGTCCGTTCAACCCGGACGGGTTTCCATTGCAGATAGGCTCGGAGTGCATTGTCGGCCATTCTGTCACCTTGCACGGCTGTACATTGGCCGATCGCGTGTTGGTTGGAATGGGCGCCATTGTGATGGACAACGCCAACATTGAGTCAGACGTTATCATCGCGGCTGGCAGTGTGGTGGCGCCAGGTAAAACACTGGAAAGTGGCCACTTGTACCGTGGCAGCCCCGCTAAACAAGTGCGCGAATTAAGCGAACGCGAGCGGGAGTTTTTCAGTTACAGCGCTAATAACTACGTAAAACTTAAAAACCAGCATATTGCAGATATTGGCTGCGGCTATTAGGAAGAGGTTAGAGTTAAGAAGAGGCTAGCGTTTCTCTTAGTACCTGAATAACGCCGGTCGTTACAGGGCGCACTCCGCGCCAAAGTTCAAACGCTTCGGCGGCTTGCTCAACGAGCATGCCCAAACCGTCGGCCGCCGTTGCTACCTTGTGTTCTTTTGCCCAGCGGACGAAAACCGTGTCTGCGCTGCCGTAAAACATGTCATACGCGCGCGTTCGTTCGCTCCATACACTGGCAGGGACCTGCGGTAACTCTCCGGTTAGGCTCGTTGAACTGGCATTGATTACCAGGTCAAACTGCTCCCGTTTTAATTGATGGTGGTCAAGCGCCGAGATAGCGCCACTGTCTTCAAAATCTACAGCAAGGCTGCGGGCTTTTTCCATTGTCCGATTGCTTATGGCCAGCAACTCAGGCTGGCAATTAAGCAGCGGCATGAGCACGCCACGGGCAGCACCACCCGCACCAATAACCAGGATTCGCTGATTGTGTATTGGCCAATTCAAGTTATTTTGCAGGTCATTACACAAGCCGATGCCGTCTGTGTTGGCACCAAACAGGTCGCCGTTCTCTAGTTTTTTAATCGTGTTGACGGCTTTCGCCTTGCTGGCGCCTAGACTGCAATCATCAACAGCCTTCCATGCCTGGCCTTTAAACGGCACAGTGATGTTAATGCCCAAGCCACCAGCTGCGAAATACTCAGCAACATCACGCGCAAAATTGCCCAATTCTACGTGTTGCGCCTGGTATGAGAGCGACTGATCCGTTTGTTCCGCGAATAAGCGGTGTATCAGTGGCGATTTACTGTGCGCGATGGGGTTGCCGAATACCGCATAGTTATCCATTAAGGCTGCACATCGGTGCTGTCTAGCCAATCGCGCGGCGGCAGAAAATCGCGATAAAGACTGGCCTCTGACGACCCGGCTTCAGGTTGGTACGCGTATTCCCATCGCACAAGCGGTGGCATCGACATCAGTATGCTTTCTATTCGACCATTACTCTGCAATCCAAACAAAGTGCCGCGATCATGCACTAAATTAAATTCAACATAGCGCCCACGCCGGTACAACTGAAATTGACGCTCACGGTCAGACCAGGGCATTGAAGTACGGCGATCCAATATGGGCAAGTAAGCCTCAAGGAAGCTATCCCCTACGCTTTGCAGGAACGACAGGCATTCATCGAAATCACCATCTAGGTCATCAAAAAACAATCCCCCAATCCCTCGCGCCTCTTTGCGATGCTTCACATAAAAGTATTCATCGCACCATTTCTTATAGTGTGGGTAACGCTCGGAGCCATAGGGGTCACAGGCTTTTTTGGCGGTACTGTGCCAGTGATGGCAATCCTCAACAAAACCATAATAAGGAGTAAGATCATATCCTCCCCCAAACCACCATACGGGCTCTTCGCCATCGTCTTCTGCGACAAAAAATCGCACGTTAGCGTGACTGGTAGGTGCGTACGGATTTAGAGGGTGAATCACTAGCGACACCCCCATCGCCTCATAGCGCCGGCCTGCTATATTTTCCCTGCGTTGGCTGGCCGTGGCAGGCAGTTCGCTACCCATAATATGCGAGAAGTTAACACCTGCTTTCTCAAATACGGCGCCATCGCTGAACACTCGACTTTCACCACCCCCGCCTTCCGGGCGCTGCCATTGATCTTGCACATAGCTGGCGCCGGGGTCTCGCTGCAACAATGCATCGCTAATGCCTTGCTGCATAGCAATCAGGTAATCTCGAACTTTGTGTTTATTCATATTGATTCAGGGTGCCTATTGAGAGTCGACCTAACCTGCCTTTGGCACGCTTCGTATGGTAGCACCGCTATTAAGATCACGTATCTCACTCGCATGACGCGCGCCCCCTGTGGCGCCGGCCAAGTAATAATCTACCGAATCGCCAAAGGCTTTACGGGCTGAGAACAGTGTTTTGCTGGCTGAGAGACCACTTCTATTAGCTGAGGTAGAGACTATCGGTGCACCAAACTCTTCACATAAGCCAGATACTACGGGGTGAGTACTCACTCGCACGCAAAGCGTTTGTCTACCGCCAGTTAGCAAGGGGTTTGTGTGGGCTGTCGCCGGAACAACCCAGCTTACCGCATGACCGAAATCAGTGGCTAGCAGCTGCTTCTGGGCTTCACTCATAGCTTGTATGTATGGTTCGAGCTGGTCAGCGCTAGCGGCAACCAGAATTAAACCCTTGCCAACATCCCGCCGCTTTAGCTGAATCAGCCGCTTCAGTGCCGATGTGTTATCGGGGTCGCAACCCAGGCCCCAAATAGCCTCAGTCGGGTAGGCCAGTACCCCTCCAGAATGCAGAGTGTCACTGGCTAGCCTTAGCCGAAATGAGCTAACAAAGGCCGCGCTGCTCACACCAAAGAACCGAAAGAAATAGTAAGGAGCAGCCGGAGATGTTAACCGTTGCCGCGTGCCGCCAATTGCTCCTGCAATTTAGCATCTTTAGCCAGCACGTCAGTCGTGTTGTCTGCGCGCTCATCACGGACGCGTTTAGCCAAGTCAGAATCAACCAAGGACACAATTTGAGCGGCCAGATACGCAGCATTTTTTGCACCGGCTTTGCCAATAGCTAGAGAACCGACTGGTATGCCTGGGGGCATTTGTACAGTGGACAATAAAGCGTCCAGCCCGTCGAGACTGGCCGAAAGCGGCACACCCAGCACGGGCTTAACGGTATTGGCTGCAACAGCACCGGCCAAATGAGCAGCCATGCCCGCAGCAGCAATAAATACCTGGCAGCCACGTTCTTCAGCATCTTGCACGAACGCTTTTGCTTGCACTGGCGTTCTGTGTGCTGACAGCACTCTTGCCTCAAATCGAAGGCCTAGCTTGTCCAACACATCAAAACTGGCTTCCATGACGGGTAAATCAGAATCTGAACCCATTAAAATCGCTACAAAAGGTGTACTCATGTTTATCTACTCTTCGGTCTCTGAAGGAAAGGCGGCGAAATTACCGTAACTTAGGCCGCGGCGCAAGTATCCTCTACCGAATACGCGCGTACATTGCGCCACGCTGTTCAACTCGACCGAGGAGCTGCAACTGCAATAACGCAGCACTAACTTGCGCCGCATTATGCTCGGTGCTGTCGATGATAAGCTCCATTGATGTTGGCTCAAAGCCGACGGCAAACAACACCTGTGCCAGCTGTATTGTTTCTGCGTCGTCATCTGCGGTCTGCTTAGTTGTCTCTATGCTTTCTTTTGCCCGTATTTCGGGACCAAGCTCAGCAAGAAGATCCTCAGCGCTGGTCAACAGACTGGCTCCTTGTTTGATGAGCTCGTTGCAACCGCTACTCTGAGGGTTATTAATCGAGCCAGGAACCGCAAAAACTTCTCGATTCTGTTCCAGGGCAAATCGCGCTGTTATCAATGAGCCGCTGCGTTTTGCCGCTTCGACCACGACCACAGCTTGGCTTAAACCGCTGATTATTCTGTTTCGTTGCGGAAAGTTACCGGCATGGGGGCCGGTATTGGGTGGAAATTCGCTAACAACACAGCCTTGTGCGGCAATAGCGTGGGCCAAGGATTCATTTCGAGCAGGGTATAATTTTGCCAAACCGCTGCCTAACACGGCTACTGTTTTGCCACCGGCAGCCAATGCAGCTTGATGGCAAGCGGTATCAACCCCTAAGGCCATACCACTGCAAACAATTTTACCTTGGGCAACCAACTGTGTTGCGATCAAACGAGCAGCTTCCAAACCCGCCCTGCTTGCTTTGCGACTGCCAACCATTGCTATGAGTGGTGCTGATAAGTTGGCTACATTACCCCACACAAACAGTAAGGGTGGAGGTTTAGCCACTTGCTTTAAGTAGGCCGGGTACTCGGCGCATTCCTGACTGATGAGCTGCCAGTCTCGCTCCCGACAAATTTCATAGTCGGGCTGGGCCTCTAAAGCCCAGCGGCTGCGCTCTCGATTATGGCGTATCTCTAGCAATCCAGTGATGGTTTCCGCTGTCAAACGAGCTCTGTGCCAATCGTTGATATCAGCCGATAATAGTGCGTCAAGAGTGGGGAAATGAGTGAATAGCCGTGCTTCACGCTGCGGGCCAAGGCCCGGCAGACGCTGCAATGCCATGTACAGTAAAACAGAGTGTTGCTTTTGAGCGCATTCCTGCGGGGTGGCCATCCTTGCCTCCTTCCCTTTGAAAGGTAGCAGAGGGTGACCAAATCAGATTATGAGATGCCTGCGAGCTATAGGCTCTGCCGCTGCTACGGGTTGTGTACCCGGTCCATCACCTTCAAAGGTTGAGTGGCGCGGAGTACAAGTCCATAGCTCATTTTTTCATATGTTCGAAAAACCATCAATAGGCCAGCACGCTCATCGGGTAATTGAACCCATTCGCGCTCTATTTGGTCAAGAACTCGGTCGCCCAATCGATCAATGGCCAATACATTGCCATCCTCCAGGCCATCTCGGCTGCCTCTATTCAGCACCACAATGTCCATAAATCCAACTTGGGTTACACCGCCTTCTACAGCCGCAATATAACCATCTATTTCCTTACTCGGCGCACTGGGCACAAAGGTTGCCGTTACACGACGCTCAACGGATGGCAGCAGGCGGTCCTCATTTCGTATCTCTTCGTTACTTCTATTGATTTGAAAGTGGCCAATATCGCCGTCCACATTCAGTTTTTTGATGCCGCCAATGTCCAGCGCAGAAATCCCCAGCAACTCTTTTGTCGCAGGGTCGCGATACACCTCGCCCTTTCGAAACACTCCATACGCCGTATCGTCTTCGGCGAAGCTGCCACGGGCAAACAATTCATCGCCCGCAGCCGTTATTAAATGGCCCTGTGAGCCAGCAATAACATAGGGAGCGACGTCTAGCACCCCCTCTTCAACAATTCGGCTATTACTTAGGAAAGCATTGATTTTTTCAAGAGGTATAGCAGGTATTGCATTATCAACTGGCGACAAGCGCATCTTTGGCGTTATGCGCACAGTATTGCTGTTAGCGCCGCGGGTAACTCGCAAACGAGGCTTACCATCGAGGTAAACCAGATTAATTACGTCGCCAGGAAAAATAAGATGTGGGTTGGCGATTTGTGGGTTCACTTGCCAGATTTCTGGCCACATCCACGCGTCACGCAAAAATGTGCCGGAAATGTCCCACAATGTATCGCCCTTTACCACAACATGCTGATCGGGGTGGCCATTGCGTAACACTGCGTCCTCGGCAAATGCCGTTAGACCCAGCAGCCACATGCCAAGAATGCTCGAAAGCAGTATTTTCTTCATTGCCATACCTTTATCGGCACTGCTGTTGACTAAGCGTTGCCGGAAAACCCTTCTAAAATTACGCGCGTGGCGCCGTTACACCCTTTATACTATAGCATGTGTGCGCAATTTCGCTGTCGTGCTTAGCTGGCTAAACAACAGCCAAGCGCTCGGTAAAAATCACTTTTTTGATCGAGATCACGCCACAATTGCGCACTTCTTGGCACCCTCGTTTATTGATCAGTAATGGCTCTATTAAAAATTCTCGAATTCCCCGACCCTCGGCTACGTACCAAGGCAAAACCTATTGATGAGGTCACAGCCCGGCATCAGCGCCTAGCCGATGACATGTTGGAAACCATGTACAACGCTCCAGGAATAGGCTTGGCCGCGACTCAAGTAAACGTGCATGAACGGTTGATTGTTATCGATGTCTCAGAAGACCGCGACACCCCGCTGGTGTTTATTAATCCTTCGATAGAAGTGTTAGGGTCGGATTTGCGAAGCTATGAGGAAGGGTGCTTATCAGTACCTGATTTTCAAGACACCGTAAAACGACCAGCCAATGTTCGTGTTACCGCCCTGGGTCAGGATGGCAAGCCATTCGTGATAGAGCCCGACGACTTATTAGCCGTGTGCATTCAGCATGAAATGGACCACCTCAATGGCAAACTATTTGTTGATTACCTGTCGTCGCTAAAACGCCAACGAATTCGCCGCCAATTAGCCAAACGCAAGAAAGCTTAGATCAGATACGCCTAATGCCCGATACTCTATCTCCTGATGCAGAAGCTCGAAGAGGTTCGTCGTCAACACTCCGTGTGGTCTTTGCAGGAACGCCAGAGTTTGCAGCCACAGCGCTAAACGCGCTAATTAATAGCCGATATTGCAATGTAGTGGCGGTATACTCGCAACCCGATCGGCCTAAGGGGCGGGGTAAAAAGCTTAGCCCTAGCGCGGTCAAGGCACTCGCCTTGGATTATGGTTTGCCTGTGCTGCAACCCCAAAATTTCAAACATTCCGATACCGTCGCTGAGCTTGCCAGGCTCGACGCAGACATTATGGTGGTTGCCGCCTACGGGCTCTTGTTACCTGAAGCCGTGCTTTCTACGCCACGCTTCGGTTGCATCAACATACATGCCTCACTATTGCCGAGATGGCGAGGCGCTGCGCCCATTGAGCGCGCCATTGAACACGGTGATACTGAAACTGGCGTCACGATTATGCAAATGGAAAAGGGCTTGGATACCGGCCCTATGGTGTTAAAGCGCTCTATTGAGCTGCAAGGCAGCGACACTGGAGACAGTGTTCGAGAGGCACTGGCAATACTTGGTGGGCAATGCATTGTTGAGGCGCTGCAACAGTACGCACCAGAAGACAGCAAGTCACACGGTGATGCTGAAGCAAGATTAAAGGCCGAAGTTCAGGATGAGGCGCTGGCCAATTACGCCGCCAAAATACATAAAGTTGAATGCTTAATTGATTGGTCGCAAAGCGCTGACACAGTCGCGCGAAAAATTCGTGCGTTCTATTCAGGCTATACAACTCACGGTTTTTTGAATGGTGAGCGCATTAAGTTCGGCGGCGCCCAAAGCGTTCTAGAAAATGACATTATTGAACGCTGCGCAGCCGGCACCATCACTAGCGCAGATAAGACCGGCTTACGAGTAGCCTGCGGCTCAGGCGTCGTAGAGTTGACCCGTTTACAATTAGCCGGTGCCAAAATGATGGCCAGCGCCGATGTTCTTAATTCACGGGCTGATAAATTTAAAGTCGGTAGCGTATTCAGTGATCTAGAAACACACTAGGATTGCTCGACCCAAGTTCTTAGAACAATACAGTCAAACAGAGCAAGACAAAAGATGGCGACTAAACAGTCAAAAACTCAAAGCAGTAGCCGTGCAATTGCGGCAATAATTCTGGGTCGAGTATTACAGCATAAGGGCTCATTAGCGTCAGAACTGGGTGGCCGTGTCAGAATTGACGCAGAACATCTGACCGAAGTAAGGGAGTTTTGTTTTGGCGTCATGCGCTGGTATTTCGAGCTCGACGGCCTATTACAGCAACTGCTAAAAAAGGGAATTCGCAACAAAGACAGCGATTTGCGCGCCCTGTTACTGATTGGGCTTTATCAGGCAAAACATATGCGTGTTCCTGTTCATGCCAGTGTTTCAGAAACAGTGGCCGCCGCGGGCGTGTTAAACAAGCAGTGGGCCAAAGCGTTGATCAATGCGGTGTTGAGAAATTACGAGCGCCAAACAGATGAGCTGCATAGCAATTTAAGCCCAGCGCAGTCACAGGCCTTCCCCGATTGGTTGTTTAATCACATCAATACAAGCTGGCGACTGCACAGCGAATCAATATTTGAGGCAAGCAACAGTCGACCGCCAATGACGATACGAGTCAATGCGCAGCATCATACGCGAGAGCAATACCTAGAGATTCTCGCGACCAATGCTATTGAGGCTCACATCAGCACTACATCCATGTCGGCTATCACCTTAGAAAAACCGACCGACGTGTTCTCTCTTCCAGGGTTTGATCGTGGCGAGGTGAGCGTTCAGGATTCCTCAGCTCAATTAGCCGCTGAGTTAATGGAGTTAGAGCCTGGTCATCATGTTCTCGACGCTTGCTGCGCGCCCGGCGGTAAAACCGGGCATCTGCTCGAATCGTGCAATAGTATAGAGCTAGACGCGGTGGACAATAATGCGCAACGTTTAAGCAGGGTGGAGGAAAACCTTCAGCGTTTGGGAATGCGGGCCAACCTGGTCGTTGCGGACGCCGCAGAGGCTGCGCAGTGGAGCTGGCCGAACTCGGAATACGACCGGATATTGCTCGATGTGCCTTGCTCGGCCACGGGTGTACTGCGACGCAACCCCGACATCAAATTTTTGCGCCGGGCTGATGACCTTGCGCCCTTGCACCAGCAGCAGCAGAGCATTCTTCATTCCTGTTGGCAGCGGCTAAAACCGGGAGGCAAGCTGCTTTATGCCACATGTTCAATTTTACCGGAAGAAAACGAGCAAATTATCGCTGCATTTGTTGAAACGCATTCCGATGCAACGCATGATCCTATCTTGGTGACGTGGGGAGAGCAGCGTTCTTTCGGTCGCCAGCTTCTGCCCGCGCAGCACGATGGCTTTTATTACTGCCGTTTGCTGAAATCGAATTAGAAAGGGTCTGGATTTTTGAACATAATCATTCTCGGTGCCGGGCAAGTTGGTGGTCGCCTCGCAGAAGCTCTTGCCGACGAGCAAAATGAAATTACACTGGTTGATCAAAACCCAGACGTGCTACACGAATTGGGGGATCGCCTGGATATTCGAACGCTGGTCGGTCACGCATCGCACCCCAATGTATTGCGCCGCGCGGGAGCCGAAGACGCGGATATGTTAATCGCTGTTACCAGCAGTGATGAAATCAATATGATTGCCTGTCAAATTGCTTTCACGATGTTTCACACACCAATGAAAGTAAGTCGTATTCGCTCACCGGAATATCAGAATCGAGAGGAAATATTTCGCAATGAGGCTATTCCAATCGATGTATGGATTAGCCCAGAGCAGTTAGTGACCAGCTATCTGCAAAACCTGGTGTATAACCCGGACGCCCTTCAGGTTTTGGATTTCGCTGGAGGCAAAGTTAAACTGGTAGCTGTCAAAGCCTACTATGGCGGGCTGTTGATGGGTCAGGAGCTTCGCGAAATTCGCAAGCACATGAAGAAAGGCGACACTCGCGTAGCCGCTATATTTCGACGCGATCGGCCCATTATCCCGGAGGGATCGACTGTTGTTGAGGTTGATGACGAGATATTCTTTATCGCCGCCAGTGAGCATATACCGGCGGTGATGGCCGAACTAAGACGCCTCGAAAAACCGTATAAGAGAGTGATGATTGCCGGCGGTGGCAATATCGGAGCGCGTCTCGCTGAAGCTATTGAACAAGATTATCAAGTGAAGATAATCGAGTACAACAAAGAGCGCGCGATGTACCTGTCTGAGAATTTACAAAAATCCATTGTCTTATATGGCAGCGCCACCGACAGCGAACTGCTGACCGCTGAGAATATTGAGTACACAGATTTGTTTCTAGCGGTAACCAATGATGATGAGGCCAATATTATGGCGTCGCTGCTGGCAAAAAAACGCGGCGCGCGGAAAGTCATTACGCTGATTGCTAATCCCGCTTACGTTGATCTGGTGCAAGGGGGTGATATTGATATCGCTATTTCTCCGCACCAAATCACTATCGGTAGTATTTTGACCCATGTTCGCCGAGGTGATATGGCCAACGTTTACTCTTTGCGACGCGGAGCGGCCGAGGCGATGGAAATTGTCGCCCACGGCGACTCACGCTCCTCGAAAGTGGTGGGTAAAAGACTGGAAGACATTGACCTACCAGAAGGGGCCACTATTGGTGCCCTGGTGCGCGGTGAAGAAGTCATCATTGCGCATAAAGAAGTGGAAGTAGAATCCGACGACCATGTAATTTTATTTCTGGTTGATAAACAAAAAGTGACCGAGGTCGAAAGGTTGTTCCAGGTTGGCTTTCACTTTCTATAAAGCCTTACCGGCAACACAAGCATAAACTACACATGCACTTTTCTATAATATTTCGTGTTCTAGGCGTTCTGCTGATGCTATTCAGCTTAACGATGCTTCTGCCCATTATTGTCTCTCAAATTTACGCCGACGGTACAACCAGTGTTTTCTTAAAGGCTTTCCTAACAACACTTGTTAGTGGCATTGTGTTATGGCTGCCTTGTCGTAATTCAGAGCACGAGTTACGCGTACGCGACGGATTCCTGGTCACCGCTATGTTTTGGTTTGTACTAGGGCTATTTGGTGCTTTACCTCTGTTTTTATCAGAGTCTCCGAGCATATCGGTAACAGACGCGGTGTTTGAAAGTATTTCCGGTTTAACAACGACCGGAGCCACTGTGCTGACGGGCTTGGACAGCATGCCCAAAGCCATTTTGTTTTATCGTCAACAGCTTCAGTGGTTGGGTGGAATAGGAATTATCGTGATTGCCGTCGCGATATTACCCATGCTGGGCATAGGTGGAATGCAGCTTTATAGAGCAGAGACCCCTGGGCCGATCAAGGACAGTAAGCTCACTCCGCGTATCACCAGCACCGCCAAATGGTTGTTTCTAATTTACGTATTAATGACGGTTGGCTGTGCGCTGTCTTACTGGTTGGCTGGCATGACAGCTTTTGATGCTATTGCACATGGCTTTTCAACGGTGTCTATTGGCGGCTTTTCTACCCACGATCTCAGCCTCGGTTATTTTGACAGCCCCGCCATATTGATCATCGCCATGTTTTACATGGTTTTTGCCGGAATAAATTTCGCGCTGCATTTCTATGCGTGGCGGCGCGTTACATTGAACGTCTATTTTACTGATCCGGAATTGAAGTTCTACCTAACCATATTGGCAATCGGCGCCTTTGTGGTGGTACTCACCCTGGGCCTTCGGGACACAATGAGCTGGTCGGATGCTGCTCTGCATGGCACCTTTCAGGTAGTGTCGATAGCAACCACAACTGGCTTTGCCAGTGCCAATTTCAGTGCTTGGCCTGCTTTCGTTCCTTTTTTATTGATTGCTATGGCTTTTATTGGTGCCTGCGCTGGCAGCACGGGTGGTGGCATGAAAGTGATTCGTGCATTACTGATGCTAAAGCAGGGCCTGCGAGAAATTAAGCAACTCGTACACCCGCACGCGTTAATCCCGATCAAGCTAGGACATCGTCCAGTGGCTGAACGTGTTATGTCGGCCATATGGGGTTTTATCGCCGTTTACATCGTGACATTTATATTTTTGACTTTGGTTTTAATGGGTATGGGATTGGATTTCGTTAGTGCATACGCCGCCGCCGCTGCCTCTTTGAATAATCTGGGTCCAGGTCTTGGCCAAGTTGCAACCCATTATGGTGATATTAGTAATCCAGCGAAGTGGCTACTGTGCTTTGCAATGTTGCTTGGCCGATTAGAAATATTCACACTACTTGTTTTGTTTTCGCCGCTGTTTTGGCGAAAGTAAGCGCACTAGGAGAGCACGTTATGGAAGTGCAGCCACAGATAATAAAGGGTTGGGATTGGCGCATACTGCTGGCTTTGGTTATTACCAGCCTGTGGTTATGGGGCGGTGCCTATTACGTCTCAAACACCATAGGCTGGTCGCAGTTTCTGTCACAACCACTGGAGTCGATGGGTAGTTTTCTCGAAGGTGCCTTCGCCCCATTAGCGTTTCTATGGTTAGTAATTGGTTATTTTCTTCAGCAGAAAGAACTGTCGCGCAATACCGATGCTATCCAACAGCAGTATTACGAAATGCGCCGCAGCTCCGACCAGGCTGAGATACAAGCCAAATCGATTCAAACCAATTCGGACCACAATAAGCGCCTAACATTTATGCGCTTGAGTGAAATGGTGCGCGAGTCTCTTGGGGTGATTACTGGTTTGCTCTATTTGTCGAGCCAAGGAGCTACCGGTACCGGCCAAGTAGACAGAGACGCGTTGAATCGGATGTGGACAGAAATGAAGCGAGGAGACCCCGAGCTGTTTGGTCGCCAATTTATGATACTTAACGTTGTTGGCGAACAGAATATGCGTGATTTATTTTATGGAACAGAAATACGCACCAAGCATACGGAGCAATTTATCTCTCAATTCGAGCGACTACTGAAACTCGCCGAAGAATGCGACCCAGATCAGTTAATTCTTGATTCGGTCAAATCCAATGTCAACGGACGCATGTATCGAATGATCGTTTCGCATACTGATGGTAAAGAGCTTAATAAGCTTTGGCAGTAGGGCTTCACCAGCCCGCCTTTCCTCCGGTCTTTCTTTAATACAGCTCCGCAAGCCCTTCTGGCCGGCGTTTGAATCGCTTGTATTCCCATTGGTAATTCGCTGGATGTTGGGTAACGCATGCTTCAATGGTTCGGTTCATAGCGGCAACTGATTCATTCAGATCTTCCGCGTAGATCGCTGGGTCTGGCTTTGATAGAACAATTTTAAAGCCTGACGGGGTTGGCAAAGCATAAGCGGTGATGACAGCCGCGCCGGTTTTGCGGGCCAAATTACTCATTAAGGTCATACTTAGCGCCTGTTGACCAAAAAATGGCGCAAATACGCCGCTCTCATCGGCTGGCACCTGGTCTGGCAGAATACCGATCATGTCACCTGCTCGCAGAGTTTTTAGAAGTTGAACAACCCCGGATCGGTCAGCCGGCACCAGCATTACACCGGTGCGTTGTCGAGCGTCTACTATCAGTTGATGCATAGTGTCGCTCTTCGGCCTAGAGTACATTATCTTCACCACACTGGCGCACTGGGTCAGAAAAGGACCTATTACCTCCCAATTACCCAAATGTGGCGCGAGAATAATGGTGCCCCGGCCTTGTTGGATGGCTTCTTCTAACAACTCACGGCCGTCAACCTCCGCAACCAAACCATGAACAGCTTTGCTGCTTGCGCCCCAAATTTTCAGCATTTCCAGCGCCGTTGCACCCAGTATTTGCAAGCGCTCGCTTAATAGTTGTTCGCGTTCGGCTTCGCTCTTGTCAGGAAAACAGAGCGTTAGATTGGCTTTTATAATGCGAACATTACGATCTTTGGTCTTCCCAAGCAGCCAGCCTACAAGATGGCCAAGCCCGCGGCTAATAGACAAGGGCACCAACGCTAGGGCAGAAAACACGGCTTTCGCCAGTTGAAACTTCACATTCATGATGAAACGCCGGAGCTGATACTAGAAAACTGTGTGATCTTGGAATGAGCAAACATTGTATAATGCTGCGCTGTTTTTCCAAGCCCGTTCCTTGGCCAATAAATCACGCTAGTCGGGCACCTATTCTAGGCAAAAGTAAGGTAACTTTTTTGAACCCTGCAAGCATCGATGTAAGCACATTTCAAAGTCTGATTTTCGGCCTCCAGCAATTTTGGGCTGGTCATGGTTGCGTGGTTATGCAACCTTTGGATATGGAAGTAGGGGCGGGCACCTTTCACCCAGCAACCTTTCTCAAGGCCGTGGGCCCAGAATCCTGGAGCGCTGCGTATTTGCAGGGCTCTCGCCGCCCCACCGATGGACGCTATGGTGAGAACCCGAATCGACTGCAGCATTACTTTCAGTTTCAGGTCGTTATGAAGCCCAATCCTGATAATTTTCAGGAGTTGTATCTGGACTCATTGCGCGCTATGGGTATTGACCCTTTGGTGCATGATATTCGCTTCGTTGAAGATAACTGGGAGTCGCCCACCCTCGGCGCTTGGGGCTTAGGTTGGGAGGTTTGGCTAAACGGCATGGAAATATCGCAGTTCACCTATTTCCAGCAAGCCGGCGGCCTAGAATGCTTCCCGGTTACTGGCGAAATAACCTATGGCTTAGAACGTATTGCAATGTACTTGCAGGAAGTCGATAGCGTCTATGATCTGCGGTGGGCCGACAGCTCCATGGGTATGGTTAGCTATGGCGATATTTATCATCAAAATGAGGTGGAGCAATCCACTTACAATTTTGACCACGCCAATGTCGATTTTCTTTTCTCTGCCTTTGATGTGTACGAGAAAGACTGCAACGCTCTAGTAGAAAAAAACCTTCCTCTGCCCGCCTACGAATTAGTCTTAAAGGCTTCTCATACTTTCAATTTACTGGACGCCCGCCACGCTATATCTGTTACTGAGCGGCAGCGTTTTATTCTTCGGGTTCGAACCATGGCGCGCGGCGTGGCTAAAAGTTATTACCAATCTAGGGAGGCACTTGGCTTCCCGTTGGCCAGTGATGAAGTGAGGGCCAACTTATGAGCTCAGCAGATCTATTAATTGAACTCGGTACTGAAGAGTTGCCGCCTCTAGCGTTACAGGAATTGTCAGCGTCATTTAGCCGTGGCATCGTTTCTGGTTTAACTTCTGCCGGCTTGAGATCTTCTAACGGGGTTTCCTTGTCGCACAGTTCATTCGCTAGCCCGCGCCGTTTGGCGATACTGGTCCATGATGTGCCGAAATCCACGCCAGAACAACGCATTGAAAAGCTTGGGCCAAACATCAAAGCGGCCTTCGACGCCGACGGCAAGCCGAGCAAGGCTGCCAGCGGTTTTGCTGCTGGTTGCGGTGTAGAAGTAGCGGATCTTGAAACGATTGACACGCCAAAAGGTGAACGTCTGGTTTACATTAGCTTGGAACCAGGCAAACAGAGCCGGGACTTTGTGCAGAGTATCGTTCAAGAAGTATTAAACAAACTGCCCATTCCAAAACGGATGCGCTGGGGCAACAGGCGCGATGAATTTATTCGCCCAGTGAAATGGCTACTTGCACTGCACGGTAGCGAAACCATCGAACTAAACGTATACGGCGTAACGTCGGGCATTACGACGCGCGCCCACAGGTTTATGGGGGAGTACAGCAACCCTAATCACGAACTAGACGTGCCTGAGGCCGCTAACTACGAATCGATATTGTTAAAGCAGGGTTTTGTTGTTGCCGACTTTGACAAACGCAAACAGATCATTCGCGAGCAGCTCGAGGTTTGTGCTAAGAACCTGGGCGGAAATATAGTCGTAGAAGAGGCTTTGCTTGATGAGGTTTGCGGCCTTGTGGAATGGCCCCATTGTTTAAGCGGTACGTTCGACACCGAGTTTTTGGCGTTGCCAAAAGAAGCGCTAATCTCTTCGATGCGTTCGCACCAAAAGTACTTCCATGTTCTCGATAAGAACGGCGCACTGTTGCCAAACTTTGTTACCGTTGCAAATATTGATAGCAAAGATACAACGGAAATAATTTCCGGTAATGAACGAGTTATTAGGCCACGGTTAGCGGATGCCCAGTTCTTTTATTCAAATGATGCCCGCCAACCTTTAGCCAGCATGGCTGAGAAATTGCAGAAAGTGGTTTTTCAAGACCAACTCGGAAGCGTTGGCGATAAAACCCAGCGTATTGCCCAGCTGGCCGACTTTATTGGCCAACAACACCCAACAGCTTACGAAGAATCAAAGACACACTGCCAACGCGCTGCTGAGCTCTGCAAAGCTGACTTGGTCAGTGACATGGTAGGCGAGTTCGCTGACTTACAAGGCGTTATGGGTCGATACTATGCGAGTGATCAAAACGAAGCGGCTGAAGTTGCCGCCGCAATTGAAGAGCATTATCTGCCACGATTTGCCGGTGACAGACTTCCAGAAACACAGAGCGGGCTCTGGATAAGTATGGCCGACCGCGTTGACACATTGGTCGGTATTTTTGGTATTGGCCAACCACCAACAGGTTCAAAAGATCCATTCGCATTGCGCCGGTCGTCGGTTGGCTTACTGCGGATTATGATAGAGAAAAATATCGAGATGCCTTTGGGCCAGTTAATTGCAAAAGCAGCCTCCTTACATAAACAGCTACCTGAAACCGACGTGGAGCCCAAAGTACTGGCCTATATTCTTGAGCGACTGCGAAGCTGGTACAGCGATAAAGGCGTCAAAGCGGAAACCTTGCACGCTGTATTGCATACCAGCATCGACAACCCGGTAGATATAGATCGTAGAGTTCATGCTGTCACCGCTTTTGCTGCCTTAGAGCAGTCTGAGGCACTCGCCGCGGCAAATAAACGAGTAAGCAACCTACTGGCTAAGCAGGACACGGCGGCCATACCGGCATCCTTAAATTCGGCTCTGTTCAGCTCAGGCGCCGAAACCGAGCTGGCAGACGCGATTAAACTGAAACAAAGCGCAGTTGAACCACTGCTTGCCAGTCGCGATTATGAACGGGCTTTATCTTCACTTGCCGACCTGAAAGAGCCCATTGACCGTTTCTTTGACAGTGTAATGGTACTCGACGAAGACCCGGCCATACGAGCCAACCGACTGGCGCTTTTACAGCAGCTGCGCGACCTGTTCAGTCAGATTGCCGATATTTCGCAACTCGCAAAGTAAGTGCTACCGTGGCTAAAGTGAATATTGTTGTGCTGGACCGGGATGGCGTTATCAACGAAGATTCTGATGCATACATCAAAAGTGCTGAAGAATGGCAAGCCATACCGGGCAGCATTGATGCAATAGTTAAACTCTGCAATTGCGGATTTCGGGTGTTTGTTGTCACCAATCAATCCGGCATAGGCCGCGGCCTGTTTGACACAAACACGCTACAAGAAATGCACGATAAAATGAATCATCAGGTTGAGGAAGCCGGTGGGAAAATTGAGCGGATCTTTCATTGCCCGCATACGCCCGTTGATGGGTGTGACTGTCGAAAGCCGGCCACAGGTATGCTCGACAAATTGGAGCGTTACCTTGATAAGAGTATTGATGGAGCTTTTTTTATTGGAGACTCTCTCTCTGATATGCAGCTGGCCCTTATCAAGAACTGCCAACCATTGTTGGTTCTTACCGGTAAAGGCTCACTGACGCGCAACGAAGCAGACATTAGTGCAAACCACATTCCTATGTTCAGTGATTTGGCGGCAGCAAGTAATTTTATTTTAAACGATAGCGGCACAACATCTTGCACAGTAAATTCATGAGAATGGACAACGCAAACAGCCAATGAGAAATTTCTTCTTAGGTCTACGGGCCGTTATTTTCTACGTACTAATGGTTTTAGCCTTGCTACCCGTCGCATGCATTCTGACACCGCTGAGCGTACTAACACCCTTTAAGTGGCGCTATGCGATGATTGTTAGCTGGAATCATGCGTGCTTATGGTTGCTTAAGGTTTGCTGTGGAATTAACCACCAACTTATTAATAGCCACAATATTCCAGATCAGCCTTTCGTGGTAATGGCGAAACACCAAAGTGCATGGGAAACTATTTACCTTCAGACACTTTTCAGACCTCTTTCAACCATATTGAAACGCGAGCTTCTCTATATACCGTTTTTTGGTTGGGGTTTGGCCATGCTCAAACCTGTTGCCATTAGACGCGGCTCACCGAAAGAGGCCATTAAGCAAGTGCAAGCTCAAGGCATTGCCCGACTAAAGGAAGGTGTTGCCGTTTTGGTTTTTCCTGAAGGCACTCGCATGCACTATGGGCAAGTGGGAAGCTACAAAAAAGGGGGCGCGCATTTGGCCATTGACGCCAATGTTCCGATTGTTCCGTTGGCACACAATGCGGGAAAGTATTGGCCCAAGAGGGGTTTGGTAAAACACCCTGGTACTATTTCGGTGGTGATTGGAGAACCAATTTATCCGGAAGGGCGATCGGCAGCGGAGTTGACTGAACTGTGTCAGGAATGGATTGAAGGTACACTCAGTAGTCTTGATTAAGATCGTTGGAGCGTGTTGGATTTTAGGTATCTGCTGCACGTTTAGGGAATTCGAATGTCCTATTGCTTCGAGACCTTGGCCGCTCCGCCTCCGAATGGCTTCACCATATCCTCTTTCGCAAAAGTAGCCTCGCAATGGCGAGTCGTGTTGTTCTTTCGGCCTAGGTCTTTTACCTACGCAATAGGGACCCCCAAAACCCCTGCACTATTTCGGTGACGACAACGCTGCATCTAGCCACTACTTCAGCGGAAAATAAATTTATAGCGTTACAAAGGTTTGAATTGACTTGGACCATCCGCATCCGCAATCAAGCCGCCGATAGTGATCAGCCTTTTGCGAAGATAAAAGAGCCTGGCCGAACACGGAAAAATGACTTTTGCAAAAAGGCATTTTTCTACGCGAGGAAACCGCGGAGCGGCTAGGCTCCGTAGCAAAAGGCTGACCGCTGTCGGCGGCGAATTCACAGTGCCGATATTGGAGGTTACTGAACCCAACCCTTCTTAATAGGGGACCAAGGGTTTACTACCAGCCCTACACGTCCAAATTAGAAACCGCCAAAGCATTGGTCTCAATAAACTCTCTACGCGGCTCCACCGCATCGCCCATTAAGCAAGTGAATATCTGGTCGGCTGAAATAGCGTCGTCGATGGTTACCTGCAACATGCGTCGTGTTTCGGGATCCATTGTTGTTTCCCACAATTGATCCGGGTTCATTTCACCCAAGCCCTTATAGCGCTGTATGTAGTGGCCCTTACGCGCCTCAGCCATCAGCCACTCCAAAGCTTCCTCAAAATTTTCTACATCTTGGGTTTTTTCACCGCGCTTCACATAACCGCTTTCTTCAATCAAATTGAGAATGTTCTGCCCGGCCTTCACCAAGGTTTGGTATTCTCCCGAATCAAAGAAATCCTGGTTTAGGTTATAGAATGTTTCATTGCCATGAGAGACCACAACGATAAGTGGCAAGAAAATACCTCGCTCGGTATCTTTACGCGCGGTTACCTTGATATAACTGTGTTCGTTAGCGCTCGGGTCGTGCAACGATTCTTCCAACAATTTCGACCATTGCGCCACATCCTCTTCGTTAGGCAATGATTCACTTTTTAGCTCAGGCAAGTAAATCATTTGATGCAGTGCGGTTTGCGGGTAAAGTCGGCTAAGCCTGTCTGTTACCGCTACGGCTTTAAGGTAGTTATTAACCAAGGTCTCAAGCCCTTCGCCATTAATACCCGGGGCATCTGAGTTTGTATGCAAAGCCGCACCGTCCAGTGCTGCCTGCAATAAGTGCTGTTGCAAAGCATCATCATCTTTCAAGTATTGGTGCTGTTTGCCTTTGGCTATTTTATACAATGGCGGTTGCGCGATAAAAAGATGACCCATTTCTATCAGTTCTCGCATCTGCCTAAAGAAGAAGGTTAACAACAGTGTTCGAATGTGTGAGCCATCAACATCGGCGTCGGTCATGATAATGATCGAGTGATATCGCAGCTTTTCCGGATTGAACTCTTCTTTACCGATACCACAGCCCAGTGCCGTCACCATGGTGCCGACTTCCACGGATGACAACATTTTATCGAAGCGTGCTTTTTCCACGTTTAAAATTTTACCTTTCAAAGGCAGAATTGCCTGCGTGCGACGATCACGGCCTTGTTTGGCCGATCCACCCGCAGAATCACCCTCCACCAGGAAAATCTCAGACAATGCGGGGTCTTTTTCCTGACAATCAGCCAACTTTCCCGGAAGACCGGCAATATCCAGCGCACCTTTTCGGCGCGTCATTTCACGCGCTTTACGAGCGGCTTCACGGGCGCGTGCAGCATCAATCATCTTCGAGACAATCGCTTTAGCTTCTTGTGGGTTTTCCGCTAGGTGATCGCTGAACTGGGCGCCCATGCTTTGCTCAACAGCCGTTTTAACTTCTGAAGACACTAATTTGTCTTTTGTCTGCGATGAGAACTTTGGATCAGGTACTTTAACCGACACTATAGCGGTTAGGCCTTCGCGGGCATCATCGCCAGTAGTTGGCACTTTGGACTTTTCGCCAATGCCTTCTTTTTCAATGTAACCATTCAGGGTACGCGTCAACGCTGAACGAAACCCTGCTAAGTGTGTTCCACCATCACGCTGCGGAATGTTGTTGGTATAGCAGTAGAGGTTTTCCTGGAAAGAATCGTTCCATTGCAGGGCGACTTCAACACTTATTCCGTCATCGTGCTCTACATTAAAGTGGAAAACCTTATTAACCGCTGTTTTGTTCTGGTTTAAGTATTCTACAAAAGCATGCAGACCGCCCTCGTAACTCCAAGTATCTTCTTCGCCACTTCGCTCATCTTTAAGAACGATCGATACGCCTGAGTTCAGGAATGACAGCTCACGCAGCCGCTTCGCCAACTGGTCAAAGTAGAACTTGATATTAGTGAAGGTTTCAGTGGAAGGTCTAAAGTGAACCTCTGTACCACTGCTTTCAGTTTCACCAATTTTGGCCAACGGAGCCTGCGGCACACCATGCTTATAAATCTGTTCGTAAACAATGCCTTTCCGCCGAATAGTAAGCTTCAGTTCAGCGCTCAGAGCGTTAACCACCGAAACACCCACTCCGTGTAGACCACCAGACACTTTGTAGGTATTGCTGTCGAATTTACCGCCAGCGTGTAGAACCGTCATAATAACTTCGGCTGCTGACACGCCCTCTTCGTGCATATCGGTCGGAATACCGCGTCCATCGTCTGAAACAGTGATTGATTCGTCGGGATGAATAACCACCGTGATTGTTGAGCAAAAGCCCGCTAAGGCTTCATCAATGGAGTTATCGACGAGTTCAAATACCATGTGGTGCAGCCCGGTACCGTCGTCTGTGTCACCGATATACATGCCTGGTCGTTTACGCACGGCATCAAGGCCTTTAAGAACCTGGATACTGGAAGAGTCATAGCTCTCCTCGTTGTCTTTTTCATCCGTCATGTTTTTTGCCACTTAGCTTATTGTGTGATGTTCCACGTGGAACATTCCTTTTAACTCTCTGAAGCGCTGATATTGCCATGTTCCACGTGGAACATACGAACACTTACTTCTTTCGACCAAAGGCTTTCTATTTCCCTTGGTTCTATACAGGTAATAAAGGCCTGCGCATTCAAGCGCTCAAGTTCTGCACACAGGCTAGCGCGATGAGTTGCATCCAGCTCCGAGGGCAGGTCGTCAATAAGAAATATACATTCCTTGCCTGTCATATCTCGAAGCACACTAGCCTGTGCCAACCTTAGGGCGCAAACCAATATTTTCTCTTGCCCTCGTGACAGCACATCTACAGCTGCCCTGCCTTGAGCTCGTATTTTTATATCCGCCCTATGCGGACCAACAGAGGTGTAACCTTGCTGTATATCTTTATCTCTACTACTGGCAAGCGCCGACGCTAACTCGTCGTCAGCAGACCAACCTCTATGGTACTCAAGGCTAAGACCTTTCAGCCCAGCTACTCGCTCTACCGTCTCTGTAAAAACCGGCTGAAACCGTTCTAGGTAAGCAGCTCTCGCTTTGTCGACTAGAGCGCCCTTTTCAGCAAGCTCATGATCCCACGCTTCGAGCGTTGAATCGTGTATTTTACCATGCCGGAGTAGGGAATTACGGTGCTTTATACACTTTTTCACTGCCTGCCAATGGCTTATGAAAGAGTGTTCCACGTGGAACACTCCCCAATCTAGAAACTGGCGCCTAATCGCAGGACCACCCTCAATAAGCTCAAAAGAGTCAGCGCTTAACAGCTGCAAAGGGAAAAGCTGGGCAAGCACTGCAAGTGTATTAATAGACTCGCCATTTATACGTATTTCCGGAGAACTACTCCGGCTCCTACTCACACCTGCCGATGTCTTCTTGCCGCTAGCAAGATCAGTAACAGAGGTAAAAACTGTGCTTTTCTCCTTTCCGTCTTGAATGACTGATCGAAACTGACGGCTACGGAAACTTCGGCCCAAGCACAACATATGTAAGGACTCTAGTATTGAGGTTTTACCACTGCCGTTCGCCCCGTAAAAAACATTAACCTGGCTAAGGCTTTGAAGCCTTGCTGAGTCAATATTTCTGATACTGCTTATATCGAGTCTATGAATATGCACAATAGCTGAGTAGCTGTGCCGCAAGAGCAAGAGGTGCTGGCGTGAACAAACGCAGCGTTCTTGTTAACCGAGCTTACATAACGGTTCTTATGTCGCACAGAGCACGCCTCTAAAGGCGCATAGGCATGATTACATACTGAGAATCAGACGCCGCCTCTGCTTCCTCCAGTAAGGCGCTGCTATTAGCGTCAGACAGTGTAATACGAACGGTTTCGCCTTCTATGACACCCAAAACGTCCAGCAGATAGTTGACGTTAAAGCCGATTTCCATTGAATCACCTTGATAATCAACGGCTACCGTCTCCTCTGCCTCTTCTTGCTCTGGGTTGCTGGCAACAATCTGCAATGAGTCTCGATCAAGCGTGAGACGAACACCACGATATTTTTCGTTGGATAAGATAGCGGCACGAGAAAAAGATTGGCGCAGCAACCCTCTATCAGCATGAAGCAATTGATTGCCGCCCTTAGGCAACACTCTCTGATAATCAGGGAACTTGCCGTCAACCAGCTTAGATGTCATTCTAAATTCGTTTGTCTCAGCGCGAAGATGGTTGCGGCCCAAGCTCAAGCGAATAGATTCATCGGGTTCCTGCAAGAGGCGTGATAACTCGATAACGCCCTTGCGGGGAAGTATGATTTGCTTTTCTTCCTGAACACCATCAAGGCCATTCGCTTCACACAGCGCTAGCCTATGGCCATCAGTAGCCACCAGCTTTAGGCCTCCTACTGATAGTTCAAATAGCATTCCATTAAGATAGTAGCGCACATCTTGCTGCGCCATGGCGAAAGATGTTCTATCAATTAGCCTCTTTAGCTGTGATTGAGAGATACTGAATTCGCTTTGCTCTGCGTCCTCATCGACATTAGGGAAATCGTCCGCTGACAAAGTTGCCAAGCTAAAGCGGCTCCGACCACTCTTTACTATAAGCTTCTGCTCATCCTGACTAATCTCTAGCTGACTGCCCTCTGGAAGAGATTTACAAATATCTGTTAGTTTTCGGGCTGGCACCGTTATGTCGCCATCCTGACCGGGCTCCTCAAGGTTTACGCGACCTAGAAGCTCCACTTCTAGGTCAGTACCTGTTAATGACAGCTTGTTGCCCACCAAGCTCAATAATACGTTAGCCAATATAGGCAAAGTTTGGCGCCGTTCCACAACACCAACCACGACATTAAGCGGCCGAAGTAAGGCCTCACGTGAACAGACGAATTTCATGATCTTTTTTCTCTACCCTATGTTGTTCACAGCTTAATGCTGTTGCTAAAAAATAGCTGTTGGCCGTTGACTCTTGCTTTGTACATTGTGCTTAGGTTGTCAGCGACCGCAACAAGTTTTTATAGTCTTCGCCAACATCGCTGTCAGATTCACGTAATTCAGCGATTTTTTTGCAAGCATGCATTACTGTTGTATGGTCTTTTCCACCAAAACCGTTGCCTATTTCTGGCAGACTATGATTTGTGAGCTCTTTGGCCAAGGCCATAGCCAGCTGCCTTGGTCGCGCCACAGAACGACTTCGACGTTTTGACATCAAATCTGACAACTTAATTTTGTAATACTCGGCCACCGTTCGCTGAATATTATCCATGCTCACTTGCCTGTCTTGAAGGGCAAACAGGTCCTTTAGGGACTCTCGAACAAGGCCCTCATCAATAGGTCTGCCGTGAAAGTTAGCGCTTGCTATCACTCTCTTTAGCGCGCCCTCTAGATCACGAACATTAGA
Source organism: Pseudomonadales bacterium (assembly GCA_045106985.1). Lineage (GTDB taxonomy): Bacteria > Pseudomonadota > Gammaproteobacteria > Pseudomonadales > JAUIET01 > JAUIET01. Next base: position 186,383 of record JBGCFQ010000009.1, on the reverse strand, counting down.
TCTTACTCGCTGAGCGATAAACAGGGCGACATCGTGAGGCAAATCCACCTTAGTCTGCTCAGCCTTTTTCATCAAAATTGCTGCCCTGGTCTCCAGCTCCGGCGGATCTATAGCCACTGTTAGGCCCCAACCAAAGCGGGACTTCAAGCGCTCCTCAAGACCTTTAATTTCCTTGGGGTAGCGGTCACAGGTCAGAATCATCTGATGGCCACCTTCAAGCAAGGCATTAAAGGTATGAAAAAACTCTTCTTGCGATCGCTCCTTATTGGCAAAAAATTGAATGTCATCAATTAACAAGGCGTCTACTGAGCGATAGTATCGCTTGAAATCGTTGATCGCATTTAACTGCAAAGCCTTCACCATGTCTGCGACAAATCGCTCTGAATGAAGATAAATAATCTTGGCATTAGGGTTTTTGGTCAGCAGAGCATTACCCACTGAGTGCATTAAATGGGTTTTTCCCAGTCCTGTGCCACCGTATATAAAAAGAGGGTTATACGCGCCGCCTGGGTTTTCAGCCACCTGCATGGCCGCAGCTCGAGCCAATTGATTGGATTTACCCTCAACGAAAGACGTGAAATTTAAGCTGCCTATCAAGGCGTGCCGGTGCTTCAAGCTCCCTTCAACACGAACCTTATTACCCGGCTGTTGCCAGTTTTGCTCAATGGGCGCTGGCTCTGGAACAAAGGCCACATCTTCTCTTATCGCCGCAGTCGATTGCTCTTCTTCAGATATAACAACAGCCTCTTCCCACAAGCCACTTCGAGTAGGCGCTACAATATTATGTGATGGGGCGCTTGGTACTGGCTCGTCAGGCTTAACCTGACTGAAGGACTGAGACCCATCCATCACTGCAATCGCTGCATTTAAGGGGCTAGACTGGTTTGCCAACACTTCATTGATGCGCTGCAAATACTTCTCGCTCACCCAGTCCCTGATAAAACGGTTCGGCGCAAGGAGCTGAATCACTGCTGTGTCTTTTCCTAACGCTAAGGGCCTGATCCATGTTGCGAATTGCTGACTGGGTAGCTCGGCTTCTAAAGAGCATCTCACCGACGACCAAAGCAGCTCTGTGTCGGTGTTTGACCCCACGTCCATAGACGCGCGAGCTGCCAACCCCGCAGGTTGATTTGAAACCATAATTATATATTTCCGACTCACCTAAAGCGGCGGTGGTCAAAGTGCGAGTGAAAACGTCTATTGAGCGCGCATTCTAGCGCCACATTTGGTATTTATCCACATATTTATTCGGCTGTTAACTCTACACGGTACATAACTTAACCTATATATATCAATTACTTAAGACAAAAAACCACTCTTTTTAGTGAATGTTATAGAAAAAATAAATATTTATTCAATAATAAAAAAACCTGTGGATAAGTTGTTATTAAACGGTGCTTAAGCTGTTAAACATCGGTGGCGTTACAAGCCTTAAGCAGCCACTTTTGCTCAGGCTAACAACAGGCTTGGCAATACTCTAAATACTTCAATTAGAACGATTTTTCTTAATTTTCCACAAAGCCGACAAAAGACCTTTACGGGTACTTTTCGGTCAGAGAATTAAACAGGGAGTGCAAGCAACTTTATTAAGCTAAAAATGCCATGCAAGCAAAATTGCCAAGCAACAACTATTTCTCTACAATGCGGCCTCATTTTTTTCCGGCTAAGTTGCAGTTTAAAAAAGCCAGCAACCCAAAACAGCCAAGAAATCAGGTAGAACGATGAAAAGAACGTTTCAGCCCAGCGTACTGAAAAGAAAGCGCACTCACGGTTTTCGATCACGCATGGCCACTAAAAACGGCCGACTTGTCCTCAAACGAAGAAGGGCCAAGGGACGTAAGCGGTTGTCTGCTTAAGTACTAATGTGCGCGTTACCACAGAGCCTGCCGAAAAGCCGGCTAACTCTTTCTCATTCACAAAGCAGTGTAGACTGCTTTGTGCGGCCGACTACGGCCCAGTTTTTGAACAAGCCGACTTCAAAGTTTCAAGCAAAACCATTCTGATCCTTGCCAGGCACAACACTCAAGGCATTCCCCGCCTTGGCTTGGTTATCAGTAAAAAAAATGTTCGCTTAGCGGTCGACCGAAATCGGATTAAACGATTGGTTCGGGAATCATTCAGAACCACCACAAATCTGCCCACTGTTGATATCGTTTTCTTAGCCCGCAGGGGCTTAGCGGAACAAAGCAATGTGGCGCTTAGCCGTGAGATAGAACGCCTATGGGGCGTATTGACAAAGAAAGCCTGCAAAGCCGGGCATGTCAGCACATCATGAACCCTCAGATAGACACACATAAAACGACCGAAGCAGCGCTAAGCGGTAACGTCCTGCCAAAGGGTGTTGTTGCCCGAACGCTGCACTCCTTAATACGTGGCTACCAGCTTTTTATTAGCCCTATGTTAGGCCCTCAACACTGTCGCTATTATCCAAGCTGCTCAGAGTACGCTCGTCAAGCGCTATTGCTGCACGGCCCTATAAAAGGAACCTACCTCGCAATAGGGCGGCTACTTCGCTGTAATCCTTTTTCGTACGGCGGTGTTGATCCCGTGCCTGGTCAAGTTATCCCAACTCTAGAAGAACAAAGCTCACAAGCGCTTGCGCAAACATGTGCTTGCAACTCCTACCAAAATTCTGAACGTATCGAACGTTCTAAATAGAGATTTTATAGATGGAAATTTATCGTTACTCCCTGATCGGCGCCATGATGCTCTGCGCATTATTGCTGATGAATCGATGGCAGGATTTCTCTGCCGTTAAGGTCGATCAAAGCGGGCCGACTAGCAGCGCAGCAGTAATAGACCAAACTATTCCAAACGGCGCTCAGGCACCTGCCGCGAACTCTTCCGCAGCTTTTATGGAAGGCGAGGAAGGGTTCGAGGATTTAGAAGCTGATATACCTGGGCAAGAGCTAGTAACAAATGCTGCGATAGAAGAACAGGCAAGCACTTCTTCAGATTTAATAAGCGTAAAGACAGATTCGCTGGATGTTCGAATAGATCCGCTCGGTGGTGATATTGTTTATGTCGCCTTGCCAAAACATAAAACAGAGTTAGACAGCGATGAACCTTTTATATTGCTCAATAGAAACAGCTCACTTACTTATATAGCGCAAAGCGGGCTTATCGGTCCTAATGCAACAGACAAGGCCGGCGGTGTACGGCCGCTATTTGCCAGTCAATCTTCTAGTTATAGCATGAATGACGAGGAAGACTCACTCGTGGTTACGCTTAGCTTTGATGGGCAGGAAAATATTGATGTCCTTAAAGTGTTCACATTTCAGCGAAACTCTTACCTTGTGAATATAGAGTACAAAATAAATAACCGAAGTGAGGAAAACTGGCAGGCCGCCTTGTTTGCTCAAATAAAACGAGATAATTCCGCCGACCCGGGTTCTAACAACGGCGGTATGGGGATGGCCAATTATCTGGGCTTTGCTACGACTACCGAAGATGAGCCTTACGTTAAAGTAGAATTTGATGACATAAAAGATTCACCTTATAAGTCATCCGAAACGGGCGGTTGGTTATCGATGGTTCAGCACTACTTTATCAGTGCTTGGATACCGCCTGCCGATCAGCGAACTAACTATTCCTCCACGGTAACTCGCTCCAACGCCAATATAATGCGAATGACTGGTGCGCCGATATCGGTTGCAGCCAATAGCAGCGGCGCTATTGGCGCTGACTTTTATGCCGGCCCAAAAGATCAATATGTGCTTGAAGAAATAGCGCCTGGTCTTGACCTGACTGTAGATTATGGTTGGTTGTGGTGGATTGCTCAGCCGTTGTTTTGGGTATTGAACTGGTTGTATGGATTTATAGGTAACTGGGGCTGGAGCATAGTTGGTCTGACCTTTCTGATAAAGCTGGCCTTCTTTCAATTATCTGCCGCTAGCTACAAATCAATGGCGAAAATGCGTGTCGTAGCACCTAAATTAGCAGAGCTTAAAGATCGCTACGGTGAAGATAAGCAGAAGTATTCTCAAGCGATGATGGAACTCTATAAGAAAGAGAAGATCAACCCGCTAGGTAGCTGCCTACCTATGTTGATTCAAATGCCGGTATTCATTGCCTTGTATTGGACGCTTATGGAGAGCGTGGAACTGCGACATACGCCTTTCATGGGTTGGATTAAAGATTTGTCGGCGATGGACCCTTATTTCGTATTGCCAATATTGATGGGCTTAAGCATGTGGTTCATGCAGAAACTCAATCCGCCACCGCCTGACCCGATGCAGGCAAAAATATTTCAATGGATGCCCGTCGTAATGACATTCCTGTTCTTGTTTTTCCCGGCAGGCTTGGTGCTTTATTGGCTAACAAACAATTTGTTATCTATGACTCAGCAGTGGATTATCACTAGGCAGATAGAAGCGGCGGCTAAAAAGTAAGACTTTACTCATTGGCCGCTTACGTCAATGGAGGCAACGGTGGAACAAAAGCCAAACGCCCCAGACACCACTAGGTTGCTGGATACCGACACCATCGCCGCGGTGGCAACTGCGGCTGGAATGGGTGGTATTGGTATCGTTCGGCTAAGTGGTTCGTCTAGCCTCACAATTGCTGAACAACTCAGCGGTAAACCGCTCACACCTAGGCAAGCGCATTTTCGCAAATTCTATGCCTACCTCGATGAGTCTAAACAACTGCTCGACAGTGGTATTGCGCTGTTCTTTCCAGCACCAAACTCGTTCACTGGTGAAGACGTAGTAGAGCTTCAGATTCATGGTGGGCCAATTGTTCTCGACAGCGTATTAAGCGAAGCTATTCGGCTGGGTGCTCGCCAAGCTCGAGCCGGTGAATTCAGTGAGCGCGCATTTCTCAACAACAAAATTGATCTTGTTCAAGCAGAAGCCATTGCAGACCTGATAAACAGCGGATCAGAGCAAGAAGCGCGTGGCGCTCTAAAAAGTTTGCACGGAGAGTTTTCTTCTTTGTTAAACGAATTAGCTGACCAGCTAATGAGAGCTCGCATCTTTGTGGAAGCCGCATTGGACTTCCCTGAGGAAGAGATCGATTTTCTAAATGATCAGCAACTACATACGAGCTTGGAACATTTAAAGACCACTCTTTCCAACGCCGTAAAAACTACCCGGCAGGGTACGCTACTTAAAGAAGGCATATCTGTCGCCATCGCGGGTAGGCCTAATGCTGGAAAATCCAGCTTATTGAACGCATTGGCAGGTACCGACGCAGCCATTGTGACCGATATAGCTGGCACAACACGGGATGTTCTCCGACAACACATCCACATAGATGGTTTAGCTATTCATTTGATTGATACGGCAGGTTTGCGCGCAACAACAAATACCATAGAGCGTGAAGGTATCAAGCGAGCAGGCGCTGAATTCGACAAAGCTGACCTAATACTTCTTATAGTAGATGCACAGACAGCAACGGCAAACAACGAAGAAGACACAGTTCAATCACTATGGCCCGGAGAGCCACCTAGCGATATTACGCTGGCTCGAACACTGATCATCTACAATAAAATTGACCTACTCTCCGCAGAAAGAGCAAATTATTTACAAGAGCTTACCCAACATTGCGTCATATCAGCAAAAACTGGGGTAGGTACTGATCGACTAAAAACCACCATAAAGAAACATGTAGGTTACAGCGGCGCAGATGCCAGCCCTTTTACTGCTCGAAGGCGACACCTTGATGCCTTACGCAGGGCGCTAGCGTTGATTGAACAGGGCCACCAGCAACTCAAATCCACTGGTGCCGGAGAGTTACTGGCTGAAGATCTTCGCCAGGCACAGTATTGTTTGGATGATATAACCGGAAAAGTAAGCTCAGATGCTCTGCTGGGAGAGATATTTTCCAATTTTTGCATAGGCAAGTAACAGCCACGCACTGCGATAGTTAGTGGAACTGGACCAAATAGGATAGAAGAATAAGTACTGGAGTAGCCTGTGAATAAGCCGGTATTTCATGGGAGTGGTAGAAAACGAAACATATAAGGAGTTTATTAGCCCATTCTTTCCACAGTCTGTACAACCATTACCACAAGCTATCCTATCTCTTCCAACCCTCTTATCATTGCCATTTATAATAATAAGTAATTGATTTAAATATTTTTTTTAATACCTTCCACAGTTAGGGTGCTAGCTAATAATAACTATATTAATCTACTGTAAAACAAATCGAGGGCAAATCATTCAGTACTCAATATAAGTAAAACAGATAACAAAACCAGTAATCAGTTGAAAAATTCTTTTATGGACTTGTCATGTATAATCGCCGACCCAAAATTATCCTCCTGGAACAGTTGTGACTAACTATCCGGAAATATTCGACGTAATCGTAATCGGTGGTGGCCATGCCGGCACTGAGGCAGCATTAGCATCTGCAAGAATGGGCATGAATACGCTGCTGTTGACCCATAATGTTGAAACTCTAGGGCAAATGTCCTGTAACCCGGCAATAGGTGGCATCGGTAAAAGTCATCTGGTTAAAGAGATCGATGCGCTGGGCGGAGCGATGGCAGAAGCTACTGACCGTGCCGGCATACAGTTTCGTGTTCTGAATGCGAGAAAAGGGCCTGCGGTTAGAGCCAGTCGAGCTCAGGCAGATCGAGTGCTTTACAAAGCTGCGATAAGAGAAACGTTGGAACAGCAGGAGAGTCTTAAGATTTTTCAGCAAGGCGTAGATGACCTTATTATCGAGGGAGAACAAGTACGTGGTGTAGTAACAGCGATGGGTTTGTCATTTCGATCAAAGACCGTCATTTTAACCACTGGCACTTTTCTTGGAGGTAAAATACACATTGGAATGGAGAATCATTCTGGTGGTCGAGCAGGTGACCCCCCTTCTATTGCTCTGGCAGATCGTCTACGCGAAATGCCTTTTAATGTTGGTCGCTTAAAAACAGGAACTCCACCAAGAATTGATGCTCGCAGCGTGGATTTTACAGAGTTACAAGAACAGCCAGGTGATACTCCTCGGCCGGTAATGTCTTATTTAGGCGACCCATCTCATCATCCACGCCAAGTTATGTGCCACATAACTCATACCAACGAACAAACACACGAATTTATTCGTAATGGCTTGGATCGTTCACCTTTGTACGGTGGGGTTATTGAAGGAACCGGTCCTCGTTACTGCCCCTCGATAGAAGATAAAATTGTTCGCTTTGCCGATAAGAACTCGCACCAAATTTTCATTGAACCAGAAGGTTTGAATACTAATGAGTTGTATCCGAACGGCATTTCGACTTCATTGTCTTTTGATGTTCAAATGCAATTTGTCCGTTCTATTAAGGGTTTCGAAAAAGCGCATATAACTCGTCCAGGTTACGCCATCGAATACGATTTTTTTGATCCTCGAGACCTTAGGCACACTTTGGAAACCAAGTTTATTGATGGTTTGTATTTTGCTGGGCAAATCAATGGCACGACAGGTTATGAAGAGGCTGCTGCTCAGGGATTGCTTGCAGGGCTAAACGCAGCACTTAAGGTTCAAAACAAAGACCCTTGGTGGCCCCGCAGAGATCAGGCGTATCTTGGTGTATTAGTCGATGATTTGATTACACTGGGAACCAGTGAACCTTATCGTATGTTTACCAGCCGGGCTGAGTATCGTTTATCGCTTAGAGAAGATAATGCTGACCGCCGACTGACAGAGATTGGCCGACATCTTGGGCTAGTGAGCGATTATCGCTGGCAATCTTTTGAAACAAAAATGAATGCTATCGCAGAGGAAAATAGTTGGCTTAACTCTAATTGGGTTCAAGCTGGCAGTAACGCGGCACAGCATTTAGAACCGCTATTTGATAAACCATTGAGTCACGAGCACAAGCTTGTTGATTTGCTAAAGCGGCCTGAGTTGAATTTTAAAACGTTGTGCGCGGCCCACGATAGGCCACTGCCCACTTTCGCGGTTGCAGAACAAGTTGAAGTAGATATCAAATACGCTGGCTACATAGAGCGCCAGAAAGAGGACATTGAGCGCTTAAAACGCAGCGAAGGGCAAATCATCCCCAAGAGCTTTGATTACAGTTCAGTGGGTGGATTGTCCAACGAGGTTCAACAGAAGCTTCGAGAAACGCGTCCTGAAAACCTGGGCCAAGCGGCCCGTATCCCCGGGGTCACGCCAGCGGCTATCTCTCTTTTACTTATTTATTTAAAGAAACACGGTCATGGCGCTGAACTCTCGCGAGCTCAGTGATGGGTTGAGACTTATTGGCGTAAGTCTCGGCGAGTCGCAGCAAGAACAACTAATGCTGTTTGCAGATCTGCTGCTGCACTGGAATAAAGCCTTTAACCTAATTGGGTTGAGCACTGAGGCATCGATTGTGAAGCGTCATTTGCTCGACAGTTTAAGTGTGCTGCCGTACTTGTCTGAACTGATACCTGAGGATCGTGAATTAGCAGGTGAGTGTTGGGTAGATGTTGGAACGGGTGCAGGCTTCCCCGGCTTACCGCTGGCAGTAGCTTTGCCTGAGGTAAATATCACGTTGTTGGACAGTAATAGCAAAAAAACCCGTTTTTTGTTTCAGGCTGGCGTAGAGTTGGGCTTATCTAATATTGAGGTCGTTCATAGTCGCGCCGAGCAATTTAAGCCAGAGCAGCGCTTTGACAGAGTAATTAGCCGTGCTTGGTCGTCAATGGCGCAGGGTCTTAAGCAAAGCCATCATCTTTGTGCTGAAAATGGCCGACTGTGCTTTATGAAAGGCCAGAAAATTGAACAAGAGTTGCGGGATGTAGACAAAACGTTTACTTTGGCTCGCTGTGTGGCTTTACCCAATGTGGCGGAAGCCCGGCACCTGTTCGAATTTATAAAATGAGCTCAAACCGAACATTCGCCGTTACCAACCAGAAAGGTGGGGTCGGCAAAACTACTTCTGCGATAAACCTTTGTGCGTCCTTAGCGGCAACCAAGAAAAAGGTATTGTTGATTGATCTTGATTCTCAAGGTAACGCGACCATGGGCAGCGGCGTTAATAAAGAGGAATTGGAGCTCTCGGCCTACGACGTGCTTACCCAAGCAACACCGGTACGTGAAGTGTTGCAACGCTCTCCAGACGGTGGATACGATTTATTACCTGGTAACAGTGACCTTACCGCTGCAGAAGTACAGTTACTAGACCTCGAAAACAGGGAATTTCGTCTTAGGACGGCCTTGGCTGAGGAAAAATCAAACTACGACTATATTGTTATCGATTGCCCGCCATCATTGAACATGTTAACCGTGAATGCCCTTGTTGCTGCTGATGGTGTATTTATTCCAGTGCAATGTGAGTATTTTGCTCTGGAGGGATTGAGCGGATTACTAAATACAGTGTCTCGTGTTCAACAAAGCTTAAATGCCCAACTGCGAGTAGAAGGACTGCTTCGCACAATGTACGACCCAAGAAACTCGCTGACCCGCGATGTATCTGATCAATTGTTACAGCATTTTGGCGATCGGGTTTATCGCACAGTAATACCGCGCAATGTTCGTTTGGCTGAGGCTCCCAGTTTTGGTCAACCAGTACTGGCTTATGACAGACAATCGAAAGGTGCTTTAGCGTACTTGGCGTTGGCAGGAGAAATGCTTCGTCGCCATGAACAAGAAGATTCACAAACTCTAAGTGAGAACCATTAGGCACGTATATGGCAGCAAAAAAGAAAGGTTTGGGGCGCGGCTTAGACGCTCTCCTTGGTGCTAGCTCAGGTACTCAATCTGCATTAACAAACGCAGCTGGAGATACTGTTGTTTCTTCAGCTAATGCGAGCACAGCGGATAACAATTCAGCGAACAAGTCATCAAAATCGCCGTTACAAGAAGTACCGATAGATCTCATCCGCCCAGGTAAATACCAGCCCAGGCGAGATATGCACCCTGAGGCATTGGAAGAGCTGGCTGCCTCTATTAGGGTTCAGGGTGTTATGCAGCCTATTGTTATTAGACCAGTAGGAATGGGTCAGTACGAAATTATAGCGGGAGAGAGACGTTGGCGAGCCAGCCAACAAGCAGGCTTAGACAGTATTCCTGCAATGATCAAAGATGTTCCCGATGAGGCCGCCATAGCGATGGCCTTGATCGAGAACATACAGCGAGAAGATCTGAACCCCATGGAAGAGGCGATGGCCTTGCTGCGTTTGCAGTCTGAGTTTGAACTTACGCATCAGGAAATTGCCGATGCTGTTGGCAAGTCAAGAACGACCGTCACTAACCTGTTGCGCCTGAATCAATTGCAAGCCGAAGTGAGAACATTATTAGAGCACGGAGACCTCGAAATGGGGCACGCGCGCGCCCTACTTGGGCTAGACGCGGGTCCGCAGTCTGATATTGCTAGAAAAGTAGTTAGCCAAGGCCTAACAGTCCGCCAAACTGAAGCTCTCGTGCGTGCATCACAAAACCCCGTGGTAAAAGTTGTAGCTAAAAAAACCAAATCGAATGACACCCTAAGGCTGGAACAAGAGTTAGGCGAGAAAGTTGGTCTGCCAGTAGATATTTCACACAAGGACGACGGTAAAGGCAGTGTGACCTTTACTTACAACAGTGTGGACGAGTTGGATGGCTTGTTGAACCATATTTCTTGAAGCTAAGTGGTAGCGACTTTTCAGACTTTTTATAACTGACAAGGTCATTGCTTTTGCTTAACCGTATGCCAAACTAGAATTTCAGTTAAGCAGGACGCGAAAATCGCTGCCTTTCAGCGACTACTTTCAAAATGTAAGTTTGTCGCGGTTGCCTAACAGAGCCAATATCCCTATAATTCGCGCGCGCAATAGGGGCAAGAATCATGGTTCTGATACGCAGTTCTGCAAGTATCAGTAAACCACCCACATACCGATTAATCGGTTTGCAGTGTTTTTTAACAGCACTGGCAACAAGTGTTGCATGGGGAGTGTTTGGGCAACATGCAGCAATTTCAGCGCTACTGGGCGGGCTTATAGTCGTTATTCCAGCAGCGTATTTTTCCTGGCGGGCGTTTGCATACAATCAAACTCGCTCAGCAGCCAAAGTTTTAGGCAGCTTTTATCAGGCGGAATTAGGCAAGCTGTTATTAACAGCGTTTTTATTTGCAGCGGTATTCAAGTTGTTTTCACCGCTAAATCACGCCGCACTATTTGCGACGTTTGGAACAGTATTAATGGGTGGTCTGTTGGGTTCCGCGACATTGTTGAGCGCGAAGCAGACCAATAACTAACTGGGGTTTTAGGACAATATGGCAGGCGATACACTTACATCGACCGAATATATACAGCATCACCTGGTTAACTTGACCTATGGCAAACTGCCAGCTGGCTATGTGCGGGAAAGCGGAGAGACGCTTGAAGCCTCTGCTTGGACAATGGCACATAACGCAGCAGAAGCAGCTGACATGGGCTTTATGGCCATACATGTAGACACAATGTTTTGGTCTCTCTTTTTAGGCATACTGTTTTTGTTGGTGTTTAAGAAAGCGGCCGACAAAGTGACTACCGGTGTGCCAGACGGCCTACAAAACTTTGTTGAGATGATCGTTGATTTCGTAGACGACAATGTTAAGAGTATTTTTCATCACAACAACCCCTGGATAGCGCCCATAGGCTTAACCGTCGCTGTTTGGATTTTTCTGCAAAACCTAATGGATTTGGTTCCCGTAGACTGGATTCCATACGTCGCGCAGATGATGGATATACATTATATGCGCGTGGTACCCACCACCGATGTTAATGCCACCGCCGGAATGGCGCTTGGTGTGTTTATAATGATTTTGTATTACAGCATTAAAGAGAAAGGTGTTGGTGGTTTTGCTGCCGAGCTGGCATTCCAGCCATTGCCCAAATGGGCCATGCCTTTTAACTTGTTCTTAGAGCTGGTTGGTTTGATCGCTAAACCAATTTCTTTGGCGTTGAGATTGTTCGGTAATATGTATGCTGGCGAAATGGTGTTTATCATCATTGGCCTGCTGCCGTTTTACCTTCAATGGACACTGTCTGTTCCCTGGGCGATATTTCATATTTTGATTATCACTCTACAGGCCTTTATTTTCATGATCTTGACCGTGGTGTATCTAGCCATGGCGCATGATCACCATTAACTGGATGTCGGTAACCGCCTAGAACGGCATAGCCAGCGCCTTTATGTTTAAAACGTTCGACTCTTAATAGGAGAAAACAATGGAAGCAGCAATCATTACCCTCGCGGGAGCACTGATAATGGGTTTAGGTGCCATAGGCGCCGCCGTCGGTGTGGGCATTCTAGGCAGTAAGTTTTTGGAAGGTGCAGCTCGCCAACCAGAACTGATACCACTGCTACGAACCCAATTTTTCATTATGATGGGTCTTGTTGATGCGGTACCAATGATTGGTGTTGGTATTGGCTTCTATATCCTGTTCGCTCTGTAAGCACGGCGCTCACGCGTAGCGTGAATTCCCCCTTGTTAACAGTACAAACACGGCACGAGGTGTAGAGAAGTGAATATTAATCTTACACTGCTGGCACAGCTTATTAGCTTTGTTCTATTCGTATGGTTTTGCAGAAAGTATGTCTGGCCACCGATTATTGAAGCTATGCAGGCACGGCAAAAAGAGATAGCTGACGGCTTAAATGCAGCCGAGCGTGCGCAAACAGACCTTGCGCTTGCTCAGGACAGTGCTGCGGATAAATTGCGCGAAGCAAAAGCGGAAGCATCTGGAATTATTGATGCAGCGAACAAGCGAGCTGGGCAGATAGTAGACGAAGCCAAAGATCAGGCACGTATTGAAGGCGATCGCATTAAAGAATCGGCACAAGCTGATATTGACCAAGAGTACAACCGGGCGCGCGAAGACTTGCGCTCTAAGGTAGCAACTCTGGCAGTAAGTGGCGCTGAGAAAATACTGCAGTCATCCGTAGATCAGAGCGCGCATCAGCAAATGCTTGATAAGCTCGCAGCTGACTTGTAAGGACGACGCGAATGGCTGAATTAGCAACACTCGCCCGACCTTACGCTCGCGCTGCTTTTGACCAAGCTAATAGCAGTAATGCACTGCAAGAGTGGTCTGAGGCTCTGCAGTTATTAAGCGCGGTTTCGCAGCACGATAAAGTAGAAGCATTGTATGGTTCGCCGTCCTTAACGGCAGAGCAGCAAGCGGATGCGGTAATTACTGTGTGTGGCGAGGCGCTGTCTGCGAAAATGCAGAACCTGGTCAAGTTATTGGCTGAAAACGGACGTTTGAGTTTGCTGCCGGAAGTGTCCAGCCAGTTCGAACAGTTCAAGGCTAATCGCGAGCGCACGGTGGATGTAGAAATAAGCTCTGCATTCGATGTAGATTCAGCGACGGAACAACGGCTGGCCGACGCGCTTGCAAAGAAGCTTGATCGCAGTGTTAACGTGAATAGCACAGTGAATAAAGATCTACTTGGTGGCGTGTTAATTCGCGCCGGTGACCTGGTAATTGACGACTCGGTACGCGCCAAGCTCGGTAAATTGGCAGAGGCCATGGGCACATAGCCCAAACTACAATACACACATACACCTAACGTTTAACGGTAGAGGATTTAAGAATGCAACAGCTGAATCCAGCAGAAATCAGCGAGATCATCAAACAACGGATTGATCAGCTTGATGTTGCTACTGAAGCACAGAACGAAGGCACTATTGTCAGCGTTTCTGACGGTATTATCCGCATCCACGGCTTGGCCGATGTGATGTACGGTGAAATGGTTGAGTTTGAAGGCGGCATTTACGGAATGGCGTTGAACCTGGAGCGTGACTCGGTTGGCGCAGTTGTTCTGGGCGAGTACAAGTCACTTCGTGAGGGGCAAACTTGCCGCTGCACAGGTCGCATTTTGGAAGTACCGGTTGGTCCGGCTCTAGAAGGACGTGTTGTAGACGCATTGGGCTCACCATTAGACGGCAAAGGTCCGATTAATGCTGATTTGAATGACGCGGTAGAAAAAGTAGCACCAGGTGTTATTGCGCGCCAGTCGGTTGACCAGCCAGTACAAATTGGCTTGAAGGCAATTGATGCCATGGTGCCAATTGGTCGCGGACAGCGCGAATTGATTATTGGTGATCGCCAGATCGGTAAAACGGCCATTGCGATTGACGCCATCATCAACCAGAAAGACACTGGCATTAAGTGTATCTACGTTGCGATTGGTCAAAAACAATCATCTGTTGCATCACTTGTTCGAAAGCTGGAAGAACATGGCGCAATGGATCACACCACTGTTGTAATGGCTGGTGCTTCAGATCCCGCTTCAATGCAATTCCTGGCACCGTTCTCAGGCTGCACCATGGGAGAGTACTATCGCGATCGCGGTCAGGACGCCCTGATTATTTATGATGATTTAACCAAGCAAGCCTGGGCTTATCGTCAAATTTCATTGTTGCTACGTCGTCCGCCGGGCCGAGAAGCCTACCCCGGTGACGTATTCTATTTGCACTCTCGTTTGTTGGAGCGCGCAGCTCGAGTTAATGCTGATTACGTTGAAAAGTTCACCAACGGTGAAGTAAAAGGTAAGACCGGATCACTCACAGCGCTGCCTGTTATTGAAACGCAAGCCGGTGATGTATCAGCCTTTGTTCCGACCAACGTAATTTCAATCACGGACGGCCAAATCTTCCTTGAGTCTGATTTGTTCAACGCTGGTACACGACCCGCTATTAACGCCGGATTGTCGGTGTCTCGCGTAGGTGGTTCAGCACAAACAAAAATCATCAAGAAACTGGCTGGTGGTATTCGTACCGCGCTGGCGCAGTATCGCGAACTGGCGGCATTCTCGCAGTTTGCTTCCGACCTTGATGAAGCCACCAAAGCCCAGTTGGACCATGGTGAGCGCGTCACTGAGTTGATGAAGCAAAAGCAATACTCGCCTCTGTCAGTAAGTGAAATGGCAACGAGTTTGTACGCCGCTAACGAAGGGTATTTGAAGGAAGTAACGGTAGAAAAAATTGCCGACTTTGAAGCTGCGCTGCATTCGTACATGAACAGCACGTACGGCGATTTGATGAAGGACATCAATGACAGCGGCAAATACGACGATGACGTTGTAAATACCTTTAAAGAAGCGATGGACAAGTTCGTTTCTACGCAAACCTGGTAAGTCGAACACCACGGCAACAACAGGCAGATAGCGGAGAGCACAGAGCATGGCGGTCGGAAAAGAAATACGCACCAAAATCAACAGTATTGGTAGTACTCAAAAAATTACCAGTGCGATGGAGATGGTGGCGGCAAGCAAAATGCGCAAAGCGCAGGAACGCATGCAGGCGGGCAAGCCCTACGCCAAACATATTCGCTCAGTGGTTAGTCATATCGCATTGTCTAACGCTGAATTTCAACACCCGTATATTAATGAGCGTGCGGTAAAACGTGTTGGCTACATCATTATCTCCAGTGACCGGGGATTGTGTGGCGGCTTGAACATCAACACATTTAAAGCAGCTATTCGTTCTATGCAAGAGTGGTCTGACCAAGGCGTGGATGTTGATTTGGCCTTAATCGGCGGAAAAGCGATGGGCTTTTTCAACAGTGTTGGCGGTAACGTTATTGCCTCGACTAAAGATCTTGGTGATGCCCCCCAGGTTGCTGACCTGATTGGTGCCGTTAAAGTTATGTTGGATGCTTTCGATGAAGGCAAGCTAGACAAGTTATATTTGGTCAGTAATAAGTTTGTGAACACCATGACTCAGCAGCCCACGGTAGAGCAACTGTTGCCCTTGCCACCGGCAGACGATGCTGAAATGAAAAAAGCGCATTGGGATTATATTTACGAGCCTGATGATGCCAACGAATTGTTAACAGATTTACTTGGGCGCTTTATTGAATCTCAAGTGTATCAGGGCGTGGTTGAAAACCTGGCCTGTGAACAAGCAGCGCGTATGATCGCTATGAAGAGTGCGACTGATAACGCTGGCGACTTGATTGATGAGTTGCAACTTATATACAACAAGGCCCGACAAACTGCGATTACCCAGGAACTATCAGAAATTGTTAGTGGTGCAGCGGCTGTTAGTTGAGTTTGGTTGAAAACGGAATACATTATTCAGGTGCATGGATGCACCTGCATTTGACGAAGTAAAATGTGAGCTATTTGGAAATCGCATTTTCAATTAGCGGGTTCGAAAACAGGCAGAAGTCTTTTTTCGAACATAAAAAGCAGTGTTAACGAAAGAGGACACAACAAATGAGTAGCGGACGTATCGTTCAGGTTATTGGCGCTGTTATCGACGTGGAGTTTGACCGCGAAGCAGTACCCAATATCTATGACGCACTAAACGTTGACGGTAAAGAGCTGGTGTTGGAAGTACAACAGCAGCTTGGCGACGGCATCGTGCGCACCATTGCCATGGGTTCAACCGAAGGCGTTAAGCGCGGCTTGCAGGTGGCTAACACCGGCAGTGCTTTGTCTGTGCCAGTAGGCATGGAAACCCTTGGTCGCATCATGGATGTACTGGGTAACCCAATCGACGACAAAGGTCCGATTGGCGAGAAAGAGCGCATGCCTATACATCGCGCGCCACCTAGCTATGAAGAGCAGGCGGCCAGTGTTGAGCTGTTAGAAACCGGTATTAAGGTTGTTGACCTGATTATGCCGATCGCCAAAGGCGGTAAGATTGGTTTGTTTGGTGGAGCGGGTGTTGGTAAAACCGTAACGCTGATGGAATTGATTAACAACATTGCTACAGCACACTCTGGTTTGTCTGTATTTGCGGGTGTTGGTGAGCGAACTCGTGAAGGTAATGATTTTTATTACGAGATGCAGGAAGCCGGCGTTGTAAACGTTGAAGAGTTCTCGAAATCGAAAGTGGCCATGGTATACGGCCAGATGAACGAGCCACCCGGAAACAGACTGCGTGTTGCTTTGACCGGCCTGACGATGGCGGAGAAATTCCGTGACGAAGGTCGCGATATACTGTTCTTCGTTGACAACATTTATCGTTACACACTGGCAGGAACCGAGGTGTCGGCATTGCTAGGTCGTATGCCTTCAGCAGTGGGCTATCAGCCAACACTGGCGGAAGAAATGGGTGCCTTGCAAGAGCGTATTACCTCGACTAAAACTGGCTCGATCACCTCATTCCAGGCGGTATACGTGCCGGCAGACGATTTGACTGACCCCTCGCCTGCCACCACTTTTGCTCACCTTGATGCTACGTTGGTATTGTCACGGCAAATTGCAGAACTGGGTATTTACCCAGCGGTTGATCCATTGGATTCAACCTCACGTATGTTGGACCCACTGGTTATAGGCCAAGAGCATTACGACATAGCCCGTGGCGTACAATCAGTACTGCAGCGTTATAAAGAGTTGAAAGACATTATCGCTATACTCGGAATGGACGAGCTGTCTGAAGAAGACAAGCAGACGGTAAGTCGCGCTCGTAAGATACAGCGCTTCCTTAGCCAGCCATTCTTTGTGGCGGAAATCTTCACCGGGTCGCCTGGCAAGTACGTGTCACTTAAAGACACGATCGCTGCATTTAAGGGTATTTTAGACGGAGAATACGACCATCTGCCAGAGCAGGCCTTCTATATGGTTGGCGGTATAGACGAAGCGGTTGAAAAAGCCGCGAGCATGTAAACAGACCGAATAGGCACTTAACTATGGCTATGACAGCGCATTGCGACATTGTCAGCGCGGAGGAAGAGATCTTCTCCGGCCAGGTGGAAGTCATTTCTGCCACTGGCATGAGCGGTGAGCTGGGGATCTACCCCGGCCACGCCCCTCTGCTGACACGTTTAAGCCCCGGCCCTATCCGCATTACGGTGCAGGGCGGCGAAGAGCAAATCTACTATGCTTCAGGTGGCTTTCTTGAGGTCCAAAGCGGCACCATTTCAGTGCTGGCTGACACAGCCATTCGTGCTGACGACCTTGATGAAGCGGCCGCCGAGGAAGCGCAAAAGCGCGCCGAGCAGGAATTAGCTCAGAAAACGTCCGATGTAGACTACAGCAAAGCCACAGCCCGCTTGGCAGAGGCCGCTGCTCAACTACGAACGCTTCAAGCGCTGCGTAAGAAAGTGAAGTAAGATTTCACAACATTGAATGATCAAGGGGGGCTATGGCCCCCCTTTTTTATGCTACTTTTTATGGATAGCTTTCAAAAACTTACCGTTAGGTGAGGAATGATCAGTTAGCGTTTATATCCAGCAGATAATCGGAGCACCCTCATTTGAATGTTGATGTGATAATTCTGGCCGCGGGACAAGGCACTCGAATGCGTTCTGCGCTTCCCAAGGTCTTGCATCCTATTGCCGGCAAGGCGATGCTAGCCCATGTCATCGATGCTGCCCGCCAGTTACCCAACTCTAAGCTCAATATTGTCATAGGGCATGGTGCTGACCAGGTAAAAGCACTAGACAACGGCGATGACATACAATTCGCAATGCAATCCGAGCAGCTCGGAACGGGTCACGCGGTGCAGCAAGCGCTTCCCAGTCTTCGAGAAGACAGCGTATCAATCATTCTTTACGGTGATGTACCGTTAATTTCAGTGGCCACTCTTGAGACACTCCTTGACTGCACCAAAGATGGTCAGCTTGGACTTTTGACGGCCATCTTTGATGACCCTACCGGCTACGGGCGGATAATTCGAAATGAGTCGGGTGAGGTTATCGCCAATGTTGAGCAGAAAGACGCTTCTGACGAGCAACTAAAGGTGCAGGAAATCAATACCGGTTTTATGGCCGTACCTACGAAGCACTTGATTGAATGGCTACCAAAGCTGTCCAATAGCAACGCCCAGAATGAATACTACCTAACAGATCTTATAGAAATGGCTGCCAGCTCTGGTGTTGGTGTCAAGGCTGTACATCCTGGAAGCCGGGCTGAAGTTGAAGGTGTCAATAGCCGGCAGCAATTAATAGCCCTTGAACGTCTGTTCCAACGTCAGCAGGCTGACCACTTGCTAGTCGACGGTGTCTCTATTCTAGACCCACAGCGTTTCGACCTACGCGGATCTATGACATGCGGAACAGATTCAAGCATTGATGTTAACTGCGTATTTGAAGGCAATGTCGAGATTGGCAGTAACGTCGTCATTGGTCCTAATTGTGTTATCTCGGATACCACCATCGGGGATGGTGTTGAAATAAAAGCTAACAGCGTTCTCGAAAACGCTTCTGTTGAAGATAACTGCGTAGTTGGTCCCTTTGCCCGCCTACGCCCAGGCAGTGTTATGCGGCCAGGCTCCAAAGTTGGCAACTTCGTAGAGATGAAAAAGTCTGAGCTAGGCTCGGGCAGTAAAATAAACCATCTGTCTTATGTAGGCGATACCACGATCGGTAGTAATTCCAACATAGGCGCAGGAACGATCACCTGTAATTACGATGGTGTGAATAAATTCAAAACCACGATGGGCGATGATGTTTTCGTTGGATCCAATAGCACTCTAGTAGCGCCACTGGATATAGAATCTGGTGGTTTCGTTGGTGCGGGTTCAACTATCACACGTACGATCAAGAGCGACCAGTTAGCGGTTGGGCGCGGTAAACAACGCAATATTGATGGCTGGAAACGGCCCACGAAGGATAAATAGAATATGTGTGGAATTGTAGGCGCGGTTGCGCAACGTGATGTAGCAGACATTCTATTGTTAGGCCTGCAGAGACTGGAATATCGAGGCTATGACTCAGCGGGTGTAGCTGTTGTGAACAGCAACTGCGAACTACAACGCGTGCGGCGCGTGGGGAAAGTAAAAGCTTTAGCCGATGCGATTGAAGGCGCTGGTCTTTCTGGCGGTACAGGCATTGCGCATACTCGTTGGGCAACGCATGGCCAACCCAACGAAACAAATGCACACCCGCATACCTCAAGCGATCGAATTGTAATTGTCCACAATGGCATCATAGAAAACCACGCTGAGTTAAGAGTTGCTCTACAGGAGCGTGGCTATGAGTTTGTTACGGAAACGGACAGTGAAGTGATTGCGCACCTCATCGAAAGTGAGATGAAATCCTCCTCCTCACTGGTAGACGCAGTGCAAAAATCCGTTAAACAGTTAGAAGGTGCTTATGGCACAGTCGTAATGGACAAGGAGCAACCAGATCGTTTGGTTGTTGCCCGCTCAGGCAGTCCGTTAGTTGTTGGTTACGGTATAGGAGAGAATTTTGTTGCTTCTGACCAACTGGCTTTGTTACCTGTCACAAGGCGTTTCTCTTTTTTGGAGGAAGGCGATGTCGCTGAAGTCACGCGGTACGCGGTAACTATATTTGACGCCGAGGGCAACGTTGCTGAGCGCGAAGTGCGTGAATCAGACATCGATCATGACGCTGGTGGCAAAGGCAAATTTCGCCACTACATGTTGAAAGAAATTTTTGAGCAGCCGTTGGCTATCCAGAATACTCTTGAAAATCGCATCGTAAATGGCAGCATCCAAGACAGCGCTTTTGGAGAGCAAGCCGAAGAGTTGTTACCTTCCATAGAACATGTACAAATTATTGCTTGCGGCACCAGTTACCACTCAGCGATGACAGCCCGTTATTGGTTTGAGCAGTTAGCCAATGTGTCATGTAATGTTGAAATTGCGTCAGAGTACCGCTATCGAAAATCGTTTGTGCGCCCTAACAGTCTTCTGGTCACTATTTCGCAATCGGGTGAAACGGCTGACACATTGGCGGCTCTAAAGCTTGCTAAAGAGCAAGGCTACAGCGCTAGCCTTACTATCTGCAACGTTCCGGGTTCTTCGTTAACCCGCGAATCCGACATGACCTATCTGATGAAAGCGGGTGCTGAAATCGGAGTTGCATCGACAAAGGCCTTTACTGTGCAGTTAGCGGGGCTGATGATGCTTGTTGTCGCTATTGGAAGACACAAGGGCATGTCAACAGAGCTGGAAGACCAAATCGTTAGTGCCTTACAAAGCCTGCCTGCCAAAATAGAACAGGCCTTGGGTATGGATGAAGCGATTCAAGACTTGGCAGAGGATTTTGCCGACAAGCATCACAGCCTATTTTTAGGTCGGGGTGATCAGTATCCAATCGCGATGGAAGGCGCCTTAAAACTAAAAGAAATATCCTATATCCATGCTGAGGCCTATGCGGCCGGTGAATTGAAGCATGGTCCGTTGGCACTAATTGATGCTGACATGCCAGTGATTGTAGTCGCGCCCAACAACGAATTAGTTGAAAAATTGAAGTCTAACGTAGAAGAAGTGCGTGCCCGTGGCGGCTTAATGTATGTGTTTGCTGACAAAGACGCTGCATTTACCAGCGACGAAACAATGAAGGCACTGCAAGTACCTCGTTGTGATCCGTTAATTGCACCAATTATTTATACCATACCGCTGCAATTACTCTCGTATCATGTGGCCATTATTAAAGGAACTGATGTTGACCAACCGAGAAACCTTGCTAAGTCGGTCACCGTCGAATAAACGTCAGCAACTGTACTCTAACGCGATCCATCACCTTGAGTGTATTGACCGACTAAATTTTTCTACATAGCCTGCCTCCAACTCGATTTTTTGCCTGACTCAGGGTCAGACTCGAGGGCAATAAGAGGCTAGCTATGCGAGAGCTCAAGTAGTGGGTTTGGAGCACGTACTTGAATTACGCCACGAGCCATTTTCACCTCAAGAAGGCCTCATCTCGACGTTAAATCTTAGCTAAAAACTTAGAAATTTATCGTTGAGCAAAATCCTTATAAAGCGTTCCGAACCGGTTTATCTTGAAGGTCGCAACGATCATCGTGATACTGATGTTACGCTGTCCCGCTTTTTGAAAATGACATTTTGAAAAAGCTCACATTTTACGCACAAAATGCAGGTGCATCCCTGCATCTATCGCCAGCTCTCGTCCAGAAAACTCTTTCAGGAAAGAAAGCAGTTAGTAAAGTCGATTGAATTCTGCGGTGCGTTTAGCTAAGAGCTTTGTTGAAAAAGAAAGGAAGGAGAATTTTTCATGTTGGAAGCAACCGGCCAAGCCGCCAGCTTGGATGCACTGTGCAATTACTTTATCGAACTCGATTCCTTGAAACTTGTTAATCGGCGTACCTATATTAATGCCGGCGAGCGATTGGAGAATTCAGCTGAGCATTCTTGGCATTTGGCGATGGCTTGTTGGGCTATGGCTCGCCTATTTGAGTTAAACGTTTCCGAGGAGAAGCTGCTGAAATTGGCTCTGGTGCATGACCTTGGCGAGATTGATGCAGGAGACACGTTTTTATACTCTAGTAATCGAGACACGGCTCACACAGCGGAAAGAGAGTGTGTCGCACGCCTGGCGAAACATAGAGGAAACCCTGTGGCTGAATTGGCGGAGCTGTGGGAAGAGCAAGAAACAGGCGCTAGCCCGGAAACCCGTTTACTGAAAGCTGTGGATCGCCTGCTTCCGTTCTTGCACAATATAGCCAGCCAAGGAAAAACATGGCGAGAGCTTAGCGTGAAGAAATCTCAAGTTGTGGCAGCTCACGCGTTCATAGCGACAGACTTTCCAGAACTACATCACTGGATGTCTTCTCGCATAGAACACGCAGTATATGAAGGTTGGCTTATAAACGCATAAATCGTTTAATGGCCAAGAAAAGAAAAGAAAAGAAAAGAAAAGAGATAGAAGCATGAGCACAGCAATGATTGAAACAGTCACTGGCGCGATCCCGGTCGATGAGCTGGGTGTAACCCTGATGCATGAGCACTTATTAATCGGATACCCAGGCGCTGAGGCCGATACACTTCGACCAGGACCAACGCGGGAAGAGATGCTTGCTACCTGTATTTCTAAAATACACTCTATGCAAGCCCTAGGTATTCAATCTTTGTTAGACCCCTGCCCTAATGATCTTGGCCGCGACGTCACTTTAGCTGCCGAAGTGGCGTTAGCAACCGGCTTTAATATTATTTGTGCTACGGGGTTGTATAAGCAAGATGAGGGTGGTGCGCCCTACTGGCATTTCCGTCGAGAAATTGGTTCTGCGGTTGAGAATATGGCGGAGCTGTTTATCCATGAATTGAGCAAAGGTATCGGCGCAACAGGAATAAAAGCCGGAATCATCAAGATTGCAACCGGTGTTGGCGCAATAACTGACTATGAATATCAAGTGATGGAAGCGGCCTCTATCGCGTCACTCGAGACAGGTGCACCGATTACAACTCACACCGACGAAGGCACTATGGGTGAGGAGCAACAGCAGTTCTTTCTCAGTAAGGGTGTGGCCGCACACAAGATCATCATCGGCCATAGCTGTGGCTCCACGAATCATGATTATCACATGAACATTTTAAACAAGGGTTCCTATTTAGGTTTTGATCGTTTCGGTCTGGATGTGTTGGTGCCCGACCAGGATCGGATTCAGTCGCTTATGGCGCTGCTAGACAAGCAACAACAAAATCAGATTGTTATATCGCATGACTCTGTTTGGTGCACACGAGGAGAGCCGTTTCCCAAAGAGCTGTTGAACAGTATGGACAAAGAAGCGCTTTTTAATCCTACTCATTTCCATAAAAATGTGGTGCCGAAACTGCTTGAGCTGGGTGCGACGCAGGAACAAATAGATACCATGCTAATTGATAATCCTCGCCGCTTTTTTGCGGGCGATCGACCAAATCAGTAGCTTGTAAGCTTTTACTTTTTTCTTTTCTTGAGAGGGGAGTGGTAGATGGTGCCGCTACTCTCTCGGCTGGTCACACCACTGATGCAGGTGTCGCATTCGCCAATCCGTGACTTTCCATACCCGGCGTTCCTTGCCAGCTGAACGAAATAATACGCGAATACAAAACGATGTCTGTAAGACATGTCTGCACTCACCTATTAATTTTTACCATTCAGGGCACCGATCCAGTTGTGGGAAGTCTATAAGACAGATTGCTGAAAAAGGCCATTGAGTATGACTCCTTCTCGTTTACCCCTATTCTCGCTAGCTCTCTTGTTGCTTATAGGGCCGCTGTCCGCGCATTCGGAGCAAGTTAGCTCTTTCCCAACGTTCCAATTGCAGACTAATACCGGAATAGACTGGGCACTAGAAGACTATGACGGCCAGCCTAAGCTCGTCATGTTCTGGGCTACTTGGTGCCCCTACTGCAAGCGCATGTTCCCAACAATAAAAAATGTGCACGCACAATATTCTGAGCAAGGTCTTAAAGTAGTTGCGGTTAATTTTCGGGACAAAGGGGACACTGTTGCCTATGCTCATCGCCACGGTCTCAGCTTTGATATTGTGCTCAACGGTGATCAGCTGGCGAAAGAGGTCGGCGTATTAGGAACTCCGACAGTATTCTTGCTGGATTCAAACAATGAGGTCCAATATCGAACCTCTAACTCGGATCCTGAAGATCCGAAATTGCGCAAGGCCGTTGCGACGCTATTGGAGGGCGCAAGCCCTTAAGCCAAGTACACAGCGTCGCTTTAGTGCCTCAGTTCTTTGTCTTGTCCTTGGTTCTATAGTCGCCAAACTTTTCGTCGCGCTCTTGTAGGGCGTCGGTTAGCTTTGCGCCACCTTGGGTGGCCGCTATAAACTGCTTGAAGCTTTGTTGATGAGTGGCCAGTGTACAAATCTCGGTGCCTTGGCGCAGACCGGTACGAAAGCCCATAGCCTCCATTTGTCGATGTACCGCGCGTTTGTTTAAAGCGACGATATCAGCAGGTACGTCCGCTATGCGACTGGCCATTTGAAGTACCTTGTCTTCCAGCTGATCGGCTGGAAAGCAATTAGTAGCCCAGCCTCTAGCAACCGCTTCCTCGCCATTGACTGAGTCGCCGGTTAAGAGCATTTCCATACCCTTACGCATACCAAGCAACCAGGGATGAAATTGCATATCGGGAACACCAAAACGAACGGCTGGGTAGCCAATCTTTGCATCAGTTGCAACATAGACTAGGTCACAACCGGTAGCGAGCTCACTTCCACCTGCGAGACAGTAGCCGTGTACTTCTGCGATCACCGGCTTACCAAGATCCCAAATCCGCATCCAGGTTTCTACCACATGCCGTGGCCATTGGCTGTCGCCGCCTGCGGTGTGAAAAGGGTAATCCTGCCCCTCATTGCCTCCACCAATATCGTAGCCAGAGGAAAAACAAGAGCCCGCGCCCCGAACGATCATAACTCGAACATTCGGGTCGCTGTCGGCAGATTGTAAGGCGTGCATAAGCTCGCCACGAAGTTGATGGTTTAGCGCATTGCGCTTGTCAGGTCTGTTTAGGGTCATGCGTCGCACATTGGGAACGGGCTCGTCCACTAACAACACCTCGTAACCACCCACCCCATAATTGTTGCTGACCTTCTTATCGGTTTCGTTGTAGGGCATATATTTTCTCCTGCTAGCTAGTTCTGTTGCTCATTGTTAGCGTTGGTATCATCACATAAGCTGCAATTCAGCGTTTCTCCCAACATACCCGTTCGTCCTTCCTCACTGACCACCCAAGGCCGGCCAATAAAGGGTGGATTGTGACGCACGTGTTGATTGTGGCCGCAACTTAACTCGGCCAACCAGTCGTCGTACTCATCCAGGTGAAAACCACCGATTGCTTGCCGCATTTATTGACCCAGTTCTCAAAAGGCAGTGATTTCTTCGACGCTGTCCGCGCAAATATCGATCAAACGCTACACTTTTTAAGCATAACGCCCACATTTCAAACAATGTGTTTTACGCATACATAGAAGATAGTAATGCCTTTTACACTCACGCATACCTTAGCCGTATTACCGATTGCTCATCGGCAAACTGCCCTGCCCGTTACTGCTCTATTGATTGGCGCGATGGTTCCAGACTGGAGCCTTTTTGTGCCCTTTGGGCCCCATTATAATGTTACTCACACGGCAGCCGGTTTATTTACCGCTTGCCTACCGCTCGGCTTTACTCTGTTTCTAGTATTTAATGGCCTGTATAGACGAGCTCTGATTGAGCTAGCGCCAGCGCGCTTGCAGTGCCGGTTAACGAAATTTCGGAGTTGGCAAACCCACTTCACGGTTGCAGAGCTGGTGTTTGCAGCCGCCGCGGTGCTTATCGGCGCGTCAACTCACTTGCTATGGGATGCTTTCTCTCATCAGGGGCGCTGGGGGGTGCAGATGCTACCCATACTTTCTGCCACTGTGTTCACCATTGGCTCGAGCGAGGTTCAACTCTATAAGCTCATACAGCATGGCAGTAGCGTGATAGGCTTGCCCTTGCTCGCGTGCGTTGCGTGGCGTTGGTTGCAGCGTCAGCCTTTGAATGCCACAGAACCCCCTTTGCTGGGCCCCAGAGCACAGTTGGCCTTGCTTGCCTTGATGATTGGCCTGCCTTTTGTCATTGCTTGTGTAAAAACGGCTTACTTTTATACAGGAAACTTTACGCTGCACTGGCTAAATCGCGCACTTGTTCACGCGGTCACCGAATTTGGTTTATGGATGCTTGTGCTTTTTACTGTCTACAGCCTTGCTTTGCGATGTAAAAAAACGGCGCGGCAAAGGATAGACTTGCTACCGGGCTTACCAAATTAGGCTTTTCGCTGCAGCTATGTACGGCTAAACATATTGATAAGCCACAGCGCTGGTTTTCCGGCCCAACAGTCGCTAGCATTTCACCGATTTAGAATTAAAGGCTGAACTGAAAAGCCGATTCTAAACCGCACTGATAGGAAGCCGCGACATGCATTACCTAAGCCTTAGCGAAGCGCGAACTAAAAACGATCTGAGACTAATACTGTGTGCCGGAACGCCTGGTGTATGGGGAGAGGCCGTAAAAGCTCTATTTCATGTGAAAGGCATAGCCTATGCGCCTGTTGCGATGAAACCAGGCTTCGATAATCCGGAGCTTGAAGAATGGACGGCGCAAAGCAGCGCGCCGGCGATAGTAACAGCGCAAAACAAGGTGCTTACTCATTGGGAGCAGTTCATCTGGCTGGCTGAGGAGCTAGCACCCAATCCGGCTTTAGTGCCAAGCGCTGTTAGCGATCGAATTACTATGTTTGGCTTGTTACGAGAGATAGCTGGTGTAAATGGTGTTGGCTGGCTGCGCCGCCTGCAAAGTCTGAATGCTAGCGGTGGTCCGGACGCGGCCGAACAGCTTCGTCGATTAGCCGATAAGTATGGTTACAGCGACGTAGCAGTAAATGAAGCTGGTGAGCGACTTGAGTCCATCCTGAAAGAGTTGACCTCACAATTACGCCGCCAAAAAGAAGCGGGCAGCGACTATTACTTAACGGATAAAGTAAGCGCTTTAGATTTGTATTCGGCAATATTCGTTGGTGTGATGATCAACCCATTGCCTGCCGAACAAATCCCAATGCCGGAAGGGATGCGCTGGGCATTTACGCAGGCAACGGCGGGCACGGAGAATGTGGACGATATTCTGTTTGAACATTGCCAGCTTATCTTTCGCCGCTACCTGCCTGATCGCTTACGTTTCTAAGGATTGTCCCGTCATGCGGAATGCTGCGCCAGTTTGGGCAGAAAGCGTTGATAGAACATGCGCAGACAGCAGTGGGCGTCCTGTAAGGACGGTTCATCATCTTGCCCGAATACAGTAATGAACTGCAGAAAGTGTTCAACATGATGAGCCGAAAGCTGTTCTGGAGCTCGGCCATGGTGGAATACAATAAAGCGGCACAGCCAGGCTGCGTAGCGCTTTCTTTGTGTAGCTGGGAGCCCTTGATTTCGCAGGTAGTTCTGAAAATTCACGTGAACATAGCGAGGGTGTCGCGCAGGAGCGACCTTCAGTTGAGCGTTCATATCTCCATCCTTGGAAAACTAGCTGCTCACACAATAACCAATCAGAGACCGCGGTGCAATGCTTTCGGCGGGCCTGTTACTATGCAGTTGATCCGCAGAGTATCTTCAATAGAGGACGTGAGATGGCGCAAAAATACCCAGCATTAAATCAGGAAATGACAGCCTTCATCGCTGCACAACAATTGTATTTTGTTGGTACGGCGGCGGATGAAGGGCGAATAAATGTATCACCCAAGGGCTGCGATACTTTGCGAGTTTTATCTGACAATCGAATCGTGTGGTTGAATCTAACCGGCAGTGGCAATGAGACTGCGGCGCATCTACTGCAGAACGACCGGATAACAATGATGTTCTGCTCTTTCGCCGAAAAACCGTTAATTCTTCGCTGTTATGGCAGCGCTAGCATTAGTCATCCTAGGGATGAATCCTGGAGCGAACTCAAAGCCTTGTTTCCTGATTTCCCGACTGCCAGGCAAATTGTCGATATGCGCATAGATCTGGTTCAGACTTCTTGCGGCTTTGGTGTACCTTTCTACACCTACGAAGGAGAGCGAGACAATATGAGCAAGTGGGCCTCAGCAAAGGGCGAGCA
Organism: Pseudomonadales bacterium; assembly: GCA_045106985.1. Taxonomy (GTDB): domain Bacteria; phylum Pseudomonadota; class Gammaproteobacteria; order Pseudomonadales; family JAUIET01; genus JAUIET01. Next base: position 158,239 of record JBGCFQ010000009.1, on the reverse strand, counting down.
GGGTATTAAGGACTATTGGGCAGCCAAGAACCAGAGCAGTCTTGACGGCTTACCAACAAAAATACTGGATTAGTTAGTATGGTTTCTAACTCTGTGCGCAATACTACAGTGTCTTAAAGTTTGCGCAGCGTACGTAGCATAGGAAGAGTGCTTAACCCCGTAGCCGCTGTTTTAAAGCCGAAAGATCGCTGCTAAAAGAAGCGAGTCGGCCAGCACCAGTAACACGAAAACTCTGCAGGCTTCGTGTTTCTCTTTGATCTTTGGCAGCAGATACTTTGTAATCGTAATCGCCCTTGAGCATGTCGTACTCCTTTAGGCCCTCTTCGATCGCATTCTCAATTGAGTAGTTTAGCAATAACTGGCCTGGACGCAGTTCTGAAAACTGCGGATCATAGCCGCATTGAAATGAGTAGATAGTATCGTTCCACTTATAGCTGTACTCCATTGCGATCATTTGTTCATTGAGTTCCAGACAATACAAACGCAGTTCATCACGAGTATGCAAAGCCTGCATAACCGCTCGGTGAAAAGCCAGATATTTTGAGGTGTTAAAACTTCCAGCATCCTCTACCCCATCCCAGCGCTTGTTGTGCAGCGCCACCAGTGAATCAAACGCCGAGTCGATGGCCTGGGTTGCCGGCCAACGGTAAAAACGGGTCTCGCCCATTTCCTCAAACCTTCGGCGGCGTCTGCGAACTTGTTTGCGTTGATTGCTGCTAAGCGTACCAAGGTATTCGCCAAAACTTGAAGGTAGCTGAATAAAGCGAATCTGTGCGCAGCCATCAAGTTCACCAAAGCGCGCGGCAAGGGCGTTACAGAAAGCAGTATTATTGGTGAGGTCGGTAAAGCGGGCTACATCCCATGCCGCCAGTTGGTCAATTGCCTCGCACATGAGCGTAAACAAAGAGTCGCCACAGTCACTGCGATACAGCGGCCCCAGGTAATCGGGAGAGGTGTCTCCACCGGTTCCAATCAGGCGCAGCTCGCGCACCGGCGCCAGTTTTAATGCTTTGGACTCAGCGATGTACAGGGGCAGAATACCCTGCAATTGCCCGCATTCATCACGTACAGTAATTAACGCTAAAGGCTGTTGCAGACCGTATACCTGCCACCAATTCCATAGCCAATCCCAGCCATTGAATATCGAGGCTGTTGGGCATTGTGCACTTAACTCGCGCCACTCGTCCTCCAAAGCTCGAAACTGTTTTACTGTAGTGAGGTTTATAACCTGCAACATGCTGTCGATACCGGCTTGCGTGTTAGTTTGGGTGCTTCTACGCTTAAAGAGTAGCAAATACAGCCAAGTCGTCATTATCTATGTCATATCGAAACGCAGAAATAAATTGGAACCGGGAAGAATACAACTGCTTCGGTTTAGCAGCACAAATTAACCGACACACCTATCATGAGTTAACGCTTTTTGACAAAGAAACGCTTATCGATTTGTTAGACAGCTTTCCAAGAAAGTGGCTGCAGGCGTTTACTATGGGCACAGACCCGGTTAAGAACGACGAATGGCATACCGTAGATATTGATAAATCGACCAGCGGCGCTGATATGTACCGGGCGGTAGAACAGGGCCGCCTTTGGCTGAACGTGACCCACGTTGAAGAGGCAAGTACAGATTATGCAGATCTGATTGAAGGGATGTACGAACACCTTGGAGAGCATTGTAAGCACCTTAGAGGTCCCAAGGCTGACTACAGTACTTTGTTAATAAGCTCGCCCGGTGCCCAAGTGTATTATCACATGGACGCTGAACCGAATATGTTGTGGCATATGCGAGGCGAAAAAAACATCTGGGTATACCCAGAGATGGATACCCAATACGTACCACAGCACCTAATAGAAGATATCTATGCGGGAGAAATAGATGAAAATCTACCCTACGATCCCTCTTTTGATGAGCAAGCCTTCCATCATGTGTTGCAACCTGGAGAGGTGGCTTCGTGGCCGCACAATGGACCTCATCGAATTCAGAACATTGATATGAACGTGTCTTTGGCGACCAGTTACTACACGCCAATGATCTATAAGCGTCAATATGTACAACTGGCCAATCGCTTCATCTTGCGCAATTTGGGTGTTAGTAATCGCTCAATGAACGAAGAAGGGGCCATCCCATCATGCAAGCGCATGGCCTATAGAGCAATCAGTAAAGTGCTACCGTTTAAAAAACGCAGTCGATCGGCTAATTACATCACCGACTTACAAATTGATCCTGATTCGCCATTGGGAATGCGCAAATTGGCTGAGAAGAAACCAGCATCATTTTCGCAATACCACGCGAAATAGAATAATTGTTAGTTGTTTGTTCAATAGCCTGCTAGTAAGCGAAGGCCATCGTGATTCAAGGCGGGTAGTTTATAAAAATGTTTAGAACCAACAACAAACTCGCCAGCTAATGCTGCCTGCTTAAAACCCGTTTTAGCGGCACTTCGCAAAAAGGCAGTATTGGTCCAATCCGTTGTAGTGATTAAACAGTCTATTCCTTCATTCTTTAATTCTGTGCCCAAATAGCTTAGCAGGTTGCCATTAAGGTTCTTACCCCGCTGTGCTGGTAGCACGAGCACTTTGAATATGTAAGCCATTGACTTCGGTAGATCAAAGCCTATACCGCGAAAACAACCACCACCGCGATTGTGTTCTGGCGCAACGCGCCCCTTGGCTACCCAGGTGTAGGCAGCCAACTCTCCGCCTATGGTGGCGGCGTAGCAGCGAGCCTGTTTTGAGTTTATCAACTCAGCCATGTCGCTGTTTAGTTCATGAGTCGGGTTTGCTGAAAAAGAGGAGATTTCTTCAGCCGATAGAAAAGCAAAATCGATTCGCGGCGTCGCAGTACACGGAGAACCCAATTGCATAAGATCCAGAGTCAATACCTGTGTGATGTCACTGGGTACGAGGCGATTTAGCGCTCTATAGCCCCGTTCTATTAAGGTGTTCAAGCTCATGTGTCCTCTTTAAGCTAATAATAAAAATAGCTTAAATATCTAAGCAGCGCCTCCGTTCATTTGCTCGACGCACAGAGAAGCTTATGTGGACTAGCTCTCTAGAGTCTTAGTAAGATGTACAGCTTATTGGTCTATAAACACTCAGCCTCAATCGGCTGAGCGTGCTTTGAAGCGTAATGGCTTTCTTGCGCAAGGTACACTGCCGACATGTTCGATGCTCAATTAGTAAAAACCTCTTTTTCGCGTAATTTGCTGCTAGCTTGGCTGATGGCAGCCCCTGTCGCGGCTGAGCTGCGGCCTTTTGAGAGTGATGGTTGCAGTGCATTTCCCGACGGCAACTTGGAAGTAAAGAAAGCTTGGCTACGCTGCTGTGTGGTGCATGATTACGATTATTGGAAAGGTGGCAGTTATGAGGATCGCCTTGCATCAGATCGCCGCCTAGAACAATGTGTCACTGAAGTAGGCGAACCGGAATTAGCCGTACTGATGCTAGTGGGTGTACGAGTTGGCGGTACGCCATTTTTGCCAACTACCTTCAGGTGGGGCTATGGCTGGAGCGAACCGCGCTTTTACGCATCGCTAACGGAGGCTGAAAATAACTCGGTGTCTACCCAGGGCAAACCGAGCGACAGCGTGGAGCGTGAGTGGCTAAGGCTGGGTAAAAAAGAAGAATGGTATGAGCAGTTTTAAGCACGAGTTCGTTAACAATGACGGTGTTAGGCTGCATCTTGTATCCGCTTCGCCAAAGACAGCTGTAAAAGCACCTCCAGTCTTCTTTTGTCACGGTATGCCGGGGCTTTGGTATAGCTGGCGGCACCAAATACGTGCTTTGTCTGAGGCTGGCTATCTGGCGGTGGCTCTGGACCAGCGCGGTTATGGACGCAGTGATCGTCCTCATGAATTAGCGTCTTATAGCAGCAATCACACGGTGGGCGATCTGCTAGCACTGCTGGACCACTTCGGTGTTGAGCAAGGAATATTTGTAGGCCAGGACTTTGGAGCAGCACAGGTGTACAACCTGGCGATAAGACATCCTGAACGAGTGGCTGCGGTTGTGGGCTTGGCGTGTCCTTATGACTTCGATTTTTCAGGTCGCGGTGGAGTAGGCCATGAAGTTGATTTCGCAGCGAAAATTGAACGGCCCTTTGCCCGTCCGGATTTAAAGCCAAGCGAATGCTTCGCGACGATCGCTAAACACCAATTTTTTTATGCTCATTATTTTCAAACGGTAGGCCCGGCCGAGAGGGAGCTTGCTGCGAATCCTCGGACATTTCTTCGGCGTTTGTTTTGGGCGCTCAGCGGAAAAGGTCGCTTGTTAGATTGGAGTGAGCACCCGGCAAACGTAAAAGGATACATCGATGTATTAGCAGAGCCGGAAAGCGCGTTGCCGTGGCCTTGGATGTCTGATGAAGACCTGGAGTATTATGTGACTGAATTTATGAATGCACCGCAGGGTCTAGAATTTGTCGGTGGCTTAAGCGCTTATCGTGCCGCTGATTTGAACTGGGATATCGCCGAGGCTTATGTTAGCGAGCGCATCACGCAGCCCTCTCTTTTTATCGCTGGCGCGCAAGACCCGGTGATTACAATGATAGACCCTAAGGCGTTTTCTACCTTGAAACGCGTCTCAGATGACCTTCGGGGTATTCATCTAATTGAACAGGCCGGACATTTTGTTCAGCAAGAACAGGCTGACGCTTGTAACGCACACTTACTCACTTTTTTAGAAGGTTTACTATGACGGCCGTTAGCACTTTTCTAGTGGATTACAGCGATCTACATCACGCAGCTGACATGATGCGTTTATTGAATGAATACGCTCAAGACCCAATGGGCGCCGGCAAGCCTTTGGATTCCGTCATAATGGAGACCTTACCCAGTAAACTGGCAAGTGTGCCGGGAGCCTTCAGCGTTCTTGGGCTGATTGATGGTCGCGCCGAGGGTTTGATCAATTGCTTGCCCTCCTTCTCTACATTTAAGGCCATGCCTATCGTGAACATTCACGACATTATCGTCAGTGCGAATTCACGGGGCACAGGGCTGTGCGGCACTATGCTTGATGCCGTGAATGAGGTGGCGTTGCAGAGAGGTTGCTGCAAAGTGACGTTGGAAGTATTAACCGGCAACGAACCTGCGCAAGTTGCTTATAGAAAAGCCGGTTTCGACGGCTATCAGCTAGATCCTAAAATGGGTCATGCTCTATTTTGGGAAAAATCCCTGATTTAGCTCGCGGGAGTCGCACAGCGGGGCAGTTTGAGAAAAACGCTGCTAATGTTGTTAGAGACCCTTTCTTTGTTGAAGACTCCCTAAAGGTATTTGTTGTGCGACGCTCACTCCCTTTTTCTATCTGCTGCTTACTTGCCAGCCAAATAACGCTGGCCCATGAGAATCAACCGTACTTTGAATTAGGTCTGGGCCGCTCTTTAGGCTCAGGTGAACTGCTTCATGGTGCTGCTAATTCTGCTGGAACGCCACGATATGATGTCGGTAATGCAACGGTGCGTTCAGCGGCTGTTGGTTACCAGTTTATATCTGGTTTGCGCGTTGAACTCGATTTCAGAGACCGTAACATAAGTATTAGTGATGAGCAGGTGGTTGCCTCGCGATCGCAATCGGCTTTTACTGGTGCGGCCCAAGAGCAGTTTGACGTTCGCGGAACAATGAACAGTACTTCACGTATGCTGAGTGTTGCGTACGTTGGAGAGTTGATCAAGCCGGATTGGAAGGCGTACCTGAAGCTAGGTGCTGGAGAGTCAAAAAACCGGAGCCAAGCTGCGATTGATATACAGCCTACTTTAACGGCGCTTGGGCGAGATGACTCAATCGACTATTTAAAAGGGTCAAATCGAGAGTTTGCCTGGCTGGCTGGCGCGGGAGTCCATGTTCATCTACAAGATAAGGTGGAAATAGGCTTTGACTACCAGTACAGCAATCTGGGCGACGCGAGTACCCGGCCCAGCGAATTTGGCGATGTGCTGGAATACGATCGGTTGGCTGTTCATGAATTGAGCATTAAGCTGCGTTTTCACTTCTAAGCAACGGCAATCCATCTCATTTTCTGTCCGTTTCATTGTTGCACATACCTTACGTCACGGTTTCTTGGCTAGGCGGAAAAATCGTCTAGACTTTGTATAGAAAGCTAAAATAACAATGAGCGTCAGCCTGATTGGCGACAGCAATCAATAAGAGGTTTACGGGTGTTTGAGTTCCAGCTAACAGACGCAATTATTCTGGCAGTTGCACTGACGATGATCTTGGCGATTTGCTATCTAGCAAAGCAAGTAAGCGTCAATAGCAGGGCTGTTCGCAGCTGCAATAGGCAAGCGAGCCTCGCTTTTGCTAGTGAAGTCTATGCCGAAGTGGCGAACGACGGTGAGCTAGCTACCTTGTTTCGCAGTGGCTTGAATGATTTTTCGTCGCTGAGTGCGAATGAGAAAGTGCGAATGCATTTTTTTCTGCAAAGTGTTGTTATCCTGTTTCGCGATAGCTTTAACGCCTATAACGAAGAAGTCATTTCGGCGGAGGAGTACGAATCAAATAGAGCGGCAACGACCGCTGTATTAAGAATGCCAGGAGGCAAAGTCTGGTGGCAAGATGCACAGAATGCTTTTGCGACAGAGCTAAGACACGAGTTAAATACAGACACAGACGCTCAATACGCACTGGGTGATATATACCCCTACTTCTTGTTCGAAGAGGGAGAACTTCATCAACCTGAAAATGCAGCCGCCAGTATTAATAGTGAAGGCGGTAGCAGGATCAAGGGCAATAGCCCAACAGCGGCCAACGAAGAGTTGTCTGAAAGCGGCGTGGTTGCATTCAATATTGTTGAACCCAATTGGAGAAAAGGTCTTGCACGCCGACGAACAAGACAGAATTTCATCGACCGGTAGCTCTATTCCTGGGGCCGGCTCTGGGCGATCGATCGTTCTCGATGTAATAGTAGTAATCTGCGTATTGCTGGTTGCCGGCTTCTTCGCTTATAGGTATTTCGCGAATTTAGAGCCTGACTACAGCACGCAGTCGCCTAGTCGCTACGACGATGTTAGCTACAATGGCTATGCGGATGATGCTCAAAATTCTGATACAGAAGAACTTTTACGACCTCAACCCTTGAGTGAAGATCAGGGAGAAGAGCTGCAAAAAAAGTATGACTTGCCTAAAGAAACACCTCAGCTGAATGAAAGTGACGATGACCTGCTTACCCAGCTTCAGCTTTTAAGCTCACTAAAAGGCATCGTTGCCTGGTCGGATGCGGCCGATTTGGCCAGGCGCTTTGTGGTACTTGTTTATAATCTGGCAGAGGGGCAAGTGGCCCATAAGTCCCTGCCTTTAAATAGCCCACAACAATCATTTTCAGCTCTAGGTAGCGGCGCCAGTTTGCGTGTCGACCCGAAGAGTTATCAGCGCTACGATGTTTACGCGGACGCTTTTGCTGCTATGGACTCTGAGCGAGCCATCGCGATTTATAGATTTTTTTGGCCAACTCTGGAAGCGGCTTTTGCTGAATTGGGTGAACCTAGAAAATCTCTTCATAACGAATCTATAAAGGCGATTGATCACCTGTTGACAGCGCCAGATCAAGTAGGCGATATCAAACTCGTACAGCCCTCGGTGTACTACCGATACGCCGATCCGAAATTGGAGCGACTAACGCCAGCCCAAAAACAAATGCTAAGATTGGGGCCTAGAAACCGCGCCCTGATAAAAGCCAAGCTTGCTGAACTAAAGTCGCTGCTAGTCTTAGGGCAAAACTAAGCCTTTTCCCGTTTGGGGATCCTGGAAGTGTCTATACACCCACCATGGCGTTAGACTCTGCCTACTTATCAGGGGTAACCTGCGTGTCAGCTCAACTATACCTTCCAAAAATATCTCGCATTGGAGCGGGGAGCCGGTGTCTTTTGCCCGACGTTTTGTCTGAACTTGGGGTTAAACGTCCTCTCTTGGTCAGTGATGCCTTTATGGCTCAAATCGGCCTGCTGGATGAAATCGGCAGCCTGTTGCACGAAGCTGGCATCACTCATGGCGTGTTCAGCGACAGCGTGCCAGACCCCACGACCGATTCTGTGGCAGCCTGCGTCAAAGCATGGCAGCAAGAGCCCTACGATTGTGTCATCGGTGTAGGAGGCGGAAGCTCTATGGATACCGCTAAGGCTGCAGCTGTGTTGGCGTTCCATGGCGGCGAAATGCGCGATTACAAAGTGCCTAAGCCGGTGCCAGCCGGCTTCCCTGTTATCGCTATACCAACCACGGCGGGCACGGGCTCTGAAGCAACACGTGCGACTGTGATTACGGATACGGCCAGTAACGAGAAAATGCTCTGCATGGGCGTTGGGTTTTTACCCAGCGCAGCCCTAGTCGATTTTGAATTGACGATGAAGAAGCCCTACCGGTTAACCGCAGACACAGGCATCGACACGCTGTGCCACGCAATGGAAGCTTTTGTTAGCCGTAAGGCAAATGCTTTTACCGATCCTATAGCCCTGGCAGCAATGCATGCAGTAAGCGAGCATCTGCCAACCGCTTGTTCTGAACCGGACAACCGCGAAGCACGTGAAGCAATGATGTTGGCCGCCTATCAGGGAGGCGTGGCATTTTCGAATGCATCAGTGACCCTGATTCATGGCATGAGTCGTCCGATAGGGGCGTTCTATCATGTGCCCCATGGCCTGAGTAATGCGATGCTGATGCCGATTGTGACCGAATTTTCTATTTCCGGTGCTGAGACAAAATACGCCGAATGCGCAAGAGTAATGCAAATGGCCAGCCACAGCGATTCTGACCAGCAGGCCTGCAGCAAGTTAATCGAAGGCCTATACGGCTTATGCGAACGACTGGAAGTGCCCTCTCCCAGGGTTTATGGCATTGAACAGGCCGCTTACAGTGAAGCGACATCTACTATGGCCGAGCAAGCCTTAGCGTCCGGATCGCCAGCAAACAATCCCCGCATACCAAGCCAACAGGAAATCGAACAGTTGTATCAGCGAGTTTGGTACTAATCCGTCTTTACGCTTCCTCGTTACACGAGTAAAAAGGCACTGTAAACAAACTATTAGCGTTTAAAGCTAACGGAGGAAGTATGAAGCGTGCAGGACTTTTTTGCCTGGCATTGATAACCGGAATGATGGCTTTTCAGGCGAGTGCCGAAGCGCCGGATGCCAAATATGAGCAAGTCATTACTATGTTTCGTGCCTCAACGGTCACTCAACCCTATTTTGAACACTCTTACGGTTATGCGATTTTTCCAACCGTGGGAAAGGGAGGGTTTGTAGTTGGTGGCGCTTTTGGCAAAGGCAAAGTTTTTCGTCAAGGCGAGCTTTCCGGACAATCCTCACTAACCCAGCTTTCTCTGGGTTTTCAGGCTGGTCTTCAGGCTTACAGTGAAATCATCTTCTTCCAGGATGAGCGTGCCTACCGGGAATTCATCAGTGGATCCTTCGAGTTTGACGCCACCGCCTCAGCCGTCGCTATTACCGCGGGTGCACAGGCGCAATCAGGCACGATGGGAGCGTCTGCCGGATACAGCACAGGACCGAATTCGGACATGCAGTCTATAGGCTCTTACTACAAGGGCTTAGCAGCGTTTACGCACGCCAAAGGTGGGCTAATGCTGGAGGCAAGTGTGGCTGGCCAGAAATTTAACTTCAAGCCCCAGCAGTTTCGCTCAGTAGCTCGATAACGGTTCGTTCTCATCTAGTCGTACGATAAGCGCTTTGGCGCTATCGTGCGCTGTTCAGAAAGCCGTACAGTAGTTAGCAACCCATCAAAGACATCCGGCTATAAGTTACGACTACTGAAGGTATCGCAGCTGTCGGCATTGCCCGACTCCAGGCCCTGCTTAAACCAGCGTACACGTTGCTTTGACGAGCCGTGGGTAAATGATTCCGGCGTAATGTAGCCTCGGGACTGTTTTTGCAAGCGATCGTCACCAATGGCTGTTGCGGCATTCAAACCCTCCTCTATGTCGCCGCTTTCTAGAATATTTCTCGCTTTATGAGCATTGTTGGCCCAAACACCCGCGAGGCAATCCGCCTGTAATTCCTGTCGCACAGACAAGGCATTACCTTCGATCTCACTCACTCGCTGGCGCTGCGCCATAACTTGCTTGGAAATACCCAATAAAGTCTGAATATGATGCCCTACCTCATGGGCAATAACGTAGGCCTGGGCGAAGTCTCCGGGTGCGCCAAAGCGGTTTTTCAAGTCGCTAAAGAAACTAAGGTCGATGTAAACTTTCTGATCGCCAGGGCAATAAAAAGGCCCCATTGCGGCTTGTGCAAACCCGCAGGCAGACTTCACCGAGCCGCTAAACAGCACCAATTGTGGTTCTTTATAGCGTTGATTAAACTGCTTGGGAAACAAGTCGTTCCAGGTATCCTCGGTATCACCTAACACCACGGAGGTAAATGCCGCCGCTTCTTCTTGTCCAGCAGGAATAGCTTGCGACTGACGTTGTGTTGTTTGCCCGCCCCCGCTATTGAGCACTTCAGCACCTTGCATAACGACTCTTGGGTCTACACCGAAATACATCGCTATTAGTGCCAATACGATAACGCCAATACCACCGCCACCGGCTTTTCGACCGGTCGACATACGTGTTCCACGTCGATCTTCTATATTTTGGCTGCGGCGCCCTTTTTTCCAACGCATGGCAGTCTCTCCTGAGTGTATGGATAGCCATTGTGCAGCGCCGAGGCTGGAAGGTCAAAATACGGCAAAGCCAGTTTTACTTTTGTTTTGTGCCTTACCAAATTACGCCTTTAGCGTTTAAAAGGGGAAAGTGTTGAGGCATCCGTCTGTTACTTGCAGAAAAATCGTAAAAGCGGCATGATAATCGCCGTTTAAAATGGCATGCCGCATGCCAATACTTACAATTGATCGGGGGCTGAATGGTAGCCGTCGACTTCCCTTAACCCCCAATAGGAGATAGACCAGTGAGTGATCTGGAAACGTTTCGCACTGAAACCAGAGCGTGGCTGGAAGAGAATTGTCCACCCAAGATGCGCGAGCCCTTTAAGTCAGAAAACGAGTGGTGCTGGGGTGGTCGGAAATGGGAATTTCAATCTGAAGACCAACGGCTGTGGCTTGAAAGAATGGGCGAAAAAGGCTGGACTACCCCGACATGGCCCAGCGAATACGGCGGTGGCGGCCTCAACAAAGAGGAGGCTAAAGTACTGCAGCAGGAGATGCGCGCATTAGGTTGTCGGAAGCCACTCGATAGCTTCGGCATTTCGATGCTTGGGCCTGCGCTGATGAAGTTTGGTAACGAAGAGCAAAAACTAGAGCATCTACCAAAAATTATCCGTGGGGAGATTCGTTGGTGTCAGGGCTACAGCGAGCCTAACGCCGGTTCAGATTTGGCCAGCTTGGCGACCAAAGCCGAGGACATCGGAGACCATTATCTCGTTAACGGTTCGAAAATCTGGACTTCTTATGCGGATAAATGCGACTGGATCTTTTGCCTGGTTAGAACGGACACAACGGTTAAGCACGATGGCATTAGCTTCCTGCTATTCGACATGGACAGCGAAGGCGTTACGACATCGCCCATCCAATTGATCAGTGGCAGCTCACCTTTTTGCGAAACGTATTTTGACAACGTAAAAGTGCCCAAAGATAACTTGATGGGCGACCTTAACAAAGGCTGGACCATTGCCAAGTACCTTCTGACTCATGAGCGCGAAATGATCAGCTCTATAGGTGAATCATTCGCAGCCGTGTCACCAAGTGCTGCTGCATTAGAAACAATAGGGTCGGACACTGACGGCAAACTCGCGAATAGCTCTTTACGCAGAGATTGTGCACAGATGGAAATTGACGGGCTCGCTTTCTTCCTTAGCCTTGAACGGGGTAAGGATGAAGCGAAAGGCGGTGCGGGAATGGGCGCTGTGTCCAGCATGTTCAAATACTATGGCACTGAGCTGAACAAACGTCGAATGGAGCTGCAATTAGCCATTGATGGTGCAAATGCGTCTGTTTGGCAAGATAACCCGACTGTTCCTGCGTTGTGGCTGCGAAGCAAAGCCAATTCGATTGAAGGCGGTACATCAGAAGTGCAGCTTAATATTATTTCTAAACGTGTGCTCGGCTTGCCAGACAAATAATCCGGTAAATACCAGAAGCGGTTTCAGCTGCAGTTTTGATGATGAACTTAGCAACAGACCTAGCACCGATACAGTAACGAATTAGAAAGAGGGTATTCCTGTGGCACTGATATTGAACGAAGAACAACTAATGCTGAAAGAAGCTGCGAGTGGCTTCCTACAAGATAACGCACCTGTTAGCCAGCTTCGCGAACTGCGCGATAACGGCGACGAGCGTGGCTATAAGGAAAGTGTCTGGAAGGGCATGACCGAGATGGGTTGGGCCGGGATAGCCATTCCTGAAGAATATGGCGGCGTTGGCTATGGTTATAGCGGCCTCGGGATAGTATTGGAGGAAGTTGGACGCAATCTCTCAGCTTCGCCATTGAATGCTACCGTTCTAGGTGCGGCCACCGTAGTGCTGCGAGCAGGTAATAGTCAGCAGAAGCAAGCTATGCTGCCCGGTATTGCAGCAGGAACCTTGAATATGAGTTTGGCGCTTGAAGAAAACGGGCATCACAGCGTCAACAATTTTTCAACCACAGCGAAAGCGTCAGGCTCAAACTACATTCTCAATGGCGCAAAGCAGTTTGTAGCTGACGTTGCGTCAGCCGACCGCGTTATAATAGCGGCCCGGACGGATAATGGTGTTGGCCTGTTCGTGGTAGACGTTACGGCATCTGGCGTAAGTACTGAAACAGTCACGATGATCGACAGTCGCAATAGTGGACGCGTTACTCTCAACAATGTTGAGGTCACGGCCGACAACCGACTGGGTGATGGTGGAGATTCAAGCGTCGCTTTGCAAGAGGCTGTCGATATTGCAAATATTGGTATAAGCGCTGAGATGCTGGGTTTGTCTCTCACCGCTTTTGAAATGACCGTTGCATACCTCAAAGAGCGAGAGCAATTCGGCGCAGTGATTGGTACTTTTCAGGGTCTACAACATCGAGCTGCACATCTATTTTGCGAACTTGAATTAGCAAAATCTATGGTGATCAGCTCACTGCAGGCGATTGATGGCGACAAGCCTGACTTGGGTTTGTTGGCAAGTGCTACCAAAGCTAAAGTGTGTGAAGTGGCTCAGCTGGCCACCAATGAAGCGATACAGATGCATGGTGGCATCGGCATGACAGACGAGTATGATATAGGGTTCTACATCAAGCGTGCTCGAGCACTTGAGCATACCTATGGTGATCGAAACTATCATCTTGATCGCTTTGCGACGCTCAGTAACTATTAAGTAGCCACAGACTTGTCGGGCGTGAAAGTAAGCAATAAATAAATAAACAATCAAACGTTACTCTTAACGAGTGGGGTTTACTGCACATAAGCAAACTAGAGAAGAGCGGGAAAGAAATATGGATTTAGGAATAAGCGATCGAGTCAAACCCATTCTTGCGCAGGTCCAGCAATTTGTTGAGCAAGAAATTCGCCCATTTGAAGCCGAATACCATAATGAAGTGAGTGTCGGTGATCGATGGCAGCTTACCGAACGTCAATACGAAATCATGGATGGATTAAAAGCCAAAGCTCGCAGTCAGGGTCTATGGAACTTTTTTCTGACCGGCGAAAACGAATATGGTTCGGGGCTTAACACTGTAGAATATGCATACCTAGCTGAGGCAATGGCGAGCAGCCCAATGGGCCCAGAGGTGTTTAACTGCGCAGCCCCAGACACTGGAAACATGGAAGTGCTGGAAAAGTACGGTACGCCTGAACAGCAAAAAGAATGGTTAGAACCATTACTCGCCGGCGAAATTCGTTCCGCTTTTGCGATGACAGAACCGGCAGTAGCTTCGTCTGATGCGACCAACGTGTGTACTTCAGCGGTTTTAGATGGTGACGACTGGGTAATTAATGGCGAAAAGTTCTATATCTCCGGGGCGGGTGACTCACGCTGTAAAATCATGATCACCATGGTTAAGACAAACCCTGAAGCACCAAGACATCAACAGCAATCCCAAATTTTAGTGCCGATTGACACAGCCGGTGTTGAAATTGTCCGACCGATGCATGTTTACTCCATGGATGATGCGCCACACGGCCACATGCACATTCGGTATAACAATGTACGTGTACCCAAGGAAAATATGATATTGGGTGCTGGCCGCGGATTTGAAATATCGCAAGGTCGTCTTGGGCCTGGCCGTATTCATCATTGCATGAGAGCGCTAGGAGTAGCGGAAGCGGCTTTAAAGATGCTGTGCGAACGGTCTTTATCGCGCGAAGCGTTCGGTAAGCCTTTAGCGCACTTGGGTGGCAATGTTGATATTATCGCTAATGCGCGAATGGAGCTGGATATGGCTCGCTTGCTGACTCTGAAGACAGCGTGGATGATGGACAATGCTGACCCCAAAGCGGCCCGGGTTGATATTTCAAAAATTAAAGTAGTCGTGCCCAATGTTGCTCTGAAGATTATAGATGAAGCCGTGCAAATGTATGGAGCAACCGGCGTTTCGCAAGATACTCCGTTGGCCATGATGTGGATGAGCACGAGAACCCTGCGCATAGCCGATGGACCAGACGCGGTTCATCGTCGCCAGATTACTAGAGCCGAACTAAAAAAATACAGCTAGATAAGGAGCAAAACAATGAGTATTCGATTTGACGGCCGCGTGGCCATTGTAACTGGAGCAGGTAATGGCTTGGGTCGTTGTCATGCTTTAGAGCTGGCACGGCGAGGCGCCAAAGTTGTGGTTAACGATCTTGGCGGCGACAAATCCGGTCAAGGCGCAAGTGATGCTGCAAACCAAGTAGTGGAAGAAATCATCGCCGAAGGGGGCGAGGCAATAGCTAATGGTTGCAGCGTAACGGATTACGACGCTGTCGTGTCTATGGTTCAGGAAGCAAAGGCCAAATGGGGGAGTGTTGATATTCTGGTGAACAATGCTGGCATCTTGCGCGATAAGTCCTTTGCCAAAGTAGGCTTGGATGACTTTAGCTTGGTTGTTGATGTCCACCTCATGGGTTCCGTGAACTGCACCAAAGCGGTATGGGACATCATGCGTGAACAACAATACGGTCGAATCGTTATGACCACGTCAAGCAGTGGTATGTACGGCAACTTTGGTCAGACGAATTACGGAGCGGCCAAGTGTGGTGTGGTTGGCCTGATGAATACGCTGGTATTGGAAGGTGCCAAGTACAATATTAATGTCAACGCACTTTCCCCAACAGCAGCAACCCGAATGACGGAAGGCTTGCTTCCGGAAGAAGCGTGGGATTTGCTAAATCCAGAGAGCGTAACGCCAGGTCTCATTTGTCTTGTCGCCGAAGACGCGCCGAACCGCACGATATTGTGTGCAGGTGCAGGCTCATTTGCACGAACGGTAATCTATGAAACTGATGGCATTAACATCAAGGCTGACGAATTAACAGCCGAAGCTGTGATGGAAAACTGGGCAGCTATTGTTGACCCTAGCGATCAAAAAGAGCCTGGAAGTGGCGCTGAGCAAACCATGAAGTTTGTTAGCAAAGCACTAGAAAATCTGGGTTAAACTCTAAATCCTATGATACGGTAGGCCCCTGAAATACAGTATTTGGGGAGCCTATCGTGGAATTTCTTATTTTTCTGGCCGTTCTGGCCGGCATCGTTTTTTACTTCATCAGTATTTACAATCAGCTGGTGACCTTAAAGAATCGATTCGAAAATGCCTTTGCGCAAATCGAAGTTCAATTGAAGCGCCGCTACGATCTTATACCTAACTTAATTGAAACCGCTAAGGGCTATATGTCACACGAGCGTGAAACGTTGGAGGCGGTTATTAACGCCCGCAATACAGCGATGGCTGGACTACAAGCAGCGGCTCAATCACCAGGCGACCCAGCTCTGATTGAAAAGTTGGGCAGCGCAGAAGGCGCATTAGGTGGCGCTCTTGGTAAGCTTAACGTAGTGATGGAAGCCTACCCCGATTTGAAAGCCAACGAAAATATGATGCAGTTGTCAGAAGAGCTTACCACTACAGAAAACAAAGTGGCTTTTTCGCGCCAGGCCTACAACGATGCCGTGACGGGCTACAATACCTATAAGCAAACCTTTCCGCCCAATATTGTGGCTAACAACTTTGGCCATAGTAAAGATGCCAGTTTGATGGAGTTTGCTGATAGCGAAGCTATTCAAGAGGCACCCAAAGTTTCTTTTTAATGCCCAAGCAGACTAGTAGCTTTACCACGCAATGAATTTTTTCGAATCGCAGGACCGGGCACGACGCAAAACAGGTCAATTAATATTCTTGTTTGTGCTGGCAACAGCCAGTCTTGTCTTTATTACGAACCTGTTTTTGTTCGCTGTTAGTGGTGCTTATACTCCCATTGATGGATCCGCTTCGGGGAGCTCTTGGCAAAACCATGCGGGCTTATCTCTCGGGGTTATAGGCATTATTGTCATCGCCAGCCTATACAAAATTGCACGGCTCTCCGGTGGCGGTGAAGTGGTTGCACAATCTTTGGGTGGCCACCTTCTTAACAGCAATACCAATGACGCGGATGAACGACGAGTACTCAATGTTGTAGAGGAAATGGCGATTGCAGCGGGGCTTCCGGTACCGCCAGTCTACATACTTGACGATGACGCATTAAACGCTTTCGCCGCTGGCTTTCAGACTGATGACGCTGTGATTGGCATAACCCGCGGCTGTGTTCGTTTCTTGAATCGTGAAGAGTTGCAGGGCGTAATAGCGCATGAATTCAGTCATATTTTGCATGGCGACATGCGCATTAACATTCGGCTAATCGGCGTGCTCTACGGTATTCTAGTGATCGGCAATATCGGCTATTTCATGATGCGAGCCTCCTCGTTTCGCTCGCGTAGCAGCAATAGGGATGGCCTGCCTTTGATTCTAATTGGTGTGGGCCTTATTGTTATTGGTTCGATCGGCACGTTCTTTGGCCACTTAATAAAAGCGTCAGTCAGTCGGCAGCGAGAATTTTTAGCAGACGCCTCAGCAGTGCAATACACTCGTAACCCCGACGGCATTGGTAATGCGCTGCGAAAGATAGGCGGCTTTAAATTTGGCTCGCGCTTACTTACGCCAAATGCGGCAGAAGCTAGTCATATGTTTTTTGGGCAAGCACTTAAAATGTCGTCGTGGATGTCAACGCATCCGCCGATAGAAGAGCGTATTTCCCGCGTGCTTCCTGGTTGGGATGGCAGTCTAATTGATACCAAAGTTGAGTTTGATGCAGCACTATCGCAGAGAGCGAGAGAAAAGCATCTCGGCGATGGCATGTCCCAATTGTCCAAACAAGAAAACCTGCCACCGATTGAGTTTAGTGCCAATGCTGCGTCCGTCGCAGTGCCCTTGGCAGCCTCTGCAACAGAGACTATTGACGCTATCTCTGTACTCGACTCTGTTGGTGAGATTGGACAGTCTCACATTGAGTACGCGAGCGATTTGCTTGGTCAAATGCGCGGTGAATTATTGTCAGCCATACACACGGATCTTGGTGCGCGTGTGGCAATTTACTGCTTGCTGCTGTCGAAAGACGTGACGATTAAGCAAAAGCAAATGGCAGTGCTACTCGATGCCGAAAATGATAAAGCACAACAACTGGTGTTAGATTTGGCGCCTATTATTCTAAGTCTTGGTGTAGAGTATCGTATTCCTATAGTGGATCTTTGCTTACCCGTATTAAAACGTCAATTCGATGATCAACATCGCAGCTTTCGGTCTGTTGTCCTGACACTAATGCAAGCGGACAGTGAGATCGACCTATTTGAGTGGTGTTTGAATAGGCTTTTCGTTCGCCACCTTGATGGCGTTCGCCAACGGCCGCAGCAGCGTCGCAAAGTGAAGTATCGTTCTATTGATCAGGTGCTGATTCAGGCAAATGTCATACTTTCAGCCGTTGCAGAGAGAGCAGGTCCCACCGAAGCAAGTCGACGTCATGCCCATGAGGCAGGGCTGACAGGTTTGGGTCCGCAGGCCGCAGAGCTTAAGTACTTCCCGCAATTAAAGCTCGCTGAGATAGACT
The DNA here is from genome assembly GCA_045106985.1 of Pseudomonadales bacterium. GTDB lineage: Bacteria > Pseudomonadota > Gammaproteobacteria > Pseudomonadales > JAUIET01 > JAUIET01. The sequence continues at coordinate 140,229 of JBGCFQ010000009.1, read as the reverse complement.
CATCGCTGGCCGATCTTAACTTGCTAGCGCCACTGGAAAAACCACGTTTAATAAAAGCTCTCGCTTCCAGCGTACTAGCCGATGGAGAGATCATGCCTACGGAATATGAGTTGTTGCGTGCGATTGCAGATAGCTTGGATGTGCCTATGCCACCGCGGCTGCACAAGCAGCCAGTCATCTAATAATTAGTGTGGATTAGGAGGACGCATTTGGGTGGGAATTCTGCCGGTCAGGCCTGCTCTATTGCCCATGCCATCATCAAAACGTTGCAGTAATTCCGTACTGTATTCGGGCAACGCTGTCGGGCTGTCGGGAAAGTCTCTTACGACAATCATCTCCATGTTTCTCTCGTTTAGAAAAGCATTAAACAAATTGGCTTCAGCGGCAGGAACCGTCGCCATAATGGCTCTCTCCGCAGGCATCAGATCCTCAAAGTGAAAACTCACACCGGTTGCCCGCAGAGTCCGGCGTAAGCTTGAAAACGTATCGAGAAGGCGCAGGCGCACGGCGTGATCTGAGCGCTCTTTAAAATGTTGTAAGCATCGCACCAACACCAGAGCAGAACCTCTCTTATGGCGTTCTAAATTGAGCAAACTTGGTCGCGATGCATTTCCCACGAACGGTTCTCTGACGGATTCGAACACCCTTGGTGGCATTGAATTGGTTATATTTCATACAGTCTATCATTTGAGAACAGCAGGGACAAGTGATCAGTGGCTAGCTAGCGTGCATAAATGGTTCGTCCGGCAACCACGGTTTCCAGGACTTGAATGTCTTTAATCGCGACAGGGTTGAGCAAAGGATCATCCGACAAAACAATTAGGTCGGCCCATTTACCGCTCTCTATCGATCCTCGATTTTGATCCTGAAAAATCTGCCATGCAGCGTCTATTGTGATCGCCCGCAGGGCTTCTAAGGTGGATATTCGCTGATCTGCGCCAATTAACCGGCCCTCGGAGCTGATGCGATTCACCGCACTCCAAACCAGCAGAAACGGCTGCATAGGGACCACAGGCGTGTCTAGGTGTATGCTGAAAGGTAAACTCCGATCAACGGCCCATTTTGCCGGGCTCATAGCCGCGGCGCGATCAGGCCCCATAAACAAACGACTGTGTCTATCACCCCAGTAATAGGTGTGCGCCGAGAAAAAGCTAGGAGTGATACCGAGATCCTTAAAGCGGTCCAATTGATCCGCCCGCGCCATTTGTGCGTGAATCAGGATCAACCGAGGGTCAGCGTTGGGCGTGGTCTGCAAGGCTCCATCAAAAGCACTTATGATGTCATCAATAGAGGCATCGCCGTTGCCATGAATTGCCATTTGCAGGCCGGCATTATGATAATAAGAAACTTGCCTGGACAGGGCTGTTGCGGTCATTCTTGGGTAACCGCGGTAGTTGGGGTCAGCCTCATTTGGCCTTTGCACGTGGTATGGCTGGCTGAGATAGCCCGTGTAGCCCTGAATACTGCCGTCAGCAATAATTTTTATAGGCCCCACGGTAAACTCGTCGCTGTTGTGTTGGTCAAATTCCTCTGGTTTTGCCAGCAATGCTGGGCCCATAGAATCGGCCAGAGGAAAAACGACCAATCTGGATTTCAGCAGGCCCAATCGGCTTGCCCAGCGCAGACCGGTATACATCCTCTCGTCAACGCCACCACTTTGTGCGGTCGTGACGCCCATGCTGGCGTATTCATTCACCGCGAATGACATCAGCTTCAGCAATTCCAATACGCCAAAGTCCATGGCCAGAGTCTGGATAGGCTTAAGAGCATTCTCTTCCAATAAACCGCTGGGTTTGCCGCTATCGTCTTTGTCGATGACCCCGCCTGGTGGGTCGTCGGATAACTCATTTATATTTGCTAGTTGTAAAGCGAGGCTGTTTGCAACGCCCATATGCCCTGAAACATGCATTATAAAAATAGGATGCTCACTGGATACTATATCCAGGTCCGCACGCGTTGGATGTCTCTCTTCCGCCAACAATGTATCGTCATAGCCCAGGCCTATTAGCCATTTGCCGTTTTCCAACGTTGCCTTTGAGAGTTCTAATTGTTGTTGTAGCTCTGCTATCGAGCGCACGCCTCCAATAGGAGGGCTGTTCAAATCGGCCGTTAATTTCGTTAAACCGGAGCCTGGAAAATGCCCATGGGCATCGACGATGCCAGGCATCATAGTTTTTCCATTTAAGTCTGACACCAGTGTGGATTTGTCGATGAGGGCTGATACCTCTTCGTTGCTGCCAACCGCTTTGATGCGACCGTTCTCTATTAGCACGGCTTGATGGATACTGTTGTTGTCGTCCATGCTGAGCAGATTGCCATTAATATAGGCTCGCTTCGCCGGCTGATCAGTGAGCGACAACCAAGCTGTAATAGCAGCGACGATAAATAGGAGGCTGGCAAGCCAGGCTGCTCGAGAAGCGCTAAACATAAGGCCTCATTTCATATTCCGGGTTTTATTCTATGTTTCGCCATTCTAGCTCAGAGTGCCAGAAAGCCACAGCTTAGCTGTAATAAGCTAATTAGACGTTGAGCAAACGCTGGGTTGCTGAGAGTTGCAAATCTTCAGAGTAGAAGCAACATTGCTCCGAACCTAGACTGGCTTGCTGTCTGGCAAGTGCTGCGGTATGTGTTAGCAATTCTGCGTAAGCTCCATCGTCTGGGAATACGCTCACACCTACTGCACATTCAGGGGTAATACGGCCACTTTGTAATTCTATGGGTTGGGTAATTGCCGTAACAATTCGCTCCAGCGCTATTCCAATAGTTTCTCGGCTTTCCAGATCGCTGAGTAGCACACCAAATTCATCAGAGCTTAAACGTGATAACTCGAGGAAAGAATTACTTCCTTCAACACTCACGACAGTGTCAGAGCTGCGAAGAACGGAGTCGAGTCGAATCGCGATTTCACCGAGAAAAATATCAGCTTCCTGATGGCCCAGCGTATCCTTTACGTTAGTGTAAGAGTTAACACCGATCGACAATACAGCAGTGAGATTTTCATAACGATAACCACGTGCTATCGCTGCGCCGATCTTTTCATGAAATGGATCGCGATTTTGCATGCCAGTTAGAGCGTCGTATTGCAAAAGCGCCGTTACTTCGTTGGACTTTTCACTTGATAGTTGTTCAAGTTCATCTATTCGAGCAAGCAAGCCGTCGACTTTTTCATCATTTGCTGCTGCTTCCTGGTTTTGCAATTGGCCGGGCATCAACGCAATAGGCTCGTCCATCGAACCATTTGTGATGGCGGCGCTGATCAACCCGGCTTTTTCGCTCTGTAGCTCTGGGCTCCAGCACACTACTCTATCTCGGCCGCTCTCTTTTGCTACATAAAGAGCTTGGTCTGCCTCATCCAACAGCGCTTCTTTATCCTTTGCGCCGTGGGAGATTGTAGAAACACCGAGGCTAGCAGTGATGACTTTGCCCTCAGCATAATTGGGCGCGTCACTGGTCTTTAAAGCGTTGCGTATTCTATTGGCGACACTTTCAGCACCGGTTGCATCGAGACCCACAAGAATTAGAGCAAACTCCTCTCCCCCATAGCGGGCGACCAAGTCTATGTCTCTGCAGTTGTCATGAAGAACTTGAGCCAGCACTTTAATCACTTCGTCGCCGGCGCCATGGCCAAAATTGTCGTTGATCGATTTGAAAAAATCGATATCAACCATAATGGCCGAAAGATCAGTTCGATTCGTGCGGGCATCTGCAAACTTGTGCTCGAAAGCCGAGTAGAAGGCGCGTCTATTCAGGCAGTTGGTCATCGGATCGCGTGTTGCCATAACATGCAGCTTCTTATTCTGCGCTTCTACCCTTTGCTGTGACATTTGCAACTTACCAAGCATCAGCTTTAGGCTATTATTCTTCTCCTCCATTTCTGACACATCGTCAAAGGTGGCTAAAACACCGCGCGCCTGACCATCGCCATCGTGAATTGGAACGCAGTTGACTATAAATACTCGCTCGTTGTCTACGTGTTGGTTGAGCAGCAAACGCTCTCCGGTTCGACTTTCGTTGTCAGTGAACACCGCGCTCCAGGGTAGCTGCTCTCCCGAATTTCCACTCCAATTAAGTACACTTGCCGCGTTACCGACAAGCTGTTCTACCTCTTTATCGACAAAGGCCAGAAAAGCTTGGTTGGCTAACACTATTTCTTGTTGCTCATCGAGTATCAATACGCCTTCGGCGAGCGCGTCAAACGCTGTTCTTACACGATCGGGAATAGCGGCAGATGGGTCGAGCTCTCGCAGCGCCCGCTTCATAAACAGACGGTAGGCAACAAATCCGCTGATTGTGACGAAAGCAACTAAGGCTAGAATAGGGTTGTTGTGCAGCCACGAGCGCAGGCCAGTGCTTTCTTGCCGTGCAAACCTCAGTTCAACAGTTCCCCAACGAAGCCCATGCTTAAATATAGGAACGCTAACTTGAGAGCTGCTGTCTCTGTCCACGGATTGTTCTTCTGTAAGCCAAAACTCGCGATGATCGCCAACGATGAAATCCCGACCTGACGTAAGAATTGCAGCCGACTCGAGCTCAGTATGCCTATCGACAAGCAGTTTCAAGGTACTGTCAATTGTGGACTCCTGACCTCGATAGGCCAGAGAGGAAAGTTGAATCGCAAATACCTCAGCAAAATGCTTGCGTGATTCAAGCTCTATGCTTTTGTTATCGGGTATGAGGCCTAGCAATTCACTGACAAACAGCAAACTAGCGGTCAAACAAACAATCCCAAAACTTATTTGGGTTATCGGATTAATATTCAGCGACGGTAATCGGAGTTTCATACCGATCGACGATTGCCTACTAGGAGATTAAGGCGTGCAAGTGCAGCCATTTCGCGGTCATCCATGTCTTCATTGCAATGAGACAACGGGTCTGCCTCTCGTTTTAGTATAGGCAATGCGTAGCACCTTTCCATGCGGCTATTGCCTGTGCAGGCTGATCAAAAACCGGTCGGCACGAGCAGATAAAGGCGATAGCTCTGCCTACTGATGTTGTGCAGCCTCAACAATCATCGGTTCGCCTCGGTTTCTGGATGAATTTGCCAGATCGCTATTGGCGCTTTTACTAAGTGCAAATTGTGCACGGCAGCGTAAGCCACCAAATAATCGATGATCTGGGTTAGGAACGCTTAACCGTACACCAAAAGTACCGCTTGCGGCGTCAACAATCCCATCAACTACGCTAACTGTCGCTTTATAGCGTCCCGTGGCAGGTTGTTCGGGAAATATTTCGGCAGACATACCTTTTTGAATTTTTCCGAATAGCTCCCTTGGTGCAATGACCTCTATTCTTAGCGGATCGATTTGAGCAAGCCTTAAAATCGGCTTATCTTCAACAGACTCCCCTGGGTTCAAGTAGCGATCTACTACGATCCCTGTCATAGGACTATTAATAGTCCTCTGGTTCAGTGCTGCGTGAGCTCTGGCAAGTTCCAGTTCGGCTAAGCGTTTATTGTTCTTAGCGGTTTCAAGTTCTAATCTGGCCAGTCGCACGTCAGTTTCCGCCTGATCCTTATCAGCACCCGAAGCCGCCTTTTTCTTATGCAGCTCCCGAACTCGCTCTCGTTGACGCGTAGCAAAATCGGCAGCGACGCGTTTAGAGTTAATGGTATCTTCCATTGTTGCGCGTTCTTTAGCCAAATCAACAGCAGCCCGCTCAACCGAAGACTCTAATTTGACAAGCGTGTCGCCAGCGCGAATCAGGTCGCTTTTATCAACGGTTATAAGTTCGACAATGCCATCTACTGAACTGCCTAACTCAATGGTCATTTCTGGCTCTATAAGGCAGTCAAGTTCCTGAGTGGAAGCGGCTGCGGAATGGCCGCCAACAAGCAGCATCAAAATGTTGGCGGAAAAAAATAAGTTTCGCATGTCCACAGAGTCCCTGTGTGTATTTTATCTAGATAGTCATTCAAAAGCTTAGATCATATTTACTCACTGCGTGGGGATGAAAAATCGATTTCTCTGAACTAGGCTGAAAGAACAGCAATAACTCTAATGATAGGAAGAACCATGGAACTTACCGGTGAAAAAATAGAAAGCAAGCAGATCAACCTCGATGGCAACACATTCATTCGCTGTGAAATAAACGATAGTGTGTTGGTATACAAAGGTGGTGCACTGCCAGTGATGAGCGAATGCCAAATCAATGATTGTCAGTGGAACTTCGCGGGAGAGGCGGCTAACACATTGCAGTTTATGGCTGCCATGTATTCAGGTATGGGCTTGGGCGGCATGGATATAATTGATCAAACTATATCCAATATTCGCAACAATGCGTTTGGGGCAGAAGCAACCGCGGCGGCTAAAGAGGTAGAGGCAGAATCGCAGCTTAAACGAAAAAATAAGAAAACGCGTACGAAAAAAGCCGCAGAAGCTTGAGCTTCTTGGTGTTGGCAAAGAAGTTAGCAGGAGAAAAGAGCGAATGCGAACTCGCAGCAAACAGCTTGTTATTCGCTGCTACCACTAAAGGCTAACAGATCGTCCATTTGCCGATCTTGTTGAAGTACCTGACGCCGCACAGCACGTAGCCGAGACTGAACGGCGCGTTGAGGCAGCGCAGTAATGATTCGCGACATAAGTGCTGTATTGAGAACCGATTGCGATACTAGACGGTGTTTATCGGCTAACTTCACAGCCATTGGCGGCAAGTAGTTGCTTACTAAGGCATCGTCTAATGATACAAATAATTCGAAGCTTCCGACTTGACCTTGGCGACCACAGCGACCGAATAACTGACGGTCCACGCGCGCTGATTGATTGGGTTCGCAGGCTATAACGTGCAATCCTCCGCGCTTAGCAACACCGCTACCTAGTTTAATGTCTGTACCACGGCCGGCCATATTAGTTGCAACGGTCACTGCGTTTCGAAGCCCTGCGCCTTTGATAATGCGAGCTTCTTCTGCGTCTTGGCGCGCGCTCAACAACATGTGCGCAATGCCCGCGTCGTTAAGTAAGTCGCTCAGGAGTTCGGAGCTTGCAACAGACGCTGTGCCTAATAAAATGGGTTGGCCAGTGGCTCTTATGCACTTTACCCGTTCTAATAAAGCCCGCCATTTCTGTTCCGAGGTAGCGTACAACTGACTGCCACAATTGCGGGCCTTTCTGAGTTTATGGGGTGGAATGACAAGAGTCGCCTTGTTGTAGACTGCCTGCAACTCCCCTGAAACCTCTCTCAAGGTGCCGCTCATGCCTGTGAGGTGCAAGTAACGCAAATAGAAGCGTTGATAGCTGATTCTAGCGAGTGTTTCACGCTGACCCGTCAGCGCGCAATTCTCTTTGCATTCAACCATTTGGTGTAAACCTTGTTGCCAGGCACGATCGGGCATGGTTCTACCAGTATTCGCATCTATTATTTCGATAGCGTCGTTGCGAACCAGATAATGTTCATCGCTGTTGTACAGGTGCAAAGCCTGCAATGCCTGTTGAACCAGCCATTCGCGCCTCTTCTTACCACGCCACAAGCCATTAAACTGATTGCCAAGAAAGTCTTCAGTTAGTCGTTGAATTTCGGCCTTACCCGAGTCATTTAGCAGCAGCTGCATTTCGCCCAATTTAAGCTGAAAGTGCCTCCCTTGTTCCAGTTTTTGAGCAACGCCTAAAGCGCAACGATACAGTTCTTCTCTATCAGGGTCAGAAATCTCCCGCGATAGCAGCAGCGGAGTGCAGGCCTCGTCAATCAGTACAGAATCAGCCTCGTCGACTATAGCGAAACATAAGCCTCTAAGTACGGGCCCTGATTGCGCATCGAAGCTTTTTTGTTTCAGAGCCAGCTGACTGTTTTCATTTCCTGTTACCAGCCGGTCTCTTAGATAATCAAAAGCCACCTGCTTATTAGTACAGTAGCAGATGTCACTTTTGTAGGCCTCGCGTCGCTGTTCTGTCGACATGCCCTCTTTAATGAAGGCGCAACTCACGCCCAAGGCGTCATACAGGGGATGTAGCTCTAAAGCGTCGCGTTCGGCTAAATACTCGTTAGTGGTAATAACGTGGACTGGAATACCGGCTAAAGCAGCGCTACCTGCGACTAAAGTCGCAGTTAGACTCTTGCCTTCACCAGTACCCATTTCGATAAGATGGCCGTGTGCCATTGCCCAGCCAGCCAGCAGTTGCACATCGTGATGCCGCATTCCCAAGGTCTTTTCAGCAAGCGCTCGAATAGCAGCAAAAGCGCGAGCAATTAAATCTTTCTGCATGCCTTGACTCAACAAGTCAACTCTTAGCTCAGACATGAAGCTGAGGAACTGATGCGTGCCCAGCTCCGGAATGTCGAGGCTAGCCAGATTGACCCTTCGTGTTACTTCTTCCAGCGATAGCTCACGTCTGCTCCGAAGAAGCTCACACTTCCCAGCAATACCATCAACGAATTTGTCAGCCGCGTTAAGCTCAGGTTCGGAGCGCTGTGGATACGCGCCAAGCCTAATTCCTGGGCGTAAAGGCTCTTTCTGGCTAGACATCAAAGTGCTTCAGAAAAAGCTGGCGGGTTCGTCGCAGAAGTTGTTCTGAAAGCGATTCGCTGCCATGTTCAAAACGAACAAAAGCCCGCGTACCAAGTTGTGCGTTGTGTAAGGCCAGTGGTATATCCAGTTCATACTGAAACAGACTATCAAGGCTTTGTAAGCCACTGCCATCATTCTGCTCAAGCGCTACGGCACCTCCACCCGCTGTGCCAAGAACTTTGCTTGGCAGCGAATTACCAGCTTGTGGTGTGATCTGCGCCAACCTACCCTGGAGAACGTTATTGGGCTCGCTACTAAGCCTAACCGTCACACTCTCTACTTGTTGTTGAATACGGTCCTGATCGGCTTGATCAACAACCAGTTGCACGCGGGCGTTTGCGTCGTTCATAAGATAGGCGAGTAAGGTGCCCTGTTCTACGTAAGAGCCTGGCAAGTCACTGGCCTGCACTATTGCTATTTGACCGTCTCTCGGACTGGTTACGAATAGGCTTTGCACTTTTTCATTGGCACGCGTTACCTTTGCCCTCGCCTCAATTATCTTGTCTTCCATGGCTAAGGCTTGCACCGTATCGGTAACACGATAGGTGGTTTGCAGTGCGAGCAGTTCACGCAATTTGGCAGACTCTACGGCCAGCTTAGCTTCTGATTCAGGATCGTCGAGCTCGATAATTCCCTGTCCTTTAACCACCGACTGACCTGAAGTAACTAACACGCGCTTTACCATGGCATCTACGTCGCTGCTAATGCGAGCCTCTCCGGGCAGCGAAACCACCCCTTCATGAACCGTGTTAGACGGTAAGGGTACGGTGGTCATTAGCAGCACCAACATTGCAAACGACACGGCAGAGACGGCGCGGGCTCGACTGCCATGAACCCCCAATCGTTCGGAAAATAGAAAGCCGGTCATTTTTGCCAGAGGCAACACAAACTGGGTGAAGAGCATCCACAAAGCTAACATGACTCCCAGAAAAAACATCTTGCCAGCCAGATACAAACTTATGGTTAACATCAATGCTGTGCGATAAACAAAGGAGCTAATGGCGTAAAAAACAAACCAGGGCGCTTCACCTTCGGCACTTGCTGGTGACCTAGCCTGTCGTATGCCAAACGCATAACGTTGAACCAGGTACCCTAGATACTGATTGGAGCGCTGCGCAAGATTGGGAATGCCTACACTGTCTGACAACATGTAGTAAGCGTCGTAACGTAATAGAGGATTACCATTGAATAACAACGTTGAAACACCACCAATAAGAACGATGTTCAGTGCAATGTCTCTAACAATTCCATTTTCGAGAGTCAGCCAAAGCAACATTGCAATGGCACTCAGAGCCAGCTCTACAATCATTCCTGCTGCGCTGACAAGCACTCGCTTGTGTCGCTCCGGAAAAGCACTCGATGCCGACGCATCAACGTAGGGAATAGGCATGAGTACCAGCAACATAATGCCAAGCTCATGAACTTCTCCGCCTTCCAGTTTCACTGAATAGGCGTGGCCTAGTTCATGCAATAACTTAACTAAGGGGTACAGCAGAACAAGAAGCAATAAGTTGTAGGGCTGAAGAGCTTGTGTGCTAATCGCGCTGCTTAATTCAGACCAATGCGCACCCGCTTGAACTGCAGCAATCACAACGAGTATAAAAATAGCCGCTAGAGGCAGCCCGGCGAAAGCGGGTCGCACCCAGTGTGCCGTGCGCTCAAGAAATTGATCGGGGTCGAATAGTGGGAATCTTAGAGCCGCCGGGTTTTTGAAATGGCTATTACGCTGCGCTTTATCTCTTTTTTCGCCGCGCTTGAGTAACTCCTCCAAGGCCGGGCTTACTGCGGACTGCATTAAATCTGCAGCGTGTAACTTGGCTAACAATTGAATAAGCTCGTCCTGGCTTGGCGAATCGTCACCTAATCGCTCATTGCATGAGGCCCAAATTTGCTCAACCGATTGCTGACCATCAAACTGCCTGACAAAGTCATAGGCTGCAGAGCTAAAGCGATGACTCCGTGTTGAGATAGGGTCTCTTACAACGTGCCAGACCTGCCCCCGGTACTCTTGATTAACCAGCTGCACCTGTTTCTTTAATAAGGGCTTGAGGTCCTTGACGCGATACCAATGCGGGCTGAACAATGCTTCGATCATGGTCGTGCGCCAGACTTGCGCTTAGAGGTCAGTTTTGGGTTTAAAGAGACCATCAGCTTAAGGAAGCCAAACCCAAAGCTTCAACTTTAGCCAATGAGTTAGTTTATGGGTCCATATCCAAACAAGCGAACGCTCTCCTAGATCCAGCTTCGCCGCTCCTTCCATGCCAGGCCGCAATTGCTTGTTAGGTTCCAGAAGACTCGCTTCAACTCGAAAATAGTTGTTTGCCTTCTCTGCGGTAGAAACTGAACTTATGCGTTCCACTCGAACAGGCAGCTTCTGCCCAGGCAAACTAGTGAGAACAACCGTACCGCCTAATCCAGCTTCAATGGGTGCAATATCACGCTCATTAACATGCAACACGATTCGGTAGTCTTCCAATGGCGCTACTTTGAAGAGAAGATCCCCCTTGCTAACCGGCGCGCCCAGGGACTGGCTTAAGTCGCCTTCTATTACTAGGCCGTTGAATGGGGCCAAAAAGCGAGTGCGTTTGAGTTTTTCGTTTACTAACTCCATACGAGCATTTGCTTGCTCAATCTGAGCGGCAACTACACCAACTCTGGAACTGTCATGCTCGGCAATCGCTTCACGATATTCCCCAAGCAGCTCTTGTTGTTGGCCGCTAATGCTAAGTTGTTCCAGTGTCAGGTCTTTATTGTCCAGCTGCCCCATCGCTTGCCCAGCCACAACCAGGTCGCCCGCGCGTACTTCTGCGGAAGCGAGAAAACCGTCCTGAGGCGCAACAACCGAACGCTGAATGCGACCTTCTACAACGGCCACGGACGTTACTTTGTAGTCACCCTGAGCAAAAACAAGAAACAATACAGCAAGTACAGCGGCGACTAGTTTCAGCTTTAGCCCACCATTGCCTGAGCCGCGCAATTTACGGCCGATGTCTTTTATTTTGGTGAGTGAGCGAATTGCAACGCTATCAGCCTGTTGGTTGAGTAAGTACAGATTAACAGCCAAAAGACCCAACAGATGTTCTATGTACTCAATCTCAGCCGCCTGAAATGGGCGCTCTAACTCTCGTTCCAGTGTTAATACGGCAAATATCTGGCCTTCGGAGCTGACAGGCACGGTACATAGGGATCCGTTAAGTGAGCTGTCGCTTAGCCGCTTATGAGCTCCGGCTGACGGCCCTGAATCTGGGTTGTCAGTTTTCGGTAAGCAGATTATAGAGTCCTGCTGTACAGCTTCCGACATCGCGTTAGCCAAGCGCCGTATTGATTCGGTTTTTCTGCTGAAATTTGCAGTATGCGATAGCGCTACCACGTCAATCTGTTTACCGCGTGTGCGGCCGAAGCTAACGCGCGAACAACGAAGCGTGCTAGCGAGCTGGCTAACCAGGCAGCTTGTTACAGCCCGAAAGTCTTTTTGCTCAAGACATCGTGCAGCACTATCCCAAAGCGCCAAGTGAGACACGCTGGCTTTTCGCTCCGGCTGTACATACGCAAAGCGAAACCAGGTTTCGCCCCACTGCAACATGTTAATCACCGAGCGGAGCATAAGCTCAGATCGCGGTTTTACATCCAGTACTATGGCAAAACGAAATCGTTCGCTTGTTAGTATGGGAAAGGCAATTCGACTTGCCATCCCACCCTCGCCCAAGGAAACGTTGCTGAGTAATTGTTTGCCATTGCTAAGGCAGTTCAGAGCCTCTTGGCCTATGTCATTTTGCTCGGTGATCGGATTGGGCCAGTTGGCAAGAACTTTAACTGACTGATCTTCTAGATTGCAGCAAACAAACTGGGCTGAGATAAGCTCTTTGATCATAGAGCATTGAATTCTCAGCCAACGCTCTGCAAGTTGATCCAATGCAGTGCGACTAGGCGAATGACCGCCTTCAGCGGCTGCAAATGTCGAGGGCGATGGTGGCTGAACCTGCATGTAATGCTTCTTCTATGAACCAGTATATTTAGCTGAAAACGATCTAGCTTGCAGAGCGATCAATTCGAATAAAAAAACAACAGGGTAGATCAAGTATTAACCGAGCTGTTGTTTTGTTGTACGAATTGCCGCGTCTATTTGTCGTTAATATCGCTAAAGAATAGAAGACTGTGACATATTTACCATTCTTGAATGGCTTATAAAGTTAGCTTCAACATGCGTGAAATTATCTTTTCTAGTTGGCCCAGCGTATTGCATTCAACGGCCTCAGAGCAGTAGGGAGAGTAGCGGCGCATCTCAGAATCTCCGCTGCGCCAGACTGACTTAGTTTCGGGGTTTAGCCAAAGCAGTCGTTGGCTTCGGTCAAACAAAGCCTTGAGTAAATGTGCGTTCGGTTCGCCGTAATTATTGCGCCCGTCACCCAACATAATGATGGTGGTGTGCCTGTCGATATCATCCAGGCAAAGATCGCTGAACTGCTGCAGCGACGAGCCATAGTCTGTAGAACCCATACCCCATTCGTGGTTTATCAGCTCGATCGCTTTCTCAACCGGGTAACGTTCAAGTGTGCTCGTGACCTCGCCTAGATTGGATGAAAATGCGAATGCCCGAACATTGGGGAGCACGTCGTGCAAGCTATAAAGCAACATCAATAAAAATCGAGCGTATAAACTCACCGAACCACTAACATCGCAAATTGCCAATACTTTTGGCCGGTCTTTACGCTTAAACTTCCAATGTGTTTCGAACAAAATCCCGTCGTTGGCTATGTTTCTGCGAATGGTCTTGCCGGCGTTTAACTGACCCTTTTTGTAAATTCGTTTGCGTCTGGAGTGCTGGCTAGCAAGCTTCTTTGCCATTTTGTGCACCAAAGCCTGCATATCATGAAAATAGTGAGCGTCCAGGCTCGATAAGCGCGCACGCCGCAGAACGTCTTCCCGCAACTCTTTACCAGAATTACTGGCGAACAACATGAACTGTTGCTCAACGTATTCTTTAGCCAAGTCGCGTAGTTGGTTACGTCGTTGCTTTAGTTCTTCAGCGAGTTGATGGTCGCTGCCTTCATCTGACTGCTCAAGTTCATGGATGGTGCCTTCCATCTGCTCCATACCCATATGCTGTACCAGGCGTCTGGCGTATTGTCCTTTCTGGGTAAAGATTTTAATGTCGGATACACCAACCGCATCGCCAGCCCGAACAATTTCTGCGGCAAGCTCATCAGACTCTGCACTCATTAACAGTTGCGACAAATCGTCTAGATCTGAATCTGACTGTTCGGCTTGCGGCGCACTATCCTGGGGTGCTGCTAGATTTTCTGTCGAAGACGCCTCGCTATCATCGTTAGTTGAATGTTGATTTTCTTCAGATGAATCATCATCCATACCAAATGCAAAGAAGTGCTCAAAGCAATAGTCAAAACTTTGTTTTTCTTCGGCTGATTTTGCAAGTGTGGCTGACATCACCTGCTTTAGCAGAAATCGGTCCTCATAACCCACCAGCGCCATCGCTTTTAGGGCGTCAAGACTCTCCGACGTAGACACTCGAACATCGGCGTTACGCAGCACGCGAACAAAATCGATTAATTTGCGTTCCATACTTTGTTAAACGCGGCCTATTTGTTTTTGGCCAGCAGCGAATTCAGTTCGGCTTCAACGTTGTCGATGTCTTCCTGAAACTTAAGAACAACATTCAAGGTGTTGTGAACAATATCTCTGTCCAGCGTATCTGCATGGAGCAACACCAGGGTGCGCGCCCAGTCAATCGTTTCACTAATAGCGGGCAGTTTCTTAAGGTCGCGTTCCCTGAGTTGCTGTATAAAGCCTACCAGATGTTCGCGCAATTGGCCTGGCAACTCAGGCACGCGAGATTCGATGATTCGTTGTTCCAGTTTTGCATCAGGAAAGGGGATATACAAGTGCAGGCAGCGACGCTTTAGGGCATCACTTATTTCACGAGTATTATTACTTGTTAAAATAACAAGAGGTTTATGTTTGGCCTTGATCGTACCAATTTCTGGCACTGTAACCTGATAGTCAGACAGCATCTCTAACAATAGCGACTCAAATTCATAGTCGGCTTTATCCAGCTCATCGATCAACAGTACCGAACCACCGTCAAGCTGCATAGCCTTGAGTAGAGGTCGTGGCTCTAGAAAATCTTCAGAGAAAAATATGTCGCCAAATTGATGCAGACGTTGCACCGACTCATCCAAGCCTTTGGCGCCCTGCATTACGTCCGAGAGTTTTTCTTTTAGCACTTGGGTATACAGTAACTGCTTGCCATACTTCCATTCGTACAGCGCTTTGCTTTCGTCAAGGCCCTCGTAGCACTGCATACGAATAAGAGCTTGGCCGAGATATTCCGATGCTGTCTTAGCCAACTCGGTTTTTCCAACTCCTGGAGGACCTTCAACAAGAATGGGTTTTTCAAGTTTTAGGGCAAGAAACACAGCGGTCGCAATTTGCTTGCTGCATATATAGCCCAGATCATCAAAGCCATTAAGAATTGATGCTACTGATTCTGATGCGTTTGCTTCAACAACGTTGTTTGGGGAAAAACTATTCGGCATTAGCCACCTGTCATATTCATAAAGCGCACAATCTGTGGCTCGTCGTTTAAATCAAAATAGTGACGTTCTGGTTTTAGTTCCATGGCGTCAACAATGGTATCTCGCAGTTCTTGGTCGCTGGCGCCACCGCGCATTATAGAGCGCAGGTCTACAGAGTGTTCGTTGCCTAAGCAGAGCAGCAATCGGCCTTCTACGGTTACTCGTACACGATTACAGAGATGGCAAAAATTATGACTGTGAGGGGAAATAAATCCTACTCGAATGGTCGAACCTTCAATTTTATAATAGTCTGAAGGCCCAGCTGTATTGGCAGAGCTATTACTCAGAGCATAGCGTTCGCCAATTATGTTGCGAACGGTGTCGCTGGAGCAGTAAGTAAGTGCGCGATCGTGTTCGTCTATTAAGCCCAATGGCATTTCTTCTATGTAAGAAATATCCAGCGAGTTTTTGATACAAAATTCCAGCAGATCAATAATTTCATCATCATTGCGACCATTGAGAATCACCGCATTAATCTTGGTTCTCTCGAAACCTGCAGCCTGCGCGGCACTTATGCCATCAAGCACTTGCTGCAGGTGCCCGGTGCGAGTAATCGCGTGGAAACGATCCTCTCGTAAGCTATCCAGGCTAATGTTTAAGCGTGTTACTCCGGCTTGCTTTAGCGGCCCAGCGTAACGAGTGAGCTGCGAGCCGTTGCTAGTGATATTGAGTTCTTCCAGGCCAGGAGCGGCGGCTATTTGCTCGACCAGCTTTACGACGTTTTTGCGAACCAAAGGTTCACCACCTGTTAGTCGAATCTTCTTTACGCCGAGATCTGTGAACGCATTGGCAATGCGGCCTATTTCTTCGAGGGACAAGATTTCTTTTCTAGGCAGAAACTGCATGTCTTCCGCCATGCAGTAGACACAACGAAAGTCGCAGCGGTCGGTCACCGACAATCTTACATAGTCCACTGTGCGACCAAAACGGTCGGTAAGCTGTTTGTTACTACTTGGATTCATGGGGCGTTGTGGTATGCGAAGAGCACTCTACACAAGGATTTGGATGTGTATTTAGTTGCGGGCTAGGAATAATAACCCACTGCAAGGGCGGAATGAATTACCGCAAAGCTAAAGATTGCTTTTAATGTTCAACTTTGTCAGTCTAGGCGGGTAAATATCGAGCTAAGCGTATGAAAACATTAGTAATTGGAGGGGCCGGAGCCACCGGTCAGTTTATTGTCAATGGCTTGCTCGCCAAAGGTCATGATGTCACCTTGCTGAACCGGGGTAAGCACAAAATAGCCGAGCTACCTGAGTCCTTGCCGCACATCACCTGTGATCCATACGATGAGGATGCTTTGACAGTCGCATTG
The DNA here is from genome assembly GCA_045106985.1 of Pseudomonadales bacterium. Lineage (GTDB taxonomy): Bacteria > Pseudomonadota > Gammaproteobacteria > Pseudomonadales > JAUIET01 > JAUIET01. The sequence continues at coordinate 123,824 of JBGCFQ010000009.1, read as the reverse complement.
CACGACCAGAGCTTCGATTTGTGCATAGCTACTTATGGGCGTCTGCGTGCGGTCGCTCGTGTTATGAAAAATAAATGCGACCGCTTTATCTCCGCCGGTGGAGCGCCGGCTTACCGCGGATATATGAACGCAGCACTGTGGCAACCCGAAGGGCTCCCGGCGCCAACTGATGAGAATGCGACTTTGATAAGTCGGCCCGAAGAAGACGAGAAGGGCTATCGAATCGTTCAAACCGAGCAGGCATTGTTTGAGCTCATTCCCAGTGCTACTCATTTTCGCTACCCCTATGTTTACGGGCCATATCAGATGGTGCCAAGAGAATGGTGCATTGTCAGGCGGATAAGAGATCGTCGATCCTCGATCATAATTCCAGATGGTGGCTTGACGCTACAAACCTATGGCTTCGCAGAGAACATAGCGCATGCCGTGCTATTGGCCGTCGAACAAGCTGAGCAGGCTGCGGGCCAAATATTTAATTGTGGCGACGCCGTGTGTATGAGTCTGAACCAAGTCGTCGAAATCATTGCTAGCGCCTTGGACCACCGTTTGGAAACTATATCAATTCCTAATGAGCTGTGTTCTGTTGGGCTGCCTATGTTGGGCCAACCGCAGAGCACACATCGTTTGTTAGATATGGGAAAGCTCAAACACAGACTTGGTTACACAGACTTAGTGGAGCCGGCGGAAGCCTTGGGCAGAACAGCGCGCTGGCTACTTGAGAATCAACCAGAGTCAGGTGGAATGGAAGAGATGGTTTTGCAGGATCCATTCGATTACGAGGCTGAGGACCAGATTGTTAGCGCCTGGAAGTCGCTTGCGCGACAAATACCAGATGATAGCATCTTTACTGTGCCTCCCGGAGTAGGCATGGCATACAGCGGCCCTGGTGGGCGAGCTCGCAGCAGCTCACAGTTTGACGCGTAACAGTAGGCCTATTTCACTAAGACATTCTGAAGCATACGGTATAATAAGCCTAAACTATGCTCGGTAGCAGAACAATAGACCAACACCTAATCGAAGGACTTATTAATGGCCATGCATGATCGAACAAGACGCAGTCGAATGTATACCGAGTCTATGAAGTTGGCGGTGGAGTACTTGCAGAACCCCGCTAAACTTGATGCCTTGTTGAACAGGGCCACTAGCAAAGCCGATAATCGAAAAAATGGCATGCAGGAAGCCTGGGGGCAGGTTCAATTGTTAGTCTCTATGTTACGTAGTTACCGTAGCGGAGAATATAAAGAAGTATCGTCAAAGACCTTATTGTTGATCATCGCGGCCTTGTTGTATTTCATAATGCCGGCGGATTTAGTGCCAGATTTCATATTGGGTCTCGGTTACCTGGACGATATTGCTTTGCTAGCCTGGACTGTTAAATCTGTAAGTGCAGAATTAGAAAAGTTTGATGATTGGAGAAAAATTCAGAGCTCCGTAATGGGAGCGAAGCGCGCTGAAGCCTCGCGAAATCGTCAGGGATTATTAATAGAGGGAGAGATAGAAACACAACCGACTTAATAAGTGAGGTAAGTGGTACAGCGAATTAGATCGCTGTCGAGCTGACTGCCTACTCCGCTTTAGCAAACAAGATAGAGCTTATAATAAACGTTAGATCAATAGTGCTATACGCGATATGCTTAAACATAAAGTTCTCTTCGTTTCTGTCGGTGCTTCGCTGGGAAACTCAAAAACAGAAGCCAGTCAAATACTGTCGCAGCTAGCAACCTGATTTCTTCCGGCCTTTTTGGCCTCATAGACTTTAGTGTCACTGCGCTTCATCCATCCTTGCCAGTCCTCGTTCGGTTGGAGGCAGGCCACGCCGGCGCTGATCGTTACAGGGCTATCATCAGGAGACTCCAGTCCGGCAACCGCCTGGCGAAGATCCTCGGCGGTACCAAGACCATTTTCAGCAGTTGAGTTGTAGAGAAGAACTAAAAACTCCTCTCCGCCGAGGCGAAACACTCGATCCACTTTGCGGCATCTGGTGCGTAATACTTCACCCACTGCGCGAAGCACTTCATCGCCAGCATCATGGCCATGTGTATCGTTGATATTTTTAAAATAGTCCAAATCCAGTGAAATCAGAGTCATTGGCAAACCAGCGCGCTTACTCTGTTCGACAGCGTCTTCAAGACTGGCTTGCAGGAGTTTGCGGTTAAGAACCCCGGTCAATGGGTCAGTAATTGCCTGTTCACGAAGTTGTATCTGTTGTTCATTGATTACCCGAATAAACACAACCGACAAAATACTTATAATGCCCAATGTAGCAATAATGCGGGTCGCAAGGCCGGGATCGAAGCTGGCCCAAATTACTGGAAATATTGAGGCCAGAATAACGCCATTGGCAAGCCAGGCCTTGCGTTCGGGCAACATAAAGTAAAAGGCTATTACCGCCGGATAACACCAAAGAGCGCCGATAATTCCTTGTGAAGCCAATGCCGAGATTAAAAAAGCGACAACTGCCGGCATAAGAGCTAAAAGCGTTAATGACGGGTAGTACTTTTTAAGAATCGAGATGCTGTAGGCATTGAATGCAAAAAAACCAATGATGGCAGAAGCACCGATGCCAATACTGGTTCGGCCTTGGGCAAAATTGTTGATAGCAAAAGGGGTGAGCACAACTATGCACACTATTGCTAAATACATCGAAATTCGTTGAAAGAATTCAATCGGTTGGGACCGCATGGTATCCGTTCCAAACTAGATACCTAAAGTGTAGTCCACTGCAGTAAACGTTGCGGCTGGTTCCTGCCGACAAAATGGACGCTCGTCGATTAAGCGGTAAGAGCCCAATTAGCGCATAACGATTACCCTAAAAAGTCTACTCGTCAGGCAAGGTGATCACTAAAAGATCAAGAGCCGTTAGCTTTGCGCATCATCTTCCACATCAGTCCTGGAGCCAAGCGCCTTAAAAACATCATTGTCCCTGCCGATTGTGGGCATACACGCCAATTTTTACCGCTCTTGCCTTTTGCCAGCACCGCTTCAACGGCATCGACAATATCCTGCGGTTCAGACATACGCTTGTCTTTAACAGCACCCTTTATTGACCCTGGGCCCTTTTCCAACGCTTGGTCGACCAATGGTGTATTGACCATTGGAGGGCACACCAAAAGATAATGAACCGGACTATCGCGTTGTTCTTCGGCAAGCACTTCCATCCATACGTTAGTCGCGGCTTTGGTCGCACTGTAACCCCCCAGCCCGTGGGTCAACACCGAACCGGCCATTGAACCGAATACTGCGATTTGCCCTCGGCCGCGTTGTTCCATACCCTCCATTACAGTCTTAACCATATTCACAGTACCGCAATAGTTGATCAGCATTTGCTTGTTGGTTAGCTCAGCGCTCATACCTCGTATTGAATCGCCAGGCATAATGGCTGCGCATTGAGTCAGTCGATCTATCTCACCCAGTTCTGTTTGTACTTTATCTACAAGTAGGCGCACAGCGTCTAGGTCAGAGACATCGCAGCGATAGGCTGTTATGTTGTTAGACTCGGCCGCTGTTGCTGCCAAGTTTTCTTCGTTCATATCAACAATGGCGACTTTCGCGCCTTTGTTTGCCAGGTCCAGTGCCGCGAGGCGACCCATGCCGCTGGCGCCGCCGGTGACTAATGCTACGTTTACCTTCATTGTCACTGTTTACTCCTTATTGATGCTTCGTATAGTTGTGAAGTGTCGCATCGACTAAGCACAGTACACCTGCACTTTAGCGCCGTTAACAACACTGGTGCCTGACGCTGTATCCAGAATTTCGTGATCAATCAGGTCATTGCAGCTAATGCCGGGCGCGGTATCATTCGCCAGACTTTGCTTGGAGTCCTGATAAGTATGACCAAAACCATGAGGAATACTAACGACACCTTCCATTATTGCGTCACTTATCTCAATGGGCACAGTAGACTCACCAACCCTTGATTTAACCAGTGCCTCTGAGCCTTCTTTCAGGCCAATTCGTAGTGCATCTTTAGAATGAATGATCATGGTGCAACGGTTTTTGCCACGCACATACTGTTTTATATTGTGTAGCCAAGAATTCATATCGCGAATATTTCGACGGCCAATAAGCAGCATATCATTTGCTGAACTCTTAGCGCTCTCATGTGCCGAGTCGGCGGCGATGCGATCAAACTCTTCACAGATTAAGGGGTGCATCAACCGTATTCGCTTACCCTCTGTTTTCAATTGGTCAGGAAGTTGGCTTGTAAGCGCCCCAAGGTCGACGCTGCCGCCTTGCGCCGCTAGTTTTGCTAATGACAAGCCCTTAGCATTACCATCAAAACCGTCACCATAAGGGCCGTTTCGCAGCATTAGGTCTATGACTCTTTCCCAGCCTGGTTGGCCCGCGTATTCAGCTCGGATTGCATCCTTATCTAACTCGCGGCCAATCTGGGCGGACTGACCGGCCACCCGTTCTAGCGTGCCTTCAAACATAAAAGCATCCATGTCTTCAGCGCTGATACCATTCAAGCCCGCCGTGATCGCGCAAAGAGCTTCACCCATTGTTTTCAGATCGCCTTCAGGCTCAAACAACTGCGCTGTAAAGTTTGCAAAGTTTCGGCCACTGGTGCCGGTGAAGGTCAGGTCATAGTTGGTTTGTTCTGCCTGAGTGGTAGAAGGCAAAATAATATCGGCTTGGCTGCTTGTTTCGTTGATGTAAATATCCAAGGCGACCATGAAGTCCAGAGTCTTTATTGCTTCCCGCAGTTCCTTACCATTTGGAACGCTAAGAACGGGATTGCCGCAAATGGTAATTAGCGCGCGTACTTTGTCTTCGCCAGTCGCGGTGATTTCCTCGGCCATCAGGTTAGCCGGTAGTTCGCCGCAGGTTTCAGGAAAACCTCGCACTCGCGATTTCCAGCGCCCCCAGTGTGCATCAGTATCTGGCTCGCCTGATGTGGGGCTGCTCGTCGGTGGCCGCGGGAACATCATGCCGCCATCAACGTCGAGCTTTCCAGCTAACAAACTAATTACATCTACCAGCCAGCTAGCGAGCGTTCCATATTGCTGGGTACATAAGCCGATTCGACCGTAAGCCGCACCAGTACGAGCGGCGCAATACTCTTGTACCAGCTGGCGTAGAATTGACGCACTAACACCTGTAGTTGCTTCTGTGCTTTCTGGTGTGTAATTGCTGACGGCTGCTCGTAGCTCATCAACACCATCAACTAGGCCGTCCAGATGGCCTAGATTTACCCACTCTTTGGCAAACATCTCATTGATGAAAGCCATTAGCATGAAGGCGTCAGTTCCTGGCTTAATATAAATATGCTGGTCAGCTTGCTCAGACGTTTCGGTAAAGCGTGGGTCAATAACGACCACTTTACCGCCGCGCGCACGAATGGCTTTAAGGCGTGATTCGATGTCGGGAGCAGACATTAAACTGCCCTGCGATACCATAGGGTTCGCGCCCATAATTATGAAGTAATCAGTGCGGTCGGTATCGGGAATTGGGAACTTCCACTCCTCTCCATAAAGCACAAAACTGCCCATTTGCTGTGGGTGTTGATCAACAGTGCCCGCTGAGAAAAAGCGCTCTGTTGCTAATGACTGCATTAGCCCCTGCAAGTATATCTGGCAAGATACGATATGCCCTGTGGGGTTACCAACATACAGAGCGATTGAATCTTTGCCCGATTCTGTACGAATTGTATTAAGCCGCTCTGCTATCGTTGCAAACGCTTCTTCCCAACTTATAGCCTGCCAGGTTCCTTCATCGGTCTTCTTGACCGGCGTGCGTAATCGTTCAGGGTCGTCATGAATGTAACGAAATGCCTGCGACTTAGCGCATACATAACCTTTACTGCGCGGGTCATCCGGATCGCCATGCACAGAGAGAATTGTTTTACTGTTATCGTCTACTTCAACAATCAAGCCGCAACAGGCTTCGCAAGTAGGACAAGTTCTTCTGACAGTGCGGGTCACATGCGCGGTCATGGTTCTGATCTCAAGTAAAAAACTGCGCTGATGGTACGTCAATAGCGCTATGCGAGCAGTAAATGTAAACGGCGTGTAATGCTTGAGCCGTTGTAGTGAATCGATAAGAGAATCAAAAAGCTGCTACCCTTCAGCGCGAAACCAGAGTTAGGGAATACACCCATGAAGCATGTTCGAAGGGCGTTCTTGGCATCGCTAGTATTACTAGTGGCAGCCTGCAGCCTGCCAGAAGGGTCGCAGATATACGACTGCGTTGACGGAGAGTCAATGCGGGTTGTTTGTGGTATGCAGTCGCCTGAAGACATCGCTGTTATTCCAGGAGGCGACTATTTGTTATTAAGCGAACTGGGTGGAATGGGCGATCGAGCAGGACGTATTCTATTGTTCAACACCAATGACGAAAGCTGGCAACCAATTTACTCTCCAGCCACGCAAATGGCTCCGGCGCAGCTACAAGGTGACGCAGCTTGTGACACACCCCCTACAGACGAGATGAGCCCGCATGGAACGCACCTGGCGACCCTCGTCGACGGTAGCCTGAGGTATCTGCTAGTCAACCACGGTGACCGCGAAGCCGTCGAGTTATTTAGCGTTGAAACCAGCAACAATGGCCTGCCGCACCTGCAGTGGCAAGGCTGCGTTTTTCCTGCGGCGAACACCCTAATGAATGACGTGGTGGGAATGGCAAATGGTGACGTGATTTATACCCGCATGTTTAAGCCCGATGATTTTGCCAGCGAGTTGCGTGCGATGCTTTTTAAATCGCAAACTGGCGATGTATGGCGCTGGAATAAAGAAACAGGCCTGCGCATGCTGCCGGGCACCGAGGGCAGTCTAACCAATGGTATTGAAATCAGTTCTGATCAGAGATATGCATTTATTAATCAGTACATGAACCAAGAGGTTCATAAATACGACCTTGAAAAAGAACAGCTAGTGGGGGTTGCGGCGATACCCAATGCAGACAACAGTGCTTGGGCACCCAATGGTGACCTCTGGTTAGCAACACACAGTGCCGATACAGCCACTTTGCTTACCTGCTTTCAAGAACCTCTTGTAACCTGCGGCCTGGAATTTGAAATAGTCGCGCTGAATCCGGACACAATGGCCACTCGATCGGTGTACAAGCACCAAGGCCCGCCAATGGGTGCGGCAACAGTTGCGCGGTATAATCGCGACAAGGTTTATCTGGGTTCGTTCTTGGGGGATCGATTAGCGATAGTGCCGCTAACGGAATTTGAATAGTGCACGCAGAGAGGTGCTGTTGAAATCTTAGAAATCGTAAGCAGTGGTTTCTCAGGACACAAAGGCCGCGCTAAGATGGAATGTCAAAAACACTTAAAACTACGGACTAAACCTATAGCTCTCGCTGCCAAACTTGACCAACCGAATCCATGATCCGGCGGCCGTTTAAGCGTCGTCTGTCGTCATTGCCAGGTTCAAAGCGAATACTCAAGCGACGATCTGAATCGCCGCGCCGAGCAAGCCGTCGCCGTTCAGGGCCGTAATAACCAGGGCTTTTTGCTTCAAACATGGAAGTGTCCTTACGCTTGATTCACATCCATTGTGGTGTTCAATTGATGTTTGGCGAACTTAGAGTTGCGCAAGAATTGCTTCAGCTGCGCTGTGTTCCAAGCCAGGACCGTCTTCTAGACCTAAGTGAGTAACCACACCATCGTCAGCAATCAGTGCGAATCGCTGTGAGCGAGTGCCCATGCCAAAGCCGCTGCCATCCATGGTTAGCCCTAGTGCAGTAGCGAACTCGCCATTGCCATCGGCCGCCATAATAATATTTTCTGCATTTTGCGCTTCGCCCCAAGCACCCATTACAAATACATCGTTTACCGACATGCACACTATGTTGTCTACGCCTTTCTCTTTAAGCGTGTCTGCATTTACAACATAGCCAGGTAAATGTGCCGCTGAGCATGTTGGTGTAAAGGCGCCGGGTACTGCAAACAATACTGTTTTCTTGCCGCTGAACAACTCATCGGTGGTTATGTCGGCCGGACCTTCTTTGCCCATCACCTTAAAACTTCCTGAAGGTATTTTGTCGCCTACCTGAATGCTCAATGTACTCTCCTTATTAAAAAATGCGTTTATAACTGTCTTTAGTTGGTTTATGCCTTTAAATAGGCTCCTGCCTATTTAAAGGCCCGTTTTTCGTTGTGTCATTTTCAAAAAACTCTCATTTAACTGAGTTAAATGCAGGTCCGTCCGTGCACCTGTTGCTATGGTACCAAGCGCCAAGCTGGCTTGCACTATTTGCTCGCTCTTGATTTGTGGTCATTGGTGGATGCTGAATTTACTCACTTTCAGCGGACAGCGAGGCATGCACAGTTGCAATCCAGTTTGGGGCTTTAATAAAACCCACATTCCAGGGTTTTAAGTTCTCAGGTAAACCGGCCTGGCTTATTTGTTCCACGCTTAGGCCTGCTGCCATCTGCTCGCGGATCCACGCAATGCTTTGCTGTAACATCGCCAAAGTCTTGGCCAGGTCAGCTTTAGTGGACAGCGGGCCATGACCCGGAATAACGACCCAGTCATCATCAATCATGGTAAGTACCTGTTCAATGTTGCGGGCTACGCCTTGAACCGAACCGCCAGACCCAAGATCTATGAAGGGAAACATTCCGGCGAAGTAGTGATCGCCCATATGAACAATTTTGGCCGGTTGAATAAAAGCAATACTGTCGCCGTCTGTGTGGCCTTTAGCAAAATGCTGAAGCTTAACTATTTGCCCTGCTTCATACAGTGTTGTCCCTTCGGTATAGGTCACCACTGGCAAGCCCTGAGACTCAACTGGCTTAATGATCCGATTAAAAGCCTTCATCTCCTGCCCTTCAGCAAGACGCTTAAGTACGTTTTCATGCGCAACAATATTAGTTCGGTGGCCAAGAAACTCGTTGCCGCCGGCGTGGTCGAAGTGCCAATGAGTGTTTACCAAAAAGCGAATAGGTTTGTTGCCAACGGCGACGATACTGTCGTAAAGATCAGCTGCCTGCTCTGCATAACCATTGTCGATGACCAGCAGCGAACGCTCACCATTTAGAACCGCTATATTCCCTCCATCGCCTGTCAGCAAATGAACGTTATCGCGGATCTCACTGTTAACTATCTGCGGCTTTTCAGGTGCTTGCGAGAATAGATTGGCACTTAATGGCAGAATGCCGATTAAGCTTGCGGCAGACAATATCGTGGAAAGTTTCATGCTTAGACTCCGTCAGTTGACGGGCCAAATGATACACCAGGCTCTCTTGCTACAGTACTTTTCGACGCTGCACTTCTCAGTGTCGTGTAGCAGGGGAGCTTAGTTTTGGGAACGGGACCGAAAGGCCCGTTCCCAGAAAGGATAAACTAGCCTTTGGGGCCGGCTGCAACAATAGCGTCACTAACGTCGAACTTTTTAAAGTTCTCGGTAAATTGATTGGCGAGGTTGCGTGCTTGCTGATCGTATTCTTGAGGGTTATCCCAAGTATTTTTAGGCGATAGCAAGTTGGAGTCCACGCCGGGCACACTTTTAGGGACCGACAAATTGATTATGTCTAGGTGCTCTGTTTCTGCGCCAAGGAGATCGCCATTCTGCACTGCCGCGATAATGGCGCGTGTGGTTGGTATAGAGAAGCGCTTGCCATGGCCACCTGCACCACCCGAACCACCACTCCACCCAGTGTTGACCAAGTATACCTGGCTACCAAATTCTTTAACGCGACGGATTAATAGCTCAGCATAAACACTGGCGTTGCGCGGAAAGAACGGTGCGCCGAAGCAGGTAGAAAATGTCGACTTAATGCCACTGCCTGCGCCCATCTCGGTAGAACCTACCAGCGCGGTATAACCGCTCAAAAAATGAAAGGCAGCTGCTTCCTCGGAAAGTATCGACACTGGTGGCAAGACGCCGGTCACATCACAGGTTAGAAAAATAACGGCTTTGGGTTCGCCTGCCCGATTTTCGAGTTGGCGCTTATCGATGTGCTCCAGAGGGTAACAACAGCGAGAATTCTCGGTAAGTTCAGTGTTGTCGTAATCGGGATCGCGATTGCTGGAGTCAATCACTACATTTTCAACAATGGCACCGAAGCGAATTGCATCCCAGATAACAGGTTCGTTTTCTCGAGAAAGGTTTATACACTTCGCGTAGCAGCCGCCCTCAAGATTGAACACGACGCCCTTACCCCAGCCGTGCTCATCGTCACCGATCAGAAAGCGCTCGGGGTCCGCAGACAAGGTTGTTTTGCCTGTGCCAGACAATCCGAAGAACAAAGCGGTATCACCGGCTGGGCCAACGTTGGCCGCACAATGCATAGGTAGCACATCTTTCTCGGGAAGCAGAAAATTTTGTACGCTAAACATAGCCTTTTTCATTTCACCCGCATAGCGCATGCCAGCCAAAAGTACTTTTCGTTGTGCGAAGTTAATGATCACGCAACCATCACTGTTGGTGCCGTCGCGCTCAGGTTCACAAACAAAGCCTGGTACATTGAGCACCCGCCATTCTTCTTTACCTTTGGCATTGTATTTGTCAGGTCGTACAAACATGTTGCGCCCGAACAGGTTTTGCCAGGCTGTTTCTGTGGTAACGCGCAAGGGAATATAATGCTCCGGATCAGCGCCAACATGAACTTCGCTTATGTATCGATCCTGTTCATCATTGAAGGTCTCAACCCTTTCCCACAAAGCGTCAAATTTGTCGCCATCAAAAGGGCGATTCACCGCACCCCAGTCAATCATGTCTGCGGTGCTTGGCTCTTGGACAATATAGCGATCAGCTGGTGAGCGGCCTGTGCGCTTGCCAGTGGTGACAACTAAAGAACCGTTACTGGCTAAACTGCCTTCACCAGCTCGCAGAGAGCGTTCAATCAGTTCACTGGGACCCAGATTCATGAAGGTGGAGGGTGTAGAAATAGTCTGTTTTTCGGTCATTCTTGAGGTTCCGGAGCCAATGTGGGCTTGTAAGTAGATAACTAAATGGTAGTAAAAAGCCGGCCGGCGCGATAGCACGCTGGTCGGGGCGCTGCATTATTGCAAAAACGACACGGTTTTGCGCGTTACACGCCTATATTTTGATTACGAAAAAGGATGATGCCTGGCAAAGTGCACGAATTCAGGGGTATTTTTGACCGCATGAGAACGATATCACTCGACGTTGTTTTGGGTGAATCTGGTCAATTGGCGTCGTTGTTTCTTTGTTGGCCGGGTTTCTGGCGCCAAAATGCCTCGACCGTGCGACTTTCGTTGTTCTGCCGCAACTAATCGCTTCTCTAGGCTCTCGGCGAGCTCTTCATATAAGCGAGCAGCTTCTGGCGCGCCCTTACGCTGGTCAGAGACGCCAAGAACCGTAACGGTTTTTTCGTCCCAGCCCTGACGAATGCTTAACACCTCTCCCACTGTCAGCTCCTTACTAACCTTGAGGCGCTGCCCATCGCTTTGAACTTTACCGCCCTCTATCGCCTTTTTAGCCAAGCTTCTGGTTTTAAAGAATCGCGCTGCCCACAGCCATTTGTCGAGACGCACTTTGGCCTGATTATTCTGAAGGTCGCTCATTGGGGCGTGATCTCATCAAAATCTGTCACCCGCCGATGTTGCGTTTCCAAAACCCGGCTGTTCTTGCTGTCCGGCTGTTCTATCGCTAGCACATGCTGGATGCCGTAATTGTGCGCCGCGTCGAGTACTGAGGTCGTATCATCAATAAATACTGATCGGCTTTTATCTATTCCTGTGTGCTGTTCGAAAAGCGGCCAGAACTTAGGGTCTTCTTTAGCGGCACCGAAGTCATGAGAACAATGTATAGCGTCAAGATACTCATCCAGCCCGGTTTCGGCCACCTTGATCGCAACGCTGCGTCGGTCAGCATTAGTGACCAGCAGTACTTCTTTTCGATGCAGACGTAACGCTTTTAAGAAAGCTTGTGCTTTCGGTCTGTATTGAATTAGATGCTTAACCTCGCGTTTGAGGCTTTCTATATCCAGCTTTGTTTGCTCAGCCCAGAAATCAATACTGTACCAATGCAACTTGCCATACTCGGCGCGGAAAATCGGGTTCACTAACTGTAAGGCTTGCTCAACAGAGATTCCGCGAGCCTCAGAAAGGCGTTGTGGCATGTGCTGCAACCAGAAATGGTTGTCAAAGTGCAGATCCAACAGGGTGCCGTCCATGTCTAACAGCACGGTATCGATGTTTTTCCATTCGAGAGCTGAGATCACAGAGATAAAGAATGTTAATAGTTGAAAAGTCCGCGCAGCAATGCGCCACGGAGACTATTGTACAGGTATGCTAAATAAATGGATCCCCAAAACCCCACTAACGGTGCCTAGAGCCGCCAGTAATGACGCCGAATCGCTGGTCGACTCCTTGTTGTCTATTATGCAGCGAGCGGGAGATGCGATATTGCATCACTATGCTTCTGTCGCTTCTGTAGAAGTACATACCAAGGCAGACCACACCCCCCTAACCGCGGCTGACATAGCGTCACATGAGGTAGTTGCCGAAGGGCTTCGCCAACTCACGCCTGATATTCCGGTTCTTTCTGAGGAAGCAGCAATACCGCCATTAAGTGCGCGCCAACACTGGCCTAGCCTCTGGCTGGTTGACCCCTTAGATGGTACAAGGGAATTTATTGATGCCAACGACCAATTTTGCATAAATATAGCTCTAATAGAAGATGGCCGTGCCACCATGGGAATGATTCATGCGCCGGTACAGCAGAAGACTTATCTAGGAATTATTGGGCAGGGCGCCTGGCGCATAGAAGGGTCAAAGAGGACGGCAATCTCCTGTCGGGAAATGCAGCAAAGCCCCATTTTAATTTCAAGTAGCCGACGCTTTACGCCCGATATGCTCGCCTGTGAAGATGGTATTAGGCAACATTTTGGCGCTGTTGAGCGCCTGTCCCAGGGCAGCGCTATGAAGTTCTGCCGAGTGGCAGAAGGCGAAGCCGATATTTACCCCTGCTTTGGGCCCACCTCTGAATGGGACACCGCTGCAGGCCAAGCCATTGTAGAAGCCGCCGGTGGCTCAATGACCGGTTTGGATTTTACGCCGTTTCTCTACAACAGGAGAGCGACAACACTTAATGGCGGTTTTTTCTTATTGGCCGATTCGGAGTTTGATTGGCAACCTATTTTGCGAGCGGCTACCACCACGTAACCTTCTGGCTTCATTCTGAGAGTCCAGTCCATTAGAATGTGACGCGGGCTTTCAAATAATTACAGTAGCACTAAAAAGTATGGATATTCTAACTCTCGACAATCTAGTCACTCTTGCCCTGCTTATTTTGCTGCAAGCGGTATTGGGTTTTGACAACCTTCTCTACATATCGCTTGAGTCAAAGCGTGCACCCGCTGATAAGCAAGCGATGGTGCGGCGCTGGGGTATTGGTATCGCGATAGTGCTTCGCCTAGTGCTGTTGTTTACAGTACTAAAGGTTATCGAAACCTTCACCGACCCTTTATTTACCATTCATATTGAAGGTGTCATTCACGGGACGTTTAACCTGCACGCCATTATAGAATTAATTGGCGGTGTTTTTATTATCTATACCGCGGTAAAAGAAATTTCGCACATGATGAGCTTGGACGATCTTCACAACGAAGATCGAAAGCCGCGTTCGGTTGCCTCAATAGTGACTTGGATTGTTTTGATGAACCTGGTGTTCTCGTTCGATTCTATCCTAAGCGCTATGGCCCTGAGCGATACTTTCTGGATCATGGCGACAGCTATCATCGTCACTGGCATTTTGATGATTTGGTTGGCCGACACAGTCTCGGAGTTTCTTGAGAAAAACCGAATGTACGAAGTACTGGGCTTATTTATTCTGTTTGTTGTTGGAATTATGTTGCTGTCGGAGGGCGGGCATATTGCTCACATGACGTTGTTTGGTAACCCCATCGAGCCGATGACAAAGACAACATTCTACTTTGTAATCATCGTGCTTATTCTGATCGATATCGTGCAAGGTCGATATCAGAAAAAGCTCATGATGTTGCGCGAAGCGCGTAAACAAAGCGCTGGATAGGGTTTCCTGCGCTATTTCTAATGCTGGCTGAGCTTACAACGGTGTTTAGCCACAGCGAGCGCTGATGTAGTTTCGCAACTGCTTTGGGTCTGGCCAGGTTGTTCTTTCAATAAAGTACACTAAAGCCATTTGCGCTTCTGCCTTGTCTGCAAAAGGACCCATGTCGACGCCTTCCCGTGTTTGGTAAAACCAAGCGGCGTCTTTGCGAAAGAAACGGTTGGAACGCTTATAGATCACAACAGGCTGCTTGTTTGGGCTGAGCTGCTCGGTAAAAACTTGGTCTGACGCTGAAAATGCCATTACTACAGTGGTCCTTTGCTGTTATGCAGTTCACGTTTAAGAAGAAAACAACAACAATTAGTGTAATAAATGAACTGCTTACTTTTCAGACTAGACCACTATTCCGACACTTACCGCGACCTCATCACAAAACAAGACAAGCGGCGGCTTGCGCCTCCTTCTTTATAGGCCAATGTATTTTGCTGAAGGCCGGATAAGTCTGGCGTCACGTTGAAACTCTTCGTAGTGCGCTAGATAGCCAAATACACGGGCCATTGCAAATAGGGCTGTAAAGTAATGGCTTGGAATGCCCAAGGCATGAAATACCGCCCCCTTGTAATATTCAACGTTTGCCCAAATTTGTTTGCCGCTTTTAGCAAAATGTCCTTGGCAAGATTGCTCAACCGCAACAAGTGTTTCAAACAGCTCGAGTGGCCCCCCGGCATTGCATAATTTCCTGGCCATCGGTTTAAGCAGTTCAGCACGTGGGTCAACCACTTTGTACTCGCGGTGTCCCATCCCCATTATCTTTTGTTTACGCGCCAAAGCATCGGCCACAAAGCCTTCAGCGTTTTCTGCCCCGCCTATGTGCTGAGCCATTTCTAATGCGGCCTGGTCAGCACCGCCGTGCAATGAACCGTATAAGGTGCCAAAAGAGACGCTCAATACTGATTGAATTGGAGCGTTGGTGCTGGCACAGACGCGGCCTGCAAAAGTACTGGCATTGAAACTATGCTCCATTTGTAACACCTGTGTAGCGTTAAGAATTTCAATTGCCAGCGCAGAGTTTGTCGCACCAGGAAAGCGTGCAAGGAACGAGGCTGAGGGATTATCGTATTCATTTACATCATAGGTCTCGTGGTAGTTCTCACCTCCCACTTCACGCTCCCTCCAAGCGCACAGTAAGGCTGGAATCTTGGCAGCCAGGACATAGCCATGACCAATATCGCTGGCATTGAGCGGCAAGGGAATCAAATCGTCTTTTGCTATTGGTAGCGCTGGCATAAGTGCTTGCAACATCAACATGGGATGCAAGCGCGGGTCCAGAGCCCGCACTAGCTCTAATTCATGATCTTCCAGAAAGGAGTGACGGCGCATGAAATCGGAAAACTCATGCAGCTCCTCGCGACTGGGCTCATGTGAACAGCTCAAACGAGCGGCTATATCCCATTGAGGCCTGTTAACCAAATCTTCGATGTTTATGCCGCGGTAGCTGAGCTTACCTGCGTGGCCATCCACATTAGAAATAGCCGTTTCTCCGACCACAACTCCTTCTAGGCTTGAGTTGATTTTGGGTTGTTGTTTCATTGCCCCGTCCTCTTCTGATAACAATCGATGTAGAGAAGACTATGTGACATCATTGTATAAATGAAATTAATAAATATAATCGCGATATAAGCAAAACCGATACAATTGATGTGCGTTTAGAAAGAAGTGAATTAGAGGCCTTAGTCGCTGTTATTGAAGCAGGCGGTTTCCAGCGGGCATCGGAAGAGTTGGGGAGGTCGCAATCGGCCATCAGTCAATCAGTGGCAGGCCTGGAGAGCAAACTTGACTGCACTCTAATAAAACGCGGCCGATCGCCACAATTAACTCGAGGCGGGCGACGCGTCTATCAGTATGCCTTGCAGACCTTAAGCGGTGAGCGGCAAGTGCTGGCCGAAGTCGCCGCCTTGGCGCGTACCGAACAGCCCCCTCTCAGCATTGCGATGAACAGCTTTGTCAGTCGCTATTTTGCGTCTCCGCTGCTGTCATTTTGCGCCGAGCAACACAGAGACCTGCAAATGAATGTCAGGGTTATGCCTAGTAGGCAAATCATATCGGCCGTATTAGCGGGCGAATTAGAGCTAGGCTTTGGACCCTTTCAAACCCATATGCAAGCTTTCAGTACGATTGGCCTACTGAGAGTGCGGCACAGCCTCGTGATCAGCGAGACCCATCCAGAATTCGATGCAATAACCCAGGGAGATGACAAGGCTCTGGCTGCCAGTAGGTTGATCGCGTCCTACCTGGATGAACCTGGCGATCGACCGGGCCAGCAACGCATCAGAGATTACTTTGACACTGTTTGGCGGGTCAACAGTTTGGCTTTGCGCATCGATCTGATTGCGCGTGGGCTTGGCGTTGGTTACATGAATGCCCAAACTCTTCACGCTGAACGCATGGCATTACGCCTACATGAGGTTGACCACGCTGACTTTTCTTCCTTTGAACGAGAAGTTGGTTTGTTTTACCAAAAAGACAAAATGCTCAGCGGTGTCGCACAAGACTTTATCGACCAGTGCAAACAATACTGGCCAAGGTCAGGGCACGCTTGAATGAGAAAATGGACCATTAATCGGTAAACTGTGCGTAGCGTCACACTAAATGCTAATATTTGATCGAAATGTGAACAAATCGATGTTCAATTGAGCGACTGGTCGTCGCGGAAACAATCGAATCAAGGACTTGGCGTTTATGGAATCACAATGGTTAATGTTAATAGGGGCCACGATAATATTGCCTGTAGCGATGTTCTATGTTGGCTATTGGCTAGAGGGCCAGAGTGGTATACGCAGTACTTCAGCTAAAGGCAGGGATTCCGACGCTGACTAAAGTCGTTCGCCAAGACAGGTTTCTCTGCGTTCAAATCTTTGTTCAATTTTCTGCTCAGCTTTTTCGAGCCTCGCTTTTATGCTCAACCACCACCTCATAGCTCGTTGCTTGTCATCACTTCCTTAAGCTAATGCCAAAAAATTAGGCTGCAAAAACGCTGAGATAGGTGGCGCAGGCTATGAGTGCGCCCAATTTCAGCAGATAATAAAGCTCCATCAGTTTAGAGGAAGCATCTGCCTTGCCCAGAACCTCACTCACTTCCTACCAGAGCCGCCGCCTAAGGGTTTTGCGCCGTGGCGTTACCCGCTCCGTCTCTGACTTTAACTATCTTTGCCGCAAAGCGCCTCATCGTGTGGGCATTATTGCCGAAGGAGACTCGTGGTTTTCCTATCCGAGGAAATACCTTATAGCCGGTCCTGATATCAACTTAATACATCACTTGGAAGATGTTGTGTCGGGTTCTGATGCGGCTAATCTGCTAGTGCGTTCCAGCAACGGCGACGAAGCGGCCGCTATGTTGTCAGCAAAGCAAAAATACTCCATGGCTAAGTTGCTTGAAACCAACGCCGAACACATCAACATCATTCTGTTTTCCGGAGGTGGAAATGATTTGGTGGGCCGTTACGATATGGACCGCTTGCTGCGCAGTTACAAACCAGGTTACACAGCGCAAGACTGCATAGACCAGGCACGACTTGAACGTAAACTGCAAAGAATTGTATTGGCTTATTCAGAGCTATTGGAGCTGCGCAATAGTTACGCGCCTGAAGCGATAGTAATAACGCATACCTACGATCAAGTGCGGCCCTCTAACAAAGGCGCTGAGTTGCTAAGGTTCTACAAGACTGGGCCGTGGATATTGCCGTTTCTGGAGCAGAAAGGCATTCCTAAAGCGTTACATGCGGATATTAGCCACGCCTTACTTGATCAGCTTAGTCGCTCGCTGCAACAGTTGGCCAGTACTGCATTGGCGGCAGAACGTTTTTTGGTTGTAGATACCCAGGGAACGCTTAGGCCCGGCCATGGGAGTGACTGGCTAAATGAAATTCACCCAACGGCTAGCGGTTTTAAGCGCTTATTTAAACTGATCTACGCGGCAATGCGATCGGCTGATTCCAGGCTACCTAAACACTCTTAAACGGAACTAGAAATAAAATGGCACAACAGGATTTTGCAGAGAGAGTGGTATTGGTGACCGGTGGTGCTAGCGGCATTGGGCGAGCGACAGTCCAAACAATGACGCGGCGCGGCGCCATAGTGGCAATAGCTGACACCAATTCGGCTGTTGCGAGCGAATTTGTTGAGAGCCTTACCGCTGAAGGATATCAGGCAAGCTCATTTACAGTGGATGTGAGTGATGAATTTTCAGTAGAGGGTTTAATCAGCGATGTCGTGTCTACTTACGGCAAACTAGACTGTGCAGTTAACTGTGCTGGCATATCCGAACGGCCGGTCGACATGATTGATATGTCGCTGGACAGCTGGGAGCGAATGATTCGAGTTAATCAAACCGCAATCTTTTTGTGCTTAAAACACCAGGTTAAGTACTTTTTAAGCCGAGAAATTGAGCAGCGCAAAGGCGCGGCTATTGTTAATGTATCGTCAGGCGCCGGGCTTACACCTGCACCAGGGCAGATTCACTACACGGCGGCAAAGCACGCGGTTTTGGGCATGACGAAGTACGCGGCTCAAGAACAAATCAATAACAATATAAGAATAAATGCAGTGTGTCCTGGCTACATCGATACGCCGATGGTTGCAGAAAATGTTCCGCAGAATGTAATAGACATGCTTCCTAAAGTTTTGCCGCAAGGGCGAATGGGAACGCCTGAGGAAATGGCCTCGGTCATAACCTGGTTATGTTCATTTGAAGCAAATTGGGTGAATGGTCAAAGCATCGTTGTTGATGGCGGACAAATATTCCACTAGCTCCCTTGTGTGGGTGTTTCTCGCCAGTAGTCGTAGGGTAGATTTGATGTAATATAGCTCGCTAGGCTCAGAGAAGAAATAATAAGCGCCTAGCAGACTAGAGCGCGCAATTGGAACTAACTATGAAATCAGATGCAATTCGTTGCGACAATGACAGTAAGCTTTTTGAAACCTTATTGGCGAACAGTGATGTTAAAAGAGTCAGGTCGCAAATAGAACGGATGGAAGAAAAGCAGGCGGGCGGCGCTACGCGGCGCCACTTGTTAGCTACATCAGTACGCCTAAGCAAAAACATGGCGCCAGAGCTGCATAAAATGGCCGACCATTGTGTCGAGCGTCTTGGCATCGATACGCCACTTGAGTTGTATGCGTTTAGCAGCCCCCAATTTAATGCGGCTTGCTTCAAACCGGAAGACGGCCGCGTGTACATCATGTTCTCCTCCAGTCTGCTAGAGGCCTTCGCTGAAAAAGAATTACTGTTCGTTATGGGTCATGAATTGGGTCACCATCTTTACAACCATCACGATATTCCGATTGGCTACATACTGAAAGGTAAGCAACCGCCACCGGCACATCTGGCATTGGATCTGTTTGCCTGGTCGCGCTATGCCGAAGTGTCCGCTGACAGGGCCGGTGCCTTTTGTGCGGAAGATATGCAGAGTGTGGCACGAGCTCTGTTTCGCCTAGCCTCCGGCGTGACTAGTGAAAAAGTTGTGCAGTTCAATCTGGAAGAGTTTATCCAACAAGTTGACGACATGGTTGCAGTCGATGCTGAACCGGGACAAGGCGCGCCTATGCAAGACTGGTTTAGTACCCACCCCTTTAGTCCACTGCGCGTAAAGGCGTTACAGCACTTTCACAACAGTGAGCTGATGGTAAAGGGTGGCTTCAATAAGCGTGAGCTCGAAATCAAGGTTCAGGACGTTATGCGTTTGATGGAGCCCGATTATCTTCAGGCCAAAACTAATACAAGTAAGTCCATGCGGAGACTGTTTGTAGCCGGTGCAATTGCAGTAGCGAATGCCCATGACGGTGTCAGCGATGTTGAAAAAGAAGTTCTAAAAAGTTTTTTTTCGGACAATGATCTCGATATAGAAAAACTCAACCCGGAGCGACTCGCCGAGGTTTTGCCTAAACGTATTGCAGATTGTAAAAAGCTAACAAGCAGAGCGCAGCGTATGCAGATACTACGAGACTTGTGCTTGATAGCGCGAGCAGACGGGTCGGTGGTTGAGCCTGAGCTGTCAGTTTTAAAGCAAATTGCGACTGGACTTGAAGTGCCAGAGTCTTTTATTCACCAATGCAGCGAGTTGACGGACTTGCTCGACTAACGCTTATTGCCTAGTCTGTGATGAGCTTTAATATTACTGTGAATTTTTCCTGCCAAAGGAAAAGCTGACCGAATTGCACTAAGGTCTGCGGTATAATCGCGCCAACAATACGTGGGTCCACAGGCCCCTCTCCAAAATGTTCCTTAGAACATAAAAATAACGGCGACTATTTCCTGATGGCTTCCAACGACTGGTTGATGAAGCGGTATGCACTACACGCGGCAAGGAAATGTAGCCGACTTATCGAACAACGTTTGGGTTTGAAGCTATCTCTTGCTCACCCAGCGTTTTTGTCGATGCTTGGCGACTATGCCTGTCTTTACGATTGCGACGACATTCAAGCAGCCTATTTTCAACTGGTCGATCTAGCGCCTGAATTCCAAGCGCGAGAGATGCGTGCCAGGGTTTTCGATGAGAAGACGTCACAGCGACCTGTGATATCAGCTCGAACCAGTATTCGAATCAGACCTGAACAAGTAGATAGTTAACTTATTGCTGAACAGCAGCCGCGTTTAAGCTGTACCCGCCTGCATAAGTCTAACTGCACGCAGGTTGTGAGAGTGGGCCATTTAGCGTTCAGCGATGCTGCGGCATTCCCAATCCGAAAGTCGCAACTAGGCCGCGTAACACTTCTACTACACCGCCACCAAAAGTATTTATTAGTGCCCGTCGGTATTCGTGTTCCAGGTCGCCGATCATTACTGTGCCATCACTTGGCGCGGCTACTAGAGCGTTAGGCCCAACAATGTCCATCAGCAAGCGACATATCTCTATCAAAATCTCTGTTGAATACACTTTCAGCGCAGACGGCAGCACAGGGCTGATCTCTGCTTGATCAAGCTGCCAAGCCATATTAGCGTTCATAACGCGCATTGCTTCCAGATAAGCGTACACCTCGGCCAGTGAGCGTTGCGTAGAGGGGTTATCGATGGCTCGTAAGCCGTTATGCTCCTCACGCGCCCACTCTAAAGTACGTTGGAACAACTTCCAGCCATGAATGCCCCACGCTGCGAGACCAACACGCTCGTGATTGAGCTGCGAGGTGATTAGCCGCCAGCCCTTATTCTCCTCACCGATAATCATGTCGGCGGGTACCTTCACATCAGTGTAGAAAGACACATTGGTACGAACACTACCCACAGTATGAAGTGGGCCGAACGAGAATCCGGGGTCGCTGGTGTCGACACAAAGAATGGAAATGCCCTTATGCTTAGGGGCTTCGGGGTCGGTTCGACAAGCAAGGAATATGTAATCGGCGGCTTCTGCTGCGCTAGTGTAGACCTTGCTACCGTTTACAATGTATTCATCGCCCTGCTTAACGGCGGCTGTTTGCAAGGCCGCTAGGTCTGTTCCGGCCGAAGACTCCGAGTAGCCGATACTGAAGTGAAGCTTGCCGGCCGCAATTTCGGGTAGAAACCGCTCTTTTTGTGCTGCCGAGCCGTGGTCCATGATGGCTGGGCCTACAGTGTTAAGTGTAACAAAGGGCACTGGAGCGCCAGCCAGCAGGGCCTCCTCAAAAAACATCAGTTGCTCGATCTTGGTCAGTCCTTTGCCGCCATACTCTGTTGGCCAGCCCAGCGCCAACATACCGTCCGAACCCATTTGCCGAATCAAGGACTTGTATAGATCGCCGCCTTCGGCGTTACGCAGTGTTTCCTTATACTCAGGCTTTATGAGTGCGCCAAAGTATTCGCGCAGTTCCGCGCGCAATTTTCGCTGGCTGTCAGTGTAATCAATATGCATTGAGCGACCTAAATAGCAGTGGTGTGTGTCAAGCATAGTTGAAATTGAATACAGTTTCAACTATGATTGATGTTCCAGTTAATACACGCTGAGTAACCATTGCCTAGTTCTGCCGCCAAAAACAACGCTCTTGCTAAAAGCAACGCCAAAGCAGATTCAGCGCCTGCGACCTCTGCCAGTAACAGTCAGGTGCATGGTCGCAAGGGCTTGGAGGCTCGTGCGAAACTAAAGCGTGCGGCAATGACCGTGTTGGAAGAACGGGGTTATCACGCCATGCGCATCGCGGATGTCACCGGAGAGGCGGGCGTCGCAACTGGTTTGTTTTATCACTACTTCAGCGACTTAAAGACGCTGACGCTCGAGGTGCTGAGTGATTTTGTCGCGCAGTCGCGCAACCTTGAAGAGATTGAAAGAGGCCTGGATCGAACTGATTGGTTTGGTCGCATGCTGGCGCACAATAGGCTGGTGGTAAACAGCTACGCCGAGCGGCCAGGGCTTATGCGATGTTTGTTGCAAATGGCGGACGAAGACCCGGCCTTTTCAGCGCAGCTGCGAGAAAATTTCGTGGAGTCGTTGCACTGGCTGGTCGCTCGAATGCCAAAATTGTTTCCACAGGCAGAGTTTACCGAGCATCAAGCTTTGTTGTTGGTTTATTCGGTAGCTGGCTGTGGAGAGATGCTACTGCGCGATTACTTTATTAACCATGACGCAGCATTGCACTCTAAAGAAGTTAGCATAGATGAGTTGGTAGAGTTGCTTTCGGTTACATTTTACCGTGGCCTGTTTGCGCAAAACCCACCAGCGGAAAAATTGAAGTATACCTGTTACGTTAGGGGTATGGTGTTGACCGATTAAATTGCTTTTGTTGCAGATTATTGAGCCGTATTACACATTAGCCGGCCTTTAGAAAGCATATTAGACCCCGTGCGGTTACTAGCACACACACTTTGCAAGACATAAATAGGGTAGGAAATAGTTATGGACTTTTCACTTAGCGAAGAACAAGTTGCTATTAAGGAACTTGCGTATCAAATCTTCACCGATATGGCGAGTGATGAGCATCTACTGGATATGAGTCGCACCGATGCCGATTACGATGACAAGCTTTGGTCAACCCTAGCTGAGCAAGGTATTTTGGGATTGGCCCTGCCGGAAAACATCGGTGGCTCCGGGCTTGGACTTAGTGAACTCTGTTGCGTTCTTGAGCAACAAGGCATGCGAGTCGCGCCGGTACCCCTTTATGCCAATTTGGTTCTAGGCGCACTACCCATCGTGGAGTTTGGTACCGAAGAGCAGCAGGCGACACTGCTGAAGCCTATGGCTGCGGGTGAGCATAAATTAACGGCTGCGGTGGCCGAGCTTGGCATGCAAGTCGCGATGAAGAAAGCGGTTACTGCTGAGAAGCGAGATGGTGGCTGGCTGCTTAACGGCATGGTCGACTGCGTGCAAGATGGCGCTGTTGCCAGTTACATTCTAATCCCTGCCAACACTACATCCGGTAATGAGGGGGCCGAGCAATCTGTTTTTATAGTGAACGTTGAAGCGGTGGGTGTAAAAGTAATCCCTCAACAGCTTGGACTGCTAGGCGAGTGGAATGCGCGCATCGAGCTTAGCGACCTTGTGTTGGAAGACAGCGCCCTTTTGGGTGAAGCAGGACAAGGCGCAGACATTATTGATTGGCTTGAACAGCGCGCAAATCTTGCGCATTGCGCCATGCAAGCAGGAGTGACAGAGACCGCAATGCGTCGCACAGCGCAATACACAAGTGAGCGCGAGCAATTTGGTAAGCCGATCGGCAGTTTCCAGGCCTTGGCTATGCGTATGGCCGACTCTTACATTGATGTAGAGGCGATTCGTGCAACATACTGGCTAGCGTTATGGCGCCTTACTGAAGGGCTTGATGCGCGGATAGAAATAAGAGCTGCGAAGTATTGGGCCTGCGAAGGCGCCCACCGCGTAGTGTGCACCGCGCAGCATCTGCATGGCGGAATGGGTGCCGATGTGGAATACCCTATTCACCGTTTCTTTTTGTGGTCAAAAATGATCAGCTACAGTCTAGGTGGAGGTAATCATCAGTTGGAAAAACTAGGTGCTTTGCTGGCGAGTGACGATAGCCTGGGTTTGGATGCCTTACGCGCCTAATCATGTAAAGACACCCTTCTTAGGAGGGTGCTAGCTTCCTGCTGGCTGGCCTTTGACGCCCAATTCTGTCAACCTTAAGAATTAACCTTAAAGGAGACACGCGGTGAAAAAAACAATAACAACGGTTACGACCGGATTACTGGCCATGTTGGTGATTCAGCTTGCTTTTGCGGGTCCCAGCCAAGAGAAAATCAAGCAAGCCATAGAGAGTGACTATTCCTCGCACCTGGAAGGTTTGTTCGATCATTTTCACCGCAATCCAGAACTGTCTAATCTTGAGTTCAAAACAGCTAAAAGACTGGCTAAGGAGTTGAGCAGCGCGGGTTTTGAAGTAGCTGAAGGTGTAGGGAAAACCGGCATTGTCGCATTGCTTAAGAATGGCCCAGGCCCCTTAGTAATGATGCGAGCTGATATGGACGGATTGCCAGTTCGAGAAAAATCGGGGCTTAAAAATGCGTCGACTGCTCAGCAGGAAGACTGGGATGGGAACCTGGTTTACACCATGCACGCTTGCGGACATGACGTTCACATTACTAGCCTGGTTGGCACGGCTCGTTACATGGCGGCGATAAAAGATCAATGGTCAGGCACTCTGATGCTTATAGGCCAGCCAGCTGAAGAACGCGTAATAGGTGCGGCTGCGATGATGGCCGACAACATTTGGGATCGGTTCGGCACACCCGATTACGCATTGGCCTTTCATGTGACTTCCTCCGTAAAGGCCGGAAAAATTTCAGCGATAGAGGGGTCCCCATACTCTGGCGCTGATACAGTCGATATTATTGTGCATGGTATTGGTGCGCATGGCGCGTCTCCGCATCGCGGTAAGGACCCTGTTGTCATTGGCTCGCAAATAGTAATGGCGCTGCAGACCATAGTTAGCCGTGAAGTAGCTCCAAAAGAACCTTCAGTAATAACAGTTGGTTCGTTTCACAGTGGGACCAAACACAACATCATCTCGGATCGCGCGCACTTGCAGTTAACGGTTAGAAGTGACCGCAAGTCAACTCGCGACCAGTTGCTCGAAGCGATAGAGAGAGTGGCTATTAATATTGGTCGTGCTGCGGGCCTGCCAGACGATAAGTTGCCAGAAGTCATTGTTTCGGAAGAAAGTGTCCCACCTACGGCTAACGACAAAGAGCTGTCTAGACGATTGATTGCAATGTGGGAAACTAAAATGGGATCCGATGCCTTCGACCGAGACGTCGAACAGCAGGGCATGGGGGCAGAGGATTTCGGCTTCTTCACTACAGACCCGTATATACCCTCTCATTATTTTGCTGTGGGTGGTACGCCTGCAGAAGCCTTCGAAGAAGAGGCCAATGGGGGTGCTGCCGTTCCCAGTCACCACAGCCCTCTTTTCAAAATAAGCCCTGAGCCTGCGATACGCACAGGTGTGGAAGCAACCGTCCATGCCCTTCTGGAGTTGTTGCAAGCGCAGTGAGAAAGCCGCTTTTTTCGGATTATGTTCAGCTCGAACAGGTTAGGCTGCTTGAAACCGATGACCCGGTTTCAAGCCCAGAGTTAGATACCAACGCCGCGTATGAGCACGCTTTGTTGGAGCGAGCTAATAGGTTGACTGATGAGAAAGGCTGGACTGATGAATTGTCGGCCCCGGGTAAAAGC
This sequence comes from Pseudomonadales bacterium, assembly GCA_045106985.1. Taxonomy (GTDB): domain Bacteria; phylum Pseudomonadota; class Gammaproteobacteria; order Pseudomonadales; family JAUIET01; genus JAUIET01. The sequence goes on along the minus strand of JBGCFQ010000009.1, from coordinate 98,229 downwards.
TACCGATTTTTTAAAGGCTTGTTACTGTCGTTAGTGGCCGTATTGGGATTGCTTGCTGTTGCGAATGCTCTTGCGGGAGCAGGTGCGCACAGCGTCATCAATATTTACTGGCTGTTGCTCGTGTTGCTGGGATTCAATACCTTATCTCTCTTACTATGGGGTGTAGGTTGTGTACTGCAAGCCAATGGGCTCATACGCGGCTCCGTGGGTGGCGTGCCCCTTTCCATGCACCGCCTTGTGACGAAGGCGCGCGGCGCGCGGCCTGCTTATGCTGGCTGGTGGCAAGCAAATTTTGGTGAGGCTGTAGGGCTGTGGCGCCTGAGCACCGAAGGCCATCGTCTGTGGTTGGTATACCTCAGCGCGGGCTTGGCTGGTCTTCTTGTGCTTTTTTCGGTTCGTCAATTCGATTTTGTTTGGGGCTCGACATTGTTGTCGCCCGGGGTTTTTGTAGCCACTACAGACATTCTTGCCAAGCCATTAACGCTGTTGGGCGCAGCACCTCCCGACGCCGCCCAGGTGCTGGCTAGCCAAAGTGGCGAGACGGTGCAGGAGCTGACAGTCGCCGCCGGCGAAACGCGTAGGCAGTGGGCTTTGTTTCTGATCGGTTCTCTAACGATTTATGGCTTGTTGCCGCGCGCACTTTGTTTTGCATTGTCTTCAGCCATGTTGCGCCAGGCACAGCGACATTACAGACCTGACTTTTATCTGCCTTACTACGTAGAGCTGCAGCATCGACATCAGTCCTGTGTTACACAAGCAGAAGTGGTTGACCCTGATCAGCCATTAGTAAAAAGCGGCGCTGACCGAGACAAACCAGAAAGTGCGGGTAGAGAACGCAGCTCTGCTATCCCGATGAATGCTCTTAGCATTGGCGTAGAGCTTGATTCGACAGTGGCTAATTCCGTGCACTGTAACGTTATTGATCGCAAGAGCTTGGATGTGGCCGTAAACATGAAACGGCAGCGTGCAGCCGATCAATTACTGTTGGTGGTGAACCTTGGCACGGCACCCGATAGAGGCATGTCCAGGCGCGTGTCTGAACTGGCAACAGGAACGGCTGAGCTCTGGTTGATGTTGCATCGCCAACAAAGCTCTGCAGGCCACGTTGAACATCTTGCTAGTTGGTATCAAGTAGCCCGTGATTTAAAAGTTCCTGTAGATCGCGTGCTGCAAACTGATGCTAGCTTATTGGGTGCGTCCAGTGAGCGATAAGGACAACGGCGCCGTGCGAGCCATTCAAGTTGCAGTAGTTGGGCATACCAACACCGGAAAAACATCACTCATTAGAACCTTGCTGCGCTCTAGAACGTTCGGGGATGTCGCAAACTCAGCAGGCACAACGCGCCATGTAGAAAAAGTAGGTCTTCGTGTAGGTGGTGACAAAATTCTTGAGTTTTTTGACACCCCGGGCCTGGAAGACTCCAGTGCCTTGCTCGATTCGCTAGCCCAGCAATCTGGCACCGCGCGTGGTGTACTCGAGACATTTGTTATCAACCCCGACGCCGAACTGGAACAAGAAGCTAAAGTTATACGTCAGGGGCTTAAGAGCGATGTATTGCTATATGTAGTCGATGTTCGTGCCCAGCGGCTTGAAAAATACAGCGACGAATTGTCGATATTCAGTCGCCTCGGCATTCCCATTATCCCAGTGTTTAACTTTATCGTTGGACAGGAAACGGAGTTAGCGGCGTGGCGAAACGTAATGGTAGAGCACAATCTACACGCTGCTCTGGAGTTTGATACCGTTGCCTTTAACTTCGAGGCCGAGAAGCGACTGTATCAAAAGCTTCAAGGTGTTTTGGAGCCACATTACGAGCAAATTCAACGCCTGATAGATTTGCGCAGTGAGCAATGGCAAAAAACCTGTACGGCGGCATTCAGTCGTAGCGCACAACTCGTAAGTGACTGCGCTGTTCTCAGGGTTCACAAAGAGTCTGGTGAACAGAGCGAACAAACCGTAAAAGACGCATTGCAAGACAGCGTGCGCGACAGCGAAAAGAAGTGCTTGCGAGATTTATTACGCCTGTTCTCCTTTACAGCGGCTGACATTGAAATAGCACAATTACCGCTGAGTAACGGCACCTGGGAGATGGATTTATTTTCTTTTGAAACGCTGAAAATGTTTGGCCTGGATGCCCGCAGCAGTGCCCTTAAGGGGGCTGCTGCGGGTGCAGGCTTGGACCTAATGGTGGGCGGCATAAGTCTGGGGGTGGCCACGACTCTAGGGGCTATTGCCGGTGCCAGTTTCAGCACAGTAAAACGACACGGTAAGAGCATTGCGGCTGTCTTTAACCAGGATGACTTCGTCTGCCTTGATGACGCCAGTCTGGAATTACTCTTTCTGAGACAGCGTGATCTGCTGGCACGCCTGATGCAGCGAGGACACGCTGCTCAGCAACGCATCAATATGAGCACCCCCCCACTCACCGATAGAACGCCAGCTGGCTGGAAGGATGTCCTAAGGGGCTTACGAAGTGGCCAAATGAGTCAAGGTGAGCACAACCACGCCTACAGAGCTGCACAGCAAGACCTGTCTCGACTGCTGGGTGACGGTGAATAAAAGTTCTTGGACAGATAGTTGCTTGCGAGAAGGGCAGGCCTTACTAGCAAGGTTTTAGGCGTAGTTAAATGAACCGCGCACATTAAACTCTCTAAGCCGCTGGTATTGCTGGTTCGCCGAAGATTCCAGTTCTTTCATGCGCCGAGATATGGCTTTTCTATCTTGTTCCAACGATTTCTGCAGATCATTAGATGCGTGTATCAATCGGTCTCTGTTATGGCTAATCCATTGTTCGCGCGTGCTACGCCACTCGCCAAGTAATTCGGCCAGGTGTTGAGACTCTTGTTCAACATAGGCCTTGACGCGGTCGGAGGCTCGTTCGCTCTGCAACTTTTGCCGTGCAGCATTAAGTTGTTGATTAACCATAGCCTCGCAAATCTTGAAGTTGGGCGTTTGGCGTAAATCATAGGTTAGGCCAAGCCATGATGCGCTCTTAATTAGCCATTTGGTTGGATCGAACTGCCACCAGCGAACGCCGTTACGATAATCACTTTGGAACAAATGATGGTAGTTATGGTATCCCTCGCCGTAAGTAAAAATAGCGACAAGGTCATTATCACGGGCCGTATTTTCTTCGGTGTAGGGTTGGCGGCCCCAATAATGGGCCAGCGAGTTGATAAAGAAGGTTGTGTGATGTGAGTACACTAAACGCAAGAAACCGCAGGCCAAGAAATGGGCTAAATAGTCGCCCGTTATGAAGCCCATTACTAACGGTGGCAAAATATTCATTACTATCGCAAGGCTGTAATAATATTTGTGCTGCCACATCACTATTTTGTCGCGCTTTAGATCGGCAACATTACTGAAATCATCGTCATTAGTTGGGTAATCGCGGATCATCCAACCAATATGTGAAAACCAAAGCCCCTTTTTGGCGGAATAAGGGTCTTCGTCTATGACGTCAACGTGCCGATGATGTCGTCGATGTTGAGAGGCCCAAACCAGAATGCTGTTTTGAAACGTCGCTGCGCCAAACAAGGCAAGGAAGATTTTAAGAGGTGTGCGTGCTTTGTAGGCATTGTGTGCCCACAAGCGGTGATATCCAGCTGTAATAGATAGGCCGTTTAACGCGGCTACGACGGCAAATGTTACCCAGTGCGTCCATTCAAAACCCACTGAATATTGGTACCAGGGAATGCCGATAAGAGCGACTAAGGGAGTGATTGTCAGCATCAAAAGAGTTGGCCATACTAAGCTGGGCTTGCTCGCTCGCGGTTCTTTGTGGGCTGTCGGCACTTGATTCGTGTCGTCTGGGGACGGTAAATCCATTAGCTACTCAACATTATCGTCGGCAGTCCAGCATAAAACACTTGCAGATTGAAATCTATGGGATCGCCAATCTGTCACATTTGACCGATCTCGGCGCTTTCTGCCTTGCCTATAGCTTTAGATTAGCAGCTTCTCGGTGTTACCGTTGTAAAACAGAACGATAGTGCAGCTGTATTATTCGTGGTCAATCGGGCTGTTCGGCTTTGGCGGTATACCAAATGGGCGATGTCCAGGCTCTTTCCTGAATGCTCTTTCGATGAACTGGATCATCACAGGTTTGTGGGCGATTTTCTGGGCTTGCGTTCATGCAATCATAAGCCAACCAGCGACAGCTCGGGTTTTCTATAACCCGCGCGTAGTATGCCGCTGATGTACTTGGGCTAAATTCGGGGTCCTGCCATACGGTGCAAAGCTCTGCGAATCCCGAACCGCGTCTTTGGCAAGTGCTGGTATCAACGGTTGCGCCGTTGTTAGCATCGCCAGCTACATCAAAGACAGCCTGATGTGTTTGGCCCTCTCTATCGCTCCAGGTCTTAATGACCTGCAATCTTTGCAGCGGCGTGGCCCCCGTGGTGAGATCTTGTGTGGCGCTGAGCAGAAATGAGGGCGCTGCCTGACCACTGTGCATTGAAGGCAAGTCGCTACCCATCGGCACTGCGGTATCGTAGGCTGTTGCAATCATCTGGTCTTGCTCACAGAGTTGCTTATCGAGCCCCCACCCACCAAAAAAGCGCGGCGTAATGCGTGGGCCACTGGTTCCGAATGTTTCACGCCTGCGCATCCCGTCAAACAAGGCTTCGCGAGTGTTATGCGGCGCCCATATACCAGCGATACCGCCAGGGTTGTAATGGATAGGAGAACCCTTTGCTATGCCGCCGGGCACAGTGATAGGAGGCCCCGTACGCCGATCCGCGACGCGATCCATACCAGCCGCGCCGAAAAATTCATCCTCAGCCACCGCGCCGCCAGCGCCATTGTGGTTGTCCGTTGCAGCTATTAAACCGAATTTGAATGGATTCACACCTAAATTGCGCTCTTCCTCAAGCCCTGCTGCCAGCGCATAGCGGGCATAACTGTATTGGGATAAGCAGCCGGAAAGACGCATGCCGCCGCTTCCGATTTGATCTCCACAATCGTCAAAGTCTTCTTCTGGTGGACGCAGCTTTTCGAAGTCACAGAGTTCGTCTGCGCCGCCCATTACTGAACTCAAACCGTTACGGCACTCGCTGTCACCCTTAACTTGCATGGTTTCGACCAGCACTTCATAGCGCGCGCGTAAGTTGGCAAGATCATGCCGATCCTTTTCGGGCATGTCTTGCAAGCTATAAGGGAAGAACATTCGGCCACTGCTCCAATTGGAGTTATGCGGTATAGATACGGCGTCGCATCCTGTGCCTGATTCAGCACAATAACGGTCCAGCCATTGCCACAGTTTCCTAGGCTGCATAACGTCTTTGCTGCTAAGGGGCGTTGGCGGCACTGTGGCATTTTTGAAAATGACGTTTCTATGCAAATTCGTACCTTCTTTGGCCAGGCTGTACTCATAAGCGACGAAGGTTGAGAATGCACAATTATCGCTTCGATCGTACCAGCGCTCGGCGGCCTCCTGCGTTTGTGTCCAAATGTCAGTAGCGCGCTCAAGACATTGACTACCATCATCTCCACATAATTTTGCTGGCCTGCCCTTTTGCAAACCGATAAAAGCTAACATTCTTACAATGCCGCTCAGTTTGGGCTCAACGGGCAATGTCCATTCACCGCGGAATACATTGCAAATTAATCCATTTCTGCCGGCGAAATCGGGGTCTAGGCATAAGGCTTGCTCTCCAAGGTTTACCGCGTGATCAGTAACGGCCGCAAAATCCAATGGCCTATCAAGTCGCAGGGTTGGTACGTCACCGGCTTCTTTCTGAAGCCGGAGCTCCAGCTCCCCTCCTCTGGCAAAACGATAAAAGTCATCCGGCATGTTGGTTACACCGAAACCATACGCATCGGCTGAAAGGGCCGTGTGCACATGCAGTGCGCCAAAGTAAGCGTTATTCAGAGGATTGTTGTCCGCACATTCATGTGGAACGCTCGATGCAAATACAGGTGTTTGGGCGTTGGAGGTAAAGTAAGTATTGAGCAGGGCATCGCTAACGGGAATTTGATGCATCTCGTCTTTAATCCAAAGGCCAGCTCCCATCACAAACAACAATAGCAAGACGAGCAGCCCGCTACCTATTTTTGTTCCAGTGCGCATCGCGATATTCCTCTATTATCGTGCTTTAACGAGGGCTTCTAACAGTGCATTCCAGAGCCAGTTTAGTCCGTCGCCAGTACCAGTCGTTCCAACGTAAACACATGCTGATCTTCTATGCCAAGCTTTCGCAAAGCGCTTGCTAACTTCAGTAAGTAGTCGATGTTTGCACCGCTAGGCCCATGGCTTCTGACAATATGTGCTGCAATTACAGCCTCTGTTGCTGGTCCTAACCAAGCCTCGTTTAGCTCGTCAGCAACGTAGCATATACCCTGCACCGTGCGACCATCTGCAAATTTGATTGGCAGCAAAGTTCTCAAATAACCGTTTTTTTCGCGGTGATCTAAATGTTCGAATACTGAAGCGTCAACGCGCAATGCACGGCCTGGGCATGTCACGCCTGTGCACGCTGTAAGCGTTAAGACACGTCCGGGCGAGTCGGGCGTTCCGCGGTGATCATGCGAGCCCTGCCAGAAGCGGCGTTGCCAGCCGTCAACGTGCGCTGCTTGCTGTTCGAGCACTGGAAAGTCGAGTTTGAATAACAGCGAGCCATAAGCAAAAACCCATATCTCTTCCATGGCCGTCAAATCATGGCGTGTACGGTTCTGTTCTATCGTATTAAAGCTCAACGGTTACTGCTCAATGTCTAATGCGGAAAACTAAAGATGGAAATAATCGCCCAGACGCAAAAAAAGCAGCCCAATAAAGTAAAGCTAATATCGGCGGTGGCGCCGCTTTCCTTGGCCTGTATTCGACGCCATTTGGCAGGTAATTGAACTACGCATTTACCGAGTAGAACGAAAAACAGTATGAAACCGAGAATTTGGAGAATAGACATTCGGACATTCTACGTTAATTTTGTCAGCGCTTTTACCTCTGGCATTGAGGATTCAGTAGAAGTAACCTCAAACGCGCAACTCTTGTGACTTGATGGCCTCTCGCCTATCCAATAGCAGCGCTAGCCGTGATAAAATGCCTGCACATTTAAAGGAGAGCCCATGCCCAGCGAATCTGCTTTGTCGACAGCAACCAAAGTGATACCTCTTGAAGAGCGTCTGATTTTCGCATTGGACGTACCGAACGTTAGCAAGGCCAAGCAGCTAGTAGAAGAGCTGGGTGATAGCGTGCGGTTCTATAAGATTGGTCTAGAGCTATTTATGTCGGGTAACTATTTTGAGCTGCTCGACTGGCTAATAGCGCGCGATAAAAAAGTGTTTGTAGACCTTAAGTTCTTTGATGTTCCACAAACAGTTCAATCGGCCGTACGGCAATTGAATTCGTCTGGTGCCACCTTTGCCACAGTGCATGGCAACGATAGCATTATGAAAGCGGCTGTTGAAGCCAAAGGTGATTTAGGCATATTAGCGGTAACGGTACTTACCAGTCTGGATCAAGGTGATATGAACGATCTCGGTTTTCAGGCAAACGTCAAAGACGTGGTTTTATCACGCGCTAAGCGAGCCTTGGCAGTAGGATGTGATGGTGTGATTTCCTCAGGGCTTGAAGCCAAAGAGTTGCGAGCAAATCTAGAAGATCGGTTTATGATTATTACGCCCGGCATTAGGCCTGTGAGTAATGACGATGATCAAAAGCGTACGGTAAGCGTTGAGCAAGCGTTTGAAAATGGCGCCGACTACATTGTTGTTGGTCGACCAATCAAGGAGCATCATGGTTTTGCTACGCCGCGTGACGCTGCCGAAAGTATTCAGGCAAGTATCAAGACGGTATTTTCCTAAGCTGTACCTGCTATTACCAAGGAGATAGTTGTACTAAGGCTGCTTAGCTGAGGCAACAATATCGCCATCAATTAGCATTCTTACCGCGTCGTCGAGGCTCTCGGGAAGTTGGCAGTCACATTGTTCTCGCAGTGTTCGATAGCTGTCTTCCTTTTCAAGCTCTTGCTCAGTCACATTTTTAGCATTAGATTCCTGAGCTTGTTTTTTTACAGCCATTTTTTCTCTTATGTTTGAAAGAGCTAGCGCTGTATCGGCTAAGCCTTCTCTCGCATTTGTATCTGCGCCAAGCAAAGCGTCGCTGCTGGGCGATGTACTCGACTTGTCAAGCGGCGGTGCTGCGCTGCTTATGATTAGCAATCGTTGATAGTGTTTTTGCGGTAGCTCTAGACGAACGCTAAGTTGCTCGCTTTCAGAGTAACCGTGGTTTTCTTGAGCATGGATTCCTTTACCGGGTGAGGCAGCGCGTATTGTTTGTGTTTCTGCAAACTCGGATTCCGGCTCAGAGTAAGCTTCAGATCTAGATTCCCGTCGGTTTTGACTGATGGCTCTGGTTGATGCTGATTGTGTCAGCTCCGTTTGAGGTGGTAAGGCGACAGCCATTGAGGTTAGAGAAGATTCGGGTGCAGCATCGGAGGCTACTATTTCTTGTCGCCTGCCTCTTAGGTTTCTTGAGTCTCCTTCATCAGCGCCCACATTAGAGTAGGGATCGGCTTTCGCTTGGGCTGGAGACAATACCGGCTCGAATGATTCTCTGCTTGTTACGTCAGAATCTGATACCACATCCGATAACTCGAACGTTGGGTCTAGTGCCGGCGCCATAGGTAAAGCAATCAACACCGCAATGCCAGCGAGACAACAGGCTGTTGCGGCCGGCATCCACCAGTTATAGATTGGTCTGGATTTAGCCGGTGTATTCTGTCTTGCGAAGGCTATGATTTGCTGGTCTATATGAGGCGGTGATTCCTCGACCTTGGCCTCGTTCAGCGCCCGATGTAGGGTCTTCGATAACTCGGTGCTTTGGTTTGAGTTGTGCTTAGTCATACACTAGCCTCATTGATATCAGCAAACAAGGTACGCAAACTTTGTTGAGCGTACCGCAGTCGGCTCTTCACTGTTTCGGCGCCGGTTCCAGTAATGTCGCAGATTTCGCGCTGCGAAAACCCCTGGTGGCGAAGCAACAATGCGCAGCGCTGTTCGCTCGGTAGCTGAGAGATGGCCGCCATTAATTGCCCCGTTAGAATTTTTTGTTCCTGGTCACAATCGCGACTAGCCGCTAATTCTATCGCGCAGTTGCCATCACTGGCTTCGTGCTTGCGGCGTCTCCAATAATCGATCATTTTGCTGTGTGCGACTTGGTATAGGTAAGTTTTGAACTTAGCTTTAGGTTCATAGCGCTCAATGTTCTTGATAATTGATGTCCATGCTTCCTGAAAGATCTCCTCTACTGAGTCGGCTTGTGCGCCACTGCGTAACAGGTAAGCGAACACGGCATTCTTATGTCGGCCATACACTGCTTCGAACGCCGTTGAGTCACCGCGCTGGTATGCCAGCATCAGCGACTCGTCACTTTGAAATCGGTGAAGGAATGAGGTCAAATTTCTATCATCGCTGAAGGTTCTTTGTTTCGCTGAGGGTTCTTTGTTTCGCTGAGGGCTCTTTGTTTCGCTGAGGGCTCTTTATCTCGCTGAGGACTCTTTATCTCGCTGAGGGCTCTTTACCCGGCTGAGGGCTCTCTACCTGCTGAGGACTCTCTACCTAGCTCGACACTATGATTCTCACTAAGGCTTTGTGCTAACTCTACCAGACGAACGAACTCACCACGATAGCCATGTGGATCATTGCCACGAGCCGTTCTTGCCAGTTGCAACGTATCTTCAAACGACCAGCTTCCTATGTATTTACCTCCCGCTAATAAGCCTCCAAAGCCAGCAACGCTTGTTGCAAAACGCATATTCTCGCTGGTGTTACCGAGAGCGGGTGCAGACTCTCTGAATTTTATAGCCTGGGCAAGCTCAATGCTGCTGGTGCTGCCAGGTGTTTTGTAACGCAATCGCACATAAGCTAATTCCCGCGTCTCGCCTTTATTCACATGTGGGTTGGAGCGTTCGTATTCTTCCTCACCGCTAGGTTTTTTTGTTTGATAGCGCAATGGCGCGACGCTTTGCGCGTCGCTCTTGTTTGCTGGAGTAATTTCATACAGTGCCGTCACCGTATGCCCAGCGCCTATATCGCCGGCGTCTACTTTATCGTTGCGGAAGTCTTCTCGCTTCAACATTCTGTTTTCATAGCCTATAAGTCTGTATTCGCTGACAAGCTCAGGGTTAAACTCGATCTGTACTTTTACGTCTCTGGCGATGGTGTGTAAGGTAGCGTTTAGTTGCTGCACCAGAACTTTTTGAGCTTCCTGCAAGCTATCAATATAGGCTGCATTTCCATTGCCGTTATCAGCTAATTGCTCCATCACAGCGTAATTGTAATTACCTGTTCCGAACCCGAGTGTTGTGAGGTTGATACCCGACTTACGCTTCTCGCTGATCAGTTCTTTGAGGGCTTCAAGGCTGGCTATGCCGACATTCATGTCGCCATCGCTGGCGATCAAAACACGGTTAATACCACCCTCAATATAATGCTGCTTTGCCTGCTGGTAAGCGAGTTCTATGCCCGCTCCACCGTTGGTACTTCCGCCGGCGGCCAGGCTATCTATTGCCTGCGTGATGGCGACTTGATTAGACGCTGCGGTGGACTCTAAAACCAAACCTGCCGCACCGGCGTAGGCAACCAAAGCAATTCTGTCGTTGCCGCGAAGTTTGCGGCTCAGCAGCCTTAAGGACTTCTTCACCAGGTCTAACTTGTCGCCGGAGCGCATGCTGCCGGAAACATCGACCAGGAAAACCAGGTTTGCGGCCGGGCGTTGCTGGGGTGGCGGCTTAAACCCCTGAATGCCAATCTGCAGTAACTGTCGTCCACTGTTCCAGGGAGACTGCGCAAGTTCTGTCGTAACACTAAAAGGCCGGCCATGCTCGGGTTGTGGGTATTGGTATTCGAAGTAATTCAACATTTCCTCAACCTTTACTGCGTGCTTAGGCGGCAGTCGCCCTTCGCGCTGCAGTAAGCGGCGAATGCTGCTGTAAGCGGCTGTATCGACGTCAATGCTGAATGTGCTGACAGGCCTATTCGCGACCTGTTCTATAGCATTGCGCTCGAATGCCAGATAATTTTCTCGGTCCACTGTGGGAGCAATCATTTGGGGCTGAGGCTGATAGTGCCCCTGCGCTGAAAGCATGTAAGCTGGTGAGACTTTGTTTGTGGCCTTGCTTAACTTCGATTCACTAAATACGCTTTTGGCTCGACGTGTTGGTTCTTGTTCGATACCTGCGGCATGGTCACGAACCAATACCTCTTTAAGCTCTAGGGCCTGTGTATCGAGCTCAGTGGTGTTGACCGAGGACACTGGGGGCGAGACAGATCGGTCGTCGAGGACCTTGGTTCGAGTTGCTTGCGCACCTTGATCAGCGCATGACGAGATAAATAGAGTGATAGCTAAGGCTAGGTTCTGAGGTCGACAAAGCTTGGTTTTTTGGATATTTGAATGTTTCATGGTGTTCTCAATTGAATTGACTCTTACTTAAACGCCAAGCAATGAGAAAAGGGGTTAGCCTGTATGGAAGTAATTTAAACAAGTAATTTGCAGTGCCATGATGACAATCATCTTGCCTTGGCTTATCGTTCGATTTACAAATCTCCAATGGGCAAAGGGACCTTTTGCAGCTGGAATGAAATCTGACAAAGAGGCCGTACCTGCGCGGCAAAGAATCATGCACGCAGCCAGCGAGCTGTTCTACAAGCAGGGTTACAGATCGACCGGTATTAGCGACATCATTGCTACGGCAGATGTCGCTAAAGCAACCTTCTATGCACACTTCAATTCAAAAGAAGCACTGTGTGTTGAGTATCTGAATGAGCAGAACGAGGCGGAGAAGCAGCAGATTTTAGCCGCTATTGCTGAGGCCGACACTGTCTATGAGCGCTTTTTGGCACCCGCTCGATTAATGGAACCGTTTAGCGCAGTAGGTGATCAGCGAGGTTGTCGCTTCCTGAATATGGCCGCAGAAATACCGCAGGCCGACAACGTTCTTCGTAAGCCGGGCGTCGATCATTATCTGGCGCTAAGAGAAGTGCTACGCGATTTAACCCAAGAATTAAAAGAGTCATGTTCAGACAGCTACGGTCGTTTACATGTTGATGCAATAGCCGACAGCTATTTGCTATTGCTAACCGGTGGTCTGATCACCGCTGAGTTGTTCGATGACTTGTGGCCAGTGAGGCACATTGTGTTTTCGGTGGAGCAGTTGGTTAGGCCCCAGCAATCCTCAGCGTCCGATATCAGAAGCTTGGAAGCTGTGTAAGCCATTTACTCGCTTTTAGTGCTACTTAAACGCCCTCTGCACTCGGTTATTACCACCGTTGATCGTTTATTGATCATATATAGTTGATAATCATTCTCATTGCGATTACTATTAACATGACGCTACCCTTTGAGTCAGTCATGATTATTTGTGTATGTAACAATGTATCCGATTCGCAAATACGCGATGCAATTGCCGATGGCGTTTGCAGTATGGAAGAGTTGCAGACTACTTTGTCTGTTTCAAGCCAGTGCGGAACCTGTTTCGAAAGCGCCGAAGAAGTATTGTTTGAGTGTCTACGGATGGCACAGAAAAACTCCGATCTCTACTATGCCGCATAGAAATGGTTAAAGAGTAGTCCATTCACCTCGCGCGACTTTATTCAAGGCAAGCTAAGTACCTCTTCTCGCAGCTACTCAATACCTTTCCTTTAATACTCCCTTAATACAGCTTCCTGGGCCCAACGCAAATACGACGCAATCTCGTTTCGTTTTCCGTTTTCCCCACCATTACTATTCCGCTAACATAAAGTGTTATAAGTCATTCTTTTCACGCGTTTCGTTTGACAGCAATGAAAATCCTGCCCAGAATTGCTGGATACTTTTTACAAACGATTCAGCAGGCTATTCATGAAAGGTGACCCAAAAGTCATAGAGCACTTAAATAAAACTTTAGGCAATGAGCTTGTTGCTATCAATCAGTATTTTTTGCATTCGCGCATGTATAAGGATTGGGGGCTGAGCAAATTGGCTGATCATGAGTATCATGAATCCATTGACGAAATGAAGCACGCTGATTCTCTCGTAGAACGAGTATTGTTTTTGGAAGGCCTGCCAAACATGCAAGATCTCGGCAAGTTGATGATTGGTGAAAATACGCGTGAAATGCTGGAGTGTGATCTTAAGCTTGAATTGATTGCTATTCCTGATCTTAAAGTCGCAATTGAGTATTCAGAGAGTGTTGGCGATTTCGTTAGCCGTAACTTATTCTCCAGTATTCTCGATGCTGAAGAAGAGCACGTAGACTGGCTTGAAACCCAGCTTAGTCTAATAGACAAGGTTGGCATGGAGAACTACCAGCAATCTATGATGTAGCAATAAGGCGCCAGGCGTTATCATGGCGCAATGAGTTGGACTGTATACATTATTGAAGCAAGCGACGATTCCTTATACACAGGCATCAGCACAGATGTGGATCGTCGTTGGCAGCAACATGTCGATGGAAAGGTTGGCGCCAAGTATTTTCGCGGGCGCTCGCCGCGCAAACTTGTTTACCAGGAACCCGCGCTTGACCGCAGTGCTGCCAGCATACGAGAGGCGGCGATTAAGAAACTCAGCCGCCGACAAAAACTGGATTTGATTCATGGATGCTAAACCATTTTCGCAGGCCAGTGAAAATAACAAGCATGCCATACTGGGCGTACTGCAGGAGTTGTTTTTAGATCGGCAGAAAGTATTGGAAATAGGCAGCGGAACAGGACAACATGCCTGTTTCTTTGCGCAACACTTACCGCAGCTTCAATGGCAACCCAGCGATATGATTGATAATCTGCCCGGGATTCGGCAGTGGCGTTGTGATGCGGACCTGCCAAACCTGCTAGAGGAAAAGCCCTTCGACGTGCGTCGCGACGATTTACCGGCTGCAGATAGCGATGCTGTGTTTTCGGCCAACACGCTGCATATAATGGCCTGGCCAGAAGTTCAAACTACCTTTCGGCATTTAGCTGCTCTCAACAGTGATACCAAGCTCTGTATCTATGGGCCATTTAATTACGGCGGTGAATTTACTAGTGAAAGTAACGCCCGGTTCAATGACTGGTTGCTGCAAAGAAATAGCGGCAGCGCGATCCGCGACTTTGAAGCGGTCAACGAGCTAGCCAATGACGCTGGATTTACCTTAGGCTTTGATTACGCTATGCCGGCAAACAATCGCTTACTGTCTTGGCAGAAACGCTGAGTTCTTAACGTTTGGTTTCGTTAAACGGCTTGGATGCATCGGGGCCCAGTTGCAAGCGCGGGCCATCCCCACCCCATTGTTCTATCGCCTCGGTTAGTTTAAGGCTCGCCAATGAACGCTTGGCTAAGTGCTGATATTCAAACGGGGCGTTTGCAAGCCATTTAAGTTGAGTGTCGTCCATCTCTCGAATTATCCGTGCGGGCAGTCCTGCGGCCATATGTCTGTCTGGCAATTCGAAGTCGGCTTTTACGAAGGCCATTGCCGCAACCATCGCGTATTCACCGATAATCGCGCCATCCATTACAACTGATTTTATTCCTACAAAGCCGTGGCGTTTAACAGTGCATCCATGCAGAACGGCGCCGTGTGCGATGTGGCCATTTTCACCAACTGAACATTGCTGGCCTGGAAAGCTATGCAGTACACAACCGTCTTGAACATTGCAGCCGTCGGCGATAAGTATTTGGCCAAAATCCCCGCGCAGACTCGCCAGCGGGCCGATGTAGCAGTTGGCGCCGATAATTACGTCGCCAATAATGGCGGCATCGGGGTGCACAAAACTTGAGGGGTGAATAACGGGGCTAACGCCATCGATCTGATAGAGGCTCATTGAATTTTTCCCTCTTTGAGTTGAGCTTGGTGTTTGGTACTGTCGAGGTATTGCTGATTGAATGGCAGCAACTCACAGGCTTCTAAACGATATTCTTCAATATGCTGTGTTTCGCGCTGCAGAAAATTAGCAACAGCTTCAGAAAATTCAGGTTCGATAATTGAGTGGCATGAATGTGTGAAGACAGGAATAAAACCCCGCGATATTTTATGTTGGCCTTGTGCTCCTGGGTCGAAGCGGGAAAGTCCGTGACGAATGCAGTAGTCAATTCCCTGATAGTAACAGGCTTCAAAATGCAGAAACTCGTATTCTTCCAGGCAACCCCAATAACGTCCATACAGCGTATTGTTATCGCGAAAACACAATGCCGCGCCAACCGCTTGTTGATCACGACGCGCCACCACCATCACCAATTGTTCGCTCATGCTGCGAGCGATGTGTTGAAAGAAGGACTGATTTAAATAACCCGACCCACCACGTTTGTAGTAGGTCATATGGTAGAAGCGATAAAAATCACTCCAATCGTTCTCGGTAATCTCTGCTCCACTCAGTTGCACCAACTCTATGCCTTGTTGCACTACGCGCGCTCGTTCTTTGCGAATATTCTTACGCTTTCTTGAAGAGAACGTGCTCAAAAACTCGTTGAAGCTATCGAACTCTTCGTTGAACCAGTGATATTGGCAGTCGATTCGCGACAGCATTCCCAGATCAGAAAAGGATTCCTTCTGTGTTGCCGTTGGGAACAGAATATGGGTCGATGACGCGCCAATCTCAAGGCTTAACTGGCCTAACTTCTTGTGTGCGTCGCGCGCGAACTGCGACGCATATTCTTGAGTATTGGAGCCAACAAGCAAGCGATCGCCAGTAACCGGAGAAAAAGGCACCGCACTGATTATTTTTGGATAGTAGTCGCGCCCGCTGCGCTGATAAGCGCTCGCCCAGCTCCAATCAAATACGTATTCACCGTAACTATGATTTTTGACATAGGCCGGCATCGCAGCAATAAGCGTGTTGTGCTCATCCAAGGCAATAACATGACAAGGCTGCCAACCTGTGTCGCTGCAAACCGATTCACTAGCCTCTAAGGCATATAAAAATTCATGGCTGAGAAAGGGGCACTGATTGCGGTTCAGTAAATTCCACTCATTAGCGTTGACCTGATCGATACTGCCGACCAGTTCGAGAGTTGGCGTCGTCATCAATCTAGCGTATTTCGTGTTTTGCTGCCGTCATCGTCAAAACGCCCGCCGTAAAGTGTCGGCGATGAAATCTGTTGCGGATGAATAGTGATAATGACTCGCTCTGCGCCCGGTGGATCCATGTCTTCTGGAGGCGCCTCGCCGTAGGCGTGCATAAACTGTTTGTGTACTAAAGTAGCGTCAGGGTCGTCTTCTATAGTTGCATGCCCTCTAAGCTCAAGATAATCCATGATGTTTGTCGCTGACTGGATACAAAAGGCAACGCGCGGATCGCTAACAATATTCTTGTACTTCATTCGGCTTTTTAGAGTTGTTATTTTTATTAGCTGGTCTTCCCAAGTGTAACTTACTGGGTTGGTCGACAGCAGACCATCTTTGGCGCGAATCGTGGTCAGAACGCCGAACATTTGCGCTTCGATCAACGCATGATTTTCTTCCGGAATAGGTTTTGTATTTTCTTCCATAATTTCCCACTTGTTTGAAGACTGCTTGATGCACGCGACTGAATATTAAAACAAGACTCGCTCTACAACCAGGGACACAAACCAACACGCCCCAACCCAATGGTTGTGCAGAAAGGCTTTGAAGTAATTAGCGCTCACACGCGAGGCAAGCAGTCTTTGTTGATAAATGAACATAAGCGCGGAAACGCCAACGCCGAGATAAAAGGGCCAATGCAGTTGGGCCACCTCAGCCAATGCAAGTAACAAGCCCAGAACCGCAACCTGCAACGCGGCCGTTATCAGACGGTCGTAGCGGCCAAACAGTATTGCGGTTGATTTGATCCCAATGCGCAGATCGTCCTCCCGATCAACCATTGCATAAAAAGTGTCGAAGGCAATCGTCCATAACACGTTGGCTGAAAACAACAGCCAAACTATTTGTGTCAAAGGGGCACCTTCTGCCGTAAAAGCCATCGGAATGCCGAACGAAAAAGCGATACCGAGTACCAGCTGAGGCCACTGCGTGACCCGTTTCATAAAGGGGTACAGGGCAGCGACCATCACCGCTGCCAATGACAGTAAAATAGTCTGAATATTGGTGAGTAGCACTAAGCCGAATGCTAATACGCTTAAACCTGCCGCTAATTTGAGCGCGTCGCTAGCCTGTAGCTCGCCGGTTGCCAGTGGCCTACCCTCGGTTCGCTCCACATCACCGTCGAAATCTCGATCAGCATAGTCATTGATGACGCAGCCCGCTGAGCGCATTAGAAAGGTACCGGCTATGAAAATCAGTACATTTTTTAGATCTGGCCAAGCTTCAGTGGCCAATAACAGCGCCATAAGCGTTGGCCATAGCAGCAGATAAGTGCCAATGGGTCGGTCGACCCTCATCAAACGCAGGCAAGCGCCGAATTTGCCGGGTTGGTCGAATAAAGTAGTTAATGCCATGATAGGGAAGTTGGTAATTGCTGCCTTAGTGTCGACGGTTTAAAATGGGTGGTTAGCATGAACACACGTACCCAATGGTAACGTGTTGGCTCTTAAAGAGGTAGGGTAATGAAAAAGTGGGAATGTATAGTCTGTGGCTGGGTTTACGATGAAGCCAAAGGCTGGCCAGAAGACGGCATAGAGCCAGGTACGCGCTGGGAAGATGTTCCCGAAGATTGGCTTTGCCCTGATTGTGGCGTAGGTAAGGAAGACTTCGAAATGATCGAAGTGAGCGAAACCTCCGACGCTCCCCATCATGAAGAAGAAGAGCCGGTAGACATCGCGCGCCCCGTGGTCATCATTGGCACAGGCTTAGCAGGCTATAACTTAGCGCGTGAATTTAGAAAACACGACCAGGACACTCAGCTCATACTGATCACATCTGACGATGGGCGTTCGTATTCCAAACCCATGCTGTCCACTGGGTACACGAAAAACACCACCGCCGATGACTTGGCGATGGCCGATGCCGGCAAAATGGCGTTGCAATTGAAGGCCAGTGTTTGGACTTTCGCGCATCTTACCCATATTGATACGGTTAAACAGGAGATAAAGGTAGGAGAGTCGACCTCAGTGTCGTACAGCAAGTTAGTTTTAGCCTGGGGTGCCGACGTTATTCGCCCACCACTAGAAGGTGATGGTCTAGAGCTGGTGTATTCAGTCAATGATTTGCTGGACTACAGCGACTTTAGAACAGCAGTTAAGAAGAGTGAGGCCAAGAAACTGCTCATTATTGGCAGTGGCCTGATTGGCAGTGAATTTACCAATGACCTGGCCAATGGCGGCTTTGAAATCGAAGCAGTAGATCCGCTAGGCTATAGTTTGCCAACGCTGTTACCTGAAGTTGCCGGTAAGGCTGTGCAGGCTGCTCTTGAGAGCATGGGAGCGACATTCCACTTTGGACGTCTCGTAAAAGCGATAAACCGAAATCCCGAAGGTGGTGTTATTGGCGTTCTGGACGACGGCTCAGAGATCAAAGCAGACCTGGCGGTTTCAGCAGTGGGTGTTCGGCCTCGAATTGAGTTAGCGCAAGCTGCAGGCATAAGCTGCAATCGCGGTATTGTTGCTGACAAATTACTGCAGACCAGCGCCCAGAATGTCTATACGCTGGGCGATTGCGCTGAAGTCGAAGGTCACGTTTTATTCTATGTTGCGCCACTAATGGCAGCGGCTAGAGCCTTAGGCAAAACCTTAGCAGGTGAGCCGACTGAAGTTGCCTATCCTGCAATGCCAGTGACGATAAAAACGCCGGCGTGCCCTGTGGTTGTTTCACCGCCACCTCGCGACGCCGCAGGTGATTGGACAATTGATGCCAATGGTGATGACGTGGTTGCGGAATTCAAAGATCCAAGTGGCCAGCTATTGGGGTTTGCCCTAACCGGTGCTACTGGCATTAAAGAAAAGTTGCGATTACAAAAAATGTTGCCGCCGCTGTTTTAGAACTCTCCAAAAAGGAAACACTATGAGCCTGACCGCCCGCATACTCACTGCCATGCTGGCAGGTCTGGTCGTAGGTATAGGTCTGCATTTTGCGATCCGCGGTTTGGGTGCAGACAGCAGCACAGCAAGCTTTATCTCCGCCTATCTTACCGGCGGCCTTTTTGAGGTCGTCGGCAAAGTATTTATCGCCTCCCTTAAGGTGTTAGTTGTACCTATGGTGTTTGTATCACTGGTGTGTGGTTGCAGCGGTTTAGGCGCTGAAAATTCTCGCATGGGCGCGATTGCGGGTAAAACACTTGGGCTTTACCTGATGACTACGGCCATTGCCATCACGCTGGCATTGACAGCCGCGCTGATCATTCAGCCAGGGGTAGGCATTGAACTGTCAACCGACAGCCAGTATGTCGCAAAGGAAGCGCCACCTTTAAAGCAGGTGATTATTGATATTTTCCCAAGCAATCCCGTAGAAGCGATGGCCAACGGCAATATGCTGCAAATTATCGTATTTGCGATGCTGTTTGGTTTGGCCGTGAGCAAGGCGGGTGAGGCCGGAGTAAAAATTCGTACTTTCTTCGATGACTTAAATGAAGTCATTATGAGTATGGTTGACATACTGATGAAGCTCGCACCCTATGGCGTGTTTTGTTTGTTGGCCTCGCTTTTTGCAGAAATCGGTGTTGATATTCTAGGCACCTTAGCCTGGTATTTTCTAACCGTTGCCGGCGTGCTCATAGCGCACGCTGTTCTCGTGTACGGCAGTTTGGTCAGTGTATTGGCACGACTAAACCCGATTACCTTCCTTAAGAAAATGCGGCCGGTACAGCTGTTTGCGTTTAGCACGGCGTCTAGTAATGCCACCATGCCGATAACTCTAAACACCGTAGAGAATCGCTTAGGCGTTGATAACTCCGTAGCCTCATTCACGGTACCTCTTGGTGCGACGATTAATATGGACGGTACCGCCATTATGCAGGGCGTGGCTACGGCTTTCATTGCCCAAGCTTATGGAATCGATATTGGCCTAAGCGGTTATCTCGCCGTTATCGCAACAGCAACTTTAGCCTCTATAGGCACTGCGGGCGTGCCGGGCGTAGGCTTGATTATGCTTGCGATGGTATTGCAGCAGGTTAATCTGCCGGTAGAAGGCATTGCTTTAATCATTGGCGTTGACCGGCTGCTGGATATGTTGCGTACCGCTGTAAACGTCACTGGTGACGCATCGGTTTCTTGTGTAGTGGCTCGTTCAGAAGGGCAGATTGACGACGCTATATACAATACGCCTAGCCAGCAACTTGCTGCTGGCGAAGCCAAATAGCGTTAGGCTGAATAGTAGCGTTATGGAAGTACTGGTCTAAATGCGATTGTATCTGCGCTTACTCTTGGCCTGCTTTATGTTGCTCACTGTTGCTGTCAGTCGAGCTGATGACGCCAGCGAGCAAGCAATTGACGACCTTCTAACCTTGTCTGGCCTGAAGAGTGCGATAGAGCAATTAGAGCTGGCCTATTCGCTAAGTCTGGAGCGGCAGATCAGTCACTATCAATTGAGTGAGGCGCAAGTTGAGCGCCTGACTGCAGCCATTGCTTCCTACCGGAGTGAACAGGTGTTAGAGGAGCTTAAAAACGAGTTTCGTAGAGGCTTGGATCAAAACTCTATCGCCCCAGTACTGAAAACGTTGCGCACCGACACCATTCAAAAATTTCGTCGCTTTGAGCGTATTGGCCACTCACCTCAGCAACAGCAAAAATTGGCAAACTATCTCCCTAACAATCCTGTTTCTGCGGAGCGTTTGGCCTTGTTGAGAAATTGTCATCAGTCAGATTTTGGGCCTGAAATTAGTGCCATATTACAGTCGTTCGCAGAAGTAGACACAGCAGTGGCTTTGGATCAAATAAGCGGTGAATGGATCAGTAGAAACGACGGGGAAGGCGTTAAGCTGTGGCGCAGTAATATAGAAAAAGACTATGCTTCCCAGTTTGCAATACAGGCTGATCCGTATCTGGCGTTTGCTTATCGTTTCATCAGAGATGAGACTTTGCAGGAGTATGCGGAGCGTTGGTCAGACAGAAACTTACAGTGGTTTATGCAGACCAGCCTGCAGACCTTGAGAAAATTATTGCGACAGCGGCGTAAGCCTATGCTTGAATCGTTGCAACAGGCAGAAGAGTTGCCGACTCAAGACTTGGACCAATAGAACCAAAAAAAGAGTTGTTAGAGTTGCAGCGTCAGGGAGAGAGCGCATGAAAAACACCATTAGCCGCAAGTATCGACACGTAAAAACTGGCCCTCGCCAGCTAGGATGGTGGTCTTGGCTAAAAGCCATGGCTTTGCTGGCTAGTTTTTTATTACTACTTGCTTTAATGCCTACCCTCGTAGTGCTTGGTATCGGTAAAGTCTACCAAAATGCCGATAGAGACCCTGACCGCGGTGCAGTAGCTGTCCAGCAAACAGCATTCAATGATGCGCATCAGGTACCTAGTTATCTCGATCAGGGTTGGAGCCAAGCCCAAAGTCTTTGGTATTACAACGTAACTCAGGGTTCTAACGTAATACCCTATGATTTCTTCCTTGCTCTCGAACAGCTAGAGTCCAACTCGGAATCATTGCGTTTCTTTCGTGACGACGCACATTTGGATCAGTTTCGATACTTGCTGCAAAAGGAAACTCTGTTTAATCCGAACGGTTTGCCTGTAGGTTTTGTGCGTGACAGCTATTTAGGCAAAGACTATCTCGGCTTTAATTGCGCAACCTGTCATACAGGCCAGGTAAATTACCGGGGCAAAGCAGTGCGTATAGAGGGCGGGCCGGCCATGGCCGATCTGGACGGGTTTCTTGAAGCCTTATACCACGCATTACAAGACACGATTGAAAATAAGGAAAAGCAGCAACGATTCGTAGACAAAGTGCTTGAGTTAAATAGCTGGTGGCGTGTGTTCAGCGGGGGACGAAGTTATACCAGTGCAGAGGATGTTAATGCTGACCTGAAATTATGGGCAGAGCGAACGCGACAATATAACCAAATTAATGAAAGCGAGCTTGATTATGGTTTTGCTCGACTTGATGCTTTTGGGCGAATATACAATCGCGTATTGCAGCACATAGTGAACCGTCAACAAACCGCTGAGTTGCTGGCCCTAGCCGTAGATGCAGACGGTCATCGTTTAGTAGATGACGACGCCATTGAAACGATAACCGCTGAACTGAACCCAACCATTCTGGGTCGCGATGGTTTTGAAAAAATGGTCGCAATGCTTAAAAGTGAGGAGCAGGGACTGCCTGGCTTGTCTAATCCTGAACTACAAAATGTTTTCGAACATTTCTTCAATGAAGCTAATGCGCCTGTCAGCTATCCCTATCTTTGGGGTGTTGCGCAAACGGACTACGTTCAGTGGAATGGCCTACAACCCAACGCAGGCGTAGGGGCGTTGGGGCGTAATACGGGGCAGGTGATTGGAGTGTTTGCGAGCTTGGAGTGGGCCGAGGATGATTCCTGGTACAGAAAATTCAGTCCGGCGGCGATGATTAGCGGGCAACAGTTGAAGCGTCATCCAATAGCGTTTCGAAGCTCGGTGAATGGGGTCAATCTGTCACGAATGGAATCTCAGCTTAAAAGCCTAACAAGTCCTGTATGGGATGAGTCGGTATTTGGCAGCATTGATCGGGCTAAGGCTGCACGTGGACGTGTGCACTACATTCAGTATTGCTCCTCCTGCCATGAACTGATTGACCGAACGGCTTGGGATCGAAAAATTACTTCAAAAATGCTCAAGCTAGACAGGATTAATACAGACCCTGCGATGGCGATGAATGCAACGCAATACAAAGGACGTTCTGGAAACATAGGCCAAACTTACCAGGGTTCGGATGTTGGCCAACTGATTGTCGGAAACATAGCACCGGTTCGGCAAATACTAACGTCGGTAACGGCCGGTGTTATAGGAACGCCTGATCAGGATAAATGGCTGCCTCGCAGAATTGCCGATCAGGTTTATCTGGTGGCAGCATCTTTCTTTAATAACGATCTAAAGCCCAGCATAAAAAGCGGCGACTATGAACCCGATACCACAGCCGATCCTTACGCATCCTTGCGTGCCTACAAGGCCCGACCGCTGAATGGCATCTGGGCTACGGCACCCTACCTGCACAACGGTTCGGTACCCACATTGTACGATCTGATGTTGCCGACATTTATCGACGAGACGCGTGAATCAAAAGACGCCTGTCAAGACGGCAAGCGTCGCCCAACCAGCTTTTACGTGGGTAGCAGAGAATTTGACCCGGAAAAGGTCGGATTTGTATCCAACCACGATCCAAACAGCCAAAGCCAGCTTTTCAATACAGCCTTAGCGGGTAACCTGAATACCGGCCATGAGTATGCCGCCGGCTTTACGCCGCAACCGGGCTCTGATCAAGCGCTGGATATGCTGTGTGATCCTGAGCGAATGGAGTTGCTGGAGTTTCTTAAAACCTTATAAGTTTCGGCCAAGAATCATCTGCCAATAAGTGTGTATGAGTTCAGCTGTGCTTTCACGGTGGGTAACATAGGCCGCGTGTTGCAGCGACGTCGCCGCAGGACTTAGTGCTATGCCCCATAGTGGATCGATATGCTGCGGCAGCATGGAGTAGCGTATATCGATGACCTCATCATTTATCGTTGGGTGCAATGCAACATAGCCATCTGAAAACCACTCGAAGCGCTTAAGGTCTTCGGCTTGTTGGGAGCCGTCGGCCAACCACGGTAAATCGCGTTGGCGATTCAGGATAGCAATTGAATCTCCAGTGTAGTGTTTTGAATCGAGAGCTACTCTAACGGCATCGACGTAAAAGTGAGAATCGGTGCGATAGATAGTTTTGAATAGCAATAAATTAGCAAAGCCTGGTTTTGCCTCCAAACGCAGTGGCGAATGACCGCGGCTCTGGGCAAGCTCCAAGCCTGCCTGCAAAGCACGGTCGTGCTGAAAAAACCCGATGTTCACATACATCAAAGCCCAACACAGACCAACACGCGCTGGCCAAGGGTTGCGTCGACGGACTGACACAACGAGCAGAGCAATAATGGGGAGAGTAAAGAGCGGGTCAATAATCGAGATGGTATCCCAAGCGTAACGCGTGTTTGAAAACGGCCACAGCAACATTGTTCCATACGATGTGCAGCCATCCAACAAAGCGTGGGTGGCGTAACCGGCAGTGCAAAAGCCCAATGTGCTGATAAAAGTCCATTGCCGTCTGCGTCCTATGCAGAAATGAACAAACAGCGCGACAAGCAAACCGCCAACTGGAATAAATAGTAGGGAGTGCGTGAAGTGGCGATGGTATTCCAGAAACAATAAAGGATCACTGGAGGAGCGAATAAGTACATCAAGATCTGCCGCCATACCGCCGAGCCACCCAGCCAGCATTGCCGCCGAACTGCGTTTACCATTGGCGAAGCTTTGTGCGGCTGCAGCGCCAAGCGCGCCCTGTGTTACCGGATCCAAGTAAAATACCTACTAATGTTTTGCGAAAGAGAAGCTGCCAACTATGGTACATTTCTAAGTGTTGCTAGATGGAACTTATTCAATGAAAAAATGCAGTCTGCGCGCAGGTTTCGCTGCGTCGTTCTCCATGCTCGCTTTGTTGATTTGCACGTTTAGTGCTCGCGTAACGGCGTTGGATCATTCAGCCATACCAACGGCAAATCGCACACCTATTATTCGTACCTTGGGTTTGCCTGCCGCCGAAAGCGCTATTCGTTTGTCGTCAGGTGATTCGAAACTTAGGTTGACCCTTGAACACAGCAGCTTGTTTATCGTAGACGATGAAGGGCCGGAGCGAGCGTTTATTGACGGAGAGAGCAGTTCTGTCACTCTTTCATATCGCCGCGCACTCAGCGATAGGCTAGTGATCGGTGCTGAGTTGCCGTTGCTGAGTCATCAGACCGGTTTTATGGACAGTTTTGTAGAAGGCTGGCATCGAACCTTCGGATTCCCTAATGGTCGTCGAGACGAATTTGCTCGCGATCAATTGCGCTACAGTATAAGTACGCCTAATGGCAGCATTGATCTGAACAGTTCAGCCACAGGTCTTGGTGACATTGCTCTACTAGCACAATACAAGCTGCACGATGCCGGTACCAGTCGATTGACGGGCCAATTGCGAGTGGAGGTTCCCAGTGGTGATTCTGATGAGTTATTGGGCTCGGGTTCAGTTGATGTGGCCATTGGTGGGCTGTACGCAAACTCGCAATTGTTATCTGCTGTGGATGCGCACTTTAATGCCGGTGCAGGCATACTCTTCCCGGGTGACTCAGACCTGCTGCCTGAGCTGCAAAAAAATACTGTCTTCTACGCAAATGCAACGCTGGCTCGTCGACTGTTCAAGGATTGGTTAACAGTGAAGTTGCAGCTTGAAGCGCATACGGCCCTGTATGACACCAATATTAAAGCTTTGGGCTCTACGTCGGTTCAGTTCAGCTTTGGTGCAGGACTTCGTCTGTCAAAGAGATGGATAATGAACATTGCGATGAGTGAAGACATTGCTGTTCGAACAGCGCCTGACTTCACTGTACTGTTAGGGTTGGAATACCGCTAGCATCGCTTTACGCATCGCCATAAGCTGCAGCCGTCCCTATCCAGCGCTCAATCAGAGGTTCGGTGTTATTAGGGTGCTCATCCAGAAATGATTCGCCGATCTGGTGAATCTGATCCAGCAAGCCGGCGTCCCGCTCCAGGTCGGCTACCCTAAACTGCAGCAACCCTGTTTGCCGAGTACCCAATACCTCACCGGGGCCGCGTATCACTAAATCTTGTTCAGCAATATAAAAACCGTCTGTGCTCTGGCGTAGAATATCCAGACGCTGTTTGCCGACATTCGACAATGGTTTTTGATACATGAGCAAGCAATGACTTTCCGCGGTGCCGCGTCCAACCCGCCCGCGCAGCTGATGAATTTGCGACAAACCCAAGCGCTCTGAATTCTCTATGATCATTAAGCTAGCGTTTGGAACATCAACACCTACTTCAATCACTGTGGTGGCCACTAGCAACTGAATGTCGCCGGCTTTAAAGGCCGACATAACGTCATTCTTCTCGGCGGCTTTTAGCCGCCCGTGTACCAAGCCAACCGTCAGGTCGCCAAGCGCCTTTTGTAATTCTTCGGCCGCACTTTCGGCCGCTTGGCATTCCATTACTTCAGATTCTTCCACCAGAGTGCAAACCCAGTACGCTTGGCGGCCCTCTAAGCATGCTTGATGAACACGTTCTACGACTCTTCCTCGATGGCCATTGTCAAGCACCGTTGTTGTGACCGGTGTTCGACCTGGAGGTAATTCATTGATCACCGACACATCAAGATCAGCGTAGGCGGCCATCGCGAGGGTGCGTGGAATTGGCGTGGCTGTCATTATTAGCTGATGCGGACAGACGCCAGACTCCATGGCCTTGCGCCTCAGAGTCAGTCTTTGATCAACGCCAAACCGATGCTGCTCATCAATAACGATCAAGCCAAGCTTATGATATTCGACAGCCTCTTGAATGACGGCATGCGTACCAACGATCATGTTGGCCGAGCCATCGGAAATCGCGGCAAGCGACTCACGTTTTTGTTTTGCTGTTTGTTGACCAGAAAGTAACACAACGTTGATGCCAAGGGGCTCAAACCAATTGCGAAAAGCACTTACATGCTGCGCAGTCAGAATTTCAGTGGGGGCCATCATTACGGCTTGGAAGCCATTCTGAATTGCCTGTAAGGCAGCAAGTGCAGCAACCACTGTTTTACCACAACCCACGTCGCCTTGCACAAGGCGCAGAGTCGGCAAAGCTTTGGATAGGTCGGTCTCAATCTCAGCATTTACCGATTGTTGTGCCGCGGTGAGCGTAAAACCTAAATGACCAAGGAAACGTTTCTTGCCAGAGGCCTTACTCTGTAAACGAGGTGCAGTCTGCTGTTGTATTCGTCTTCGCATCAAAAGAAGGCTCAGGTGATGCGCAAGCAATTCCTCGAATGAGAGTCGCTGCTGATATTTTTTTAGCTGACTCAAATCTCTCGCAGTAGGCGTATGAAGCGTTGTTAAGGCGTCGGCCAAACTAATGTTGTGCAGACTCGTGGTGGCTCCACTACTTTCTTGTAGCTTGGCAAGTACTTGTTCGGGTAACAGCTCTGCAACCAAATGCGAGCTTAGCAATGGCAGAACCTGAGCTAACATTTTTCGAAAGCTGGCTTGGTGCAAACCCTCGGTACTTGGATAAACGGGCGTGAGTGCAGTGGGTAATGGTGGCTCTGTTCCGTCTGGAACAATAGAATATTCCGGATGGAAACACTCGAGCGTGTTGCGCCCAAAACGCACTTCTCCATAACAGCGAAGTCGTGTACCCACTTTTAAACCACGAGTTTGCGCCGCTGAAAAATGAAACAGACGAAGGCTGATGAAAGAGAAGTCCTGCTCCAGTTTGCAAACGAAACTGCGTCGGCGACCGGGCACAACGCCCGCTGCCTTGATAGTGCCTTCGAAGAGGCATGTGGTGTTCGGTTCCAGGCGTCCAATAGCGGTTAAGGTTGTTCGGTCTTCATAGCGTAATGGCAGATGAAACAATAGGTCTTGCGCGTTATGGATTCCAATTTTTTCAAGGCGCTCGCGAGTTTTAGGACCAACGCCTTTCAGCGCGCTGAGGGAAATTGAATCAAGTGAGCTTGCGGACACAAAGCATCTCGTGTGAGATATGGAAGGGGTTGCAGCCATGATACACCCAGAGTTGGCACCCCGTCTGCATACAGACCGCTAGAAGTTGCGTGATAATGAGGAAGAGTTTCAACATCAGACACTTCAGCGCATACTTATGCAATGCCAACTCTTCGCACGCTAGTTTTTCGCATACAATGTCCTCTCCCCTTATTAAGCACACTAACGCTATGGAAACAGATTTGACGGTTAGCCGTTCGGTATTGATAGTTGGCTGCGGTCAACTAGGTAACCGTCTTCCGGATTATCTTGATGAATCGCAGTGGCAGCTGAGTGGTATACGGCGCAGGCCTAGCGAAGTTGCTTCCGGTATTAAAGCAATAGCAGCAGATTATACAAACGCAAATTCCCTGCAGTCCGTTTTGGCTGAGCAGAGGCCTGACTACATTGTACTGAGCTTAACTCCCGCTAGTCGAGACGCGGCAGGTTACGAGCGCGGCTACTTGCGTGGCGTCAAGAACGTATTAGCCAGCTTGCAGCACAGACCACGACGAATAGTGTTTGTTTCGAGTACCAGTGTGTACGCGCAAAACAATGACGAGTGGGTCAATGAAGAGTCGCCCGCGTTGGCCACAAGTTATAGCGGTTCCACTATGCTTGCCTGTGAACGGTTACTTTCTGAGAGCGACAACCTTCATACCTCATTACGTTGTGGCGGTATATACGGGGGTGGAAGTAAAAGAATGATTGAGCAAATTCAACGCGGCGAGTTCAGCGCATCACAACATTATACTAACCGCATACATGCAGATGATTGTTCTGCCGTTATAGCGCACTTGTTAGAAATGGATCGCCGAGACCAAACTCTTGCCGATGTGTATCTGGGTGTAGATTGCGCGCCTTGTAAGAAGAGCGAGCTTGAGAGCTGGTTGGCCGGTAGATTGGGTGTATCTTACATGACGCCATCATCGACCGAGTCTCACTCATCTCGTAATCCGGGTAGCAAGCGTTGTTCAAACACGCGATTGCTTGATACAGGTTTCGAGTTTCAATACCCAGATTTTACTCAGGGTTACAGCGCCTTACTGAACAGCTAAGGCGTAACGCGTTACGATCTGGTTGCTGAGCGGAACCGTATTTACACTTCCAAAATGGATTCTATTTCTATCTGGCTGCCTTTTGGCAATGCGGCCACGGCCACGCAAGCTCGCGCTGGGAATGGTTCGTTGAAGTACTGTTTCATAATTTCATTCACGTCGGCAAAGCAGGCAAGATCAATCATTGATATATTGATCTTCACGGCGTTGTCCAATGTTCCTCCAGCAGCCTGAGCAATAGCCTGCATGTTTTTAAACACGCGGTGTGTCTGTTCGGAAATACCACCCTCGACCATTTCCATAGTATCAGGGTCTAGTGGTATTTGACCGGACACGTACACGGTAGAGCCTATCTTTACAGCTTGCGAATAGGGGCCTATTGCGGCGGGAGCCAGTTCAGTTTGAATTATTTCTTTGTGGTTCATAAATAATCTATTGCATTCTCGAGGGGTGTTTTTCTAGCGCTAGTGGCTGAAGCGTTTTAGTGAGTACGGTTATTAACAGAGAAAATCTGACCATTCAAGATTTCATCCTCGACACCGCAGTAACGGATTTCATAGTCCTAATTCGCCGCATTATGCGTGCTAAGTGGATGCGGTCATGAACTGCAATTTCAATTCGTACCACCGCCGTTTTTGCATCGCGGTCTTCTGTGTTTATTTTTTCTATGGGGGCGTCAAAGCTGCTTATCTTATTGGCTAATTCGGCAATAATGCCCCGCTGTTGGGTGAGCTCTACGCGTAACTCAACCTGATATTCGCCGCTTGCCTTGTCATGCCAGCTTAATTCGATACAACGTTCAGGGTTGTCGCGAAACTCCTGAATATTGCGGCAGTTAGCAACGTGCACGACAATACCTCGTCCGGCACTGATGTGACCCGATATCGAATCGCCTGGTATTGCATGGCAGCATTTGGCAAAGCTTACCATCATGCCTTCAGCGCCATTAATAGCAAAAGAGTCGTCGTTTGCTTTGCTGCTGGGCTTGTCTTTTTGTTTTGCTGCTTTGCTGATAACACGATCGGCAACTAATCGCCTAGCTGTTAAATAGGCCACGCGGTTACCCAATCCAATGTCTTCCAAAACAAGGTCGAAATTATCGTAGCCAGTCTCGTCTAATAAGGCTTGCACGCGCTTCTTATCCATTTTCTTGGCGACTGTACCCAGGTTTTCTAAGGCTTTGTCGAGCAACCGCCTGCCCAGTTCAATTGCCTCGGTATGGCGTTGGTTTTTCAGGAAGTGACGAATGTTACTGCGCGCCTTGCCGCTCACAGCAAAGTTAAGCCAAGTGGGGTTGGGCTGCGAACCCGGCGCCGTTATGATTTCAATCGTTTGACCGCTTTGCAGCTGTTCACTCAAAGGGGCAAAGCGACGATTGATTCGACATGCCACGCAACTGTTACCAACGTCAGTGTGCACCTCATAGGCGAAATCAACGGCAGTCGCAGAATTGGGAAGTGTTTTAATTTGGCCCTTCGGTGTAAACACATATACTTCATCTGGGAATAGATCGGTTTTTACGTGCTCTATAAATTCTTGCGAGTTGCCGGCTCGCTGCTGTAAATCAAGCAAACTTTGAACCCACTGGCGGGTTCGGGTATGTGAGTTGTAATCGTTGGTATCTTCACCGGTTTTGTATAGCCAATGTGCCGCTATACCTTTGTTAGCCAACTCTTCCATCGCTTCTGTTCTGATCTGAATCTCGATGGGTACGCCATGCATACCAAATAAAACGGTGTGTAAGCTCTGATATCCATTGGCTTTGGGGATGGCGATATAATCTTTGAAATGACCAGCGACAGGTTTATACAAATTGTGCACTGCGCCCAATACGCGATAGCAGGTGTCTACGTCCTTAACGACTATTCGAAAAGCGTAGACATCCATGATTTCCGAAAATGATTTACGTTTGGTGCGCATCTTCTCGTAAATGCTAAACAAATGTTTTTCTCTGCCAAGAATTCGCGAATGAATGTAATCGCTTTTCAGCCGATCCTCGAGCGCTGCTTTTACTTGCTGCATTATTTCCTTACGATTGCCGCGAGCCGATCTTACCGCGGCTTCAATTCGCCGCGCACGCATGGGGTACAGAGCCGTGAACCCCAAGTCCTCAAATTCTATTCGCACCGTATTCATTCCCAGCCGGTTGGCAATTGGCGCATAGATTTCGAGGGTTTCTTTGGCAATGCGTCGACGTTTCTCCACGCTAAGAACGCCCAGGGTTCGCATGTTGTGCAGCCGGTCGGCCAGCTTCACTAGAATAACGCGTATGTCACGCGCCATGGCCAGTGCCATTTTTTGAAAATTCTCAGCTGCAGCTTCAGCGCGAGAACTGAAACCTATTTTTGCGAGCTTTGACAGGCCATCAACGAGCTCGGCGACAGTCTCGCCAAACTGTTCACTGATAGCGTCTTTGCCAACGCCGGTGTCCTCTATAACGTCATGCAACATCGCCGCCATCAAGCTCTGCGCGTCCATATGCATTTCAGACAGTATGTAAGCTACGGCAAGAGGATGTGTCACGTAGGGTTCGCCACTGCGGCGTACTTGGCCATCGTGGGCTTGTTCAGCGAAATAGTAAGCACGCTTAACTTGCTGTATTTGCGGCGCGGGCAAATATTCAGTCAGCGTGGATTCTAAAGCATCAATGGTTTGCAATGAACGCGAACCTCAAATAAGGCATTAAGCTGTATTGTACATCTCATTGCCGGCTGAGTGCGCAGGCAGGTCTATCTTGAGCTGGATATGTTGGCACAGCGACGATGCCAGACCGAAGCGCTTAAACAGCGTCGCCGTTAGGGCGACGACCGCTGATAGGAGTTAAGCTAAAGTTGTCTTTGAATTTGACCTTGGCGAATAGTTGCGGCTTGCCAACTTAAGCAAGCCACTGTTCCGCTCTAACTGCCCTTTTTATTCGCCTTCAGAGGGAGCGTCACTGCTTGCGGCTTGAAGAGCGCGAATTAATGCGTCGGTGTCTAGGTCGTCTGAGGCGGCGGCTGGCTCGGCGCTTTCTTCGGAGCTGGGCTCGGTTGCAAGTTCGCTGCTGTTTAGCGTTGCGGCCAAGCTGTCGGCCAATTCGTCTGAGCGGCGGAAAGAGCCCAGGCCTTCTCCGTTGTGGCTGCCAAATTCTGCGTCAACCGAAACGGCAAGGTCCATCTCATGTTCGAAGTTTTCTTCTGCTTCTTCATTTTCACGAAGAATATCGGCATTAATCAGGTTTTCCTTGATTTCGCGAAGCGCTATGACCGTTGGTTTATCGCCATCTTCCTTAACCAGCGGCTCTTTGCCGCCAGTGGCTATCTGGCGTGCCCGCTTGCTGGAAATCATCACCAAATCGAATCGGTTGTTAACGTTTTCTAGGCAATCTTCAACCGTTACGCGTGCCATAATGTATAACCCTGTGTAGTTCTATTTCTGTGTTTGTGCTTTGGCCGCCAGCTTTCTTTCGAGAGCTTTTAGCCGGTAACCCGACATTTTAGCTTAATTATTAGCTGGGAACAAATTTTCAGCCTGATCAAAGCACTTTGAGACCTAATACCGGCATAGACACACTTGTCAGGTCCTTCTTCTAGAAAAAGGAGGCCTAAGCGATCATTAGGCCAATAAATCACTCAGTAAAGAGGCGTGGGCCTGCTGTTGGCGTCTCTGAGCCAAGCGAGCCGCGAACACAATATGTTTAAGCTCCTGCAACGCAGACGCAAATATTTCATTAACCACTAGAAAATCGGCCGCTTGATAGTGGCTTATTTCATCAACCGCTGTCTGCATGCGGCTTTGGATCACGCCCGAGTCGTCTTGGCCACGACCGGTTAAGCGTTCCTGTAAGGCTTTCAACGAGGGCGGCAAAATAAAGATGGCCAGGGTGGCCGGCATTTGTTGCTTAATTTGCTCGGCTCCTTGCCAATCAATCTCGAGAATGACGTCGTCTCCGAGCGCCAGCAAGCGTTCTACTTCGGCTCTTGAGGTGCCATAGCGATTGGCAAACACCGTAGCGTGTTCCAAAAATTCACCGGCCTGCGCCATGTGCTGAAAGGCCTCGTCGCTGACAAAGTGATAATTCACGCCATCTACTTCGCCCGCTCGCTTTGGGCGAGTGGTGTGCGACACCGACACGCCTATGCCCTCTACATCGCTAACTAATGCCTTAACCAGGCTGGTTTTACCCGCACCTGATGGCGCAGAAATAGTATAGAGCTGGCCGTTGGAATGATTGCTATGTTCTGTGTTGTTCAAAAGGCTGTCATACTGTCGGTTTGCGGTGAATGCCCAGTTGGGCTTCTTGAAGCCGCTATTGTACTCAACTTATCGGCAACACTTAAGCCTAAGGATTTAACAATGCAACGACCCAGCGGCCGTCGTCAGGATCAGCCTCGCTCTTTAAAAATCACCCGCCAGTTTACCAAACATGCTGCAGGGTCAGTTTTGGTAGAAGTAGGAGACACCCGGGTTTTGTGCACAGCCAGCGTTGAGAAGGGCGTGCCCCGTTGGTTAAGGGGCGAGGGTAAGGGCTGGGTTACAGCAGAATATGGCATGTTGCCAAGTGCGACGTCAGACCGCGTTGGGCGAGAGGCCGCTAGAGGTAAGCAAAGTGGACGCACAGTGGAAATTCAACGGCTAATAGGCCGGAGTCTGCGCGCTGCGCTTGATATGAAGAAATTAGGCGAAAACACCATCATTCTTGATTGTGATGTATTGCAGGCCGATGGCGGCACGCGTTGCGCGTCAATAACCGGGGCCGCCGTAGCATTGGCAGATGCGGTGAGCGTGTTAATGGAAACAAAACGCGTCAAGGAAAACCCCATTATCGGAATGGTATCGGCGATATCAGTGGGTATGTACAAAGGCGAACCGGTACTTGACCTTGATTACGCTGAAGATTCGGTTGCCGAAACAGATATGAACATCGTCATGCTCGATGCGAAGGGTTTTATTGAGGTGCAGGGAACCGCAGAGGGCGCGCCATATACGCCAGAGCAACTTCAAGCGATGTTAGATCTGGCGCAGCGCGGTCTTGGTCAGGTGATGCAGGTACAAAAAATGTCGCTGGCACAACCCTTAAACTAAAGGCTTAGCGGTCTTAACGTTGCCGATAGAATTTTATAGAAAGGCTGTTACCTATAGATAGCCCTCTCTCTTCGCTTCTCAAGTATGTAGCCCGCGTTAGCCTTGGGCGGAGGAGGTATTCGTAAGAGAGATTGCTAAAATTCCAGCTCGTAATCGATAATAACGGGCGCGTGATTCGAAAATTCCTGCGACCGGTAAACGGCGGCTTGTTCTACCGTATTGCGCAAACCTTCCGACACCACCTGCGTGTCTACGCGCCAGCCATTGAGGTCACGCTCACCTTCAGGCCACCAAGTGTATTCATCGTCATCTGTGTCAGCTAGACGAAAAGCATCGGCGTAACCAAGTTCGTCGTACAACTGGCCCAGCAGATCGCGCTCTTCTTCTAGAAACCCAGCAATCTCTTGCGGGTTTTGAGCGTCGGCGTTCTCAAAAGCGATATTCCAGTTACCTGTAAGAATATACTCGCGACGTTTATTTCGAACTTTGGACAAATGGCCAAGAAATTGATCATAAAAGCGTATTTTACGCTCCAATGCCTGCGCGTCACCTGGCGCGGCGTATGGCGCTAGAAATGAGCCAACGCTATAGCGTTCGAAATCCGCTTGCACATATAAACCGTCAACATCAAACTCGCCAAAACCCAAGCCGGTCATAATTGCTTTAGGTAGTTCGCGGCAATAGATGGCCACTCCGTTCGTGTTCTTCTCAACGGCGTCAAAGAAATAGGCATTATAAGGCGAGGCAAAACAAGCATCGTTTTTAATGTCGTATTCCTGCACGCGCAAGTCTTGCACGCAAATGAAGTCGGCGTCCTGTCTGGTCGCCCACTCAAAGAACCCTTTTTGCGCGGCGGCCTCCAGTCCTTCCGCACAGAAGTTAATGATTCTCATGATCGCCCCTGGAAGTGGAAGCGTGTATCATAATTGCAAATGAACGACTATCAAACCGATTTTATTCAGTTGGCCCTCGAAAACGAGGTTCTGCGTTTTGGCGAATACGAACTTAAGTCAGGGCGTGTCAGTCCCTACTTTTTCAATGCGGGCCTTATTCGTAGTGGTGCCGCGCTGCGCAGAACAGGTTTGGCTTACGTAGAAACCATCCGCGCGGCCAACATATCGTTTGATATGCTGTTTGGGCCGGCTTACAAAGGTATACCTCTGGCCACGGCGGCCGCTGTTTGCTGGAATGAACGATACGAAGCCGACATACCAGTAGTTTACAACCGCAAGGAAGCGAAGACCCACGGCGAAGGCGGAAGCATTGTCGGCGGTCCTCTGCAGGGTAAAGTGCTGATTGTGGATGACGTTATTACAGCAGGTACTGCCGTTCGTGAAGTTTTGCAAATGATAGAAGACGCTGGCGCTGAACCAGCTGGAATTGTTGTCGGTCTGGACCGCCAAGAACGGGGTAAGGGTGAGATGTCAGCCATTCAAGAACTGCAGCAAGAGTATGATTTGCCAGTCGCTGCAATTATCAGTTTTGCGAACTTAATCACGTTTTTAGAGTCCAGTACCGGTAGGTATATGGACAATTTGCCAGAGATGAACGCATATCGTTCACAATATGGCATAAGCTGACGCATAGATTCAGTGCCTATTCAGTGAAATTTGCTAGAATTACAGTTACCCATAATCGTTATTTTCTAGAATATGCTCCGCAGCCGAAAGACATATAGCTCTATCGCAGCAACAGTGTGCGTAGTTCTGGCGTGCCTGAATTCCCCAGCTCATGCTGCTAAAGAGTATTTTCGCTATAAGAATCACGCTGGCGTTACAGTGATCGACAGCCGTTTGCCGCCTGAATTTGTAAAATATGGTTACGAAGTCATTACTGAAAATGGACGCCTCGTACAGCGAGTTGCCGCGCAGGCCACCGCTGCAGAGATTGAAGCAAACCGAGAACAGAGGGAACTCGAGCGCGCAGCAGCACAGCAGCGTAAGCGAGACGAGCTACTTCTATCGCGATACAGCAGCGTGGCTGATATCGAGGCATCTCAGAATCGCGTGGTTGATGAAATTACAGTGCGTTTGCAAATTTTGCGAGGCAACTTACGTTCGTTGAAATCACAGATTGAGCGGCAGCAAGAAAAAGCAGCCGACGCTGAGCGTAGCGGAAACGAAGTGCCGCAGCGGCTGGTTGACAACATACAAACAATGGAAGTTGAAGTTGACGAAACCCGTGTCAACATCAGGGCTCGTAATAAAGAAGTCACTCAAGTGAAGCGCCGCTATGCAGAAGACATTGAGCGTTTTAACTACTTACAAGACCTGCGCTATGGTCGTGTTAGGCGCGACAATACGTCGGGCTAACTGCGCTTCCCGTGATCGGGAACATTCACAACCTGCAGTTAGGCAAACTGAGCCACGCGTTCCGCGTTATTGTTAGCAAACACCTGTGCTTGGATTAGGGCCCATTGCTTTGGCCAGTTCTCCATTGGACTCCGCCGAAAATCGCTACGTACGAACTGAGCGATGCGACCTTCAGCCGTCGCTAGCATCATATTGGCGGTTATTGATACCGGTGCAACCGGGCGTATCCCTTCGCGCAGTTCACCTTCGCGCAATATCTGCTTTAGCTGGGTTTCCATTCGCTCGTAGAACTGTGTGACGCGATGTCGTAACGTTCTGGTTTCGCCAACCAATACGTCGCCGGTTAGAAGTCTGGAGATGCCTGGGTTGCGCTCAGCAAACTGCAGTAGCAAAGTAATGGTTGCTTCACAGCGTCTTGTAGCAGAGGCCTCCTCGGCCAGCACCCGGTGAATGCGACTGAAGATCGTCTCTTCAATGAAGGCAATCAAGCCCTCGAACATTTTCGATTTACTGGCAAAGTGCCGGTATAGAGCGGCCTCTGAAATACCCACTTTTTTAGCAATCCCGGCGGTGGTAATACGTTCGCCAGGAGCTTCCTCAAGCATTAGCGCCAAAGCCTGTAATATTTGCTGGCGCCTTGGTTCTTTGCGTGCGGCATTTAACATGGTCTTTCTGATCCTTAGATTAATCAGAGCATGCTAGCGGTTCCCGGTAGGCGAAACAATAAACAGCTACATTATGCACGGAACTAAGCGGCTTATGCCCGTCTATAAGTCCCAGTCGATACAGCTACAAAGAACCGGCCCAATGAGATGTATTGAGTCCATCCCTGTGTCTCGTCCAGAAACGTTTATTGAGTGGCTCTAGCTGGTTAGAAGAGTACCCACTCCGGTATCGGTAAAGACTTCGAGTAACGCTGCATGTGGCACTCGGCCATCGATAATGTGGGCTGTTTTAACACCGCCTTTGACTGCCTGTAAAGCGCAATCAATCTTGGGCAGCATCCCACCATGTATGGTGCCGTCATCAATCAATTCCTGCACACGTGCCGCATTCAGTCCTGTTAAGGTCTCGCCCTGTTTGTCTTGTAAGCCAGGTACATTGCTCAATAGTATGAGTTTTTCAGCAGCAAGTACTTCAGCGATTTTACCGGCCACTAGATCAGCGTTGATATTGTATGACTCGCCTCGGTCGCCTACGCCAATTGGGGCAATCACCGGAATAAAATTCGAAGCAAGCATTACTTCCAGAACTTCGGTATTAACTTTGCGTACTTTGCCAACATGGCCAATATCGATAATTTCTGGCTGCGACATTTCGGGGCTAGTGCGGCTTACTTCAAGTTTGTCGGCAAGAATCAAATGCCCATCTTTGCCAGTTAAGCCCACAGCCTTGCCACCATGCTGCTGAATCAGGTTAACGATGTTCTTGTTAATCGCAGCTCCAAGCACCATTTCGACGACATCCATGGTTTCGCTGCTTGTCACTCGCATACCGTCCACGAAGTGTGACTCTATGTTTAGGCGCTTTAAAAGCTCGCCAATCTGTGGCCCCCCACCATGCACAATGACAGGGTTCATACCGACTAGTTTCATCAGCACTATATCGCGCGCAAAACTGGCCTGCAGCTCTTCATCTACCATGGCATTACCGCCGTACTTAATGACAACGGTAGCGCCGGTAAATTTCTGAATATAGGGTAGAGCTTCGGTGAGAACCTGAGCGACGTTCAAGGCGTCGTCGTGACTTAGTGACATGTGATAAATCCTACGAGCACCTTAATAGGTGTTGTTAATAGGTATTGCAAGTAGCGCGCATCATAATCGCTATTAGGCGTTTTGTCAGAAAGCCGATGCGACAGCGGGGTTCACCAGGCCAATTTGCTCTCTAAACACAGACTGGATGCGCTGCATGGCTTCGTCGTTATCTGCCTCGAAGCGCATGGTTATAGCTGACACCGTATTCGATGGACGAATTAACCCCCAACCGTCGGGGTAGTCAACTCGTATACCGTCAAGTGTCGTGATCTTGCCGGCGCCGAACTGGGCATTGTCGGCGAGTGCTTCGACGATTTCGAATTTCTGTTCTTCACCGGTATCAACAATAATTTCGGGTGTGGTCTTGCTCTGTGGGTATTCCTCAAGAAGTTCGTTGAGCTGAAGCCCCGAGGTGCTAACAATTTCTACTAGCCGTGCTGCGCTGTATATTCCGTCATCGAATCCGTACCAACGCTCTTTAAAACAAATGTGGCCAGTAAACTCGCCACCAAGCAGGGCGCCAGTTTGGGCCATTTTCTCTTTGATACAAGAATGCCCGGATTTCCACATAATTGGGCGGCCACCATAGCTGCTGATTACGTTACTGAGATGGCGTGTACATTTCACGTCGTAAACAATGTCGGCTCCAGGGTTTCGCGAAACAATGTCTTGCGCAAACAGCATCAGAAGCACGTCGGGAGCAATTGCTTTGCCTTGGGAATCAACAACACAGACACGATCGGCATCGCCATCAAAAGCCACACCGAAATCGGCACCGTGCTGTTTAACGGTCATTATCAAGTCAGCCAAGTTTTCTGGTTTCGTAGGGTCGGGGCCATGATTAGGGAAGTTACCGTCCACGTCACAATGCAATGCGATTACGTCGCAGCCCAGTTCCTCCAGAACGCGCGGACCAATAACTCCACCAATACCATTGCCCGCATCAACGACTACTTTTAAGGTTTGAGCAACAGCTACGTCGCCTGCAATCGCATCGATGTAAGCATCAGCAACATCAGCATCTTCAATGCTGCCATTACCCTTATGAAAATTACCTTCAGCGATACGTTGCCGGATATGTTGAATGTGCTCGCCAGATAGCGGCTTCCCTTCCAGCACCAGTTTTAAACCATTGCAGTGAGCGTCATTGTGGCTACCAGTAATCATGACGCCGGCATTTGTTTCAAGATGATGGGTAGCAAAATACAACAGTGGAGTAGGTAGTTGACCGATATCGAGTATGTGCTGCCCGCTTGCCTGCAGGCCATCACAGAGGGCTTTCTTTATACGTGGGCTCGACAAACGCCCGTCGCTAGCGACCACAATAGTATCTTGAGAGCGATCGATCGCCTCGCTACCTATTGCCATACCAATGGCGTAAACGACCTCATCAGTAAGATATTTGTCCGCATCGCCGCGAATGTCATAGGCACGGAATATGCAGTCGGCTACCTCTACACTTGCATCGGCCGACGGTTCTTCAACGATCATCGCCGTTTTATCTGGATCTTTTTGCTTGGCGCTCTTTTCTGCTTTTACATCCTTAGTTGAACCAAGGTCTGGCGAGGCTTTTGGTGTGGCAGGCGCACTTTTTCTAAACGAAGCGACTATGGTTGCCAAGGCGTTGAGTTTTGTTTCGGCGAATACCGGCGGCATTCGCTTGTTGCCCGACAGCAGGCTTTGAGCATAGCCGGTTAGAGCATCAAGATCTGCATGAGCGCTACTAAGAATTTTGCGTAGCGACATGTAATGCCAAATAGGAATAAGCAGACAGGGTATGAGCAGCAAAGCGATTAGGCTCCATAATGGTATACCAAGCTCGCCTGATACCTTCGATGAGGGCTCAAACCTCAACCACCAATTGCTGTTGCCAATTTGAAATTCTCTATAAGGTAGGGCGCCTTCGGCATTACCTCCGCCGTTGAGAAGTATTGTCTCTTTACCATTGAACTTCTGCACCAATTCAGACCGACCGCGATCTTTATCGATATAATCCAGGGCCGTCTGCAGAGCGTCTACTTTCATTCGAAGAATTATGGCGCCGCTGACCTCCATCTCATCAGCTTCAAGTACTGGAGCCACTAGGCTGAACTGAACTTCGCTATTGTATTTGTAAGCCTCTGGAAAGATCTTTTCGCCGTCTTCTGCGCGGTTTACCTGACTGGCCTCAATATTGTTACGCAGTTTGATTCCGTGCTTGCGTAGACCGGTGATGCCTTTTGAATCCAGCGGAATCAACAAGGCGTTCTCGGCTAATGGGAAGCTGCGACTGAGCTCCTCGCTTAGCTGGGTCATGGTGTTGGTATCTTTTTCGGTAACAGCCAGCCTAACCGCTTTCCCAGCCGCCAAGCTTTCTAGCCTGTTCTGTATTTGAGCAATCCGTTGGTCTACCAGAGCCGCCTGTTGTCGAGCGTACAAATCTGTTTGGCGTTTTAGATCGGTGGCCTGACGTTGTGGTACGAGAAAGACGACAATGAACAGGGCTACAATAGCAATGATCGCCATGGATATGGCAGGCGGAATTATCAGGCTTTGTGAATGACTGTTTTGTGCGTCTTTACTAACGACAGCATCGCTATTTTTGGATTTGGCATCAGCCATTGTGTTAGTGTCCTATTATCGCGCTGTTTTTATTAAGTCAACACAACTTGAACGGCTAAGTTGCAATGTTCATGCGCTATTTGAATTCCTGTAGCGCTTGCCAATTAACGCAATTAATTGTGTCGCGAGGTTCAGCTTGCTAGTTTGCGGTAAGTTTGTCTCATCATCCTTACTAATTAGAGTTACTGCGTTTTCTTCGCTTTGAAATCCAATATCGGAATTCGACACATCATTAGCCACAATTAAATCAAGATTCTTCTTTTCCAGTTTACCCCGTGCATAACGAACGACGTCGTTCGTTTCTGCAGCGAAACCAACACAAAATGGTCGCTTGGGCAGAGCGCTTACAGTGGCCAGAATATCTTCTGTACGCTGCAGAGTAATTTCCATCACAGGCGCATTTTTCTTAATCTTGTGCTCAGCAACTTTTGCTGGCGTGTAATCAGCAACCGCTGCTGTTGAGATGAAAATATCGCAGTCATCTACACATTGAAGTGTAGCATCAAGCATTTGTTTCGCACTTTTAACGTTTATTCGTTGTATGTTTTCTGCGCATTCAAGCAAAACAGGACCTGCGATCAAGGTTGTATGGGCGCCGGCCTCGCTGGCTGCCCTGGCTAAAGCAAACCCCATCTTGCCCGAGCTGTTATTGCTTAAAAAACGAACTGGGTCTATGGCTTCCTGCGTAGGACCAGCGGTTACTATGACGTTTAGACCAGCAAGTATGCCGGGGCTGAAATGGCCTGCCAATTGCTGAACAATATCGCTCACATCGAGTAAGCGCCCTTCGCCAACATCGCCGCATGCCTGAAGACCGCTGCCTGGTCCCAGAATAGCTACTGCACGCTGGCGCAGCGTGTCGATGTTGCTTTGTGTGCTGGCTTGGGCCCACATAGCCTGGTTCATTGCCGGGGCGACAAAACTAGGTGCGACGCAGGCCAGACATACCGTGCTTAGCAGGTCGTCGGCGTGACCCAGTGCCATTTTGGCAATGAAATCTGCACTGGCTGGTGCTATGAGCAACGCGTCGGCCCAGCGAGCCAACTCTATATGGCCCATAGCGGCTTCTGCTTCGGGGTTCAAAAGATCCAAGTGCACGGCTTGCCCCGACAAAGCCTGTAGGGTTAATGGCGTAATAAATTCGGTTGCAGCGGGTGTCATAATGACACGTACCTCAGCCCCCTGATCTCGCAGTCGGCGGATCAACTCAGCGGCCTTGTAAGCTGCTATGCCGCCGGTAACTCCGAGCAAAATATGTCTGTTGCTTAGTTCGTACATGCCCTAATAATAGCTCGTTTTGTGTAGTCTTTTTACGGCGTAACAAGATACAGCAAGCTTGGTAAAAGTCTATCAGCTGGACTTTGTACAGCTTATCTGGACAAGTAGCGCTTGGGGTAAGTGCTCACTTCTATTGGAAGCTGCTTTTTAGCATGATTCAATGGCGTCAGCTACAGAACGAAGAGTAGCGGCAAGGTGGCGGCTGTCGAGTGAGTAGCGAACTTCTCGCCCATGTTTTTCAGCTTCCACAATACCAGCGTCACGCAGTAATTTTAGGTGGCGCGATACTCCTGAGAAATCAATATCGCAGCATCCCTTAATCTCGCTGACTGTGGCGGCATCTTTGCGGGCTGCAAGTGTGGCAACAATTGAGATTCGTATAGGGTCGCACAAGGCCTTGAATAAATCAGGGCGCAAGCTTTGTTGAAGCGAAGCCTCACAAACATCTGGCAGAGCGGATTGACGTGTCATAGTCAGATCATAATACCTGCATTCAGTCACAAGCGTTAATCTAGTGAACCTCTGAACAAGTATCCAGGGCAATACGTTTTAAAATCACGTGGACGACACTCTGGAGATGCTGTGATACGCTGGCGCTGGTTAAATTTAGAGCAGCAGTTTCGCTGCCCCTCAAAATTAGCAGTATCTTCAAATAGTGATTGAGACAAGGAGGTCTTATGAGCATTCTCGATTGGCAAGCATCCGCGCGGCCGCGCGAAAAACTCTTACAACATGGCTGCGGCTCGCTGAGCGACTCAGAGCTTTTGGCTATTTTTCTTAGAACGGGGACCCGAGGCAAATCAGCCGTTGATCTGGCTTGGGATATTCTTGAGCAATGCGGTGGGCTTCGTAATTTGTTTGAAAGAACCCCCAGTGAGCTGGAGCTGGTTGCTGGACTTGGGCCTGCCAAATCGGCGCAACTAGTCGCTATATTAGAAATGGCTCGACGCTATCTAAGCGCCGAATTGCATCAGCGACCAGTTCTAAGCTCTCCCAAGGCTACTCGGGAATACTTGCAATTAGAGTTAAGCGGAAGGCCCCATGAGGTGTTCTGCGCATTGTTTCTTGATGCCCAGAACAGAATGCTGGCCTTTGAAGAGCTGTTTAATGGCACCATCGATGGTGCAGCCGTCTATCCACGTGAAGTAGTCCGTAAGGTGCTGCAACATAATGCTGCTGCAGTCATATTTGCACACAACCATCCCAGTGGCGTAGCCGAGCCCAGTCAAGCAGACCATCGCATTACTGAACGTCTGCAACAGGCACTGGGACTGATTGATGTGCGTGTACTGGATCATCTGGTGGTTGGAGCGGGTCGGTCGGTGTCATTTGCCGAAAATGGCTGGTTGTGAGCGCTCTGTCCGTTGCTTATCGGTAAAGATGGGATATTAGTCGCAAAATCGCCTTTTCAACTGCTGATTGTAATACGTCGATAGTTCTGGTTTAATGTCGCGCTCGATTTTAGGGGTGACTTATGTCCAGAGTGTGTCAGGTAACCGGTAAACGGCCGCAAACAGGCAACAACGTTTCGCATGCGAAAAACCGTACGCGTCGGCGTTTTTTGCCGAATTTACACACGCATCGTTTCTGGGTTGAATCCGAGAAGCGCTTCGTGAAACTGAAGGTGTCTACTAAGGGCATGCGAATCATCGATAAGCACGGCATAGAGAAAGTTCTTGCTGATATGCGTACTCGAGGTGATGCTGCTTAGCAGATTTGCTGCGCTGCACCATTTTGAATTGCTAAAACTTGAGCCTCTTAAATACTTGAGGGCTTAAGGTAAAGTGTTTAAAGATTGACCGACTAAAGAATACAGAAGGCCAGAACCATGAGAGAAAAGATTAGATTAGTGTCGTCAGCAGGTACTGGCCACTTTTATACCACCGATAAGAACAAGCGCACGATGCCAGAGAAAATGGAAATCAAGAAGTTTGATCCAGTGGTAAGAAAGCACGTTATGTATAAGGAAGCCAAGATCAAGTAAGTATCTCACTCGATCTTTATTAACCTGACAAAACCCGGCTTTCGCCGGGTTTTGTGCCATTGAGGGGTCGTAATTTTCCGGTATGCCTGAACTTCCTGAAGTAGAAACAACGCGACGCGGCCTAGAGCCGCATCTTAAAGGCGCTACCTTGATCGAGGCCAATGTACGAGAGCGCAGAATGCGTTGGCCTGTTGCAGCTGGCTTGGAAGCCGAGCTTGCCGAGCAACGCTTGCTTGGTATCGACAGAAGAGCCAAATACCTGCTGTTTCGCTTCGGCCCTGGCCAATTGATGGTGCATTTGGGAATGTCGGGCAGTTTGCGCCTTGTGAATGAGAACGATGCGCTGGGCAAACATGACCACTTCGAAGCACGCTTTGATAATGGCATGGTGATGCGCTTTCGCGACCCGCGTCGTTTTGGCTCTATCCACTGGCTGCCACTTGATGAAAGCCATTCACTGTTGGACTCTCTTGGCCCCGAGCCGCTCTCAACAGACCTTTCGGCCTCTTACCTTTATCAGCGTTCGCGCGGTAAAACTGTAGCAGTCAAAAATTTTATTATGAACAATCAGGTCGTGGTTGGGGTGGGCAATATATACGCCACAGAAGCGCTCTTTCGAGCGGGTATTGCGCCGAAAAGGGCCGCTGGAAAAGTCTCTTTGACGCGCTTTGAGCG
Organism: Pseudomonadales bacterium; assembly: GCA_045106985.1. Classification (GTDB taxonomy): domain Bacteria; phylum Pseudomonadota; class Gammaproteobacteria; order Pseudomonadales; family JAUIET01; genus JAUIET01. The sequence goes on along the minus strand of JBGCFQ010000009.1, from coordinate 53,962 downwards.
TTTGGTTGTCGATATTAGAGACGTGCTGTCAGAGGCCATCGAGCAGGGCGGCACCACTTTGCGAGACTTCGTTGGAGGCACTGGTGACGCTGGATACTTTAGCTTGGCACTGCAGGCCTACGGACGGGAAGGAGAGCCCTGCGTGAAGTGCACTAAACCATTAAAAGGCATTCGCCTTGGTCAGCGCGCCACCGTATTTTGCTCACACTGCCAGCGCTGAGGCTTATGGCTGAGCTGTATTTTATGAAAAATGCTTCTTTAAAGCGTCGTTAACTACCGCAGGTACAAAATTACTGACATCTCCGTCAAGTGATGCAATCTCGCGCACCAATGAAGATGATATATAAGAAAGGTGATCTGAGGGCGTCAGAAAAATAGTCTCGAAGTTTGGATCGATCGCCCGATTCATATTGGCGAGTTGGAATTCATACTCAAAATCTGACACGGCCCTTAGCCCGCGCAAAACAACAGCTTCTTTTTCTGCAGCGAGCGTGGATACCAAAACGTCAAAGCCCAGTACCTCAACTCTGTCTATACCGGCTTCTTCGCATGCTTGCCGGGCCAATTCGACACGCGCATCCAAGCTGAATAAGGGCCCTTTCTTTTGACTGCTGGCAATGGCAATAATGACCTTGTCGAAGATCTTTCCGGCTCTCTGCACCAAGTTAATATGACCATTGGTGATGGGATCGAAAGTGCCCGGGTAAAGTACTGTTCGCATTACAAGGGTCCTGTTTTTAGGCGGTGATTCAGCGGGGCGGGGAGTATATCATCGAAAATAGCCAGATTAAGTTTGATTTAAGACAAGTGCGCTAGTCAGCGGATAAAACTCTCTGAGCCAAGCGATAGTGATTGCGGCCCGCTTTCAGGTCTTTCAAGGACAACCAGTCGCTTGGCAATGTGGGGTTTTCTGCCACTGGGTGCTCGAAATACACTAGGGCATTGCTGCTTAGGCATCCCAAACTGGCAATGGCATCAATACTAGGTTGCAGTAAGCCGCTGCTGTAGGGCGGGTCAAGGAACACAATGTTGAAAGATTGCTGGCAGGTGGCTAACCAGTTTAGAAATTGGCCCTGAACCAGCGTGGCATCACCACACTCCAGTGTTGTCAGGTTTTGTTGCAAATGTCGTTTCACCATTGCAGAAGAGTCGACAAATACACATTGGCGGGCGTCGCGCGATAAGCTTTCGAGCCCCAATGCACCACTTCCGCAGTAGGCGTCAAGCACTGTTGCCCCCTTGATATGGGGGGCCAGCCAGTTAAACACCGTTTCGCGAATGCGATCTGGCGTCGGCCGCAAGCCCTCGATTGGGGGAAATTGCAGTTTACGCCGGCGCCAGCGACCGCCGATAATGCGCACTGTATTGGCCGCGCCTTGCGATGACCCTGATCGTCGTGATTTTCCCAAAAGAGTGTGCCAGTCCTGCTGTCTGTTCTATTACAGTCAGCAGTGTAAACAATCATGGGTCAACAGCACATAAGCGGCAGCACAGAATGGGATGGTTTAGTAAGAAATCCAAGGGCAGTGAGGGCGACAGCGCAACCGCGGCCAGTACAGACGATAGTACTAGAGACAGTGGTGGAGATGCTCCAAGCGAGAGCATTCCCGATAGTTCAGGTAACGTCGGTGGCGAAAGCCCGGAAAACCTGTCAAAAGAGCGGGCGGTGCCTGATGTAAGTGATAACGCTGCAGCGGTGGACAACGCTGTTGCAGCTGATGCCGGCAAGCAGGGTTTATTTTCACGTCTGGCCAAGGGCCTGCGTAAAACAGGCAGCAACCTCTCGGGCGGCGTCGGTGAGCTGCTTCTTGGAAAAAAAGAAATAGACGACGACTTGCTGGAAGAGTTGGAGACGCTGCTGATTACCGCCGATTTAGGAATGGAGGCCACGGCCGGCATCGTAGAGAATCTAACCCAAAGTGTGCGCCGCAAAGAAGTTGATGACCCCGACGCTCTTATGGGTGCCCTGCAACGAGAACTGCGCGCGTTGCTAGCGCCACATGAAGCGCCGTTGATTATTGATGCCCGTAAGAAACCCTACGTCATTCTAATGGTGGGGGTAAATGGCGTTGGTAAAACCACCACGATAGGTAAACTGGCCAAACGCTACCAGCAGCAGGGACACTCGGTTATGTTAGCGGCAGGCGATACCTTCCGCGCAGCGGCTGTAGAGCAACTTCAAGTATGGGGTGATAGAAACAATGTGCCCGTTATCGCCCAACACACTGGAGCTGACAGTGCCTCGGTACTGTATGACGCGCTAGAAGCGGCAAAAGCCAGAGAGGTCGACGTGCTAATTGCTGACACAGCTGGGCGCTTACACAATAAGAGCCATTTAATGGACGAATTGAAAAAAGTAGTACGAGTGCTAGGCAAACTGGATGCTGAAGCACCGCACGAGGTCATGCTAGTACTTGATGCTGGCACAGGGCAGAATGCCCTCAGTCAGGCCAAGCACTTTCAGGAGGACGTTGGCGTCAGTGGTTTAACGCTGACTAAGCTCGACGGCACAGCAAAAGGAGGTATTATTTTCGCTATCTGTAAAGAACTGGATCTGCCTATTCGATACATTGGTGTGGGTGAGCAAGTGGATGATTTACGCGAATTTAAGGCTGATGAATTTGTCTCTGCCTTGTTTGCCGGCAGCTCCCTGGAAAATTAGCAACTACTCATACTATGATCGTTTTTGACCGCGTCGGTAAACAATATCCAAATGGCCACCAGGCCCTGGCTGAGGTGAGTGTCGAAATTGATCGCGGCGAAATGGTGTTTCTCACCGGTCGCTCTGGTGCGGGCAAAAGTACTTTATTAAAACTAATCATGCTAATGGAGCGCGCGACCACAGGCGAAGTGTTCGTGGCAGATCAAAACCTGAATACATTCTCTAAATCAGGTATTCCGTACCTGCGCCGCCAGATAGGCGTTGTGTTTCAGAACCATCAGCTACTGTTTGACCGCACAGTGTTCGACAATGTCGCTTTACCGCTAAAAATTGCCGGTTTTGATCGGCGCGACATAGAGCGTAGAGTTCGGGCAGCGTTGGCAAAAGTGGGCCTGGAGAACTTTGAGAAGCATTCGCCAATGAATCTATCCGGCGGAGAGCAGCAGCGAGTTGGTATCGCGCGTGCCGTGGTCAACCGGCCAAAGATTTTGCTTGCTGATGAACCGACCGGTAATCTTGATCCGGCTCTCTCGGCCGATGTTATGGATATCTTCAGACAGTTCAGTCAGGTGGGTGTCACCACATTGATCGCATCGCATGACCTTGCGCTTATTGCTAGGCTGCAACACCGTACTTTAACTCTGCAAGACGGTCGGTTATTTGAAAATGCCGAAGTGAGCCGAGGCCTGAATGGCAACTGAGCCTAATCGTCGAGGAGCCAGTCAGGCCCAAGCAGGCTTGAGTGGCCAACTGCGTTCTTATTACGCGCATCACTGGGCAACGTTCAAAGAAAGTTGGCTGCGTTTGTGGGCGACACCCCTGAGCACTCTTCTAACCTGGCTGTTGGTCGGTGTCGCGCTTTCCTTGCCCAGCGGATTGTATTTGTTGCTGAGTAACGCGGACAGTGTGCGAGCTGACTGGCAAGGCTCAGCACAGATTACTCTTTATTTGAAAAGCCAAACAAGCAGAGCAGCGGGTCAACAACTGGCTGTCAGCATTGCCAAAGAGCAGCGGGTCCTGTCTGCTAACTACACATCTGCTGAAAAAGCATTGAACGACTTCGAAAAATTGTCTGGCATTGAGGGCATAACCACTGGTTTTGCTAAAAACCCTTTGCCTGCGTCAGTAGCAGTTGTGTTAGCAGAGCAAACTGATTTACCGGCCGTGAGTCGTGAGCTGTTAGCCAGTTATTCTCAAATGCCAGAAGTATCGGAGGCGCAGTTAGATCAGCAATGGCTGGCACGCCTATACCAGTTGATGCAGGTGGCGGGGCGCTTGGCCTGGGCGTTGGCTTCATTGTTGGCCATTGCGATTGTACTGGTGATTGGCAACACCATCCGCTTGAGTATTGAGAACCGCCGTGATGAGATACTGATTGTTAAGTTAAGCGGCGGCACCAATGCCTATGTGCAGCGGCCCTTTCTCTATTACGGCTTATTGTTCGGTCTTGGGGGCGGGCTTAGCTGCATGTTGATTTTACTGGCTATTTATCTCTGGGTAGCGCCACCATTATCTGCGCTTGGCCAAGCGTATGGCAGTAGTTTTGCGTTGCAAGGGCCTAGCTGGCTTGACGGCCTCTTGCTGCTCTTTTTTGCCAGTCTGCTTGGTATTATCGGTGCCTGGGTGGCTGTTGTACGTCATTTGCGCGCCATTGAGCCTCAATAAACGTCAAAGGCTTGATTGTGAGCATAAAAAGCCCGTTTCTTGGCTAAAGTCTGGTCTGCCACTTGAATTCAAGCTAGTAAGTCCTTATTTATTAACTGATTAGGGAACTTTCAAGCTATTAGCACTCTAATATGAAGAGTGCTAAAATAGTTCTAGTACAGGAGCTAATATCAATGACTAAATCAATGACAGGAACTCAGAGTAACTTGCAACCAGCGATGATGCTGGTGCCCGGCGCGAACCTGAATGCCTATATTCAGTCGGTGAGTTCTATACCCGTACTTAGTCGGGATCGCGAGCAAGAATTAGCTGACGCTTATTACTACCAGGAAAATCTGGAAGCTGCGCGCGAGCTAATTATTTCGCACCTGCGCTTTGTGGTGCATATCGCCAAGAGCTACAGTGGTTATGGGCTGTCGCAAGCTGATCTTGTTCAAGAAGGGAACGTCGGCCTGATGAAGGCGGTAAAGCGTTACAACCCCGAAAAAGGTGTACGCTTGGTCTCTTTTGCCGTGCATTGGATAAAGGCTGAAATACACGAGTTTGTTATTCGTAACTGGCGCATCGTCAAAATTGCTACCACCAAGGCGCAGCGTAAATTATTCTTTAATCTGCGTAGCAGCAAGCAACGGCTTGCATGGTTATCGCACGACGAAGCAAAAGCAGTTGCCAAAGATCTGGGCGTTGAGCTAAAAGACGTGCAGCAGATGGAAGGCCGTTTGGCTGCGAGCGATATGACTTTTGACGCGCCAACAGACGCCGATGACGAACAGGCATTTGCGCCGGTTCATTATCTGGAAGACCACACCGCAGACCCCGCTCAACGTCTTGAAGACGAAGATTGGGAAGACAATAGCCAAAAACAATTATACGCAGCGCTGGAAAAACTTGATGATCGCAGCCGTGACATTTTGCGTCGCAGATGGTTGTCGGAAAACAAGGCCACCCTGCACGACCTGGCAGCGGAATATGGCATTTCTGCTGAGCGAATTCGCCAGCTTGAACAAAATGCGATGAAAAAGGTAAAAGCAACGCTGCTTGTTTGATTCTAGCCCAAGACTAAGTAAAGGAATAAGGCGATGCCTTTAATGGCGAAGTTCGCTCTGCTGGCTGGTAGCCTTTCGGGTGCGTTGGCAGTAGTGTTTGGCGCCTTCGGCGCGCACGCACTCAAGGCGCGGATCGCTACAGAATCACTTAGTACTTTCCAAACGGGCGTCAGCTACCAAATGTATCATGCCTTGGCCTTGTTGCTGGTAGGTTCACTAATGCTCCACATCCGTGACAGTGGTGCACTTGAGTGGTCTGCGCGTCTGTTCATGCTCGGCACCGTACTGTTTTCCGGATCACTATACCTTTTGGCGACCACGTCCCAGCGTTGGCCCGGACCTATTACACCGTTAGGCGGTCTGTGTTTTATTTTAGCGTGGGCTTTGTTAGCCTACGGTGTTTATAGAGCTTAATTATTAGAGCGTAGCCAAGTTAACTAGCCGTGCCTAAACACCTAAACTAAACCATTATCCCCTCGTTATGAACGAAGAGAGTGATAACAAGCGCAGCTAAAGCCATTGTATCCCCTAAAATGACCGATCAACCTCCAGCCGACTCCAGCAAGCCTGTAAACCCAGTTCGAAATCGACCGATTCGGAGCTTTGTACTCCGAACAGGCCGAATGACGGCCGCACAGTCAGACGCCTTAGAGCAGCATTGGCTCAATCACGGTCTGGAAATGCAAGACGGTGAGATCGATTGTCTTCGGGTGTTTGGCCAGGTCGCACCGCTAACCGTTGAAATAGGTTTTGGTATGGGTGATTCCTTGCTGGAAATGGCTAGAGTGGATCCGCAACGGAATTTCATTGGCATTGAAGTGCATACTCCAGGAGTGGGGCGATTGCTGGCAGGTATCGACGAACTGGAGCTTACAAACCTGAAAGTGTATCGTGCCGATGCGGTGCAGGTACTGAACAATTGCCTGCCAGATAACAGTATCGATTGTGTGCAAGTGTTCTTCCCTGACCCCTGGCATAAAAAACGCCATCACAAGCGGCGTTTGATACAGCCAACTTTTCTAAGTTTACTTGAGAAGAAATTGCAGGTTGGTGGCCGGCTTCATATTGCAACGGACTGGCAACACTATGCTGAAAAGACTATGCAATTACTTGAAGAAAGTCCCGCTTGGGCAAATACTCGTGAGCCTAATAGCTACGTGCCACGCCCTGAAAGCAGGCCAAAAACCAAGTTCGAGAGACGCGGCGAAAAGCTTGGGCACGGTGTGTGGGATATGATTTTCAAGCGGGAATAAATTCGTTAATTAGATCGTTAAGATACCGTCTGCCAAGCTCGGTAGCCCGCACAAACCCTTCCGTCTCTTCAATTAACTCTCTGCTGATTAGTCGAGTTAGAATTGATTCAATTGAGGTCATTGATAGACCTGTTCGGTCCACGAACAACTGTGGCTGAAATCCTTCCATCAATCTCATGGCGTTTAACATAAACTCAAAAACAAGATCATCATTATCAATCGTTCGCCGTCCGGCAATACTATCAACAGCCGCTATAAAGGAATCTGGTTGGCGGATGCGCCAGTGGCGTGACACATCCAATCCTTGGCCGCTGGTCTGGCTTAATTTGCCATGCGCTCCGGCACCTAAAGCGGCGTAGTCGCCGAATTGCCAGTAGTTCAAATTATGCCGGCTGCGTTCCTTGTCTGAGGCATAGGCAGAGACCTCATATTGATTAAGCCCCTCGCTTAACAACAGTGCGTGACCTTCGTCTTGTATATCTGCCAAGCAATCTTCGTCGGGCAGTGTCGGTGGCTCAGAATAGAACGCCGTGTTGGTCTCAATTGTCAGCTGATACCAACTTAGGTGCTTCGGTGCAAAAGTCAGCGCGCGGCGTAAGTCCTGCATAGCGGACTCAACTGTTTGCCCCGGCAATCCATGCATTAGATCAATATTCCAGCGCGGTATATTCGCGTTTGCAATAGCGTCTATGGCTCGTTCAATATCGCTTGACCCATGAACGCGACCAAGCTGTTTCAGCGCCTTGTCATCGAAGCTCTGGGCGCCGAGTGAAATTCGATTAACACCAGCTGAGCGATACACTTTAAAACGTTCGCGCTCAACCGCCCCAGGATTCGCCTCCAGAGTTATTTCGCAATCCGACTCTAGCGAAAAGTTTCTATTAACCATCAATAGTAATTGTTCAACTGCCTCGCCCGACAGTAGGCTAGGTGTGCCACCACCAATGAAAATACTACTTACAGGGCGCGACTTAAAACCCTGCGCCTCAACAAGGGCGTCGCGTTCTAATGCCTTTAAGTACTCTTTCTCGGGCAGTAGTTCAGGACTCTTGTGCGAATTAAAATCGCAATACGGACACTTTTTTATGCACCAAGGTACGTGAATATATAGACCAACGGGAATGTCAGACACAGTGCTTGTTTATGTGTCCGACGAACTTTGAGCAAGTAATCGCTGCAAAAGTTGTTGCAAGGCCTGGCCACGATGGCTGAGCTTATTTTTGCTCTCTGAATCCAGTTCAGCGGATGTGCAATTTTGTTCAGGCAGAAAAAACAGGGGATCGTAACCAAAGCCGTTAGTGCCGCGGGGTGCCGCCAAAACTTCACCCCACCAGCTGCCTTGGCAAATCATTGGCGTAGGGTCTTGGTCATGGCGCATCAATACAAGAACACAGCGGAAGCAAGCTCGTCGTTGCTCGTTACGTAAATCAGCCATGTCAGCAAGCAGTCTTTCGTTGTTGTCTTGGTCTGTCGCGTTTACTCCGGCAAAACGGGCGGAATAGATGCCGGGTGCGCCATTCAATGCTGGCACCTCCAGCCCCGAGTCATCAGCTAAAGCAGCAAGACCTGACTCTCTAGACGCATGACGAGCTTTTTTTATCGCATTCTCAACAAAGCTTAAACCGTCTTCAACGGCGTCAGTAATGCCAAGCTCCGACTGCGGCAGGCATTCAATGTCTACATTGGCAAATACCTGAGAAAGTTCGCGTAGCTTACCCTTGTTTGAGCTGGCAACCAGTACGCGTGAGCCTAGGTCAAAGTGGTCGTTCTCCTTACCTTTTGTCACCGGTCATCGCTCTTTATCAATGTAGAGTGTTTTAACAAATTCTAACTCAAACATTTCCTTGCTGTCGGGTAAGGAAACTTCTATTTCAAAACGAGACAATTCTTCATTGATAATTAAGAAATCAGCTAAGTAGTAAATAGCGTCTTGTTCTCTAACTTCGCGAAAAGTAAGCTCATAAGGACGCATTAAATCATGACGCTGACCCGTTACCAATGCGGCCTGCGGCGAGGTCTCGCTAACACTGGTATCTTTCAATTTTCGACGCACCGAGATGTTCAGCAGCATGCGATTTGTGCCGCGCGTAATCTTGTAAACACTCGCAGTTTCCTGCGGAATAAAGCGAGTGGGAACGACGCTGTAATGCACCTCATAGTCGCCAAAGCTTTGCTGCTGCTCAGCTAGGGCGGAGCAGCTCAACCAACCAAGGCTTAGCAGAAAGCAAACACTCTTTATAATCTTCATTTACTAATCCGGTAAATCGCATGGCTGGCAAACAAGTTTGGCCAACCCGATACTAGAGGCCCAAAGCCGTTGTGTTCACTGGTGAATTGTCGGTCAACAATCTTAATCGACAGACTGGTGCAGAGATCTTCGAAATCATGCACGGTGCAAAAATGAATGTTAGGTGTGTCGTACCATTCGTAAGGCATAAATTCCGACACGGGCATACGACCGTGCATATTTAAGTGCCATCGGCAGCGCCAATGCGCGAAATTTGGAAAGGTGACAATACCTTCGCGGCCAACGCGTAACATCTCGAGCAGTGCGCGGTCAGGGTATTTAATGGCTTGCAGTGTTTGAGTCATTATCACGGTGTCGAAGGCTTGGTCGCCAAACAAGGCCAAACCTTGGTCGATGTTTTGTTCAACAACATCAATGCCTGCCGCGATCGCTTCACTGATCAATTGCGGATCAATTTCAACACCACAGGCTTTTATGTTTCTGTTGGCCTGCAAATAAGCAAGCAGTTCGCCCTTGCCACAACCAAGATCCAGTGCTCGAGTTTGTGGTTCGATCCATTGGGCGATCGACTCCAGTTCATAGCTCATGATTGCGTACCCGTTTCATATAGGCGTAGAGCAAATCCATATAGCGTGGAATAGGCATTAAGAACGCATCATGACCCTCTTTGGCCTCTATTTCCGCATAACTAACTTTCTTGTTCGCTCCCAGCAGTGCAGTAACAATTTCACGCGATCTGGCCGGCGCGAAACGCCAATCGCTCGTAAATGACGCCACCATAAAGTCGCATTGGGCATGCGAGAATGCGGCTATGGGATCGTCGTTATACTCGCGAGCAAGGTCGAAGTAATCAAGTGCGCGACCCATCAGTAAATAGGTGTTCGCATCGAACTTGTCAGAAAACACTTCGCCCTGATGACGCAGGTAGCTTTCAACCTGAAACTCGACTTCTGCCTCCGAACCCTGAACGAAAGTACCGGATCGCAGTTCTCGCCCGAACTTCTGCCCCATACCTTCATCAGACAAATACGTAATATGGCCGATCATTCTGGCCAAAGCTAAACCGTCTTTAGGCCGTTTGCCCGCCTGCAAATAGTCTCCATTAGAAAACTGCGGGTCGGAAGTTATCGCTTGGCGGGCAGCCTCATTGAACGCTATGTTCTGCGCGGTTAATTTCAGTGCTGACGCAATAACGATCGCATGTTTAATTCGGTGCGGATATTCCAGAGCCCAACGCATGGCCTGCATTCCGCCGAGGCTGCCGCCAATAACAGCGGCCCAACACTCTACCCCCAATCTATCAGCCAGCAATGCTTGCGAATGAACCCAATCACGAGCCCGCAGCGGCGGAAAGTTAGAACCCCATGGCTCTCCAGTAGCCGGGTCACAACTGCTCGGCCCGGTACTGCCGTGACAGCCGCCAATATTGTTACAGCTAACAATGTAGTAATGATTTGTATCAAACGGCTTGCCCGGGCCGATGCAACTATCCCACCATCCAGCTCTTTGGTCTTCTTCGGAATGGTAACCTGCGGCGTGATGATGACCGCTCAGTGCATGGCAAATGAGCAGCGCATTAGACCCTTCTTCATTGAGCGTGCCGTAGGTTTCATAGGCCAGCGTAAACCCTGCAAGGGTGCGTCCACAGGCCAGTTCAAAAGGCTCGTTGAAGTCGGCAAATTGTTCTTCAACCAAGCCTACTGAATCGCTAGCAAACTCAGTCACTAAAATCCCAACACCAAGGAACCAGGAACGCCTACTGCCTTGGCACCGTTAATAAGTAAAATTTCGCATACCCCTAAGCTCAAAAAAAACAGGATGGGCGAAAGGTCCAAACCGCCCATATCGGGAAGAATCTTGCGAAAAGGCGCTAACACCGGTTCCGTAAATTGACGTAACAACAGCAGTGCAGGATGAGGGTTATGAGCGGCAACGAAGGACGCTACGATTCCCACCAGCACCGTTACCCAGTAAATATCCAGAATAAGCGCAATTAAACCCAAGCCTGCCCAGGCAACCATATTAGCAATTGGCGGAAACCCAAACCCGTTAAGACTAAACAATGCGATTATGGCAACAAACTGAATCAATAAAGCCAATACAATGCCAGCCATGTCTATGCCTGCAAAACCCGGGACAATGCGTCTGAGCGGCAACAGCAAAGGATTCGTTATCTTTACTATTGCCTGCGAAATTGGGTTATAAAAATCAGCGCGTGCCACCTGCAACAACACCCTGATCATCACCAACATCAAAAACAGCATTAATACGCTGCGTATTAGAAAAACGCCAATGTCAGACGCTACGTCCATTACTTCTACCTCTTCTTCTTGTTCCGGTTCTCGTGTTACCAGCCAGCCTACCTATTAGATGTCGCCGAGCTCGCGCCCCATTTCCTCTGCACGAGCGCGCGCAGCCTCAAGAGCAACCGCGAACAAGTCATCCAAGCCGCCTGCTTCTAACTGCTGCAGCGCCGCTAGAGTGGTGCCGCCTGGTGAGCTGACGCGGCGTCGTAATTCAGCCACATCCACATCGCTGTCTTGCGCCATGCGTGCAGCACCGAGGGCGGTCTGCTGTACAAATTTTGCAGCCACCGCTTCGTCCAGTCCCATGCTAATGGCAACATTTTGCATCGCTTCCATCACAGCAAAAAAATAAGCCGGGCCGCTGCCAGAAACGGCGGTCACTGCATCCAGCTGACCTTCATTTTCAACCCAGCATGTGATGCCTACGGCCGACAATATGGCATCTGTGAGTTCTCGCTGCTCAGCGCTCACTAGCGCACTAGCGCACAAACCGGAAGCACCCAATTGCATTAGCGCCGGTGTGTTCGGCATGCAACGCACTATCGAGGCTGGCTGCCCCAGCCAAGCCTGAATACTCGCTGAGGTAATTCCGGCAGCAATTGAAATAAACAGAGGTAATGCATTGAGCTTAGCAGCTCTTAGCTCCGTGATTACATCCTTCATTACTTGCGGTTTTACCGCTAAAACCACCACATCGGCCCAATCAGCGGCGGCAACGTTATTTGCTGCTTCGCTAACGCCGAATTGCGCTCGAAGGCTGTCCAGGCTCGGTTGATAAGGGTCGGTAGCTCGAATATTAGCTACGGTGAAGCCTTCGCCAAGCATACCGCCTATTAAAGCGCTGGCCATATTGCCAGCACCGATGAATGCAATTTTTGTTGTTTGAATCACTTCTTTTCCTAAAACCCCTCAGGGCACGCGAGGGCCGAATAATGCCTCGCCGACGCGAAGCATTGTAGCACCTGCTTGAACGGCGATCTCCAGGTCGGCCGACATTCCCATAGATAAGGTATCCATGCCGGCTCCGGTCGAATTCAACTCATCAAAACAGTGCTTCATTGCCTCCATGGAGGCCCGCCGCTTGGCGGTATCGGCTCCGGCTTCAGGTATGGCCATTAAGCCCCGCAAGCTGAGTATTTTAAGTGACAGAACATGGTCGACGGCCTCCTTAAGAGCGCTTACGCGAAAACCACTTTTTGAAGCTTCGTTATCAATGTTCACCTGCAGGCAAATATTTAATTGCCCTCTATCGACCGGGCGCTGGTCAGCCAAGCGTTCAGCAACCAGCAGGCGATCAACGCTGTGTACCCAGTCGAAGTGGGTCGCCAGGGCTCGTGTTTTATTCTTCTGAATGCTGCCAATGAAGTGCCAATCGATATCGAGCTCTTCAAGCGCCTGTTGTTTCTCCAGCGCCTCCTGCAGGTAATTTTCAGCAAACGCCCGCTGACCGAGCTTGTACACCGTTCGCACACTTTCGGCACCGTGACGCTTGCTTACCGCGAGTAGCTGCACATTTTTCGCTCGGCTTGAGTGCTTTGTGCACGCTGCATGAATGCGATCCTGCAGTTTTGTGAAATTGTCTTCCAAGTTTGTCATTCGGTATCTACTCTGGCGCGGCATACTAAGTAAGAGGACTGCAATAAAACCATGTTGTGCACGTGGTGCAGCCCAGCAAAGCGGCAAATTATAGCCTAAGCTTTTGTGTAAAGAGCTCCATGCTAATAATCAACGCTTTCTATATTTCGTAAGGAACGATATGGATATTACTGAACTGCTTGCCTTTAGTGCAAAACAGGGCGCCTCAGATTTGCATCTGTCGGCGGGCCTCCCTCCAATGATTCGTGTCGACGGCGATGTGCGCAGAATCAACCTGCCGGCGATGGACCATTCGGAAGTCCACGCTTTGATTTACGAGATAATGAATGATAAGCAGCGTAAGGACTTTGAAGAATTCCTTGAAACTGACTTCTCGTTTGAGGTTCCTGGTGTAGCCCGTTTTCGTGTCAATGCTTTCAATCAGAATCGAGGCGCAGGCGCGGTTTTTCGTACCATTCCATCCAAGGTGTTAACCATGGAAGAATTAGGTATGGGCCAGGTGTTTCGAGACATATCATTGGTGCCCCGCGGACTTTGTTTAATCACGGGGCCTACCGGGTCTGGTAAAAGCACCACGCTCGCGGCGATGATGGATTTCATCAACGAAAATAAATACGAACATATTCTTACCATTGAAGACCCGATTGAATTTGTGCATGAAAGCAAGAAATGCTTGGTCAATCAGCGTGAAGTTCATCGCGACACGCATGGCTTCACTGAAGCGCTGCGTTCAGCACTTCGTGAAGATCCGGATACTATTTTGGTAGGCGAGCTACGAGATCTGGAAACTATTCGACTAGCATTAACCGCAGCAGAAACGGGACACCTTGTGTTTGGTACCCTGCATACAACATCAGCGGCAAAAACTATTGACCGTGTTGTTGACGTATTTCCTGCTACTGAAAAAGCGATGGTTCGATCAATGTTGTCTGAGTCTTTGCAAGCCGTTGTATCTCAAACCTTGCTGAAGAAAAGCGGCGGCGGGCGGATTGCTGCGCACGAAATCATGATTGGTACCTCAGCTATTCGCAATCTGATTCGTGAAGATAAGGTGGCGCAAATGTACTCGGCTATTCAAACCGGCGGATCTTTAGGTATGCAGACAATGGACCAATGCCTGACCGATATGGTTGAGAAGCGATTGATCAGCCGCGAAGCGGCAAAAGAGAAAGCGAAAATGCCAGAGAACTTTTAGTTCTTTGCCAATTAGCCAGACAACAGACACTAACTGTAGCTAAAAAAGGGCCTAGCCCATTTGAAAATACACAAACTAGAATTTAAAGGGCAAGCACGTGCAAATCGATAAACTTCTGGCATTAATGGTTGAGAAGGGCGCATCTGACCTGTTTATTACAGCCGGCGTTCCGCCAAGCATGAAAATTAATGGTCGTGTAATGCCAGTGACCACTACGCCCTTAAGTCCGGAAAAAACCAGAGAGACCGTGCTGGGTGTAATGAATGAGCGTCAGCGCCGGGAGTTTGCTGAAGATCGAGAGTGTAACTTCGCTATTAGTGCTCGCGGTACCGGCCGTTTTAGGGTTAGCGCTTTTTATCAGCGAAACCTGGTTGGCATGGTTTTACGCCGTATTGAAACTAACATACCCACTATTGAAGATTTGTCCTTACCAGAGATCATAAAAGACCTGGCGATGACCAAGCGCGGTTTGATAATTTTTGTTGGCGCCACTGGTACGGGCAAATCAACATCGCTGGCTTCCATGATAGGCCATCGCAATCGGCACTCTACGGGTCATATTATTTGCGTAGAGGACCCGATCGAATACATCCATCAGCATCAATCCTGCATTGTCACTCAACGTGAGGTTGGTATTGATTGTGCCAGTTTTGAAGTAGCGCTAAAAAACATGCTGCGCCAAGCGCCCGACGTTATTATGATCGGCGAAGTGCGTACACTGGAGACCATGGAGCAAGCGATTACCTTCGCTGAAACGGGTCACTTGTGCTTGTGCACGTTGCACGCCAATAACGCGAACCAAGCCCTTGATCGTATCCTGCATTTCTTTCCTGCGGAGCGACACAATCAATTGTGGATGGACTTATCACTGAACTTGAAGGGTATGGTCGCGCAGCAGTTAATTCCTACCGCGGATGGGAAAGGTCGCCGCGCGGTTGTGGAGGTACTATTAAATACGCCACTTGCACAAGACCTGATTCGAAAAGGCGAAGTGCATCAGCTTAAAGAACTGATGAAAAAATCCAACGAACTTGGCATGCAGACTTTCGATCAAGCGCTTTACGAATTGTATAAAGCCGGCGAAATCACCTACGAAGATGCGTTGTCGCATGCTGACTCCGCCAACGATTTGAGATTAATGATCAAGCTGGGCGACGACAAGCCTAATCAACAGAGAGGCTTTGCGGACACAGGCAGATCATCAGACAGCTCGTCGTCAAGCAGCGGATCGTACAGCATGAAAATGGAAGACGAAGATACATCTCAACCGAAAGTTCGACGCCGTTAAGCAAAGCGTGTTGGACAGTTGCGATCAATCATTGACAGTTGCAAAGCCCAGGTTGCAAGATTGCCTACTCAGGCTTTGGTCTGCCAACGCTCTAAAATAATTTTTGCAGCCAAACTGTCGGCTGGCACTTTACGATAGTCAACGTTACCGTGCAGTTCCGCAATCAACTCCTTTGCCTCTACGCTGCTCAGACGCTCATCTTGCATCTCAACTGAGAAGTTGTACTCATGGGCGAAACGCCCTTCGAGCTGACGGCTGAAGCGTAAGCAACGTTCTGCCAAATCACTGCTAGTACCGTCCATATTAAGTGCAAGACCAACAACACAGATTTGGGGACGCCACTCTTTAATCAAGGCTTCCAGCGCGACCCAATCCGGTTTGCCGTCTCGGGATCGATGCACACACAGCGGTGTTGCAAAGTCTAATGGTGCTTGCAGTAAGGCGGCACCAATCTGTTTTGTGCCGTAATCAAAGCCCAACACCGTACGCAATGAACCACCCATTAGGCATGGCCAGCGCAAATGCCTAACTTGCTCAGATCGAAGCCTAGTCGTTGTGCTGCCTTGTCTGTGCGCTCAGCAAGAGGGGTGTCAAAAATTATATCAGGGTCAACATCCAGTGTTAGCCAGGCGTTGCTGCTCAACTCTTCTTCCAACTGCCCGGGACCCCAGCCAGCGTAACCAAGGATTACGATGGCCTCGTCGGGACCCTCATCGTTGGCCAGTGAGTGCAGTATGTCTAGCGACGTGCTGATCTGCAGGTCAGCAGACACCGATAAGGTTTCCTTCCACTCGCCTTTGCGATGGACTACAAATCCCTGTTGTGGAGATACCGGGCCGCCTATCAATACCTGGTCGCCAGCCTTCGCGCCATCCACAGGCATTTCTAGTTGCATAAACACATCTTCAACCGACATGTCGATCGCCTTGTTGATTACCAATCCCGCGGCACCTTCTTCTGAGTGTTCAAACAAAAACGTTAGACTACTGGTAAAGATAGAGCTGTGCAGGCTGGGCATTGCCAGCAGAAATTGGTTAACTAAACTTGGGTATTCGGGAATCGTCATAATTCATTATTCGCTTCCCAAGCCTTAGAGGCAAGAGCCAAGGCCAACACAATAGGCAAAAATCCTATTGGTCAGATTTGCTTAATGACTTTACGTTGGTGTCGAGGTGGTTCTTTTGAAAATGCCAGGTTCGCACAATTTCAAGTTTATCAATTTCCTTAGACATCTCTGCAGAGAAAGGCTCGAAAGGAGAAGACTTCTCAACGATATTGATGGCGGCGTCATCAAGGATTTTGTGTCCTGAAGACTGAAGCAGCTGTATATTCGATACAGCGCCGTTGGGCAGCACTGTCACCATTAGGCTTAGGTTGCCGTAAAGCTCTTGTGCGCGCGCTGTTTCTGGGTAGTATTGATTTCCCGTACGTTCTATCTCGCGCTCCCACTTCAGCAAATACAGGGCGTCCATCGCGCGTTTAGTCGACACCGAAGTTATGCGACGAACCCTAGGGCTTTTTGCGGCTTCCTCTTTGTATTGGTCAAGCTTAGCTGCAAGTGATGCAATTTCGCCCATTAGTTGTTCTTCAGTCAACATGTCCTGGGTGTCGACCTTATTTTTTTCTTCTGAGCGCTCGGTAATCTGCACCTTTGTATCTGAATGGCTTTCGGTGAAAAGCACATTAGCCTCGCGTGCCTGTGCTTCTTCCATGCGTTGCTGTTGGGCCATTTTTCTGACTTCGTTCACTTCAACGTCCTGAAAGTCTGCAACTTCTGGCGACGACAACAAGGACTTTTCCAGCTCGGTGCCGCTTGCTTGCTGATCTTGGTCCGCAAGATAGTCAGCGTCATCGACGCTTTCTTCGCGAAATTGCGCCAGAGTAATTTCTAACTGCTGAGTTCGAATATTATTTATTTCAGCAGTAAAAGTAATACCAAGCAGAATGGCGGCGTGCGCAGCAACAGCAAACGACAAGGCTGTGCCTAAACGATCAAGATTGAATGATACGTAGTTAATACTGCTAACTGCTGGCGCCTGACTCATGAATAATCCGTTGTTCTAGTTCTTTTCTCTGGCAAGATATTTGCGTTCCACGCAATCAATAAATTGACCGCCGATATCTGTGCCATATGCTGCATCAATTTCACGAATGCAGGTAGGGCTAGTGACATTTACTTCGGTTAAATAATCACCAATCACATCGAGGCCCACAAATAATAAATGGCTCTCTTGTAAAAATAGCTTAACTTTGTCACAAATCCAGCGATCTCGCTCAGTCAGTGGCCGAGCTTCACCGCGCCCGCCCGCGGCTAAGTTAGCGCGAGTTTCCCCTTTTGAGGCAAGGCGCGCCAGGCAATAATCAACAGGTTCGCCATCAATCATCAAAATGCGTTTATCGCCGTCGCTAATTTCTGGAATAAACTTCTGTACCATGATCGTATTTTGACCAAAATTGGTCAGTACTTCGATGATCACACCAAGATTAGCTTCATCCGGTTTTGCTCGAAAAATATTTGTGCCGCCCATGCCGTCTAGTGGTTTCAAAATCACGTCCTGGTGCTCAGCATGAAACGCCCGAATTCGCTGTTCGTTGGCTGTCACAACATGCGGAGGTGCGCAATCCGCAAACAAAGTGGCGGTAATTTTTTCGTTGGCGTCGCGTAAGGCCCGCGGAGGGTTGACTACAAAACAACCACGTCGCTCGGCTGCCTCTAAAATATAAGTGCTGTAAACAAATTCATTATCGAAAGGTGGGTCTTTTCGCATCAAAACTATGTCTAACTCATCCACTGGATGCTCTTCGGGTTCGCCGAGTTCAAACCAATGATGCTGATCGTGAAAAACCTTTAGTTTTCGCATCGACGCGCGCGGCTCCCCTCCTGTAATATACAAATCGTG
Organism: Pseudomonadales bacterium; assembly: GCA_045106985.1. Classification (GTDB taxonomy): domain Bacteria; phylum Pseudomonadota; class Gammaproteobacteria; order Pseudomonadales; family JAUIET01; genus JAUIET01. Next base: position 35,803 of record JBGCFQ010000009.1, on the reverse strand, counting down.
TTGCTCCATGTAGTACAGGTCCCAGTTTTTATCCTGAGCAGCCCATAGCATGGCAAGCGTACTGTCTTTTTTGTAGTTGATGGCTTCAATGGGATCCATGACTACACCGAGCTTTATTGACATTGGTTTTCCTTAAAAATGAGTGCTGAGTATCTTTTATGTACTTAGTCTAAGCAGTTAGCTTTATTTATGTACATTTGTAGGCTATTAATTTGTGGGGAAATTAGCACAATACAAGCTGCCAAGCGGCAGTTAAATAGATAACAAGTGCTTATTGTATACAAGGCCAAATCTTTACAACTTAGGTATACACTGCAGGCGGAACCATGGCAGCAAATTTTGAGAATTTAAAAATAATGGTCATTGATGATAGCAAGACCATTAGGCGTACAGCGGAGACCTTGCTTCAAAAGGAAGGTTGTACGGTAATTACCGCTATCGATGGTTTTGATGCGCTGGCTAAAATCGCCGACAACAAACCTGATCTAATATTTGTAGATATCATGATGCCCAGATTAGATGGCTATCAAACCTGTGCATTGGTAAAGAACAATAGCGAATTCAAATCAACACCGGTCATTATGCTATCGAGTAAGGACGGCCTGTTTGATAAAGCCAAGGGTCGAATCGTTGGTTCTGATCAGTATTTAACCAAGCCATTTAGCAAGAACGAATTGCTGGGGGCGATTGAAACCCAGGTTGGGCTTAAGCAGGCCAGTTAACCCAAGCCATTTAATTTAAGCCGAGGAAGTAGCATGGCGCGCGTTCTCATCGTAGACGACTCCCCAACAGAGACGTTTCGAATGTCGAGTTGGCTTAACAAAGCCGGTCATGATGTTTTGACGGCCGAGAATGGAGAAAAGGGTGTAGATATGGCCAGGCGGGAACATCCTGACCTGGTATTAATGGACATAGTGATGCCGGGTTTAAATGGTTTTCAAGCCACACGGCAGCTCACGAAGGACAGTCGAACAACCGATATACCGGTTGTGATAGTGACCACCAAGGACCAGGAAACTGATCGTGTTTGGGGCAAGCGCCAAGGTGCGCGAGCGTTCTTAACCAAGCCCGTAGATCAGAAGATATTATTGCGAACGATTAATTCACTGATAGCCTGAATAACAATAGATGGAAACGGTCGACGACCCCTTTGTAGTTCTGGCAACTATTGCTTCTCGCAGTACGGTAGGTGCTCGCGGTTTACCCCAACAAATCGATGCGATGACGACTTGGAGTGGCATCGGCTTTAATTTAATGGGCTTACGCTTCGTCGTACCAATGACAGAAGTTGCAGAATTGCTTGAGCGGCCAGGGTCTACTCGTATTCCAGGCGTTAAGCCCTGGGTAAAGGGTGTTGCAAACGTTCGCGGTCGATTGTTGCCCTTGGTCGATTTAGAAGTCTTTTTTGGCGGCAAGCTGAGCGGCAACCGCAAGCGGCAGCGTGTGTTTGCGATCGATATCGGCGAATTGTATTCTGGCGTGTTAGTGAGTGAAGTGTTTGGGATGCAGCATTTCCCAATAGACAGTTACTCCGCCAATGACACGTTGGATGAGGCGCATAAGCCTTTCGCACCCTATCTCCGCGGTACTTATCAGAACGAACAGCAAAGCTGGACAGTGTTCAGCTTGCATGAATTAGTGAAAGACCCGCGATTTTTTAACGCCGCTGTGCATTAAACCACTGTGCATTATATTAAACATCTGGAGCCCAGAACATGAACAACAAAGAGCCCGTACGAGGCAGTGATTCGGGAAATACACCGACCATTATTCTTCTGTTGATTTTTTTAGCCGCGCTGGCAGTGTTTATCTATAGCTTAGTGGTGACCGGTCGTGATGCAGGTTTTGACGCCCGGTATCAAGAAGTTACAGCGGAGCTGCGAGTATTGTCCCAGCAAATTTCTTCCAGTTCGCGCTTGGCTATTTCCGGTGATGCGCAAGCGTTCGAGATGCTGAACACCTCGAGCGGTGAATTCGACAAAAACCTTTCATTGCTTGAATCGGGTAACGAAGACTTACCTTCGCCGAAAAGTATGATTGAAACCGAGCTCAGCGCGTTAAGTAGCGAATGGCAACCGATTCGGGAAGCGGCAAATACCATGTCAGCCAATAAGGATCGTATTTTGTTTTTGCATGAAGTCGCAAAAACGCTTAATGATTCAATCCCTGAGCTTCAGCAGGAATACAACAACGTAGTTGAGATTCTATTGGAGAGCCGAGCTCCCTCAGATCAAGTTGCAGTAGCTCAACGCCAATCCTGGCTAGCTGAACGTATTGCGCGTAATGTCGACAAAATGCTAGAAGGTGGTGCCGGTGCAGATCAAGCTGCAGACCAATTTAACCTTGATGCCAGTTTGTTTGGTAGCGTGTTAGACGGCATGTTAAACCGAAACGCCGCTATGCGAATCACCAGGGTGACTGACGCCGACGCGCGTGCGAGCCTGGTCGAAATTTCAAAATTATTCGAATTTGTTAGCGGCTCTGTGGATGAAATTTTTCAGGCTTCGCCCGATCTTCTCGAGGCTCGAAGGGCCGCCGACGCTATTGTGGTTGGTGCGCCAGAGCTTATGACGGGAACGGGTGCTGTATCTGAGGGTATTAGTGGTTTGAGCTTGCGCAGACCTGTGACCACGAATTGGTCATTGATTGCGGGTGCGGTGATGTTGGTAGCGATGTTGCTGTTCGGTTATTTTATGATTCGCAATACCCGGCGCAGATTGGCTGCAACAGCTGAAACCAATGACCAGAATCAGCAGGCCATCCTACGCCTGCTTGATGAAATTGGTGATCTTGCGGATGGTGACCTGACCACCAACGCGACAGTCACGGAAGATTTTACGGGTGCGATTGCAGACTCGGTCAACTACGCGATTGGCCAGCTGCGTGAATTGGTATCCAAAATTAACGACACGGCCGTATCAGTATCTGGCGCTGCCGAGCAGAACCAACGCGATGCATTAGGCCTTGCAGAAGCATCAGAAAAACAGGCCAAAGAAATCTCGGGTGCCTCGTCAGCCGTTAATGAAATGGCTAAAACTATTGACCAGGTATCTTCAAACGCAGGTGAATCCGCGTCGGTGGCGGAGCGTTCGGTTGAAATTGCAAACTCCGGTGGACAGCTGGTACGAAACACCATCACCGGCATGGATAATATTCGAGAGCAGATTCAGGACACATCAAAGCGAATCAAACGCTTGGGCGAAAGCTCGCAGGAAATTGGTGACATTGTTTCTTTGATTAACGATATTGCCGATCAAACCAACATACTCGCGCTCAATGCGGCCATTCAGGCCTCGATGGCTGGCGACGCTGGTCGTGGCTTTGCGGTTGTTGCCGACGAAGTGCAGCGTTTGGCAGAACGTTCAGGCGCGGCGACCAAGCAGATTGAAGCCTTGGTTAAGACTATTCAATCAGATACCAACGAAGCCGTTATTTCAATGGAGCAGACCACGACGGAAGTGGTACGTGGAGCACGCCTTGCGCAAGATGCGGGTGTGGCACTGGAAGAAATTGAGAATGTGTCAACAACCTTGGCTGAATTGATTCAAAACATATCCAACGCCGCGCGTCAGCAGGCAATGACCGCGGGTAACATCTCCAATACGATGGGTGTTGTTCAGGAAATTGCTAGCCAGACATCAGAAGGTACTAAATTATCGTCTGACTCTATCGGCAGATTGGCCAGTATGACCAGCGAACTGCGTGAGTCGGTTGCCGGCTTTAAGTTGCCTAGCGATCAAGCCGACACCGAGCAAACCGATCAGCTGGAAGACATGGAATCCTTCCTCGGAATAGAGACAAGTGACAGCGATGGCGGCGGTAGCCGGGTAGAGAGCGCCGCGTAGTTTAGCCGCTAGTCGCAAAGTCCACAGGCAGATCACTATGGCAGAACAGTTAGATTACGTTGCTTTCGAGTGGGTAAACGCTGAGCTTGACGATACCATCAAACAAGCGCGTCAGGCGCTTGAAGCTTATAGCCAGGACAAAGCCGAATTTGAGAAGCTGCGTTTTACCCTAACGCACGCGCATCAAATCAATGGCACCTTGCGAATGGTGCAGCTGGATAACTTGGTTGAACTGGCCGAGGAAATTGAAGCTGTCGCGCAAGCGTTAGTAAATAGAACCACTCCCGATGAAGACGCTGCCTTAGAAATTTTGATGACAGGTTTGCTGCAGCTTCCGAGTTTATTGGAGCGCGTAAAAAAACTTAAAGCGGATATATCACCTACCGCTCTGGAACCAATAGTCAACAAGTTGAAGTCCGTTCGCGGTGTAGAGCCTAGCATTGGTCATCGCACAGTCGATTTCTCTGCGGCATTTTCAAGCAGGGTGTCGCGCGAAGATTTTGACGATTTGATGTCGAAGCTGCGCAAAATGTTTCGTGTTGCCGTGCTCAATATCGCGCGCAATAGCGACATTGAAAAGAATGTACGTTATCTGGCTCAGATCGGGCAACGAATTCACAAAATAAGCCAAAACACAGCCCAGGAATATTTTTGGCGTACAGGATTGGCGCTGTTCGAGGCTCTGGAAGAAGACTCGCTTGTCATTAGCAATGAAGTCGCGGGCTTGTTGTTGGAGCTCGATAAGCAGCTCATAAATATAGCCGCGGCTGGCCCCGACGCACTATCCGAACCCGCCCCCGAAAAAACCCAGGGCATGATAAAGACCCTGTTGAAGCTCGTTAAATCCGAAAGGCCGTTGTTGCGAGATTTGCAGAAGCAGTGGGAGGAAGAGCTGAAGTCGCCCAGTGAGCTGGAGGCGATGGGTCCGGATAGCGCCACGTTGCAATCAGTTGTTGATGCGCTGCTTGACGAGTTAAGTAGCATTAAGGATTACATTGACCTCTATGTTCGCAATAGCGATCGAGCCGAAGTCGAGCTAGAGCCAGCCTTGCCGGTTTTTGCGCGCGTGATCAACACCATGACAGTCTTAGGCTTGGGCGATGCGCTGCGCACGGTTCGACGACAGGAAGACAGAGTTCGCCAGATGGCGGAGGGCAATGCGGCGGCTGATGCCGAAGCATTAATGTCTGTTGCAGAAAATATCATTAGTGTAGAAGCGATTCTTAAGGAAAGTGTTAGAAGTGACGATTTTGAGTCCGCCAGCCAAACGACTGAGAAAGATCGGCAGCTAGCAGCCGCGTTCCAGTCGGTTGTTATAGAGGCTCGAGCGGGTATAGAGCACTCTAAAGAAGCGGTTATAGAATTTATTGCCCATCAGTGGGACCACGATCGTTTAAAAATGGTGCCCACTATCTTGTCCGAAGTACGTGGCGGATTGATGATTTTGCCGCTGGAGCGCGCGGCTAGTATTCTGGCCAGCTGCGAGTGGTATATCTGCGATCATCTATTGTCTGGACGGCGGGTACCCGAATGGCAAATGTTAGATACCTTAGCGGACGCTCTTACTAGCGTTGATTATTACCTAGAACGGATTGTTGAAGATTCGCCAACCGAAAGTGACATGATTCTCGATGTTGCGGTTGAGAGTGTTGCTGCTTTGGGTTTTCCAATAACTGATCTTGATCAGTGGCAACGACGCGTAGAGCTATACCAGACAGAAGATACCAGCCACGATGATAATCTCGATATCGCCGAGTTTATGGTCTTTGATGAAGAGTTTGATCAGTACGCGGCGGCCAGACTTAGAGACGACCTGCAGAGTGCTACAGAGTCGGCACAAGTTGGAGACGAAGTAGGTGACGATGGAGAGAATAGCGCTTCTGGCGCTCCCGCTGATGCGTTACCTGATATTGTCAAAACGACCCAGGTTCCTAAAAATCTCAAGTCAACCAATGAGACCAATGAAGATATCGATGAGGAAATACTCGAGATATTTGCAGAGGAAGTTGAGGAAGTTTTAGCCGAGCTTGATGAACATATTATCGTCATGGACAATCCGGAATCTATGGATGTTGTTCGGCGCAGTTTTCATACTTTGAAAGGCAGCGGGCGAATGGTTGGTGCATTTGATACCGGTGAGTTGGCCTGGAGTGTGGAGAACATGCTTAACCGGGTGATTGACGGTTCACACGCACAGACAGCTGCACATCAAGAGCTTGTTACTCAAGCCAGGCAGCTAATGCCTGCACTGCTTAAGGATTTTACTGAAGGGTCGAATGAAGCCAGCGCCCGTTCGGCGCGACTTAGTGAGTTGGCCGATGCTATCAGCACCGGACAAAGCGAAATTACCACTGCAGATCAAGTTCGACATGGTTTCCTTGAAATGGATTCCAGCGACGAAGATGACCAACAGTTTTCGGATCAGGAAGATGCTGAGTTTGCAGCAGAGATGCTGGCTAGCGTAAGTGCCTTGGTTGATGAGCCTGAAGACGCTTCGAAAGGCTCAGTGCTCACTGTCGATGAAAGTGAGCAACAGCCTGAGGAACAAACAACAGCTGAACAGTCAGTCGCTGAAGTTTTAGAAATAGAAGGATCAGAGCAAGAAGAACAGAATATAGACGATCTGGATACAGCTAATACTGCGAACAAAGAGCAGGCTGAAACAGCTACTGTCGAAAGGGACTTTGCGCAACAGAGCGCAGTTGAAGACGACCAATCCCCATCGGATAACACCAGCGAAGCAGATCGAGCAGATGAGCTGGCATTGCAACGAATCTTCAACACGGAAGCCACTACCCATTTGGCAACCATACAAACCTTTATAGACGGTGCTGAAGCCGAGACCAATCTATTAGTATCGGAAAACCTTCATCGTGCACTGCATACTTTAAAAGGCAGCGCTCGCATAGCAGGATTTGAACATATAGCACAATACATTGCGCCGCTAGAGAGCTATGTGCTCGAGTTGCATCAAACACGGCATAATGTTGGTGCCGATACGGTAAAAGTTCTACAAGAAGTTCATGCTCAGGTGTCGAGAGACTTAGCCGTATTGCCTGTTATTAGTGACGAGAACGCGGTTCAATCAAGTCTAATCAATGAGCGAGTTGACGATCTTAGAGCCGAGCTGATAACGGCGGTGGACAGCGGCATACAAACAAATGCAGAGCCCACCAGTTTTTCTGCTTATCTTGCACAGATGATGGAAGGCATGTCGGCGACTGGCCTGTTGCTGGATGAAGCTAAGCTTGGCCGATCGGCAGGTGACGCCTTGCTTAGAGTGGCAGCAATACAAAGAGATCTTGCTGAGCAATCCGAGAGTCAGAATCAAGCCTCTATAGCCTCGCTTGCTGTATTAACCGCCGAAGCCTGCGAGCAAGCGGCTACTCTGGATTGGCTGCCGGAAAGTTTTATTGAGTTAGCGGATGACAGTCAACAAGCATTGGAAATCTCAATGGATGGCTTGGCCAGTGGTCAGCCGTTCGACAAGCATGAAGATTTCACTGCGGCTATTGAGAAGTTACAAGGCTTTGCTCTGCAGGACTACCAACGCGAAGTAAGAGAGCGTGAGGCCGCGGTAGATGCAGCAGAGCGTGAAGCTGATGAACGAATAGACTCCTCGTCTAAAGATACGGGCTTGCTTATATCTCAATGGATGAAGAGCAAGTTTGAACCTAGCACGCCAAGTGAAATGGCAGATGATTTCTTCGAGAAGCCAGAGTCGGCAACGCCAAAGACTGGCAACGAATCATCGCGGGCGCTGTTTATGGCCGCGACAGGACTGATGGCCAGCAATGCAGCCCCTTTAGTATCAGTCACTGAAGAAATTGATGAAGAAGTCATCGACAATTCAGAAGAAGGAGCCCTTAACTCGGCCAGAGAAGCTCTTAGTTCAGATGGCGAAGCTCTTAGCCTAGATCGAGAAACCCCTAGCTCGGAAGTAGAAGCTCTTGATCCAGAAGTAGAGGTCGACTTTACAGAAACCGGAGGAGTGGAAGGCGATAGCGACGGCGTTCAATTGACGGATGCTGCCAATGAAATGAGCCCAGCGCACTCTGAAAACATCGATGCAACAGAGTCAAATGCAGAACAGGCAGAGGAAAGTGCCCCTCCCTTTGCCATCATTGACCAAGAGAAGTCAGCAAATGACGAGGTTGACGATTCTCCGATCGACAATTCTATGATTGCAGAAGCAGAAGCAGAAGCAGAAGCAGAAGCAGAAGCAGAAGCAGAAGCAGAAGCAGAAGCAGAAGCAGTATCTAGCGTACCCGACTCGATACTCGATTCAAATGTAGAAGAACCTGACAAAGACGAGCCCAAAGCGGAAGAGCTGGAAGACGAAGATTTAGCTGAAATGATGCAGGCGTTCGACAGCGAAGCGAATGCCGTCGCTGCATCAGCCGACGAGACTGACGACGGGTCTGCTGATAGATCTGAGCCGCTGGAAAAAGCAGGGCAAACAGCAGAACAAGATTCTAAAACTGCAGCGCCGATCGTTACCCTGGCCAGTGTTAACCCATTAAATCGCGACTCTTACTCAAATACAGAGGAAGACTCCGAGAGTGTCGACAATGAAATCCTTGAGATTTTTACCGAAGAAGCGGTAGATCTACTGGAAGATATTGATGAGACCGTGCACGCTTGGCAGGAAGAACCTCAGCAAACACGGTACATTGAAGAGTTACAAAGGTCGCTGCACACGCTTAAAGGTGGCGCGCGATTGGCGGACGTGACGGTACTTGGAGATCTTGCCCATAATTGCGAGACCTTCGTTGAGCAACAAGAACAGAGCAAAGCTAAGTTTGATGCAGCTTTTTTCTCTGAGTTGCAACGCTACGTAGACAATATTACCCGTGAAGTAGATCTGTTGCGAGGTGTCGCAGATTCGGATAAAGGCACCGACAATCCGAGAGTTGAGGCGCTTATATCAACCAGCGAGGATAATGTTCTTGAGGGAGAGTTCGCAGAAGACAGCGACACTGACACAGATAGCGCCGCAGGCACTGCGCTAGAAAGTACGCCAATTGAATCCGAGCTTAGTAGCGTTGACGCGCCAACGGTTATACCTGCGCGTGACGTTGCGGCCGCTAATGTTGTTCCTTTTACGTCGGCCGCAACAGCTGGCGAAATTGCGTCGCTAATCAGTGGTGGAGAGCTAAGCAAACGCAGTGCACAGGAAGTGGTGCGCGTGCCAAGTCAATTGCTTGAAAACCTGGTTAACCTGGCGGGCGAAACCAGTATTTCGCGAGCCCGTGCTGAAGAACAAGTTTCTGAGTTCGGCTTCTCTTTAGAAGAAATGGAAGGAACGGTTGAGCGTTTACAAGACAAGCTACGCCGGCTGGAAATGGAAACTGAGGCTCAGATTCTGTTCAGGCAGGAGCAGGTTGAGATGGAGGGTCTTGAATCATTTGACCCTCTCGAAATGGATCGATATTCGCAGCTGCAAACATTGTCGCGCTCATTGATGGAGAGCGCATCAGACTTGCTCGACCTAAAAAGTACCATGAGTGAGAAAGCGCGCGACATGGAAACTTTGTTGCTGCAGCAAGCTCGCATCAACACAGATTTACAGGAAGGCCTGATGCAGTCGCGCATGGTGCCATTTGCGCGGCTAGTACCAAGATTACGACGCATAGTGCGGCAGGTGTCCAATGAGTTAGGCAAGCAAGTCGAATTTGAATTATTAAACATAGAAGGGGAAATGGATCGCAGCGTGCTAGAGCGAATGCTTCCACCTTTAGAGCACATGCTTAGAAACGCTGTTGACCATGGTATTGAGCTTGCGCACGTACGTCGAGACTACGATAAGTCAGTGGTTGGGAATATCAGTCTTGGTCTGATGCGCGAAGGCAATGAAGTTGTGATTGTGCTTGAAGATGATGGTGCAGGCATTGACGTTGGTCGAGTGCGAGATAAGGCCATCGAAGCGGGGTTGATGAGCGCCGATGCGGATCTAAGTGAGCAGGAGATATTGCAGTTCATTTTGGAAACCGGCGTGAGCACGGCCGAATCTCTTACCCAAATTTCTGGTCGCGGTGTTGGCCTTGATGTCGTCAGCTCGGAAATCAAACAGCTTGGCGGCACGATGGAAATTCGATCGCGCCGTGGGTTAGGCACTAAGTTCGTCGTTAGACTGCCCTTTACTGTGTCGGTGAATCGCGCCCTGACGGTGTCGGTTGGTGGCGATATGTATGCGATCCCGCTAAACAGCATCGAAGGCATTGTGCGAGTTAGTCCTTTTGAGCTAGAGGCTTATTACCAACCAGATTCCCCGCGATTCGAATACGCTGGGCAGCCGTATGATCTTCGCTACCTGGGCACTATGTTAGGTCTGGAAGCTGACCCCAAAATACAATCCTTTGGTACGCCCTTACCGGTTGTGCTGGTGCGCGCCGGCGAGCACGCGGTAGCAATACAGGTAGACGGCGTTCATGGCAGCCGCGAAGTGGTGGTGAAATCGCTTGGTCCGCAGTTCGGCATGGTGCACGGTGTGTCGGGTGCAACCGTGTTGGGCGACGGGCGAGTTGTTGTTATTCTTGATTTGCTGGCCATCATTCGACAGCAGGCAAGTATTGCCTCGGGCGAATTGCCACAGCAAAATTTCGCGCTTGCTGCGGATGAACAACCCATTGTTGAAGACAGCAACGTCGTTGTCATGGTGGTTGATGATTCTGTGACGGTGCGGAAAGTGACGTCACGTTTTCTCGAACGTCAGGGCATGGATGTTATCGTTGCCCGTGACGGACTGGAAGCCATGGCATTGTTGCAGGAAAAAACGCCGGATCTTATGCTGTTAGATATCGAAATGCCACGAATGGATGGTTTTGAAGTAGCGAATCAAATTCGACATAGCAGCCGCTTGAAAGACTTGCCGATAGTGATGATCACCTCACGAACGGGTGACAAGCATCGCGAACGTGCTTTATCGATCGGAGTTAACAATTACCTTGGCAAACCGTATCAGGAAATAGAGCTGATGGATGCTATTGTTGATTTGATCGGCGAAGAACGATTACAGAAAATAAGCTAGGACGTAAGTAAAATATGAATAGCCCTTACGCCTCTGATGCCGAGCCATTACCAGAAGAGCTTGTTACGTTTTTAATGCCAATCACTAACAAGTACTTATTTTTGCCAAATGTCACGGTCGCCGAAATAATTCACCACCGTGTGCCTAAGCAACCGGACGACATGCCCACCTGGTATTTGGGACTGCTTGAATGGCGTGGCCAAAAGGTACCCATGGTGTCTTTCGAAGCGCTGAATGACGAGCCTTTTCAAGCGGGTGCGCAACGGCAAAATATTGCGGTGCTAAATGGCATTAGTGCACTAGAGAAGCTGCCGTTCCTGGCTGTATTGACTCAGGGCGCGCCTAGACTATTGAGAATTACTTCAGAAGAAATAAGCACTATTGAAACGGAAGACAAAATTGGCCCGGCAGAGTTAATGACGGTCTCAGCCAATGGTGAACGGGCCAGCATTCCCGATTTGAATTTCATTGAATCCAGTATTCTTGACTTGATTGGCTAAGGTCTGTTCGGTCGATAAGCAAGGCAAAGAGAAAAGCAGTTTCCTTACAAACCTGTTCCTAAATCACCTGCTGCATATTGTAAAACGGCAAGCATTGCCAACGGAGCCGTTTCTGTTCGCAATATACGTGGCCCGAGTGCAACAGGCTTAAACCGCTTTCCAATAAACTGATTCACTTCAGAGTCATCAAACCCACCCTCGGGACCGATGGCGAGCGTAAATTCGGGCTGTGCGTTTGCCATTTTTCGTAATACCTCGCTTTCCATGCTGTCACCTTCTGGGTGCAATAACAGTCCATTTTCGTATACCTGATCCTCCAACCATTGCTCTACAGAACAGGGAGGTGCAACTAATGGCAGTATGTTTAGCCCACACTGTTCACAGGCTGACGCGACGACTGCTTGCCAATGCTCACGTTTTTTTTCTAACTGCGCGGGCTTAGGTTTCTTATCAGTACGTCGGCTTAGTAGAGGTTGAATGCGATGGACGCCGAGCTCAGTCGCTTTCTGCAAAGCGAAGTCGAAGCGGTCACCTCTAGAAACGGCAATTCCCAGAGTTACTTGTAATTTTGATGTACGATTTCGAGGGTCAAAACTTAATAGTTGTACGACGGTGGTACGCCGTTGCAATGAAACAATTTCAGCGTCGTATTCGCCACCATTGCCGTCAAACACGCGGACGCTGTCACCGACACGATGTCGAAGTACGTGCTGGACGTAGTGCGATTGCTTGTCATCCAGAGAAAGTTCCAAAGGAAGATCGATGGCAGTGCCAATAGCTTGGGCCGAAAATAGTCGGTTGATGCGCATCAGTTCCCCAGGCTAGCCCATTATCAAACGGTGGGCGCCAGCAATGGACAGGATAGGCAGCAGAAACTGCGAAAAAATGATGAACCTGCTTAGCTAGCGCGCCAGCCCAAATTTTCGCAAATCTGCGTCGTTGGCGATACAGTATTCATGGTGTAAAAATGAATACCCGGTGCGCCAGAGTTTAACAGTTGTTCGCACAAGCGACTCACAGTCTCTATGCCTAACTGGGTTGTTGCTTTTACATCATCCTTATAGGGTTCAAATTTTTGCTGCATCCAACGTGGTATGTCGAAGCCACTCTTACCAGCGAAGCGGCTTAAATTGATGAAATTAGTGACTGGCATTATTCCAGGGTAGATGTCTTGCTTTATGCCCTGACGACGGCATTCATCAACAAAGTAATAATAGGCGTCAGTGCTATAAAATAACTGGGTAATGGCGCTATGTGCACCACAATCCAGCTTCTGTTTTAGATAGCCAACATCTTGCGCCAAACTGCGCGCTTCAGGGTGCGCTTCCGGGTAGGCGGCCACTTCCAAATGAAATTGGTCAGCAAAGTGCTGGCGAATAAATGTCACCAGCTCGCTGGCAAACACCATTTGCGAATTGGATCCAATTCCTGATGGTGTATCGCCCCTTAACGCGACAATTCGATCCACACCCAAGTCGGCGTAACGCTGCAGTAATTCAAGAATAATAGCTTCATCATCAACCCCAAAAGACAAGTGAGGGGCAACCCCGCTTGGCCCCTTACTAAACTCTTCAACTATATTGTAAGTTGTTGACCGAGTGGAGCCGCCAGCGCCATAAGTTATTGAAAAAAACTCAGGTTCCAAACGGCTCAATTCACGCCATACTGTTCTTAGTTTTTCGAGTCCCTGCTCACTTTTAGGGGGAAAGAACTCGAAACTAAGACGCTTCCCTGCAACTAAACTGTCCATAAGACCTCTCTAGTACTTATAGCTCTCTACTTTGTAAGGTCCCTCTACAGGTACGTTAATATAGTCAGCCTGAACGTCAGTAAGGCGGGTTAGTACGCCACTGAAACCTTCAACCATATAGGCCGCTACTTCTTCGTCTAACTTCTTAGGCAGGACCACTACGTCAATGGCTTTGGCTTGAGTGTCAGCATCTTGATCAGCAAACTTTCGCTCAAACAAATGCATTTGCGCGAGTACCTGGTTGGCAAACGAGCCATCCATAATTCGTGAAGGGTGGCCGGTTGCATTGCCAAGGTTTACCAGGCGGCCTTCTGCTAACAACAACAGGTAGTCATCGTCCTTAAGGTTTACTTCTGCATTTGGCTTGGTGCCGCGGTAGATTTTGTGAACCTGTGGCTTCACCTCTTCCCATGCCCAGTTCTCACGCATGTATTGCGTATCAATTTCATTGTCAAAGTGACCAATGTTACAAATAACGGCGCCTTTCTTCACGCTTTGTAGCATGTTGGCGTCGCATACATTGGTATTGCCGGTTGTGGTAACAATCAGATCAGTCTGGCCTAACAGGTGGGTGTCTATGCTATTAATAGTTCCGTCGTTAACACCATTTACATAAGGAGATGCAACCTCATAACCGTCCATGCAAGCTTGCATGGCGCAGATTGGATCGATCTCGGCTACGCGTACAATCATTCCTTCCTGACGCAGGCTTTGCGCAGAGCCTTTGCCCACGTCGCCATAACCAACTACTAAGGCGCGTTTGCCAGACAAAAGATGGTCGGTGCCGCGCTTAATTGCGTCGTTAAGGCTGTGTCTACAGCCGTACTTATTGTCGTTCTTGGATTTCGTTACAGAATCATTAACGTTAATGGCTGGTACTTTAAGACTGCCTTCCTCTAACATTTCAAACAAGCGATGCACGCCAGTGGTCGTTTCTTCTGTTAATCCATGAATGCTGGTCAGCATTTCGGGGTACTTCTCATGCACCATGGCCGTCAAGTCACCGCCATCGTCTAGCAGCATATTGGCATTCCAGGGAGAGCCATCTTTAAGAATGGTTTGCTCAATGCACCAATCGCCTTCTTCAAGGGTTTGTCCTTTCCAGGCGTAAACAGCAACGCCGGAAGCGGCTATAGCGGCAGCAGCATGATCCTGGGTTGAGAAAATATTACAGGAAGACCAGCGTACATCGGCACCTAGCTCACACAGAGTTTCAATAAGAACCGCTGTTTGAATGGTCATGTGAATGCAGCCAATAATGCGCGCATCAGCCAGCGGCTGTGCGGCGGCATACTTCTTACGAAGTGCCATCAAAGCGGGCATTTCAGACTCGGCAATGGCTATTTCACGCCGGCCAAAGTCAGCAAGACTGATGTCTGCTACTTTATAGTCTTGTTTTTCGTTTGCGTTCATTTTTTTGTCCTAAATTAAAAGTGTTGTTTGTTGAATAGCTAGTTGAATAGTTTCTGCTAAATAAAGTGCAGCGATCTAAAGCGCTTTTGCGAGCAGATCGGCTTTGTCGGTTTTTTCCCAAGTAAAGCCGTCGCCTGTGCGACCAAAGTGGCCGTAAGCAGCTGTTGCCTGGTAAATAGGTCGTTTAAGGTCAAGCATTTTTATCAAACCTGCTGGGCGCAAATCAAAGTGTTCGCGAACCAGATCAATAATTTTGCTGTCACTCAGCTTGCCAGTGCCAAACGTATTGACACTGATGGAAGTAGGCTCGGCAACACCGATAGCGTAAGACACTTGAATTTCGCAGCGATCGGCTATGCCAGCAGCAACAATATTCTTGGCGACATAACGTCCCGCATAAGCGGCAGAACGATCAACTTTTGAAGGGTCTTTGCCGGAGAATGCGCCGCCACCGTGCCTAGCCATACCGCCGTAAGTATCAACGATGATTTTACGACCGGTTAGGCCGCAGTCACCCACGGGTCCGCCGATAACAAAATTGCCAGTAGGATTAATAAAATACTTGGTGTCGCTGCTGAGCCATTCTTCTGGCAATACCGGCTTGATGATTTCTTCCATCACCGCTTTGCGTAGCTCATCCAGGCTAATCGTATCGCTGTGCTGTGTGGAAAGCACAACGGCGTCAATTGCCGCAGGTTTGCCATCTTCACCGTAGCGGAAAGTAACCTGGCTTTTTGCGTCAGGTCTAAGCCAGGCAAGAGAACCATTTTTGCGAACAATAGATTGTTGCTCCACCAAACGATGTGCATAGGTAATAGGTGCAGGCATTAATACGTCGGTTTCATTCGTCGCGTAACCAAACATCAGGCCTTGGTCACCCGCGCCCATTTCTTTGTCGCTGCCTTCGTCAACACCCATGGCGATGTCGGCTGACTGCTTGCCTATAGCGTTAAGTACTGCGCACGACTCCCAATCAAAACCCATTTCTGAGCTGTTGTAGCCAATGTCGCGAATAACGCCGCGCGCAATCTCTTCGATGTCCACCCACGCTGAAGTACGCACTTCACCGGCAACGATAACCATGCCGGTTTTCACCATAGTTTCCACGGCGACGCGCGCGTCAGGATCTTCGGCGATAATCGCGTCAAGAATAGCGTCTGACACTTGGTCAGACACCTTGTCTGGGTGACCTTCCGATACGGATTCGGATGTAAATAAAGAATATTCGCTCATGATATCTCCTTGATAGTAAATCGTTAGTGAGCTGTCGTGTGTTTAGATACTGATAGTTGAGGTGCTAGATGTTGAGATTTGGAAAACTGCCGTATTTGCACGCGAAACCCATTTCTCAGCGTGATGTATTGGCCGTTACCCGCTTCGGCCATAGCCTGAGAGTGCAGCCACTTATTAAGATTTGTTGGTGAAATACCAAGCCATAGATCGCCGCAAGACTCTCTTACCCAGTCCTGATCGTGGTCACAGAGTTCAGCAATGAAAAGCTGTCCTCCTGAGTCTAGCAATTTACTTACATCACCGAGCAGTTCGGCGGGCGATGGAACATGGTGCAACACCATATTCAGCACAATATTTTGCACCTGCACAGAACGTTGCACGGCCAGCCGTGTATCACCGCAGATGAACTCAATTTGGTCATTGTTGCAGGTTTCAGACTGTTCGCAGCGAGCAATGGCTGATTCCAGCATTTCCTGGGAGTTGTCTAAGGCTATTACTTTCTGGAAGCGAGCGCTAAGTGGTTCGAGCAGCTGGCCTGAGCCGGGTCCGATTTCGAGAACGCTGTGGCGACGTGACGCAGGCAATTGGTCGAGCAAGGCAATAATCGGCT
This sequence comes from Pseudomonadales bacterium, assembly GCA_045106985.1. GTDB lineage: Bacteria > Pseudomonadota > Gammaproteobacteria > Pseudomonadales > JAUIET01 > JAUIET01. The sequence continues at coordinate 19,422 of JBGCFQ010000009.1, read as the reverse complement.
CAGAGTAGACAGAGAACTCGGAGATCTGCTCTTGTTGTTGAGTAAACTCACCCGCATGCTGCTCAAAGAAGCCGCGCGAGAGGTTGGCGCGTTCGCTTTGTACTGCCTTAAGTCTTCGTTCAATCTCAGGCGGTAGCGGCAATTCGTCGGCCAGGTCCAGCAAGTGTTGCTGCAAAGCGGCCAGTTCTGGCTCTAGTGCGTTGTAAGAGCGGCTATAAAAGATGCTATTGCCTTCGCGTCGGCGGCTTACCAGGCCGGATGTAGCCAGCACCTTGAGATGGTGACTCATGCCCGATTGTCGAGTATCAAACACACTGGCCAGTTCCATCACGCCGTAAGAGTCCTGGTGTAACACCCTTAGAACTTGCAACCTCAACTCGTCGCCGCAGGCTTTATTGAAACAAGCCAAAATGCTCAGCAACTCTGTTGGGCGAGCCTCGATAGCTGCTGCTGGTTCGGTTTGTGTTTGCGTCATGCCTTGGAATTAATACCTAAGTGCGGATTCTGTGTTGCCAGTGCAACCGGTAGCGAAGTATACGTAGACTTGCCATCTATATCAAAAAATATTGATATAGATAGTTGTGAATCTGACCGCTGTTAGACCAACGGTAGGGTTGTGAGGGGTATCTGCCCTACTAATTTGACTCCAGTGCAGTCTTTCTTCATCCATTTCCGTCCATTCCATTGCCCGCACGCGAGTGCTGAGGGACAATAGCGCGCCTTTAAATCCACCCCAATCGAGACCCCAAAATGCCAAGCCGAAACGAACTTGCCAATGCGATCCGTGCACTCAGTATGGATGCCGTTCAACAGGCCAATTCTGGTCATCCAGGCGCTCCGATGGGTATGGCCGATATAGCCGAAGTGCTGTGGAACGATTTCCTAAGGCATAACCCCCAAAACCCTGCGTGGTCCAACAGGGATCGTTTTGTATTGTCCAACGGGCATGGGTCGATGTTGTTGTACTCTTTGCTGCATTTGAGCGGTTACGACCTGCCCATTGATGAATTGAAAAACTTTCGTCAATTAGGCGCAAAAACGCCAGGCCACCCCGAATACGGATACGCTCCCGGCGTTGAAACGACCACCGGCCCGCTGGGCCAAGGCATAGCCAATGCCGTGGGTATGGCCCTGGCTGAGAAGGTGCTGGCAGCGCAGTTTAATCGCGGCGCACTGAATATAGTCGACCATTACACCTATGTATTCCTGGGCGATGGTTGTCTTATGGAGGGTATTTCGCACGAAGTTGCCTCTTTGGCCGGCACCCAGGGTTTGGGCAAGCTGATTGCTCTTTATGACGACAACAACATCTCCATTGATGGCGAAGTAGGCGCTTGGTTCAGTGACAACACGCCGCAACGGTTTGAGGCCTACGGTTGGCACGTTATTGCGGACGTTGATGGCCATAACCCAGAGTCAATCAAGCAGGCTATCGAGCAAGCCCGTTCGAAGACCGACAAGCCTAGTCTTATTTGCTGTAAGACGGTTATCGGTAAAGGCTCACCGAATAAAGAAGGTACAGCGGCTACCCATGGCGCTGCCTTGGGTGCCGAAGAAGTCGCGGCAACACGAAAACAGTTGGGCTGGAGTCATGAGCCTTTTCACATACCGTCTGATATCGCCGCTCAATGGAATGCCGTTGAAGCCGGTCAAGGCGCAGAGCAAGATTGGAACAGCCTCATGGCTGACTATACGTTAGAATACCCTGATCTAGCCGCTGAATTTGAGCGGCGCAGCAGCGGCCAATTGCCCGCAAGCTTTGCCTCTGATTCTGCGAACTATGTGCGCGAAACCCAGCAAGCTGGGGAGAACATCGCCAGCCGTAAGGCCTCGCAGAAATCACTGAATGCATTTGGTCCCATGCTGCCTGAGCTTGTTGGAGGGTCAGCTGACCTTGCAGGGTCAAACCTCACAATATGGAGTGGCTCAAAAGCTATAAGCAAAGAGCAGCCAGACGGCAATTACCTCTACTACGGCGTGCGAGAGTTCGGCATGGCAGCCATCATGAATGGCATTGCCCTGCATGGCGGTTTTATCAATTACGGCGCTACATTCTTGATGTTCATGGAGTACGCGCGCAATGCGATTCGCATGGCCGCGTTAATGAAGCAGCAGAGTATTTTTGTGTTTACCCATGACTCCATTGGCTTGGGGGAAGACGGGCCTACTCACCAACCGGTAGAACAGCTTACGGCGCTGCGCTGCACACCAAATTTGCATACATGGCGCCCCTGTGACGCGGTTGAGTCCGCAGCTGCCTGGCGTGCAGCCTTATTGCGTCAAGACGGTCCCGCAGCGCTGATATTTTCTCGGCAAACTCTGCAACATCAAGCTCGCTCTGCGCAACAACTTAACGACATAGACTTAGGCGCTTATGTACTTCGTGACTCAGCGAGTGTGCCTGAACTGATTATTATCGCGACAGGCTCAGAAGTAGGCATCGCAATGGAGGCTGCTGATCAATTAGGTGAGGGAGTGAGAGTTGTTTCGATGCCTTGCGCTGAATTGTTTGACCAGCAAAGTGCCGAATACAAAGAGTCGGTATTGCCAGCGGCCGTGCGCGCTCGCTTATCGGTAGAAGCAGGCCATGGCGACTATTGGGGCAAGTATGTTGGTCTAGACGGCGCCTCAGTCAGTATTAACCGCTTTGGCGAATCGGCTCCGGGCGATGTGCTGATGCAAGAATTTGGTTTCACTTCTGACAATGTGGTCAAGCAAGCCAAGGCGCTACTTTAGCGCGCCTCATTGAAGCAGAACACAGGTTTGATGCTACAGAGATGCCAGTCTCCCAACGTTGACCAACAGCCATGAAGCGCATAGCCATCAATGGCTTTGGTCGTATAGGGCGTTGCGTTTTGCGCGCTCTTAATGAAAGGGCGGCTGAATTTAATTTTGAAATTGTAGCGATCAACGAACCAGCCGATCTTGACACAATCGCCTATCTTACAAGGTACGATTCGACCCACGGACGTTTCCCCTCCAGTGTGGAAAAAACCGACAATGGACTGGAGGTAAATGACAGAGTTATTCACGTCAGCCATTTTCAGGACATTGCCGATCTTCCTTGGCAGCAGCTGGACGTAGATCTAGTGCTAGAGTGCAGCGGTGTGTATAGCTCGCGTGAGGAAGCAAAGCGACATTTGCAAGCGGGCGCTCGCAGAGTGTTATTCTCGCAGCCCGCAAATGCCGACGTAGATGCCACCATAGTTTACGGCGTAAACGACCATGAACTCAAAGCAACAGATATGATTGTGTCGAACGCCTCATGCACCACCAACGGCATTGTCCCTGTCATTAGTTGTTTGCAAGCGGCATTTGGTATTAGGGCCGGGCACATCACCACGCTGCATTCAATGATGAATGATCAGCCGGTGATAGACGCGTATCACCATACTGATTTGCGTAAAACCCGCAGCGCCAGCCAGTCTTTGATTCCGGTCGACACACAATTAGCGAAAGGCATTGAGCGAATTTTGCCCACAATGACAGGACGTTTTTCAGCGTCGGCCGTTCGTGTTCCCACGACCAATGTTTCAGCGATGGAATTGGTCGTGCAGCTTGATCAAAACGTTACTCGTGAACAGGTTAACGCGGCGCTCAGCGATGCGAGTACACGAGTACTGAGTGGCGTACTAGGTTTTAGCACAGAGCCTTTGGCGAGCTGCGACTACAATCACGATCGCCGCTCAGGGATTGTAGATGGCGAACAAACCGCCGTAATTGGCGACAATTTGGCCAAAGTGTTTATCTGGTTCGACAACGAATGGGGATTTGCTAATCGAATGCTGGAAGTCAGCGATAAGATGCTTAGATTTCCTCAAAGCTAATGCCGCCCCAGCCTCATTATGCCTGCTACAATTATTGTTGTTGTCTGATCATTGCTAAGTATTTATTCCTATGTCTATTGAATTAATGAGTGACTTAAATTTGGCCGGTAAGCGTGTGCTTATTCGTCAGGATCTCAATGTGCCTATTAGCAATGGCCAAGTGAGCAGCGACGCTCGTATTCAAGCCTCGTTACCTACCTTAAGGGCTGCGCTTCAACAGGGCGCTAGTGTGATGGTTATGTCGCATTTGGGTCGGCCTATTGAGGGTGGAAGTGCTGAAGAAAATGCAGAATATACTCTTGCGCCTGTGGCGAAGCGCCTGTCAGAATTGCTTGAGCGCGATGTACCTCTGGTGCAAGACTGGCTTGACGGTGTTGACGTTAAGGCCGGTGAAGTCGTTCTGCTTGAAAACGTACGTTTTAACGCAGGCGAAAAAAAGGATGATGACGGCTTGGCCAAGAAAATGGCCGCGCTATGTGATGTCTATGTGATGGACGCTTTCGGTACTGCACATCGCGCTCAGGCATCCACTCATGGTGTCGCGAAATTTGCCACGCAGGCCTGCGCCGGTCCCTTGTTGGCTGGTGAACTAGATGCTTTGGCTCGCGCATTAGATAATCCAGCTCGTCCCATGTTGGCTGTGGTTGGTGGCAGTAAGGTGTCAACCAAGCTCACGGTATTGGAAACTCTGGCCGACAAAGTAGACCAGCTTATTGTGGGTGGAGGTATAGCGAACACATTTTTAGCTGCAGCGGGTTATAACGTTGGCAAGTCCTTGTTTGAGGATGGTCTCCTGGACCAAGCGCGCACCTTAATGGCGAAAACCAATATTCCTTTGCCAGAAGACGTTGTTGTTGGCAAAGAATTCTCGGCCGATGCAGACGCGATCGTTAAGCCTATAGGTGAAGTCCTTGATGACGATATGATCTTTGATATCGGCCCAAAGGCGGCAGCTCAATTGGCTGGCATAATTGCGCAAGCGAAAACCATTATTTGGAATGGTCCTGTTGGCGTTTTTGAGTTCGACCAATTTGGAAACGGTACTAAAGTAATATCAGAAGCCATCGCTGCGTCAGCCGGCTTTTCTATTGCTGGCGGTGGCGACACTTTGGCAGCCGTTGACAAATATGGCATAGAAGAACAGATCTCTTACATTTCAACCGGCGGCGGTGCTTTTTTGGAGTTTGTTGAAGGTAAAGAGCTGCCAGCCGTAACGGTACTCAGTAATCGTTAGAGTAGAGTAGAGGCGAGGCGAGCGATTTTAGTGTGCACGAAGGTGCTCAAAAATACTATTAAACTAGAATTATTTATAGGAAAAAATGATGTCAACATTTGAAGACCAGCTTAAAAAAGTGGCAACGACAACTGGCTTTATTGCCGCTCTGGATCAAAGCGGTGGCAGCACACCTAAAGCGCTTAAGCTGTATGGCATAGAAGAAAACAGCTACGCAAACGACGAGCAAATGTTTGATGCTGTTCACGCCATGCGCACTCGAATCATGACTGACAAAGCATTTGACGGATCACGAGTACTGGGCGCCATCTTGTTTGAGAACACTCTGGACAGAGACGTTGAAGGCAAGCCGAGCAGTCAGTATCTATGGGCGAACAAGCAGGTCGTGCCATTTTTGAAAGTTGATAAGGGTCTTGCGGATGAAGCGCAGGGCGTACAGTTAATGAAAGACATTCCTGGTTTGGATGCATTGCTTGATAAAGCGGCGGCCAAAGAAGTCTTTGGAACAAAAATGCGCTCTGTGATCAAGTCTGCTAATGAGGCCGGTATTAATGCCCTTGTTGCGCAACAGTTTGAGATCGGTAAGCAAGTACTCTCAAAAGGCCTTGTACCCATTATAGAGCCTGAAGTAGACATCAACAGTGGCGACAAAGCTCAAAGTGAGGCGCTATTGCGTACAGCTATGTTGAAGCAGCTGGATGCATTGAGTGAGGACCAACAAGTGATGTTGAAATTGACCTTGCCCGAGCAAGCCAACTTTTATTCAGACTGCGTTAGCCATGCGCGCGTGCTTAAAGTGGTTGCTTTGTCTGGTGGGTATAATCGTGATCTGGCCAATAGCAAGCTTAAGCAAAACTCTGGCATGATTGCCAGCTTTTCTCGCGCCCTCACCGAAGGTCTGTCGGCCCAGCAGTCAGAGGAAGAATTTCATAATGCGCTTGATTTAGCGATCAGCGGGATTTTTGAAGCGTCTTCTACTTAGGCCTTTATGCCGTAGGTTTTAAGTACGTAAATCTATAGACTGGTCACTACTTCGGTTTTTGCGAGTGTGGCTGGCCAGGTCAGGCTACGTCTCTAACAGGACTTTGGGTAGAAAGCGGTGTGCCTCCTGATAGTTTTACAAACGTTTATTTCACGTGGCGACGCCACGCTTCTAAACTTGGTCGATGATGGATTTTGATGCCTTGCGCCGCCAATTGTCTGTGCTTGATTGCACGGACGCTTTAGCGGGGGCGAGCGACATTGAAAAAGAGTACTTTCGTTACTACGGCATAGACTTCGAGGCTCAGATCCCGGGTGTAACGCATCAGTTAGGCGTGATTACATCGGCTGAATTTGACGTCGTCTGCCATGTGTACCGACACGAGGCCGCAAGAGGGACGGTTTACATTGTTCATGGCTATTTTGACCACGCTGGTTTGTATGGCCATATAGCCGAATACTTTTTGGCGAGAGAATTCAACGTAGTATTGCTTGATTTGCCTGGCCACGGCTTGAGCAGCGGTCCACGCGCAACAATCGAGGCATTCGCAGATTACGAGCTTGCGCTCCAGACCTGCGTTCGAGAGTGCAGTAGGGAGCTGATTCAGCCAGCTTTGTTTGTTGGGCAAAGTACCGGCGCCGCAATTATTATGCAGTTTTTGTTGGACGAAAAATATTCTGGTTTGCTGGATGTGCCAGCCAAGGTGCTGCTGCTGGCACCGTTAGTGCGCCCGGCCCATTGGCCTGTCCTTCGTCTGGCTTTTAGGCTCAATCGTCTGATTCGGTCTGACATTCCGCGCGGTTTCAGTAACAATTCGCATGATGAAACTTTCCTCGAATTTTTACGCAAGCACGACCCTCTACAGTTCAACGCTCTGCCGATGCAGTGGGTTCAGGCGATGAGCATTTGGATAGAGCGCTTTAAGGCGTCCCCTGTATCGTCTATCAGTCCCTTAGTGCTGCAAGGTCCGCAGGATAAAACGGTTGATTGGCGTTTTAACCTTAAGGCGATTCGCGATAAGTTTCCAACTGCATCGATTCAAATGTTGACGCAAGGTAAGCACCACCTCGCCAACGAAAGCCCGGAGATTCGCGAGAAAATCTTCGCCCACTTTGACGCTTACCTGGATAACGACAAAAGCGATAGCGAGAACGAGAGTTTTCATGGAGAGCCGGGCGCTCAGATATGAAGACTCTATCCACGTTGTTATTCACTCTTGCTGTTTTTCAAGCCCTAGCGGTGCCTGTCGCAGCGCAGAGCGAAGAAGATAGGGTGAAGAATTATATAGAGCAACAAAAAGCGGCGGGAATAGCGCCTAAGTCTGGCAGCCCACATTGGAAGCCGGGTTTTACCTGTAATGATTTAAAACAGTTTTCATTCGCCGCATACCAAGAGTGCCGATATTTTTACGCCGTACATGGGCGATACTACAAAAATTAAAAAAACTCTAGTCTCTCTCTAGCGAGACATAGTCCGCACGCCATCCGCAGCGCCCAGAATTAAGTAATCGGCTGGCCGGGCTGCAAATAACCCATTAGTGACAACGCCAGTAATCTGGTTAATGAGTAACTCTAGCTCGGTCGGGTTAATGATGCTGAGATTGTGTACGTCGATAATTTCATTGCCGTTGTCGGTGATAACACCTTCGCGGTAAACAGGGTCACCATCAAGTTTAACCAGCTCGCGCGCCACATGGCTTCTTGCCATTGGAATGACTTCTACCGGCAAAGGGAATGCGCCCAGTACATCGACTAACTTGCTGTCGTCAGCGATACAAACAAACTCGTCGGCAACAGCGGCCACAATTTTTTCTCGCGTAAGCGCTGCACCACCACCTTTTATAAGCTGTAGGTGTTGGTTCGTTTCGTCAGCACCGTCCACATATACGGCGATAGGGCCGGCCGAGTTAAGATCCAGCACGTCTATTCCATGGGCGCGCATCCGCTCGGTACTTGCGTCAGAGCTTGATACAGCTGCCGCGAAGCTGCCTTTGTGCTTCGCCAGCTCATCAATGAACAAATTAGTGGTTGAACCGGTGCCAACGCCAACAATTGATTTGTTATCCAGTTTTGGGTGGATATAAGCCATTGCTGCTTCTGCGGCTAGCTGCTTGCGAGCATTCTGATCCATGGAATTCGTCTGCGTTGTTGGTGGTGGGTTAATATATGACAGTGAACCAGCAACCGCAATGAATTGCGCAAAGGCTGGCGTGCGGCGGTAGTTCTAATTAATATGCCGCATCCCCGCGCGACCAGGTTTGGCTAAATGTTAGATCGCTATCTAAAGAAAATTCTGCAGGCCCCTGTTTATGATGTGGCCAACGAGACACCCACGCAGCCAGCAAAAAAGCTCTCGGCTAAGCTGGGAAACAATGTGTTGCTCAAGCGCGAAGACCTGCAGCCGGTCTTTTCGTTTAAATTACGCGGCGCCTATACTTGTATTGCCCGTTTGAGCGAAGAGAAGCGACGCAAAGGCGTGGTAACAGCTTCCGCTGGCAATCATGCGCAGGGCGTTGCGTTGGCATCGCAAAAATTGTCAATCAAGGCAACTATTGTTATGCCTAGAACCACTCCGTCAATAAAGGTAGAGTCCGTGCGGGCTTTTGGCGGAAAAATCGAGCTCATAGGGGACACTTACGATGAGGCTTTTGTTCATGCGCAAAGCCTCGCCCAGCAACATGGCCTAACGTATGTGCATGCCTACGACGACCCAGATGTTATTGCCGGTCAGGGCACGGTGGGAATGGAAATTTTGCGTCAGGTAAGCGGCCCTCTGGATGTTGTGTTTGTGCCGGTTGGCGGCGGTGGTCTGCTGGCTGGGGTTATAGCCTATGTAAAGTCGGTTCGCCCCCAGGTAAAAGTGATCGGTGTGGAGCCTGAAGATGCAGCTTGCTTGCAGGCGGCACTTAGTAAAGGCAAACGGGTCAAGTTATCTCAGGTTGGGCTTTTTGCCGATGGGGTCGCGGTAGCGCAGATTGGCAAAGAGCCATTTCGCGTCGTCAAAGAGTATGTCGATGAGGTGATAACCGCCACCACGGACGAAATGTGCGCGGCCATCAAAGACATCTTTGAGGAAACCCGCTCCATTGCCGAACCAGCCGGGGCGCTCGCGCTTGCCGGGCTGAAAAACTACATAAAGCGAACAGGCTGTGAAGGAAAAACGCTGGTTGCCATTAATAGCGGCGCCAACACCAACTTTGATCGTTTACGTTACATATCGGAACGTACCGACGTAGGAGAGCAGAGCGAGGCGGTGCTGGCGGTTACCATACCCGAAAAGCCCGGCAGCTTTAGAGCGTTCTGCCGAGCGATTGGTAAGCGCAACATCACCGAATTCAACTATCGCTTAGACCCAACAGGGCAGGCACACATCTTTTTGGGTATTCGATTGGCAGCAGGCGGAGACGATAGACAGCTGTTGCTCGAACAGTTAGATCGCAAGGGTTATCCTGTGCTCGATCTCAGTGACGATGAAATGGCCAAATCGCACCTTCGGCATATGGTGGGGGGTAGAGCGCCCGACGCGAGCGATGAAGTACTTTATAGGGTCAATTTCCCTGAGCGCCCCGGAGCTTTGCTAAATTTCCTTAATGGCTTGGATGCACGCTGGAATATATCCTTGTTTCACTATCGCAATCACGGTGCAGCTTACGGTCGAATACTGATGGGACTGCAAATACCGACGGCTGAACGCAAAGAGTTTGCTCGTATAGTGGCTGGCAGTCACTACGATTTTGTTCAAGAAACAAACAATCCTGCGTATAAACTGTTTCTCAGTTAAGCGGGCGTAGAACGTTTTGCGAGCCTTCTGAAGACTTTTTCATCACCTTGTTGGTTTTTCAAACCGACCAGTGGCTGAAAAAGTCACACCTCATCCAAAATCTAGAATATTGCGCTAAATAATTGTGTGATATTCACATTTTGCTATACTAGCCATCCCCAATTGATTGAAGTGGTTTTGGGCAGGCCCAATAACAATGCAAAGAAGACCTGATTTAGTAACAATTCTAGTTCTCATTTTTGGCGTGGGCGTTGTGTTCACCGGAGTGAGTGCAAGCCAGCCACCAGCACTTGAAGTTCCAATCGTTGGACAAATGCAAGGCATCTCTGCCACACAGGCAAGCGGCCCTGTTCAGCGTAACTTCAACTAGCTCGTCTCTGCTCTCGGCACAATCTAGCTGCTCCTTAATTCGAATTAACAAGAAGCTTGAATTGATCGGTGAGCTATAAGCTGCTGTGGTCTAACTTTCTGTGAGCTGCTTCACAGCACCATCATTACTGGGCCTAATTCTTACTATTGCTTTGCTCATATGCGCCTTGCTGTCTAGGTTTAATTAAGTAGCTATTGTGAAGTTATCGCTACCACCGGTAATCCCAACCCAGGCGTTAGTAATGCAAGCAAAACCCGATATTGTCACCATTGTTGTTGCTCTTTTCATTATTGGAACAGCGTTAACGGCGACGGTTCAAGCTTTTACGTAAACCTCGTTCGCTGATAGCAATATCCAAAGGAACATCCCAGCAATTACGCGGCAGCACGCCGAATCCAGCTCGTTGAACTTCATGGGCAACTCCCGCTAGCACAGGTTTTCTGGCCGGAGCCCTCCGTTTAAAGGCGAAGCAGCGATCGTAAAATCCAGCGCCCATGCCAAGCCTGTTTCCACGGGCATCGAACGACGTTAAAGGCATCAATACCAAATCTATCTGCTCGGGCTTTATTCTAAAAAGAAGTGTCTTGGGCTCGCTTATATTGTAAGAGTTTAGTGACTGCTCGCTGCATAACATCAGAGGCGCGAAGCTAATGCTGTTGCCCTTAATAATGGGTACAAACAGCTTGGCGCCTTGCTTGCGCAATTGTTTAATCAATATCCCGGTAGCCAATTCACCATCAAAGTCTTGATACAAGGCTACGTTCCGGCCTTTCAGTGATGTTTTTCTGAGTGTAAGAACAGATAAAGCAACAGCTGCTGCGTGCTTACGCTGAAGTGCGGCGCTTAAGTCTCTGCGCCGTTTGCGCATAGTTTGTCTGATTTTTTTTGCGGAGCTATTGCGCGAGAGATGGGCCAAAGAGTGCCTATTCGCTTAGTAGAGCAGAAGAAGAAATAAAGTGCCCCAATACACCGGTAAGCAGTGTGGCCCTTGAACCCGACGGCTCAAGGCGGTGGTCTCAGTAATAAATCGGGCTTCCCGTCGTGCGGGCTTGCACTCCCTTATTCCCTAGAAACCTCCTGGGTATGCATAATCGGCTCGAGGACGAACTGCATCTCAAATGTACCAGGGCACGGTTTTAGTATAGCGCAGAGTTGGAAAAGGAGTGCGAAAGCTAAAGCTAAATTTCCAACTGTCGGCAAAAATGCAGGGCATCATCAATTTTGTTTGACAAACGGACTAGCTTGTCACTGGACACTTCAGTGATCTTGGCCTCTGTTGCTTGGCTCTGGAGCAACTCATAGGTGGTATTTAAAGCGGCCATTACAGCGATTCTATCCAAACCTACGATCTTGCCAGAGTCGCGCATAGCCCGCATTCGGGTGTCCAAATGCCTGGCCGAGTTTAACAGGGCGTCTTTTTCTTCGGGCGGGCAATTAACCTGAAAGTCCTTGTCAATAATATTGATGGTAACCGTTTCGGTTTGGCTCAAGAGTCTTCCTCCAGTGCGCGTAAGCGTGAAATCATATTTTCAACTTTTGACCTCGCCACCTCGTTTTTCTTCATTAGCTGGGCACGCTCACTTCGCCACAGTTCATTCTTGGCTTTTAAGGTCTTGTTTTCCTGATTGAGCTCAGTGCACAGTTTAATGAGCTCATCGATCTTTTGCTCGAGAAGCTTGAGCTGCTTATTTTCCATGGCTTATTTATTGGTCTTGGATCTGAGGGTACTATAGTAGCCTGCCGCTGGCGGGTCAATTAATGTTCCCTGCAGCGAAACCATCCATTGCCCGAGTATGTGTGTGACTACCGAAACCTTTGATTTAGACGCCTACGACCTGCTTGATCACGAAGACCTGCATGCACTGATTGAGACTATTCGAGGAGCCGTTGGTGCGGCCGAATTGCATGGCATGTTAACAGCCGAATTGTGTGCTGCTGGCGTGTCGGCTGACCCAGAGCCCATGTTGACAGAATGCCTGAGGTTCCTGGGAGAGGATATTGAAGTTGGTACAGCCGATCGCGACGAGTTACGTGCCGTAATGATGCAAACCCAACAGGCTCTCGAAGATGTTGAAATGAGCTTTTCAATGCTGTTGCCAGACGATGACGCAGAAATTACTCTGCGCGCCGGCGCGCTTGCCCAGTGGTGCCAGGGCTTCATGTATGGCTTTGCAGTCGCTGAAAAGAAGCATGGTTTAAGTCTGTCGCAGCGCGAAGATGTGGCAGAGGTGCTGCAGGATTTTGCCGCTATCTCGCAGGTTGACGCAGATGCCACCGAGGAAGAAGCCGCCAACGAAGAAGATCTGATGCATTTAACGGAATATGTGCGAGTAGCTGCACTGAATATTTACGCACAATGCGCCGCGCATGAGGGGCCCGATTTTGGATCGTCTGCTGACCCTTTGACGGTTCACTGATGGCAATTAGCAAGCGTGAGTTCAGCCGGCGACGTCAAAAACTGATGGCTGAAATGGAACAAGGCAGCATCGCCATTGTGCCCTCTGCCAGTCTCCACATACGTAACCGCGACACAGAGTATCGATTCCGCCAAGACAGCGACTTTTTTTACCTGACGGGTTTCGATGAGCCCGACGCGGTAGCGGTTATGATTCCGGGTCGCGAACATGGCGAGTTTATTCTTTTTTGTCAGGAACGCGACCCAAACTTGGAGTTGTGGACCGGCTACCGATATGGGCCTGAAGGAGCGTGCCAACATTTTGCAGCTGATGATGCGTTTCCAATTGGCGATATTGATGAAATATTACCTGGCCTTATTGAGGGACGAGAAAGAGTTTATTACGCAATGGGACGTAATGCCGACTTTGACCACCAGCTTATGCAGTGGGTCAACACTATACGCACCAAGACGCGCACGGGCGCGCAGCCGCCCGGTGAGTTTCTCGATCTAAATTACATTGTGCACGAGATGCGGCTGATAAAAAGTGCAGCTGAAATTCGGCAGATGCAACAAGCGGCGGATATCAATGTGCGTGCTCATGAACGAGCAATTAAGACGTGTAAGGCTGAGCTGCACGAATACCATCTGGAAGCCGAAATCAGCCATGAGTTTATGCAGGCGGGCTGCCGGCATAATGCCTACGAGAGCATTGTTGGTAGCGGCAAGAATGCGTGCATCATGCACTACACCAGTAATCGCGATCGTTTGGAAGCGGGCGACCTGGTGTTGATTGATGCCGGTTGCGAGCATGAGTACTACGCCTCTGACATCTCCCGGACTTTTCCGGTAAATGGTAAGTTTAGTGCGCCACAACGAGAACTGTATGACTTAGTGCTTGAGTCTCAGTTAGCGGCTATCGAAGCGACAACGGTAGGTCGCCACTTTAACGAGCCGCATGAAGTTTGCGTTAAGGTATTAACAGCCGGTCTTGTCCGTCTTGGCTTGCTAAAAGGTGATGTGGACGAGCTTGTTCAAGATGAAGCCTATAAGCCATTTTATATGCACAAGACGGGTCATTGGTTGGGTCTGGATGTTCACGACGTTGGTGACTATCGTGTTGGCGGTGAGTGGCGGCAGTTGGAGCCAGGTATGGTTGTTACCGTAGAGCCAGGACTCTATATAGCGCCTAGCAACACCAGTGTTGCTAAAAAATGGCGCGGCATCGGTATCCGTATCGAAGATGATGTTCTGGTTACCCGCAACGGACCGAGGGTACTTACCGACGCTCTGGTAAAGAAAGCGGTTGATATCGAGAAGCTTATGCGCGGGCGCGGCCGATGAGCGTTAAGCACTTTGACCTGATTATCATCGGTGCTGGAATGGCGGGTTTGGCACTTGCTAACAGCGTGCGAGATTCTGCCATGAAAGTGGCCTTGATTGAGGCCAGACCGCTCGATGCCATTGCCCCTAAAGGGGTAGGCAATTTCAAACAGCTTGGCGGCCAACCCTGTGACCTTGGGGATTTTGATCCGCGTGTAAGCGCATTGACGCCGGCGAGCATCAAGTTTTTTCAAAGATTAGGTATTTGGGGCAACATCGAAAGCCAGCGCCACTGTTCGTTTGTAGAAATGCAGGTTTGGGATGCGCAAGGCGTGGGTGGAGTACGTTTCACCGCCGAAGAGATGGGCGCGGACAGTTTGGGTTGTATTGTTGAAAACTCGGTGACACTGCAGGCTCTTCGGGAGGGCATAGCGACGGCAAGTAATCTATCGCTTTTCTGTCCGAACACCTTAGCTGAACTGGAGAGTAGTGGCGAGAGTGGCCCTGATGAACCTTTGCAGCTTATAAAGCTTGATGATGGCATGCAGTTGGCCGCTCCCTTGATCGTTGCGGCTGACGGCGGTAACTCGCAGCTCAGGAAATTGGCCAACTTCGAGTCGAAAGCCTGGAGCTATGATCAGTCTGCCATCGTGGCTACTGTGCAGACAGAAAAGCCTCATGATCGCGTTGCTTTACAACGTTTTATGCCTGGCGGGCCGTTGGCATTCTTGCCACTTGCTGGTAAGGCGCAAAATCTGTGCTCTATTGTCTGGTCATTAGACAATGACTTGGTAGAAGAAAAGTTGGTACTGGATGAGCCAGAGTTTTGCCGTGTTCTTGAGCGCGCTTTCGAAAGTCGGCTGGGCCGTATAATGGCGAGCAGTCGACGATACAGTTTTCCGCTCAGGCAACAGCATGCAACAGATTATGTTAAAGAGGGCGTCGCTCTGATTGGAGATGCTGCGCATGTTATTCATCCGCTAGCCGGGCAGGGCGTTAACCTTGGTTTTGCTGACGTAGAGGTGCTAGGCGAGGAATTGTTACGCGCCTTTGAAAGCGGAGAAACGCTAGCGGGTGACTTGTTTTTGCAGCGCTATCAGCGGCGGCGAAAAGCCGATAATTTAACCATGATGGTGGCGGTAGAAGGTTTTAAACGCTTGTTCGGTCGACAAGAGCTGCCCATTGTCTGGTTGCGTAACGCCGGAATGCGTCAGTTAAACCGTGCGGCGCCATTGAAACGGCAGATAGTGCGCCATGCCATGGGTTTGTAAGCCAGCTCGCGTTGTTTTTACATACACGCTGGGTTTTTGCATACGCGCTGGGTAGAATGAATCACCAACATATATAAAGGAACAGCTAAATGACCACCACGCCTGACGACCTTCATTACGCCGAGACTCACGAATGGGCCCGTGTTGAAGAGGACGGACTTATCTCGGTTGGAATCAGCGATCACGCTCAAGAAGCGCTCGGTGATGTGGTCTATGTTGAGCCTCCAGAAGTAGGCGTTGTATTTGCCGCTGGCGATCAGGCAGGTGTTGTAGAGTCGGTTAAGGCAGCATCGGATATTTACAGCCCGGTGGCGGGCGAAGTTGTTGAAGTGAATGAAAGCCTGGAAGAGCAGCCTGAGCTGATTAATGGCAGCGCCTATGAGGATGGCTGGATATTTAGATTACGCTCAGACAGCCCAAATTTTGAACATTTACAAAATGCAGAAGCCTATATTAATCAGTGTGAAAACGAGTGATTGATAAAGACGGCTTTCGCCCAAATGTTGGCATTATGGTTGCTAATGGTCAGGGTGAGCTATTGTGGGCAAGGCGCATAGGGCAAGACGCTTGGCAATTTCCACAGGGCGGTATTAATAAGAATGAAACGCCCGAACAAGCCCTATTTAGAGAATTAGGCGAAGAAATTGGCCTGCAGCAAACGGATGTTAAGGTATTAGCATCGACTCGGGGCTGGCTTCGCTATCGATTGCCCAAACGGCTTATCAGGAAGAACAGCAAACCGGTGTGTATTGGGCAAAAGCAAAAATGGTTTTTGCTGCAGCTCACCTCAAAGGAAGAAAACATACGCTTCGACTTTGATCAAAAGCCGGAATTCGATGGTTGGCGTTGGGTTAGTTATTGGTACCCAATGGGCAGCGTCGTTCAGTTTAAGCGCGAAGTGTATCGTAAGGCCCTGTTAGAGTTGGCGCCGACACACAGTAAATTGGTTTCGGATCGCTGAACAACAGCGGCCTAGGAACGCCCAGATAAAAACACAATTATAGGCCGAACACCTAAATGCCAGATACTTTAATGCTCAGCTCTTTGCGCCAAATAGTGCAAGAGGTCAATTCAGCGCCAAGTTTGCAGCAGGCGTTGGACTTGATTGTGCGCAAAGTGCGCAGCGCAATGGGAACTGAAGTGTGCTCGGTTTACATGCTCGACGTGGCCAGCGGCGAATACGTATTTGCCGCTACCGAGGGTTTAAACGTCGCAATGTTGGGTAAGGTAGCCTTGGCTGCCAACGAGGGGCTAGTCGGTCAGGTTGCGACCCGCGAAGAGCCGCTTAATCTTGATAGAGCTGAAAAGCACCCGCGTTTCAAACATTTTCCTGGAATAGGCGAAGAAAGTTTTAGTTCTTTTCTAGGTGTGCCCATTATTCATCAGCGCAAAGTGTTGGGTGTTTTGACTGTTCAGCAACGAGAAAGCCGCCGCTTCGATGAAAGTGAAGAGGCCTTTTTAGTCACCATGTCGGCGCAGTTAGCGGGTGTTATTGCGCACGCAGAGGCGACTGGCGCTCTGGACTCCATTGCCTCCTCTGAGCAAGCGCGATCTGCATTGTTTCACGGTGTGCCAGGTTCGCCAGGTGTGGCGCTGGGTCAGGCCGTTGTTGTGTCGTCGCCTGCAGATCTTAATTCGGTTCCCGACCGCAAAACAAATGACATTGACGCTGAACTGCAGTTCTTTTGGCACAGCTTAAGCAATGTAAGAGTCGATATTAAGCAGTTGGGTGACACGCTTGCCGGGCAATTGCGACCCGAAGAGCGGGCGCTGTTTGATGTGTATTTGTTGATGCTCGATGACAATGCATTGGGTGGAGAGATTACGGAGAAAATTCGCCAGGGCTCTTGGGCTCAAGGTGCTGTTCGTTCTGTGATATTGGAGCATGTTCGTACGTTTGAGCGTATGGAAGACAGTTATCTGCGCGAAAGAGCGGCTGATGTAAGGGACTTGGGACGGAGAGTGTTGGAGTATTTGCAGCAATCGAATACCGCGCGCGAAGATTACCCGGAACAAACAGTCTTGATTGGTGAAGAACTTACCGCGTCTATGTTGGGTGAGGTGCCCACAGGTAAGCTTGTAGGCTTGGTGTCGGTGCGCGGTTCAAGCAACTCGCATGTGGCGATAATGGCGCGCGCGATGGGCATTCCCACTGTGATGGGTGCAGTGGATCTACCTTTCCAGCGTTTGGAAAATGCCGAGCTGATCATCGACGGCTATAACGGAGAAATTTACTCAAATCCAAATGAGGAACTGAGCGCTTACTACAGAAAAATAGTTGCTGAAGAGCGGCAACTCTCCAAAGACCTGGAGATGCTGAAGGACTTGCCCTGTGAAACCACAGACGGCCATCGCATACCGCTTCATGTAAACACCGGGTTGATGTCTGATGTTGTCCGTTCCCTGGATAGGGGTGCGGAAGGCGTTGGCTTGTATCGTACTGAAGTGCCTTTTTTGCTGCGAGATCGCTTTCCCAGCGAAGAAGAGCAGCGGCATATATACCGAGAGCAACTAGAGGCTTTTGAACCGCTAACAGTGACCATGCGAACATTGGATATTGGCGGAGACAAGTCGCTTCCTTATTTTCCGATTGAAGAAGAAAACCCCTTTCTAGGCTGGCGCGGTATACGTGTCACACTCGATCATCCCGAGATTTTTCTCGCTCAAGTCAGGGCAATGCTCAAGGCGAGCGAGGGGCTTAACAATCTTCGTATTATGTTGCCCATGGTTACACATGTTAGCGAAATAGATGAAGCCCAAAGTTTGATAAATCGCGCATACGCCGAGTTGGTGGATGACGGCTACAATATAAAATTACCACCCGTCGGGGTTATGGTGGAGGTTCCTGCAGCTGTTTACCAGGCGAGAGCTTTTGCGCGGCGCGTTGACTTCCTTTCTGTTGGTAGCAATGACCTCACTCAGTACCTTCTGGCCGTAGATCGCAACAATTCTCGTGTTGCTGGCTTATACCATTCTTACCATCCCAGTGTGCTTCAGGCTTTAGAGGCAATTGCCGATGCCGCTAATATGGAGGGCAAGCCGGTAACTATTTGTGGCGAGCTGGCGGGCGAACCGGGGGCGGCTATTCTGTTGATGGCAATGGGGTATGACGCTCTATCTATGAACGCGGCCAGCATTCCAAAGGTTAAGCAGGCAATTCGAAGTGTTAGTAAGGCCCAGGCAGAAGAAATGCAACTTAAAGCAATGCAGCTCGAAGATGGTGAAATGATTGCAGGCTATGTTCAAGCTAAACTCGATAAGTTAGGCATTAGCCAATACCTCAGCCCTGGCGCCTTGGTGGCGATGGACAAGAAATGATTGCGATACACGTTGCCGGGGCTTATGTGCACCCCGCCTGGGACCCTGTTGTTGTAAGCCTCGGGCCTCTCAGCATTCACTGGTACGCCTTGATGTACCTTTTGGCTTTTTCGATTGCGTGGAAGTTGGCGCTTGGCCATACGCGTCATCAATTCGTTTCTATCAAAGCCGAGCAAGTTGAAGATCTTATTTTCTATGGGGCCATGGGTGCCGTGCTTGGGGGGCGTTTTGGCTACGTATTCTTCTACGGCATGTCGAGCTTTCTCGATAATCCTTTATGGTTGTTTGCGGTGTGGGAGGGCGGAATGTCCTTTCATGGTGGCTTGCTCGGCGTGATAGTGGCCATGTTCCTATTTGCGCGTAAATATAAGCATACCTGGGGTAATGTGCTTGATTTAGCCGCAGTGATTACGCCCATAGGTCTTGGGCTTGGGCGCGTCGGAAATTTTATTGGTCAGGAGCTGTGGGGTCGTCCCACCGATGTGCCTTGGGCCATGATATTCCCGCGCGACCCTGAGCAGCTGGCGCGCCATCCGTCACAGTTGTACCAAGCCTTTTTAGAAGGCTTGGTTCTATTTTTGATCGTTTATTTCTTTGCGCAACAGAAGCGTCCACCGTGGGCTGTGTCAGGAGTATTCCTTATTGCTTACTCTGTGTTTCGCTTCAGCGTTGAATTTGTGCGTCAGCCAGATGCACACATAAATCTTGAATGGTTTGGTTGGATGACTCGCGGTCAAGAGCTTTGCATACCGATGTTTTTGCTAGGCGTGTTTTTGCTGGTGTCATCGTATCGAAAAGAAAAGGAGCAGAATATTGCAGCAGTATCTTGAGCTGATGCGCCTGGTGAAAGACCATGGTGTTGAGAAGCAGGATCGAACGGGTACCGGCACACGCAGCGTATTTGGTCATCAAATGCGATTTA
>JBGCFQ010000008.1:0-29798 GCA_045106985.1 Pseudomonadales bacterium | reverse complement strand
GTACCGAGGCACTGAAGAGATCACCGTCGGTAAAGTGTTCAACAGAGTTGCCGAAAGGATCCACCCAGTAGTCAAACACCTGACTACCCATGATGTGTTTACCGATACCCCAATGATGTTCATACCCTTTACTTACCAAATGGTCGTGCCCTAGCATCAAGTCATCCCAGTCATTGACCTCAAAGGCAGCGTGCTGCAGCCCGGGTGCCTTGTCAGCAACGCCCAGCAAAAACACGGTGTGGTGGTCAACTGGCTTTTCTCCCTGATCGCAGCGCATAAAAGCGCCGATTACCTTGTCTTTGGATCCAGCAAAAATTTCATCCGACGTGAGAAAACCAAATCGTTGTTTGTACCAGATCTCGCTGCCTCTAAAGTCCTTCACAAACACTACGCAGTGCCCGATGCGCTTCACGCGAGAAGGCCCGGCAGTGAGTCGTACCGGAATATCTTTGCGTTCCCTTTGCTCGCCAAAATTAAGTGGGCTGCGCTGTGCTGGCGGAGTTGCCTCAGCTAAGTTCCAACCAAAAAGGCCATCGACTTCATAACCCTGAGGATCAATGAACCGCACATAGCGCCCACCGCCGGGTGTGTTCAGTTCAGCGAGCGATGTTGAGCCATCGAACTCGGCTAGCGCCAATAAGTCTTCTTCTGAACCCATGCAAAAGCCCATGCCAATGAAACGAGGTTCACCTTGCTCAACTACGTAACAGTAGGGGCTACCGTCCGTGCCACGCCCATACAATACAGGCACGCCCGAATCGCTTATTGATGCACTGACCTGCAAACCAAAATCGATAAGAAAACTGGACATGGCATCAAGATCAGGCGCCGCAAAACGCAGGTAGGCCAGATCAGCGGCGCGTGGCTTGAAACGCCTCTCGGCGCTAACAGGCAATTACACGCCCTCAGGCATTGGGTATTCATCGGCATTCAATATCCATCCTTCTTGCTTCGAGAAGTCGACTCTTGGTGGCGAGAAAATATCCACCAACTGGTTTGGGCCATGGGCTACCCAACGAGAAGAATGGATTGTTGATGCGGGAATCACCAAAACAGACGGCGCGCCGCACTCCAGATGCTCGTCTTCACGCCACTCTCCCAGATCAGTGCCCCATGCCCAACGCAGGGAATGCACCCAGTCGCCTTGCAATGCAAGAGAGCATTGTTCGAAATCATCATGCGAGTGTGGCGACATTCTCTTAGGGTCACGAGGTTCGTCAAACACCTGGAATACATTCACCATAAAATTGGTATTGCGATACATTTTCGCGAAAGCGCCAGCCGGGAGAGGCGTGTCCAGACTGTAGGCGCGGATTTTCCAGCCACCAATTGGGTCAGGCCACGGCTCATAAGGTGCAACATTTGGCTTAACTGTTAGGTAAGACTGAGCATTTGGGCATTTGGCGACCAGGTCATCAGACTTTGAGGTGAACAAACGCGTAACTCGACCACCGTTGGGCAAGCTCACACGGCTGTCACCGGGCGGTATCATCACAATGCTATGGCCCGCAACGCTCTCATTGTCATTGTTCCAGGAGATGTCAGCGGATGTGCCTTCGTGCTCCAGCAATATCGTGTACTCATCGATCTGCCCATCGCGCGCGAGAACCGCACCGGGAGCCGCTTCGGTCATGACCAGAACAAAATTTTGACCTCTAATGAACCAGCTCTTGGTTCCACCTTCGTTTTCCTGCGGCTCGGCCTCATAGAACTTGGCAAACTCCGGGGAGGCATTGCCTTCACTTTTGTGTGTAGCGTAGGTGGCTAGCTTTGCCCTAGGATCGTTATTGTCTGACATAGATAAAACCTTATGCTGATAATTGACGTAAATCGGCCAAACACTTTCCTGCAGCCTGGCGCATAAACCCCTGATCTGAGGCAACAATCAGACCACTTACTCCTTGTCCGGTCAACCAGCTGGCGTCTTCTCCGCCTGGAGTCACCGTAAGCACTGCTTTTCCCGCGGCCTTGGCGGCCTTAGTGATTTTTAACAACGCATTGGTAACTTCATCTGCGATTGGTGTTGGCGCGCCATAGGCCACGGTTAAATCGCCTCGACCTATAAACACCGCGTCCAGGCCTTCAACCGCAACAATCTCGTCGATAGCGTCCACTGCTTCGGGGTCCTCGATCATGCCAATCACGGTTGCCTCGGCGTCACAGTGATCAACATAGTCCCACATGCCCATGCGGCCGTAGTTGCCCGCGCGTGTTGAATTGGAAAAGCCGCGGTTGCCGCCGCGAAAACGACAAGCAGCAACAATATCAGTAGCCATCGCTGCGCTGGTTACGTGGGGTATTAGCACACCCTTTGCACCACAATCCAACACCGAAAGAATGCCAGAAGCCGATGCATTCGCAACCCTGACAATACCCGCCGTTCCTGCCGCTCGGCATGCAACTAACATCTGATCGATAACAACACGATCGAAAGGTGCGTGCTCAGCGTCAATGACAATAAAATCAAAACCCAAATCACCGAGGATTTCGGTGGCATGGCCGGTTGGTGTTTTGAGAAAGGTACCGACCAGAAGTTCGTTGGCGCATACTCTGGAGCGAAACGTTTTCACCGTCAATGAATCTGACATTTAGTTTATCCTCGAACCGTTTATCTGCATCAAGAACGGCCTTGATGCGCTGTAATCGAAATACACCCTGAAACAAAACGGGGCGCGCGACACCAGCGCCCTATTAGGTCCGCTTAGAAGTTGAACGTCGCACTGACGCCCAGCTCACGAGGCCTGCCAACATCGTATTGACGGCTACCCACTGTGTAGCCAGCCGCGAAGTCTACGCCACCCACGAGGTAAAACTCATCTGCCAAGTTATTACCATAGGCCGCAACGCTCCACTTGCCGTCCGGCGCGTTGTACTGAATTCGACCGTTTAGCAAGCCATAAGAAGGCATCGTAACCGCAGTATCCAAACCCAACGTTTTCTGCTTGTCTGACCAAAGGTAATCAGCTGAAAAGAGGATCTCCGCACCGCCGTCGAGATTGTAGGTATACATGCCGCCTATCGTAAACTTATTCTCAGGTGCTCGCTGCAATTCGGAATCTGTCGTCAGCGCCGGGATCAATACTCCGCCAACCGGAACAACCGGGGGGATAACACCTGGCAATGGAGAGACAAACTGCACTCCATTAGGAAACGTATTCTGGGTTAACGCTTCGACCCGCGTGTACTCGGCATCCATATAGGAATAGCTGGCTCTAAGGATTAAGTTTGAGCTAAGCGCAAATTGACCTTCAATCTCTACCCCAAAAATATCAGCGTCACCTGCATTTGAAGTGGTTATAACAGGTCCTGCTGCAGTGGTGACCACATTGAGGAACTGAATCTCTTCCCATTCCGTCATGTAAACAGTGGGGTTAAAACGCAAACGACCATCCATGAACTCCATGCGCAAACCGGCTTCGTAGGTGAATGCCTCTTCCGGATCAAAATCCGCCACCCCACCAGGGAGTCGAAAGTTAGCCCTGCGCCCACCGGCCCGGAAACCTTTCGCGGCTTTGGCGTATGCCATCATGTCGTCGTTGAATTGATATTGCAGACCAAGGTAGGGGGAGGAATCCGTAAAGTTAAAGGTCGACGCTTCGGTGAAACCTACCTCCTCAATGGATGTCACGTCTTCATCGGTATACCGATATCCCAGCGTTATTGTGAACGCGTCCGTCAGGTCGTAACCCACTTGAGCGAACACGGAGGTCGACTCATTCACCACACTTGGACCAGCTTGTGGTGGAGGCGGTCCAGGCAGAGCCACAACACCAATAGTGTTCACTTGCAGACCATTGATCTCCTCGCCGTCAAAATAGTATAAGCCCGTCGTGTAGTTCAGCCGGCCGTCCATTGCGCTGCCAATAAGCTGTATTTCCTGGGTAAACACTTCATAATCTTTGGGTGCGAAGGCCACCTCCATAACGGGTCTTGGCGTCCCATCAATGTCACGGAATAACTCGTCTGAGTACTCCGCATAGGAGCTTACCGATTTGATGGATAGCGTGTCTGAGATGTCGTAGGTGACATTCAAGGAAAAGCTATCGTACTCAAAGTCCCAGGTATCGCGACCATTGATGCCAGGTGTGGAGAAGCTGCTTGGGTCTGTGTTGCCGGTTGAAATATCACTGTTGTCAAAAAAATTCTGCAGTTGCGGCTGCATAACCAGCGCGGCGTTGTTATTGCCGATCGCCAAAAACAGCGCATTGTTCTCAAAGCCATCAACCAAACTCGGAACGCCCTCACTTTCCTGCTCAGTTGTCTCGTACTTTAAATCGGCCGTTAGCGCGTCGCTTGGTTGCCATCGTAAGCGCAAGCGCAATGCCGTGGATTCAGCATCTCCAAGGTCTGCACCTCGGGACTCGTCTCTCACCCAACCATCATTCTCGCGCTGCAAGCCTGCAATCCGCAACGCAAGCGTGTCGCCCATCGGGATATTGAAGGCCGCTGAAATCTCTTGATTGCCCCACTCCCCTACGCTGGCCTTCACAAACCCGTCAAATTCTTCGGTACTGGGCGCAACCGTCACATATTGAACCGCGCCGCCAATGGCATTACGCCCGAACAACGTACCCTGCGGGCCACGCAGAACCTCAACACGGTCAACGTCCATCAGACCAAGAATATTGCCACGGGCGGATGCGAAATAAACGTCATCAATATAGGTGGCTACCGCGGCCGCAGAATCTTGCGCATCAACTCCCATGCCACGAATTGACACCGCACCACCGCCTGCACCCTCGCCTGCGCGGTTACCTATCGACATACTAGGCACATAGGCTGCAACGTCCTGCAGAGTTCGGATATTGGCGAGTTCTATTTGAGCGCCAGAGATAGCCGTTACAGCGACCGGCGTTTCCTGCAAGGTGGTTTCAACTCGAGTAGCCGTAACGACTATTTCCTCTAATTTAATACCATCTCCACCTTGAGCGACTACAGTAGGTGAGGCAAGAACTGCTGCTAGTGATCCGCACAGGACCTTCGTCTTTGAGTAATGCATGCTGAAACCCTCTTTATTATTCAGGTAACTTTAATTAGTCACAACAGGTTCGATATAGCTAACCAAACTATGACTCGGCCAATTGCCTGAATATAATCACATAAAATATTTATTTGCAATTATAATGGCTTTTCTATGTTTAAATAATTTACTGGTTTATTGTTGGGAAAATCTCCGTGTGCATTTTTTGACTGCTCGTTAAGTTACAATATACAGATTTGGGGTGGATGAATGTCATCTATAAGAGAGCGACAAAAGGTCGCGCGACGAGAACAAATTTTGGAAGCGGCAAGAAAGCTGTTCATGAAGCTCGGTTATAGCAAAACGAATATGGACGCCATCGCCGATGCGGCGGTGGTTGGCGTTGCCACTATCTATACTTATTTCGACAGCAAGGAAGGGGTTCTGGCCGAGATCTATCGAAAAGACTGGGATGAGATTCGCCTTAGAGCAGAGCAAGTACTTAAAGATCTTCCAAAGAACCCAGCCGAGAGCATTGTTGCGCTGCTGGATACCTACGAACAAGGGCTCGACTTTGTGTCCCACAAATTTACCGTCGATTTCTTCATTCAATCCAAGACAGCAGGTCCCGTTCGCGATGCCACTAACTGGAGTCACGATTGGCAGATAGATCAAATTCGAACAGCTCTGGAGCTAGGCCAAAAGGCAGGAACTGTGTCCTCAGCCCTCGATGTGAATGTGGCATCGATGGTAGTGCTCGATCTGCATTTTCGACATTTAGGGCGAATTGCGGGTGAAACGTATACACCTGCCGTAGGGCACCGCGATTTAGAGAAGTCTATACGCATATTGTTTGATAATTGGCGGGCGTAAGTCATGGCAAAGCCAGTCGCCTAACATACAGGCATTCAGAGAACAGATTAATGAACAAGAGTTTTGAGTCTAAGATCGCCCTGGTGACCGGAGGTAATTCTGGAATCGGTGAAGCTATTGCAGTAGCGTTTGCGCGGAGAGGCGCGAAAGTGGTCATATCCGCTCGCCGCGAGTCAGAAGGTGAGCGAACCGCCAGTATGATCAAAGACCTAGGTGGCGAAGCGCATTTTGTCCGCGCTGATGTTGCCAAAACAGCAGACATAGAACACATGGTTGACACTTGCGTCAGCCTGTATGGCGGCCTGGATTATGCAGTAAATAATGCTGGCATTAGCGGACCCGGATTCGTGCCTACCGCAGAATATCCAGAGGATGACTGGGACGATGTGATCAACGTGAATCTTAAGGGCGTGTTTACCTGCATGAAGCTGCAAATACCCGAAATGCTGAAGCGTGGCAAAGGTGCGATCGTCAACATCTCCTCCATCTCTGGTTTAAGAGGCGGTCCTATTGGCGTCGCGTATTACGCCAGCAAACATGGGGTGATTGGCGCAACAAAGGCAGCTGCATTTGAGTATGCGAGCCAAGGCATTCGAGTCAATGCGGTTTGCCCTGCGATGACCGAAACACCGATGACCGAACCAATAACGACTAATGATGCAATCTCAGGGCAGCTGAAAATGAAGTACCCAATGGGTCGTTTCGGCAAGTCGGAAGAGGTCGCCGAAACGGTAATGTGGCTTTGCTCCGATGAAGCCTCTTTCATCACCGGGCAGTCCCATCCAGTAGACGGCGGTTACTTGATCTAAGAATTCTTAGGCCTAATCAGCCGCCCTACCGGTATGTACTCGCCGACCGGTATCATGAAGAACTTTGCGCTTTTCTTCATCTGTTAGATGGCGAGTCGAGTCGTAAGCACGATCAACCATCTCCTTATAAGTGCCTGATGACGTGCCAATATCAGACCCCCACATAACCTTGTCGGCACCGAAAAAATCTACGGCGCGGCGCAACACATCTTCCGGGGCAACGTCATTCACATGAATTACATCCATGTTCAATGACGTCCATTTAACGTAGATATTATCGCGCGCGGCAAGACCCTCATAGTTCGCGCCGATACCAAAATCCTGGTCGGTCACCCGGGGTAGAAAAAGATGGTCCAAGACGATCCGCAGCTTAGGAAAGCGATCCGCCATTCCTTCTATCAACGGTATGAGCATGCCCTGATCTATCATTGGCGCTTCGATATCAACGATCAAGCCTAGATCATTGGCAAGCTCCCAAACCGCGAGCGACTCCGTCGAACTGAGCCAAGCAACCTTGTCAAGATCCAGATTCAACGGAAAGAATCGAACACCGACGACACCCCGCCCCGAAAGCTCCCGGATCATGGGCAAGGTCTTCTCTTCGGCCGGGTCAATAATGATGACTGCGCTCATCTCTTCAGGGAAGAGATTAGCAGCATCGACGATATAGCTATTATCGGTGCGATAAATCAGCCCTTTTTGTACCGCCGCGATACCGACAACATTCTCCTCTTGCATCCAATCGTGAAGTTGCTCTGCGGTCGGCTTCAGGTTGAGTGGATTAGCACCATGGTAGCCGCCCGGAAAACCCATGACGCCGGGCCCAAAAGGAGAACCCTTGGGAAATTTAGACATATCAACGGGAACCGGCTGGCGCGGATAGCGATCAGGGTCATCCGAGATAAGGTGCGCGTGCGAGTCATAAAGGCTAATAGATCTGTCAGACATAATTCCGGTCCTTTGCTGTGATTAGAGGTTAGTTGAAGCATTATCTGGCACGCTAACTTTGTCGAGCGCCAGGTCGGCCTCCAGTGTTCGTGCTGCCAAAAAGTAATACAGCACGCTGAGGAAATAGGCACAGTTACAAACAATGAGTGCCCAACGCAGCGACTCCACTGCGTTTATCTGCCAATTGTTCTGCAGGACATCGCTTAGGATCCCGACCACCGTTGGGCCAAGCGCCAGCCCGATCAAGTTCATGATAAAAAACAATAAAGCGGACGCGGCAGCGCGCATCGCTAGCGGCGCCAGGTTCTGAGTCATGGCGAGCGTGGGTGCTGTGTAGACATTCAGCAGAAACACAGGAATAGCGTACAAAACCAAGGTGGTGGTCAGATCTTCCGACAGAAACACACACACTGACAAGGGCAAAGCCACAAGGAAACAAATGGCCGGCATCCACATATACCATTTAACGTTGCGCGCTCCGAGTCGGTCGCCAAGTACACCTCCTAAAAACGTCCCGGCACCTCCGCAAAGACCAATAATCACACCCAGCGCCATACCCACATTAGCGATGCTCATGTCGTGGGCACGGATCAGGAACGAAGGCATCCAGGCAATCACTCCGTAGGCTGCGAACGCCTGCGTGGCAGCACCAAGCGCAAGGTACTTAAAACTGCGCATTCCCCACATTGTTCGTAACACCATAGAAAAAGGTACTTGCTTGATTTCTACGTGGCGCTGTTCGGAGTGCCCACGAGGAGGCTCTTTGACGGTGAACTTAAGCAGCAAGGCGATCAGCACACCTGGAACCCCTACGATAAAAAATGCAGCACGCCAACCATAGAGTTCGCTGATCCAGCCACCCAGAAAGTTGCCGCCTAAAATGCCGATTGGTATTCCCAGCGCATACACACCCAATGCAGAAGCGCGCTTATTGGGTGGGAAATAATCTGAAATCAAGGAATGCGAAGGCGGCGTGCCACCCGCTTCACCGACCGCAACACCCACTCGCGCTATAAGAAGCTGCACGAAGTTATTTGCGAAGCCTGAGATCGCCGTCATAAACGACCAAATCACCAGGCAAATGGCAATAATGTTTACTCGTGAGAATCTATCGGCCAAGCGAGCAATAGGAATACCTAACGTCGCATAAAAAATGCCGAACGCGATACCAGAAAGCGCTCCGATTTGAGTATCCGAAAGACCAAGTTCAGCCTTGATGGCGGGAGCGAGAATTGCCAGGATCTGGCGGTCTATAAAATTGAAGACGTAGACAACTAAGAGCGCTCCCAATACATAGTTCGTATAGCGGGGAGTGAACTCAGGCTTTGTTGTTGAGCCGGTAGTCATATGAGCGTTTGCTTATAGTATTTTGCTGAGAATGACGGAGATATAAGTGTCGAGTCTCATCTATAGCTTTCTATAAATCAATAGATTATTATATTTTTTATACTTTTATTGTAAAGTTGAATCTGTAAAGCCACTAGCCGTCGTAAAGATAACTAGTTGCGACAGGTCACTTCAGGGAACCAAATAATGCGCCAATGACTGCCTTGATTGATCTTTGACCTGGCATTGTGCTGCATTGTGCATTGAATTCGACAATAAGAGAGAGTGGAGCATGACAGAAGTAGTTCAATCTATCCCCGTTTATGAAGGTAATGTGTTCTCGGAGGAAAATCTCCACGATTCGCGGCAAATGTTCAAAGAGTTGCGAGACCTAGGTCGCCTGGTTTGGGTGCCATCTCTAAATGTTTATGTTGTTGCGCGATACGAGGATGTGAAAGCGGGCCTTCGAGCCAATGGGACGCTCATCAGCGGTGAAGGGGTGTCGATGAACCCAGTCACCAATTCCGCAGCTGGCGAGCAAGCATCCACACTTATCAGCGATGGCGACAATCATCTCAGATTGAAGAAGATTCTAATGCAGCCTCTCAGTCCCGCGGCCATCCAAGACCTGAAGGACCGCTTGTCTCAGCTGGCGGAAGAGCGTATCCCCCACCTGACTGACGGTAATACATTTGATGCGATGAAAGAAGTTGCGTCCTTGCTGCCGTTGAATGTCGTTGCAGAACAGGTTGGCATACAGAACTTTGGTTACGAAAAGATGCTGGCATGGTCCGATGCTATATTCAATGCTTGGGGCCCAGCTCAATCAGGCGAAGCTGATCCCGAGCGGATGAACGCTATACAGGAGTTCCTTCAATTCTTGCTGGGGCAAGATAGGGAAAATCTAATTCCCGGCGGATGGGGGGATAAGCTGTTCCTTGCCGTCGATGACGGGAAGCTAAGCGAGTTTGAGGCCCAAAGCTTGCTTGGCGATTATATTGTTCCTTCGCTGGATACGACTATCTACTCGATGGGCCAAATGCTTTATGGCTTAGCGACTTCTCCGGGTGCATGGGACAAGTTTGTAGCCAATCCTGAATTGTCAAAGAACATTGTTCTTGAGTCCGTTCGTATGGCTACGGCACTCCGTGGTTTTACTCGATATGCCGCTGAAGATTATACCGTTGGTGATTTCGTCGTGCCTCAAGGTGCGCGAGTGTGGCTGTTAAATGGAGCGGCAAATCGCGATGAGAGAAAATACCCTAATCCGGATACGTTTGATGTTGACCGTAAGCCAGTAGATCAATTGGCGTGGGGGCATGGCATGCACCTTTGCGTCGGTAAGCACTTGGCCCAGCTGGAGATGGAAACAATTTTGAACGCTCTGCATAAGCATGTTGGAGTTATCGAACTTGCTGGTGAGCCGACGCGTATTGCAAACACTTTGGCGCAGGGGTTCGAGACGCTGCCAATGCGCTTCCGTTCGAAGTGATAATGGCGTGCAATAACGGTTTGGGAGGACGCTATGCTGCTGAGCGCTAACGTTCGAAGTCAATTGGGAAAAGTTAGAAACTTGGGGGTTATTTATGTCTAAAAACGAAGTGGAGATCGCAGTTATTGGCGGCGGTATCGGCGGGCTTTCTGCCGCAGTTTTGCTCAATCAAGCTGGATATGATGCGCATGTTTATGAACAGGCACCCGTTTATCTTGATATTGGTGGCCACCTGAATATTGACAGTTATACCATCGCGGTCTTGGCCCGTGCCGGCTTGGAGGATGCGTTCCGCAAAATGGCCTGCCTGTGCCCGGAAATCTTAATCAAAAAAATCGATTCTGGCGAAGAAATCATGACTGTGCCATTTCTAGACATCGGTTCCCTGGGGGTGGATGCTCCAGATCGAATGGGAACTCGAGTCATCAACTCCTTCATGCGCTCAGACTTGTTGGATCTTCTCAAGAGGCACATTCCCGAAGGCAAATTGCATGTCGATCACAAATTGATAGAGCTTGAGGGGCGCGAAAACGGAGCAGTTGCCTCGTTTGATAATGGCGAGGAAGTTTCAGCCTCCATAGTCATTGCAGCAGATGGCGTTAGGTCGCTTGCGCGCAAGAAGTTTGATGACGTGCCGGCGACCAAAGGGCACTACTCAATATTACGAACCTCATGCGCCATAGACGTTGTTCCCGAGGAACTGCGAATCAATAAGTTTCTGTATTGGGATGGCTCTGAATACGGAGATTTGTTGAAAGGAGAGGACGGGGCAGCCCTTCTTACAGCGCCTGTTCGTAACGGAACGGTTCTGAGTCTAGATCTGCAATTTCAAGGTGGAGATCTTTTTGAGGACTGCGATCCTCTGGATATTCCATTGGATCGAGTGATGGCGCGTTATCCGGAAACACTCGATCCGGTCGTCAAAGATATGATCGATTCTCGATTGGAGCCAATCTCAGCGTATCCGCTATACGATCGCCCGGTTGCCGAAAAGTGGGTGGAGGGCCGAATTGTGCTTCTTGGGGATGCCGCACATTCGATGCGCCCCTATCTTGCGCAGGGAGCTTGTCAGTCGATTCAGGATGCGGGTGCAATTCTCGATGCGTTTTCTGAGTTTGGGCTCACTCACGAGGCGTTGAAGTCCTACGAAGCGCTGCGCAAACCTTTCACCCAGTCAATTGTGGAGGCTGCCAGGAATGCACCATCAAACCCAAAGGTTTACAAGGACATTGACGAAGCAGCATCACTTTAAATTGACACACAGATTACTGCATTCATGAGACCGATATTGGCTTTTTCAATTGTTGATTTCCAGCGGCAAGCGAACTGAAATGATATAGTGGCCTATTTACACGTACTTTATAAATAAGAGGCCAAAACCATGATGGTGAGTATTATTGGCGGAGGCATAGCCGGCCTCTCCACCGCGCTGATGCTGCACAAAGCGGGTATCCCTTGCAAGATTTTTGAAAGTGTCACCGAACTGCGCGAACTCGGTGTTGGCATCAACCTGTTGCCGCACGCCGTAAAAGAACTGACCGAGATTGGCTTGCTGGATGAACTGCGTGCGGTGGCCATTGAAACCTCAGAGCTGTGCTACTTTAATAAACTTGGGCAACAGATTTGGCGAGAACCTCGCGGCCTTGAGGCTGGTTACCAATGGCCGCAGCTCTCCATCCACAGGGGCCAGTTGCAAAGCCTGCTAACAAGAACCGTTGTTGAGCGCATGGGCGAGAATGCATTGCACTGTGGTCATCATCTCCAGGATTACGATATTGTTGAGGACGGTCGGGTGCGCCTGCACTTTATTGATAGGGCCAGCGGTGATACGGTGGCCGAGCACTTGGCCGATTGTGTAATAGCGGCCGATGGCATTCACTCAAGGGTACGTGCAATACACTACCCAGATGAGGGCATGCCAGTATGGAACGGCGCAATCCTCTGGCGCGGAGTCACCGAGTCGGACACTTTTCTTAGCGGGCGCTCTATGTTTATGGCTGGCCACCAGGACCAAAAGTTCGTCTGCTACCCAATCAGTGGCGACCACTATCGCCACAACAAGTCCTACAGCAACTGGATTGCCGAACTGCGCTATGAACCCAAGGAACTGATGTCACGCGAGGATTGGAATCGACCTGGCAAGTTGGCAGATTTCCTGCCTCAGTTTGAATCCTGGCAGTTCGACTGGCTGGATATTCCGCAGTTGATCCGCGACGCATCCAGCATCTATGAGTTCCCTATGGTGGACCGCGACCCTATCGAAACTTGGGCCTTTGGCAGGGTGGCGCTGTTGGGTGATGCGGCACATCCGATGTATCCCATTGGCTCTAACGGCGCTTCCCAAGGCATTCTTGATGCGGCTTGCATGACCCGCATGATGCAAATGAACGAGGACCCGGCGACAGCTTTTAGTGCCTATGATTCCGAACGCCGACCTAAGGTCTCAGCCATCGTGCTAGCCAATCGCAAAAATGGTCCGGAGCAAGTAATGCAAATGGCCGAGGAAAGAGCACCCCAGGGCTTCGAACACATTGACGACGTTATCGGCCACGCCGAACTCGAAACCATTGCGCAGCGCTACAAGCAAATTGCCGGTTTCGACAAAAACAGCCTGAACCAGCCACGCGGTGGCGCCAATCCATAGCAGGGAGAATCCATTGAGCATCTGGCATAAACGACCAACAGCGCAAACTCTGAACGATATCCATGAGGGTTGTTCCATCTCTCACCTTGGCATCTGCATTACTGAAGTTGGTGAAGATTCCCTAACGGGCACAATGCCGGTCGATTCGCGCACCACACAACCCTATGGGCTGCTCCACGGTGGCGCCACAGTGCTGCTGATTGAAACCCTTGGCAGCGCTGCCTCCTACGCCTGCATTGACGTAGAGACCCACTTTGCTGTGGGTATTGAGGTCAATGCCAATCACATTTCCAGTGCGCGCAGCGGCGTCGTCACTGGTGTTTGCAAACCAATTCATATTGGCTACCTCACTCACATCTGGGAAGTGCGGGTATACCATGCGGAAAAACTTATTTGTGTCTCACGCCTTACTGTTTCCGTTGGGCAGCTAAAACAAGAAAAGAAAGTCACCGGCCTACTGCCAAAAAACTACTGAGCAACCCTATGACTGCATTCGTAATTTTCAATTATTTGCAGGTCCACGATGAGCAGAAAATTCTCGCGTATCGACAACGGGCTCATCCCATCGTGGCCCAGCATGGAGGACATGTTAGAGTCAGACCCGGGGCGCTGGAGGTCCGCGAAGGCGTTGCGAGTCAGTATCTGATTGTTACCGAATTCGACGATATGGAGACGGCCCGCAGATGGTACGACTCGGAAGAATACCAGCTAGCCCGCAAAATTCGTGAAGGCGCGGCAGACGTGCAGGTGATTATGACTGAATGCTTGCCGGAAGATGGAACAGCTTAAAGAAGCATTATAGTGATGGTTTTAGCCCGGCTTAGTGATCTCAGCATTCAACCGATTGAACCCCCAAGCAATACATTGCGCTATACTTAGACAGATAACCATGAAAAATCATCTAGCACTATCCTTCGTAATTATTTTAACCTTCCTGGCGATAATTGGATGTGAGCAGAAATTTGATGCCGAATCTTCTGAAGAATTAAATGCGACTGCAAGCAAGCCGGCATCCATCAAATCAACGCGGCCCAATATTCTTCTTATTGTCGCGGATGATATGGGCTATTCGGATATGGGCGCTTTTGGTGGTGAAATAGCAACACCTGCGCTGGATGGGTTGGCGCAAGATGGTTTGCAGCTAACAAACTTTCATGTGTTGCCCACCTGCTCGCCTACGCGATCGGTGCTGCTGTCAGGCACCGACAATCACTTGGCCGGCCTGGGCACAATGGGTGAAATTACGACACCGGAAATGGACGGCATTCCTGGCTACGCCGGCCACCTTAACTTTGAGGTTGTGGCCTTACCCGAACTATTGCAATCGGAGGGCTACAGAACCTATATGGCGGGCAAATGGCATCTTGGCCTAACGGAAGAGACAAGCCCGTACGCCAGAGGGTTTGATGAAAGTTTCGCATTGCTCATCGGAGGTGGCAGTCACTGGAGCGACATGCGCCCGATGTCACCCCCCCTGGAAATGATATACAGACGTAATGGTAAACGTGTTGATTCATTACCCGAAAATTTTTATTCAACTAAATACTACACCGATATTTTGCTGGAATGGATGAAGCGAGATCAATCTAAGGACGCACCTTTTTTCGCTTTTTTATCATTCACAGCCCCACATGATCCACTGCACGCTCCCCAAAAGTATATCGAAAAATACAGAGGTAAATACAACGGCGGCTGGGATAAATTACGCTCGGAACGATTTGCAGCTTTGAAAGATTTAGGCATCTTTGACAAAGATGTTCGCCCATTTCCACGACTACCGCACGTTAGGCCATGGGATCAATTATCAGACATCGAAAGAGCCGAAACGGCCCGAAACATGGAAGTCTATGCAGCAATGGTTGACTACATGGACGAACAGATCGAACGTGTGATCGCCCATTTGGTGCAAAGTGGCGAATACGAAAACACCCTAATTATGTTCTTTTCAGATAATGGCGCCAGTGGCAGCGACGGCAGCGTA
Organism: Pseudomonadales bacterium; assembly: GCA_045106985.1. Lineage (GTDB taxonomy): Bacteria > Pseudomonadota > Gammaproteobacteria > Pseudomonadales > JAUIET01 > JAUIET01. Next base: position 14,765 of record JBGCFQ010000008.1, on the reverse strand, counting down.
ATGCCTGGAATGTCTGCAGAGTTTATGTCTTCCTTTGACAATAGTTTAGATAACCGCGGCTTAAGAAACTCATACATTCACATGGGTGCTGGCTGGGCTCAAGCCAGTATGGCTCCCAGCCGTCTGATGAAGGCCTTTCCAGCAGAGGGCGGGATTAAATCGCCAATGCTCGTAAAGCTTCCGGGTGACACTGAAAATAAGGGCACAATGAACCACGCTTTTTTCCACGTCCGTGACATCATGCCAACCCTGCTTGACCTTACTGGCATAAATCACCCCAAGCAATTCGAGGGACGAACGGTGCTGGGCATGCAAGGGCAATCAGTACTGAATTTTCTTGAAGGTAACATTGAAGTACCTTACGAAGGGGCAAACAATGTGGGCTATGAGTTTCTTGGCTCTAAAGCGTATTTTGATGGTGACTGGAAAATTCTTCACATCTCAAAACCTTTAGGTAATGACGATTGGCAGTTATACAACTTAAAAGAAGACCCCGCCGAAATAAATGACCTTAGTCTTCAGTATCCCGACAAGCGACAAGAACTTATAGAGCAATGGGAACAATATAAGACCCGCAATAAATTGCTAGATATAACATTAAGTTTTCCAGCTCAAAAAGAGTAAATTGAAAGCCCTAGCTGCACTTCCATTTCTTCACGAACTGGATTTGACGATGCAACGCCTCTTAAAGAGTGCGGTTGGCTACTAAAATTTGCCGCCGTGATTAGTAGAACAAAAACTTGACTAACTTACGCCAAATTAGACGACCACTAGACTACAGAATAAATCTGACTATACAAAACCGAAGGCCGGTATAGTCAGATTATTAAGGCTCTGATTGTCTACAAATAGATACCTACACTAGCATCAAATCAAGCTAAAAGTTTACGTTAAACTCCAAACCATATTGACGCGGTGTATTCCAAGTAGCAAACGCATAACCAGATTGGCTTGCCGCCGATGCAAATTCGTAATACCCCTCATCGGTAAGGTTATCAACGTAAAGCCTAACGCTATAGTTTTCCGACGCACTTGTCCATTTAGCTGAAACACCAACTAAGGTAATAGTATCAGTTCGATCACTTTCCAAATCAAACTCTCGCAAGGTCACTTCCGATCGATAATTTGCGTCTAAACGGAGGTCCAGTGTTCCTTCTGAAAATATCGGATCGGTTCTGTAACCAATGGAAAAATTACCTGACACCTCAGGTGCATAATTCAAGCGATTACCATTAACGTCAGCGACTGTCACCTCCGTAACCGGTGGGGCGCCGGGAGCCGGAGGTGGCCCGACAACCACAGGAGCTATTGCAGCATTCGTATTCAAGAACTCTTCCGAATAGGTAGCATCTAACAATGACAAACTGGCCGAAATTGTCCAATGCTCATCAGGTCGCCACAGGCCATCAAGTTCAAGGCCAAGTACTTCGGCACCAGGCGCATTATTAATTGAGGAAACAAGACCAAGAATCTGGTTTGTTTGCAGGTTGGTGTAATCATAGAAAAATGCAGTAATATTTGCCGCAAAGCTTCCGTCTTCTGACTGCATTTTATAACCTAGTTCGTAACTCTTAACTTCCTCATCTTCAAATACATCCTGACAACTTGCTCGGTTAACACCACCGGTTTTTACGCCTTCAGAATATGTGGCATAAACATTGCTGTTATCTGTTAGGTCATACTGGCCACCCAAACGACCAATGGTTGATGTGCCATCGATGTCAGTTTGCACAACTGTTCCGGCTGAACATGGAACCCTCCCAGGTGGACCGAACACTGTGAGATCCTGCCCAACGCTCTGCTCATCATCTGAATATCGAATGCCCACCAAAAGTCTAAAGTCTTCCGAGACATTCCAGCTACCATCCGCATATAGCGCTACAGAAGTCGTATCGTAGTAAGGCACCAGATTCCTAAGTAAGGGCTCATTCGAAGGCGGCAAGGGGCCGAAACCGCTTGGGAAGGTAAACTGCGTGTAATTCTCGTACGCATCATCCAGATAGAACAAGCCAAACACGGTATCAACAGCACCAAGAGATCCGGCGAGATTAAACTCCTGTGTGAAGGTTTGGTTTTCCTCATCAACCTGATTCAATATGAGGTTTGTCTCTAGGAAATCAAAGTCTCCAAACCGCTCAACATCATGGGCTTGATAGCCAGAGATTGACGTCAAAGACCATATCTCGCTTAGACTCCAATTTACAATGACTGATAGCGCTTCATAGGTAGTTTCTCTCGAATTGTCACCGCCATGTGCGATTTTGAAATCGCCAGTGGCAATTGGATCATTCGCCAGCGCAGGGTTGTAGGAAGGTGCGAGCGTCACTGTGCTGTTGGGCGAAGTTTCATTGTCAGCAAAGGTAGCCGTCAGCTTCAGGCTTACCGCGTCGTTTATATCTCCATCGATTACTAAACGACCACCGTAACTGTGATCAATCTTGCCTGTGTCTGGTCCTGTTGGCAGGATATTTTCGTAAAAACCGTCATCGCGCTGCATGCCCGTTAAACTAAGGCGTACTCCCCAATCATCACTAATAGGCATATTTAAGCTGCCCGAGATTCTTGTTTGGCCGTAGTCCGCTATACCAAGCGTTACTGAGCCACCAAATTCATCATCGGGCGACTTAGTTAAGTAGTTTACAACACCGCCGTTGGCATTGCGTCCGTACAAAGTACTTTGAGGACCTCTAAGAATTTCAACACGTTCAATATCATATTGAGCTATCAAACCCATACCTGGGTTTGGTTGGTAAACACCATCAACATGTATAGCAACCCCGGGACTACCGACTTCGTTATATCCCACGCCCCGAATATTAATCGTAGGTTCGCCACGGTTACCGACCCCGGTAATCATGCTAGGTACGATTTTATGGAGATCTTTCGCTTCGGTAATACCTCGATCTTCAAGCATATTACCCGTCATAGCGGTGATACTTGTTGGTATTTCCCGAAGACTTTGCTCACGCTTATTCGCGGTCACTACCACTTCTTCTAGAACCGTTTGTGCTAAGGCATTCCCTGTAAAACAGGTTCCTGCTACAGCAATGGCGAGACCTGACTTTGTCAATAAACTTTTCATTATAGTTCGCTCCTTAAGTTGAGAGGCGTTGCCGCCCAGGCAACTGCGATGCTAATAGGCAATAGTTTGTTCATAAAAAATCCCCGTTTTTATCTTTATTTATACAACCAGTTGTTGTGGTTCCCTATGCACTATCCACAAAACTCCATAGCTTATAGCCTGCCAGGTTCCATAAACTTGTTCTTTACAGCACAGCGACCTTATGCAGATCAGGAACAAGAAAAACCTTTGAAACCGAGAACCCTATAAATGACCGCCTTCATTATTGAGGAAGCTCAGCTTAAGTCAAGCGTAAATAGATCAGCCAGTCGCAATAGTGCTTCCCCGCTCCGTGGCTTCCTCTTCCTGCTCTTTCGCAATGAGCGCTTCCAACAAGCGACGCACACGCACCGCCGAAGCATCAGAGGGCAGTAGAACTGGATTAAGACTCATAAGGTCATTGGTGCCCATAAGCTCTGCGCAGTCTGCAACCATAGCGCCGTCTTCAAATTCAAAAGTTTCACCAACGCCTTTTCTGATCCCCTCATCAATTTCCTTATTATCAATGTTGGTGTCGCGAGCCTGACTCCAAAAATAATACGTTGTGCGTTCATCAGAAGGAGTAATTAGATTCGCACCCTCTGTGTGAGCGCCAATCTCTCTATTTGTACCTATTTTCGTAGTTCCCGCATGCAGGAGCATGTTACCGGGGGCCTCCCAGCGAACGTCAAAGTAGTTCATGATGTCGTCGGGCGCGCCTGGCCACGTAAGGTTAAGAATTGGGAACGGCGGACTGTTCAGCTCTTCATGATAGTCCCATAACATGCGATCACTCACCTGATCCATGCTCTGGTTTCGCTCAAAATTTGGCGGGCGCTCACTAGTAAAGCGCAGAAGCGGGTGCAGGTGCTGCACGTGCGTACGATCCATGAGGTTGTCTACGACCAACTCGTAGTGCGCTTCAGTGAAATGCAAGCCGCGCACGACGCTCCATCCTTCGCGCTCCGAGGCCATTGAAAAGTCAGGTATCATGTCTTCGTCGGCGAGCTCTGGATTTCCCATCCAGATCCAAAGGGCTCCCCAGCGCTGCACCAGCGGATAGGTCTTCAGTACAGCAGCTTTAGGAATACCACCTTCATTGGGATTAGCCACACACTTCCCTTCCGCATTGAATTCCAGACCGTGATAGGGGCAAATAAAGTTATCGCCCTGCCTCTGTCCTTTGGAAAGAGGTGCGAACCGATGAGGGCAGGCATTACTCATCGCTGTCACCTCACCATCTTCTTTACGAAACACGAGGACACTCTCACCAAGAAGTTTCCGGGCAAAGTGTCCCGTATCCTCCAGTTCGTATGCCCAACCAGCGCAGTACCAACAGTTTTTCAAAAATGCCATGATCAAACCTCTCCTTACAATATCGCCTTTAACCCAGGTGCCCGTTTGCCATCACTCCGGCCACCTTAGGCCGCATCATTTTGCCCTTTGTCTTTCCACTTCTTCGGATCAGGCATGGTGTTCTTTGCCGTTTCTACGATAGATTCAACGTACGGTTTACGAATCGCCTCGTAATGCTTTAGTGCCTCAGCTCCGGGACCGAGCTCATTAATGCTGGCGACCAATTGACCCGCATCGTGGATAGACTGACAGGCCCCCTGGCCCAGATTAGGTCGCATGCTGTGCGCCGCGTCTCCCATAATAGCTATGCGCCCGCCCACCCACGAAGTGGATACCCGGCGGTCATACAGGGAGTGCACCGTTATGGGCTCTAGCCTCGCATCAACCATACTCTGAATGACAGGGTCCATCGTATCTGGGTAACGAGCTTCTACTCGTTCAATGGGCACATCCTGTGGATGACAGTCTTCGAGTTGGTCTCCTCCCATAAATTGCAGATCTACACTGACATAGCGCCCCTCTCGAACCGGGACGGTGAGCACATGAAAACCGATCTGATTTTCCTTGTCACCGTACTTCCAACCATCCCAAAAGCGCATACGGTCGTTCGGGTAGTCCTCAGGTAGAACATCTCCGTTGCACAGGGTGCGGAGAATCGTGTGCCCAGCCGCATGCGCCTCAGCCTTGTCAAACATGTTTCTTGCGATGGAATGGACACCATCAGCACCGAGAATCACCGAAGCTTGAACGCGTTCTCCATTCTCAAACACCGCCGTTGCATAGTCTTCAGCATTCTCCAGTGCAACAAGCCGATGGTTAGTGTGCAAGCGTTCCTTGGGCATTCGGCTGGTAACCATGTCGAGGAAGTCCGGACGAAGAAACGCACGCAGTATTCGGATACCGGTGTCATTCGGATCATCGACACCCAGAGCACCGAGACTGGGGTACTGGAAATGCGTAATGACACCGCCGTCGTCGATATTGCGAACTTCCATGCCATTGAGCTCACAGGAGATCTCTTTAAACGGCTCATCCAGCCCCCAACGTGCAAGCACCTCTACCGTGGGCGAATCCATCGTAAGGTGCCCACCTATATCTTTATATTCAGGCGCCTGTTCGTAGATGTGGACGTCATAGCCCTCTTGATGCAATCCGTAACCAACAATCAGGCCACCGATACCTCCACCTACAATAGCGATTTCATTCTGGGCCACCGCCATCTTTATCTCCTTACTCTGTTATCTCTTTTTAAAGGAATATAGACCGGAAAAGTTTTACTCAAGCATTTTCAGAAGATCGGTAATCTTGGGTGCACTTTCCCGGAACGCATCTACCTGATCGTTAGGCATGCTCAAGCCAAAAGTTGTCGGAATTTCTTCACCGTACTGGGCCATGATGAATTCTTTTGGGTGACTGTCGTTGGTCGGTACTGAAGCATCCAGTAAATCGCCATCAGTCCAGTGCTCTAACGTAAAACCGGTGGGGTCCCTCCAGTAATCGTACATCTGACTTCCGAGAAGATGCCTACCGATTCCCCACTCGTGACGATATGTGCCCAGTGTTTTCAGGTGGTAATGCCCCGCCATCAAGTCGTCTACGGACTCTGTGACTTCATATCCTCCGTGGCCAAACGTACCCGCGAATTGTGCCTCCGGACCAGCCTTTGCAACAATGTTCAGCGTGTGGTGATCAACCGGAGTATCGCCACAGTCAGCACGCAGGAATGCACCAACGCGCACGCCCGCTGGATCACGAAGGTTGTCTGAAATCAAAACACCTAGATGTTTCTGGTACCATTCGATGCTGGCGTCGGCATCCGCTACATTGAAAGCCACGTGTCCCAGACGCATCACTCGACTCTTCAGTTCATAGTGCCATTCACCGTCCTTCACCGTCCATTCATCTGGACCACGGCCAAAACGCTGCAGCTCATTAACCCGAGTTTTCTGAAAGCCAGCGTTGAGTTTCGGTGCATCGGTGACCTCAGCCTGGCTGGGGGCTGTACCGAAGTAAACTTCAACACCGAAGCCGTCAAGATCTGCGCACTTGACACATCGCCCTCCAGCGGGCTCGTCACTATCCATTACTTCAGCACCCACACTTGCTGCCAGTGTGTTCAGCTGGTCTTCGCTGCCAACTGTAAATGCTGCACCGATATAGCGGTTTGAGTCTCCTCGCTGGGCAACGTAACTGTACGGCTGAGTGCCCGTGCCGCGAAAATAGATTGCGTTTTCCGTTTCATGGGCAAGCGCCATTCCAAAGTGGCTCAAATATTCCTTTTGCGCTTCCAGATTCTTGAGCTCGAAGCGCAGGAACATGATGTCATCAATCTTGCAAGCCGGATCAGTCATTCAGAAAGCACTCCTCTGCGAGCGAACATAGTTTTAGAGTTATCGTTGCCGCCCTTGAACACCACTTGCTGCAACCTAGCACGTGCGCGTTACTATTGCGAAAAAAATGACTAAAGTCAATCATGATTATAATTCTACAATTAGTGTTGGCGTTTTGGAACGAGAACAGCACGGCAGAAATTGGTCATTGGCCAGCTGCTCACCCGGCGTCAGATACATGTCTCTGTGATCGGGCTCGCCATCCAGCACCTTAGTCAAACAGGTCCCACAAACACCTTGCTCACAAGAAACTGGCACCTCAATACCGGCCGCTGCAAGCGCATGAACCACGGTTTCGTTTGCGCCTACCGTGACAGTCTTCCCTGATTTCGCAAGCACTAGCTGAAAATCGCTATCCCCGTCTTCGACGCCAATCTCAGCGGAGAAAAACTCTGAGTGCAGCTGCGCATCTTGCCAACCCGCCCCTCGCGCCGTGTCCAGAACAGCATCCATGAAGCCACCCGGACCACAAACATACACGTGTACACCTTCTTTCGGCACGGCGAACAATTCCGGAATATTGAGCAACTGCTCCTGCGCACCATCGTCGAAGTGATGCTGAACACGCGCAGCAAAAGGCGACTCAGCAATCTGAGCCATAAACGCGGTATTGGCCTCGCTCCGGGTGCAGTAATGCATCTCAAAGGAATGGCCAAGGGCCGAGAGGCGCTGAGCCATACTCAACAGAGGCGTGATACCGATACCACCTGCAAGCAACATGCTGTGCTGTGCCGACTCGTCCAATGAAAAGTGATTCCGCGGTTCACTGATCTCTAATAGACCACCTTCCCGAACCCGGTCGTGAATGCCCGCGGAACCGCCCCGCGAAGAGGGGTCGCGAAGAACCCCCAAAACGTAACGACTGCATTCGCGCGGATCGTTGCACAGAGAATATTGACGAACCGGCCCGCCAGGAACCTGAACATCTATGTGCGACCCCGCGGTAAACGAAGGCAGATCCTTTCCGGAGGCACTGACAAGCTCCAGTGAAGCGATGTCTTTCGTTTCTTCAGTGCGGCTAGCTACGAGGAGCTCTAGCCCTAGGGTGCCGGCGGACATATTTATACTACCTGAACCGATTGAGTGCTAATTGTCATTCCTAAGCTTTGCCTGTAACGCGTTTCATTTTCACGCTGGCGATCAGATTAATCTGAGGCTTGACATAAATCAAATAGATGCCATTAATATGCGCTCATGAACAACATGCATGTGAAAATGAATTACGTAACATCCTCCCCCGCTGCTGCAATCGAGCGACTGCGCGCACTGCGGGATGTAGACCTGAATTTGTTTCTGGTGTTCACAACAATATTTGAGCTGGGCAGCGTTACATCCGCCGCTGAGGCCCTTGGACTGACGCAACCTGCCGTCAGCCACTCACTGGCCAGGTTGCGTGCGACCCTTGGTAACGAACTATTCGTAAGGCATGGGAACAGGCTGCTACCGACGCCTTTTGCCCAATCCATTATTGGCGATGTAGTTCATGCACTCGACACGCTGCGATGCGGTAGCTTCGGAGCGAAGCACTTCGACCCCTTTGAGGCAGACGTCAGCTTCCGCATATCGATGGCCGTGAGCATGGAAATTTTCTTGCTTCCGCGGCTGATGGAGCATCTCAGCCGGGAGGCGCCAAGGGTCCGAGTTGTAATCGTCAGGGAGGCTGGCAAAAATCTTGAGGACCAATTAGCGAGTGGGCAAGTCAGCCTAGCTCTGGAGACTGCTCCAGGCAACATCAACCTTAGGCAAACAGACCTTGGCACCGATCAGCTAGTTGCAGTGATACGCAAAGAGAACGCTATCGCCAAGGAAGGTATGAGCAGCGAGAACTATCTGGCGGCCCGGCACATACTAGTCAACAACCGCAGTAAACCGGGTGGACGAGAGGACGATGAACTCGAGCGGTTGGGCTACCGGAGAGACATCGCCGCAGAGTGCACCGCGATAACTGCAGCTCTGAGAACCGTGGAAAGCACCGACCTCGTTGTCACCTTGGGACACAAGCAGTTAAAAGCCACTCACCCCGAGCATGATCTCGCTGTTTTTGACTTTCCTTTTTCGCAGCCCGTATACAGCGCCGTTATGCTCTGGCACGAAAATCGGGACACAGACCCTGCAAATCAATGGTTACGACAGTTGGTCTCGAATCTATTCACGCAAATCTAGCCCACTTCAGCTGCCAGCACTCAATGATGATTACAATCATTTTTATTGACGCCGTCATCTTTTACGGTGATACTTTGCCGTCGAGATAAATTCAGATATCGCCGACTTAATAGTAAGCGCTCGCTAAAGAGGAATAAAAAATGCCATTCAAACTAGCCAACGTAGGTGGCCGCGCAGCCCTGGTTGCAGGTGACTCATACTACGACCTGGAAAAGCTGAGCGAAGGAAGTATTGGAAGCGATCCCATGGCGGCGCTTGAAGACCTACCCGCTCTGTCCGCTTTATCCGCCACACTGGCCGACTCGACACCCACTGGAGCGCTGGCCGACGCTGAACTGGGACCACCCACGCCCCTCCCGCCCAGTTGCTTCGCGGTAGGGCTAAACTACAAAAACCACGCCGAAGAGTCCAAGCTTGACATTCCTCCGACCCCAATGATTTTCACCAAGTACTCAAGCTGCCTAGTCGGCCCTACCACTGATGTAGTGCTAAGTAGTGACTACGTAGATTATGAAGCTGAACTTGTTGCAGTTATTGGCAAAGGTGGAAAAAACATTGCCAAAGAAAATGCCTGGGACCATGTCGCGGGACTTTGTATCGGCCAAGACATCAGCGATCGTGCAAGGCAGCTGCTCGGGTTTCCGCCGCAGTTCAATATAGGCAAGTCCTTCGATACATTCGGGCCAATGGGGCCGTATCTGGTGTCCGTTGATTCCCTGGAACCGGGAGCAGCGCTTCAATTAGAGTGCAAGATCAATGACGAAGTCAAACAGAACGACAATACCGGTGATCTGATCTTCGATATCCCGACCCTGATTGCTTACGTGTCCGAACTATGCACCCTGCGTGTTGGTGACGTAATTTTTACCGGAACCCCTGGTGGTGTCGGAGTGGCCGACGCTAACTTCCTTCGGGATGGAGATACCATCACAACGACCATTGAGGGCCTGGGCACTATGACCAACCGCTGCGTCAGAGTTGCCGATCACAGCAACTCCGAGCTGCTGTCCCCTCGCCTTAAGGAAATGCTCGAACAAGCAAAAAGCAAAGCCTAACTAAGTAACTAAGGGAGCAAGTTGGTACTAACGCTGAGATTCAGAACCGTAAGCGAATGACTTTCCATTCGGGTCAATTATCTGGGCACATTGACGTCTCAAACGATCCTCCAATCTATCACGCGTATTTTGACCTGTCAGCCACCGCACCAATCCGAGGTAATAGCATGAGAACAGCGAGCGTGCAGCAATATTTGGATCCAATTGCTTCGGGAATACCCCGCTCTCTTGCGCGGCGACAGCGATCTTTTCCAGGCCATCAAAAATCGTTGCCATGAGTTCACCATGAACAGTCCGGCGATGCATGTTTGACGGTGACATCACCATACTTTTGATTAGCACCTCGGAAAGCTCCAGATCTTTCATATGGTAGTCCATCATTTGGTCGAACACGGAACATACCTGGTCCACCGGAGATGCCGAGCCTGATATCCTGGAAAATGCCTGGGCCACCTGCTCCTGCATGTCACGCTCAAACACCATAACCAAAAGATCCTCTTTTGATTCGGTGTACAAAAATAACGTCCCCGCGCCAATATCAGCAGTGTCTGCAATTTGCTGTGTAGTGGTTTTGTCAAATCCCTGAGTTTCAAAAAGATGTCTAGCTGCTGCCATAATACGGCGCAGTTTTTCTCTTTTTGCGCGCTCCCGGCGCCCCAATGGAACAACGGCAAAGTCATCCGGCTCACGCTTTTGTCCAGCAGTCTCGAGCTGTTTATTCATAAGAATCCGATACTCCGTTGTTTGAAAGCGAGTCCTATGTGTGCATAGTCTGCGCCGAATCCTGACCGCAATGAGTTGGCAATGCTTAGCTGGCAAGCAATACCTGTAAGCTTAACGGAGAAGCTTTCGTGACACTAGCGCTTCATAGTTGACTTTAATCGTTTATGATTATAATCATCGTATTTCTGGCTGCCAGCATTCAAGTTGCAGTGGCGTTAAAGCAAAACAGGTGAAAAATTATGTCAGACGAAAACAATACTAGTGAATCAAGCACCGGTGACGCACAGAAAGCGACCGACGAAACTCGACTTGCCGCCGGGCTGGAGTTCGCTCAATCGCTGTTCGCCGGACTGGAGATCGGCCCAGGCGCCATGCCCGAGAGGCTGGGAGAGTTCACTCTGCGCCACCTATTTGGTGATCTCTGGCAGGGAGAAGACTTGACGAAGCAGCAGCGCTCTCTAATCACATGCTCATTTCTGGTAGCGCTTAATCGCACCGAAGAACAGCGCATGCACTTTGTGGGCGCAAAAAACCTTGGCATTCCTAGAGAGACCATTGAGGGGTTGATCACCCACTCTGCGTACTATGCGGGCTGGCCCTGCGCTGTTAGCGCAGCGCGTATTCTGCAGGAAGTATGGCCTGCCGCGAAGTAGTGCAAATAGACTCACTGACCTTTGCTCGCCTGCAACTGACTCAGGGCTTGCATAATGCGAAGCTGGGCCGGCGGTAGCTGGCCCGCGGCCCTTGCGTTGCGCAGAGCACTGCCCCACCAGTAAATATCGTCAGCCATAATCTGAGCAATTAGCGTCGTCATTGGATCAGTGGGCTTACCCTGCTCATTGAATGCCTCGCCTACTTTACCAATCATGACTGCATTCCTGAGCGGCATGGCCTCCAGGGTATTGACGATCTGAATGAGGTGCTCGATCGCACGGACCGCGCCGGTCGGCGAGACACTGTAACCCACAAAGGCACAGGGCTTGTTGCGAAAGCCCGGGCTCATAAACACCGAATCAATGGCATTCTTAAGGGCGGCGGGAACACTGTGGTTGTACTCCGGCGTAAGGAATACGCAGGCGTCCGCCTCAGTCACTGCCTTGTTCCACTTCCCCACCTGTGGGTCCGAGTAATTGGGACTGGCGGGATTTCCGATTTTCGCTGGTTCCTCCTGGAACAGTGGAAGCGGCCAGTCTCGAAGATCCTCGACGCTCAGATCAAAACGCGCGTCGGAATCAAGAAGTCCTTTAATCCACGGCAACACAAGGTCTGCTGTGCGACCCGGCCTGGTGGAGCCAACAATCAGCATAACTTTCAAGGGGGGGGGTGCTTCTGACATTTATCTATTGCCTCATGTGCCTGGAGTTTGCGTTGTCTCTGCCCGAACGTCTAACCCGCCGCGAATTGAATGTTTCGCTGGACGCGTTGATGGGGCGTTGAATGGTGAAAAAATCATATATGATTGCAGTCACTTTTAACACTGACAGTGACTATAGCATCAGCCGGTATTGTAGCCAAGCTTATACGATTTCAGCTCGTTATCACGCATAACTCGGAACCGCTCTGGCGTCCCTTTACATAAGACACATGTTGCGCTCCAACCTATCGGGGCTAATGGTTCAACTCAGCACGCTAAATGTTCAGTCGAGTTCCAGAATATCTGTGCTTCCTGTAGTCAGACGCTCGGCTCCAGTCGCCGTAATCAGGTAGGTATCGGCGCGCATGACAGCCGGGTGTCCGGCCGCAAAGGGATGAAAAATAAACGTCATGCCTTCCTCCAATATCAGTGATGAGCCGTCAATGTGGTTATCCTCCAACTCAAGACCGATAGCATGCCCAAACGACGGACTAGGCGCTTCAAAGCCATCCTTGTTCAGCTGAGCAAAGACCGCTTCACCTACCTCAATGAGATCTGTGCCCGGTTTTGCGATCTCCAGGCCGCGCGCGCGCGCAGCGTTGACAGCCTGGTAGGCTGCGCGCATATCATCTGGAATGCGCCCTCCGCTAACCACCGGCATGGTCTGCTGAGCGAAATAACCGGCGTAGCGCGGAGAGACTTCGATAAGATGTGGCACGCCCTCATTCACTGGAAGCGCCGAGTAGGGGTTTCGATCAAGCCCGTACTGCAGCATCGGCAGAGCCATGCACAGGTTAAAAAAGTCCTCGCAACCCTCGCTGCGCAAAACCTGCTCGACGTCCGCCAAAATTTCGCAGCATTTTCGCCCTGATTGGTAAAATTCGGGTAAGCGCTCCCAAGCAAGATCAGAAATTCGGGCCGACTCGCGAATAAGCGCCTGTTCTTCGTCGCTTTTTACCAGACGCATGTGATGCAGTTGATCCCATACGTCAACAAACGTGACACCGGGAATGGCTTGTTCAATGGTTGATTTCCAGCCGCTGGGAAATAACTCCAACCCAGCAACACCGATTCGCTTTATTCCGCGCTTTAAAAACTGCGCAGCCATCTGTCCTGCGACCGTGGCTTTCCCTCCGTCAACCGGCGACGGCGCCATCGGGTAGCCTTCGGTCGCCCAGGAGATCATTTTCGCGATCGGAATACCGCCGGGGTGCGCTAGAATCAGCTCACACTCTGTCGTGCTGAATAACATGGCCACCATGTGGTCATAGGAAGAGCGAAAATTGCTGATGTAACGCTGCAGGGTAGCGCAATCGCCATAGTCGCTGTGCGCAACCACAACCCCCAAGTCCTCCGCTTCCATGACTGCATTAATCGCGCTCCAGCGGCGATCTCTCTCTGCCAATGATAGATCCATTTCTATGACCTCTTATCTTATGTTGATTTTTCTGCTGTCAAAACGGCGCTTATAAACCCAGCAGCTTCACGGCGTTATCTTTAGTTATCGCTTTGAGTACGTCTTGCTTGAAACCGATTTTACTTGCCGCATCAATCCACGCGTCAGGACGAATTAACGGGAAGTCTGAGCCAAATAACATCTTGTGACTGAGCTGCGTGTTGCCATAGCGGATGATCTGTTCCGGAAAATATTTTGGTGACCAGCCGCTTAAATCTATGTACACATTGGCCTTATGCAGCGCCATGGACAAGCTTTCATCAGTCCACGGCCAGCTTGGGTGGGCCAGGATAAAGTTCATGTCAGGAAAGTCTACCGCGGCATCATCAACCAGCATAGGTTGACCGTATTTCAGTTTGACCCCGCCACCGCCTTTGAGCCCAGTACCCATACCTGAGTGCCCGGTATGGAAAATGGCGGGCAATTTGTATTCCGCAATCACTTCGTAGATGGGGTACGCCATTCGATCGGAAGGGTTATAGCCCTGCATTGGCGGATGGAACTTGAAGCCCTTGACACCCCAGTTTTCAATCAGGTCTCGCGCCTCTCTCGCTCCCAATTTTCCTTTGTGTGGGTCTATTGAGGCAAACGGAATGACTATGTCGGAGTTCTCCTTAGCCAATTCTGCAACTTCTTCGTTGCGAATGCGTTTGGCCCCCAGCTCGGATTCACAATCGACAGTGAACAGGCAGAAGGCAATATTTTGTTGCCGGTAATAGTCGATGGTTTCCTGAATTGTAGGACGTTGACGTGGCGCTTTGAAGTAACTACTTGCGGCATCAAAAAATTTACCCATGACTGGGTCTTCAGGATCCGTGCACGAGACTTCTGCGTGAACGTGCACATCGATGGCAGCCAGTTTATCTGCTTGAATCACGATATATTCCCAGTCGATAAGTCTTCACAATGTATCTTACACAGTTCGTGCCGTATTGGCTTCCCCACTTCATTGCGGCTGGCGCATCTGGATAAAGGTCGGTATGAAAACTAATACAGTCCACGTGCGCTAACTATCTATTTAGACTTATCGTAAGCGCCGAGGCCGGGCTTGAAGGTTTTGTCATCGATAAATTGCTTAATGCCTTCTTTGCGCCCGTCGTTGTCGAAGCTGTTGGCGGCTTCCTGGGCACGAATCAGAAAGTCCTCCGCATTATCGTAGGGCATTTCC
>JBGCFQ010000071.1:0-12264 GCA_045106985.1 Pseudomonadales bacterium | reverse complement strand
GCGTCCAGTACTCGCATCATCTGACGATTCAGCTTTGGGCTCATGCAATTACGCTTTTCCGGTCGATTGAAACTCACCCAGGCAATGCCGTTTGCAACTGTGTAGGCAACGGTCTCTTCTTCTGTTCGCTCTGTAGTCATTGATTACTCCTAAAAAACTATTCTGTCTGTCGTGTCTTAAATCGGGTAGTGACCGGGCTCGGTCTCTACGGTAATCCAGCGCAGCTCGGTGAAACTGTCAATACCCGCCTTGCCACCAAAACGTCCATAGCCGGACGCACCCACGCCACCGAAAGGCATTTGGGCTTCGTCGTGTACTGTTGCTCCATTAACATGGCAAATACCGGAATGTATTTGTCGGGCCACTTTCAGCCCACGAGCTGCATCGGTTGTAAATACGGCTGCACTCAGTCCGTACTCGCTGTCATTGGCAATGCGAATAGCGTCTGCTTCATTTGCCGCTCTAATAATGGAAACCACTGGTCCAAAGCTCTCTTGGCTGTAAATCTTCATATCAGCCGTCACACCATCGATCAACGTGGCTGGCATAAGCACACTGTCAGCGGTACCACCAACGAGCAGCCGCGCACCTTTTTCCAAGGCATCTTCAATCAGCCTATTCACCCGCTCAACGGTGTTCATGTCTACCACAGCGCCAAGCGGAGTTTTTCCTTCACGCGGATCACCGCAGGCCATGGTTTTTACCTTCTCCTCCAGCTTGGCCGCGAATGCGTCTGCCACATCATCTACAACAACCAGGCGCTCGGTCGACATGCAAATTTGCCCCTGGTTCATAAACGCACCAAAGGATGCGGCTTTCACCGCCTCATCCAGATCGGCATCCTCAAGAACTAACAATGGCGCTTTGCCGCCAAGCTCAAGCAAACAGGGCTTTAAGTGTTCGGCCGCACGTTTGGCAACGATCCGCCCCACTTCAGTAGAACCGGTGAAGTTAATACGTTTAACTGCAGGATGATCAATCAAAGCACCTACAACCTCTGCAGCATTTTCGGGGGCATTGGTAACGATATTCACAGTGCCCTCTGGAAAATCAGCTTCTGCTAGCGCCTCGATAATAAGCTCGTGAGTTCGAGGAGAAATTTCCGAGGCTTTGAGAATCACCGAATTGCCACACGCCAAAGCTGTCGCCACAGCTCGAACACCCAAAATGATAGGGGCGTTCCAGGGCGCGATGCCCAAAATAACACCCACCGGTTCTCTTACGGCCATGGCCAGACAACCCGAATGGTCAGAGGGAATAACTTCACCGCTGATCTGAGTGGTTATGCTAGCCGCTTCGCGCAGCATGGATGTTGCCAACATCAGGTTGAAACCTGCCCAGCCCTGGGTTGCACCAATTTCGCCCATCATCGCGTCAAAAAATTCGGCCTGCTTTGCTTCAAGAGCGCTCGCTGCTGCCATCAAGGTTGCTCGGCGAGCATTTGGACCCTTCTGCGACCATTCACTAAAACCCGCATGCGCTCGTTCACAAATGGCGGGAATATCGCCTGCCTGCATTGCCACACTGCGGCTGGCAACTTCGCCTGTCAGCGGATTCTTTCGTTCAAAGTTCATTGTCATTACTCCTTAGCAGTTCAGATATTCGCTGGCACATTAAGGCGCTTAAACGCGAGACGCAGAGATAACATAGCCACAACAGCCAGCTGGCAGCCACTGACCAAACTGCATGCAGATCGCCAGCACACTGTCACATATCACGAAATCTAATATGTCAGCATCGCTTTCAGTCTCTGGTAAATCGATCTTAGCTATCAAAGATCAAGTTACCGCTCTACGATATTTGAGTGAGGGGTCAATAAGAATGGCAAAAGGCGACGAATTGTCATGCATTATGCGCCATACCGTACTTAATGCATCGCCCCTTATTGCAGGCTTAAAATCAAGAGCTAGATACTAAACAGCTGACCAATATGGCTTTTCGGCCAAAACTCTTTACTGTGCATCCAACACGTCCTTTGGCGCCTTATTTTGAGCGTGCTGAATTCGATATTCCGTTGGTGATAGCCCGGTCCAGGACTTAAATGCGCGCGCAAATACGGCTGGATCTGAGAAACCCACTTTCTCGGCGATGGCCGAAACGTTAAGCGAGTGTCTGGTTAAATAGTTGGTGGCCCGATCTCTACGACAAAGACCTTTAATTTGTTGGTATGATGTGCCTTCTTCTTTTAGCTTTCTGTTCAGCGTTCTCTTGGTCAAGTGTAGATGCGCAGCCACTTCATCAATCGATGGAAGGCCATCTTTAATCATTTTGTTGAGTAATATCTGAATCTCACCACTTAAGCTGAAATCAGTTTTGGGCTGTAAAAACAACAATACTGGGCAAGCGCTCATGAAGGTTTTCAGCGTGGCGCGATTTTGGACGCAGTCTCGATCAAGATAGTTTTTGTGGAAGGAGAACCCCATGAACGGTGCATTGAAAACGTGCTTACCAGGAAAAAGATATGCATACTCCGCCACGTTTTTTGGCGCAGGATAGGAAAAATATATTTCGTCCAATGGAATGTTTTCTTCGATCAACCAGGAGCTGTAACGATGCCAACTCATCAGATTCATCTCAGCGTATAGGTGCTGCTTATCCATTTCTGGGAAGTGCATTTCGCAGGTAAGGATGGCCCTGTCGCCCTCAGCACGCAGCCGCAGTGTAAAAGCCTTGGTGACCAATCCGTAAAACTGCCTTATCTGCCGAAACGCTCCCGCTAAACTCGCTTCATGAATTGTGAGTTTGCCCATCATATAAAAACTACCGCGCGGAATCGGTGAACCGGATAAACCGCTGGTTTCATCCTGAAGCGTATTCCAGATTGCCTCAACAACCATCGCAAGTTTCTCTGCTTCTACTCGCTGCGTTGGCACATCAATGATATCTCGCTCAATGCCCGCCGCTTTCAACAGATCGTCAGCGTCAAGACCGCATTTAGCCGCATGATGGTAGTAGCAACTTATGTAATGATTTGACGCCGTTTCTTTCATGTTTCGTCCCGCGCCGTGATTTTCGAACAGCCATAAAACTGACAATAGCTGTTAGTGCCGAACCTGCGCCAGACTGCCGCCACTACTCAACACAATACTCGCATGTGACTGAGCTCGAGGAAGAATATACTCCATGTAGAAGTGGCTCGTCGCAAGCTTGTCTGCCAGATATTCTACGTCATCATTTCCATCGATCATTTTATGACTGGCGATCAGCGCCGCGCGCGACATTTGCCAGCCACCAGCCACATAGCCAGAAAGCATCATAAAATCAAAGGCAACGACTTCCAAAACTTCTGCGTCGCTGGCATTGTGCACTATTATCCAGGCGAATACCTCAGCCAATTGATCAACGGCCGCAGACAGCGCTGCACCAATCGGCTTTATCGAATTATCGGCAAGTGCCAATTCAGAAACAACCACTCGCATTTCATCGAGTTCTACAAGATAAGCTTCTCCCCCGTCACTAAGTAACTTACGACCGACTAAATCCTCGGCCTGCATGGCACTGGTGCCTTCGTATATAGTTGTTACCCTTGCGTCTCGCATAAATTGAGTCACACCGGTCTCCTCTAGGTATCCCATGCCTCCATCTATTTGAACAGCCAATTGCACCAATTCTTGAGAGAATTCAGCGTTCCAGCCTTTGACAATTGGGGTCAGTATCCCAACTCTGGCTGAGTACTCTGCACGTTCTTGTTCGCTGCCGGCGTGGTCCGATAAATCTAAAGCAGCTGCAGCTACGTAGCCCAGCGCTTTCATTGCGTCTTTGCCCGCTTTCATCAAGGCCAGCATACGCCGAACATCTGCATGATGAATGATGGCTACCGGGTTTTTACCCCGCGATCTTATGGCACCTTGTACGCGCCCCTCGGCATAACTTACCGCGATTTGGTACGCGCGCTCAACCAAAGCTGCGCCTTGCATTCCCACTTGAATACGGGCGTGATTCATCAAGATAAACATCGCATTCAGGCCAGCAAGTGACACATCGAAAAAGCAACGTTGGCTGTCTGCATCATTTCCACCATTGCCAGCTCTACAAGTTCCGGAAACCCAAAACCTCCCTCGCTCTCTGGAAAAGACAGAGCTGGCCAACCGCTTTCGACCATCTGTTGATAAGCTGTTACGAATGGGTCAGGCGCGATCACATTGGAATCGACCAATTGCATGCCCTGCTGATCACCTAATGAATTCAACGGGGCCAGCACTTCAGCAAAATATTTAGCAGCTTATTGAACCAGCGTTGACACCGTATCCTGTGTGGCATTCTCCCAGTTACCCAGAGAGTTAACCTGGTCCAAACCGGCTAGGTCGTTTATCAAAAACAAAATGTCTTTGATCGGCGGGTTATAGATTGTCATTAGATTGGCCGTCTTGTAGCGGCTAGATATTCATGGAGATTACCCGACAGAGAGCATTACCTCTCCCAGTTGATCGTATTGAGCACAAAGAGTGTCGCCCGCATCAAAAGGTATCGCACGAATAAAGGAACCAGACAGAATCACATCACCCGGCTCCATCGCCATATCGAACCGGTGCAGAGTATTTGCAAGCCAGGCGACCGCGTTAATAGGATTTGCCATTACTGCTGACGCGGATCCGGATTCAACGATTTGACCGTTGATGGACAACGATGCGCTAACACGTCGGGGATCAAAACCCTTTAAGTCCACGGGGTTTCCTCCCAGCACTACTTTGCCGCACATTGCACCGTCGGAAATGCTATCAACGAGCAAGCTGGAGCCTGACTTTTGAAATCGCATGTCAACAATCTCAAGAGCCGGCAAAACAAAGTCGGTAGCACGGATCACATCTGCTGCATTGATAAAAGGGCCCTCTAGGCGATGCTTCATTACGAACGCCAGCTCAACCTCTACCATTGGACGATTCATTGCACTTCGCTCTATAGTGCTGCCTTCAGGCAAAAACCAATCGTCATAGATTAAGCCGTAATCCGGTTCTGTCGCACCGACCATGTCCCGCATTGCCTTGGAGGTCAAACCTACTTTGTGGCCTCTCACAGAGCGACCTGCCTGCACCTTAAGGTCACGTACCCCAAGCCCAACCTTATAGGCATCCTCAATATCTGCATCCGGGTAACGAGTGGTTAGCGATGCAGTCCATTCGCCCGTCTGCTCGGCGTGCCAAAGGTCAGCCGCTACTTCCTCTACCTGCTCTTTCGTCAGCATTAGATACCCTCACTCGCTTTTGCTATCTTGTTCAGCCCACCAATCGCCACCCAAGGCTACGCGTCTCACCACATCGCTATCCGTCGGCTGGTGACCAACATTGTGTGCAGGCATCGGTACATCTTGCACCGTGTTACTAAGACGACCTAGTCCTGTTACTTCCACTTCAACCAAATCTCCGGGTTGCATTGGGCGAGAATTTGCGGGCGTGCCAGTTAGCACAACGTCGCCGGGCAATAAGGTAATGTGACGACAGAGATCTGCGAGCTGGTAATCAATACCGAACGTCATTTCGCCAACTACACCTTCTTGCACCACAGCACCATTAATATATGTACGCAGCCTTGATTCACGTACATCAACTCCGCGCACCAAGCCTGGGCCAATAGGACAGAATCCATCCATGCCCTTAACACGCGTCATACCACCAGCATCCGTGTCTCGAAAATCCTGTGCGCCCACATCGTTTGCCGGTGCGAAGCCAGCGATATAGTTCCACACATCTTTTTGCGCAACATTCTTCATTGGCCGTCCGACAATAGCCGCAACCTCACCCTCGTAGTTAAGGTATTGGCAATTCTCTGGACGGTTCAACATACCACGGTGACTGTTAAGTGCTGTGATAGGTTTCTGGAAGTACGTGGGTGTTACAAGGTTTTTCGAACGAAATTCTACTCGACGGGATTCGAAGTTCAAATGAATGCACAGAATCTTAGTAGGATTACAGGGCGGAAGATAAAGCGCCGTTGCCTCCGGGACCGTCCTACCATCAGGCAAAACCAAGTTATCATCTTCAACCCTGACCCACACAGGTGTACCTTCTGATAATATTCGTCGTTGCTCAAGGCGCTCGCCTTCAAATACATTCATGCTATGCCCTTATATACTCGATGTTAATGCGCAACTGTTGGCTTGCCGCGCGATGTTAATGGAAACGAAACAAATCGTGAGTCAGTGAAAAACTCTCGACTGAGCCCCCCTCCCTCTCGTCCTAGACCACTCATTTTCATGCCACCAAATGGTTGCCGAAGATCTCGGTCAAACCCAGAATTGAGCCAGATCATCGCTGTTTGCAAACGGTGGCTGACATAATGCGCTGTTGATTGAGATTCAGTCCAGATGTATCCCGCTAAGCCGTAAATAGAGTCATTAGCAATTTCCAGAGCGTGCTCAACAGTATCAAAAGGAATAATGGTAGCGACAGGACCAAATATTTCTTCTTGGCAAACGCGTGCATCAGCACTTACGTCAACAATGGCTGTAGGCTCAACATAGAATCCTTTTGCCATATTATCGGGGCGTTTGCCGCCAAACAAGATTCGCCCTTCGGAGCGTGCCAGATCTAAATAACTACTTACTCGTTCATACTGCGCCTTAGACACCAGCGGGCCGAGGCGAGTGGTTCTCTCCAGCGGGTTGCCAACCTTCCAAGCAGCCGCTGCTTGCTCAAACCGTGCAAGAAAGTCTTCGTAAATCTCACGCTGCACGAGAATTCTGGAGCCAGCAACGCAAACTTGACCGCTGTTCATGAAGATGCCTGCCGCCGCAGCGGGAACTGCCTTGTCCAAATTGGCATCGGCAAAAATGATGTTAGCCGACTTACCGCCTAACTCGAAGGACGTGCGTTTAAGTGATTGGGCAGCGCGCGTAGCAATATCTTTTGCGGTAGCAGGAGAGCCAGTAAAAGACACGCCTACTACGTCCTCATGTTCCACTAGAGGAACACCAGCTTCTTTGCCGTAACCAAGCACAGCGTTGTAGACCCCATCAGGCATGCCCGCTTCAGCAAAAATTTCGGAGAGGATAGCCACTGAAAGTGAAGATAGTTCAGATGGTTTATGCACCGCTGAATTGCCATAGGCAAGGCAAGGTGCCATTTTCCAGGTGGATAACATGATGGGGCCATTCCAGGGGGTAATCAGTCCGTATACTCCCGCTGGGTCTCTCATGGTGTAGGTCAACAGTGTGTCATCTCGATTAAACGCTTGATCACCCGCTTGCTCTTGCTCTTCCGCAAAAAAACGCAGGTTCCACGCCGATCGCGCCATCGCCGGATGCGGCCCTTTGAACCCTGGCCCAGACGGTACGCCCATCTCTAGTGTCTGCAAACGTACGATCTCTGCAGATCGTGACTCTATCAGGTCTGCGGCCTTAAATAAGATTTTGCGTCGCGTTGCGGGTGTTGCGCGGGACCATTCTCCTGAATCGAAAGCAGCCTTTGCCGCCGCAACGGCGGCCGCAATATCGTCCGCACCACCCCGAGCAACCTTCGTATTGACCTCTTCAGTTGCCGGGTTTATCGAGTTAAAGGTTTGGCCTGAGACAGATGCTACGAAATTACCGGCTATGAAGTGTTTTCCAACAGAGTCACTGAACTGCGAAGACTCATTCATGGTTGATCCTCCAGAGTGCGCAGTTTGTGCCCATAGGTATCTCCAATGTGGTAAGACGACTGGTGCTTAGCGGGTTGACCTTCGCAGCCGACTTCAATTTGCCATCCTGATGGGCCAATGAAATAAAAGGAAAACATACCGTCATTTGCATGCCGACCGATATCTAATCTGACCGGATATTTACTTTCCTTCACCAACTCGTAGCACACAAAGACGTCATCCAGATTATCCACTTCGATCATCATATGCTGAATGTTTTTCCCTGAATCGGAGGGCAAACCAAACGCAAGGCTATGATCGCGCTCAGAGCAATGCATAAAGAGCATCTCCAGGTTTGTGTCTGGGCCGATAGGATACTGGTATTCAATGCCACCGCGCATGCCCAGCATTTTGTAAAAATCATAGACCGAATCAAGTCCCTGATGCGCAAGCATAATATGACCCAGCCCGCCCACTTCAGTGACAAACCTACCATGCATTCTACGACCAGGATAAAACGGCATATGGGTGTCGATTCTAGGGCCGTGGAAAATTTCTAGGGGGTTTCCTGCGGGGTCTTTTAACAACAAGACTTCTAACACCTTGCGATTTTCAACTATTTCGGCGTTGCCAACTTCAAAAGAAATATCGTTTTTCGTAAGAATAGCTTGCATAGCTTCGAATTCAGCGGGCCCAGCAACCCGAAGACCGGCGCCCAGCAGTTCTTCGCAATCATCTTCTTCTAAAACGATGCGATGGTGCCAATAGTCCATCCGTAAAGAGATACTGTTGGCATCTTGCGTATCTTCCCGAACCTCAAGTGCCAAAATATCCCTGGCAAAGCCCTTCCATTCATCTAGATTCGAAACCCCAAACCGAGCGTACCCTAATTCTGTTATTCCCGACATATTCTCTCTCGTCGTAAGTTGATAGGTTAACTGCGCGAAACAATGCTTAGAGCTTAAAAGCAGCGCATAGAGAGCCTGCCAATTGTTAGGTAATTGGATACTCCGTAAACGCGACCTTAAGCCATCTGTTGTTGATTCTAAATTCGAATATCATCAAGGCCTGCTTGACTATTTCTAAAGTGATCTGACATGGGGAACACAGACCACGGTCAATTGTCACCAATTAGTGATGAACTGGTCAACGGTTTATTCGGCGCCGCGCTTTCAATTTGACACAAGCTAGTCAGGCAGGCACGAATTAAATTCATTTTACTTTAACTCAATCAATATTTTCTAAATCTTGACTCGCGCGCGTTCATGACCTCGCCATAAGACGCGTAGAGAGGTCGTCTCAATAAGGGAATGTTACGACAACACACACGTGACCTTGTAAAAATTAAATTGTTGTCGAACAGATAGCCCGGGCAAACAACTATCCTGCTCGGTATTTATACAGATGAACCACCAAGTTTCTGCGACATCAGCAAGAGGAAGGAAAAATGCATAGAAAAATGAAGAAAATAGCGTTGCTAATCTCCGGCATTACCATGGTCGGATCAACGAACGCCGCTGCGCAGACATCGACACTTGAAAAATTTATCGTCACGGCCCAAAAGCGATCTCAAAGCGCGAATTAGATAGGCATGTCCATAACAGCACTGACTGGAGATATGATCCGCGACCTACGTCTTAATGACACTACCGCGCTAGCAGAGTTGCCGTTCCCGTCTATACATTACATTGCGCGGCGTAGGCTTCAGTGAGAACTCGGTGCAGCCACAATCGACCGTAGGTGTATATAACGATCATATGGTCGCTTCGATACACTAGATGTCGGAGGCATCTTCAGCCGCCCTCTAACAGAACGCATTGGCGCTCGATTGGGCCTTAGAACGGTACAAGCAGGCGACGGCTGACAAGAGAGTGTTTCACGCGACGCTACGCATGGCGAGCAAGACAAGGTCGCTGCGCGTCTGCTGCTGGATATCGATGCTTCTGATAGCCTAAACATATTGTTACCGGCGAGCTGGTGGCAAGACAAATCTGATACTCAAACGCCACAATTGTGGGAATACAACCCCTCACGAGCTAACAACTTTGAAGTCATCGAGTTGAAAGACCAGGTTCTCGTTCCAATCCTGGGCACTAACGATAATCAGGCATCGGAGTGGACTGGTGGCAACAACCTACTTGGTAGCGGCCCTGTCGCAGATATGTCGTCTAGCGCCATAGCGATGACTATCGATTGGGACGTAAATGACTCAGTCAAACTAACCTCCATAACAAGCTTCAACGACTTCGACAACAACTCCCAATACACTAATGACTGAATGCCCGGATTGCCATTCACCGCCGCAACAGCTAGCGGGGTCAGCGTTCTCGATACTTTCAACCCGCTTTCTTTAGCTAACTATAGTAACGGAGAGGACACCGTGGGAGGGGTTTGGTATAAAAACGATTCGAAGATTGAAGCTTGGTCACAAGAGCTTCGCTTCAGCGGCCAGACTGAGCTGGTGAGCTGGGTTGCTGGTGCTTATTTCAGTAAAGACAGTGTGGAATCCAATACACCCCAAATTGGAGAACTGGCTAGCTCTGTACAACGGTTCCATCAAATTGGAACCGGAGTACTAGGAGTCAACAACCCCACTGAGCAAGATGCCGAGACCTGGGCGATATTCGGACACACCGAGTGGGATGTAACCGATAATTTGAAGCCAACGGCTGGCCTGCGCTACACAGAAGAAGACAAGGAGTTTTCAGGTTGTACCGCGGACGACGGTAACGGCGATGGTGCCGGCTTTATTAATCTGTTTTTCGGAAGATTCGGAGCGAACGTTCAGCCAGGTGGCTGTATGACTGTTGTGAATACTATGCCTTTTGAATTTGGCACAGTTATGGAAGAGTTGAAAGAGGATTCACTGTCAGTCAAGTTGGGGTTGAACTGGACTCTTAATGACGATGTTTTGGCCTACGTCTCATACAACCGCGGATTCAAAGGAGGTTCCTTCCCGACCTTTACCAGTGCTGATTCCGCGCAATTCACTCCAGTAGTTCAGGAACAGCTGGATGCCTATGAACTGGGCATTAAGGCGACATTACTTGAAGGCGCCATGCAGATAAACTCCGCGACTTTCTTCTATGAGTATAAAGACAAGCAGCTACTGTCTAAAATCGTGCTGCCAATATTTGGCCCTGTGAATGCCTTGCGCAACGCGCCTGAAGCTGAAGTATTCGGCGTCGAATTTGACGTGCAGTGGGCACCCACCGATGGCCTATATCTTAGTCTAGGCGCCAACTATACTGATACCGAGGCAACAGAGTTCGTAGCTTATAACCAGTATGGCGTTGAAGGGGATATGAGCGGTTCTAGCTTCCCCCTGTCACCAGAGCTTCAAATTACCGGTCTCTTCAGTTATGAATGGTCCGTAGGGAGTAATTTTATAGCATTCATGAGCGCAGCTGTGTCTTATTCAGATGAGTCTACGACTGACTACGATATTAAGAACGTTTTTGATGATGTCTCTAACGGGGCAGGTTACACCGCGCTGCTAGGTTCTCTCGGTCTAACGCCAGGTGACAGCTTTGCCGCCCAAGTCTCATATCAAATCCCGGATACGACGTTACTTGGTGCGCAAATTGGCGTCAGGTCGGCCGACAATCGCTGGAGCGCAACGTTGTGGGGACGCAACCTGACTGATGAGTACCGAGTCAGTAATAGCAGGAGGTCCTCGGACGGTATTCTCGCCTGGACTGGAATGCCTAGAACGTACGGCGTAACGTTTAACTACAACTGGAAATAGAGGCCAGAACTGACAGAATCAGCAACCGTTGATTCTGTCAGTATTTTAAGAGCTCGGGCGAAGAATCTCGAAGACTTCATCGACAATAGCGTAGTCCATATATCCCAGCCGCGACAACGGTTGGATAAGTTGTGGATCCAGCTTGCCGTTGACGATCACCTGATCTGAAATATGGACACCAACAACTTCACCGATAACTACTTCGGACGCTCCTTTGATTCCGCCCAACGTAACGAGGGGCAAAACTTGATTCAGTTTGCACTCGAGTGCGATAGGAGATGCAGCAACTCGCGGTACCGTCACGTTTCTGCAAGGGGCTTTCTCAAGCCCGACGAGATCGAATTCGTCGACGTCTGGATCAACCGGCGCTGCTGAGGCGTTAACCGCTTTTTTAAGTGCAGCGACGGCCATGTTTACAACGAACTCGCCGGTAGCTTCTATATTTTTCTGACTGTCCTTCCTCCCAAGTGAAGAAAACATGACAAAAGGGGGATTTCCGTCAATCATGTTAAAGAAGCTATAGGGTGCCAAATTCGCTGAGCCATCGACCGATTGAGATGATATCCACCCGATAGGACGAGGCATAACAAGTGATGTTACGGGGTTGTGGGCTAGCCCATGCGGCTCGCTCTTTGGATCTTCGCTCCTAGGGTCATAGAACATCAGGTTTTTCCTTGTATTAATCGAGTAGATAAAAAGGCTGGCTTTCGGGGGACGCTAAATCATAGGTTATAGGGAGCGCAATCCAAATGCGAAATTCTTCAACCATGTATTGACTATTTCTGAACGGCCGCAAACGAGCTAATAGCAGCCAAGAGGTGCGCTAAAAAGTCAAATTAGGATTGCGAAATGCTCGCTTTGCCATCGCTCAGGCATCAGTTATCTTTAGCTGGCCATTATGCGCAGCTTAGCATGCGCCAATTGGATCCCAAATCACATACGAGTTGATTTTCTCGCTCAAC
>JBGCFQ010000070.1:0-19739 GCA_045106985.1 Pseudomonadales bacterium | reverse complement strand
GCTCGAACGGCAGGACCCATGCAGCGCGCAGCGCGAAATAAAAGGTCCTGACTGAATAGTCCTCTGGGTACAGTGGATCGATGAACCAACAGTAGCTACGGTCTGGCTACGTTAGTAAAGAAAGTATGGTGCCCAGGAGAGGACTTGAACCTCCACGCCCTTGCGAGCACTAGCACCTGAAGCTAGCGTGTCTACCAATTTCACCACCTGGGCAATACAGAAAGGTGGGTTTTTACTAAGCCCTAATTGTAGCTGCAATTTATCCAACTTGGTTGGATTGGCCGTTCCCGGACTTCCTGTCTTCCACGGCACTAGTGCATCCTGCACGTCGTCCACCACAACACCACCTGGGCATAAACATAGGCGGTTCCCCCAAAAGGGCTGCGCACTTTAATGCGCGACCGGGATTCTGTCAATCGGCTAGCGTACCACCGCTGTCGGTTTAACGATGGACCTGAGCCAGCCCAACGCCGTACACTCCATTTTCGTGCAATTGAATTGGTGTATTAATGCTAAACGAGACTTGGCTACAAACCTCCATGCGGCCAGATATCGTTCGGCGTGCCGCGCGAGTAGCGATTATTGTTGGGACGATTCTTGCGCTGATTAATTATGGGGACAGAATGCTAACTCTTACCTTGGACAACACTGCAATTGCCAAAATACTGCTGACTTATCTTGTGCCCTATGGCGTATCTACCTGGTCGGCAGTGCAAGTCGCAAGAGGAAACTCATGATGTTTGAAACCGATAGTCTGCAAGACCTTGCCAAGAGTGTGCAGACTCTTGCAGAGGGCTACGAAGACCTACCTGCATTCGACAGCGCATATCAAGGTGAGGACTTAGAACCGGTTCTGCAGGATCTGGCGACTCGAATGCAGGATAATTATCCCTACGCTCATCCTCTTTATGCTGGGCAAATGTTGAAGCCGCCACACCCGATTGCCAGAACGGCCTATTCAATGGCGATGCAGGTAAACCCGAATAACCATGCCTTAGACGGTGGCCGCGCTAGCTCAGAGTTGGAGAAGCAAGCGGTGGCGCGTTTAGCGGCAATGTTTGGCTGGCAAGAACACCTTGGCCATCTCTGTGGTGGCGGCACCATGGCCAATCTGGAAGCCTTGTGGGTCGCCGGCAAGGAGACTGAGTCTGCTTTGGTCGTGGCTTCCGAACAAGCTCACTATACCCACTCACGAATATCGAATGTGCTTGGTTTGCCATTTCAGAGTGTGGGTATCGATCGGTCTGGGCGAATGGATGTTGGGGCGCTTGAGACGGTATTAAAGTCAGGTTCGGTGGGCACCGTTGTCGTTACGCTAGGCACTACCGGCTGCGGTGCGGTAGATCCTCTGGACAAAATTCTAGCGCTTCAAAAACGCTACGATTTTCGCATTCATGTTGACGCTGCTTACGGTGGGTATTTCTGTTTGGCCTCAAATTTGGAAGCGCCCGCTGCTGATGCTTTTTCGTGTATTTCGCAGGCTGATTCAATCGTGATCGACCCACATAAGCACGGCTTACAACCTTATGGTTGCGGATCGGTTTTGTTTAAAAATCCAGCGGTTGGTAGCCATTACAAGCATGAATCACCTTACACTTATTTCAGTTCAAGCGAACTGCATTTGGGAGAAATTAGCTTGGAGTGCTCTAGGCCGGGCGCTGCGGCGGCCGCGCTGTGGGCCACGCAAACTCATTTGCCGATGACGCCGGGAGGGCAGTTTGCTCAAGATCTCGAGCGTAGCCGAAGTGCTGCCAAGGACCTGTATACGAAACTTAGTGAGCATAAAGAAGAGCTGGTTTTGTTTCCGCCAGAGTTGGATATTGTTGTTTGGGCACCGCGAGCGGCCAGCACAAGTGAAATATCGAGGCTCTCAAGAATGGCGTTTGACCGCTGCGCCGAGAAGCACCTGCACTTGGCTTTACTGTCTGTGCCCAGTCAATGGTTAGTTCATTTTCAGCCAGCGGTGGAATGCGATAGTGAACAGGTTGTGTGCCTAAGAAGCTGCCTGATGAAGCCGGAGCACCTGGCGTGGCTGGATACTATCTGGGGTATATACTGCGATGTGCGTTCGGAAAATCAAATTCTGTAGTGCAAGTGAGCGCTTACTAACTGTTGGCGGCTTGCTGGGGCATGTCTGATCCGGTGTAATCGATGGTGGCGTAATTGCGCCATTCCCCGCTAGCTAGCCATTTTAACATTTCTGCTTCGCACATGGGCTTGCACATCAGGTAACCCTGAGCGTAGTCACATCCGTATTCTCTCAGCCGTGCTAACTCTGCGTGCTCTTCAATACCTTCCGCTACTACTGTCATTTGCAGGTAGTGACCCAGTTCTATGGTGGAACGTACGATAGCGCTGTCTTCTTTGCTGTCGAGCATATTGCTGACAAAGGCCTTATCAATTTTCAGTTCATTGACAGGCAGGTTTGCCACATAAGCGAGCGAAGAGTAGCCCGTGCCGTAGTCGTCGATCGACAGGCGTATGCCCATATCGTGCAGGCTTTGTACCATGGCGCGTGCCTTGTCAGGATCGTCCATCAAGGCGCTTTCTGTAATCTCCAGGCATAAATGTTCTACAGGTAAGTGACTTTTTTCCAGCGCATTCTGGACGATGGCGGAAAGATTGGGGTTCAGTAGGTCTCGCGAAGAAACGTTCAGCGATATTTTGACCTCGGTGCCTTGCTCATGCCAGCGACCTGCTTGGGCAATCGCATTATCGATCACCCAGTGAGTGATTAGGCGAATGGAGCCAGTGTGTTCTGCGAATGGAATAAACTCATCCGGTGGTATGAAGCCACGGGTTGGATGATTCCATCGAATTAGCACTTCCATATTGGGGGTGTCGGCCTCGAACAGACCAACCTTTGGTTGGAAGTACAGCTCAAATTCACCGTCGGCAACGGCTTTGCGAATATCACTCAGCAGTGATAGATGTGTTTGCTTATGAGCGTCGGAATTCTGATCGTAGAATGAAAAACCGCTTCCGGATCGCTTCGCTTCGTACATCGCAACGTCGGCATAGCGCAGTAGGGCGCTTGCTTCAGTGGTATGTGATGGAAACATGGCGATGCCAATGCTGCCACCGAGGTCAACGTGCTGGTTTTCCATCGCAACCGGCTGCTCGAGTGCGCGAATTAGCTTATGTGCAATATCGATTACACGCCGTCGGTCTGCCGTGGGTAAGATGATGCCGAACTCATCTCCACCCAAGCGAGCAACGGTGTCTGATTTTCGAAGCACTGCTAACAAACGCTTTGCCACTACACGCAGCGCGAAGTCTCCTGCTTCGTGACCTAATACGTCGTTTATGAATTTGAACCGGTCCAAGTCAATCATCATGACGGTAAACGGCACCGGTTGTCGGTCTTTTGAAGAGACGGCCCGGCTGAGTCGGTCGTTGAACATTGCGCGGTTTGGCAAGTTAGTCAGCGTGTCCGAGTACGCCATGTGCATCATTTCTTCTTCACGCAGGCCAATGGCCTGGTTCATTACGTTTAGTGTGTAGGCCAGCTCGCCAATTTCGTCATTACGTTCTATTGCGACTGTTTTAGCGTAATTGCCCAGTTGAATTTCTTTGGCGAAGTCAGCCAGCTTTTTCAACGGGCGGGAGATTTGTCTAGCGACGAAGAAGCCGCCACTAAGAGACAGCAGCAAACTAAAGGCAACCAGTAAGGTCAGATTACGACGCAGTTCATACAACTCTGTGGCGGCGTGATCGGAAGTGCTTTGCAATACTGCGTAAATAGCCAAGCTAGGCTCGCCAATCGGCATCACAACAGCTTCAATGTCAGAATCCGCCCCTTCTTGAGAGTCACTGCTAAGCAGCCCTGCGAATTGGCTAATTAAAGCGGTTGTATGTTCCTCTTTGCTAATGGTTTCGTCTTTGGGGCTTCGGCGCGTAGTGCCGTGCAGAATGACGCCTTGGTCGTGGAGGTTCACGAAGGACACGTGCAAATTGGTAATGTCCTTAATGTCGTTCGCTGTACGGTCATCGAGGCGTCGCGCAATTCGCAGCCAGGCACTGGAGCCGCCATCGCTGATGGGCACCATTACTTGGCTATACAAGCCCTTGCGCGTTCGAATGAAATCTTGAAAACGCTGTTTCTCGGCCGAATTTTCGCTGGCGACGGCAAGGTGATCGACTTTCAATGGTTTTTGATAACGCTGTAATTGCGAATTCAGCACAGGCTTCTGCTCCGCGCGAAGCGCTGCCAAAACCTCTCTGTCGGCTGCAATCAGTTTGCCGGCGTTCACCCAACTTTCGTGTTGCGCAGTGAAGTAATGATTGACGACTGCACGCGCGTCCAACAGCTGATCTTTTGAATATCGACCGCTCATCTGGGTTGCTGAGGTATCCATCATCAGCCACGCAAGCAACTGCACGATAATCAGTAACGTTGAGAAGAAGAAGAGCAGCCGTGCTCTTAGGCTTTTGAAATCCATACAGTGCAATATCGCGCAGCAATAGTCCCCTAAGCCTAGCAAAGATCAATTTTTAAACCGCTCTAATGAGGAGTCAGTTGGACGATCGAGGGGGGTGCTCCGACCAAAGGTCGATGACGACTAGTAACGGCTGATTAAATGGCCACTAAAACGCTGTGATTAGAGTTCGCTGACCTTTCTCACTGTAGTTTGAGGCTGCGGGTGACTATCGGCGAGCACCCAGCGCACGCACATCGTGCCGTGAGAATGGCCTGCAGTATCCATCCAGTTGTCCACACCGGGGTTAGTAGCGCTAACAACTAGCTGTACCATACCGTTCGTCTGTGTTTTTGCTTGACCGCTGTTGATGTAAACCGGACGGTGGGAGTAATCCAAAGATTCAGCCCAGATGTTGCCAAGCTGAAAATTCCAGTATTCACAAGCTGGTGGCTCCAAATCAATGACCAGTGCTTCATCGTCTTCTAGCTGCCAGCGTCCGAGGTAAATACGAACGTTTGGGTCGCCGCCAACGCGACGGTGTTGCTCCGCTGGCGGTAAGTAAAATTCGTTTACGGCCGCGTGATTAGCCATATCAACAACCCACTCGGCAAACCAGTGCGCTGTTCCCTGACCATATTTAGCTGCGTGAGTTAATTGGCTGGCAAACCGTTCTAAATTTAGAGGCGCTGGCGGGTCGCTTGGCGTAAGGCATTCTATGTGCAGCAATGCTTCGCGCTCAGTGCGTCGATCCAGAAATGTTTGCCGACAGAGAATTTGCGAGGTGTCGGGCGCAAGCTGCAACCAGTTTCCTGGTTGCTCGGTTAGGCTGGCCAGTATTTCAAAATTTCCGTCAGCGTCCATTTCCAGTTCAGAGGCATTCAAGTGACCCGCGCCGCCCGTTATTTTGTCGGTGGCTGAAAAATTCTGATTTTGAGCGGCAAAGCCGAGGTAATGAATATTTCCCCTGTTGCCTGTAATACGGTAGTCATGGCTGGGCTTGATGGACGCGCCAACATAATAGTTATCTGGATTATCTAAACCCATTTTTACTAAATCAGGTTGGGTTTGAAACACCGGGTGTCTAGGGCCTGATAATTCTGCAAAGGTGCTTATGCCTGAGCGAGCCAGACGAGAAAGATAGCGAACACCTTCCACGCGATCGAAATCGGTAAGCTCCAGGTCATCGCGACGAAGGATATGCGAAGCTTTCTTTAACTCGTCGCAAAAGTTTTCCCAGGCTTCAATGGCGGCGTCAGTGTTGCTCATCGTTGGTTTCTCATTTCTAGTGGCTTCTTTATCGCTTCTAAGTGACTGTGCATGTTGCTCCTAGGCGTAGTGTTCCTGAAACGAGTAAAACGAAAACCGATCTTTAATTAGTTCTTCACTAAGGCCGAAATCGCTAAGATTGTATTCGTGTTTGCCATGCTTGTGCTGGGGGTGCTGCTCTATATGCGTTGCCAGGGCGGTGCGGCTTGACTCGCTCAGTGGCAGGTTAAAGGTAGAAAATATTCGCTCTATAGTGCCCAGTGAATCAGTAATAAATTCTTTATGGTTGTAATCCATAAACTGTGCGCTATTGAGTGTGGCTCGTGCCGCAAGGCCGCGCTCCAATGAGCGCGCATAAAAGTCCATCACCGTACGGGCAATGGCGTTTTGATCAAGGTGGCTGGTATCACCCATAAAGAGATTCATCACCTGCCGGTTCATACTACTGACCGATGCAGTTACACCCACCGGGTTTCTGTGGCCCCACACAATCGAGGCATCCGGAAAGTACTTCATTACGGAATCAAGCGCCCACATATGGGCTGGCGCTTTCAGCACCCAACGTTTACCGGGCCGTTGCCACTGCAATATTTTTAGGAAATCGCGATATTCCTTATACATCCAGTCCAGATCACGATTCAGAAACCAGTCGTGGTAGGGCTCAAGCATAATTTCAAAGCCGGTCTGAACACCTTCAAAAGACAGCTGATGCAACATGACACACTCTTCGGGTGTGTCCGCATCGGCGTAATGCATCTTTCTAAATTCGCTGTCTTGCTGGCTACTCATTTTCTCAACCAGGTCGAGATAACGCGGGTCTGGTGCACCACGCTTTAAACCTGGGTAAGGTTCAGGGTGGCGCAACTCCCACTGGGCTAAGGGGCGCGAATCAGGGTCTGCTGCGAGAAGGTTCAGTAAGGCTGACGTACCTGAACGGGGCAAACCGGTTACAAATATAGGGGCGGCAATCTCTTCCCTTAAAATCTCTGGCTGGCGATCAAAGGCATCAAAAATTTTAAGCCGGCTGATGAGTTTCTTATATTGAATTTTGAGCAGACGTGCCTTACCTGCATCGTCCAATACATTGCGTTCAATGGTTTCTACATAGACGTCAAGGCCTTCGAAGCAACGAGGGTCTCCAAAGTTGTCCAACCCGGTTTCTTGTTTGGCTTGCTCTACCAACTGCTGTCGCATTGTTTGTGCATTCATAGCGTGCGATGCCATCCTATCTAAGTGTTTAGCACACTACACTAGCTAGTTTATACAGCACAATGACAGTGTCTTCAGGTCAAGCCGCCCATGCACAGATATTTGATCTCAACGTAATCCTCAATGCCGTATTTTGAACCTTCGCGACCATTACCACTTTCTTTTACGCCGCCAAAGGGCGCCACTTCGGTTGAAATGATGCCTTCATTGATGCCGACTATTCCATAGTCCAGTGCTTCAGATACGCGCCACACGCGGCCAATGTCACGAGCATAAAAATAGGCGGCCAAGCCAAACTCAGTGTCGTTTGCCATTTGTATCGCCTGCTCTTCAGTTTCAAATCGGAACAGTGGTGCTACGGGGCCAAAAATTTCTTCCTTGAATACACGCATTGAGATTTGTGCATCACCCAGCACTATCGGATTGACATAGCCTTCGCCGTGCTCTGAATCTACTGTTCCCTGAAGCAATGTGGCGCCTAGTTCTAGCGCATTGGCAACCATCTGCTTAACGTCATTGGCTGCTTTGTTGTCAATCATGGGGCCGACGTCCACATTTTCGCCAGTGCCTTCGCCAACTACGAGTTCGCTAACTTTCTTGCTTAGCTTCTTGGCAAACTCGTCGTAAACACCATCCTGCACTAGAAAGCGGTTAGAGCATACACAGGTTTGGCCGGCATTTCGGTACTTGGAAAGGATCGCACCTTCTACAGCCGCGTCTATGTCAGCATCGTCAAATACTATAAAGGGAGCGTTACCGCCAAGCTCCATCGATGTTCGCTTCACAGTGGCGGCGCATTCGGCCATTAACTGTTTGCCAACGGGTGTGGAACCGGTAAATGTCAGCTTGCGAATACTGGGGTGCGAGGTGAGCTCGGCACCAATTTCAGACGTGGCACCTGTGACAATGTTCAATACCCCTGCAGGTAAGCCGGCGCGTTCAGCTAACACACCAATTGCGTAGGCAGACAGAGGAGTAGCATTTGCAGGTTTGCAAACAACCGTGCAACCGGCGGCTAATGCCGGCCCAATTTTTCGGCCAAGCATGGCGCTCGGAAAGTTCCATGGCGTTATGCAGGCCACAACACCAATGGCCTGCTTAACGACTATTAAACGTTTGTCGTTAGTTGGGCTCGGAATGGTGTCGCCATACAAACGCTTTGCTTCCTCGGCGAACCATTCTAGAAAAGAAGCGCTGTACGCGATCTCTCCACGAGCTTCAGCCAGCGGCTTGCCTTGTTCAGCGGTTAGTATTTGGGCTAAGTCTTCCTGATGCTCTAGCATCAGCTCGAACATTTTTCTAAGAATGGCAGCCCTTTGCTTAGCTGGTTGGGCGCGCCAGCCAGGAAGGGCAGCTTCGGCACTTTCAATGGCGCGACGAGTCTCGGCAGTTCCGCAGCGTGCTACCTGGGCGACAATCTCGCCAGTCGCGGGGTTAATAACATCAAGTGTGGTGTCGCTATCAGAATTACACCATTGACCACCAATAAATGCTTGCGTAGCGAGTAGTGACGAATCAGAAAGTTTCATGTGGGCCGAGCCTCAATTTTGCAAGGCGCTACTATAGCTCAGCGTTGTATGGTTTTTCCACGCTTGCGTTTGCTTTTTATCGAGTCGTTTAAAAGATCAAACCTAGAGTCGGTACATTAATCGTGGCGTAATCCATGATGACTTCGCGGCGAGCGATAATAAACCCATCCGCTGCGGCGCGCAGGGTGTCGCAACGTTGGCCGCTGTAGCTAAAGTTGGCGCTGCCCGGGCGGCTATAGTGAAGAATAAAGTTACTTAAAACAGACATTTCTTTGTCGGAGCACTCGGTGACTTCTACGTTGCCAATAATTCGGCGAGTGCGGGCAGGAGGGTTTTCTGCCCAAGAGTTAATCTTGTAGGCTCTTTCCACCCGCAGGCTTAAATGAAAAATATTCTCCTCACGGATTGGGCAGCCATCTTGATCAGATCGTTCCAGCTCGTTATCTATGCTGATCATAGATTCCTTGCCGCGATCGCGATTATCTATGGATACATTGACCCGCGAAGGCATTAGATATTGGATGTCTTCTGCGGCGAGTGCTAACCATTGTTGCAGCTGTCGATTGTCGAGTAGGCGTGCTTCACGATAGTAAAATTGCTCAACGTGAAACTGTCTCTGTGCGTTTGACTCAAAGTTGAAAGTGAGTGGCTTTGACACGGTGCTTAGGCCACTGCTTCAAGCTGGGCTCGCCAGCGAAGAAAAAACGCACGCGCATAGTGTTCGTTGGCTACAGTGCCAAGTTGACCCGGCATGTCGGCGTGCGGACCTTCTTCGCCAAGGCCCATTCCATAAAAGTATGGCTTGTCGTCTGCAAAATCTATTTTACTGCCCAAGTACTGCTGCATCCAGGCTTCGGAATCTTCTTGTTCAAGAATACCGCCCGGGCCAAAAAATGATGAATAGTTTTGGCGCAATATGCGTTTGATATGGGCGGGGGCATCGACGGGTACTGCGGCCCAGCTCCAGTATTCTACTTTGCCTGGCCCACGGGGGTGTGACACTTTAAACGAAGTGTTTGACCACAAAAATGATAAATTAGGGTATACACCATAAGTTAAGCCCTTCATTTGGGCGCGCATTTTGCCAACGCGTTCAGCGGCCTTACGCTGAATTTCCACCAAGTATTCGCGTACTTCAGTGCCGCCGAGCAAACCGCCCATACCTTCCATTCCCCATGCCACCTCGTCGATGGAGGTGTCATTTGGCATTATGCGGAAAGTGGCCCCATGACCTGGGTGCGGCACTGCGCTGTAGCCAATGCTTTCAATAATATCCTGGGTTTCTCGCGGGATCATGGTGCTGTGGAGAAACGCGCCATGGCTTACATCGCCCAGCTGGTTTTCTACTGGTAGTTTCCAATTAGCATTGATTTCCCAGCGATGAGGAGCGCCCATAAACTCAATGCCGTTGTCAAAGCGTTGAAAAAAAGCATCAAGATAGAAGCGCATGTCGCCGAGATATCTGTCGAGTGGCTCGATCTCTTCGTCGAAGCTACCAAAGATTAAGCCGCGCCAGCTTTCTACTCTAGGTACTCGCTTTAGGCCTAACGTACTTTTAT
Organism: Pseudomonadales bacterium; assembly: GCA_045106985.1. Lineage (GTDB taxonomy): Bacteria > Pseudomonadota > Gammaproteobacteria > Pseudomonadales > JAUIET01 > JAUIET01. The sequence goes on along the minus strand of JBGCFQ010000070.1, from coordinate 9,755 downwards.
CGGGTTTGTTGCTGATGATGGTTTCTTGAGGGATCGTTTTCAAAGAACCATCTACAGCGTACGACCAATTATGGTACGGACAGATAAAGCGTTTGGTATTGCCATGGTCTGCACGACATACCGGTAAGCCACGGTGTGAGCAGCTATTTATATTGGCGTGAACTTTGTCGTCTTCGCCTCGCGCAACAATAATGGGCGTCTCGCACATGTATGCTTGCACATAGTCGCCAGCGTTCTTGATTTGCGATTCGTGTGCCAGAAATAGCCAGCTATGTCCAAATATGCCTTTCTTTTCCAGCTCGTAGACGGCAGGGTCTGACCAAGCGCGCCGGCTTATTAAGCTTGCATTGTTGTTGACGAGTTCGCTTACGTTCATCAGTGAAAATTACAATTCTGAGCGCATCTTCTGTAACAAGCCTTTGCTGATCATGCCTTTTGCCAGGGCGTATTTCATTGGTAAATCGATTGTGATTTCGACCAGTGATCCTAGGCCCTCTTCATAAACCTGTAGTCGAGCCTTGAACATTCTGCTTTTTGCGGTACCGCTCAGAGAATCTTCGTCAAAGGTGCATTGATACTGAGGGTCGATATCCCGAAAGCGCTGTTCGTTTTCGATCAAACTGGAAACGCGTTCGAACGCCTGTTCGGGGCAGAGTCGAGATTTATGGCTAACGTCAAATGATGGCATGAAGCAATGATAACCTAAATGAAGAAGCTAGAGTTCTGTGTTTGCCGACACCAAAAGTAGCAAGGTACGCGGTATTAAGTTGTTAACGCATACTATGGTAGAGCGTGCATAATACCTGCTTCGAATTAAAAACAGTGATTTTTACAGTGACAGGGAAGAAAAAACGAGGTTCAGCTATTGCTGACGATCCCCATGCAGGGCGTGAAGCAGAAAAATACGAGCGGCCTATACCTAGCAGAGAATTTATCATTCAGCTGCTTGAAGACGCGGGTAAGCCGTTAAGCGAACAAAAGCTCATTCGTGCCTTGGACATAATTGAGGACCAGGAAATAGCGCTGAGTCGGCGTTTAAGGGCGATGATCCGCGATGGCCAGCTGATGCGTAATCGACGCGGAGCCTATGGCTTGGTTGATAAGCTCGACCTTATTCGCGGCCGGGTTATCGGGCATCGCGATGGTTTTGGTTTCCTCAAGCCTGATGATGGCAGCGACGACGTGTTTCTAAGCCCACGGCAAATGAAACTGGCGTTTGATGGTGACTTGGTCTTGGCTCGCCAAGTTGGTTTTACTCGACGCGGTCAGCCTGAAGTTCATATTGCCGAAGTGCTTGAGCGTTGCCATACGCATATTGTCGGCCGCCTTCAGAGCGAACAAGAGTATTGGTTTGTAGTGCCTGATAATCAACGTATTGCACAGCATATTATTGTGCCGCGCAAAGAACGCGCTAAAGCCACAGCCGGCCAGTTTGTATCTGTTGAAATTGTCAGTCCACCGTCCTTTGAAAGCCTTGCAATAGGGCACGTGATTGAAGTGCTGGGTGATCACATGGCACCGGGCATGGAGATTGACGTTGCACTGCGGGCGCACGATATCCCTCATATTTGGCCGGCTGAAGTGGACCAGGAAATTGCCGGCTTAAGTGGTGAAGTCAAAGAAGTAGATAAGAACCACCGGGTAGATCTGAGAAAGCTGCCCTTTGTAACGATTGATGGTGAAGATGCGCGAGATTTTGATGACGCCGTTTATGCAGAGTCAAAAAAGGGCGGCGGTTGGCGTCTGTGGGTCTCAATCGCGGATGTGTCGCATTATGTGACTGTCGGTAGCGCTCTTGATCGGGAGGCTGCACAACGCGGTACTTCTGTGTATTTTCCCGGGCAAGTAGTTCCTATGCTGCCCGAGGTTTTGTCAAATGGGCTGTGCTCGCTAAACCCTAATGTTGATCGCCTGTGCATGACCTGCGAAATGACTATTTCGGCGTCAGGAAAGGTGTCGAACTATGTGTTCTACGAAGGCGTATTCCGTTCGGCGGCACGCCTGACTTACACCCAAGTGGGCGATTATATTGACAATAAGGCGCTGGAAAATCCGGCCTTGGATAAACCCCTAGATACGCTTCATGAAGTGTATAAGAGTTTGCGTGGCGCGAGAGTGTTGCGCGGAGCGATGGATTTTGAAACGCACGAAACGCGTATTGAATTTGGCGAAGATCGAAAGATTGACCGCATTGTGCCGGTGGTGCGAAATGAAGCTCATAAGCTGATTGAAGAGTGCATGTTGGCTGCTAACGTCTGTGCGGCTCGCTTTGTGGAGAAACTTGATTGGCCTGGCGTTTTTCGTATTCACGAGGGTCCCGGTCCAGAAAAGCTAACAAACTTGCGTGATTTTTTGGGCGAGCTGGGCCTTAGCTTAGGTGGCGGCGCAAAGCCGGAACCCAAAGACTATTTGGAGCTGGCCGCGAAAGCTGCAGGCCGAGCCGATGCGCATATAATCCAAACGATGCTGCTTCGTTCTATGAGTCAGGCTGTTTACCATGTTGAAAACAAGGGCCATTTCGGCCTTGCCTATTCTGCCTACACTCACTTTACCTCGCCGATTCGGCGCTATCCTGATCTCTTGGTTCACCGCGCAATTCGTGCGGCTATTCGCTCAAATGATGAGAACTCCAGAGTACGACGTGTGCCGAAGGCAAAGCCATTAGCGCTCAGCAAGATATACCCCTACCCGGCAGCTACAATGTTGTCCTTGACCGAGCACAGCTCAATGACGGAGCGCCGTGCAGATGATGCAACCCGAGATGTGGTTGCCTTTCTGAAGTGCGAATATTTGCGTGATCGCGTAGGTGAAGAGTTTAGCGGTGTGGTTAATGCGGTGACTGGCTTCGGTTTGTTCGTAGAGCTAGAGGAAATATACGTAGAAGGTTTGGTGCACGTAACGGCCTTAGATAATGATTATTATCACTTCGACGCGGCCAAGCAACGCTTGCAAGGTGAGCGTACTGGCGCAAGTTTTCACCTCGGTGACACTTTGCAAGTTCGACTGGTGGCGGTAAATCTTGATGACCGAAAAATTGATTTGGAGCTATGCAAGGGGGGCGCAAAAATTCGTAAAGGCGTGCCCAGTAAGACACCTGCGAGTAAACCCAAGAAAGGCAAGAGTGGCAAAACGGACGCTAGCGTAAAATCGAAAAAGAAAAGCAAAACCAAGGATAAAGCAAAGACCAAAGCAAAGCATAAGGGGAAGGCAAAAAGTAAACCTAAAAGTAAAGCGAAGCGAAATACCCAATGAGTTCTGATTCTAATGAGTTGCAGTGGGTCTATGGTTTTCATGCGGTAGAGTCAATTTTAAAGCACCAAACTAAGCGTGTTCAGCAGCTTGTGTTGCAAGACTCTCGTGACGACGAACGCTTGCGCGGTCTTGTTGCATTGGCCGAGCGCTATAAGGTACCAGTAGTGCAAGCTAGCAAGGCTGAGCTTGCCGCGCAGATTGAAGGTAATCATCAAGGTGTTTTGGCGCGCTGTGTTCCAGCGCAAGTTCGCGGCGAGCAAGAGTTAGATTCTTTTTTAGGCGCTATTGAAGGTAGTGCGCTTTTATTAGTGCTTGATGGTATTACTGATCCACACAATTTGGGTGCCTGTTTGCGCAGTGCTGAAGCGGCGGGTGCGCATGCGGTCATCATACCCAAAGACAAATCGGCGACCCTAAATGCCACAGTCCGTAAAGTAGCGTGCGGCGCGGCAGAGTTGATTCCAGTGTTCCGGGTTGGCAATTTGGCACGTTGCATGCGCCAGTTAAAGCAAGCGGGCGTGTGGTTAACCGGCCTTTGCGGTGAGGCATCTTCCAGTATTTATCAGACCGACCTCACAATGGCTACGGCCATCGTAATGGGGGCCGAAGGTAAAGGCTTGCGCCAGCTAAGTCGCAGAGAGTGCGATTACTTGGCGGTTATTCCTATGCCCGGCTCAATGGAAAGTTTAAACGTATCAGTGGCCGCCGGTGTGTGCTTGTTTGAGGCCAGTCGTCAGCGAAGTGAAACTTAGGTGGCCTCTCTAAGAGGCCAGCTCTCCTTGGCAGATGTACATTAAGGCGATCAGCCACCTTGCCTTGCATTAGAGGGGTTGGTAAGGTTTAACGCAAAGATGAAATTGATCGCAGGAGCGATGATCATGAGAACAATAAAGTTAACCAACTCGGCGGCCTCTATATCCTTGGGGTTTTGCTTATTAGCATCTGTGCCGGCAATGGCCCAGTCTGGAGCGGCCGGGGGGGCAAATTCAGCTGGAGATGCTGGGCTGGAGCATTGCGATTCCACCTTAGGCACGGTCGCTGTTGTGGAAAACCAGAATGAGCCCTGGTGGGGAGATTATTACCGGCGCTATCCGCGGCTGGGCAGCACAGTGCCGGTACTGCGAATGATGATTCAGCAAACCAACTGCTTTGTGGTGGTTGAGCGCGGCCGTGCAATGAATAATATGATGGGCGAGCGAGCGCTAGAGGACTCGGGCGAAATGCGCAGTGGTAGTAACTTCGGTAAAGGCCAGATGGTTGCGGCAGACTACACCTTGAGCCCATCTATACAGTTCTCAGGTAAAACGGGCGGACTCGGTGGCGCCATTGGCGGGCTTCTAGGCTCCAAAAATCGCCATCTAGGTGCTTTGGCTGGAGGTCTAAAAAAGAAAGAGGCGTCTACTACCTTGCTGCTGATTGACAACCGTTCGGGAGTGCAGGTGTCGGCGGCTGTTGGCAGTGCCAAGAAATACGATTTCAACCTGCTTGGCGGCATGTTTGGCGGCAGCGCCGGTGGTGCTTTAGGTGGTTACACTAATACCCCAGAAGGTAAGGTTATCGTTGGTGCCTTCGCAGACTCCTTAAACCAGATGATTGGCGCTTTGCGAAACTACCGCGCTCAAACAGTGGAAGGCGGCCTTGGCAAGGGCGGCAAGCTTGGTATTGGCGACTAGAGCGCTGGTCTACCAACGGCAGCTCTCGGGCTAAGAGCCAGCAATACTCTTGCATTATTCAGGGCGCTCTAATAGAATGCGCGCCCCGTGATCAGGCTTAGCCGTTGCTTAGCGTGGTCATCTCCTTGCTCTACCGCTATTTCGTGGGGGGCTTAAACCGGAAGGAGTCTGAATGAGACACTACGAAGTTGTGTTTCTGGTCCACCCTGACCAGAGTGAACAAGTTTCCAGCATGATAGATCGCTATCGTGCCACAATCGAGAAAGATGGTGGCAAGATCCATCGCTTGGAAGATTGGGGCCGGCGTCAGCTGGCTTATTCAATTGATAAGCTGCATAAAGCTCACTACGTTTTAATGAACGTTGAGATTACTGCTGAGGCGCGCGAAGAGCTTGAGACAGCATTTCGTTACAACGACGCCGTTTTGCGTAATATGATCATTAAGCGTTCAGAAGCTGTTACCTCCGAGTCGCCGATTATGAAGCAAGAGCGCGAAAGTAAAGAACGCAAGCAGCGCAATGAATCCTCGCGTCCACCACAAGCTGCACCGGTAGAACAAGCAGCACCGGTAGCGCCAGTGGGCGATTCCAGCAACGACGCAACAGGGGTGTAACATGGCTCGATATTTCCGACGCAGAAAGTACTGCAAATTCACCGCCGAAGGCATAGCCGAGATTGACTATAAGGATCTCGAAATTCTTAAAGAATTTGTGTCAGAGACGGGCAAGATTGTCCCTAGTCGTATCACTGGCACTAAGGCACGTTATCAGCGCCAATTGGCTTCTGCTGTAAAACGGGCGCGTTATTTAGCGCTGATTCCTTATTCAGACAGCCACGATTAACGATAAGTGTTAACACACTTTCAGACCTACGGAGTCTGATCTGGCGCGCATGAAAAGTATCGCCGAATTTGCCATGCGCGGTCGTCTTCAAGCACTGATTGTTGCAGTGCCGGGAGCCGGCACTGAAGTGTTTTTTTGGTTAAGCGGCGCAGTGATAGCGCTGGTTACCTTGCGCATGGGTTTGCAGCAGGGCTTTTATATTTTGCTCTGGGCTTTACTGCCGGCGTTGGTGCTAGCGTGGATTAAGTTTCCCGCCGCATTAGTTTGCCTTATAGCCAGTTTTGTTATGGCGGCGGTGTTGAGGTCTACAGCGCAGTGGGGCACGGCCTTATTGGCTGGTACGGCTACATGCTTGCTTTTTGCCGTAGGCTTGCAGTTTGGTTTTACGGAATATCTGAGTGATATTCTGGGAATGATTAAGTCCGTCTTTGAGCAAGTGATGGCGAATTCTCCAGACCAGAACGCTGAAGCTGAGGCTGAGAAGATTTTGGCCGCGATAGGAACCAGTGATTTGGCTGGTATATTCGCTGCTGGTGCCGGCATGTTTGCGACATTGGCTGTGGTTTTGGGCCGACATTGGCAAGCGCAGTTGTACAACCCCGGTGGTTTTGGGGAAGAGTTTCGGGCTATTCGGTTACGAATGCCTGTTGCCATAGGTTTGGTACTGTTCGCGGCGCTGCTGTTTAGCGTTCCTGAGTATCGCTTATGGACCTGGATTTGTTTGCTGCCGCTATTGGTTAGTGGCATAGGTCTAGTGCATTGGGTGGTGCGTGAAAGTGGTGGCTCGAAAGGGTTGTTGATCGCGTTTTATTTTTTGCTGCTGGTATTTGCTCCAGCAAATCAGTTGGTGTGTGCACTAGCAGTTGTAGACAGTATGGTTAACATTCGTCGCTTGCGGGACCGCCGTTAGCTGAATAGTTATAGAAATTTTGAATTGTAACGAGGTGAGTGATGGAAGTCATATTACTTGAAAAGGTCGGTAAATTAGGCGATCTGGGTGAGAAAGTAAGCGTTAAGTCTGGCTTTGGGCGTAACTACCTGCTGCCATTAGGCAAAGCAGTTCCGGCCAATAAAGATAATTTGGCAGCGTTTGAAGCGCGTCGTTCGGAGTTGGAAGCGGCCGCGAAGCAGCGTTTGGCTGAAGCTCAAGCGCGCGCTGAAAAGCTGGCTAGCATTCATGTTCGGATTCCAGCAAATGCGGGCGACGAAGGCAAGCTTTTTGGCTCGATTGGTACCCGCGATATGGCTGAAGCCATTACTGGAGCTGGCGTGCCGGTGACCAAAAGCGAAGTACGCATGCCTCAAGGTGTGATACGCGACATTGGTGATTACGAAGTCAGCGTGCAACTGCACAGTGATGTAACACAATTGGTAGCTGTTGCGGTTGTACCGGAATAAATTCCGGTCTGTTGTTTTAGCAACGCCTGGCGCACTTTCCAGTTTCCTGTACAGCACTGGAAAGCGTCTCGCTCAGGATGCTAAACAAGGTGCTGGTAGCTAGGTCTTAACTGTCTTGCTTATGCTGGTGAGTGCAGCGAGCGATCAGCGCTGTTCTGTTCATAGCCGCGCGATATTCAAGATGCTGCTCAAATTCGTCAATACCCCCCTCGCAAAGCGATAGCAGCTGTGGACAGCATTGGTTTTATCGCCGACAATCAATGCCGACACATCCTCATTTATCACGGTTTTAATGGAAGAAGCTTTCCCCGCGTCCGGGGCTGAATCAGAGGTCGCTAACCTCAAAATTCCTCCCCACTCGATTGAGGCCGAGCAATCTGTGCTGGGCGGCCTGCTATTGTCCAGTGAGAGTTGGGAGCGGGTGGCTGACATGGTCAGTGCTGAGGATTTTTACAGAAATGATCATAGAAACATTTTTTCGGTAATGCAGAAATTAGCGGATGCTGACCAGCCGCTGGATGTGATTACTGTCGCCGATGCATTGGCCGACCTTAAAGAATTGGAGCAGATTGGCGGCCTCGTGTATCTCGGCGAGCTAGCCAGCAATACGCCCAGCGCAAGCAATGTGAGAGCCTACGCCACAATTGTGCGAGAGCGAGCAATTCTGCGTCAACTAATCCGCTCGGCAAACACCATCGCCGACGATAGTTTCTTTCCGGATGGGCGCAATAGCAGTGAAATTCTGGAACTGGCCGAACGTCAGATTATGGCCATAGCTGAAGGTCGGCCAAAGTTGGGCGGTCCGCAAAACGTAAATCCAGTGTTGAAAGGCGCATTGGACCGCATCGATGAGCTGTTCAATACGGATGGTTCGATTACTGGTGTGAGTACAGGCTTTAAGGAGCTAGACGAAAAAACCGCGGGTATGCAACGCAGCGATTTGGTGATTATTGCTGGCCGCCCGTCGATGGGTAAAACCAGTTTTGCGATGAACATCGTTGAGAAAGCAGCGCTAAGTGAAGAGCATCCAGTGATAGTGTTTAGCATGGAAATGTCAGCCGAGTCCTTGGTTATGCGCATGCTGTCCTCGATTGGAAAAATCGAACAAAACCGGATTCGAACTGGAGAATTGCACGAAGACGATTGGCCGAAGTTGAGTGCCGCAGTCGGTAAATTAAAAGATCGGCCCTTGTTTATTGACGATACGCCGGCATTGTCTCCTAGCGAGGTGCGCTCTAGAACGAGAAAGCTATGGCGCGAGCACGGCAAGATTAGCATGATTATGATCGACTATCTTCAGCTGATGCAAACTGGTGGCACCGAAGGCAGAACCGCCGAAATTTCAGAAATCTCTCGCTCGCTAAAAGGCTTGGCAAAAGAGTTCGATTGTCCGGTTCTTGCTTTATCGCAGTTAAATCGTAGTGTAGAACAAAGGCCCAATAAGCGACCCGTATTATCAGATTTGCGTGAATCGGGAGCTATTGAGCAAGACGCCGACGTTATAGCGTTCATTTATCGCGACGACTTCTATAATGAAGACAGTCCTGAAAAAGGCGTAGCTGAAATAATAATAGGCAAGCAACGAAACGGGCCAACAGGCACGTGCAAGCTGGCGTTTCTGGGGCAGTTCACCCGGTTTGAGAACTTGGCTTACAGTACTTACCAATCGCCAGATGAATAGAGGTTTTCCGCTAGCTATTAGATAAGGCCAGCGTAGTGTTTTGTCCTAGAGCGCTACAGGTTTTCAGCATCTCGCAATATGCGCAATTTTTCTAGATTTTCTTCACGACTTAACGCTTTGTCAACGATGCCCTGCGAAAGCAGCGGCTGTTTTGGAGACAGTAACACCTCGCCATTAAGTATCCTCTCGCACAAATCATTATAGTGTTTTTCAAATACGGGAAGCATTCGGTTTTGAGTTTCTGAAGCCAACAAAAACCAGTCGCTCGCTAGGCCGGCGTAATAAATTGCATCGTGTGACCAATCAAAATTGGCTTTTGGCGATTGGGCGTTGCACGCTTCACGATAAGCGCTTAGCGCGTCAGGTAAGCCATAACTCGATAGTTGCTCGGTGCAATAGCGGTGCAACGAATGAAGGCTGGGCAAATATTCCGACGCGGCAATCGCTGTGCGGCAGGCTTTTAGAATAACTTCTGGAGAGAAACCGCGTAATGCGTCGAACCACAGTTGCTTTGCAAGTTGTGCGTTTTCATCGCTGGCGTAAGCTTTGTGGTATTGGTTATGGTAAGCAAGTTCTAGCTCTGCAAATAGCCGGTTTATCGCGTCTATTTTATCGGGAGCGGGACCGCTTGCATCGTAGTCAGCGTTGGGTTCAGAGACTGCTTGCCCAGCTGCGATCGGTGAGTCGGTCAAAGGTGCTGCCCGCTTGAGCTTTTCCTGCGCGGTGTCGATCAGTTGCTTGCTGTTGCGCATGCAATCCCCCCGGCCCGGAGTTGGCCTCAAATTGATGTTGTCGTGCCCAGCGGTATTTTACATGCTGGAGAAATTTTGTATTCCACGAGCTGTGTAGCTGGCGGTTATCTTGCCAAAACAAACAGAACTCTGCGAGCTGTTCGCGGGCAAAGGTCTG
>JBGCFQ010000007.1:0-52063 GCA_045106985.1 Pseudomonadales bacterium | reverse complement strand
ACAACTAAAATTAGGCAAAATGGAAACCCGGCGGCTAAGGCCAAGGCTTGCAGAGAAGCCAAGCCGCCGCCAAGCAACAAGGCGATACCCAGCAAGCCAAGAAACACACACCAAAAGATTCGTTGCGGCCTTGGTGTATCTATCTTGCCACCAGACGTCATGGTATCCATGATCAACGAACCCGAATCCATCGACGTGGTAAAGAATACAAGCACCAGAACAATTCCTATGCCTGAGGTTATGTTGCTCAACGGCAGTTCTTTTAGAAATGCAAACAAGGATATTTCCGGCTGCCAATTGTTAACGGTGTCTACAACGCCTGTATATCCATTGAGTAGATATTGGTCCATCGCGAAGTTACCAAAAATAGTCATCCACACTGCAAAAATTGCCGAGGGCGCTAGCAAGGTGCCGAAAACGAATTGGCGAATAGTTCGGCCAGTTGATATACGCGCGATAAACATTCCAACGAATGGCGAAAAGGCTATCCACCATGACCAGTAGAATGTTGTCCAGTTATGCATGAAGTAACCGTCTTCGCGCCCAGCCCAGCCACTTAGCTTTGGTAGTTCTGTTATATAGGCCCAACTAAAATGAAACGTATTAGCAAGAGTATCCATGGTTGGACCAACAGCGAGCACAAACAGGGCCAACGCCAAGGCGAGCAACATGTTAAATTCGCTCAAACGTTTTATGCCACCATCCAAACCGCGCAAAACGGAAACAAGTGCGGCACAAGTAATAGCCACAACAATAACAACGTTCAGCGAGTCTCCGCCTGGTATGTTGAACATATAATTCAAACCACCTGCAGATTGCTCAGCCCCATAGCCAAGCGATGTCGCCAGACCAAACATAGTCGCAATAACGGCGAGAATATCAATGATGTGCCCTGGCCAGCCCCATATGCGCTCGCGCAGCAATGGATAAAAAACCGAGCGTATAAGCAATGGCAGCCCTTTGTTGTAGCAGAAAAAAGCCAGCCCCAAACCAAGAACTGCGTAAATAGCCCATGGGTGAAAAGACCAATGGTAAAGCGTGGCGGCCATCGCTAACTCTCTGGCCTCCTGATCAGTTTGATACTCAAGCCCAAAGGGAGGTGTTAGAAAATGGTTCATAGGCTCCAAAACAGCATAGAACATGATTCCAATGCCGATGCCAGCAGCAAACAGCATTGCAACCCAGCTGAGAAAAGAATAGCGAGGCCTTGTGTTTTCACCGCCCAGTCGAATTCGCCCCATCGGCGACAGCGCCAGCAGCACAACAAACACGAGAATGAAATTCGCCGAGTATATAAATACCCAGTCCAGGTTTTCGGTCAACCACGGTCGAAGCGTGCCAAATTGATCAGCGGCCTGCGCTGGAAACAAAAGCGTGTAAACAACGAATACCACAATGGCTGTTGCAGATATGGCAAATACGGGATTGTGTACATCCAAGCCCATTATCTGCACATTATCCTGGCCTGTGGCATGCTCTGTATTATAGGTGTCATCTTGCAAGGCTGTGCCTTGCGCCGCGCCGGGATCAAGGCTGGGGGCAGTACTGTTGGTAGTTGTCACAGGCTTCTCAATTATTTTTATGAAGTCTCAAATCAGGCGTCAGACACTACCACAATGCGCACCGCGCCGGTACGATTGGCATTTGATCATGGCTAAAGGCGATAAATCTGTGTCGCAATGGAGGCCTCTTTATTCACTCAACGTCAACAATCAAACAGGTAGGTCATCAGACATCTTACCGCTCACTTGGGGAGTTGGATGACTATGCGACACAGAGCACGTTAGAATAGCACCCGCGATACATACCGTCCGTTCATAGTTGAGCTTTCAACAATTTGGTTGATAGCGCATAATTCCCTTGACCTAGAACGCCTTAAAAAAACATCTGGACGACTAACAATAATGACAAGTATAAATCTCACCCTAAAAGAAATAGAGCAATTGGCTACTGACGTGTTTCAAGCCAATGGATGCGACGAAGCAAATACTAACGCGCTAGTAAACACGGTAGTTACCGCCGAAAGAGATGGCTCGCATTCACATGGTATGTTCCGCGTACCCGGTTATGTTGCGGCGCTGCGCAGTGGCAAGGTCAATGGCCATGCGGCCCCAAAGGTGAGCAACAGAACAGCTGCAATAGTAAACGTTCATGGCGATAACGGTTATGCGCCTTTAGCTATGCAACGTGGCATACCCGCGCTAGCTGAAGCAGCGGAGACTGTTGGCGTTGGGGTAATGGCTATGACTCATGTACATCATTTTGCTGCTCTCTGGCCTGAGACTGAAGCGTTGGCGGAACGAAACCTTATCGCCATGGCCTGTGTATGCTACATGCCAAGTGTTGCACCAGCGGGCGGTAACCAAAAGTTACTGGGCACCAACCCAATGTCTTTCGCTTGGCCACGCCCTGGCAAAACTCCATTCGTTTTTGACATGGCGACGGCCGCTATGGCTTTAGGAGAAGTGCAAATCGCTGCTAGAGACGGCCGCCAAGTTGATGAAGGCGTAGGCCTTGATAGCTTAGGACAGCCAACCACAGACCCTGCAGAAATAGTTAAGGGGATGTTGTTGCCATTCGGTGGACACAAAGGCTCCGCCATTGCCATTATGGTTGAGCTTCTGGCCTCCGCAGCAATCAATGAACAGTTCAGTTATGAAGCCAAGGCAAACGATAATGGCGATGGTGGACCACCACGCGGTGGTGAGTTCATGTTGGCAATTTCACCTGAGTTGTTGGCCGGTGAGGGCTGGGCGGATCATGCAGAGGGCTTTTTCGAAAAGCTGGAGGCTATCGAAGGCACTCGGCTACCGGGCGCTCGCCGCCACACCAACAGGCTCTCAGACGAACCTAGGGCTATCAATGCTGACTTAGTTGAAAAAGTGCGCGGCCTGCTTTAATTCAGCAGTCTTTGCTAGACATCATTTAGATAAGCTTGAGATACGGGTTCGGCTAACGTGTAATGCTATTCAATTCAATTGAGTTTCTCGTTTTCTTTCTGCCGATTACCATTGGTGTTTTTCACCTGCTGCGTTGTTACTGCCCCGCGGCCAGCAACTATTGGCTCGCAATCGCATCACTGATCTTCTATGGCTGGTGGGAACCTAGATACCTGGTGTTGTTGCTAGCCTCGGCACTTGTAAACTATTTACTGGGCCTCGCGCTGGCCGAAACTAGAGCGGACAAGAACCGTGTCTCCAATATATTGTTTGCGATCGGTTTGTCGTTCAACGTTGGCTTATTGGCCTACTACAAGTACGCGGCTTTTTTACTGGCCAACGTGGCCAAGCTTTTTGCTGTAGATCTACCGGAACCAACCATCATTCTGCCGCTCGCAATATCGTTTTTTACCTTCCAGCAAATTGCCTATCTGTCCGACGTTCATAGCGAAAGAAAAGCTGAACAGTCTTTTTGGCGTTATCTTTTGTTCGTTACGTTCTTTCCACAGTTGATTGCAGGACCCATTGTTCACCATAAAGAAATGTTGCCTCAGTTTCGCCGAACGTCCGAACTGTTCAGCGCACGCTTGATTGCGCCCGCTATTACCTTGATTGTACTTGGCCTCGCCAAGAAAGTTTTGTTAGCTGATTCGCTGGCGCTTTTTGCCAGCCCCGGATTTACGGTCGCAGAGCAGTACCAATATTTATCGAGCTCAGAAGCGTGGCTTAGTATTACTGCATACACACTGCAACTCTATTTCGACTTTTCAGGCTATTGCGACATAGCACTGGGATGCGCCTTACTCATCGGCATTCGATTACCGATCAACTTCGCCTCACCCTACCAATCGGCAAGCATCATAGACTTCTGGCGGCGTTGGCACATAACCCTAAGCCGCTTTATGCGCGACTATGTGTACATTCCTCTGGGCGGTAATCGCAAGGGACAAAGTCGTTGGTTAAGAAATTTGTTCGCAACGACAGCTGTTAGTGGACTGTGGCATGGAGCTGGATGGACCTTTATTTTTTGGGGTTGCCTGCATGGCCTAATGCTTATGGGTAACCACTTGTGGCGACGCACGTCACTGCAAATAAGACTACAAGAGCATAAGAGCTGGTGGTTTCTGAGTGTAGGCATAACCTTTATTGCAGTGCTACTGGCCTGGGTGTATTTCCGCTCAGCAGACCTCGCTAGCGCCCATTACTTCTTTAGTAGTCTCTTTTCCTCGGCCCCGCAAAGCTCGCAATCGTCTTATTTGGCTCTATTCACCCAGTCTACTCGCAATACCTTGTTTCAGCCCGCTGTTCAAGAGATGGGTTTCTGGACTGTGGCGGGCTTACTGTTGTTACCCTGTTTGTTTATCGTGTTTGCTTTGCCAAATACCCTGCGGATAGTTGGTCAGGAAAAATGGGGGTTTGAACCATTACGGGGAGACATGGCTAAACACTGGATTAAGGTTCGCTGGCAACCCACCAGCGTTTGGGCAATAGGCTTAGGACTTTTACTCTGGATGGTTTTGATTTCTCTGAGCGCTGTCTCTCCCTTTCTATATTTCCAGTTCTAGCGCATCATGAATAGTTCAGAAAACAGGCTGCAATCGACGATTCAAAGACGTTTTTTCGGCGTATTTTTTCTGGCGCTGCTGATACCCAGCATATTCGTAGTGCTCGGCACTTACATTGTTGACCCCTACGATCTCTACCCCGATATAAGCAAATCCGATACGCCTAAAGGGCATCATCTTTTCTGGAGCCTGCGCTTACATAAGCCACATCGCATACAACAAGTAAAACCACGGCACCTAATACTTGGTACGTCGCGCTCGGCTCGACTACCACCTAAGCTAATGGTCGAGGGCGATGAGAGTGTTTACAACGCTGCTATGCCCGGAGCAACATTGTTTGAGATCGCTAGAACACTTGAGCACGCACAGCAAGTTCAGCCCCTTGACACGGTGTTGCTAGGCTTGGACTACTCAATGTTCCGCGCAGGGCAAAGCAAATACTTAGCGGGTTTCGAAACCAAACGACTGCGTCAAGCACATGCCTCACCACTGCAAAATGCCCAGTTTGGATGGCAACAATTTGTCGACCTTTGGAAAACTCTCTATTCACGTACAGCGGTGCTGGCCAGTCTAGATACACTTAGGGACAAAGATCGCAGCAACTGGAAATTTTCCGAGGACGGAAGCTGGCGCAATATGCCTGGAAAGCACAGTGGCAATTGGATGTATGCAAAACTTGCGCAGCAGAAATTCATTGAATTCTCAACCTTGGAACAAGAACATGATATGCAGCCGCTTCATCGCATTGTTGTCTACTGCCATGAAAATAACATTCAGTTGAAGCTGCTGCTGGTACCGACTCATGCTCATATCATGAACAGCATTAATTTGGCGGGTGGTTGGGCGCGCTACCTTGAGTACCAACGGGAGGTTACTCTAATAGCTGAAAGTTACCGAGAGAAGTCCCATAATGTGCACGTCTTCGGTATTGAGAACAACGTTGAGTTTGTATTCGAGCCTATAGAAGCTCAGCACCCTTGGTTCGTAGATGGCGTCCACTTCACGCCAGAAGCGGGACGAGAGATCATGAATTGCATGTATCCAAACAAGTCGATCACTCGCGCCAGCAACGCTGCTTGCAACCCCAACTTCACGCCGCAGACTCTAGACGCGGAAAATATCGACACCTACCTTGCTAACATCAGCCAACTAAAGGATGAGTATAGCTCGGCAAGAAACAGCGATTTTCGCAAACTAAAAAAACAGATACACACGCTGAAAACCAAACTCAATCAAGAACTAAAATGATACATTTTGTCATTGGAGCCAGTTGCTCAACGCGGTCTTTCAGACATTAACGCATTACAAAGGGATCTGGCAAAGTCTCATCGCTTGTACGCACCCAAACAGATTTAGTTTTTGTATAGTCCAATACGGCGGCCATTCCACCCTCGCGTCCTTGGCCAGATTCGCCAAAGCCACCAAAGGGAACGATGGGCGATACAGCACGATAAGTATTTACCCATACAATACCAGCGTGAATCGCTGCAATCATTCTGTGCGCTCGCGCCAGGTCACGGGTAAACACACCCGAAGCCAAACCAAATTCGGTATCGTTAGCCATCGTGATGGCCTCTTCTTCGCTGTCAAAAGTTTGTACAGATAATACTGGCCCAAACAGCTCTTTGCGCACACAAGCCACGTCACCAGTTGCGCAGTCAATTATGGTAGGCAAGTAATAGTTACCCGCCTTGTCTGGGGCCCGCCCGCCGGTCACTAGCGTCGCTCCTGCATCCAGCGACTCTTGCACAATTGCCTGTATGTTGTCGCGTTGGCGCCTTGTACACAGAGGCCCAACTTCCGTTTCGATTAACAATGGATCTCCAATGTGTATCGCCTCGGCTTTCTCTTTCATCCGTGAAACAAACGCATCTTTAATGCCGCTTTGCACAAGCAATCTGGAGCCCGACACGCAGCTCTGACCAGCCGCTGCGAAAACAGCGGTAACTTGCGCATTAGCAGCACTTTCAAGGTCAGCATCATCGAATACGATAAAGGGAGACTTACCGCCTAATTCAAGCGACGTACCGGCCAAACTGGCGGCGGAGTTCTCCACCACTTTTCGAGCCGTAATTGGCCCTCCAGTAAACGCAATGTGCGAAACCTTCGGATGTCGTGTAAGTACCTCGGAGCACTCTGCGGGGAACCCGGTTATAACGTTAACAACACCCGGTGGAAAGCCCGCTTCATGAAATAGCTTTGCAAGCGCTAATGAAGGTGCAGCACCTTCTTCCGAGGCTTTAAGCACCACCGTACAACCGGCCGCTAAAGCTGGGCCCAATTTTACAGCAGCAAGAAATAACTGATTGTTCCACGGTACAATTGCTGCAACCACACCGATAGGTTCACGACGTAACCAAACTTCCACGTCGGGTTTGTCGATAGGCAAGTGTGCGCCCTGAATTTTATCGGCCATGCCCGCGTAGTAACGATAATAGTCGGCCACATAGGCAGTTTGTGCCGCTGTTTCGCGGATGATTTTTCCGGTATCGCGGGTTTCTATTTCGGCCAGCGAGCCTGCATTCTCTGTCACCAAGTCAGCGAGCTTATATAATAACTTGCCTCGTTGTGTGGCCGTCATTGTTGCCCATTCTCCAGACCGTAAGGCTGAATGCGCTGCGTTAACGGCGTTATTAACATCGTCACTGCGGCTTTCGGGCATCGTAGCCCATAGCTCTCCAGAGCTTGGGTCTCTGCTATCAAAACGGGCGGAGCCAGAACTGAATTCACCATTTATATATTGTTGAAAATGCTCCATCAGTTCTTCCTCTTTTGTTTTATTATCTACCGATCTTTTGGGCCAAGAGCTAAGGGGCTCTGCTGTACTAGTCGCTCAAGTGTTGATTGACCTAATTTCGTTCACCTTTAGCTCTGCTCACCATAATAACGGCGCACCACATGCTTAGCTTCAACGAAGAACAGCCAGCGCTCCAGTAACAAGCCAAGGTAGGCAAAGATGACTGCCAACATACTAAGCCAGCCTAGCTCCGCTCGGTCTATTACTTGACCAACAAGAATTACCGCTGGCAATAAAAAACCAGCAACAATGGCCGCCTTTCGAGCAAGAGCTTTGGTCTTGGGGCCAACATCATAGACAAACTCTCGTTGAAGAAAGTTCTCTGATGAATGTCCAGTGTCGAAAAGCCGCACCTTGGCTTCGGTAAAGGAGGTAGCTGTATTGATGGTTGTTTTTGATGGTAGACCAACGAACCGAAAGTAATGAATTTTGAAGCCAACACAAACTACAGCTAAGGCAAGCGCTAGGTAAAACCATGCAGAATCTACTGTCTCACCGCTCAATTGCAAGGCCGCAATGAATGCAAGAGAGCCACTGAAGAAACAGAACAATTGAAATGCCAATGGTACTAAGCGAGTGTTCCACTGCGGAATTGTTTTTAGGCTGGCATATATCATAGCAGTACAATGATTAAGCACTAAGCAAAGCAAAATACAGATTACACCAAGACCAAAGACCAATGACGAATTTTCAAATCCTGAGTGCCAAAGAGCCGCTATATAACCCAGAGCGACAGGATAAAAAACAACAGCAAATACCCCTTCGCGTGACAGCCATGACGTTCTAAACCGATTAAAAGCGCGCCAGGCATTCTTTTTATTTGCCAAATGAAATGTGGACGAAAGTAAACCCACCGTCATTAAGAACAGCGCTACTGAGAATGCAATCAAGTAATCGTTGGCCGAAGAAAAAGGCGCGCCACAGAACAGCTGCGCCAGAATGAGAAATAACATCAACCCATAACCAAAGCCTGACGTTACGGTAAATATGAGTACTGAGAATGCTGGATGCATTGGGTCTTCTCTACTTGTTTTTTCTAGCTGTTTTTTCTAGCTGTTTCTTTTCTAACTGTTACTTAGCGATCATCTTGTTAACCCAGCCCTTCAAAGAAAAGGCGGACTGATTCGATTCCACTTCATACATCTCTACCACCGGCTTCTTTCGCGGAGGCAAATATTGATTGGTAGGGTTATAGCCAAGTTCAGGCATCAGGTCTTGGCCACCGCGCTCCCTGGCCGCAATACTGACTTCAGAATTCGGGTCATCAAAGTCACCAAACAAACGGGAGCTAGTAGGGCAGGTTAATACGCAGGCAGGCTGACGCTCGGCTTCCGGCAGTTTCTCGTCATAGATACGATCGACGCATAAGGTGCACTTTTTCATAACACCCTGTTGCGGGTCTAGTTCACGGGCACCATAAGGACAGGCCCATGCGCACAAATTGCAGCCCATGCACTTATCCTGATCAACCAGTACGATGCCATCTTCTATTCGCTTATACGATGCACCTGTAGGGCAGACAGTTACGCAATCGGCGTTCTCGCAATGCAGGCATGACATCGGGAAATGCACCATCTCGGCATCGGGTGTGTCGCCAACCTCAAATGATCTAATCCGGTTTAGCCAAACACCGTCCGGATCTTTGCCGTAGGGCTTTGTGTCACTAAGCGGGCCTATAGTGCCCGACGTATTCCATTGTTTACAGGCAGTCGCGCAGCCGTGGCAGCCAACGCAAGTGTCCAGATCGATAAGCAGTCCAAGTTTCATGTCACTTACCTCGCGTTATTATGTCTTTGTTAGAACGTTTGAGATTAACGTTCTGATGCGTTGTATAGCCCAAAGAATCAGGGGCGTTCTTTGACTGAGGCAGAGGTTTTAAGGCTTCGAACAGTGGTCGGCTGCCCTCCCCTTTCCCATCTTCATCGGGGACGGCCGGCGTTATTTTCACCTTAAGATCGTACCAGGCTGCCTGGCCTGTTATAGGGTCAGAGTTAGTAATATCTGTCTGTTTTGGTAACGATTCCGAAATCAAATGGTTCATTAAAAAACCCTTTTTCGACTCGTTAGCGTCCTTCGACAATCCCCATGCGCCTTCTTGTTTGCCAATAGCATTCCAGGTCCATACCGTATTTGGTTCAACCGCTTCCATATGTTTGACTTGAACTCTTATGCGGCTGTTGTGCGACTCAACCCAGGCCCAACTTAAATCGCCAACACCAATGGCTTCGGCCTGCACACGATTCATGTACAAATAGTTGTGTGACGTTATCTGCCTAAGCCATGCGTTCTGCGAGTCCCAGGAGTGATACATATGCATCGGACGCTGATTGATCGCAAAGAAAGGATATTCATCCTCTTTTTGCTCGTCTTGCCGCAGCTGCTGTTGTTCGAGCGGCTCATAGAAAAATGGCAGCGGATCGAAATACGTCACCAAGCGTTCGGCCTGCTGAGCCGTTTTTGGTTGAGGCCCGTCATAAACGCCTTGACCGGCCAGCCTGAATTTCTGCAAGGTCTCGGAGTACAATTCAATTACAATTTGATCGGTACTGCCCACCCAACCCGCATTTTTAGCAAACTCTAAGTAGTCCTTATTCGCGTGACGCAGATAGCGAAGGTTTGGCTCTAGCTTATGTTCGAAGAAACTCTCATTTTCTATGTAGGCTTCCCACTGCTTTGGATTGGGCTCACCGACTAAATGTTTGTCTCCGTCTTTACCGCGCCAACCAGCAAGAAAGCCTATTCCAGGCGCCTTCTCATAATTGACAATAAAGTCCTTATAGCCCTCGTACTTACGGCTTCCGTCTTCATTAGTGAATATCGGAAACTTGAGACGGCCCGCCATTTCAATGAGCACTTCTTGCCAAGGCTGCACGTCACGATCGGTGCTGATAATTGGGTGGCGTATTGCATCACACGCTGAGTCAGGTTCCGATATCGGCCTGTCTAACATTGATATCGTGTCGTAACGTTCAAGAAAGGTGGTATCTGGCAACACCAGGTCTGAAAAGTTTACTGTTTCAGAATGGAAAGCATCGCAAGTAACGATAAAGGGAATTTTGTATTCGCCGTTGTCGTTTTTCTCACGCAGCATGTCCATGGTCTTCTCAGTATTCATACTGGAATTCCAGGCCATGTTTGCCATAAAGAGCATTAATGTATCAATGGGATATGGATCCGCATTGACGGCGTTGCGAATGACCATATGCATCATGCCGTGGTTCGCCAATGGAGCGTCCCATGAGTAGGCTTTATCGATCCGCAACGGCTCACCATTCTCATCAATCAGTAAATCTTCCGGGCAAGTGGGAAAACCCAACGGCGGAGATTCGAGAGGTGTATTGGCCTGGTTAGTTCGGGCCGGCTTTATATGTGGTGGAATATGTTTTGGGTAAGGAGGTTTAGCAAGGTGACCACCAGGGCAATCAATCGTACCCAATAAGGCTTGCAAAAGATGCAGCGCTCTGCAGGTTTGAAAACCATTTGAATGAGCCGAAATGCCGCGCATAGCGTGCATTGAAACAGGGCGGCCAATAAAATGGTCGTGCTTGCGACCAGCCCAATCAGTCCATTCTGTATCAATGCGAATAGTTTCTTTAAACGCAACTTGAGCCATTTCCAGCGCGTAGCGCTCAATGTCTGCGGCGGCAATGCCGCAAACAGGCGCCGCGTTCTCTGGCGAATACTGATCATCGGAGTATTTTTCCAGTATCAGACTCATCGCTGTGCGCACAGTGCGCCCATCCGACGTTTGATACTCACCTACCAAGGCTGGCGAAACGTCAACATCCTGAGCACTGGCAAATTGCTCCAAGGCTAGATCCCAAACAACCGGAACGCCGCTGTCTGTCCGCAATATGGTGCCATCATCGGATTCACCCGGCGCCTGAACTATTAATTGCGGCCCGTTGGTATAACGAATCAGAAACTCTTCATCAATGAGACGATGCTTTAATAAGACATGCACCATGGATAAAGCGAACATGCCGTCGGTGCCAGGCTTAATTGCCACCCACTCATCTGCAATAGCCTGATAACCAGTTCGAACAGGGTTAACGGCTACAAATTTAGCACCGCGACGCTTAAGTTTCTCCAGGCCAATTTTGATAGGGTTAGACGCGTGGTCCTCGGCAACGCCCCACATCATAAAATAACGTGTGTTATCCCAATCTGGCTCGCCAAACTCCCAGAATGAATGACCTGTTGTGTACAGTCCTGCGGCGGCCATATTTACCGAGCAAAATCCACCGTGGGCTGCCCAGTTATAGGTTCCAAATTGGCTGGCCCACAAGCCCGTTAACGCCTGCATTTGGTCTCTGCCGGTAAAAAAGGCGAGTTTGCGTGGCTCGGTCTCCCGAATATGGGCAAGACGCTCACCGAGAATATCCAGTGCCTTATCCCAACTAATCTCTTCGAACTCCGCAGCTCCGCGTTCACTGCCCGACTTTCTCAGCAATGGCTTGCTGAGCTTCGCCGGCGAGTTCTGTTTCATAATTCCGGCATTACCCTTACCGCAGAGCACCCCCTTATTTACCGGATGATTCGGATTACCCTGAATGAAACGAACCTGCTCATTCTCTACCGTTACTTTAATTCCGCAACGACAAGCGCACATATAACAGGTGGTGAACTCAACAGATTGAGAAGCATGATCTTCAAATGCCGGCAATTCGCCACTGGTGTCGGGTGATTTGGACATTACTATCGTCGCCTATTGCTGAAGGGGTACGGGAATCTGCACGCTTATATTATATAGTTATAACCTAATTCCATATGGTTATTCTAACAATAGCTCGTCTTATGAGAAAGGCGCACACAGAAAAAAGGCAGCGTTTTCACGCTGCCTTAAGGGGAGATTAGGGGTTGTTTGTCTAAACGCTAACCGGCAATACCGGAAAATTCGTATTCGACATTGGCAACGGACTGCTTTGCACCGCGAGGTGCTAAGTTCACGACTTTGTTTCGCCCTTCTGGAACGTGCATGTCATCGTTCAACTGATGTTCTGAGCAGCTGTTCATGGCGCCAGCTGACGCAATCTGAACTTGTTTAGCTATCGTACTCCCGGTTGTCCCAGGAGTTGAATATTGTGGCTGCATGTTGAACACCTCACTGTGTAGTTGAATGATGCTCTCCAATCCATTGGATGCAGTATCAAACTTCAAGTGCTCAGTTTAAGTCACAGCGTTCTGCTTGTATTGGAATATAAAGTGCTATAGATAGAACAGAAAGGTATAGGACCGCAAGACTACAATTTCAATGCAAGGCGTTTCATCGCCTCGTAGTGAGGCTCGGCTTCTTGCACTAACGCCTCGCAACTAGCACTCAGCTTTGGATATTTCTTTTTATCCTGAGGTTTACTCGCAGAGAAACCTGTAGAAGCCTCAACCGAGTTATACCAATAAGGCGCCCAAACCCCGTCGCTGTCTCGCGGCCCACTGGGCCATTGCAGCATGCCTTCCAGAAACGGAATATTCAAAGCCTTACAAAGAGCAATGAGATGTGCTCGCGGCCGCTCTAAGAACTGATTGGTATCGATAACAATTGGCGCCTCTTCCGCTGTGCGCTGCAAATCATTAAACAAGGCCGTCATTTGCGGGTATCCAACATCTTCTAACGTGAGCTCGCCACGCACGGCCGCGTAACTTGCGATCACTTCCGCTGGCTCGCGTATCAGAAAGCAATGACGAAAATCACGAAACCAATTGCGCTCCACCTCCGGCAACAAATGCATCACCATATGCTTTTGAAAAAAAATGGCTTCGGCATTGCTTGTTGGCGCAACACAACGCTTGACTGCTTTCTGCCAATCGGTACCCTGTGCCTTAATGACCTCCCGGGCACCAGGGTGATCGAGCCCTGTGGCATGCAAGTAGTAACCATATAAAGGCTCATCAATCACCTGGCAGTCAGGCCTGTTTTCCCAGGCTCGCATCATTGCGGTAGAAATATTACGTGGTCCGGACCACATTGCGATTCGCAGAGTCATAGAAAAACCTAATTCAACACAGGATAAATAGTAATGGCAACCAGCACGCACGAAGCGAGCTTTGACGAGCGTAACGAACTAATCAACATTTATGTGAATGGTGACATCGTTCCCCGTAGCGAAGCAAGAGTCTCTGTCTACGACAGCGGCTTTATGTTGGGCGACGGCGTTTGGGAGGGCTTGCGCCTGCACTCGGGCGTGGTCTGTTTTTTGGAAGAACACCTCGAGCGTTTGTACGCTGGCGCCTTAATGCTAGACATGGACCTAGGTATTAGTGCTGAAGCTCTAACCGAGGCCATCTATGAAACCTTAAAGTCGAATGACATGCACGATGATGTTCACATTCGCCTGATGGTTACCCGTGGCATTAAGCGTCGACCATTTCAACACCCGAGGCTAAGCCAAGACGGCCCCACCATTGTCATCATTGCCGAGCACAGTGAAGTAAGCGAAGACATGATTGGCGCAGGCATAAACCTGTGTACCGTACCTAACCATCGTGGCTCTCCGCTAACGCAGGACCCAAAGCTAAATTCACACAGCAAGCTCAATTGCATCCTCGCTCTCAACCAGGCTCTGCGGGCCGGTGCGGATGAAGCACTGATGCTAGACCCGCACGGATTTGTGAACACCACCAATTCTACAAATTTTTTCATTGTACGCCATGGTGAAGTCTGGACTTCAACGGGCGACTACTGCATGAACGGCATAACGCGGCAAAAAGTGATAGACCTTTGTAGATCTAACGACATTCCTGTATTTGAGCGAAACTTTTCCCTAGTAGACACTTACAGCGCTGACGAAGCATTTGTTACCGGCACCTTTGGCGCGCAAACGCCAGTGGCCTCCATTGACGGCCGAATAATTGGGAATGGCGAAGCCGGTGAAATGTTCAGAAAAATTCGTGGCTTGTATTCGGCGTTGATCGCAGAGCATGTTAAGCAACGTTAGTAATCTGCGTTTTTCGAGAAGCGCGGCAGGGCGTTATACCCTGCCGCTTATGCAAACCAAGTGCCGTCTAAAATGATAACTGCGCACCAACAACGATTGTTCGCCCAGGTGCTGGCGCGAAATCTTTAATAAACGACACATGCTGTCGCTGCTCATCGTCACTGAGATTCTTACCTTGCAAAAATAGCTGCAGGCTAGTATCGCCCTGCAACCCTATTTCATAGCCTATCCAGCTACTTACATCATTATAGGCCTCAGTTCTTAACTCCAATGGTGCCGTATCATCTTGTTCGTCAACGCGACTAAAGTCTAAACGCGCATTCCATGCTCCCCAGCGTCCATTCAAGCCTGCACTCACACGCAGTGGTGGCGTACGCGGTATATGATCATTACCACTCACATCCAGGCTGGCATTTACATAGTCAAACTGTGCTGTGAAATTCACGTCTCCGCCGCTAAATTGACTCAGCTCAACATTAAATTCCGCGTCTATGCCAAAGTACGTGGCGTCGTCTTGTTGATAGCGCAGCACTGGAAAGCCGTCCATCTCATCACCATCCGCTTGTTGATAGATAAAGTCGGAGAAATAAGTGTAGTAAAGCGTAGAACGAGCATTCAGTCGCTCGCCTTGATACTCAAGTGTCGCCGCTATATTGGCAGCCTTCTCGCTGTCCAGTGACGCATTGCCTAGTTCAAAGGAGCTTGTAACGAGATGAGCGCCATTAGAATACAATTCCTCAGCGACCGGCGCCCGAGCCGAATAATCGAACAATAGGCCTAAATTTATAGCGCTGCCAACCGGAATCACAAGACCTGCTGATAGAGAGTAGCTGGTAAAACTCGTATCGCTCTCGTTTTCAGGTTCATGGTTTACCTCACCAACACGTGCGCCAACTTCCAATTCCGCAATACCTACAGAACGTTCTCCAAGCCAAAACAACGCGTATTCATCAGTATCAACCGGGGCGATAAAGGCCTCTTCACCAAGAGCCGAAAACTCACGGGCCCCTATTTGCAGGCCAATCACGCCCTTCCAATTATCGAGCTGATAAACCAATTCGCCGCGCGCTTCCCAGGCTTCGTTGCTAAATTCAGTCGCTATTTCGCCGTTTGGCTCAATTTCCTCATGCTCATAGTCGTTTATACCAACCCGCACATTTAGGCTTTCAAACACTGAGAACGGGTTTTCGATACCCAATTCAAAGTCAACTCTATCCTGCTCTAGTTCAAGCAACGGCGTTCCTTCAACTTCCTCTTCGTCTTCATGTTCCTCTTCCTCGTCATGTTCCTCCTCGTGACCGTGACCTCCAGGTAATCCGTATTCGCCAGTCATTCGGCTAAACGATATACCTGCAAAGCCCCAGTCAGCGATGTATGATCCTCCCACGGCAAACGAGTCCAATTCGAACTGGCTACCGGGCAGAATATCTCGCGCCTCTTCACCCTCCTCTTCTTCCTCGCCACCAGCAGCAGCTTCGAGTTCCTCAAGCGCGCGAAGCTCTGCCGACTCAGCAAAGCCAGGAATTTCATAAGCGTCTCCGTCTTTAACACTGCCATCTATGTGCCAAGCGAAAGAACCAAGTGCACCGTTCAGTTTCAGTGCTGTCGCATTACCGTTAGTATTGAAGTCGTAACGACTTTCTATTCCACCTGATATCGGCTGCTCCGGAATTGAATGCGGAATGCGGCCGGTATGAATGTCTACAACGCCACCTATTGCACCAGAACCGTAAAGTAAGGTGGAGGCGCCCTTTAACACCTCGATCTTTTCAGCTACAAAGGGGTCAACACCAACAGCATGGTCGGCACTTGTGACTGATAAATCCATTGCATCGATACGATCTTCCATTATGCGCACACGCGGCCCACCCAAACCGTGAATAACCGGTCGGCCCACGGCCTTACCAAAGCCGGAGGAATGAACACCTGGCAGTTTGTTCAGAGTGCTTCCTATATTGGTATCCACGGAGCGTTGCAACTCTTCTCCTTGAAGAAGTTCGACAGCTTGCGACAAACCTTCGCCCGACAAGGGATGTGAGGTAATAATTATTTCTTCAAGGTCAGAATCAGACTTATCTGATGCAAAAACAGAAACAGCCTGGCAATTAAAAACAATGGCGCCAAAAATCGCCGTATAAAGAGAATTCATAGTATTTCAACTCAATAAAACAAGATCACTAAAAGCCCCACTTGTATTGGACAGTGCGGGCTATGTTAGAAAAATAAAGCTTGCTTATAGAGTGGGTGGCGCTCGACTTTGGCGCTGAAAGGTTTTGAAAGTAACGAGGGGACTGGCACTAAGTGGTCTCGAGCAATCAGGCAAGTAATGCCGTTGCGGCTCAATGTTGCAGTGATTGGATAGCAGAGAAGGCTGATCAGTAAGCACACAGAGCGTGCATGTGTTTTCCTGAGCAGAATCAGCATGGGAATGCTCCACCAGCCCCAGTTGCAGAACCGCAAACAGCATAAGCCACACAAACATTAGTTTGCGGCTCGCACTTCTAGCTGCATTGCCCGAAGGCAGTACACTAATAGAAGAGATTAGTTGCTGATTTTGAAACATGTTGAACCTGATAAGTAGCTGCTAAGGTACTACAGCTTTTTTAGGTCTGTCAACGAACTACTGACTCGCTCGTCCAATTTAATCACAACTGGCCAGAAATCACATATCACTATTGCGCAGCAGCAACTTGGCAATAAGGCGAACTGCTATGACTATTCTTTGCCTATGCCTTTGCCTAAGAAACGGAATCCAGTTTAAGGCATTAGCTAACACTATAGGCAATGCCTTAAACTCGCCTCTCTGCTTTCGATCTTAAGAGTAAACGGGGTGAAAACCAGCCTATCTATAGTCTGCACTTTGAGATTGTATTGACCCATTGGCTGGGAATACACTGTCTCCTGCATCTCACCTTGGCGAGTATAAAGTGGCGCACACTCTTACACCTCTAATTACCAGCGTCTGGCGCTGCGCGATGGCGGTGCTATTTCTCTGCGCATGCTCACCAGGAACCGATACTACTGTCCAATCTCAATTATTTTGTGACAACCTTAAAGAAATCAATTCGGGCAGCATCGATGCAGGCGATGCAACCGACATAGCGATTCAAAGCCTTACAACCGCCGCAATGCTGGCTGCATCACCCCCAAGCCTGAAAGAGGACTGGCTAACAGTTCACGAAGCGATCACGGCATGGGCGGCAGCCATTACAGGCGAGCAATCGATGCTAGACACCTTCGATAAGCTCACTGCCAGCGAGCTGGTGCGAGCACAAGGACGAATTACAGATTACATCGCAACGCATTGCGGTTTGAACCTTGGAGGCCCGCAGTGGAACGCAGCCGAGGCGCCTGAGATAGGGAACCGTTGTGAAGCATGGCCGCGATTTATCACCCCAAAGTCTTCAAACCATTTTCCAAACTTGCCCGATATCGCTGGCTCCAATTATTTCGGCCAGAACATTGTAATTTCGAAGTTAGCGCACTTTTTTGGCTTGAAAAAACTCAGGTCCGCATTTGTCGTTGAACCTGGTGGCTCTATCGAATTTCGAGGGCAGTATCCAAAAGCGCGTTACTTTGCCTATCATCCGAACGATATGAACCTCAACAATCTGCCGACACTTCGCGACAAAGATCTTGAGCCCGACCCTGGCAGTATCAATCCGTTCCGCGAAACTCGCCTTGCGACAACTCCCAACTACTATACCGCACGTCTGGTATTCGACTCTGCTCCAGAGAAAGTTGTATTAAATGGCGATCGACTTCGCCCAAGCAATACGCGCTATGTAGGCAAAACGAAAGAAGGCACCGCTGATAATAAGTTCATGATCAATTTGATGCGAATGTATCACGTGGATGCCGGCAACATTGCCAGCAGTGGTGACGTGCCATTACCAGCTATGCGTATTTTTGACGCCGACGGAAAACTGGTACAAGACTTTCCCGAGTGCGACCCGTTTCCGTCTGGAGCCAGCGAGATAGTGACAGAGCGAATATTCCCGGCCATGCCTCTGATAGATAATCGTTCTAGCCTGAAACCGACCTGGTCTACGTCATCCAACTTCGACGCGGCATCCGACACCATGGCAAATGCTGACGTGCAGTACGTTGCAACCACCTACAGCTCACGCCACGACGAGTTACTCGTTATTCGAGCTAAATACCTAACAGCGCCTGATACGCGCGGCGGCGAAGCAGTGGCGTCATCCGCGCACCAGGTACGTCTGTATAATCTATGCACTTATAATTTTTGGAACGGCGCCGCCATTCATTGTCGTTTGGAAAACGAACTACGCCGCGACGAAGACGGCTTTTATACAATTGTCGCGTCGAAAGCGAAGCACGCTCCGTCGAACCTTGCCGATACTGATGCCACTTGGATGGATACCGGCGTCTTTCTCGACGGTCAGTTTCAGTTTCGCTACGTGTATAGAGAAAACCCTTACGTTCAGGCCATCGCAAAAGGCGTAATGGGAGAAGATGTTGCAGAGGAATATCGCGATTACATTCCAAAGGCAGCTCATTGCAGTAAGTTAGTCTACGAACAAGATGGTTGGCGCGGCTGCTTAGAACCGTAGCTTAGATTTAAGCCTCTACCCATCGTTTCGGCATACCGCTACTATGTCAACCGTAGATGTGAACCAATAAATAGATTACTCAGTGTGAATGACAAATTTTCTGAAAAAATACCGCGTCACGAATAACTCAAAGCCTGCGCGGTTTAGTATTTGTCGAAACTGGTCACTTGTTACAGCCCTTGTTGTGTTGTCAGCATGTAGCCAAAATGAAGGTACTCAGTCCACAACATACACCATAGCCACCGGCGGTACTGCGGGTCTTTACTACCCCATTGGTGGCGCCATGGCTTCAGTATGGTCGAGGCATCTTAGCGACGTAAACGCCAAAGCCGAAGTTACTGGTGGCTCTATAATCAATGTAATACAAGTCAGTCGTCACGAAAGCGAGCTCGGATTTTCTATGGCCGATGTTGTGAACGATGCCTATCTTGGTGAAGGTAAGTTTCCAGCCCCTCTTCCTGTTCGGGTACTACTACCTGTATATCCAAACGTTGTGCATATTCTTAGCATCGAAGGCAGCGGCATTTCTCTCTTTTCCGACTTGCGCGGCAAACGCGTCTCTCTAGGCTCGGCTGGATCCGGCACAGCCAACACGGCTGAAAAAATGTTGAGCGCTTTGGGCCTGAAACTCGATGACATTGGCGCGAACTATTTGAGTTTTGGCGAAACTGTATCAGCACTGAAAGATGGGGCAATTGATGCAGGTTTTATAGTAGGTGGCTTAGGCATAGCGGCTGTCACTGAACTTGCCGCTTCTCGGGAGCTTAAACTTATTGAATTAACGCCAAGCGAACTTGGCCAGCTCATAAACAACAACCCCGCCTATTCTTCGGCAACCATACCGGCGGGCACTTATGGTGCAAAGCAAGCGGAACTTCAGGCTTTGGCCATTTGGAATGTACTCGTGGTGCATAAGGACTTGCCTGAGCAACTCGCCTACGACTTGGCGTGCACTTTGATCGCCCAACATCATGAATTACTAAAAATTTCGCCTGTTGCGAAATCACTGAGCTTGGACAATCTAAACTCTGAGCCCACCGCGCGCCTACACGCCGCGAGTTTACGTCTTCGCAGTGAAGCCACCCCCTGCGCGGGTTTGCTATGAATAAACCAGCCGCACAAGTAGCATTTGTACTCGCCGTTACTTTATCGATATTTCAACTATGGCAGCCCATCGCTGGCTTGTTTCCCGCTGGCGCCATTCCATTTGAATCCTTGCTCGGTTTGCAAGCCGCGACTTATTTGCGCCCTACCCATTTAGCCTGGGTTATTGTTCTCGGCCTGTTGGTCTACCCCCTAAGTAATCGCTGGCGGCTGATAGATTTCGCTTTAATGGCTGTGGTTTTATTAGCGGCATACCGCGTTCTGACTTTTGAGTATAAGGCACTGGATCACCACCTATACGGCTTACAGCCACAGGACTTCGTAGCGGGATGTGTTTTGATTCTAGCCACCCTGGAACTGGCACGCCGATCGGTTGGCGTAGTAATGATGGTGATTGGCGCAGTGTTTCTTTGTTACACCGCGTTTGGTAACTTTCTGCCCGATGTATTGGCCACCCGCGGCTTCAGCATTGAGCGTATTATTCGATTTCAAGTATTCACCAATGCCGGCTTATTTGGTGCTCCTATCGGCATAGCGGCAGGCGCTGTGTTTAGCTTTGTTCTATTCGGAGCCTTTTTACAAGTAACAGGCGCTGGAAAATTCATGATAGATCTCGCCTTTGCCGCGGCAGGAAAATATCGTGGTGGGCCGGCGAAGGCCAGCGTCATCGCATCGGCGGCAATGGGGTCAATTTCAGGCAGCGCAATCGCTAACACAGTGACGACCGGCTCGCTCACCATACCAATGATGAAAGAGTTAGGCTTTAGTGCAGAACAATCGGCGGGCATCGAAGCCTCCGCCTCAACCGGTGGCCAGGTTATGCCACCCATCATGGGGGCCGGAGCCTTTGTGATGGCGGAATTCACAAAAACAGCTTATGCAGACATAGTCTGGATGTCTTTGGTTCCGGCAATCTTGTATTTCTTCTCAGTTCTACTTTACGTCCATATTCTGTCAGTGAAGGCCGGGCTAAAGGGAATGACCGACACAACAAAGGCGAGCAAAGTACTTAAAGATGGCATTCAGTTTTTGCTACCACTGGCTTTAATCACTTTCTTATTACTTAGAAACTATTCCCCAGTACTGGTAGGCATCAGCGGTTGCGCGGCTGTCGTACTATCAAGCTTGTTACGAGCACATACACGGGTTGGTCTAAAAGCGATAGCAGAGGCGCTGCAGCAAGGCGCAGTAATGGCCGTGCCTATTTCCATTGCTTGTGCCGTCGCAGGCATTGTTGTTGGCAGTATCGGGCAGACGGGTATCGGGCTACAGTTTACTGAATCCGTCATCGCGTTAAGCGACGGGCAGCTATGGCTTGCACTGATTCTCGTTGCCTTCGCCGCATTGATTTTAGGGATGGGTTTACCAGTTACCGCGGCCTATATTGTATTGGCGGTAATGACGGGGCCCGCGCTGCAAGAGTTAGGTCTAACGCTGATAACGGCGCATATGATCATTTTTTGGCTGTCGCAGACATCGAATGTAACCCCGCCTATTGCATTGGCAGCCTTTGCCGGTGCAGGTATTGCAGGAGCATCACCGATGCGATCAGCGATGCAGGCCTTCAAGCTATCCGCGGGCTTATTCATTATTCCTTTGATGATGGCCTACTCACCCCTACTACTAATAGAAGAGCGAACATGGCTCGACGTATTAGCAGCTGGCTTTATTACACTAACACTTGTAGTGCTGATAGCAATGACAGTTGAGCGATACCTTTTCGCACCGGTAGGGCCTGCTGCCGCTGTCGCAACAGCTGTTGTATGCGCCAGTTTAATTTATCCAGACCTTACGACTCGCAGCATTGCATGCTTAATAGGCCTTGGATTAATTGCACAAAACTATTTTTCAAAAACCAAATAACCGAAAGCCAATAGTCAAACGTAATTAGTTTAAAGCCACGGTAGTTCTAGAAATGCAGCACTGCGCACCTAATCCCAACGCCCTACTCGTAACGTAACGATTTAATTGGCGCGCAACGAGCCACCTTAAGCGCGTGAACAGTAACAATAAGCCAGGCCGTCACAACACCAACCAAGCTCGCCAGTAACAATACGGGCGCAACGTTATCTATCCGTTCGGCGTAAAAGTTCAAATAAGCAAGCCCGGCGAAATAAGCCGCAGGGATGGCGGCCAACAGGGACCAAATCACCGGGATAGAGAATTGCCAAATAAGCAGATACGTTATCTGGCTTATCTTTGCGCCCAGCACTTTACGAATGCCGATTTCCTTGGTGCGTTGTTCGGCCATATAGGCTGCAAGACCAAAAAGACCTATGAGAGCTAAGCTCAAAGCCACTGCGGCAAAACCAAGCAGCACGTTAGTCATGGTGCGCATCATGACAAACACTTCTTCAAAAATGTCATTCAGGAACCGTCGTTGAATAGGATATTCCGGTATTACTTCATTCCACACATCATCAATTGATTCAAGAGTACGCAAAAGTTCATTGCCGCTCACTTTCAATGACGCCCTGGAGTGATCTTCACGCTCCATTAAAAAAACCATTGGCTTAATATTGTTATGCAAACCAAGGAAGTTCTGGCTCTCAACCACGCCAACCACGGTAAACTCGTAGCGCTTTCCTTCCAGCGGAGTTTCAGAGAGAACATTATAGAATTTCTTGCCTACAGCTTCCTCAGCCGAACCAAGATTGAGCCGGGTAACTGCTAGTTCATTAAGAACAACATTGACTGATAAGGAGTCTTCTTTCTTTTCATCATTGGAGTAATCAAGGCTGAGGTTGCGGCCGGCAAGTAGTTGAATGCCGTAGTTCTCAAAGAAGTCGATATCAATAGAAATTCTATTGATACTAAACTTAGATGCATGGTCTCCGCTGACTGCACTCGCAGGAAAAGAATTATTGCTTTGCTCGAAAGGCACATGGCTAGAGAAACTAAACTGTTCTACGCCTTCTATTCTTAACATCCGTTCCTTCAAGGCCTCATGACTACCTTGAATATCACTAATACCCAATCTCTCCAGAACCAACATTTGTTCTCTAGGATAGATCGAACTCGACTCCTGAATTTTTTCATTCTGTAGAACCATGATCATTACCATGGCCAACATAAACGTTGAAATAGCAAACTGAACGCCAATCATCGCACTGCGAAATAAGCCACCACTGCGACCGGACGGCAGCGTATTCTTAAGCGTATCAATAGCTCGAACGCCAGTAATTAGATACGCTGGGTAGGCACCGGCCAGCAAGCCTACAGCCAAAGCACAACCCACCAAGGCCGGGCCTGACTGCAAATAATTGAGCGCTACCACTTTGCTGGTCAGTAGGTTGTACCAGGGGATAATAACTTCAAGAGCGGCCACCGCGATAACTAAAGCGATGAATGCAATAGCGGTGCTCTCAACCAAGAACTGTATAAGAAGTTGTTTTCGATCAGCGCCAAAGGTTTTTCTTAATCCAACCTCACGTGTTCGACTAAAACTCTGAGCGGTGGCTAGATTCGTGTAGTTAACGCAGGCGACTATCAATACTAGAAGACCAAGAATACGAATCGTGTCTACTAAAGGCATACCGATTGCA
This sequence comes from Pseudomonadales bacterium, assembly GCA_045106985.1. Classification (GTDB taxonomy): domain Bacteria; phylum Pseudomonadota; class Gammaproteobacteria; order Pseudomonadales; family JAUIET01; genus JAUIET01. Next base: position 28,601 of record JBGCFQ010000007.1, on the reverse strand, counting down.
TCTTGTATGGAAGTATTAGCCTCCACTAAAGATCGCGCTTTATAAGCGCTTAGAAATTCGGTTTTTCTGTCTTCGCTAACATGCTCCTCATAAATTGCATCAATGCCTTGTTGCAGCGACTCAGCCGACATTGACTCAGGCAGCAACATGTACGTTAAGTTACCAAACGATAGGTTGTTCCATTCTCCTTCCATTGGGTAGTCTGTAATTCGGTGCAGTGCGGTGAAGGGGGCTACGAATTCCAATGTTGCGCTCTCAATAAAGCCCGAATTGAAGTGGCTGTCACGCGCTATATCTTTAACAACAGCACCGACTGAAAGGCTATGCTTGTGATCAAGCTCTAAGGTTTCACCAATTACATCAGTGCGTCCGAAATACTTCATCGCGGCTGATTCAGTCAGCAGTAAGGACGAAGGATCATTTAGTACTCGATCATCGCCGTGTATATAGTCAAAATCGAATATCTTAGTAAATTCAGCATCAGCAAACCGAATATCCTGATAAAAGCTGTCCGCGCCAACTGTCACTAGATACTCCCTAAGTATCGTTCGCGCTACAGCTTCAAGCTCGCCAATCTGGGCTTTAATAATCGGTCCCATCGCGCTCTGTACGGCATCAGTTTCAAGAACGCCAATGTTTGCGGATGGATGAAATACCGCACCCACCGTATATATTCGATCACGCTCGCTGAACATGTGATCGTGATTGGTCTCATAGTCGGTCAACAAGATACTGAGTAGAAATACGGATAGACCGATGGCCAAGCCAAGAATATTGATGGCAGCGTACAGCTTGTTCTTAGCCAAATTTCGAAGAACAGTTTTTAGATAACTCGCAAACATAAGATGTAATCCCATTTGAGTACAATCATTAGCAATGATTTGATGAACTAAGAAGCCGCCCGTAGATTTTCGGTCACCACTTGCCCATCGAAAAGATTTATGGTTCGACGCGCATAATCCGCATGCGCGGCTGAGTGCGTCACCATTACTATGGTTTTTCCTTCCTCGTTTAAAGCTCGGAGAATATCCATCACTTCCTGCCCGTGCACGCTGTCAAGGTTGCCAGTGGGCTCGTCGGCCAGAATCATCGATTGCTCACCTACTACCGCTCGGGCAACGGCCACACGCTGTTGCTGGCCACCCGACAGTTGCCCCGGTCGATGCCTGGCACGGTGAGCAATGCCGACCTTGTCCATGACTTCCGCAACACGACGACGACGCTCGGCACGTGAAATGCCGTGGTACAGCAAGGCCAACTCTATATTTTCTTCAACACTTAGCTCATCTATCAGGTTGAAACTTTGAAAAATGAAACCAACATTGTGCTTCCTAACATCACTCAAGCCGTCTTCAGAATGTTGGCTGATATCGAGGTTGTCAAAGTAGTACTTACCTTCATCAGGTGAATCGAGCATGCCAATAATGTTGAGCAAAGTGGACTTACCACATCCAGATGGCCCCATAATGGCGACGAATTCGCCAGACTCGATTTCGATGTTTATATTGTTTAGCGCTACCGTTTCAACATCCTCTGTGCGGTATATTTTTGATAACTCGTGCAGCTTTATCATCTCTCTTACTCTCTGTCTTTATTAATCGTTACTGGATAAGGTTTACTTTTGTGGGTTTGCCTATCTAGTCATTACTTAACTGCAGCCGTTGAATATCACTAAAAGCGCCATAGGAAGAAACAACAACTTTCTCTCCCGGCACTAGGCCGCTCAACACTTCAATAAATTCTTTGTTTCGCCGACCTAATTTCACATCACGACGTACAGCTTCTTTTCCATCCGGCAAAACAACGAACAGCCAGCGCCCGGCAGTGTCTTGATAAAAACCGCCATTTGGAATTAGCATCGCCTGGTTTGGATCACCAAGAGTCAACCTGGCCTGAAAGGTTTGACCACGCTTTATGTTCTGTGGCGGTGTGGCACTAAATTGCAGGTCAACCTTGAACTCGCCATTGCTTACGAATGGGTATATTTTGGAGATACTCAACTCATAAGTTGTGCCATTGCGTTCAAAATTGACACTTTGCCCAAGGTCGACACGATTGAGATAATACTCATCAATATCGGCGTTTAACTTAAACTCGTCCGGATTATCAATCTGGCCAATACGTTCGCCCCGGCTGATGTTTTGCCCAACCTCAGCGTCAAAACCTGAAAGCAAACCTTCCACCGGAGCACGTACATTAAGATCATCCAGGCTTTTTCGAGCAAACTCCATATTGTCTTCCATGATCGAGCTCTTCTCTTCGAAGAAACTCATCTGAGACTTCATTAGTTTTTCGTCCGACGCCTGACTTTCTTTGGTTACTCCGCGTTTTTGTTTGAAGTACTTCAACTCATCAACAAAGGCGTCATATTCCGATTGGGATATGTGATTTTTCTTTAGCAGCTCTGTCTGTCGATCTAGATCACGAGTTAAACGCACAATGTTGTAATCGATATCGACCAGAGATCGCTTATGTGCAAGGCGGTTCTGCTCCAGCCTAAGTTCTTGGTCACGCATGGTGTTGAGCTGTTCTATAACCCGCGACTCAGTGTTCATCACGCTAAGCTGCAAATCGGAGTTCGATAATCGTACAACGGGTTGACCAGGCACGACTGTGGCACCGTTCTCTACCAGTACTTCCTCTATTCGGCCACCTTGCACCGCGTCGAGGTAAACCGTGTTTAGTGGCACAACGCGCGCTCTCAATGGAATAAAGTCTTCGAACGTACCGGATTCAACACTCGCTACTTTTATCTGCTCTCCCGCGATGGTCAGCGAGCGGCCTTTCGTGAAGGCGTTAACGGCGAAATACACAATCGCCACCATCAGCAATGCGGCAATGCCTAGGCTTATAGAACGACCTTTCGAAGAACGCTCAATCTTTCGGTCCATCCCAGAGTAGCCACGTTCGAGGCCTACTGAAGATTGCTTACGCTCACCCGCTGAAGGCTTTTGTTTACCGGTTGAAGGCTCTACAGCCGCCACTTTCAATTTATTTTGTTTCATAACAGCTCCTCATACCGTTGTTACTACAATTCTCGTGCCAAATAAATAAACTGTTGTTTTATAAAGAGTTACAAACAATCAGAAAGTGAGATGTCCGATTTCGAACACAAGCAGTGTACGTTTTCGCACGGCTACTGTACGATATCGAACACTGCAGAATGGGCGCCATCGATATCTATAGCCATGACAACAGCACCTCGCAAAATACTGATTGTTGATGATGATGCGGATATTCTGACCGCGAGTAAGCTATTGCTGAAGCGTCATGCCGATGAAATTATCAGTTGTTCAAACCCCGCTGAAATAGCCAGCCTGCAACGCGAGCATAGCTTTTCAGCGATATTGCTGGATATGAATTTCTCACCTGGGGACAGCAGCGGTAGCGAAGGTATTTACTGGCTTAAGCAAATACTGAAACAGGAAGCTGACGCCGTGGTTGTGATGGTAACGGCTCACGGTGACGTTGATCTTGCGGTAGAGGCAATGAAGCACGGTGCCATCGACTTTGTCTCTAAGCCTTGGCAGAACGAAAAGCTGGTTGCCACGCTGTCATCGGCGATGCGTCTAAGCGAAAGCAGAAATGAAGCTCGAATGTTGATGCTGAGCAACAAGGCCTTAAGTTCGGCATCAAATGCCCCGCAAGCCATGCTGGGCAACAGTTTGGCAATGCAACACGTCATGAATCTTATTGAACGTGCAGCACCCACTGAAGCCAACGTGCTCATATTGGGAGAAAATGGCACCGGTAAGGAGTTAGCTGCGAAAGAAATACACGCACGCAGTACAAGAGCTGATCAGGTGTTTATGTCTGTCGATCTGGGTGCAATTTCAGAAAACCTATTTGAGTCGGAACTGTTCGGTCACAGCAAAGGCGCTTTTAGTGGTGCGCAACAAGAACGTGTTGGCCGATTGCTCGCAGCGAATAAGGGAACGTTATTTCTAGATGAAATAGGCAACATTCCTTTAGCGTTACAAGCAAAGCTGCTGACGGTGTTGGAACAAAGAAAAGTGGTGCCTGTTGGGTCCAACACCGCTATTCCTTTTGATGTGCGGGTAGTAGCGGCTACGAACGTTGAGAAGAATGAGTTATACCAAGGGGACAATTTTCGTGAAGATTTGCTGTTTAGATTAAACACAGTAGAGATAACCCTGCCTCCCTTGCGTGAACGCAGTGAAGACGTAGCCACACTCTGCGACTATTACGCCGACATGTATGCCCACAAGTATCGCAAACCGCCGCGTAAGTTGTCTGCTGATGCCCTCGACGCGGCCACCCACTATTCCTGGCCTGGAAACATTCGCGCTCTTCGTCATGCCATTGAGCGTGCTGTAATTCTGTGTGATGGCGCGCAACTGGAAACAGTAGACCTACAGATTGAAGATCAATCTTCGGCGGAGTCACCGCCTTCACATCTTAATCAGACAGCTGATCAGACAGCTGAAGTGACGTTAAGCGACAGCAAAGAGTTGAATCTTGAGCGCCTGGAAAAAAACGCTATCGCCAATGCGCTGAAACAACACAGCTATAACATCAGCAAATCGGCTAAAGCCCTGGGGTTAACGCGAGCTGCGCTTTATCGACGCATGGAGAAGCATGGGCTTTAATCGATTCTCAATATTAGTTACTGCGCGCATCGCGTTACTGGCTCTAACTTTGCTGGGTTTTACGGCCGTTGCCGTTAAAGGCAGCTACCCGGTACTCTCGGGCTTAATATTGCTTATAGCAATAGCACAGCTGGTTGAGGTCATTCGTTACGTGCGCAAAACCAACAAGGAGCTAAGCCGCTTTTTGGATGCCGCAAGATATGCAGACTATGGCCAGCGGTTTGACAACAAGCTAATGGGCACAGGTTTTGATGAGCTGGGCCAGGTATTTGCTGACATTTTAAAACGCTTTCAGCAAAGCCGGAATATGCAGGAAGAAGAGTACCGATATTTGAAAGCTCTGATAGAGCATGTTCCCGTACCATCAATGTCAGTACAGGCAGACGGAGCGATGAACCTACACAACAACGCTGCTCGCAGAATGTTCGGTAATCACAACATAGCAAACACTGGTGACCTGCAACAATTTGGCTCCGATTTTGCAAATAGAGTGGAACAATTGTCAGCCGGTGAGCGTGACCTGGTGAGCTTCAAAAGTGATGAAATTGAAAAGCACTTCACAATTGCTGCAGCCCAAATCACGATAGGTAATCGAATTGAAAAATTGATCAGCTTGCAGGATATTCAACCGGAGCTTGACGATGCCCAGCTGCAAGCCTGGCAAGCACTGGTGAAGGTTTTAACTCATGAGATAATGAACAGTATTACTCCCATTGCTTCGCTGTCCAAAACAACAACGGGCTTAGTTCAGGAAGCACGACAGCAAGTGGGTTCACTACCAAACAATGACATAACTAGAGCCATTCAGCTTGAATTGGATGATGTACAACAAGCCGTAGACACAATTGCACACCGCTCTGATAGCCTTACCCAGTTCGTACAAAGCTACCGGCAACTTACTCGCTTACCGCAGGCAAATAAAACTCAGCTTAACGTACACGAACTACTAAATGAAGTAGCGTTGCTGGTGTCTGCAGAGTGGGACAAGAATGAGTGCAAAGTGAGCATTGAAGTAGCACCCAAGGGTCTAGCGCTCAGTGCTGACGCCGATATGATGCAGCAGGTGCTTATTAATTTAATGCGCAATGCAAAACAAGCTATAGATGCTAATCCCCCTACTGAGAATGGACATATAGTATTGCGCAGCCGGCTCAATCAACGTGGCAACATAGTGATAGAAGTCATAGACAACGGACCCGGTATTAACGACGATGTAGCAAACAATGTATTCGTGCCATTCTTTACAACGAAGCGTGAGGGTTCAGGTGTTGGCTTGGCTCTTACACGACAAATAATGACGGCTCATGGCGGCACAGTTTCTATAGGCAAGATGACTGAAAGAGGAGCACGCATTGTGCTGACATTTTGAGACTCACCTTAAACAACAACCGCACCAACAAAAATTCCAAACTCAGTTGTATATGCAATACGGAGACCCTTATGAACGTCCATTTCAAAGCAGCCGCAAGCTGTGTACTAGCACTGACTCTAATAGCATGCAGCGAACAGAAAGTTGCAAATGAGGCTACGGCGCACTCTAAAGATACGTCTAACGCTACTGCTAAAGAGACGCATAACGCGGTTACCATTTATTGTGGCACGCTTATCGATGGGCTCGCAAACGAACCGCTATTGAACCGCACTGTGTCTGCGGTTGATGGACGCATAACAGCTGTCTCGGAAGGTAAACCTGAAGGCGACTTCATCGACCTTTCTAAGCACACTTGCTTGCCCGGTTTGATAGACTCACATGCACACATTACAGAGCCACCTGACACAGCTGACTTAAGCGTTTATTACGATCGTGGTTTGGAAGAAACCATGGAGATATCCAAAGCTAATTCCGCTGTTACTCTAAGTGCAGGCTTTACAACCATTCGTAATCTTGGCGCGTATTATGGCTGGGCTGGGCGAGAGTTACGTGACAGAATTAATCGCGGCGACATGCCTGGCCCACGCATTCAAGCATCCGGTTTTTACCTAACGATACCTGCAGGCGGTGGCGACTTAGTTATTCCAGATCAACCAGAAGAACGCATTCCTGCTCACTCCCGTCTTGGGGTAGCCCAAGGTGAGAAACAGTTTAGAGAAAAAGCTCAAGCCGCCGTTGACGGCGGCGCTGATGTACTAAAGGCGATTGCATCAGGAGCCGTGCTTGCCTATGGAGGCGTTCCTGGCTCACCTGAAATGACTCAGACCGAAATTAGAGCGGCTGCTGAGGTCGCACATGCAGCCGGCATTAAACTCACGGCACACGCCCATGGAGCGCAGTCGATCAAAGATGCAATTCTTGCCGGCGCCGACTCAATAGAGCACGCCTCACTAGCCGACGACGAGGCAATAGCGCTTGCGGTTAAACATGATGTTGCTTTTTCAATGGACGTATACAACGGCAGCTATATTTCAACAGTTGGTCGTGAACAGAATTGGCCAGAAGAGTTTCTTAGAAAAAACGACGAAACGACTGAGGCTCAACGCCAAGTGTTTACGAAAGCTCACAAAGCCGGCGTCGCAATAATCTACGGTACGGATTCGGGCGTATACCCCCACGGTGACAATGCCAAACAATTTCCCATTATGGTTGAACGCGGCATGACAGCGATGCAGGCGATTAAGGCAGCAACCTCTGTTGCCGCAAAATACATTGGTTGGAGCAAGGATGTAGGAGCAATTGAAATTGGCCGTTATGCCGATCTAATTGCGGTACGCAAAGACCCGCTGGAAGACATTGGCAGCCTTCAGAACGTTGATGTGGTTATTAAGGGCGGCGAACGCTTCAAGTAACCGCTTGTAGTTAGCTTGGCTCCTTACGGGAAGTAATACTCTCCGATGCGGACGCATATCCGTCAAAACTTGGCAAATCGCTGGCCAACGGTTCGAGAGCTGATGCAGACGCTGCAAAGATGTGTTTCTCTGAATCCTTTGGATGTCCAGGTTCATCGCCTTCTTCTAAGGTTGCAACCATGTACCACATAACTCCTGGATTATGGGCATGTTCAGCAAACAGATGGCAGCCGCAACGGCCGCAGAAATGCCAGTGAGCTAGAGGGCTTTCGTACGCTGTTAGCACTGTCTTTTCATCTCTAATAGTGATTTGCTCTCTAAGCACATAGGCATAGGAGGCAAATAAAGAACCGTGTAACCGTCGACATCTCGAACAGTGGCAATGGTAAAGCTCTTGCGCGGGTGCGCTTACTTCAAAACTAACCGCTGCACATTCGCATCGACCTGCCGCAGAAAAATTGGCCTGACTCATTGTCCTGACCCTCTTGCGTCATATATATCATTAAGATATGCCGTTAGATCAGTTGTTGGAGGCTCAACGCTCAGTTGATAAAACACGCCTTCAATATGACCTCTATGATATGAACAATGATTGATTACATGGAGAATGATTTCCTCGCGACTCATTCTGCCCGAACCTCCTCCTATAAACTCAAAATCAACCTTCTCAGCATAGAGGTTCAGATCAAGTGCGCAGGCATAACGTACGTACCATTCATAATTCTGATTTTGTTGCACACTCAGCTCAACAATACTGCTGTTGGTTTTATTGGGCGCTCGACGTGTGTAGCCATGTGGTCGGCCTTCAAGATGGCATTTCCATACATCGGCCATGGCATTAATGTGGCTTAGCAAATTAGCGATGCTACCAAACAACATAGGTCGCTCTGCATATACATCGGTCTCGCTTAGTGCAGCTATGGCGGTGTACGACACTTGGTTCGCCCACTTGCCATAACGTGCCATTGTTACCAAGCTAGTATTATCTTGCACGCCTATCATCTCCAATTCACATCCAAATCACCTCGAATGCCGACGAGCTTTCGATATTCAATTGCGGTCGAAAGCGCAAAATGGAGAGACTAAAGGACGGCCACCTAAAACGGAAGCACTAAAAAAGACTAGCAAAGCTTTGTGCGTCAGTGATCTTAGCCAAACTGTGCTCTAGATTCTGAACCATGCTGTTATAGGCGAAATTACCCATGCTGATTCGTTTTACGTTTGAATTCTTGAGAACCTCAAAATCTGGCAGACCTGGCATACACATTACATTCAGTGGCAGGCTGCAGGCGTCAGCCACTTTGGCTATGTCATCCTCTCGCACAATGCAGGGAACGAAAATTCCGTGCGCTCCTGCCTCTGTGTAAACCTGAATTCGCTCAACAGTTCGCTCAACAGCTGAGTCACAACCTAAGAGGAATACGTCTGTTCGCGCATTAACAAAAACGTCGACACCAGCAGCCTTCAAACCTAAAGATATCGCATCCAAAAGCCCTGCAAACTTTTTGCTTTCAACGAGTTCGCGCTCAGCATTAACCTCAGCCCCGACTAGGCTGTCTTCAATATTTATCCCAACAACGCCTAAGTCTGCAAGCGCCAATACATTTTCCAACACTTGCGTCGAACTCTCACCGTATCCAGCCTCTAGGTCGACGCTTAGCGGAATATCAACGCACTCAGTTATACGCCTCACGCGCTCGTATAGAATGGAAAATGCCAGCTGCTCGCCGTCTTTATAACCCAAGCTGTGGGCTAACGCTGCACTGGATGTGCCGGCCGCTTTGAATCCAAGTTTGTTGGCTAACATTGCACTGGGCACGTCCCAAACGTTGCAAAGCAGAAGTGGTTCAGCCTGGTAATGTAGGTCTCTAAAACTCATTGAGCTGGTTTCCTCTTTCGACAGAAGAAAGCTGTAAGGTACGAAGATGTTCGCGTGCTTTGCTTCCCATTTGAGAAGCAAACACTCTAATTGCTAACCGTATTCGCCTACAACCGGAAACTGGACAGGCATGTAATTGCTTAGCATTAAAATCGAGCATGCGCTACCGACGTTCGGTGAGTGAGACGCAAATAGTAAAACTCAGCGGCGACTATCTGATTAATCCTTTGTCGCTACGATGACTTGCATTGGTAGCAAGTAAACTCGCGTCCGCTGAGTCACTAGACAGATGTTACGGTTTACCAGGGCCCAGTTTGAGCCGCCTGCCAATTGTCTCGCCATTGCTCTGGCAGGGTGTTTTCATCGAGGAAGCATCCTGGCGCTACTACAGGGTAGAGCTGAGCGTAGGTTTTCACATCGGTTCCTTGCACTCGGCGATTGATGTGTTTGGGTTGAAGTTCGGCAAAGTTCTCTAACCCCGCGGCAGCTACTAGCTCCGCCAAATTTACCACCGTCTCACGATGATAGTTAGCTACCCGCTCTGCTTTGTTCACTACAACCAGTCCCTTGGCACGATTGGGGTTAGTCGTTGCAATGCCAGTTGGGCACTCATCGGTATTACAAGAACGGGCCTGAATACAACCCAAAGCCAACATCATGCCCCTAGCGGAGTTTACCGTGTCAGCCCCCAGCGCCATGGCGCGAGCCGCGTGAAAAGCAGAAAAGATTTTGCCTGATGCGATAATCTTTACCTTGTCTCGCATACCACTGCCTATAAGCGCATTGTGCACAAATATTAGGCCATCGCGCAGTGGCGTACCAACCGAGTTGGTCATTTCTATTGGTGCGGCACCAGTACCGCCTTCGCCGCCATCCACAGTAATAAAATCGGGATATGAGCCGGTTTCAAGCATCGCTTTACAGATACCAAGAAACTCTTCCGGGCGGCCAATGCAGAGCTTAAAACCAACTGGCTTACCACCTGAAAGATCACGTAATTGATCGATAAATTTTAGCAAGCCAAGTGGCGAATCAAATGTGGAATGCCCCGGTGGAGAAATAACATCCTGGCCCATAGGAACATGTCGAATACGAGCAATTTCTTCCGTTAGCTTGGTCGCAGGCAGAATTCCCCCGTGCCCAGGTTTAGCACCTTGTGATAATTTGATCTCTATCATTTTCACGACGTCGCGCTGACTGTTTTCCTGAAATGCAGATGGGCTAAAGTTGCCTTCTTCATCTCTGCAGCCAAAGTAGCCGGTACCAATTTGCCAAACAATGTCTCCACCGTGCTCAAGATGGTAAGGGCTCAAGCTCCCTTCTCCAGTGTTATGCGAAAAGCCGCCAATTTTCGCACCCTTGTTCAATGCCATAATCGCATTCTTGCTGAGTGCCCCATAGCTCATTGCCGAAATGTTTAGTGGGGAAGCCATGTACGGATGCGCGCAATGCTCACCGCCGATTCGCACTCGATGCTCTGGGTTACCATGCGCTTTTGCAGCCAAGGAGTGGTTTATCCATTCGTAGCCAGCACGATTAACATCAAATATGGTACCGAAAGGTCGCGTATCACGCTCACCCTTTGCCCGCTGATACACCAGCGAACGAAACTCTCGCGGAATGGGTGTACCTTCGATGTCATTCTCAACGAAGTATTGTTGAATCTCAGTTCTAACTCCTTCTAACATGTACCTAAAGTGAGCCAGAACCGGGTACAGGCGACGGAGCGTGCTTGAGGTTTGGAACATATCGGCTACGCCAACCGCAATGATTGGCACTATGGCGATTAATAGCCAATACAGGCCCGGCCACATCAGGCCGAGAATTCCCACCAGCAGCAATGTGGAGATGGCAACAATGACGAAAACTTGTCGCATGGTCATAACTGGTTATTCCTTATTCTAAGTTTTACACGCTCTGGACATTCATCTAGTGAGCCCAAGCTTATTGGCCATTCTACTTTGTAATCGCGCTTCACGCTGTGCCCCAAAGATCCATTTAACGCGATTTTAGGCCACGAAGATTAGCAGAGCCGTACACAAGCCGCCCTTACAAGCGTATCAAACAACGCTACCTGCAGCCTATGCCTGACTGATATCAATGGTCTGAAAGCTTCGCATTACGTTATCTCATTTTCGTTTCAAGGTGTATACAATAGGCAGCATGCATGATGAACGACGAAAACTGCCCTCAGTTGACCAAATACTCCAGCAAGCTCAAGAACTGGTAGAACAGTGGGGACACCAGCAAGTAAAAGAGCAGATTCGCAGTGAGCTCAGCAAATACCGGCAGCAGCTTACTTTGGATTCGAACACGAATAATAGCGACGCTGAGAGCCCGCCTCTCGACGTTAGCAGTCTATTGCAGTCTATCAGCCAACAACTAGAGTACGGCGCACAATCCAGCTTGAAACCAGTGTTCAACCTAACTGGCACTATATTGCACACTAACCTTGGCCGGGCCGTTCTGCCTCGGCAAGCCATTGATGCGATGGTTATAGCGGCCAGCTCCCCGGCTAATCTTGAATTTGACCTCAGTACAGGCAAACGCGGTGAAAGAGACAGCCATATAGAGGCTATTCTCTGTGAGCTGTGTGGCGCAGAGGCCGTTACTGTCGTCAACAACAACGCTGCCGCTGTGTTGTTGGTGCTTAATTCGCTAGCGCTCAATCGCGAAGTACCCGTCTCGCGCGGCGAATTGGTAGAGATAGGTGGTTCGTTTCGTATTCCTGAGGTAATGCAACGCGCACCCTGTCACTTAGTAGAAGTGGGGGCCACAAATCGCACGCATTTGAAAGACTATAAAGCAGCGATTAACGAAAACACGGCCTTACTGATGAAGGTACACACCAGCAATTTTAGCATTCAGGGCTTTACCAAATCAGTAAGCGAAGCCGAATTAGCAGCTCTTGCAAAAGAGCATGACTTGCCCTGTGTTATTGACTTGGGCAGCGGCAATTTGATCGACATGGCACAGTTCGGCTTACCCGCTGAACCCACAGCTGCACAATCGCTGCAAAACGGCGCTGATATTATTACTTTCAGTGGCGACAAATTGCTGGGCGGGCCTCAATGTGGAATTATCGCGGGCCGTAAAGATTTGATAGATAAAATTCGCAGCAACCCTTTAAAGCGCGCCTTGCGGGTCGACAAGCTCACCATCGCCGCCCTTAGCGAAGTATTAAAGTTGTATCGTCATCCCGAAAAACTAAAGCGCGAGCTGCCAACTATTAGGTACTTAAATCGCAGTACGGACGACATACACTCACAGGCTCAGCGCATACTGCCTTTGTTGATCGCTGCACTCCCTGAAGAATACCAATGCTCGATAGAAGCGTGCGACAGCCAGGTGGGTAGCGGCGCGCTACCGATAAGTACACTGCCTAGCTTCGCTATCACGACACGAGCAAATACAGATGCGGCTCTAAGTAAACTGCAGACCCTTGCTCGGCGACTTCCCAAGCCCATAATCGGACGCCTGAACGACAAGTGTTTTAGTCTCGACGTCCGCTGTCTGGATGACGAGTCAGAGTTTCTTTCGCAGCTCAATAACTTAAGTGACCTGTTGACCACATGATTGTTGCTACAGCCGGCCATGTTGATCATGGAAAAACGGCGCTCATTAAACAAATAACCGGTGAAGACACCGACAAGCTCGCCGAAGAGAAACGTCGTGGTCTTACAATCAATCTTGGTTTTGCTTTTCTAGACCTTGCCGATGGTGCCGCGGAAAACGCTGAGAGGGTGATCAGCGAAGACCTAGGTCCTAAACGCCTCGGTTTTATTGATGTTCCCGGGCATAGTCGATTTATAAATACCATGATATCGGGCGTGGGAGGCGTTAGCTCTGCAATGCTCGTTGTGGCCGCCAATGAAGGTCCAAAACCTCAAACCATCGAGCATTTAGAGGTTCTTCGCTTACTGAGCATTGAAGACATCATCGTAGTCATTACGTTTATAGATGTGGCCGAACCCTCGGCCTTAGCAAACACTAAAGTTTCCATCAACTCGCTGTTCGACAGCCTTGGTTTAGCTCAGCCGCCTTTTTTTGAAGTGGATAATTTGACTGGGCAGGGTGTGGACGCGCTGAAGAGCCACATCATGCAGAACGCACAGCGTATTGAGAGCTTTGAGAATACTACGGACCAGCAATACTTCAGAATGTCTATCGATCGCGCGTTCACCCTAAGCGGCACTGGCCTGGTCGTCACCGGCACCGTGCAGTCAGGGAAAGTTAGCGTTGGCGACCAGATACAGTTGGCGCAGCACAGTGATTTAGTTCGTGTTCGTTCATTGCGGGCTGAAAACCAGAAACGTGAAACAGCGTATCGTGGGCAGCGTTGTGCACTCAATATTGTCAGCAAATTGGGCTCTGATGATATAGATCGTGGAGAACTGCTTCATGCACCGGAACTCGGCCGTTCAACCCTTCGATTTGATGCTGAGATTGATACACCAAAGCAGCTATTGGCGACACTAAAACATATGCTACCGGTGAAGCTTTATCTGGGTGCGAAAAAGATACCTGCAAAACTGGCGCTTGCACCGAATGCAAATGGAAAGCGCGTCTTCGATGGCCCCAAGGGTTTCGTACAACTGCTTGTAAGCACGCCTATTACTTGCTGCTATGGAGACCGCTTCTTACTAAGAGATAACAGCGAAGAGTTTATTCTCGCTGGAGGTAAAGTGTGCGACCCATTTGCTGAAGCCATTAGCGCTAGCCGAAAGGGTCGAGAGTCTTACTTGCGAGCGCTTAACAAACCGGCGTTAAAAGATGCTCTTCACGCTCTTTTAATTGAGCAGCAGTATGAGGTAAATATAACTCAACTCAGCCAAGCTAGAAATATCTCGCAAGGCGCCTGCATTCAAACGCTTGTAGATAGCGGCTTTGAGGAACAAACCCGGCGTTATTCGCACGAAGCAGCGACTTACTGTGTTGCGACATCGATGTTCACAGACAGCGAACAAAAGATCATGCAAAGCATCAAAGCATGGCATCAGACAAGAAAGCAAGATGATGGTATTCCGGTAAACAGTCTTCTGGAAAAAATCAAAACGCCCGCTTCCAAGGCCTTGTTACTTGCCGCCATAACGGGTCTTATTCAACAAGGCAAGATCTCGCTTCGAGGTGGCTTGCTTTCAATACTTGGCCACGAGTCTGGCCTGAGCAAAGAACATCAACAAACGTGGAACAAAGTCAGGAACATTCTTGAAAAATCCGCGCCTGTGATTCCAAGTATCAGCGAGCTGCAACAAGCACTGCAGCTGGACAAAGACCCGTTGCTCAAAGCCATTAATGCGGCGACTAGAAAGAAATTGATTAATAAAGTGTCAGACCGTCGTTACGCCCTACCCGCTACGCTTTACGCCTTCGGGCGAATTGTGAACGAAATGACGCAGGAATCTGACAAAATAGAAGTACGGAGGTTCAAACAAGAAGCTGGCATCGGTCGCAACTTAAGTGTGGAATTACTAGAGTACTTCGATACTATACGTTTTACCCAACGCCGTGGAGAACACCGGGTTGTTTTAGACTCGGAAATACCCGCAAAACTTTTCACGGGCAGTAGCAAATAGGAAGAGCGATGTCCCCGGTGGGGCGCCTGGTCTTCAACACCAGTGAGGCGTTTTATAAACGCCTGGTGGGTTCGACTCCTACCTCTTCCGCCACTATTGTTTGTGCATTTTGGATCCAACAACATACCATGAGTTTTTTCTTCACGTTTCATCCCCCAGAGTTAAGCAACTGTGCTGGCAATTCGTAAAACAGGTTTCATCGGTGGCATACTGCTGTTTGCTGTTGCAACGCAGCTGCCTGCGCCAGAAGGATTAACAGAGGACGGCTGGTTGGTGCTCGCTATAGCTCTTTGGATGGCGGTCTGGTGGATGAGCGAAGCAGTACCCATGGCGGTTACGGCTATGTTGCCTTTAGTGGCTTTCCCACTGCTCTCGCTTGGCAATCTCGCGTCGGTTGGCAGCAGCTACGCCAATAAAACTATTTTTCTGACCTTGGGCGGTTTCATCATAGGTATAGCCCTACAACGCTGGAACCTGCATCTGCGAATTGCGATGCAAACAATAAGAAGAGTAGGCACTGAACCGCGCCGTGTTGTAGGTGGTTTTATGATTGCTTGCGCCTTTTTGTCGATGTGGATGACCAATACAGCCACTACCGTAATGATGCTGCCTATCGCCTATTCCGTAGCTTTGTTAATGCTCAATCAAGATGATGTAGACGAACGACAGAAGCGAAACTTTGCCACGGCATTGATGTTGGGTTTAGCCTACAGCGCAAGCATAGGTGGAATGATGACCTTGGTGGGCACGTCAACCAATGTGATGTTCAAGGGCTACTTTGAAGAATCGTTTGGCTTCGAAATCGACTTTCTGGATTGGATGAAAATAGCCGTACCTATTGGGCTAACACTGCTCGGTATTGCGTGGCTGCTGCTAACGCGGGTTTTGTTCCCTTGCAAGATGGATGCACACTCGGGCATTGCTGATATCGTGAGTGACGAGCTCAGCAAGCTGGGCAGCATGTCGACGGGCGAAAAACGGACGCTGTTTGTTTTTGTGCTAACCGCTACCTTATGGATTACTAAAGACTGGCTAGAACCAATGCTAGGCGGGCTGCAGCTCAACGACGCTTCTATTGCAATATTTGGCGCCATACTTCTTTTTGTTATTCCGGCCGACTGGAGCAAAGGTGTTTTTCTATTAGAGTGGAGCGATACAAAGGAAGTGCCCTGGGGCATTTTACTGCTATTAGGTGGCGGTTTGGCCTTGGCGGGTGCTATGAACACATTCGGAGTGGCTAACTGGCTGGGCGGAAAAATAACCGGCTTTGCCGATTTGCCTATATGGGCTCTGATTTTACTTACCGTCATGCTTGTTGTGTTTCTCAGTGAGCTAATGAGTAACGTAGCAACCTTAACGGCGTTCTTACCCGTGATAGTGGCGGTTGCTATAGGCTTTGGCGAAAACCCTTTACTGTTGGCCATTCCCGCCGCCTTTGCGGCCAGCTGTGCCTTTATGTTGCCAGTAGCAACACCTCCCAATGCCATTGTCTTCGGCAGCAATTTGTTAACCATTCCGCAAATGGCAAAATCGGGATTGTGGCTGAATATTATCGCTATTTTTGTATTGAGCGCCGTAAGCTACTTTCTTGGCTTAACGGTGTTTGATATCGAGTTGGGGGGTTTACCTGCTTGGGCTGCTGGCTTGCCCCAATAATGCTGATAGTTCGGTACTAAACGGCCTAGCAATTGGTTTTAAAAGCCAGCTTCGGTCGTTATACTTGCGCGCTGAAAACCTCCGCCAACTCTTGGTAGCTGCTTAGCCCCCAAACAACTGGGGTTCATTCCATTTTCAGCCTGTATTTTAGTTCGCTTTAAGCACGTCCACTAAGGCATTGCGGCTGAACTCGGTGTTGGACTTAGCATTTCGGTTTTCACTTTTTCAACGCCCTGTTTCGACAATGAGATTTTTTATGCTGCTTTCTTCAACACAACGAGACTGGACCGGGAACATTCGCGGTGATGTTCTCGCCGGTATAGTCGTAGCGCTGGCATTGATACCTGAAGCCATTGCCTTTTCCATTATCGCTGGGGTAGACCCAAAGGTTGGGCTGTATGCGTCCTTCTGTATCGCGGTAATAACCGCATTCCTTGGCGGACGGCCTGGAATGATTTCGGCGGCTACCGGTGCCATGGCCCTTCTGATGGTCACACTGGTTAAAGAGCATGGTCTGGAGTATCTCTTAGCGGCAACGATTCTGACCGGTATAATTCAAACCATAGCGGGCTATCTGAAGCTAGGAGAGCTGATGCGGTTTGTATCACGTTCGGTGGTAACAGGTTTCGTTAACGCGCTGGCAATTTTAATCTTTATGGCGCAGTTACCGGAGCTTACCAACGTAACCTGGCATGTTTACGCAATGACAGCGGCCGGGCTGGGAGTGATTTACCTCTTCCCTTTGATAAACAAAACCATCCCCAGCCCGCTGGTAGCGATACTATTGCTAACGGGCGTGAGCATCTACCTGGACCTTGATATACGAACCGTAGGTGACTTGGGTGATCTTCCTGACACGCTGCCCATCTTTTTACTGCCGTCGGTGCCTCTCACGTGGGAGATGCTACAAATTATATTACCGTACTCGGTTGGCCTAGCCGTTGTTGGTTTGCTTGAGTCGCTAATGACAGCAACTATTGTTGATGACCTAACAGACACTCCAAGCGACAAGAGTCGCGAGTGTAAGGCACAGGGCATAGCCAACATAGGAGCAGGGTTTTTAGGTGGCATGGCGGGCTGTGCGATGATTGGCCAGTCAGTAATAAATGTTAAATCAGGCGGTCGAGGGCGTTTGTCTACTCTGGTAGCAGGAACCGTGCTGCTTATGATGGTTGTGTTCTTTGAAGGTCAGGTATCGTTAATTCCCATGGCCGTGCTGGTATCAGTAATGATCATGGTGTCAATTGGCACCTTTAACTGGGGCTCTCTGCGAGACTTAAAGCAATACCCTACGTCTTCCAACGTTGTTATGGTGACGACTGTGGTTGTGGTTGTTTGGACACACAACCTTGCGTACGGTGTGTTGGCCGGCGTATTGCTCGCCGCATTGTTCTTTGCTAATAAAGTGGGGCACATCATGTACGTGTCTAGTAAGTACGATAGCGAAGAAGATAAGCGGACTTATAAAGTTGTTGGACAGGTATTCTTTGCGTCGGCCGAGAAAATGTTGGATTCGCTGGATTTTAAAGAAGCGGTTAGCAACGTAGTAATCGATTTGAAGCGCGCTCATTTCTGGGACATAACAGCCGTTGGCGCCCTGGATAAGGCAGTGATCAAATTTCGCCGCGAAGGTGCCGTTGTAGAAGTTCGTGGACTAAATGAAGCCAGCGAAACTATTGTTGATCGTTTTGGCGTGCATGACAAACCCGAAGAAATTGACAGAATATTGGGAGACCACTAATGAGTAGCGATCCAGGTAACAGTCCAGGCAACAACCCAGGCAACGTTTTGGCATGCATTGATGGCTCTCGATTCAGCGCAGCAGTCTGCGACTACGCGAGTTGGATCAGTCGCAGAACAGGCGCCCCGCTGACTTTGCTGCACAACATCGAGCATTCATCGAGCGCGTCATTAGTTGATTTGTCGGGTGCGATTGGGCTGAACAGCCGCGAAACACTTCTGGAGGAGTTAACCGACGTAGAGGCTCAGCGATCGCGGCTTATGATAGAACAGGGCAAGCAATTGTTAGATGCCGCTCGGCAACGCGCCGTGGACGCGGAAGTTACAGACCCTTCTTTGAAACAGCGTCATGACGGACTAACAGAGTCCTTGATTGACATGGAAGATCAGATTCGCGTACTGGTACTTGGTGTGCGCGGCGAAGAGCACGAGCAGGATGAAGCTCACCTTGGCTCTCATCTGGAGTCCAGCATACGCTCGCTTCACCGCCCTATTCTGGTGGTTAACAGTGACTTCAAAGAGCCTGAGCGCGTGATGCTGGCCTACGACGGCAGCGAAGCCTCTGACAAGGCGTTGACCGTGTCAGCGAATAGTCCGCTTTTCAAAGGCCTGCCTATTCATTTGGTGACGGTTGGAGAAACAGCTGATAACGCCGAGAAGCTACAAGCAAGCGCGTCAGCAACCTTGCGTTCCAGCGGCCATGAGGTTATAGCCGTCACCTTAGGCGGTAACGCGAGCGAGGCGCTGGTAAACTACCAAGCTGAGCAAGACATTGATCTTACTCTCATGGGAGCCTTCAGCCACACACGCTTTAGAGAGCTTGTGCTTGGCAGCTTTACCGCCAAGATGTTGCTGAAAGCAAAGAGACCCCTACTTTTACTGCGGTAATGCCACTAGGCCTAGCGACAAAATATAGGAGTTGGCAATTACTAGCGACTGTCTTAATAGCTAATTGAGGTCTCCAGCGTATGCCAACGTCCATCTCGAACTTGCGCCAAGGTAGATTCACTAACCCCTTGATGTTTGTTGGGGCCAAAAGACAACTTATAGCCGAAGATATCGGTGTGCTCCTCGATCGATTCGAGTGCTGCGATCATAGAGTCTACCGTTAGGTCTCTACCCGCCCTCTGCAAAGCCTCAACAATAAGATTAGCATTACGATAAGACTCCATCGCCATATACTCCGGCGGTCTACCGTGTTGCTCAATGAAGCGATCCCACCACGCAGCGGCTGCTTCTGTAGGCGGATTATCGCGATACATCATCGCTAAATGAACGAAGGCGTAATAACCCTCGCCGGCTCCGCTCTCTTGGTTTGCAACCACTTGATTGTAGGCCGCATTATTGCCAACCCAGGTCGCGTCTTTCCAATCCAGCTTACGCGCTGCTTCTAACACAAGTATTGTATCCCGAACCACAGTGCCCATTAGCACCAGGTCGCAACCAGCCTCTCGAAGCTTAATAATCGCTGCGGTAAACTCACTCTCAGTGGGCTTATGCGATGACGTTGCGACAATTTCTTTGCCCATCGCTTTGGCTTGATCACGGGCCGCCTCTAAAATTTCCTCCCCGTACTCTGTGTCTTGATAAATAACACAAATCGCTTCTGCGCTTTGTTCGCTCACAAAGTAATTCGTTGCTGCACGCATTTCGTCGTAATAAATTCCACGCGCGTTAAACTTCAACCTATGGTGAGGATCCACCATACTGCGGGCACCGCTTATCGGGAACAGATTCGGCACACCTTCTTTAATTTGCTTCGTGAGTACAGCGTTGTTGGTAGGCGTACCTAGGGTAATGGCCATTGCAAACACTTCATCACGATGTATCAGCTTATTGGCCGCCTGAATCGCTTTCGGCACTTGGTACTGTGTATCTTCAACGATGTAGCGAATTTTACGGCCATGAATACCACCCGCTGCATTTACTTCATCAAAGCGCATGCGCGCCCCATTCGCGCCGTCCACACCTAGAGTAGCCAGCGGCCCGGAAAGGTCGGTATGCGAACCGAGAACGATCTCAGTATCTGTGACACCGCGCACCGCTGCAGAGCTTGTTTCACCATCCGTTGATTCAGTTTTCTGGCCACAAGCACTGAGTAGACCCACTAGCGCAAACGCAAGCAGCATTAGCGGCGCTCGCTTTGATGTAAGAATAGTTGTTAAGGTATAAGTCATAGTTTCTTCCAACAAAGGTTTTCCAATAGTGCGGCACTAAATCTCGCTACATCAATACATACTTTCAATCAATTCAGCGTACTTAACGTTAACAACTTTTCGCTTCAACTTCATGGTTGGCGTGAGCTCCTCGTCTTCCGGGTCGAGCAGTTGATCGATAAGGCTAAATTTTTTGATGGTTTCCACCCGCGCAAATTTGGTATTTACCCGTTCAATTTCCGCCCAAATCAGATCTTGCACTTCCCGAGTGTGGCATAGGCTCGTGTAGTTAGTAAACGGGACGTTGGCATCCTGTGCAAACTTGGTGACGTTCTCTTCGTCAATCATGACCAAGCAACTCAAGTAAGGACGCTTGTCGCCAATCACCACGGCATCAGAAATATAGGCGGAGAATTTTAACCGGTTTTCAATCTCGCTAGGCGTGATGTTTTTGCCACCCGCGGTGATTATAATATCTTTAAGTCGGTCGAGAATGTAGATGTAACCATCTTCATCGATCCGTCCTACATCGCCCGTATGTAACCAGCCATTGCAGAAAGTGTCAGCCGTTTTTTCAGGGTTATTCCAATACCCGCTAATCACGCCCGGTCCCCGAATCAAAATTTCCTTATCATCAGACAGCGTTACTTCGGTGCCTGGTACGGCTTTGCCAATACTACCAACACGAAAGTCCGAGGCTGTATTTGCTGTTGCAAGCCCCGTGCATTCAGTCTGCCCATACACTTCATACATGGGCTTGCCTAAGGCCCAGAACCAATCAATAAGCTCTGGCGCTATGGGTGCTGCGGCAGTAGACAGCCACCGGGCATCATGTATGCCGAGAAACTTGCGGCAGTTTTTTAATACCAAATGGTGCGCAAAGAAACCCTGCACTCTCAAGGTAAGCGGTGCGGAACTGCCTTGCTTTCTATAAGACGCCAGTCGCTCTCCTATGATCAAGGCACGATCAAAAGCCCAGCGGCCAAGCGCTGTGGCGTCCTTCAGTTTAATTGCGATAGTGCCGAACTGCTTCTCCCAAACTCTGGGAACAGCAAAGTGAATTGACGGAGAAATTTCTTGTTGGTCCTGATTGGCCGTTTCCATACTTTCCACAATGTTCACCGTTGAGCAGCTTTCCATGGGTGAAAAAGTGTAGAACATTCGCCCAGCAATATGCGCTAGCGGTAGAAAGCATAGCTGTTCGTCCTGCGGCCGAATGTCATAGACGTCCTTCAAAACCTGCGTCATATACAGCATATTGCGCTGGCTGATCATTGCGCCCTTTGGTGGACCAGTTGTACCCGAAGTATAAGTGAGTACCATAAGGTCCTCAGGGTTAGCCGCTTGTAATTCATCGGCCCAACACTCTGCATGACTAACAGCATACTCACGACCCAATACCTGCAACGCTTCGAAGCTTATGCACTGCGGGTCATCCAATGTTTGCAGGCCTTCCATATCAAAGACAATTATCTTTTCTAGCCCTGGCGTTCGCTCTCGCACCTCAAGCACTTTATCGAGTTGCTCTTCGTCCTCTGCAAAATAGAATCGTGTGTTGCTGTCTGTTATTAGGTATTCAACTTGCTCAGCCGCGTCCGTTGGGTATACACCGTTACAAACGCCTCCAATACCAATAATCCCCAGATCGGCAAACATCCATTCCTTATTAATTTCAGAGGCTATGGAGCACACATCGCCGCGCTTTAGGCCCAGAGCTTTTAAACCCAAACCGGCAAGCCTCGCGTGCTCGCCGTAGTCAGCCCAGGTGTATTCGTTCCAGATACCGAAGTCTTTCTCGCGTAGCGCCACTTTGTTAGGCAATTCTTCTACGCGCTTCCAGAACAAGCCAGTAATGGTTTTACAGCCAGCCACTTCAACCATGTAAGTATCTGCGGTGGCCTTTTCACTAGAGACCTTGTGAGTCACGTCGTTGTTAGTCATCAGCGCCAGGTCTTCCTTTGCTTCCACCGGCGTCGGCCGCGAACGCCTTCATCTTTCATTCCCAGATAAAATTCTTGAATATCCGTCGCTTGCTTTAACCGTTCGCTGGTATCTTCCATAACGATACGTCCATTTTCCATGACGTAGCCATAATCACTGATATCTAAAGCCACTTTTGCATTCTGCTCAACTAACAATACAGTGATGCCACGCTCTGTGTTGAGTCGCGTAATAATAGTTGCAATTTCTGCAACGTAGTGTGGAGATAAACCCAGTGAAGGCTCGTCCAATAACATAATTCTTGGCTCGAGCATAAGCGCTCGGCCGATGGCGAGCATTTGCTGTTGCCCACCTGAGAGATACCCGGCTGCAAGACTGCGTTTTTCAACTAAAGCTGGAAAATAGTTGTACACACTTGCGAGGTCTGTCTTAATCCGATTGTCATTTCGGCTGAAGGCTCCCATCCTCAAGTTTTCTTCGACGGTCAAAAATGGAAAAACCTCGCGACCTTCAGGAACGTGAGCAATACCTCGTCGCGCGATCACGTCCGGGTCCAGGTTTACGATGGGCTTACCGTCCATGGTCACAGAACCCTTCTGAGGTTCCATGGCCCCGCTTATAGTCTTCAATACGGTTGTTTTTCCTGCGCCATTAGCACCAAGCAAGGTAACAATTTGCCCCGCCCTAACTTCGAGACTGACACCACGAATCGCCATAATAGGCCCGTAATAGGCCTCTAAGTTCTCCAGCACCAATGTGCCGGCCTTCTCTGTGTTTCTATCTCCCATTGATTCGCCCCACTAATCGTCCCTTTAATCGCCTAGGTACGCGCGTTGCACTTCTGGATGGTTTTGGATCTCTTTGGGTAAGCCAAGTGCCACAACTTGACCATCAGCTATCGCCAAAACCCGGTCGGAGGATCGCGACACTAGGTTCATGTCATGCTCAACCATAATAACGGTCGCGCCGTAATCACGACTGATGTCTTCTATCCAAAACGACACGTCCTCCGTTTCCTCCGGGTTCAAACCGGACGAAGGTTCATCCAGCAGTAACAACTTAGGCTGAATACAGAGCGCACGTGCTACTTCAACTATTTTGCGCACGCCATAGGGTAGGCTACCAATGACAGTGTTGCGGTAACTCTGAAGGTCCAACAGGTCAATAACATCTTCCACTACTCGCCTGAACTCCAACTCCTGTTTACGCACAGAAGGGAGAAACAACAACTCACTGAAAAGATTGGTTTGCCTATGAACGTGGCGTCCAATCAACATATTGTTCAATACTGTTTCCTGTTCAAATAGTTCGGTATTTTGGAAAGTACGCGCGATGCCAAGCGCCGCCATTCTGTGGGCAGGTTCAGTCAATACGCTTGCACCGTTGAACATGACATCACCTGAATCTGCATCATACAAACGGCTAATCAGGTTAAATATACTGGTTTTACCGGCGCCATTCGGGCCGATAATACTGAATACTTCGCCCTGCTCCACGTCAAAGCTAACGTCGCGAACAGCGTGTACGCCACCAAAACTCAGAGACAAATTGCGAACGGATAAAACGGTGCTCATCGGACGCGCTCAGTGCGTAAATACGATTTTTGTCGCTTATGGGTTGCTCGTCTATACAACGGGAATTCGCTAAAAAACTGCTGTATCTTAAGCCATCGACCGTAAATTCCATGTGGTTCATAGATTAAAATGAGAACCAGGATCAGGCCAAACATTCCAGGCTCCAACCCCGGCAACTGGCCTATTGCCGAAGGCAAGCTGTCGCGCAGAATGGCTATTGCTTGTGGCAAGATAACAATAAAGATCGCGCCATAAAAAACGCCGTGCATAGACCCCAAGCCGCCAATAACCACCAGCAATAATAATTGAATTGATGTCAGCATCGTAAACGCGTCAGGTGTAAGATAACCTAATTTATGGGCGAATAATGATCCGGCAACACCGGTGAAACCCGCCGAGACCGAGAACGCAATTGTCTTTGTACGCGCAAGATTGATCCCCATACTTTGCGCAGAAATTTCGGAATCACGAATCGCTGCCATTGACCTACCGGTTGAGGTACGCAGCAAGTTCAAACCAACAATTAAACACAGCACAACTGTAATGAGGCATAAATAGTAAAACGGTGCGCCGAAACCAAGATCAAAACCAGCCAACATGGCATCGGGTACAACCTGGCCCCGAAACCCTCCGGTTACGGGTTCCCAGTGCGCGATAATTTGTTCAACAATATTGGCAAACGCCAGTGTCGCTATTGCCAGATAAATACCGGTCATTCGTAGCGTTGGTCTACCTACTAAAGCCCCAGCGCTAGCGCTGACCAAACCCGCCATTAGCATTGATAACGGCAAAGGCCAACCGCGGGCCATAAACCATGAGTGCGTATATGCGCCAATGGCAAGAAAAGCAGCATGCCCGAGGCTAACTAAGCCTGTGTAACCAACAAGAAGCATCAGTCCAATACCGGCAATCGCGTATATGTAAACCAGCGACAACTCACCGAGATAAAAAGTGTCTAGAAACAAAGGTGCCATAAGAACCAACAGCATCAGCAGTCCATACCAGAAGCGCTGACCGTTATGTTTGAACAGCGCAACGTCCTGCTGATACTGTGTTTTACGAATAAAGCGCATGCGGCTTACACCTTCTTCTGCTGCAAGTTAGCAAACAAACCCTGCGGGCGAATAAACAACATCACCAAAAGAATGATGTAGGCCGTTGTGGCAGCTATACCCGGCGGCAGATAAAGATTCGCGAACTGTTCAGCTATACCCACTATCAAGCCGCCTACTATTGCGCCCGGTAAACTACCGAAGCCACCAACAATCGCAGCACAAAAAGCCTTAATACCAATAAAGCCCATCACGGGCTCTAAAAGAGACACCGGAGCAACCAACACGCCGGCCACTGCCGCCAATGACGCTGACAAAGCCCACACCAACGAGTAAATCCATTTAACTGGAATACCAACGTAGTACGCGGCGAGCTGGTTTTGCGATGCAGCTTGCATGGCAATGCCCAAACGCGTGAAGCGAAAAAATAGATAGAAAGTGATGCAGAGAATGATTGTGCCTGCAATGATGGCCAAGTTTTCATAACCAACCGCCAGCTCGCCAAATCGCGCCACGTTGCCAGTGAACGGGTTTGAGAGTGTTTTGGTTTCGGTTCCCCATACCGCGCCAGCGAAAGCCCGCAGAATGAACCCTAGGCCGATGGTTATCATGAGCACCGCAAAGGGAGGCTCGCCGATCATTGGCCGCAGTACGCCACGCTCAAGTATTACGCCGACAAGGGCCATGCTTAGTACAGTCGCGATGAATCCAGGCAGGTAACCCATACCCAGTATATTGATGAAAGTGTAGGCAAAATAAGCGCCCAGCATCATCAGCTCACCTTGAGCAAAGTTAACCATCTCGGTCGCTTTGTAGATAAGCACGAAACCCATCGCAATTAGGCCATAGACACAGCCTTGCGAGACGCCACTTATGAGAATCTGAATTACTTCCATCAATCTTTTACTTATTATCTATCCAGCATGGATATGGGAAAGCTATGACTTGCTTATCCAGCTCCTGCTATAAGCAATAGCCTACCATTTTAAGCTCATACGCTTAACATTTAATTCGCGAGGCAAGCGAACTCAAGAAGGTACAATCTTGTAAGGTCTCGGTATCGCGTATCACAAGGCACTAACTATGATTAAAGGGACAAAGAATACAACACTGATTTACGTGCACGATCCTATGTGCAGCTGGTGCTTCGGGTTTAGTAAGGCATATAACACCATTGTTAAAGAGCTGGCCGGCAGAGTAGACCTTGTCCGCCTTTTGGGGGGGCTAGCAACCGACACGGATGAACCGATGCACTTGGAAATGCAGTCCAAACTACAACAAACCTGGCGCCAAATTGAACAGGTGATTCCCGGCACAAAATTTAACTATGATTTCTGGAAAAACTGTAAACCTCGAAGAGCAACCTACCCTGCATGCAGAGCTGTAATCGCCGCGCGGCTGCAGGGTGAGGAGTTTGATGTATTGATAACCGAGGCTATTCAGGAGGCTTACTATCTTAAAGCTAAGAATCCTTCGGATTTGGATGTGTTGATTAATTTAGCCGATGAACTTGGCCTCGATGCGAAAAAGTTTGAGCATGATCTGAAATCTACTGCCGTTCAACTTCAACTCACTGAGGATATTCGGCTGAGCCGCTCTATCGGTATAAGCAGCTATCCAAGCATGGCGGTTATCGCAAACCAAAAAATTAATCACATCGATTTGGCGTATACCGACCCGGTCTCCATGCTTAAGCAAATAAACGCCGCCGTGAAGCCTACCGTCTGACCATTCACTGGCTCCAGGCATCTACATCGCTTGCTTCTCTACGAAGCATCATCAACATAAGAGCGATTCGACCAGCCGCCAAGAACAGCCCCAGCCGCTAGGCCATTCAACATCAGATGCGCCGAGTCGAGCATAAGTATATTAATGCCTTCGACTCCATAAACATAACCGTATAGGCGACCACCGACTAAGAAGAACAATGCCATCAACAAACCGGTTACGGCACCTGAACCCATAGAATCAACCTTGCGCCACTTGATAACTAACGCAACACCAATGGCGATCATAATAGGCATCAATACAGAGAGGGGCATGCGAGACATGCCGATTCGCTCCATATCTTCCGCGCTAATATTAGACCACAGCATCCAGGTCTCGCTGGGTGTGATCAAACCGTAAATGACAAAGCCTGTTAGATAAATAGCCACCGTGGCTGCTAGCAAGGGTAGAACTTTAATACCTGATACTTGCATGATTATTCTCCTTATTGCGCAATTGACCCTATTCTACTTATAGAGGGCCTGCAAAAGGTAATTTTGAGATCGTTTTGGCTGTAATTGACTGTTTTTGTGGCCATTTACACAACCCGAGACAACTTTGGTTACTATCGACAAACTCACGGATAACGCCTTATGTCGAAGTACTTATCTGATAACATTAATAGGAAACCAGTTTATACATGCCCGAATTTTTGATCTGGTGGGCCAATTTCGCGCCAGAGAATATACACAGGGGAGAAACACTATTGTCTCAGCTTAAAATGCTGCAAAGCGGAGAGCACTTCTTTTTCGATCAAGAGCTGACCATGGAAGATATAGATACTGTATCCGAAAGTTACAAATCTAATCAGCCATTCCCACATATGGTCATCGACAATTTTCTACCGGATGACTTCGTACGAGCAGTTATAAATCACTTCCCTAGTAAAGAGGATTGTACTGTTTTCAAGAATAGAAAAACGGTAGAAGGCAAGAGAGGATACAGACCTGATCATCTAGGAACCAATATCTGCCGGCAACACCTCGCTCTTTTCAACTCAGGGCCCTTCTTGCAACTAATGGAGCAAATCACGGGAGAAAAAGGCCTGATAGCAGATCCGCATTTTGAAGGTGGCGGCTTTCATGAAATTGACAGTGGTGGAAAACTGGATATCCACACAGATTTCAATCTATACGAGCGCCTTAACGTCATTCGCAAGATTAATATGCTTATTTATCTTAATGAGGATTGGGATCCCAGCTATGGTGGCAACCTTGAATTTTGGGACGATTCAGGGAAATGCGTTTCTATCGCGCCGCTACTAAATCGCTGCGTTATCTTTGACACGACCAAGAAATCCCTGCATGGCCACCCTGAGCCACTGCAGTGCCCGCCCGATAGAACCAGACGTTCTATTGCGATTTACTACTATGTTTCGCCATCGAACAAACTTGTGGCCAGTCCATCGTTAAACACTGAAACAGATTATTACTAGTAATGGGGGTTGCTGGGTAAAGAGTCTAGCGGCTTACCCTATGGGTATGCGTACAAGGGGAGTGTAGTGTTTATAAATGCTCTGTGTGCTTAGCGCTAGGCAAGACGAAAGTTGGCCCCGAACGTAGTGGATCTGGAAGGCCCTGCAGCACATCATCCCTCTCAGAGCAGTGCTCTGAGTTGCTTACAGCAACCGCTCTTCACCCTACTCTCTCCGTAGATCATCATTCGTCAGGTTTTTAAACAAAAAAACCCCGAGCCTTTCGGCGCGGGGTTTTCTTGTTTAAGAGCCTGACGATGACCTACTCTCACCTGGGGAAACCCCACACTACCATCGGCGAAGAATCGTTTCACTACTGAGTTCGGGATGGGATCAGGTGGGTCCAACACTCTATGGTCGTCAAGCAAACTGGTTGGTTTATTCCGGGGACA
>JBGCFQ010000069.1:0-18256 GCA_045106985.1 Pseudomonadales bacterium | reverse complement strand
CGGTACTTTTAGCTTGCCATCTGTCGAGCGCCAGTTTCTAATCAAGGTTGCAGGTATTCACTAACTTATAGATTGGCTATGTACCATACCCACTTTGGCTTAAAAGAAGTTCCCTTTAGTATCAAGGTCAATCCTTCTTTTTTGTTCATGACCCAACAACACAAGGACGCCTTAGCCACCTTACTCTATGGTGCCAGCGCAGAAGGCGGCTTCGCCTTACTCACCGGTGAAATAGGCACGGGAAAAACAACCTTAATTCGCGCCCTACTGCAGCAAATACCAGATGACATAGACGTTGCCTTGGTGCTTAACCCAACCTTAAACCCCGCTGAATTACTGGCGACTATTTGCGACGAGCTGAAAGTTTCGTATTCTACAGAGGAACAAAACCTTAAGTCGCTAACCGACAAGCTGCAGGGCTATCTGTTGGAACGCCATGCGCAGGGCCGTGGCGTTGTGGTACTGATCGACGAAGCGCAGCATTTACAGGTGGACGCTTTAGAGCAAATTCGATTGCTCACCAACCTCGAAACTGACACCCGAAAGTTATTGCAAATAATATTGGTAGGCCAGCCTGAACTCGACGAGAAGTTACGCGGCGCCGAACTGAAACAGTTGGCACAACGCATCACCGCGCGTTTTCATCTTGGGACTCTCACTCTAGAGGAAACACAGGCTTATATTCGTCATCGCCTGCAGGTCGCTGGTTTACCACCGCAGCAGGAGTTATTTTCGGCTCTGCTCATCGAGCGCATACACAAGGAAACAGAAGGCGTTCCGCGCTTGATCAATATTCTCTGCGACCGTATTTTACTGGGCGCTTATGCTCGTAAACGATCGGAACTCGACACTGAATTAGTAGACCTGGCCTGCGAGGAAGTGTTTGGTCAATTACAGAAAAAAGACAGCCAAGAAACGAAGCCTCGCCATGCTTTGTGGAATACTATAGCGGCTGTTGGCCTAGTGGCGGTTCTATTACTTGCCTACTTTCGCTATTTCAATACCCCACAGATTAACAGCGAGATTACGGCTGCAGTCTCCGCTAGTGAACTCACAGGCACTGAACTTAGTTCTAGCCGTGAACAGACACCAAAGCTTGATCTTTCCCTCGAGGCAACACAGTCACCATTAAATGGACCGGAACAGTTGCCAGTAAAAGTAGCTAAGGAAGGAATAGACCCCGATATTTGGTGGAAGACGGGCTACAAAAACGAAGCCGATGCATTGAATGCACTGCTTGTGCACCAAGGGCTTATTGACCAACCAGCGACCGAACCATGCACAGAAATTCAGGCATTGGGCTTTGCCTGCCATCAACAAAACTCGGAGGTATGGCCCGAGCTCACAAGCATGAATCGCATAGCGATAATTAAAATTCTGACCCCGGCCCGTTTTCATACCTATGTTGCAATGATCGCGCTGAAGGGAGATGTCGCTACCATTTTACTCCCTGTCTCCGACCCTGCCCACGACTCCATATCCAACACAACAGTAGAGCTGGCGCTGTCTAAAATGGGAGAACTGTGGACCGGTGGCAGTATTCTGGTCTGGTCGGTTCCCGAGGGTTTCCAAAAGCCAGTCGGCTTAGGCTCAGGCGGGCCGGTCGTTAAGTGGGTTGCCAATAATTTTGCAAGCTTGGACCAGCGCGACGAACCTCTCACTTCAAGCAGGTTCACACGCGCACTTACCGAGCGCGTAAAATTGTTCCAACGAGCCCACGGACTTAAAGATGATGGAATAGTAGGAATGCAAACGGTCATGAAGCTGGATGATGCTGTGGGAACGGGTTCTCCGCTGCAGCTTAACTCTCTCTTCAGCAGTCCTCAGTCCGGCAACCCACATCTCAGCACAGACGCCAAAGAGGAGGTTCGCTAATGTCACTTATACTAGAAGCTCTTCAAAGAGCAGACCAGGATCGGCGAGAAACCCACGATGTTCCAGGGATTGACGCCGATCACGTTGCAATTGAAGCTCCCGTAGTTCCGAATCTAAACGAGTACAGAAGTTCGAAAATTTACGTTCCACTGTTGTTGGGTCTAGTTGTTGCGTTGCTTATCTATCTCGTCGTTCTGCAATGGCCGATTGCGAAAACAGAGAATACAAAGAGCTCTCACGCGTCCACCGCACCGCCAATGAATCAAACCGTTAATTCGGGCAGCTTAGGATCTGAATATGAATCTCAAGTTCAGCCACCGCGAACGGCCCAAGAAAATATTCTCATCGCTGAGCAACCTATAGTGTCTGTTGATGATCGGCTAACGCCGGCGGAAATAGAGGCCCTGTATGAGATGGCAAAAGAGCAACAGCCGGATTTACTGGCAGGTTCACAAGCTAACCCGGTCAATGAACAAAGTGATTCACTTGAGCCAACGAATGCCGCTGACGGACAAGTAGTATCAGGCAGCTTGAGCGCAGCCGATTCAATCTATCTCAGTATTCCCTTTGCACGCCAGCTCTCAAATTATCAACGCTCGGCTATTCCTGCTATCCGTTATACAACACATGGATATTCAGAAGAAACTGGCAGCGGCATGGTGACACTCAATGGTCGCTCACGCAGGCGTGGTGACTCGCTGGAAGGCGGACTACTGCTTATCGATATTCGTGCTGATTATATAGTCTTGGACTTAAACGGAACGCTGTTTAAGCTGGCGGCAGCGACTGATTGGAATCCGTGATCTTTGTCTATCCGGACTAGCCGCTCGCCATTTATTGATGGCACTGACAAACTGCTCGCTTTACAAGGCATACGATTGACCGGCATGCCAGCTTTCCAATATGTCGCTGGTGTCATTCTGCCAAGGATGAAAATCATCCCTGTAGAATTCTTTGTAGTTTGGCTTCAGCAAGGCAAAGAGACCACGCTGACCAAACAAGAACTTCCCGCCCTGCTTCCAAACACTTAAGCTGAGTAAGCGACCGTCTTTACGAAACATGTGCAACATGCCGGTCATCGTGCGCCACAAAATTAAAAAGGTTATGCGCCTAAGAACGCTAATTCGTAATTCATCACTTCCGCCCACAGCACGATACACATCAAAGGCAACTGATTTATGCTCTAGCTCCTCGGCGCCATGCCACTCCCAGAGCTGTTCCATAACTGGTTCTGCACGACCTTTTGCAGGACTGTCAGCGCGTAAATGATACTCGGCCATTACCGCCGTTATATGCTCCAAGGCAACAGTAATCGCCAGTTGGGTCATTGGCGGCATCTTTCGAGCCTGATTCAACCTGTGCCTTACCCGACCTTCAAGTAGCTCAAGGTCGTAACCCCGTTGCTCGCATAGAGCTTTGTTGTAACGTTCGTGTTCCCGGCGGTGAAACCCTTCTTGCCCACAAAATGCGCGAATTTCACCTTGCAGTTTTTCGTCAGTTATTTGGCCAGCATAATGGCGAACGCTGTCGATAAAAAACTTCTCCCCAAGCGGGAAGGTAATTGACAAGGAGTTATGCCAAGCGGTAATGAAAGCGTCGTTGCCAAACCAGTCTCGAGATAAGGCATCACGAATATCAAACTCGCGATTGCGTGGTTCAATAGTCACGCTTGCTGGTGTACGCGATTGTGTGCTCATAACCACCTCCAAAAATAGTTGTGCCAATCTTAGGGGGTTTCACGCCAAAAATATAAGTCATTTGCGGAAACGCTGTCAGTCTTGGAGGGTCCCCAAGACCAACGCTCTATGTAGCACTAGCCTCCCATGTTGGCGTGGCGAAAACTGCTGTACACTTGCCGCCCCCAAACGCCATGCCTGTGACCACGAGTATTCCCTTGAACCCCGCAATACCATTTGCCGTCGCCTGCCTGGGCATTGCAACCTTTGCAATCATGGACGGTGTGATGAAAGGCCTCTCTATTGATCTGGGGGTTTATAACGCAATATTCTGGCGCATGCTGATTGGTCTTAGCCTGGCTTCATTACTGTTTATATGGAAGCGACCGGCCTGGCCCACACGGAGTGTATTGCACTTACATATTTGGCGTGGCTGTGTGATGGCGTTAACCGCTTTTCTATTTTTCTGGTCTATAGCGCGAATTCCACTAGCAGAGGCGGTTGCACTGTCATTTATCGCCCCTTTGATAGCGCTGTACCTGGCAGCGGTAATGCTAAATGAGTCAATCAATAGAAACGCTGTCATTGCGTCTTTGCTTGGCTTAGCCGGCAGCATGGTGGTTATTAGCGGCAGCTTAGGTGGAGAATACAGTGACGACACGCTATTAGGTGTAGTCGCTGTTTTGGTATCTGCCGGTCTTTATGGTTACAACCTCATCCTGCAACGCCAGCAGGCCTTGTTGGCGAACCCTATTGAAATAACGTTTTTTCAAAACCTGACAATAGCAACATTGTTTCTGGTGTTGGCGCCCTTCCTCGCGATACCGCCTCCAGCAGAACAGCTTCCTTTTCTCGCATCGGCCGCGGTACTGGCCGTGTTTTCCTCGTTACTTTTGGCTTGGGCCTATGCGCGAGCAGAGGCCAAAGTGCTAATTCCCGTTGAATACACCGCCTTTATCTGGGTTGCAATCTACGGCTGGTTCGTTTTTGACGAAGCTGTCACACTTACCACTTATGTCGGAACAGCCTTGATCGTTATTGGTTGCTTGATAGCCACGAGGCAAAACCAAAACCCACCTCAACACATTGAAAGCACGGCTGTTTAGCGGTTATTTTTTGCACCCGTGATCTGCAGTCGTATCAATGGCGCAGTGTGCGGAGAAGCTTTAGAATATGCGCGGCGGCTTTTCCGGCTTAGCCCCTACCTTTGAATATTCATTGGTGCCTCGAATACTTTTAGTCTAACTAGCGGTTCAGTATGAAACAGTGTTCTTCTTTATTGATGTGTAACTCACTAATTCTCAGCTTACTCCTGCTCGGTTGCGCTGGCGATGAAACCGACGGTTCTTCTGAGCAGCACAATTCAGCTTCAGAAACGTTTAGTAACGCGGTACAGGTACAAACGGCCTTAGCAGAGGTTTCTGCGCTGTCATCGTATATAGAAGTCAGAGGCGTCGTAGAAGCCTATAGAAAAACCACCATCGCTGCCGAAATTAGCGCGTCAGTGAGTAAACGCTTGGTGGAACCTGGTGATGCCGTGCGGGCGGGTCAAACGCTGTTAGCGCTTGACAGCACTATGGCCAATAATTCTTTACGAGAAGCTAAGGCACAACGAAGTAGCCGTAAGGTCGAGCTGGACTCATCCCTCAGTGAGCTAACACGTGGCAAAGAGCTCATTGAAAAAGCCTTTATCAGCAAAGATCAATTAGAAGACCTGCAGTTTGCCGTTGAACGCGCACGTGCGCAGTTGCAAGCCAGTGAAGCGATGGTGTCGAGTGCAAGCAAAATGCTAAGCGACAGCAAGGTTAAAGCACCCTTTGCGGGTACAGCGGAACTTGTGCATTCGCAGCAAGGTGATTTTGTTAGCCCAGGAACACCAGTCGTAACTCTGGCCGATTTCTCAAAATTACGCATACGCGCCGGTGTAAGCACCAACCAAGCCTTGGCTTTCTCAGTTGGCCAACAAACTGAAGTGAGCTTCGCCTCTGTAGGCGGCGATAGTGTTAGTGGCGAAATAAAGAGCATTGGTCGAATAGCAGATCCCGCCACGGGTAATTACCCGATGGAAGTATGGCTGGATGGAACTGAGTTACCCAATATCAGAGAAGGTATGATTGCGTCCATTACCGCAAATGTTACGTCTCAAGATGAACTATTGTCAGTACCCATCCAGGCCGTTTTTAGGCGCCAAGGGCATTCATTGATTTTTGTCGTTGATGGAGATGGAGCTAACAATGGCACAACTGCACGACTGGTTCAGGTAACAACCGGCCGTTCGAGCAATGGAAGAGTTGAAGTTTTATCCGGTTTATCTGAAAACCAAGTGGTCGTTATAGACGGCCAATTTGCGCTGCAAGATGGCGCCCGCGTAAGCCGGATCCAGTAAATGAGAGCCGTTGTAGAATTTTTCCTCAAGCGACATCTGCTGGTCAATGTCATTGCCGGTTCGATGGTTATCTTTGGCTTACTGTCTGCAACTAGTCTGCAACGTGAATTTATTCCCAGCTTCGACGTACCTATCGTATTTGTCACAGCAACCCTGCCCGGGGCCTCAGCCCGTGACATAGAAACCAAAGTCACGATCCCTATTGAAGATGCTCTTGACGACGTAGAAGGAATTGTTGAGAGTAGTACCCTAATATCAGACAGCGTGTCGTTTACTACGATCGAATTCTTTAACGATTTTGACTCCACAGAGATAAGAGCTGGTGTGGTCGATATCCGTAACGCAATTGACGCCATCACCGACTTCCCCCCAGAAATGGATGATGAGCCGATCGTCAATCATCTAAACCCTGCTCGCGATGTAGTCATTGAAATAGCCCTCAGCGGCAGACTCGCTGAGCTGGATACAACCGCTGACTTGTTGAAAACACGGCTGGAGCGTTTATCCAGAGTGTCCATTGTGCGCACGCTCGGCTTGCAAGATACGGAAGTTCGGATTTTCATAGACCCCAACAAGGCCTTAGCGCATGGCATAACGCTAAATGACGTTATCTCGGCTATTCAACGGCGCAATGTCTCCAGTACTGGAGGCACATTGGAAAGCAACAGCGACCAGCGCCAAGTCGTTATGTGGAGTCGCTACGAAAAGCCCCAGAATGTTGGCGACACTATACTTAAGTTCGGCGCACAAGGTGGCGAACTTAGAGTAAAGGATATTGCCCGTGTCGAGTCTGGTCGTGAAGACACCGATCTATTGGTCCGCAATGATGGTCAGCGAGGCATCACTCTACTAGTGCATAAGCGTGCTACAGCTGACATTATTGATGTTGTTGAAGATGTCCGCAAGGCGCTAAAACCATTCAAAATCCCTGAAGGTGTCAGTTTAACGCTTGGGAACGACGAGTCATTCGTTGTCAGCAATCGCCTAAGCCTTATGGCAACCAACGGGCTGATGGGCGCCGTGCTTGTAATGTGTGTGTTGTTGTTTTTCGTTAGGTTGCAGCCTGCAATTTGGATACTGCTGGGCATACCGGTTGTTTTTTTAGGGGCTCTGGCCCTGTTCGGCCAAACCAGCATGACACTCAATATGATGTCACTTACCGCTTTTGTGATAGTGCTGGGCATGATTGTCGACGACGCCGTTGTGGTATCGGAAAGAATCGCATTTAAGCAATCGCAGGGCCTAAGCAGTCATGACGCGGCCTTAGAAGGCACTATGGAGATGATGCCGGCCGTTATCGCCGCAGCGCTCACCACAATTCTGGCCTTCGCGCCGATGATAGCTATGGGTGGCATACCCGGTAAAATGATTTGGCAGCTTCCCGCCGTGGTTGTCATCGCATTGCTCATTTCGGTAATAGAGTCGTTCTTTATTCTGCCAGCGCATATGTCTACGATACGGGCCGGCTCGACACTGACCAAACGCGCGTTCGTTGTAACGCTGGAGAAACTTTACCGCCACGCCCTTAGAGTACTGCTGCTAAACAGGTTGATTGTTGTTGCCGGCGCCCTGTTGGCCTTTCTAGTCATAATGTTGTTCATTCGTCCGCAAGTACCTTTCATTTTGTTCCCGCAAGACGACGCCACCATGGTGTTTGTAAAACTCAGCGCCCCTCTAGGAACTCCGCTTGAACAAACTGAAGCCTATGTTGTAGATATTGAGAAGCAGGTTAAGGCCATAACCGCGGCTGATCTGGAATTGGTTACATCCAGAGTTGGGCATCAAAACAGCGACTCGAAAGACAAAACAATTGGTGATGCGGGCAACGAAGCGCTTGTAATCGCGCAGATGAAGCAAAGCAACAGACAACATACTAATGCAGTTTGGATTCAAAAATTACACGCCGAACTTCGTTTACCCGTTGGGCTTAAAATGGTCATTCAATCTGACTACTGGGGGCCACCGACCGACCAACCAGTTACTGTGCATGTGCTTGCTAACAATGATCAAACACGGCGCGCTGCGGCCTATGAAATTGCGACCTATTTGCGTTCAATTGATGGCGTGGTAGAGGTTGATGTTGATGAAAGGCCTGGCACACCGCAACTAGACCTTAACTTGAACTACGAAAAACTGGCGCTGTACGGTTTAGATGCAGCGACTGTAGGCCAAACGCTCGCAGCTGCATTTCATGGTATAGAAGCCAGCGAACACCGTGACATGAATGACACGACCAAGCTGCGTGTAATGCTTGAACCCTCTTCACAGGGCGACATCAACGCCTTACTGGATGTACCAATTAGAGCGGCAGATGGTAGTTTGGTGAAACTGCGCAACTTTGTTAATCCAGTCGAGAACCCTACATCAACCCGCATTTTCCATCGCGACGGCTATCGATCCTCCACCGTTAGAGCGAGCTTCACACCTGCCAGCGGAATTACAGCTCTGCCATTTTCCAAAAGGATGAACGAAGAACTCATGCCTCGGTTCGAGAACATTCCTGGTCTACAAGTGTTCAGTGGCGGTGAAGCGTCGGAAACTGAAACAACTACAGGTGGAATGAAAACCGCCGCGATGCTTGCCGTTGGCGGTATCGCTATTGTTATCTGGGTTATGCTCGGCTCGCTGATTGAGGCGACATTTATATTGATGGTTGTACCCTTTGCTATCGCCGGCGTTTTTCTGACGTTTTATCTGCATGGCGCTCAAATGTCGATGTTTTCGATGATGGGAGCGATCGGCTTAATAGGGGTTGTAGTGAACGGTGCGATCGTAATGGTCGATAATATCCATCGTCGCTTGAAAGACAACGTTATAGAGAATGCGACAGAACGAACAGAGCATCTTATAGAGGCCGTGGTTGAGCGGCTTCGCCCAATACTGGTAACAACACTCACAACATTGGGTGGCGTTCTGCCAACGGCTTATGGCATAGGCGGGCACGACCCAATTGTTAGTCCAATGTCGCTAGCCATTGGCTGGGGGCTTGTCTTCTCAACCATTGTTACCTTGTTTGTAGTGCCGGTGCTCTACTCACTAGCTAAAGACCTTAGCAATAGGTTTGGTGTTTAGTGGCACTCAAGCCCACTATCTACAAACTTCGGCTCAATTTAGCCGACATGAATAACAATTACTACGACTGTTTGTCATTAACGGTTGCACAGCATCCTTCAGAAACCTTGGAACGCATGATGGTCAGAGTGCTAGCACGTT
Organism: Pseudomonadales bacterium; assembly: GCA_045106985.1. Classification (GTDB taxonomy): domain Bacteria; phylum Pseudomonadota; class Gammaproteobacteria; order Pseudomonadales; family JAUIET01; genus JAUIET01. The sequence continues at coordinate 9,106 of JBGCFQ010000069.1, read as the reverse complement.
GCTTGCATGCGCACACCAACGATCAGACTCAAGCTGAGCTAGAGTTCACCAGCGGCTTGAGCACACCTGAAGAACCCGACCTTTGGCAAAAGAGCCTGGATGATCGCCTACTACTATGGGTAGATGTTGGCGAACCCCTAGGTGAGCGAATAAAAAAGGCGTCACGACGTGCAGAACGGGTCGCGGTGTATAGCTTCAACAGTAAATCAGCGGTTTGGTGGAAGCAGGAAGGCCCAGCTATTGTGGAAACCGGCGCTTCAGTGAACAACTTTGAGTGGGAGCAGGTACAACAACTTGCTGGTTTGATTGATCGCACCGTTGAACTAAGTGTCAGTATTTCCGAATCAACCATTTATGTTGCCGGCGACACAAATGAATGCGAACTGGCCTTACATAAACTACACCCAAATGAGTGACAACAACACGCCAAGTAGTGCTACGAGTCCATCACTGGAGAATACTCTCGCAGTGAGCGCTGAAGCTTCAGTACGCAGCTGGCTTTCAAATTTTGTTGTTCATTTCAACCTTTGTCCCTTTGCGAAACGAGAACTTCAAAACAATCGCATTCGCTTCACCGTATGTATGGCAGACAATGACCACGAGCTGTTGGCGGCGTTGGATAGCGAAATACTTAGGCTAGACTCTGATACCGAGATAGAAACTACTCTGCTTATTCACCCAACAGTACTTTTGGATTTCGCCGACTTCAACGAGTTTTTGGGGATAGCCGAGCAACACTTATTTGAGTTGGGAAAAGAAGGCGTTTATCAGATAGCCAGTTTTCATCCGCACTATCAGTTTGCCGGCACCGACATTGATGACGCTGAGAATTTCACCAATCGTGCTCCGCATCCGGTTTTGCACTTACTGCGCGAGGCCAGCCTTAGCAAGGCCATCGACAGTTACCCCGACATCGCTCTTATTCCCGAGCGTAATATCGAACTGATGGAAAAACTTGGCAATGAGACGCTGGTTCAGTTGTTGGAGGGTTACTGAACGCCTGGTTTTAGCAAAACCTTACAACACACTATTTTTCTAACAGCTCTGCGCTACAAAGACCGAATATAACGCAGGCCTTCCAGCGCCTTGAGCACTTCAGGCGTTAGCCGTTCGCCACTGTAATACGCTAAATAAGTGGGCAGGGAAATCTGAGGTGCACCTTCAACCAGAAACAATGCTTCAGATTCCAACAAATCAGTAAGCTCTCGTTCTAAAAAGTATCCCGAACCGCCCTGTTCCAGAATATGGTTTAGAGCTACCGCCGCCATACCTACCGTCATTTGATTGGTTATGGCATCGGGAAACTCATGCGCGTGCTCGGTGCGAAACGTTTTGCCCCAATCAACAAACACATAACCATCTACTGACAGGCGTTGCACGGCTCTGGGTTCGCTGCACACTAATATCAGGCGTTCTTCCACGTATTTTTCAATCAGCAGCTCCGGGTTTTGCTGCGGCTCGTACAAAACGGCTACATCCAGTAAGCCGCCGCGCAACATACTCATTAGACGATCCGAATAGTCCGAGTGAACCTGCGTGGCAATATCTTCGGCATTTTCTTTCATCCACTGCTGCCACGGTGCGGCGGTACTTTTCCAATGATTCAGTTGCACACCTATGCCCACAACAGTACTGAACTTTTCGTTGAGGGCTATCTCCTGGCGCGCCATCTCCCAGGTTCTAACAATTGACAGAGCATACTGATAGAACGCCTGACCACCCGATGTGAGGGTTGCGCCATTTCGCTTACGATTAAACAGCTGGCGATTCAACAGCTCTTCCAGTGTTTTGATTCGGGCACTCATCGCCGACTGGGTGATGTATAGGTTCTCGGCGGCTTGCTGAAAACTGCCCGTTGCGGCCACTTCCAGAAATGCCCGTATTGTTTCAATATTCATTATGGTCTCAATAGCTTTCCACGCTCAGCAAAACGAGCATCGATATTATTGCTTTAACGGTGCAATAGTATTGCTTTTATCGATATAAAAAAAGCCCAGCCAACAGCATGTAACAATTTGTCGTTCTCAGCTCTAACAAGAGTCGTTTTTAACACAAACCCCCCACTAGTTATCCCATCTGCGACCCCAATGCACTCGCTCATTGCCATGCCTGGGGGCCGCTGAGATATACTGCGCCGCGGGCTCCAGAGGCAAGGAGCAAACCACTTTTTTAGCAGGCTGGCACAGCCTAATCTGAGAAACAGCAATGAAAGAAAAAGCACGCGCGGTCGTCATAGGTGGCGGAGTAGTCGGTGTCGGAACCTTGTACCACCTGGCCAAGAAGGGCTGGGATGATGTAGTTCTTTTAGAGCGCAAAGAACTTACCTCCGGATCAACCTGGCATGCCGCTGGCTTACTGCCCTTGTTCAATATGGACTATTCGGTTGGCAAGTTGCACCAGTACTCGGTCGATTTTTACCATGAGCTGGAAAAAGAAACCGGCATGAACGTGGGCTTCAATGTGGTGTCCAATATTCGCCTTGCGAACTGCGAATACCGCATGGACGAGTACAAGTACTATTCTGGCGTTGCACAAACCGTAGGCGTAAACGTAAAGTTTCTTACGCCAGACGAGGTCAAAGAAATTTGGCCCATGTGCAACACTGAAGGTGTGCTGGGCGCGATTCAACACCCCGACGACGGCTATATTCAACCGGCTGACTTAACTCAAGCATTGGCTACTGGCGCACGCAACCTGGGTGCGACCATATACCGCCAAACGGAAGTAACCTCATTAGACCAACAAGAAGACGGTAGTTGGATTGTTCACACCGACAAAGGTGACATAGCCTGTGAACATGTCATTTCTTGCACTGGCAACTTTGCACGGCGCACCGGCGAAATGGTTGGGCTAGACGTTCCCGTCATACCGGTTGAACACCAGTTTATTGTAACTGAGCCACACCCTGAAATTCTGAAACGCAAAGAACAAGGCCTGCCAGAACAGGGCGTGCTGCGCGAGTCAGACGCAGGCTACTATTTACGAGAAGAAGCTGGCGGCCTGATCCTTGGGCCCTATGAGCAAGGCGCGCCCTGCTGTTATGTAGATGGGCCGCATCCAGACAGCGAGTACGAGCTGTTTAATGGTGACCTAGACCGCCTGCAGCCCCATATTGAGGCCGCTATGGTACGTGTACCTGCAATGGGCGAAGTGGGCATCAAGACCGTTTACAACGGTGCGATCGCTTACACTCCAGATGGCAACCCCATCGTTGGCCCAGCTTGGGGCTTGAGTAACTTTTGGTTGAACGAAGGTCATAGCTTTGGCATCACTGCTGCTGGCGGCGCTGGCTGGCAACTCGCCGAATGGATTGTTGATGGCGAGCCAACTGTCGATATGACGGGCGTAGATCCTCGTCGTTTCGGACCTTACGCCTCTCGTGGCTACCTCAAGGTTAAGAACGAAGAAGCGTACGCCAACGTGTTCACAACTCACTACCCAGACGAAGAACGAGCCGCTGCCCGCCCCCTTCGAACAACCCCATGCTACGATCGAATGAAGGCGCTTGGCGCTGTGTTTGGCAATGTATACGGCTGGGAGCGACCCAATTGGTTTGCGCCTGAAGGCTACTCGCTTAGCGAAGAGGAACTGGACAAAGCAGACGTACTGTGGAGTGAGAACCACGCTCCTGCTCTGGAAGACGGCCGCATTGTTGAGAAAAATTCCTTCCGCCGTTCAAACTACTTCGAGTTTGTAGGTCAGGAATGTCGCAACGTTATGGAAAATGTCGGCCTGCTCGACATGAGCGCGTTCTCCAAGTTCACAGTAACCGGCCCTGGTGCTGAAGCATTTCTGCAGTCGCTGGTAGCAAACAACATCCCTAAAGGCATTGGCCGCATTGGCTTATGCCATATGTTGTCGAAAAATGGCGGTGTGCGAGCTGAATTTACCATCTACAAAAAAGGCCAAGGTAATTACTTCCTGGTGTCGGCTGGCGCTTTCGAACGCCACGACTGGGACTACTTAACCAAGCTTGCCCCCACCGATGGCAGTGTTCAGCTACAGAAAGTGACCACCCAGCACGGTGTGCTGGTAGTAGCCGGCCCACGTGCACGTGATGTGTTGCAGAAACTGACTGACACTGACTTATCGAACGACAATTTCAAATGGTTAACCGGTAAGCCGATCAATGTTGGTTACGCACAAGCCGATGCCTTACGCGTTAACTTTGTTGGCGAGCTAGGCTGGGAACTGCACCACCCTATCGAGATGCAAAACTACATCTTCGATGAAATCATGAAAGCCGGTGCAGAATTTGGCATTAAGCCATTCGGTATTCGTGCGATGGATTCAATGCGCCTTGAGAAAACTTATCGCTTGATCCCAAGAGAGCTGTCGATCGAATACTCGGCACTGGAGTCGCGTTTGGACCGCTTCGTAAAGTTAGACAAAGAGTGCGATTTCATAGGCAAGCAAGCGTTGAAAGACTGGCAAGAACGCGGCTTCAAGAACGACCTGGTTATGCTGGAAGTTCATGATATAACGGACGCCGACGCCCGTGGCTCAGAAGCTATCTACAAAGACGGTGCGATTGTTGGTCGAGCGACGTCTGGTGGTTTCGGGTTCCGCATCAATAAGTCTTTAGCAATTGGCATGGTTGAGGTAGAACATGCTGCGATTGGCACGGAGCTTGAAATTGAAATCTTGGGCGAGCGGCATAAAGCGACTGTTATTGAAGAGTCTCCTTATGATCCTGAGAATGAAGCGCTAAGAGCGTAGAGTATGAGAGGCGCTGGAAAGTCGGCGCTAAAGTAAGCAAAGACCAGCGAGACACGCCGTGAACCCATCCATGGGGGCTCCTTGAAAAGGTCCCTCTTTTCAAGGGTCTCGCTGCCCTTTGCTTAATTCAGCACCTCGGTGCCATATTCAACACTTAAGACGAGCGTAGGGTTCGAAAACAACAGAAGTAGAGAGGCATTGCCTGCTGACTTTGAGGTTAATGTAATACACCATCCGCCGCATTCTCATTTTAGTGCAGTGAAGCGTTAGCTCTAAACAGATTCCCGCCGCCTACTCAACCTCTCCCGCGCCTCAGCACTCCCATCATCATAAGTACCAAACCACACATCACAGGGAAGCTCTGCAGCGCCGTAATTGCATTCAAAATAACGGTGGTGAAGTTGATGATGATAATGACCAATCGTCATTTTTACCTTGCCGCGAATCACCAGCGATTCGAAACCCACGTGGCCAAAAATGGGCGACAAACCGATGCAATAACAATGGAAGAATATATGCACAGGGTGCGACGGTATAACCAGGTGAATCAAGAAGGTACTGAAGTAAATTAAATGCTCAATGGGATGCATTGATATACCCGACCATGGGCCGGTACAGATATTACGGTGGTGCACTGAGTGTGAGATACGATACAAAGGCTTCCAGTGCAGCAGCCTATGTCCTAAATAGAAATGCAACGACAACCAAAACGGGATTAGAAAAAACCACGCTACAAACCAGATCTGTCCGTCGGCCCACTGGTGTAATGGCGCCATACCTGTGTGTTGCGCCCACAGTACGCCTGCTTCATAGGCGCTCCAAATAGGTACGCCACTCGCAAGCGTCCAAAATATATTGTCGTGCAGCTGCTTGCCAAACAAAAAGCGTTTGTTGTGCTCGGTAGGCGTGCGAGTATCAAATTTCGTTTCCGAACCCTGTGCCATGCGAACGTAAAAATAGTAGTGAAAACCGCCGGCAAGTAAAATAGTGTAAGCAAGGTTTCTGAACAACACTGGCACACTTAACTGCAGCACTGTAGAAGATGTCGCTGTACCCGATAACAACTCAGGTTGAAAGGCTAGCCAGCTCAGCCAGGCAAGCGCAAAAAAGAAGGCGTATTCGCTAAGCGGTTTCCAGCTGTCTACGTACCACTTTAATATCGCCTTAGCGTTTATCGGAAACAAAAATAGCGGATTGCTCTCAGCTGGCCTAGGTGGCTTCCAATTCCAATATTGCTCGTGCCGAGCTGGCTTTTGAGAAATACTGCTAGTGTCGGAAATCTGGCTCATCTCGATCTAGTATTGTAACGATTTGATTGAAATGGGCTTCAGCCGCAACACTAAAATCATCTTGCCATTGCTGCGCCGTTTTTTCGGCAATCTCATGGCTAAGTATTTTTAGCGGCCGACCCGTTTGCAGCGCAAGAATGTAATTTTTCGCCGAGCGTTCGAAATAGGACAAGCGATCAAGCGCATCGGCAACACTGCTCCCCAGCACCAATACACCGTGGTTACCCATTACCATCACTTTCTTCGAAGGGTCAGAGAGCATGGCAGCACAACGCTCACCTTCTTCCTCAAACGCCATGCCGCCATAGTGTTGGTCGACCACTGTGCGCTGGTAAAATTGAGCCGTATTTTGGTCAATGGGCGGCATCACCATATCTTCAAGACTGGCTAACACTGTTGCATAGGTTGAATGAACATGCAGAACGCAGCGTGCATGCGGGCAATGACGATGAATAGAACCATGCAAGCCCCACGCAGTAGGGTCCGGCGCGTTGGCTTGTTCTAAGGTTGATTGATCATTAGCATCAAGCAGCAACAATTCGCTCGCCGTTATTAGACTGAAGTGACGCATATTTGGATTGATTAAAAATTGCGTGCCATCGTCATTAACCGCCAGGGAAAAATGGTTTGCGACGGCTTCATGCCAATTCTCTCGATGTGCCCAGCGAAACGCCGCTGCAAGGGCCATTCTTTGTTCTTGCAATGCTTTATTCATTCTAAATACTCTGGATTTCCGAGTGCTATCTGGCTGCCAACACTCGGCGAGTTATGTCAGGGATGCTAACAGCGATTATGCAGTGTGTTAAGCTAGGGTCAATAATAAAGAAAGTACTTATCTATGAGCGACAATCCTATTGCCGATAACGGCGAGCCAGGCGTTGACTGGGCTGTATTTACTCCTGCTTTAATCGCTGTTTTAGTGGCAGCCATTCCCTTAATTATATTTCCTCAAGAAGCCGCCAAATTAATCACCGAATGGCGTGGCGTGGTGATGACTCATTTCTTGTGGTTGTATTTACTGATAGGACTGGGCGCACTTGGTTTTTGCGCTTGGCTGGCGTTCGGCCGATTTGCCCACGTAAAACTGGGCGCACCCGGCGAAGAGCCCGAGTACTCCAACACACACTGGGTAGCAATGATGTTTACCGCGGCCATTGGCGCCAGTGTTATCGCCTGGGGGTTTGCCGAACCCATTTTCTATCTGCAAACACCACCCTTGGGTATTGAGGTAGGCAGCAGTAAATCATTTGAATGGGCACACATGTATCCCTTGCTGCACTGGGGCCTAATACCATGGGCTTTTTATACAGTACCCGCTGTACCTATTGCGTATATGCTGTATGTGCGCCGAAGCAAAACACTAAGAATTTCCAGTGCCTGCGACGGCGCACTGCCTAATAGAGGCCGAGAACAAATCAAGACAGTGATCGACATATTGATTGTGCTGGGCATAGTGTCGGGCGTGGCGACAACTCTTGGGCTTGGGGTACCGCTGCTATCTGCAATGGTCACCACTTTACTCGGTGTGCAGGAAACAATGCTGGTAAAACTGGGCATGCTTTTACTGTGGGTTATGCTGTTTGGCGCAAGCGTTTATAGAGGTTTGAAACAAGGCATCAAACTACTGGCCGACATTAATATTGTATTGGGCGTTATCGCTCTTCTTTTCGTGTTGTTCGCAGGGCCAACGCTGTTCATTCTGGACCTAACGGTTAATAGTATTGGCTTGATGTTCAATAATTTCTTGTCCACTGCAACATGGACTGACCCAATTGACAAAAGCAGTTTTCCTAAAGACTGGACCGGGTTTTACTGGGCCTGGTGGCTAGCGTACACAGGCATGGTGGGTTTGTTTTTCGGTCGTATTTCACGGGGCCGAACCATTCGCCAGGTAGTGCTAGGCATTATTGGCTGGGGCTGCTTGGGCACCTGGTTATTCCTGGCGATTATGGGCGGTTATGCACTGTACTTGGAGTCTCAGGGTTTAATGGACGTGCAAGCCATCCTGAGTAATCAGGGTATGTCGTTCGTCAATGCTCTGTTAATAGCCGAGTTGCCGTACGGCAAAGTTGTACTAACCGTATTCTTCATACTAATTTTGGTGTTTGGCGCAACAACAATTGACTCGTCTGCATTTGTATTAGCCTGTGTTTGCGCTAAAAACATGCGCAACGATCAAGAACCCCGGCGCTGGACCCGGGTAACGTGGGCCGGACTTCTGGCACTGGTAACCGCCGGCATTATTCAATCTGGAGCATTGGGTGCCGTACAGTCAATAACGGTGCTAGGCTCGGTACCACTCATACCTATCGTTATATTGCTTTGTTTATCTCTGGTCCGCTGGTTAAATCAGGATTTTGGTCATCTGGTGAAAGCGAAAGAGCTGTCACTGGAAGCTGATCAGCTGAAATCAAATCAGTCGACTAATTAATAGCGAAATTATCTTCAGAACGAACAGATAGTGGCTTCGTAATACGCCACGCCACCGGGCATTGCTTTTTTTACGTGACTTGTCCCCTCCGGGGTTTCCTCACTTCTAAAAAAGCCTGCGTTCTACTTGTCTTTTTTACTCACTCGGCCTGCGTCTTTTACCTTCACAAAAGCAATACCAGATGCCGCAGCTCGTCTAGCAGTGAGATCCGGGTACACGTTCTTTGCATTTTCTTTTTGCAGCCTTAAAGTCAGCAAGCGCTGAGCCACAATAGCCCTGGGGGTGTTTGCGTAGGTAAAAAGACCCAACCGAAGGAGCAAAAAAGACTAGCCCTGCGACGGCTTTTTTGTGATGGCGGGTACCCCGGAGGGGTTGGGTCTCGAAGCAAAGGCCGCTGGGGTTATTGTGGCGGACCTTACGACGTGAGCACGCTCGCTCGCTGACGGCTCTCCCACTGAGCGTCCATAAGCACCTCAGCGTTGGCGGGGGGCAGTACGTCACCCTTAATCAAATCAGCAGCGCGTTCAGCCACCATCATTGTCGGCGCGTTGAGATTGCCATTTGGAATGGTGGGGAAAATGCTCGAATCAACTACTCTCAAGCCATCAATGCCGCGTACACGCGTTTCTGGGTCAACCACCGCCATCTCATCGGTGCCCATTCGGCA
>JBGCFQ010000068.1:0-40783 GCA_045106985.1 Pseudomonadales bacterium | reverse complement strand
AACATAATTGTCTCTGCAATTTCCGCTGGAAGGGCCAAGCGCCCCATTGCAACGGTCGATGCGATATCAGCTTCAACAACGGGATCTGTGCCTATGTGGCTTCTCAACATTTCTGTGTCTGTAAAACCTGGGCATATCGCCAGCGTATGAATTCCACTGCCAACTAGATCTTGGCATGTGGATTTCATCAACCCGATCAATGCATGTTTTGACGTTACATAGGAACAACTGTTGCTAACCGCCTTTGTTCCCAGTGTGGATGCTATATAAATCACAGAGCTTCCGGCTTCCATGGAGGGAATAAGAAGCCTCGTAAGAGCCGCCGGAGCAACAACGTTCAGCTCCAGCACATCGCGGAAACTCTGAGGGTCCATCTCTTGAATCGAGTCCTTTAACAATGTCGCAGCATTGTGAACAAGCACAAGCTCTGTAGTGTTTCCTACTGCTTTTAGGATGGCGTCACCGTGCTGCGCGATAAAATCAGACTTCGACATATCAATGCATACGTCTTCTACGCCACTTAAGCCGGAAGCTGATCTGGACAAATTAAGGACTCGATAGCCCTGCTCCAAAAATAGTTTCGCGGCGGCTTTACCAATACCGCGGCTTGCACCTGTAATAATTGCACATGGGTTCATGCTGTCTCTCCGGTGGCTTAAATAGGTGATCAGTGTGAAGAAGGCTCTAATTCGAGATAGCGTCTTAAAGTTGATGTTAGCCAGTAAAAAGGCAGTGTATCAATAAGTGCTGCCAGCATTTTGAAGAGATAGTTGCTCCCCATTAGTACCAGCATCGTAGCCAGCGCCATTTTACCGCTAAGAAACACAGCGCCAAACGTAATTCCGATTACCATTATCGAATCGACAGCTTGACTGAAAAGCGTGCTGAAATTATTTCGCAACCATAAATGGCGTCCTTTGGTGAGACGCTTAAAAAAATGAAACAACTGAACGTCCAGATATTGGGCCGCGACATAGGCAAACATTGAGGCTGTAACGGCCCCAGCTGTGCACGCATAAACAATATTGAAAAGTTCTACGCTGCCAGTGAGAATATCACCACTAGGCAGGGCTAATTCACCCGCAATCTGCAGTGTTTGCCAAGGCGGCTGCTCGCTTAAAGGGGCGGCAGGAAGCATGTCTGCAATGGTTAGAGTCAGCAGAATAAAACCATTCAATATCAGCCCAACTGTCACTAGAAAGTTTGCACGGCTTCTGCCATACAGCTCGCTTATAAGGTCGGTACACAGGAAAGTAAGCGGATATGGCAGTACTCCCACAGCGACGGTTAGCGGACCAAGTTCAACGAATCGAGTTATTCCAACGACATTAAGCAGGGTCATCGCTGACAGAAAAAAGCCCGCCAACAAAATAAACACCCTCTCACGGCGTTCTTGCAACGCAGAGCCTGAACTCGCAGTAGGCAAATCTACTTCTCTATCCATTAATTGCTCGCTTCAGTCTGTCGCTGACCATTCACTGCTGGCCCACTGATCGGGCCCAGAGGAAACTTCAAGCCTGATATTTTGAATATCATGCTCCGCAAGCGGTTTCTTGTTTTCTACCAATTGCTGCAAAAGGTAGTCGGCCAATTCTTCTATAGTAACGTTGCGCACTGGCATAACAATGGTGTCGCTTTTTAAAAAGAACATCTTGTCCTTGGCATGCGTTACACAATAGTACTCTCTATCTTCTTCAATCTTCAAGTGAGGCGAGAGATTTGGCAGGAGCGTATATTCGTCGAAGCGCGCGCACAAAGATCTTAACAAATCTTTGTAAACGGCGTAGTCAAAACACAGACCATCTTCGCGTACAGGGCCTGTAATCAGCGCACCTACACGCCAGTTATGACCATGCAGGCGTTCACGTTCAGTCGCTGAAAATATAGTGAAATGCGCTGCTGAAAAATGCAGATACTGCTTGCGAATTTCCATCGTGGTTAAGCGTTGCATGATTAGTACCTATTTTAAAACTGCGTAGTATTATCCAGTTTTTTGCGTGACTTTGCGAACGGCATTCTTTACTGTCATTTATCTACGCGCAACTGGCACATGCCACCGCGCTCAGCCAGGCCACTTTTTTGGAAGACTCTAGCAATGGTGACCAACAGCCAGCAGCAAGCCGGTGGCCGCGCTCCATTGCGTCTCTGGAGGAACCGCAATTTCGATGGCTACTCGGCAGCAATGCTGCATTTTTCCTTGCGATTCAGGGGCAAATACTCACCCGCACTTATTTAGCGTGGGACCTAACCGGCGAAGAAATGTCTCTCGCCTACGTGAACATAGCCTTTGCTGTACCAATGTTGATTTTTTCGATTTTTGGCGGTGCTTTCAGCGACAGAACTGAAAGAAGATTCCTAGCGCTTTTCGGTCAGAGCTTTGTCGTTCTGAGTGAGGCAATAGTGCTCGTGCTGTTGTTATTGGGCTCGCTGGAGTTTTGGCATATTCTAGCCGCCGGGGCGCTCAGTGGCGCCGTTATTCCGTTTAGCATGCCTGCGCGTACCGCGATTGTATTTAATGTTGTTGGGCCAAGCAGGTTAGGCAATGCCACCGCTCTTTCGGGTGGAGTAATGAATGTTTGTCGGGTTGTGGGCCCGATGATTATGGGTTTTGCCATTGACTTCTTTGATGTAACGGGCGCCTACATTGTTGCCGTGAGTCTACATATTATGGCTTTTTTCTGTTTATTTGGTGTTAAACGTTGCTACGCTGATAAGAAAAGTAGAAAGAACTTAGGGCAAGAAATATCGAGCGGTTTTCGCTACGTGTTCGAACGGCGCGCCTTGATGATGTGCATTCTGTTTGGCCTGCTACCCATGTTTTTAGCCATGCCTTTCCAAAACCTACTGGTTATTTTTGCTGACGAAGTGTGGAATGTCGGGGAGCGAGGCTTGGGGATAATGATGTCGGCCGCTGGCTTAGGTGGCGTTGTTGGATCTGTCTGGATGGCTCGACGCGGAGAAAACACCAACAGAACGAAGCTCATGATTGGCACCACGCTTCTATTTGGTATTTGCTTGGGTGTGTTTGCTGTAACACCCCTGTTTGCGTTTGCATTAGTCCCACTTGTGATTGCCAACGCTTTTGCTAGTGCCAGTCAAACGCTGAACAATACAGCAGCTCAATTGTTGGTTGAAGATGAATTTAGAGGTCGCGTCTCGGCGATTATGCTCATGACATTCGGCTTGATGCCATTGGGCGTGGTGCCGATGGCTCTAATGGCAAGCGCCATCGGCGTGAAGCTAGCGATCGTGATTGCATCGGCAACATTGGTCGCGGTTGTTATCCTGTTTTACAGTGTCAGTCCATCGCTGAGAGATTTGGATGAGCATGTGAAGCTCGCACTTCGCCGACATCAGCCAGGCTAAACTTAATAGCCACGAACGGCTCCTTGTGGACGACGTGTGTCGCTGGCCCCAAACAAATATCCGGTCCCTGCTTTGAATTCTTCAGAGATCATTATTGATTGAGTGCGGCCCATAGTGCGTTTGCCTACATTCAGCTTATACCCCATCGCCGTAAGCAAGCTTAACGTGTCTTTGCTAACCCCCTGCTCTATTCGCAGCGTTTCAGGTAACCATTGATGGTGAAAACGCGGCTCCGCAGCTGCTGTGGCAACGTTGTAGTCGAACACGGTCGTATTCAGTATAATTTGTAAGACTGAGGTAATGATAAGACTACCGCCGGGGCTACCGGTGACAAGCCACGGGGATCCTTTTTTGTACACTATAGTCGGACTCATAGAAGAGAGAGGCCGCTTGCCAGGTTCAATGGCATTGGCTTTTTCACCGAGTAAGCCAAATGGATTAAGATGCCCTGGTCTAGCTGAAAAATCCGCCATTTCATTATTCAGCAACATGCCAGTGCCTTTTGCGACAATGCCAGAGCCATAGCTGAAATTTAATGTGTAAGTATTGCTTACGGCATTGCCGTCTCTATCAACGACGCTGAAATGAGTAGTGTCTCTGCTTTCGTCTGGTAGGTGGGCTCCTGGCGCTATATCCTTAGATGGCGTCGCCCGCTTTGGGTCAATTGCGGCGTAAATTCGACGGCCATATGCTTTTGACGTTAACTCAGCAACCGGTACAGCGAAAAAGTCTGGATCGCCTAAATAGCGGCTTCTATCAGCGTAGGCGTGCTTCATTGCTTCAGCCACAATATGAATATAAGCGGCGCTATTGTGTCCCATTGCTGGCAGGTCTGCATGCTCAAGCACATTGAGCATTTGCAGTATGTGCACTCCTCCGCTCGAAGGTGGCGGCGCAGACAGAATTTCATAACCCAGAAAAGTGCCCGACAAAGGTGTTCTCTCAACAACTTTGTAGTCGGCAAGATCTTCATGGGTTATTAGCCCATCATTTTCCTGCATATCTTTCACTATTCGATCGGCAACCTTACCTTCGTAAAAGGCCGCGTTACCGCCCTTCTTAATCTGTTTCAGCGTCCAGGCCAAGTCTTTTTGGATGAGCTGGTCGCCTTCCTGCAAATGACTTCCATCGGAGCGAAAATAAATGCGCTTCGCCTCTGCATCCACCCATGGTGCATAGCTTCCGCGTCTTGAAATACTGCCAGCCAGGGCTTGGCTCACAGGTATCCCTTTTAGGGCCAATTGAATAGCCGGCTGTATGACATCAGAGAGACTCATGGAGCCGTATTTATCCAAGGCATATATAAGACCTGCAACCGTGCCTGGAACGCCAGCGCTTTGGCGGCTGGTGTACGCGATTGCACGGTCAACGCTTCCATCTTCTTTTAAATACATGTCGCGAAAAGATGCTCTTGGCGCCATTTCACGATAATCTATAAATCGCCGCTGACCATCCACGTCTATCAGCATGAAACCGCCGCCCGCCAAGTTACCTGCGCTAGGGTAAGTCACAGCCAGGGCAAAACCCGTAGCGACTGCCGCGTCAACTGCATTCCCGCCCCTGCGCAATACATCGCGCCCGACCTCGGCAGCTAGCGCCTCTGCAGCCACCACCATGCCATTTTGATAACCATCAGGAATAAAACGATTCTCGAAATTCACGATTGGCCCCTGCGCCTCCTTAGCTGAAAGACCAGTGGTGAAGGACAAGATACAGGCAACAACAACTAGCTTTAGGATAACTCGAGTCATGTAATATTTTTCCTAGTGCGGGCAATCGACAATTGTTTGTAGCAAGCATCATATTCTATCTCAAACAGCTGCTCGCAAGACCTAAATTGTGACGCAATTCGCTCTACAGAGCTTATTCACAGCGGCGCGTTACACGGCAGCTATAGTTGTATATGAATTGAGCAGCTGAGGCATGGAAGCGTCAGGTTTGTAAACTTGCTTCTTACCTTACTTATTTGCGCCGAATAAACCATGTTATAGTTCAGTGCTTTAGCGCTTATAGTTAAACTTAAAGCTAAAACACAACTTAAATGGAAAGCGGGAAAGCGTGCGTTGCCGACGGGCATCTTTGATGTAAATTGTTAGCATTATTAGTAATCGCTTCATATCGTACTTCAGACCAATAGTGGGGAATTGTAGTTAAATGGGTATACGTGTATTAGCCCTATTGCTGGCCGGAGGTCTGCTCAGCTCGTCGTTTGTCAGCGCACAGTCTGCTCTAGACTCCAGTGAATCCACGCCTATAACCACATTACCGCGGGCTGAAAATATAGATCTTGAAAAACCGATAGAGAAATTGCCTGAGCCGGTTGTTGACGCGAGCGTCGAGCCTAAAGCAGGTGTGCAATTAGACAGCCCTGAGATCACCAGCAAATCTATTGAAGAGCTTCCTTATGACGAGGGTGTTCCCTTCGTTTTACTGGATACTGTTGTACCACCGCGAACTGCCACAAGAATGGCCTGGAGCCCAAGCCAGTCTTTTGAGGGGATCGCCGGCTCCACTCCAGTATTGGTTGTTAATGGCACTAAACCAGGTCCAGTACTTTGCTTGACCGCGGCCATACACGGCGACGAGCTAAATGGCATCGAAATTGTACGCCGTCTAATGTATGACATAGAGCCATCCGAATTGTCAGGCACAGTGGTTGGCATACCAATCGTAAACTTACAAGGTTTTCAGAGAAACTCTCGCTATCTAACCGATCGTCGCGACCTAAACCGTTTCTTTCCAGGAAATCCAAACGGCAGCCTGGCGTCCAGAATTGCATACTCCTTCTTTGAAGAAATTATTCAACATTGTAGTTATTTAGTGGACCTGCACACCGGGTCATTTCATCGGACGAACTTACCCCAGCTGCGCGCCGACTTACTTAATGATTCAGTGAAAGAGCTGTCGAAGGGGTTCGGCTCAACCGTAGTACTTCACTCGGCGGGAGCCAGCGGCACACTTAGGTACGCCGCCAATATGATCGGCGTTCCTACCGTTACCTTGGAAGCTGGCGAGCCCATGCGTCTGCAAGAAAAAGCGGTGGCGCATGGCGTTAAGGCCATTCAAACTCTGATGAACACTCTTAAAATGCAAAAGCGCTCTCGATTCTGGGGCAAACCTGAACCGGTTTTTTATCAGTCAACCTGGGTGCGCGCTGATTTTGGTGGCATTTTGTTCAGCGAGGTGTATTTAGGCAAGAAGGTAAAGCCTGGAGATCTTCTAGGCGCCGTAACTGACCCTATAACCAACAGGCGACACGAAATCAAATCACCCGTGAAAGGTCGTATTCTAGGCATGGCCTTAAATCAGGTTGTAATGCCAGGTTTCGCTGCTTTCCGAATTGGCATCGACTCCGTCGAATCGACTGAGGAAGTTATTGACGACGGTGGAGAAGAGAGTCTCGATTCCTCTAAGGTAGACAGCGGAACAACTGGAGACTACGCCGCCAGTGATCCTGATCTGGAACCTGAAACAGCGGAATAAAGACGGATAAACGCGACCCTCCATAGTCGCAGCGCAAATAAGTACGCTATTGAGCTTTACGACCCTTTGTCGAGCGTTATGCCTGCTAGTATTAACGGCATGACGAGGAATTTTGTTCAATTGGCTTATCGCCGAGTAATTGTATTTCTATTGGGTATATCACTCCCATTAATCGCGCTCGCCAACGACACAATTACAATGAACATGCGCGATGCGGATATTCGAACTGTGATTCAGTGGATGGCGGAAACAACAGGCAAGAACTTCGTTGTTGACCCTACTGTTCAAGGAACAATCACCGTTCTCTCCTCAGAGCCACTAGCCCCCGATCAAGCATTCAACGTATTTCTGCAAGCGCTGGCAATCAATGGTTTCAGTGCCAGCGTCAAGAGCAATATGGTCAGTATCGTCCCAGCCGCCAAAGCGAGCAACAACCACTCAGCTGTGCTTGATTCGTTTGGTGGCAGGGCTGGCGCTGAAAAAGCCGTTCACGTTTTCTCGACTACAAACGTTGATGCAACTTTAGTAGCGGCCCAGCTCCAAGCTCTAGTTGGCGAGCATGGCAGTTTGTCGGCATTGCCGAACACCAATACACTGCTGATTGCTGACAGTATTGATAATATCAAACGTATTCGCCAACTTGTAAATCGACTGGACCAACGTGGCCAAATCGATGTCGATGTGGTGCAACTGAAATACCTCGACTCGAGCGACGCACTAAGAACACTGCAAGCGCTCGCCAATACGGATGAAAACGCGGACAAGCCCGCGCTTGCAGCGGATGCCCGCAGCAATAGCCTACTGTTAAGCGGAACACCTAGCCAACGCTTGCGGTTGCGTGAGTTGATCAACAAACTGGATAAGAAACAGTCTGAGCGCGGAACAACTGAGGTGGTGTTCGTTCAATACATGGATGCGGCAGAGTTAGTGCCTATCTTGCAAAGTGTCACCGCTAGCAGCCAAGATGCATCTTCAGATCGGGAACAGGCGAGCATCGAAGCCAGTGAAACAGCTAACGCTTTGATTTTAACTGCTTCAGAGCCTGTCTTACGTGACATGAAAAAAGTGATTGCCGAAATTGATATCGAGCGCCAACAAGTATTACTTGAAGCCATTATTGTTGAAGTCAATGATGATCTGGTTGAGCAGTTGGGTGTGCAATGGAACACAAGTTTCACTGGAGATGGCGTAGAGGCTGCTACCAATTTCTCGCTAGGAGGTCTGCCATCTGAATCGGGAGCATTGGACAGCTCCGTGCTCGGTGAGGGTTTCACTTTAGGCTATTATCGAAACGGCTCTTTAAGAGCGTTACTAAACGCATTGGATAACAGCAGCGATGCTAATTTGCTGTCAACTCCTTCGGTAGTTGCTCTTGATAACGAACAAGCTGAAATCCTTGTCGGAAGCAACGTCCCTATTATCAGCGGTCGGCAAACGTCAGCGGCGTCGGATACTGACGATCCATTCACTACCATTGAACGACATGACATAGGCGTAAGCTTGCAGATTACGCCGCAAATAAATCAACACGGAGGCATATTACTCGACGTTTTGCAAAAGGTCGAAAGTATTAGCAACAGTGCGATTGCCGAAGACCTGATTTTTGATAAGCGCAGTATTAAAACAAAGGTCAATATAGAGGACAATGAAGTTCTGGTTCTCGGTGGTTTAACCCGACAAGATACTGTTCAATCGGTGGACCGTGTCCCGGTACTTGGCTACATCCCTATTCTAGGCAGAATCTTTCAGAATCGTACAGATCAAACCGTACGTAGCAACCTGATGGTTTTCATTCACCCTAGAATACTGGGCAAGAAAGATACCAGAAGTAAAATCTCGAAAGAGCGCTATGACACTATTAAAGAGCAGGCTACTACGAAGAAGCAAGCTCAGGAGTCACCATTGCTCGAGAATTTCAACCTCAACCAATAAGTTATTATAGGCCAACAAAACGCCTGATTCAGTGATTCGGTTGAGCGTCATAGAATCGCTAATCCGCTCACCTTCTCGCATTCGTTGTTTATTTATAATGATTGTGCGGCGTTGCGAATCAGTTGAGTAAACGTGAAACGAGAATTCAAGCCCGCCAATTGCGGTTTGTGCATCAACTGGCGCTTGCCATAATTTCACTTGCTGGGGCGACTGACTCGTGGTGTCAAAAACGGCTTGGGTCGGCTCTACCTGAACTGTGCTGATTGTTTCGGCTGAATCTAACGAGCTTGCGCGTTTAACAACGGCCTCTTCTGTCGCAACGGATTTACTTGCCACGGTGTCGCTTTCTGCATCCTGGCTTAGCGCGTACCATGCCGCGGCGTTAGCGATTATGAGTGCCAAAGCACCGCCCACCCAGTATCTTCTGTTACTAAGCTTGTTGGGGCTTATCCCCACAGTGCCTAGATTGCGGACTCCGGGGTTTTTGCTTTGTTGGCGTTCCTCTTCCGCTTTACGAACGGCGTCAAGTATATATGACAAGGGCTATGCCTCTCCTTTGTTATATTGGTTCGTTAACGGGTCTATCGCTCTATCGCGCCCAGCAGTTCCGAATTCGAAGTATGTAGTTTTAGCTGTTTATCTAACACATAAACTAACTCTTCAGAAATTCCTTGCGCTTCAATGTTTAACTGTTCTTTAATCCTTCCGATATTACGTAGTAGATGTGTGCTAACGACCGAGCTTTTCGGCCCGGGTTGACTCACAAGAAAACTAGTTCGATGAATAACGGCTGATGATGGCAGAACACCGGGCGTGCGTTCTGATAGATCGCTAGAACCTCGGATCTTAATGCCCTTTGGCAGATTATAGGCCTTTACCGCCCTGGACAGCCAGGTTACAAAGTCTCCGGACTCACCAAGCGACAAATTCTGGCGATAACTGTCGGGTCGCGACCACAGCCACAGATAGTCCACCGGCCAAGCCTGAGCCAGTGTTGATGGCGGCAATGATAAGCGTTGTTGATTCAGAAATTCCAACTCAATAGGCTCACCTGGTACCGCCTTTAGCAGAACCCATTGCTTCTCAGTACTTTGATCACGCTGATTTTTCGGCAGAAACTCATTTGGCAAATTTACAATAATGTTGGTTTCTAGAAGCTGAATGTCTCTCAAATCACCTCGGCGAGTAATACACTGCAAACCAGCATCAGCTAATGTGTCACACTTTTCTTGAAACGAGTCGCCTGATGGCTTCTCGTATGCCATTCGTTTTGTTAGACGCGATAGCAAATGTTGCTTTGCATCCTCGGCCGTCAGTATCTTTGTTGGCTCTTTTGTGATGAGAGTGGGCTTGTCAGTGATGGTAGCTGTTGCAAGATGAAGGTCTTCTTCCTTTTCGGCACCCTTTGACGATATTGATTTGGTAAAAATTATGAAAACAAGCACCAACAAAAGCGAAGCGGACGCTAGAGTAGGGATAAACCAGGGGGCCTTAACAACGGACTTTGCAGGTGAAACGATACCCATAACCTCGCCAACGGCACGCTTCGCGACATCAACCCCCACGCTGTTACCGTTAGTGCTATACAACCCCAAAAGACACCGGTCGCAAATTACGTTAATTAAACGCGGAATTCCCTGGCTTTTACGATAAATCAACTTTATGGCATCAGGGGTAAACAAAGCGCCTTTAAATCCGGCAACTTGTAAGCGATGCTCTATATAGGCCTGTAATTCATCCTGAGACAATGCTTTAAGATGGTGCCGTGCAGTTATTCGCTGAGCTAGCTGTCGTAGTTCAGGCTTGGAGAGCAGTTCATTTAACTCGGGCTGGCCTAACAAAATTAATTGTAAGAGCTTCTTTTGATCTGTTTCCAGGTTCGTGAGCAAGCGAAGTTGTTCGAGTACTCCAACACCCAAATTCTGGGCTTCATCAACAATTAGGACTGCACTTTTACCTTGTGAGTGCAGTGCTAGTAAGTGCTCATTTATTAAGTCTACAAGGTAATTGCTTCCCTGACCTTCATAAAAGTAGTAAATCCCGAATTCATCGCATATGGATTGTAAGAGCTCAGTTGCCGTTTGCCGAGGGTTTACAACGTAGGCCACTTCACAATGCGCCGGTATCTGGTGTAATAATGCACGGCATATAGTTGTCTTACCCGTGCCAACCTCACCGCTAAGCAGCACAAAGCCACCCTGCTCTCCTACTCCATATAGAAGATGAGCGAGCGCCTCTTTATGCTGCTCACTCAGATAAAGATAATTAGGATCTGGTGCAATAGAAAACGGCAGGTCGGAGAAGCCAAAATATTCTTTGTACATTGCTGTGCGCTTTGTCTAATAAACGGGCTAGCCGTAAGTGGTGTTTACTCTATTCCTGTAAAACAAGTGTTGCGTTGACCGTTCCGCCATTTGATTGATCCATTTGCAGTTCACGGACCGCTATATTATACGTTTCGTCTAACTCCGCGATCCATTGAATCACACTGGCAAAGTTCACATCTTCGAACCATATCCGCATGGCTCTATCGTCCACAGGCTCGAACCGCTTTAGCGTCAAATTCCAGTTCTTAGCGGCTTGCGAGGATACGCTTAGGAGCGACTGCCCGGCTTCCCGGCTGTTTTCTTCTGATGAAGTACCAAAATGTTGTTTGTTTGACTGCATCCAGCTTAAAGTTTCTGCGTTTCGCGCAGCCGCCATTTTTGACTGCTGGGCAAAGTCGTGTGCAGGCTTGAGTGTCAGAAAGGCGAACGCGCAAAGAACGGCTACAACCAATGCCTTTAAAGCCAGCTGATCCCGATCGCGAAGTCCAAGATAATAGGCCCGCAAGCGCTGCACGCTACTCGATAACTGGACCGCGTTCCATGTTATGGCTATTCGGTCGGCGACGCTGTCCATCACGCTCATCAAATTGGCTCCACTCTAAGGCGCCCTTTTACTAAAGACCCCTCCTCAACCGCTGACAATAGCTCAACCGACAAATTTGCACGAGAAAGCTTAGCGGTATAGGACTCCAATGCGTCCATAGATGATGCGCTTAGGTCTAACAACAAACCTTCTCCGTAGGCGTTGTAGCGCATACTCCTGAGCGGCAGCGGGTTGTCGTCCATAGATGAAACGACGCGCTCCATTAAGTATAAAAACTCATCACTAAAGGCCGCACTTTTCTGTCGGTTCAGATGACTTTGAAATTGTCTGCGAGCATCTACGACGCGTCGCTCTGACGGAAATATTTCTCTGTATTGTTGCTCGGCTTGATCATTTAGTGTCTCTGCTTTGCTCTCAAACCACCATCCACTACCCAACAGCATACCAAATTCAATCACCAAGAAGGTAGCAGCAACTGCGGCAAGTTTCGGCCATGGAAAGCTCGGACCGTTCGCTTCCCGCGTTCTATAGCCGCCCTGAAGCAGGTTCAACATACTAGCCCTGCTACGAACCAACGTTATAGCTTGCAGGGCGAATGCCGGCTCAGAAAATATTTGCGTATCTATGGTGTATGAGCGCATTTCTTTACTCAAAGCCTCTGCGTGAATCAGAGCCTGTTGGTCGTCTTCAGGCACTAACAAGGTAACGTACTTCATATCATTCGCTGATGGCTCTCCAAAATGAAGATGCAAATATGCGGCTAGATCTTCAATAGGCAAGACAGAGCCCTTGTTGTCATCGTATTGAACAACAGCATCATCACAGCGAAGCAAAACGCGCACCTCAGCTCCGGTGTTGGGCAGGGTGAGGGTTTCTGGCACGATCATGTAAGGTTCTAGCTCAGCGCTGTACAACTGGTCAAGCCAGTCGATCAGTTCTGTATGACTTACAACAGCCACTGAATTGGTGCCCACTGAAAGATTTGGAGCGGGTGCTATATGGACGTCATCGAGATCTTCAGCTATCTGCTCTTCTACGAGATAGGGTAAAACATTCTTGATGTGTGCTGCATGTTGGCTTTCTACGACCACTTCGGTGGTCAGTATTCGATCGCCCGCGACTATAACCAGAAGCTGAGCAGCACCTGAGGCTTGCAGCTGTGGCTTCAAGTCCGTCAGGTAGCTGACACCTTGGTGAACTACCCTACCAGCGTCATCCAGCACAATCCAATCGAGCAAGGCCTCATCTGCTTCATGCTCTGGATCGAATCGGATACAAAAATAATTCATTGACGGCCTACCAAGTGATCACTGTTTAAAGAGTGTGTAATCGCATGCTTTCCATGCGTACGGCTTAGTGTCATAAGTTCACCTTTAGCTGAACGATGCAGCTTAGTACTTAAATAGCTGCTGTTCTGCCAAAAACCGGCCGTTGTCTGAATGTCGAAATACTCACTATTGACTACAAGCTTAGTAGAAGTAGAGGCATAGATCGAAAATGAAGGGCCATTAAGGTCTACTATCGGTGCACGCTTTCTATCGCTGATTATTTTGCGTACAGCTGCAGAGCTTCGCTGGCCTAGCAGCGCAGCCAATAAAGCTTCACTGGCTGTATTAACATTTACAGCGACATCAGTTGCCGGCAGTGCGACCAGTAGCGGTTCCAATTCGCGTCGCTGTGCGGGCTGCAGTGATTTCAGTGTTCTTAATGTCGCTGTGGCCGACCACGCTTGTTGGAGAACACTATCACGCAGCTCGTTATAGGCAGCATCAGAAAGGCTCAAAGCCTGAAAAATCAATTTTAGTGACGCTTGCGCTGCGCTGGAATCTTCGGCCCGTAAGTTGTTTACATTGAACCGAGATTGTAAATCACTTATCAGCAATTTTACTGAGCCGTCTTCTAGACCCAGTGATGAAAACTCCTTGGCCCATGCTTCGTTGTAATGATCGGTTGCCACAGAGCCCGGTGACGATTGTCTATCTTCGCGCCAATCTGCGGCCAGTGCCTGCCTACCAAGAACTTCGCCAGCGCGTGCATACCAGTAAGCTTGTTGCTGGGACTCTCTCGCAACAACGTGCTTAATTGCTGAAGCGGATTGACGCATTTGTTGTGCCGCAAGAACCACAGCGACAAACATCACGAGCATAACGCTAATTAAGGCCACGCCACTTTGTTTATAAGACGGGTTTTCTTGCTGCTTTGGCATGTTCGAATAAGCCTACGTTCTAATCGACACAATTTTTCTAAACTGTTGTTCCGCTATTTCAAATGTAACCTCGAGCGCCATGGGAAGAACATAGTCATTGGTATCCAAAATACCTGAGCTCTGCTCTGTTCCGATTTTCTGCCGCGGCTTAACCGGCCAGACAGTGGACCAAGAAGATTGCTGATCAAGAAAGCGGAAATTAACAGCGCTAACATTCTTCAGAAGTAACTGTTCACGCACATCTTCGTCAGTATCATTGGACGACAACGCTGCAGTAACGACTCGGTACAAGGCCTTGCTGTCGGCGTTAGCGGCCGCTTGATCTGTGTGGTCTTGGTTTCTCAATTCATATCTTATGCGAACTGCTGCTCGTTCCGAAGGACCGTTAGGGTTTTCATAGCCGCCGCGGCTAAGTGCCAACAGGTACGATTCATCCCCGGTGCGCATAGCGGCGAGCAAATTATCTTTTTGATTTGTGCTGGTCGTCGGGACTGGAAGCGCAATAGAATGCCTTAAGTCGCTAACCAGGATGGCCAGTGCACGCTGTTGAGTGAGCTCAGCTGTTTGCAAACCCTCTCTTTGTGATACGAAGTTAGCAGTGGACTGCAACAATCGAAAAGAAGTCAGAGCAATAATGCTGAATATGGCAAGTGATACTAACACCTCCAATAGCGTGAACCCTCTTTGTGTATCCTGATTTAGAAAAATGGAGCGCTTCATATCAATGGCGCCCAATGTAGCTTTGCAAGCTGGCCACTGTATTCGCCTCCGCGCCATCTCCCTCTGAATGAAACACATTAATAGTGAGTTTTCTCATGTCATCTCGCAGGGAGCTTTCTACCACTGTATCAATTCTCCATTCAACTGAGTTAATAGTCTTGTTTTCAGTGATTGTGCCTGTGGGTAGGAAATCTCTGGTTAGAGTTTCTTCAAGAGCATTTTCAGCGATCTCGCTTGCTTGAACCTTAATGCCTAATGAGTAGTAAATTTTAGCACTTGAGTTAGTTTGTTTTACGATAGCCGCACCGAGCAATGCGAGCACAGCTAAAGCTATAAGAATTTCAAGCAGAGTAAAGCCACGACAAACTGACGCCGTCACTCTTGGACAAACCTCTCTATTTTTTGAGCGTCTCATTGCCTGCCACTCTAGAATCATAATTGACGAAGTTCAACATTAAGGCCGTCTGAGTGAAGCTCGAAGCGTTCGTTAGGCAAGCCTGTATTGCTAATGGACAGGCTAAATGCAGAAAGCTCGCCGCTTTCCAAGAAAACGATATCGGGCACTAATTCCTTGCTTCCCCCTCGCGATAGGCTCGCCCGATCTTGCGACTTATTATAAATCATGCTCATGCGCACCATATCTGGCATCTCGAGGGCGTATTGTTGTGATTCTTTGACGAGCCAAGTCCCTCCCTTACCCTGCGTTACTGCAATAGCTGTTGTCTCATCAATGAGCAAACCTAGCTGCTGGTTTTCCAATACCGCTTCGGTAGCCATGGCAATTAGTAGCTTGCGCAACTCGGAAGCGCTGGAAGACAGAGTTCGTGAATCAGTCTGAATTGGCCTAAGAGCAGCGGCACCAGCAATAAAACCCACTAGCATGAGCACAACTAAAAGCTCGAGCAAGGTAAAACCATCACAGCGCCGTTGACTATGCCTAAGGTACATGGCACTCCCCGAACGCCACTTCACACTACTCCCAATTACCAACGTCGGAATCAAAGCCATCGCCGCCGTCTTTTCCATCAGCTCCCATCGAGTAAACGTCAAACGCAGCGTCAACTCCAGGACTGACATATTGATAATCATTGCCCCATGGATCGGTGGGAAGAGACTTGCTGCTCAGGTAACCTTGTGCATTCCATTTTTTTGGCTTGGGGCTAACACTTGGTTTTTCTATAAGCGCGTTCAGTCCTTGATCGGTAGAAGGATATTGATGATTGTCCAAGCGGTACATTTCAAGCGACTGAGATAGCAGAGAAACGTCTGCTTTCGCCGCCGTAACTCTCGCCTCGTCGACACGACCCAATACATTGGGGGCCACCAAACCGATAAGTATGCCAATAATGACTACAACGACCATAACTTCGATGAGAGTAAAGCCATACTCTGTTCGCCTATATTTAATGTGCTCGGCGTGAACCGGGTAAAACTGAGTGTTCATAGGTCTTTCCTAGATCAATTGATTCAATTCAAAAATGGGTTGCAGAATTGCGAGTACGATGGTGAAAATCAATCCACCGATAAAAAGTAATATCGCCGGTTCTAATAACTTTAAACTTCCGTTAATTGTAAAGTCGAGACTGCGCTGTTCATGTTCGGCAGCCTTGCTAAGCATATGTCCAAGCTCACCGCTTGCCTCACCGCTGGCTATCATATGCAACAACATCGGTGAAAAATCACCGCCCTGTTGTAGTGCTACATTTAAGCTGACTCCTTCTTGCAATTTTTGTATCGACGTTTGCAGGCCAGAGCGAAGCCAAGTGTTGCTGAGTACTTGTCGAGCGATTTTCATAGCATCAACTAGCGGGATGCCACTGCGAACCAGAATACTTAGCGTGCTACTAAATTGCGCAGTGCAGCTAGCACGAACCAGTTTTCGGGTCAGTGCTGACTTTAAGAGCCAGCGATCAAATCGCAGCTTCACGGAGGCCTGCTTTAATAGCCATCGCACTAGTAAAAACAGCGCAAAACAGCTTAAAGACATCACTAGCCAGTACGATTGCAATACCTCGCTAATAGTTATCAACGCTTGGGTTAGCGGGGGAAGCGTGGCATTTTGGTCGGCGAAAACCCCCACGACTTGGGGCACCACATAAGTGAGCAAGCCCAGCACCATTAGCAATGAAACCAACAGCAGCATTCCGGGGTAAACCAATGCCAACTTTACTTTTTGCTGAGAGTCAGTCGCTGTTTCTAAGTGATCTGCTAGCTGTTCAAGTACAGTGTCTAAGTAACCGGAGTGCTCACCCGCGGCTACCATTTCGGAATAGGTTGCGGGAAATGAGCTAGATTGCTGGCGCAATGCCTCTGCGAGAGAAAACCCCTCCAGAACCTTGGATCGAATAGATTGAATGAGAAGTTTGCTGGACTGTTTCTCTGCCTGTGCAGATATCGTAACCAGGCATTCTTCAATGGGCATACCGCTTTGTACCAGCGTTGCCAGCTGCCTTGTGATAAGCGACAGTTCCTGGTTGCTGATTTTTCGCTGAAACAACCGGGAAGATAGGGTCGCATTGTCAGTGGCAGGTTGTGAACCTCCTTCATCTACGCCGAGAGGAACCCAGCCCTTTAGTCGAATAAGCTCCCGTGCATGGCGAGTACTATCGGCTTCCAGAACGCCATTGTGCGTTTTACCAATGTTGTCTAGCGCAGAAAAACTATAAGCGGACACTGTGCACCCTACCTATAGTTTTTGAGTGACGCGCAGCACTTCTTCTACTGTTGTCTGAAGTGCCAATATCCGTGCAATACCACTGCTCTGAATGCTATGCCCATGCCCCTCTGCGCACTTCCTAAGCTCGCCTTCACCAGCACCACCATGGATGAGCCCCCGAATTTCATCGTCTATAACCAACAATTCATAGATACCTGTTCTTCCTTTGTAGCCACTAAAATTGCATTCTTCGCACCCTATTGCACGACCAATTTCAACGACCTCACTTTCATCGCAGCGCAAAAAACTGCGTTCATATTCATCAGCGTTCTTCTTTTCTGTACAGTGCGCACACAAAGTCCTTACTAAGCGTTGTGCGAGTACGCCAACTAAGCTAGAAGATAATAAGAAGGACTCTACCCCCATATCCTGTAAACGAGTTATGGCGCCTACAGCACTGTTCGTGTGCAAGGTCGACATAACGAGGTGTCCAGTTAGGCTTGCCTGAACGGCCACTTCTGCAGTTTCTGAGTCTCTGACTTCTCCAACCATTACTACATCCGGGTCCTGTCTTAACATAGCGCGAAGGCCTCGTGCAAAAGTCATATCAGCCTTAAGGTTCACCTGTGCCTGACCAACGCCCTCGAGGTTATATTCGATAGGATCCTCAATGGTTAGAATGTTTCGACTGTGATCATTGAGCTCGCTCAGGGCGGCGTACAAGGTAGTACTTTTACCCGAGCCTGTTGGACCAGTGACTAAGAAAATACCGTGAGGCTGGTGAATGACATCTCGCAGTCGTTGCAGCTCATTAGCTGGCAAACCTAAACTGTCGATCGAAAAATTAGATTTCTGCTTGTCCAACAAACGCAGTACAACGCGCTCTCCGTAAGCCGAAGGTAAGGTCGAAGTACGTATATCAATCTCACGGCCAGCAATTCGAACGCTTATCCGACCATCCTGGGGGATTCTTTTCTCCGCGATATCCATTTTCGCCATTACTTTCACTCTTGACACAAGCAATGGGGCGAGCTCTCGACGAGGCTGTACTGCGGTTTGCAATACACCATCAATTCTAAATCGAATTTGTAGAGAACGCTCGTAGGTCTCAATATGTACATCAGAAGCGCCCTGCTCTACCGCCTGGCTTAAGACGGCATTAATTAGACGAATGATAGGAGCGTCGTCTTCGCGACTGAGTAAGTCTTCGGCTTCAGGAACCGAACTTGCCACACTGTCCAAATCAAGCTCATCGCCAAGACCTTGCACCATTTGCATGGCTTCGGAACTGTCTTGTTGATATGAGTCGTTCAAGGCTTGCTCAAACTTGGCGCCCTCCAAATCGATCAATTTATAGCCTCTAGATATTCCTAGAAAGCGACGCGCCTCAGACAGTTGAGCAGGGCTAATGCCTGCTCGATAGACGAACTGCATCTGATCGCCATCTTCTCGGCAAAATACTCCGTGCTTGCGCGCATAGGAGAGAGGTAACTTTCTTGCTGCTGATGAAACCGACATATAGGGCTACGTGTGATATCGCTTAGATAGACTAAACTATAGTTGCGTCAGAATATTTCGACCAGTTAATCGCCGCACCATTGCGAAAGCGCCCGATTGATTGCTAATTGCACAAAAACGATCACATAGTTGGAACAAAGTGTTACTTCAACAGCAAATATCAGAACTAAGTCAGAAGACCATTGTGCTGTCTTTGGCAATTGCATTGAGCGTGGTGTTCGTTTTTCACACAGCGCTTACTTGGTGGAGCACCGAATCTGTACAAAACGATCGAAGGCAGGCTAAAACTTCATCACTAGAGTTTAATATTGACACGATCGTCTCGCGCAACCTATTCGGGACTGAGCAAGCTGACGCTGTCGAGGTAAACACTGCGCAGCAATCAGCCACCACAAATACAGAGTATGTTTTGCAAGCGGTGTTTGAATCAAGCGTGCCTGAGCAGAGTCGCGCCATTATTTCTGCTCGAGGTGGGCAAGCAAGTAGCTATACGCTAGGTTCGGAAATAGCTGCTGGGGTCACTCTAGAACAAATCGAACGAGATAGAGTCACTCTTAATATTAATGGCTCAATTGAAGTTCTCAGGTTTCCGCTGCCATCGCTGGCTTCCGTTGAAACGGTCGTTCAACGATCTCTTGGCATTGGCGTACAGGATCAGAAGATCGATATGGGTTCGGATGGGAACAAATTGGATACTGTACGACGTCGGCTGGAACAGCTACGAAATCAGAGCCGCACCAATTAATTAGTTGAGGTGGTAACTCACTTCCCACGATACCCACAATGGTAATAAGAAGACTGACTGTTTGCAGTATCAAGACCCATGTAGTTATCGAGCAAGATAGACTAAAGAAGTTACAGCTAGATATGAAAGACTTAAAGAGTAAAAATTGAGAATGTATCACACGCAAACACACATATCCCTTCGAGACTGGCGTGCCTTTCTACTGGCAGCTTTTTTAAGTTTTGGACTTCTTAGCTTTGGGTTCCGAGCTCCCATCGTACAAGCACAGTCTGACCCACAGAATCAAATTACGATGAACATGCGTGATGCCGAGATCCGGGGCGTGATTCAATGGGTGTCAGATCTAACAGGAAAAAACATTCTGGTGCATAACGCAGTTAAGGGTAACGTAACTGTTATTTCCGGTGGCCCTGTAACGGTTAGCGAGGCATACCAACTTTTTCTATCCGCGCTTCAGGTTAACGGCTTTGCGGCACAAGAAAAAAATGGCGTTGTTAGCATTATTCCTGAAAGTATTGCCGCCCAGGGCAGCACGCAATTTCAGAGCGATTACGACTCTGAAGTGATAACACAGATTCTTCCTGTTAAGAACATTCCCGTTGCCCAACTACCAGGAATTCTGAGACCACTGCTTCCTCAGCATTCTCAGATCTCGGCCGACCCATCATCCAATTCGCTCATAGTGGTTGATAGAAAAGACAACATACGAAAGATCAGAAGTATTCTGGCGCGAATGGACAAACCGAGCAACGGTGAGTTTGATGTGGTGAAGCTAAAACATGCTAACGCAAGCGATGTAGTGCAGAGCCTGTCCCAGCTGGTACCTGGCTCTAGCGATCCAATCGGTGCGAGCGGATTAACTGTAAAGTTCTCAGTAGATGAGCGCAGTAATAGCTTACTAATGTATGGAGATCCTGCGCGGCGTAAGAATTTGCAAGAACTCATTAGCCGTCTTGACCAACCTGTGCAAGGCGATGGCAGTACTCAGGTCGTTTATCTAAATTATGTAGATGCAGCCGAGCTAGTTCCTATATTGGAAAGTATGGCCGGAGCGAAAACTGAAGAACAGAATTCTAACAGCACCCCGGTGACTGTTCAGTCTAGCGTAAGTACCAACGCCTTAGTAATAACAGCCCCGCCTGCTCTAATGGCAGATATGAAGCGAGTTGTTTCTCAACTGGATATTCGAAAGGCACAGGTTCTAATTGAAGCGTTGGTTGTGCAGGTTAACAACAGTGCCGCCAATGATATCGGTGTTAGCTGGACAACGAGTGAGTCTGTCATTGGTAATCCAGATGGAGGTGTGTTGAGCGCAGTTAATACCTTGGGCAATTTGCCATTAGCCGTAGTTTCCGACGCCATCACTGGCCAGCCCAACAGCGCTACTAACTTCAACCCCGCGGCAGGAGTCACTTTCGGGTTTTTCAAAAGCGGCTCGCTTCGCGCAGCAATAAGAGCTTTGTCGACAAATTCAAACGCAAATATATTGTCTACTCCCACTATTATTGCTCTAGACAATGAAGAGGCAGAACTATTGGTTGGCCAGAGCGTACCGTTTATTACTGGTCAATCTACCGGAGCAGCTTCTTCCACTAACGATCCATTTACGACTGTTCAACGGCAAGATATAGGCACCGCACTGCGAGTAACGCCACGAATAAACCAGGGCGATTCTATAGCACTTCAAATAGAACAAACTACTGAATCAATAGACCAATCAGTTGACCCCGCAATAGCAGCGGCGGCCTCTGATCTTATCACCCGTAAAACTGAAATGCGTACTCGAGCATTGATTAAGGATGGTGAGGTATTGGTTATTGGCGGTCTAATTAGCGACGAGGAACGTCAGCGCCAACAGAAGGTACCTATTTTAGGCGATATACCTTTGCTGGGAAAACTGTTCAGCTCAAAGGGTGTGACGAAAACAAAGAACAATTTGATGGTGTTTATTCATCCCGTGATACTAAAAGATGCCGAGCATCGCCGATCACTTACCAGTAAACGCTATAACTTTATGCGCGAACAGCAAGAACAGTTTGGTCGCGATGGCGGCTGGTTAGATGAGTACAACTTCAAACCGCTATTGCCAGAGTTTGAGCTGTACGCGCCGTCTGAACCTACTGCTCAAGCGGCACTTTAAGTGCTCGCTATAGAAATTCACGCCCGCTTAAACGTTGCCACCATTTAGCTATCAGCCCGTCCATTGATTCGCTGGCAGCCATGCCAAATTTTTGTTGAAGGCTTTTCTTTTCTTCGTAGCGAATCTGGAATATTTTCGCCTCGTCTATTTGGCCAGCGATATAATCGTCGCTGGTCATTATTTCGTCCACCAGTTTGTGTTTCAGAGCTCTTGTGCCATACCAGGTTTCTCCGGTAGCGACATCAGCGACGTCCAGCTGTGTCCGATGCTCAGCAACCCATTCCTTGAAGAGATCATGAGTTTCTTCTAACTCTTCTACAAACTTGCTTCGACCTGCGTCTGTATTCTCGCCCAACATGGTCATTGTTCGTTTATACTCGCCGGCTGTTAGAATCTCTACGTCTACATCATTTTTCTTAAGCACTCGGTGGAAATTAGGTATCTGGGCTACTACGCCTATGGAGCCAAGCACCGCAAAAGGCGCTGCAATTATTTTATTTCCCAGGCAGGCCATCATGTAGCCGCCACTTGCAGCAACTTTATCTACACAAATCGTCAGGGGAATTTCACGCGCTTTAATGCGCTGTAGCTGCGAAGCTGCGAGTCCATAGCTGTGAACCAGGCCGCCAGGACTTTCCAGTCGGAGGACGATTTCATCATTCTTTGATGCAAAGCTTAGTACTGCTGATATCTCTTCCCGCAAATTGCTCACAGCTGAGGCTTGCATATCGCCATTGAAATCAAGAACAAACAGCCGTTTATTCTCGATTCCATTTTCGGTACTGATTTCGTTATCCGTCTCATTGTTAGAGTCGCTCGATTTAGAAGCGCTTTTCTTAAGCGCCTTTTTCTCACTCTTGCGCTGGCGTTTTTCTTCCTTCTGCTGCTGCTTATGCTCAAGTTTAAAACGCTCTTCTGACCATATCGCTGATCGAAGTTGATCTCTAGTGCCTTCGAATTTGTCGTTCAGATCTCGCACCGAGATGTGGCCTTCAAGCTGAGATTTTTCACGATGAGTTGCGCTAGCAATACTCGCAATTACAACGATTATAGCGACTACGACAGTTACCACTTTCGCTAAGAACAGACCGTATTCGGCGATAAATTCGAGCACTTCACTCTCCACTTTCAGAAAGTAGAACAGTATATCCTAAAGAAAGGTGTAGGGCGTGAAACGAGCGACTTAGAGCCAGTTATCTACCGCTGTTATGGCCGCAGAACTTAGAGGCTTGGCAATCAAAGCACTCCCGCTCAGTACAATTTCATACTGTGCATTGTGGGCCATGGGCATGAACACAGCACCGCCGTATTGAGGCCTTAGCCATGGAACGATTTTGGGCAGTGAATGCAATAGGCGCCAAGTATCGATGGCATAGCGAGATGAACCGAGTTCGTAAACCGAATGCTCAGCACTTCGTTCCTGCTCTAGAGTAAGGTAGCGTCCGGAAAGGCGACCAAAACGATACAGTGGTGTCAAACCCATTGACTGAGCAGCACCACGCCATCCGATAATGCGAGCATCAATTTGCCACTGGTCTCCACGTAATTCAAAGGTTTGGTCATCTTGGCCTTCGATCGAAACTCGAGCGATAAAGATCTGGGGTTTAAACTCAACCAAGCTCAGACGAGCAATAGTTTCGTCTTGGGGCCACTGTGAATAGCCACGCAGATCGATTGCCAGCGATGCGGATAGAAGCGCTAAAACAATAAACACTGCGATACTATTGCCACGCAGCCAGGCCATAAACCAACCCGACTTCCATAGTAACTTCGCGGCTATGAATAGCAGAACAGCCGCGACCAGCCAGGCAACTATTTGAAATAGTGTTAGGGTTTCCATTTACACGCCAACAACAATACGAATAAGCGTCTTATGCAACAGCCGCAGGATAGCCAATCTCCCTCAGACTCTCATCGGCAACATCAAGCACACTTTCATCCGCGTCTCTTCGTAGTTCCAGTTGCCCCAGATAATACTCAAGGCTGATAAGGGCGTCGGCCAGAGTTTCCAGTATTCCCTGGTCTTCGCTGATCGATGCCTCAATGGAAGACTCTATAAAATGTGTAGAGCGAACCAAAATGTCTGCCGCACGGTTTAGATGAAGCAACTGCAGGCCGCCACGAACCGTGTTTAGCGTTGTTGCAATATTGCCCAAATGCGCACGATCGTAACCTGACTCTACGTAGGAAGTAATCGCTCGCTTGGCCAGGCTAAGTCCGGCCTGTGCCTCACTAACCACAGCCAACTCAGCGCTCTGCAAAGCGGATGCATCGGCCTTTCCAACGACATCAATTGTGTCGCCTATACCAGGTGCGACGTTTTCTATAGTGCCTTCAACCATTATTAACGCGTCGGCTAAAGGCATAAGCCCATCCCAGCTAACGGTGTCAGGTTCGTCAATCCAACGCGCAACTTCTCGGCGTCGAGCTTTGAGAATATCGAGTAAGGTACCGGTTCCCGCACCGCCTTTTCCAAGAAGCATAGCTAGCTCATCCAACTGATTCCCAAGCTTCTGCAAATCAGCTGCCACAAATTGGTTGGCTCGCGACGACGTATCCAGATATTCGTGCATTGAGCCAAGTATGATCGTAAGTCTTTGAATCCGCTCTTCCTCTAAAGCGATATTTACGCCGTAAATATAGGCTCGTTCCTCGCGCAAGGTATTTTCGTGATCCAGGTTATCGGCCTGCAGGTTCGCAAGGGCGATTTTAGCGAGAGGGCTTTTCTCTTCAAGAAGACTTAGCAGGTAAACGTATTCCTTCTGTGTTTCAGCATCCAAAGATCGCTGCAAGGCGGCCTCAAGGTCACTCAACATATGTTTAAAACCACGATCAATTGACGTCAGACAACGTATTCTTGAACTGGTTAGCTCTAGTTGATCAGTGGCCATGCCTGCAACAAGTGCAGCCTGTAACAGCCATGCATCGGCCGCATTACAACTCCGAAGCAGACCGTACATTCGCTCGCACGCTCTCTGCATAAGGCCTAAATGCATTGCTGGAGGGTCGGCACGCAAAATACCAATAAGACCCGTTTGGTACATTTGGCGCAGCCGGCGAATAGTCAGAGAAAGTTTATCAAGCTCCAGTGCTTTAGCCGTATCCAATTCGGGTAAAACTATTGACCCGCTAATCTCAATAGTGCTGAAGTGGCTTTCAGGAATTCGCTGCCGACTATTGAATGCGCGTATCTCATTAATAGCGGGTATAAGCAAAGTAGGCTTACCATGTCCGCTTGCTCGCACATAATCCAGGTAACGTATTTGACAATCTATACAGGCCTGCACTTTCACAAGGACTACGTCAGAAGGACAGTGCCCTCGTTCAACGAGAGAATCTGTAAATGCTTGCAACTCTTCCGTGAGTGCCTGCATGCCTCTGAGTTCGACTATTCTCAAAGCCCCGTTTATCTGATTAAAACATTGTGCTGCAGATTTCAGAGGCGTGAAGTCGTTAGTATTTTCACGAAAATCTTTCCAGCCGCGCTGCGCTAGAACTAAAGTCTCTTCTAACTCGGCCGAAATGATACTCAGAGACGATAAATTAACTGTGGACTGGTCCGTCACTGCTTCCTCACTGTAATATATCGGGCGTTAATAAAAGGTTGCGTAGAAGGTCCACAAAAACACCTTGAAACGCTACTTAAAGTATAACTGAGTAATCCAATTCTGCTTGATAATGCCGCGAATAGAACTCAATTGTGGTGCATTAAGCGGCTGCGAAATCGCTAACTTTGGCTTACACTTAGTGCTAAGGAATAGAAAAGAGAACTCGTTCTCATTTTGATTAAATAAGAATCAACAGGGATACAGATGATACGTACATACAATCAAGCATTAGCCAAGAACTTTCTTGGGAACTCTCCGCAATGGTATAAGAACGCCATCATTCTCTTTCTGGTGATGAATCCTTTGATCCTCATCAGTTTCGGGCCTTTTGTAACTGGCTGGGTATTGCTTCTAGAGTTTATTTTCACTTTAGCATTAGCCCTAAAGTGTTATCCGCTTCAGCCAGGCGGTTTGTTAGCCCTTGAAGCAGTGGCAATGGGTCTGACGAGCGCTGAAGCAGTCTACACCGAGGCACAATCACAGTTCAGCGTTATTCTTCTGTTGGTATTCATGGTAGCTGGCATCTACTTCATGAAAGACCTGCTGCTTTATGTATTCACAGAACTGCTTTTGAGAGTACGTTCCAAATTAGTACTGTCGCTGACGTTTTCAATTGTATCTGCCATCTTGTCCGCATTTCTTGATGCGCTAACGGTTACAGCGGTTTTGATCACAGTGGGTGTTGGATTCTATTCCGTTTACCACAGAGTGGCATCAGGGAATCATCAAGAACACCATCACGGCAGCGATGAGCACATACATAACTATCAGCGAGAGCATCTCGAGCAGTTTCGTGCATTTCTGCGCAGCTTGCTTATGCACGGAGCCGTTGGCACGGCCCTGGGAGGCGTTTGCACCTTGGTGGGCGAACCACAGAATCTATTGATAGCCGAGCAGGCGGGATGGGGATTCGGAGAGTTTTATCTTCGAATGGCACCGGTAACGATGCCTGTTCTACTCGCTGGTCTAACAACTTGTGCCCTACTAGAGATCACAGGCTGGTTTGGCTATGGCTCTAAACTTCCGAAAGAAGTGCGTTGCATCTTGGAAGACTACAATAAGGAGCAAACCAAGAACCGAAACTCGCGTGATGATGCTGCATTGATTGTTCAGGCGCTCGTTGCATTATTTCTCGTGATCGCCTTGATATTCCATATATCGCCGGGCCTTGTCGGCCTTGCTGTAATCGTTCTGCTGACGGCTATGAACGGTATCGTTGAAGAACACCAGATAGGTCACGCCTTTGAGGAAGCGCTACCTTTTACAGCGTTGCTGGTCGTTTTCTTTGCTGTGGTCGCCGTCATACATGAACAGCATTTGTTCGCTCCCATAATAGAGTATGTATTTACTTTTGATCTAGACATGCAACCAGGAATGTTCTTCATTGCCAATGGTGTTCTATCGATGATTAGCGACAACGTGTTTGTAGCAACGGTCTACATCAATGAGGTTAAGGCTCGCTTAGTCAGCGGCGAAATCACACGCGAGCAATTCGATATGCTTGCTATAGCCATCAACACGGGTACAAACTTACCTAGCGTTGCCACACCCAATGGTCAAGCAGCATTCTTGTTTTTGCTAACGTCTGCGCTGGCGCCACTTATTCGCTTGTCGTATGGCAAAATGGTAGTGATGGCTCTGCCCTACACTATTGTTTTGGGCACACTTGGTTTGATATGCGTATTGAATTACAGCGCGCTTGCGGAATTGATGGGGCTTTAACTAAGCGTCTCTAGCCAGCCAAATGCATTGACCATTTTTTTCTAGGATTGAGCTGAGCCGCGCCGAATGCGCACTCAGCTCTTCAGCTGACGGTTGGAGCACAGCTCCCCGTGCACGCTGTAACACTGGACGATGCTCAATAACCTTGTTCATGGTGTTTGAATTATTCTGACTCCCTCCTAGACCTAAGTCGGTCTGACCGCCAGTCATAACCAGATACAGATCAGCTAGTATTTCTGCATCCAATAATGCGCCATGCAAGTCACGCTGCGAATTGTCAACCAGGTAACGTTTACATAAAGCGTCCAGATTGTTTTTTTGACCTGGATGCCGTGATCGAGCTAACAACAGTGAGTCGACTACAGAGCAGACAGAACCTAGCTTGAGGTTTCTGCCGCACAACTTTAACTCGTTGTCTAAAAAACCTATATCAAAAGGTGCATTGTGAATGACTAACTCGGCGCCGGTCACAAATTCGAGGAAGTCTCCAGCTATGTCCGCAAACACAGGCTTGTCGAGCAGGCTCTCTCGGGTGATTCCATGTACTTCCTGCGCACCCGCATCGATATCTCTTTCCGGGTTAATATACTGATGATAATGACGCCCGGTAAGCTTCCTATTCTCTACTTCAACAGCGCCAATTTCTATAATTCGATGGCCTGATTTATGCTCAAGTCCGGTCGTCTCGGTATCCAGTACGATCTGTCTCAAAGTATTTCCTGTTTCTCTGTAGTCTTAAAAGTAGTGTTAAAATTTGCTCCCAAAGTTTGGGCTGCTAATGGGCTACTTGGAATGCTGCTCGTTTCCTAACGTTCCCTACGCTTTCGTTTTCTCAACGTCAAATACCCATATTAAACATTTTCTTTGCCTTCCATTGCGGCACGTGTGCTCGGCTTCATTAGCGGCACCGACAAGCCGGGAGAAAGCTCGGCCCAGCCTCGTCTAACTGGAATAAGAGTGCTATTTCTCTTTTTTGCGGATATCAGCACGCTTGCACCAAACGGGCTGGTCAATTTGTGTAGCGGACGCTCATAACGCAATAGCTTTTTAGCCAAATTAGCATTGCGAACTACCGGCAAATGCCAACAGTGATCTACGGTTAGCACTGAAAAATCGAGCAGTCGTAACCAGTCAGATAATTTGTGTCCTCCCGGAGAGAGGCTTCGCCATGCCGCTTTTCGAAAACGCCAGGCAAGCTTGTGTTGAATGGCAAAAAGACTCCAAGGGTTAAACATAGCGACTATGATGTGCCCCTCTGGCCGAACCACTCTAGCCGCCTCACGCAGTATCGCATGTGGATCTTCAGCAAACTCCAATGCATGGTGAAGCAGCACGCAATCTACGCTATTTTGCTCCAAAGGCAGGCTATGTAACGCTGTCACGCAGGCATGCCCTGCTCCTACAGATTCCTGCGTAGCTAGCGAGAAGCAATGCGCGACCTGGCTTGCTGAATACAACTCTTCCTGGTCCAGTATGCCTAGCTGCGCCAAATGCACACCATGAATGTGTTTTAGTTGCTGATCTATTGCTGCTTGCTCCACAGCCAGATAGGTTTGTCCTGCTTCTGAATAGAACCATCTGACGGCGCGGCATTGCTGTTCTCGTAAATCTGAATTCATGATTCGATAGTAACTTAATTTGCTCTATTGCAACATCCAAGAGGTCTAGCATATGACTTTTGGCGGATCAGCACTTACCATACGTTTGCGCGAGAAGATCAATACCACAACAGAGAAAACAGCGGCCTGTAAGAATACCTAACCCTACGGTTATCGATCAAGAAGCTGGCCGAGCAAACGGCTGTGCAAATTTCAGCCTATCGCAGTGTTCGAGATTACCGTCAGGTCGAAAAATACATTTTAGTAGCCAGCGCTACTATACTTATGCAATAACAAAGCGAACGACGACCACGGATTGGATCCTAGAGAGAAGTAGAAGTATATGTTTATTTACAATCGGTTAGGGTTGCTATCTCTAATATTTCTAATAGTGCTTAGTGGTTGTAATTTACCAACAGGCCAACAAAGTGAAGACTCAAGTGGCTTGGTAATTCCCGAGCCTGTTCTCGACCTCAATGCCGTCACCGATCCTGCACACTGTATTCCGGAAGATTCGCTGGCGGAACAATGGCTTCAGGACCCATCAACGGCGAGTGCTTTTTTACCTGAAGATGTAAGCCGCGATATTTGGGATCGTATAGTTGATGGCTATTCGCTACCCGAAATAGCAAATCCACGCATTGATGTGCAGAAAAAGTGGTTTCTGCGTAACGCTGATTACATGGATAGAGTTAGTAGACGCGCGTCTCGCTACCTTCACTACGTGGTTACCGAACTAGAGCGCGCTAACATGCCGCTGGAACTTACCCTACTACCAATTGTAGAGAGCGGGTTTGATCCTTTCGCATACAGTCATGGTCGAGCATCAGGAATGTGGCAATTCATTAGTGCTACGGGTAAGAGTTATG
Organism: Pseudomonadales bacterium; assembly: GCA_045106985.1. Classification (GTDB taxonomy): domain Bacteria; phylum Pseudomonadota; class Gammaproteobacteria; order Pseudomonadales; family JAUIET01; genus JAUIET01. The sequence continues at coordinate 11,349 of JBGCFQ010000068.1, read as the reverse complement.
ATATGAAACAAGATTGGTGGTATGACGGTCGTCGCGATGTCATTGCCTCTACGCAGGGCGCTATTAATTACCTAAGCGACCTGCATACTGAATTCAATGGCGACTGGTTGTTGGCACTTGCGGCCTATAACACTGGCGAAGGCAATGTGCGAAAAGCAATTCGACGGAACAAGCGCGCAGGTAAGCCCACTGATTTTTGGAATCTACACCTGCCGCGCGAAACGCGAGAATATGTACCACGTCTGCTTGCCGTTGCCGAGATAGCCAAGAACCGCCACGATAATGGTCAGGTATTTAATAAAATTGTTGATCAACAGTACTTTGCAGTCGTGAATATAGAGTCACAACTGGATTTGGCGCAGGCCGCTGCCCTTGGAGGCATCAGCACCGAAGAGATTTACTTATTGAACCCTGGCCTTAACCGCTGGGCTACGCCTCCTGAGGGGCCTCATAGATTATTGGTGCCCTACAGTAATGCCAAACAGTTCTCCGCATCACTAGCAACTCTGCCACAGGAACAAAGGGTCAGCTGGCAACGCTATGTGATTAAAGAAGGCGACACTCTATCGACCATCGCGCGAAAATTCAAAACCACGGTGGCGGTAATTAAAAAATCAAACAAACTGCGTAGTAACCGAATAAGGGTCAAGCGTAAATTGCTAATTCCAGCCGCATTAAAGGGCGCTAGCCAGTATCCGCTTAGTGACAATCAACGCCAGGCTCGAAAGGCAGCCAAATACGCTGGAGACGGAAAGCCAACGCTTTACAATGTTCGTTCTGGAGATAGCCTTTGGAGCGTTGCCTCACAACATGGCGTTTCTGTATCCAGTTTGGCACGATGGAACAATATGGTGCCTCGCGACACCTTGAGAAAAGGACAAACGCTAAAGATTTGGAGCAAAATAGCGCAACAAGCCAGTAGTAGGCAGATGATTCGCAAGGTTGGCTACCGAGTTCGTAGCGGTGATTCCTTATCACAAATTGCTCAACGTTTTAATGTCGCAACCGCTGACATCACTCGATGGAATCGTATCAACAAAAGCAACTTACTGCGCCCTGGCCAATCGCTTACACTTTACGTAGACGTTCGTAACGCAATTTAATACAGTATTCGCACGCCTTATGAGCTTTCCCCTTATAATAGGTGTTTTACTTTGTTAGTTCGCTAAGATGTCTTACCTCATTTTCGTTTCTGCCTCTCTGCCTCGCCATTTCTTTGCTCTAGCCAAACTAGCGACTGGCATCACTTTATTGTGCTTAACATCCTGCACATCAATAAGCAGTACGCAAACGATTTTGATAAACCCCATAACGCAAATCAACGGCACCGTGCAGGAGTTTGAGGCTAGAGCCCGGTCGCCCAAGAAATTGCAGACCATTGATCTAGCACAAAGTCAGCTGTGGTTCCCGGCGGTGTCCGGGCATTTTTTTGGAACGCCAAATCTTGAAACTAAATGGAGTTTTGAGCTTTCAGAGAAAGGCGAATTTCTCATCAATGCTATTACCGGCGACCTGGCTAAGCAAGCTACTCAATTTGACGTGCGTGAAACAAGCTTGCTCATTGAGCCAGCTACAACAAAATTTGCGAGAATTACACCCTTCTTGTTAGCGCAATACGATGGTGAACCCGTCGGGCAGGCTAGATGGGTTAACAGTGACAGCGGCAAGGAAAGGATGCTTGTCTTCTTTAGCCAGGCCTGTCGCGCACTTGGTTCCATATTCTATGCTGGCAAGGAAGTGCGTTTTGATCTTGTGGTCCCTGCCGCGGGCTTGTTCTGGCTTGAGAATAAAAAGCGTTGGCTTGGACCAGATCGCTACGTAATAGCTACAGCCAACAATGTCACAACTCTAGCCGTATTAAAACAGCCATAATTCGTCGAATATTCTTACATATTGCTTTAGCTTAGCGATAACAATCAGCGCTAAGCTATTGTTATTACTAATTTTTGTTAAACTGGCCTGATTCCTGCTATTTACCCACTAGAAAGCGCTAGAAAGCGCTAAATCGTGCAAATACACACGCAGTGGTAGTAACGGGAGATAGAAATGATCTATAGAGCAGGCGAAGAAGCGATTACAAGCAAGTTCTTCCGTTCTGAACGGCTGGTTCAGATAAATGGGGGCTGGTTCTTTATTACTCGTGGCGGCTCTCAGGAAGGTCCTTTTTCGAGCACCCAGGAAGCTCAGCAGTTTTTAGAGATGTTTCTTGCACTATCTCAAAGTCGGTTGGCAAAAGAGATGCAGGAAGTTAATACAAGTTCGCAGCGACCACGTGCAGCGCAGGCATCCGCGCCAACCCTTTCGTCTTCGCCTCATTCGGAGGGCGTGAAAGCCCAAAGGCCCTGCCCTTTTGGTCAAGTAGCAAGCGTTGTCAAACCACCATTTAATGTTCGGAGAATTGAATTCACCCCTGTTGCCCAGGACGTGCAAGAAGTTTCAACCAGCAACGCTCGCAGCGCTAACGACAGCTTTCATTTTTGCTGTTTATAGAAGCCGCTATGAAGCTAAAGTCGCCGCGGCGGTCACTTTAATCACTCCGAGCGTGACGTATTTCTTAACTGACTAATTCGTTCGTAGACCAGCTTTCTAATACGGTTTACAGCACCCAAAGGGCGATGAGCCGCGAGCGAATGCCACGGATTGAAAACCATGCGCTCACACTGTTCAAGTTGAGCCTGGGAGTCGAACTTCTGCGCAGGGAAATGCAGCTTTGCTACAGGAACAAATGTAGATTCGTTTTCTGACCACTCTACTACCGATCGTTCAACTGATGCGTCTTTAGGCGAGATTTGAATCATAAACTCCATGCAAGCTGGTTCGGTGGCCACTGATTCTTTTAGCACTTTTCTCAGAAAATCAGGGTCATTCTCAAATACGCTCTCAGGGTCGCTCTTCCCTGCCACCCTGCACGCGCGGGCAGAATACTTAACCGCGACTCTTTGATCGCCAATGCCGAGTTGATAGGGAACAACAGACCAATAGCGCGTTTTAATCGGGTTAGAGATTTTGCCGCGTAACATCTTAAAAGCATTTACGCTGCCCGAGAAACCAAGAACAAAGGGCAACTTCAAAAGACCCCAACTGCTGCCGCTGTTTATGATTGAGAAAAACTCATCATAGTCAGCCGCGTCATCGATAAAAAACGCAGGAAAACTCATTAACAGAAAATCCTGCGCATTGAGCTGGTCAGAGTGTTCAAGTAACTTACTGCCGGGCACTCCTTCAAGTTTTATAGCCATGCCTCGCGTATCACCCTTCGCATCTGATCTTGTTGCATCAGAATTGCCATTTGAAAACCGAACGACCGCGGAATACGTCCTGCCTGGAACAAAGACGCCATGCTGCAAAGATTCCGGTATGTCTGGGTAAACATCAAACGCTGCCTGTAAACAACCGTGAGCCTTTGGATGGGCATCCCTTAGAATTTGCTCTCCTGCATACTCTCTCCTCAATGAACCTGCGATTGAATTAGCGATCGACTCTGCGTGTTGGTACTCGTGCGGGTGAAGAAACTCAGCAAGATATTTATCAACACCAGGATAGCTTTGCTCAGCTCTCTGTGCCGCCAAATTGACGCTAATCACAGCAACAAGCGCAGCAAACCCATAGCTCTTCGTTAACTTCTGGAAAAGAAAATTAAATCGCATGTCTAGCTCTCTGCTCTACGCTTAATTAAAAGGGGGCCGTGCGCTGGTGGTAAGCATACTATCAAGCACACAACTTTAAATTATGTCGGTACGGGTGCAAGGAATGCAAACTCTGTTGATTAAGCTGTCAATTGAACGTAGCGAGGTTTTACGATACTACTCTGGTCGCGCGCAGAATATACTGGCATCAACTCCAGACGGCAGAAGAGTTCAGTTTCCCGCTCGATTTGTTAGACCCTTTGTAAACCAGAGCGGTTTGCATGGTAGCTTCAAACTGAATATCGACCAAGACAACAAACTGTTATCAATCGACAAGCTCTGAGGAAAGCCACTCGCCGCAAGCCCGGCTGTTTATTGAACAATAACGTGGAAGATTGGTCGCAAATTAATCTCCGAACGCTACTCATAACGAAAGCGCACCCACTTAATAAAGCAAACGAAATTATTTAGAGACTTTTTTGCGTTTATGAGAATTGGTTCTATTCTTTTACTGTAACAGTTCACTTTTGTAGTGAAGACCAATTCAATGACGCAATGAGCGAGACCAGAAATGAACTCTAATAACTACAAACCCGAACTCATGAAAGTAGAAGAAGTAGAAGCGAAAGAAACGCCAAACACTTCTGCAAAAAGCGCTGAAAAAACACCGTCAGCTGCAAAAACGGCTGTTGAACCTGCTAAAGAGGCAGAGCCTAGCATTCCTACACTTTCGGCAGATGATGACCTTGGAAAAGTGCAGGAGCTGTTGTTCGGTGGGCAGTTGCGTGCAGTAAATCAAAAAATCATTCTGGTTCACAAAGACTTTAAGCAATCAATGAGCGACCTTGATCGTAAAATTGAGCAGCAAATGCGTGATCAGGAAACCATGGTCAAGAAAGAACTGAATAACGTGGTTGAGCAACTACGCGCTGAGACTAAAGCTCGTGAAAGCGCTGTAGAAAATGCCGGCATGGAACTTCGATGGTCTGGCAATAATCTGCAAGACAGAATCAGTGCCATGGAGAAAACGCACTCTGCAGGAAAAACTTCTTTTGAAAACCAACTAGCTCAAACTCAAGGAGATCTTGAACGATCCTTGATTGAACTGAAAAATGATTTGCAAAGCAAGCTGGATGGCGCACGAAACACGCTGGATGACAATAAAGTCTATCGTACAGCATTGTCTGAGTTACTGGGTGGAATTGCAGAGCAAATCAGTTCTATCGACAAGATACCGACAGTGACGCAACGGAGCGAAGCGGCTAACGCTCCTGCTAGCCCATCGAACACACGTTCTGCATAAACGGTATCACATTGCGTATTTTACAGTGCACAAAGTATTGTGTGGTTTATAGCCGGGCTTAGTGCCCGGCTTTTTATAGCAAGCATATAAAATATCGAACGCCAGTTGTTATTCAAGAATAATTAGCTGACTTTGCAACGGATAGTAAACCGCCAACGTACACTCTGCATCAAAGCCGCCAGCATAGCTGTCTAGTTGCGGCCGATGTGCTTGCGCCATCTTATGCAGTACAGGTAGATCGGCGTCACTCGCAAGATGAACTTTGTAGTCAACAATCCAGCGTCTACCATCGTTGTCAATAAATGTTCGGTCGAGGCATATTGATTTAAGCTGGCCATCGATATTTATCCGCAATTCAAGTTCGCTTTCGTCATCGTTTAATTCTGAATCGAATAGCCAAGCATTCTCGCGATCATCTTTAGCGGCCATGACGGCTCGCCGTACCCAATCAACGGCTTCGTCCAACGATTGGCGAAGCCCCAGCTGTCGTAATTGAGTCTGCCACAGCTGCAGCCGACGGCTGTGGTTTTTCTCCATGGCTAAAGCACGAAGGCCGCGATCTTGCTGCCAGGCTTGAAGCTCTCTATGCACTACAGTTCCAATAGAACGTTCGGCCAGTTTGCGTAAGTTGCCTGACGAAGATAGGTCGTCCGCAGAAGGGTCGAAAAACCCATCCTCTGAAGTAGGATAAGTATCTACCGTGTTCGCGAGATTTAGGTCACCAATATCCTTAACCATTGTTAGGGCAAGCTGTTTATAAGCGGTAAAGCTTAAGCGAGAATGATATTCATGATCGACGTACCGTTCTGCTGATTGTTCACTGTCCTCGACATCGATTTGGTAATTGGATATATCAATTGCAGCGACTGGAAGGTGCGGCCAAATTAGCGATGCTAAAGAGCTGCTGCTAGAGGGCTTAATAGAATCCTTTACCACTCGATAGCCACGGTAAAGCAAGAGTCTTTTTGCAGCACGCGTACAGGCCACGTACAACAGACGCGCAGATTCATGACGTTGCCGCTCTTTTTTTAACGCTCTTATGTACTGATAGCAATTTGGCTCGGATTGTTTGCCGGGCTGATACAAACCAACGATCATTGAAGCTTCGCCAACAGAATTAACACCATCTAGCCAGTTCAGAAGCTCTGTGGAGTCCGGTCGAGCGTTGCGATCAAGCGATGGCAAAATAACAGTATCAAACTCCAAGCCCTTGGCTTTGTGAATGGTCATGATCTGTACTGGGTTTTCATCATTTTGTGCTGAAGTCGCGTAAAGCTTATCGGTCGCGGCCTGAACATGTTCCCAGCACACCGGTCTATTCACCAATTCAACTCTCAATAGTTCGGAATAGTACTTTTCAGTCGCGTCACGAGATTGCTGGTCTGAATAGTACAGCTCACCACCAAGTGCGCGCCAAAGCCCTCTAACATCTGCAGGTAAGCTGCCACGTTCCCTAGAACGCATGAAGTGCTTATATTGCCTTAGTAAATTTGCTAGACGTTCACGACCCTCTGTACTGAGTTGGGGGTTATTAAAGGCCGCTTGAACAGCTTCAAACCCTGAGCGTAATCGCGGTTGTGCAACTAGCAGCAAGTCGCTAAGGTTTAAGCCAACTAGCGGTGAACGAAGGATGGCAAACCAACTGATTATGCTGGCATTCTGCAATATCAAACGTGTAACGGTCATCAAATCAACAATTACCGGCTCGCTGCTTAAACTCTCAAAATCAGTAGCCTGCCAATTTATTCCTCTCGCTCGTAAAAATGGGTACAAAGATTCGGCTTGCTTACGCGTGCGAACCAAGACAGCAACTGTTGAGTTGGGCTCGCTAGCACGGACTCTCTTTATCTGTTCGCAGATGTGTGCTGCTTCGCGCTCTCGTCCGAAGTCCTCAAGTTCGTATTCAAAAACTTCGGCTCCACAATTTAGCTCTTCAGCCGAACGAGCGCTAACCGAATTAACGTAAGCGGCTGCACCATTAGCAAGATCGTCCTGTGTCGGAAATATTCTCTCGAAACAGTGATTAATCCACTCAAGTACGTGAGGATGCGAACGAAAATTGCTGTTTAGTGTAAGACTCTGCATGCTCACATTTGCCAAGCCAAATTTCCGTGCGTGCATAAACAGCCCAACGCGCGCGTTGCGAAACGCATAAATAGATTGCATAGCATCGCCGACCAAAAAAAGGCTGCGACCGGCTTCTGGATCTGTTGCCCACTCGCGGCAAAGTGATTGCAGCAGGTCGTATTGAACTTGTGATGTATCTTGGAATTCATCAACGAGCACGTGTTTTATCTGGTGATCAAGCTTCATCGCTATATCACTAAGCTCTTGCATCGCTACTAAAGACTGAACACCGGTGGCAACGAAATCGACTTCTTGTCGTGATTGAAACTCCAGTTCAAGAAAGGCCATAGCATGGCGAACCACCGTTAGCAGAGCATTTATCAATGGTTTCTGATCAAGCAGTTTTTCAGCAACAGGAAGCAGCAGCGCCTCGTTCAGTAGATCCTCAAGTTGTGGTACATCTTCCCTCAATAATGTTATCAACGCTTTGAAGTCATTAACGCTATAGAGTGGCTTTGTACTTTTTGGCGGGAAACCCTGTCGTTTGTCAACAGTTGCGCGAAAACTACCTGTTGCCGTTAAAAGAAATTTTGCTAGCTCCCGCCACTCAGACAAAAAATCGTTGTCAGGTTCAGGTAAATGACCGGTTTTTATCGCACAGTTGTCGGCCACAATGCTACCGAGATTGTCCCTAGAAAAATTCAATAGAGTTGTCAGCGTTTCTCTGTATGGGAGCAGGCAACTGCGACAATCGTTGAGCACAGACTTGATTCGCTCTCTAAGATCCTCTTCTAGCCGCTCAAAGGCCGACCCCTGGTCATCTCCCTCAGATTCAAGTTGATAAAATACGAATCTCCATTGATCCCTGTTTGACAAAATGTCGCAAAGTAAATCGTGTAAGCGATCGACTCTACAATCCAGGTGACGTAACAGAATAGTGACGGCGGATCCGATCGAGCTATTGCTATCCGTCAGCCTTAAAGTTGATGAAACCGCACTCTGATAACTGGCCAGTGGATCGTCAGACTGTCTTGGAGAACCGCCGAATCGACTGGCCAATGGAAGCTGCCTTACTATTGACGAGCTAAATGCATCAAATGTATAGATGCGAAGCCGCGAGGGGTTTTCGAGAATCATCCAACCCAAGTGTTTATCCTGATTAAGAGCACGCTGTGCTAGCTCCAACGTCTGCCGACGGTGTGGAGGCTCGGTTTCTAGTTGTTCAGGAGAAAGCTTGTTCGCAGCTTCTAAGGCACTAATAATGCGCTCGCGCATTTCGGCGACGGCTTTCCTAGTAAAAGTAATGGCCAAAATTTCTTCAGGTGAAGAGACGACTGATAAAAGGGCTAGAAAACGCTGGCTTAGCAACTCGGTTTTGCCACTGCCAGCAGGCGCCGTAACTGTATATGAAGCGCTGGGATCGATAGCTAGTTCGCGATGAACGGCATCTGTCATTTGCTCAGTATCCTTGATTTAGCAGGGTGCTCCTGCGGCCGCATATTGTTAAGCCCAATGCGGCAAATTGTTGCGTAATCACATAGTCGACAAGTTTGTTCACCTTGGACAGGTAAGGCTTTTACTTCGCCATTGAGAAACGAGTTTTCAATGTATTCAAGCCCCCGCTTCCACTGTGCTTTTAATTCGAGCCACTCCGGTTGCGTCTTTGAAGCTTGCGCTACCTTTTTTGGTAAATTTTGTTGCTTGCCTGCGCCATAACCCAGCCAGGCAGGCTCGTGCGTATCTATTCTACAGAGCGCTCCGCCAGCAGCTTGCAAGTCTGTGCTAGATACGTACCTATCCAGATAGAGTGGCAGCTGAGGCGCCAAAGGGGGATCGTTAAGCAGAGCTGCCTCGCTTACTCTACCAGTCTTGTATTCAAGCAATACCAAACGACCATCACTCAACTTATCAACCCGGTCAATTCGAAGCGTCGCTTCGCGACTAGCGATATTCGTAAGCAACGCAACTTCGAACTCGACAACCTCAAAATCTTCCCGTTGTGCTTCTAAGCGGAGCCAATCAGTTATCAGTTCTATCAGACGCTCTCGCTCCAGCTCCAGAAATAGCTCTGCGTCTCGAAACTTAAGCTTCTTTGCGGCCGAGGCCATAGCCTGGCTTACCGCCTCTCGTATTAATGCGTCTAAGGCGTTTGCGCTTTGCTGTTTTAATACTGTGCTGCCTCCCAGCATTTTCCATATAGCCTCCATACTGTCGTGCAGTAACATGCCTCTGTCGCGACCATCTAGGCCAAGTCCAGGTTCTTCGAAATCTCGCAAACGCAGCCTATGACGAGCAAAAGCTTTGAAACCGCAGGCCGCTTGATCTTCAAAGATTGAGGTAACTGCAGAAACCACCTCAGACTCACCAACGGCTAAGTTGGAATCCAGCAGGTACGGTTCTCTATATTGAGGGTTCGCAATGTCAAACGGCTCAGCAACTTCATACGTGGATATGTGATCAGCATTGGCAACAAGAAAGGAACTAGGCGCAACAGGAGAATCGCCGTCTCTGTCGCAGTAACTGAGTACAAGGTGCTCAGTATGCGTCCGATAATTGGAAAACAACTTGCCAGAAAACTGTAATTCTCGGTCAGCATCGCAATGCGGCATACGTTGCTCTCGTTGCAGCGCTATGGGTATAAACGGTGAGGGCTTAGCGACAGCCGGCCAATGAGGTGCCGACACTCCAACAAGCCAAGTGTGGGTAAAACGTAACCCCGCACCTTCGAGTAATCCCAAAACTTGAACGCGACAAGCCACGCTCTGCGGCTGAAACACATGCTCTCGGCAAACTCTGGACAGTAGTTCTATGCATTGTGACGCCGTAATCAGTTTGTGCGCAGTGAATTTTATCGCCCCAAGCTTTTCTGTATTCCGCAACACTTCATTCCAGTGCTGCAATTGCTGGTATTCAACAGAGTCAAGAATTCTGCGTCCAGGCCAACCACAGGAATGCAGTTGCCGTTGAAATATCTCAAGCCACTTGCAGACTGTGCGCCTTGGTTTCCCCGCAATTATTTGCCTGAAACTATTGATCGCCTGTGCCAGTGCCGGACACCGCGGTCCACCGCTTGCACTTTCAATACTCGCCTCATACAAGATTGTCTGCAGACTGACTCCACGACTACGGTAATTACGAAGGGAAAATTCTAGGTCAGCGCGAGCGCCGTCATTGTCATCGTTCACAGCAGAAAGGAATGGCGAATTCAAAAACATAGATAGTGCTTCAACCGGCAAGGAGCCAGTGTTTAACTTCAGCATCACTAAGGCATGCTCAACTAAAGGCATGTCTGCAAGCGCCATGCCAGCGGAAACATTAAACTCTGCGACTCTTCTTATCGCCTCTGGTAGTTCCGCCGCTGGCTCAAAGACCTGAGAAAATGTGTCATTAACCAAGCTAAGACAACTGCTTAGGTTAGGAACGATAATTGCGATAGACGCGTCACTGCGGGTCTGCACTATATCCTTAGCCCATTGAGCGGCAGCCAGTAACTCCTGACGCTGAGTAGAAAACTGGTAAGCCAATGGGCGACTAACTTCTAAGCTATTTAGGCTATGCGCCGTGTGTTTTACTACGGCGTATTCCAAAGACCACATGCTCAATAGAGAAAGATGGACAGGTACTACTTCTTCAAATTTGTAAAGCAGTACCTGGCCACTGAACAGTGCGGGTAGTTTACCTAGAACCGCGGCAATTTTTGCCGCCGATATCGATTGATGTTCTTCACATAGCGCAACAAAATGGTCGTAACAACGAATAAAAAAAGCATGGTCGTCTGAGTAGCCAAATGTCGAACGCAACTGGGTGTCCAATTCTTGATTCCAGTTGGAGAGAATATTCGATGCCTGCATCAGCTGTTGGGCAGCTGATTCATTTGCAAGTAGGTTCCCATCAAAGCCTAAGGCCAATGCTTGTCGCCAAAGCTCTAACTCCTCATCAGCGTTTAACACGTGCAAGCCATTGCACGGTTCATGGTCGGCCACTACGGCGGAACTCCAGAGTTGTAGCAACCAGTTTGATATTGACAGAACAGGCAGCGGTTTCCAGCTTCTTAGACCGGCGCTGCTTTGGATCTCGTCGTACCTATTGTGCAACTCCTGGCTTAGACGCTGGTTAGGCGTAAGTATAAGATCGTATTTAGTCAACGCAGAAAGCTCCGCGTCATGTGCTGTTGGTTCGTTTTGCATGAAAGGCTTGCTATCTTCCGGTGTGTGCTTCGTTTAGAATGCGCATTTTATCGACAATAGAACTCGGCGTGTAGAATATCTGGGCGCCACATTGCTTGATTTAGCCTCAGCTAGGGCGATGGATAGAAAGTCAAAAGGCCAACAATGAACCGAAGCGAACTCGACA
>JBGCFQ010000067.1:0-53957 GCA_045106985.1 Pseudomonadales bacterium | reverse complement strand
CTAGGGTAGTCAAGTACGTCCTATCAGCTGGCCTTATTGGACATATCAAAATTATGGTTGCTAGCGCTCATTGGTGCCTATTAACCTGCAGGCGTTGACTTCTCAGCTTGTAACGAAAATTCTCTTACATCCTTTAACGATCGCTCAGCTTCAAGTTCCATTGCGGCTTCACGCCCCGCATGCACTGCTTGCGCGATTATGCCTGGCGCCAGGCAGTCGCCAACGCAACGCACACTCAGCAAGCCTGCATCTTTCCAGCGTTGTTGCATCTCTGTGAGTTGCTGAAAAAGCATGTCTTCAGGCACTCTGGATGTGACCGGTATAAATGCAGAACAAGAATGCTGCGATTCTTTGCCGGTGAAAACACAACTTAAGGTGGCAACGCCATCAACAAGATGGGAGACGCTGTGATTGGTAACAATGTTCACGCCTTCGTTAAGGAGCTCGGCGTTTACCAATGAATGTTCTTCGGTAAACTTGGACCAGTGCGCGGCTGAGCCCTTGGTGCAAACCAGGGTGACTTTAGCGCCAGCGCGTTGCATTTTTAAGGCGATAACCGCGGCCATGTAATAATCATCATCGTCATAGATCAATACGGAGCTGTCTTCTGTTATTGAGGGCATCTGCCCATTAAGAACAGCGTTTACAGAAAACAAGCCTTCGGAGTTTTGATCGAACGCAGCAGCGCTGCTACTTCTGCCAGTGCCATCGTTTCGCCAGTTTGAGCCCGTGGCGAGAAGTACATGATTAAAGCCAAACTCAATAATTTGCTCAGCGCTGAGTTCGCTGTCCCGGTATATATCCACATTGGGCATGGTTATCAATTGCTGCACACGGTAGTCGCGTACACGTGCCCACTCGTTTAAACCCGGTAAGCGGCTCTCTTTGCTTACTCGCCCGCCAAGTTCAGAACTGGCTTCAGCAAGTGCTACCTGAAAGCCACGCTTTGCGGCCGTTAATGCCGCTTCAAGCCCAGCGGGGCCAGCGCCAACAACAAGTAGGGTGTTGGTAGACTCGGTTTTAGGTACTCTCTCAGGATGCCAGCCGCGTTGCCATTCCATTCCCATGCTTGGGTTTTGCGTGCAGCGTATTGGGTGGCCTATGTGTGTGCCGGTATAGCAAATGTTGCAGCCAATGCACTCGCGTATTTCGTCTATGCGACCTTCCCTAATTTTATTCGGCAAAAAAGGGTCAGCGATACTTGGGCGAGCGGCGCCGATGAAATCCAGAACACCAGAGGTCACCTGCTTAAGCATTGTGTCGGGCGATGTGAATCGGCCGGTGCCTACAATGGGCTGCTGCACAACCGAGCGAGCATAGCGTACGAACTCTTCTAACATGCCTTCCTGGTAGAAACGGCTGGGGCCAATTTCGCGGTACCAATCATAAATATTAAGGTCCCAAATGTCGGGCAAGGGGGCGAGCATGGCCAACATTTCTCGGGTTTCGTCGTCGGCCGCTGTGCCGGCCATTGATAGACCCTGGTCAACTGAGAAGCGCACGGCCACTGCGCACTTGTCGCCCACGGTCTCTTTAGTATCTTCTATAATTTCGCGCACTATACGAACGCGATTGCTCAGGCTGCCGCCGTATTCGTCGCTTCTGTCGTTGGTATCAGCCCACAAAAAACGCGAGAGAAAATAACCGTGTGTGGCGTATATGTAAACAATGTCGTGGCCGGCCTGCACAGCGCGCTTGGCGGCCTCTCTGTGCCAATGGCGTATGTTTGCTATGTCAGCTTTGTCTACACGTCGCGTTTGCCATGGGTACAACCAAACCGGGCTTGAGCCCACATCAAAAGAAGGTGTTCTGGACAGCAGGTTGCCTGTGGCGTTGCCGCTTATACACAGCTCAACGGCCGACAGCGCCCCATGTTCATGAATTGCATCAGCAACCAGTGCATTGGCTCTGATGTCATCGTCTGTCCACAGCGTTGCGAACGGACTAGGAGTGTCATCCATGCTGGGGTGGATGGTTGTGTATTCGGAACAGACAACGCCCCAACCACCTTCGGCTTTTACACCGCGCATTGCCGCAAGCGATTCTGGGTGACGATAGCCCATGCCTGAACCGTGAGGTACTTGATAAAAACGATTCGGCGCCGTTTTCGGGCCGATCTTTACTGGCTCGAAAAGTATGTCGTATCGGGATGTTTCATCCGTGGCGATGTTCTCAGTCATGCGCTTTGCCTAGCGGGCTAATCTTCAACTAGAAAGATCCTATCCTGTCGTACCGGGATGTCGGTTTCATCAAGCTCTCTGGCGTACTTGTGACCCGAATAAACGGCCGCGGCAATTATTCCAGGGCCATCTACGTCGCCAATGCGCTTGACTGATAGAGGCGCGTTTTCCTGTTGCGCTTCAATAGTGTGTAGAACATCAAAGTAAAGGCTGTCGTTGGCACGCCGGGTAGTTACCATCACAATGCTGTTGGCATTAATAGTGTGTTGGCGCTCAGAGTATACGCAGCCTAAGGTGGCTTCCCCGTTTGCGAAATTATCCAAACCGTGGTTCAAAATAATTTCTATGTCGAGTTCAATCAAGCGCAATTGCACTCGGGCTTGTTCGCCATTATTTGAACTCCAGGATGACACCATGCTTGCAGGTGTTAGATACACAACATCAAGGCCAGCAAGCTTTAGTTTTTCAGCTATAACGCTGCCCATGTAAAAGCTGTCGTCGTCGTACACAATAGTTCTACCCGTTGGCAGCGTGCCGGCCATAATGTCATCCGGGGTAAAGACACTCTTTGCGTCCGTCGCGCTCGTGCCTGCGTCCAGTTCCAGCGCTTTGGTATTGTAGTTACCGTAGCCGTCGTCACGCCACTTGGCGCCGGTTGCTATGGCTACGTGATCAACCTGCAGGTCTAATATATCTTGAAGGGCAAGCTCGCTTTCGCGGTAAATCTCTACGTTGTCTAATTTATCAAGCTGGCCAAGGCGGTAGTCGCGAACGCGCGCCCATTCGCCAAGGCCGGGTAGGGCACTTTCCGTTGTAACTCGCCCGCCAAGGTGTCGGCTCGCTTCTGCTAGCATTACTTGGTAGCCGCGTTTTCCTAAAGCGACCGCTGCCTCTAACCCTGCAGGGCCAGCGCCAACGATAAGTACGCTGTCAGACTCTCCTTTTGGCGCGATTTTTTCCGGGTGCCAACCACGTCGCCATTCTTCGCCCATGGTTGGGTTTTGTGTGCAGCGTATGGGCACGTGTTTACTGTCGCCGGTATAACAAATATTGCAACCAATGCATTCGCGAATATCTTCAATTCGGCCTTGCTCTATTTTGCTGGGCAAAAAGGGGTCGGCTATTGAAGGGCGCGCGGCACCTATAAAGTCGACAACACCCCTTTTAATTTGGCTGGCCATGGTGTCGGGTGAGGTAAAGCGACCCACGCTTACCACAGGTTTGGTGGTTTTCGATTTTATGTCTTTGATGTATTTTTCAAGCGAACCTTCTTGAACAAAGCGTGACACACCCATTTCCAAACTGTAGTCGTCTACATTGATGTCCCACAAGTCGGGCAGTTCGGCGAGCAATTCAAACATCGCCATCTTATCGCCCACAACCGGGTTGCCGTCGCCGCCACCGCCGTCGTCTACCGAAAAGCGTACGGCTACCGCCATGCTGTCGCCCACTGCTTCCTTGGTGTCTTCGATAATCTCGCGTGTAAGCCGTACGCGGTTTTCGATGCTGCCGCCGTATTCATCGCTGCGAGTGTTCAGGTCGGCATTCATAAAATTGTCGAGTAGGTATTGATGCGTTGCGTACACGTAAACAATATCGAAGCCGGCCTCTTTTGCTCGAAGTGCCGCTTCTCTGTGCCAACGCCGCACATTTTGTATGTCAGTTTTGTCCATCTCGCGTGACTGCACTGGGTCACTGTTCCAGTTCGGCATCGACGCTACATCAATGGGTATTTCGCGGGTAAACAAGCTGGGCGAACGGCTGCCACCCATCCAAAGCTCAACGCCGGCCAATGCGCCGTGCGCGTGCACTCTGTCTGTCATTAAGCGATTAGCCTTGATGTCGCCTTCGTCCCACAGCGATTGCTGTGGGTAGGGCGTGTCATCGATGGCTTCGTGAATAGAGCAATATTCTGTGCAAACAACACCCCAACCGCCTTCAGCTTTCACGCCTCGCATGTCTGCCAGCATTCTGGGTCGCTGCCATCCCATGCCGGTGCAGTGGGGTACTTGATAGAAACGATTCTTTGCCGTTACTGGGCCTATTTTCATGGGCTCAAACAAAATATCGTAGCGCGGGTCTCTGCTGGTCATTAATTCTTCTGATGGCTCTTAAACACCTAAGAAGATTACAGGGTGTTGCTGCAGTCTTCTAGAGTGTTTTTGTACGCTGTGGGGTAAAAGATGAAGTTGATAGCTATCAAGCGACTGGCTGTTGCTGGGTAATACAATGCACGCCACCGCCGCCAACTGCTATTGAGTTGATCTGCACTTGAACGATTTCACGATCAGGGTAAAGTCTCTGATATGTGGCAACCGCTTCTGCGTCGCGATGGAAATCATAGCCCGGCACAATCACGGCACCATTGCATAGGTAAGAGTTAACGTAACTCGAACAACCGCCATTCCACTCGCCAGGTTTGTAACTGGCTTCGTTAATAAGCTCAATCTTTATGTCTCTGCCCTGTGCATCGGTTTGGCCTTGCATGGCATTCAGGTTGTCTTGGGCAACTCTGCAATGTGGGTCAGACTCATCAGGATTAACTTCTATGAGCACCACGCCTGGTTTAACAAAAGCGGCCGCGCCATCAACATGGCCGTCGGTTTCTGTTTCGTCAACATCACCGGGCAGCCAAATTACTTTTGAGGCGCCGAGGGTACGACACAGCTCGGCTTCTATTTCGGCCTTGGTCCAATCGGGGTTGCGGTTCTTGTTTGGAAAACAGGAGTCAGTAGTTATGACTGTGCCTTCGCCATCTACAGTGATGCCGCCACCTTCGGCCATTAGTGATGAGCCGAAGCGACGCGCGCCGGCGAGCTCTAATATGCGTCGACCCATTAGTGCGTCTTGATCGAAGGGCGCGTACTTTCCACCCCAAGCGTTAAAGTTCCAGTCGCTGCCAGCTAATTCGCCTTTGCCGTTAACCAGAAAGTTGGGCCCGGAGTCGCGCGCCCAGGAGTCATCTATCGGCATTTCCACGAGCTCGATTTTGTGACTCAGTAGAGCTCGCGCGGCTTTCGATTTCGCGGCCGGTACTAACATCTTTACTGATTCAAATGCGGCGACGGCATTGGCCACGTCGGCATAACCTTGTTGCGCAGCCTGGTAGTCTGGCCATAGCCCATCGCGGCAAGGCCATGCCATCCAGGTACAGCTATGCGGAGCCCACTCTGCCGGCATGTAAAAACCAAAGTCGGCGGGGTTTTGTGTATCTAGTTCAGACATGGTGTTGCCTCTTTAACTGAAGATTTTGGTCGTGCGCCAACGAAAAACAATGCTGCAATAGCGAACAGACCTATCGCCATAATAAACACTCCGTCGTATTGATTGTCGTCAATTAGTCTTGCGGCCCAGTAAGGGCCAATGGTGGCACCAACGGTTGTGCAAAAAGACCCTGCCGCTAAAACACCGCCGGTTCTGTCCAGCCCTGCCAACAAACCCTGAATAAAGGGCAGGCAAAAAGCCCAGCTAAAGCCAAGCAATATGCCGCCCATGAAGTATCCGGAATAGGAATCGGCCATGATCACTAGCACTAAGCCAATTATAGCGACTGTTATGCCAACAATGATTGGCACTGTGTGACCGAAGCGGCCGCCAAGAAGAACTACTGAAAATGCGCCGGGTATTCCAATAAAAGAGGCAATAAGCAATGCGCGACCAATCTCATGCTCACTAAATTGCATCGCCACTCCCAAGCGCTCTATATAAGTGAATTGAGCCGTATTTGCTGCTTCATATAGGCCAAACGCAATAATGCCAAACAGGGCAGCCGAAGTAGTTAAAACCTTTAAGGATGAGCCTGAAATAGCAATGCCGTGTAAATGGTCAGCGCTTTTCTCCTTATCAGCCGACATTTTTGGCAGTGCACCGCAGAATAATAAGGCCGTTATATCCAATCCTGCAATAATGAGGAACATACCTTCCACGCCGAGGTTGCTGGAATAAACGGGTAGTACATAAAGTGCCAGGCCACTAACGGTAAACTGCAGGGTTACAAAAATTCCGTAACCGCGCTCGGGGTCGTGGGACCTAGCGTATGCGGCTATCGTGGCTACGTACGCTATGCCGGTGCCAATACCGGCACAAAAGCGTGCAAATAAAAACAAATTAAAAGAGTGGGCGCTGTAAGCCGAAGCGAAGTCAGCCGCTGCAGCTAGCAGCAGGGCGGCCATGGCCGCAGATCGCAATGGCAAGCGGTGCATTTGAAAGGCCATTAATAGTGCCACCAATGCGCCACCAAAAAACTTCGCTGACGCGGCAACTCCTGCCTGCTGCTCAGTTAATCCAGAACCATCTGTGATTACGCCCACCATGGCGGGTAAAGCCAGCAACTGCATTAAGGTAATGGTGCCCAGAACGGCAAGGCTTAAATGCTTCCCCAGTTCTTGGGTGTTCATGAATTGGTCTTAGAGCCTTCAGCGGATGAACAGCCTTGAGCGGATGAACAGCCATGAGCCGATGAACAGCCGCCATCTAGTGTAAGCAGCGGGCCGTACAAATCCGGTCGTCTGTCTCTGAATACGCCCCAAGCGCGGCGATACTCGCGTTGTTCGTCTAAATCAAAGCTGGCCGTTAGCACCGTCTCGGTTGTTTTGTCGGCGGTTTCAACCATTGCACCGCGGTGATCTGTAATGAAAGACGAGCCATAAAAAGTCATTTCAACACCACGGCTTTCCTCTGTGCCAATGCGATTAGAGGCTATCACCGGCACAATGTTGGCGGCAGAATGGCCCCGCATGGTTGTTTGCCAATGGTCTTTGCTGTCTAGCTCTGGACTGGCAATTTCTGATCCTATTGCCGTTGGGTAGAACAGAAGTTGTGCGCCCTGAAGCACCATAGCTCTCGCAGCTTCAGGAAACCATTGGTCCCAACATATAGCAACGCCAATGGTGGCATATCGGGTTTTGATAGCCTTGAACCCTGTATCGCCGGGGCTGAAGTAGAACTTCTCTTCGTAAGCGGGGCTGTCTGGAATATGGCTTTTACGATATCGACCAACAATACGGCCGTCAGCGTCTATTACAGCAACTGAGTTAAAGAATGCCTGGCCGGCTTTTTCAAAATACGAAATGGGCAACACTACTTCGAGTTCTTTAGCCAAGGCTTGCATGTGCTTTATGGTTGCCTGTTCTTCAAAGGTGTGGGCCAAATCGAAGTGTTTCTCTTGCTCGTCTATACAGAAATAAGGTGTTTCAAATAATTCTTGAATAAGAATAATCTGAGCACCGGCGCTTGCTGCTTGACGCACCAGGGCGCTGGCCTTCTCTATATTCGATGGCAGGTTCCAACTGCATGCCATTTGCGTGGCGGCGACAGTGACTTGCATGCTCAGTTCCTTTTTACTCTTTTAGGCTGTGTATTTAACAGATAATTTAACACATACAGCTATAGACGCTACACTGTCGACGCCAATTACTGAAATGTTATAAGGTGCTTGGAGTCAGCCTAGTTAAGAGCTGTAAATCGAGGTGATTTTAGTTATTGCAGATCATCGCTATAAAGAACCTTGCCAAAACAAGAAGCTATCAGGAATACCGCTTAATGACCGCCCAATTTAGTTCTGCACTTATTGTTGTAGCGTCGATCGTACTCTACCAAGTTGGTATGAAGCTTGTACCCCATAGCTTTAGCCCTATCACAGTGCTTCTAACTTTCTATAGCACTGCATTAATTTGTACTTTAGTCGCCGCGCAGTTTTTGCCGGCTGATCTACCCCGTTTCTCAATGGCCAATTTTTCGTGGGCAGCGGTGGTAGTTGGTGTGGCAATTGTAGGAATAGAGTTAGGCTATTTGCTGATGTATCGAAGCGATTGGCACTTAGCTATTGCGCCACTGGTTACAATGGGCGCAGCAACAATGTTGTTGCTGCCGATCAGTTTGCTTGTGTTTAATCAACCATGGTCACCAAGATACCTGTTTGGATTAGCGTTCTGTTTATGTGGTCTTTATTTGTTGGCACCCCAAAAATAAATTTAGAGCGTTAGATTGGTCCCTTTTAAAAGGGAGAAGTTAAGTGAAAGAGCTAAGAGAACAAAGTAAGTATGAAAAATTTCGAAGGCAAAGTAGCCGCAGTGACAGGTGCAGGATCTGGTATTGGCCGCAGCCTTGCAATACAGCTTGCAGAGCAGGGCTGCAGCGTGGCCTGCGCCGATATTGATGAGCAATCATTAGCAGAAACTGCCAGAATTATTGAAGAGGCCCCAAAAGTTGGATTAGAGACGTCTTTGAAAAATGGCGTGATTATCACACAACACATAGTTGATGTGGCTAATGAGCAACAGGTTCGCGACTTTGCCGACGCTGTGGTGCAATCACACGGTAAAGTGAATCTTGTTATTAACAATGCAGGGGTGGCTGTTGGTGGCACGATTGAAGAGTTGAAGTATGAAGACATGCACTGGCTGATGAATATCAATTTTTGGGGGGTAGTGCATGGAAGCAAGGCTTTCTTACCTTATTTGAAACAAAGTGGTGAGGGGCACATCGTCAACATTTCCAGCATTTTTGGCCTTATGGCAGTGCCTACCCAAGGCATTTACAACGCGTCTAAGTTCGCTGTGCGAGGCTTTACAGAAGCCCTGCTTATTGAGCTGATGGACGAGCCCGTGAATATTTCAACCGCATTTCCGGCTGGAATTAAAACCAATATTGTAGCCAATGCTCGTGTTGACCCGGCGAGTAACAGCGATGAGGGGGAGCGAGCCGCCAAGATTGACAAGCTGTTTATCAACACAGCCGAGGTGGCCGCGCAGGATATTTTAAACGGGGTTAAAAAGAACAAGGCTAGAATTCTAGTAGGCAAAGGCGCCGGCAAGGTGGATTTCTTTACACGCTTGATGCCAGATTTTGTCAGTCGGTATGTAGGTCGGTTCAATGATGAGTTGATGTAACGCCCTGGCCACTTTTTTAGCAAGAGCTACTTAAGTCGATGATTTCATTTGGCGCTAAGGATTTTGTTTGAAGGCCTGAGCTGTTCTATTTGATGGGTAGGGTCATGATATTCGCGCTTCTATTCAACAAGACCAGAAAGCGTTTAATCTGATCCAGTGCAAGCACTAAGGTAGACGTGTTGACTAGTGGGTGGCACAACACAGCGTTTGCCGCCCACACATCAGCGTCTACGATTAGTTCAACCTTGCCATCAGTGTCATTCATAATGGCCAGAAGCGATACCGAGCCCGGCTCAACCGCCAAATGTTGATCGAGGCGCTCAGCAGATGCAAAGGTAAACCGGCTAGACCCCAGCTGCTTTGACAGTGCCGTTAGATCAATCGCTTTTTCTTCACTTAGCACTAACAAAAAATGTCGATCACCTTTTTTGTTGCGCAAAAATAAGTTCTTTGTTCTTGCTCCTGCTAGGTCAGGTATTACTTCGTTTGCTTCATCGCAGGTGTACACCGCTCGGTGATCAAATCGCTCATAGCGGATGTCGTTTTTATCCAGAAATTCAATAGCAGTATTCATTTTTTCTTGTGCAGTACTTTCTTTGCAGTTTTGGGTTGTGCCATTTTGAAAAGGGCGACGTAATAGAGGTGACCTTATGCCACGCTTGCCATTATGATATGTATGCATTGTTAATGGAAACATACAAATGACCGAGCAGCCGACGTCAACGCTCTTAAACCCTGTCAGCTATCTTGACCAAGCCTACGGTCACTTCGCAGAGCTTATTAACGCACATGCCGTTAATCAACCAGAAAGAGTCGCACTCGATGACAGTAAGGAAAAACTGAGCTGGTATGAAGCAACCGCTTTTATCAATCGAATAGCCGCGCAGTTGCAGGCCGATGGCCTTAAAAAAGGGCAGGCCGTTACTATTCTTGGCAGCACGTCTGTGCGTTACGCACTTGCCTATTTAGGCGCGATAGTGGCGGGCGGCTGCGCGGCACCGTTAACAACGTCTGCAACACCAAGGCAGCTTTCAGCAATGATGCGCGACAGCGGAGCTGACCACTTGTTTATTGATAGCCTAAAGCGTCAGGAGTTGATTGACAGTGGCATTGAAATGCCACCAATGAAGCACATTATGCTTGACTCCCCAATTGGCTCTCCACTTGATCAGAAAAGCGACACGGCACCGCTGATGTTCGACTGGATGGCCAGTGATGGCGCGCTACCAGTAAACCCTGATGTTGGCGAAAGTGACCCCTTTAATATTATCTATTCCAGCGGCACCACCGGCACGCCTAAGGGCATTGTTCACAGTCGCCTAATGCGTTGGCGCCAGATGGCCATTGGAGAAGCCGGAGGATACGGTAAGCCAGGGCAAGTAACGTTGTTTTCCACACCTCTGTATTCCAACACTACTCTGGCCATGTTTTTAACAACGCTTGCCTACGGCGGCACTTCAATACTAATGCCTAAGTTCGACTGCCAGGCTTGGCTTGAGCTCGCGCAAGAGCACAGAGTAAGCCATACCATGTTGGTGCCTGTTCAATATCAACGTTTGATGGACTTTGAGCATTTTGATGACTACGACATCGACAGCTTGAAAGTAAAGAACTGCACGAGTGCGCCGTTTTCTGCAGAGCTTAAAGCAGAAGTGCTCAGAAGAATGCCCGGCGGTTTGATGGAGATATATTCAATGACGGAAGGCGGTGTCGTTTGCCTTCTGCTTGCGCACCGACACCCGGATAAATTGCATACCGTTGGAGTCGCCTGGCGTGGCAGCGAAGTAATCACCATAGACGAAAACTTGAAGCGCTTGCCTGTTGGAGAAATGGGAGAGCTGGTTGGCCGATCGCAAACTATGATGACGGGTTATCAAAACCAACCCGAGAAAACCAAAGAAGCTACCTGGTATGACGAAAATGGAGAGCGCTGGCAGCGAATGGGTGATATTGGTCGTGTTGATGAGGACGGCTTCATTACATTAATGGGCCGCAGCAAAGACATGATTATCTCGGGTGGATTTAATATCTACCCTCGTGACCTGGAAGAAGCACTAATGAAGCAGAAGGGTGTTGCTGATGCAGCTGTTATTGGTGTGCCTTCAAGACAATGGGGCGAAACGCCTTTGGGTTTTGTGGTGGCAGAGCTTGGCGTGCAGCTTGACTTAGAAGCGCTTAGGGAAGAAGCCAACGCCGATCTTGGCAAAACTCAGCGTTTAACCGAGCTTCGCTTGATAAACGAATTGCCACGCAGCCATATTGGAAAAATACTGAAAACCGAGTTGCGCGATAAAGCGAAAATCTGAGTATTGAGACGAGTTAGAGCTTGGCGATTCGACACCCTCTAAGTATGCCCAACAAGCGTCTTACAGAAACATCTTCCACACACGCTTCCCTAAGATTACTATGTTAATGGACTGCAAAAACATATCCTTCGAGAAGCCGACGATGAAACATCTATTACTTGCCTTTCTGTGTTGTATCCCACTCGTAAGCTGGGCAGACGCTAGCCAGCAGCTTGGCGACCTTGTGGGCGAGTATTGGGCGAATGAGCTGCGTGAAGAGCCGTTTATGGCCACGCACGTTGGTGTGCGAGACTATGATGCGCAAGTACCTAGCGTAGCTCCTGAAGACTACGCCCGACGTCATAATCAGAATAAGGCGACATTAGCAAAGTTGAATGCCATTGATCTCGTCTCTCTTAGCGAAGACGACCAACTGAGTGCGAAGATACTGCGATTTATTCTTAAGCATAAAATTGAGCTGGCGCGCTTTGATAGCTGGAGAATTCCCATTCTGGCCGACGATGGCTTTCACAGCGAACCTACGTTTCTACCCAGAGCGACACGTTTCAAAAATGAGCAAGACTATCGGCTTTACCTAACGCGGGTAGCTAAGCTGCCGGCTTTTATAGATCAAAATATAACAAACATGCGCCGTGGCTTAAAAGACGGCTACACACAGCCGCGGCAAATTCTTGACCACATTATGCCAAGCTTTAAAGCCTTGGTAACGGAAAAAGCGGCCGAGCACACGCTGTACAGCCCTTTTCTGACGATGCCAGAATCAATTCCACAAGCCCTGCAAACAAGTATACAGGCGGAAGCCACTTTGCTATTTAACGATAGCGTTGTGCCAGCATATGCCAAGGCCTATCGTTTTATGCAGGATGAATACCTCCCTGGCGCGGTTAAGCGGGTGGGCATTTTGCATTTGCCCAACGGACCTGAGCAGTACAAGTCGCTGGTAAAGTATTACACGACCTTGAATGACGCAACGCCAGAGGGAATTCATGCACTTGGCTTAAAGGAAGTGACCCGTATTCGCTCCGAGATGAATGCGGTGATAGAGGAGGTTGGTTTTGAGGGCAGCTTCGCTGAGTTCCTTAAGTTTTTGCGTACCGACCCACAATTTTATGCCACAACGGCGCAAGCCTTAATGGAAAGAGCCGCCTGGATAGCCAAAGATATCGACGGCCGATTGCCAGGTTTCTTTGGCACTTTACCCAGGCAGCCTTATTCAGTTGAACCAGTGCCGAAAGAAATAGCCGAAAACTATACAACCGGTCGCTATGTTGGCGCGCCATTGCAAAGCAACATAGGTGGGCAGTATTGGGTTAACACCTACGCGCTGAACAAACGTCCTCTATATCAACTCACGGCACTTACTCTGCACGAAGCGATGCCTGGTCATCACTTACAATCAGGTATTTCAAAAGAGCTTAAAAATGTTCCTGAGTTTAGGAAACAGTTTTACCCCCACGCCTTTGGCGAGGGTTGGGGTTTGTACTCAGAAAAATTAGGCGTGGAAATGGGCGTGTATCAAACGCCTTACGAGCACTTTGGTCGCCTGTCGTATGAAATGTGGAGAGCATGCCGTTTAGTGATTGATACTGGCCTGCATGCGAAAGGCTGGACGCGTGATCAGGCTATGAACTACTTGGCATCCAACACGGCACTGTCTAGCCATAATGTGCAAACTGAAGTAGACCGATACATCGCGTGGCCAGGCCAGGCATTGGCGTACAAAATGGGCGAGCTGACCATTTGGGAATTGCGAGGCAAAGCGCAACAAGCTTTAGGTGATGCGTTTGATGTTCGCGAATTTCATGATGCGGTGCTTGCCAAGGGCGGCTTGCCTATGGAGCTGCTTCGCGCACAGATTGAAAGCTATATTGTGTCTGCTAAAGCGGATTCAGAGCTCGCTGGAAAGTAGTAGGGCTAGCTTAGAGCACATCAAATATGTAACTGAACTTGACGATTAACTCGCGCTGTTCTCGGTTAATGCCAAATACGTCCTGGCTTTGCTCGTTGTATACCACGTAGAGGCCAGCGTTTGCTGATTGCAGCCAGGCAAACCGAAGGTTAATGGCCGTAGAGTCAAAACGGTCGTCGTATTGAAAAATGCTCTCCAGCGACATTTTTGGTGTAAATGAATAGGCTAGCTTTAAGCTGCCAACATTAATATCGAATTTACCTTCACCGTTATCAAGATCGATACGATTGTAATTCCACGACAGCTCAGAGTTGAAACGTTCGCCAATACGATAATTTATCTCCGGGTTCAAGGTGACTCGATCTCCGCTGAAGAACCCACCAGCGACCACATCAATTTCGAAGCTAAGCGGTGCACCTTGGTTGGTAAAGAACACCAATTGAGCTTCTTCAACGTCGTAACGGCCAACCGGAACCCTTCGGCCCGGCGCAAGCTCGAATGATTGCGTAACGTTCTCATGCCGGAAATTTACGCCAGTATGAAATTCCAGCCCGGTTTTGAATTCAAAATGGTTGTCTACGTGCAAGAATGTTGACTGCTTCTCTCCGTCAAAACCCCGGTGATGGCGGTAAGAAATATGCGGGCGTAACTCTTGAAGCCCCCAAAGATTTTCTGGTCTATAGCGATGAAAGAAGAGTCCATTAAAGCGCTTAAAATTTCGGCGCGCGACAAAACCAACTTCAGGGTTAAAGTCGTCGCCCACCTCGGTATAAGAAAAACTGTTAAACCAACGCTCTGAACTGTAATCGAACTTCAGTTGCCCGGCGTGATCTTTGCCATCCCGGTTGTTGGTATCGGTTTTCGCCAGGTAGCCGGACACCAGTATGTTTTCGCCGATGCCCATACGACCATCGACGCCATAGGTTCGGTTCACGTCATCATTTGTGTCGCCATCGCGTTGCACATAGATTGCCCCAATGGCCGATCTGTTTTTTAACTCCTGGTTAACACGGGCAACGGAATAGTCATTCTGTGGTGCAACCCCAGCAATTTCTTCGGTACGCATGTGCAGCAAGCCAATATTGGTGCTGTTGCCAAGCTTGCCAGACAGACGCAGTCCGCCTTCGATTGGCACGGCGCTGCCGTTGTTACTTATGCCAATACGACGACTAAAAAATAACTCTACGTCTTGCGAACTGCCAACAGAAAACTGGCCAGCATTTTCAAGAAAGAATGTTCGCTTCTCTGGCAGAAAAACACTAAAACGGTCTAGGTTTACCACTACGTCATCAACTTCAACCTGGGCGAAATCGGTGTTGTAGCTTGCATCTAATGTAAGGCTTGGAGTAATGGAGTACTTCAGATCAAATCCAATCTCATTGTCTTGATCCGTTCCCGAGATTTCATCGCCCTGGCGAGCGCGCGCTAGGGCATAAGGTGTTAGTTTAAAGTTGCGTTGCTTTGGGGCCTGCACTCCAATAAGTTGGCCGGCGTCTGAAACCCGAAACAAAGTGTGATGCCTGGCAAGTGGAGCCCAGTAAGCCTGCTCATTGTTGCGCCGAATATTCCGCTGAAAATTTATTCCCCAGCCTGAGAGTTCTTTAGAACTGTAGCGAAGCGACTTGAATGGAATCTCCATTTCCAAACTCCAGCCATTTTCGCTAACGTGGGTTGCCACTTCCCAGGTTGTATCCCAATCGCGATTGAAGCTGCTTGACCCTTGTAAGCTGTCGCTAGAGCCTTTGTTATTTAACTGCCCATCGTATTGAATGCCCGCAGCATTTGTTCCAAACACCAAGCCATTTTGGCCATCAGCAAAGCCGTCAATAATCAGCTGAAAGCTGTCGGACTCATCAAGATCTGCATCGCGTCGGCTGTCAGAAGTAACAATTGCGGCTGGATTGTCGTCGTGCAAAATAGCAGCAATATAGAGCGAGTCTTCAGTAAACCCTACGAAAACGCTGGTTCTTTGCGTGGCTGGTTGGCCTTCATTAGGTTTTGACTGGACAAAGCCGGTTGCCGCTTGCGCACCGTTCCACGCCGAATCAGAACGCACTTTGCCGTCTAAGACTGGTAGGGCAGTAAGAGGGTGCGCGACCAAATCGGGTCGTGAACCAATCGAACCATAGGCAGGTGCGGTCGCTACAATAATTAAAACTGACAACAGAAACGAAACGAACAACAAATCCAATAGACGGGAGTAGAGCGTCCTGCGTGCTTCCGTTTGCGTTTTCAAATCATCTCCATTTTTAGGACTGCGAATATTCGTGCCTCAGTGGGCGCGAAGTATATCAAGTCAGGAGAATGTTGGTTCGAATCGTCGCCTGTCAATTCGAAAAAAAATGGCGCAAGTATGCACTAGTACTAGCGCATACTTGCGGTATTACCTTCTAAACAAGAGCATGCCAGGCGTGGTGTTACTTCTCGAAAACAACAGGTATTTCTTCTAGGCCACGCAATAATATATTCGGCATGTATTCCAGATCTTCAGGTGCGCAATCCAAGCGCATGCCAGTTGTGCCTTCCAGCAGTTCTTCCCA
Source organism: Pseudomonadales bacterium (assembly GCA_045106985.1). Classification (GTDB taxonomy): domain Bacteria; phylum Pseudomonadota; class Gammaproteobacteria; order Pseudomonadales; family JAUIET01; genus JAUIET01. The sequence goes on along the minus strand of JBGCFQ010000067.1, from coordinate 38,132 downwards.
GGCCACGGTCATTTCTAAACGAGAAAGATGTTGGCCTATACAGACATGTGTGCCGAAGCCAAAAGCAATATGACGCTTGACGTTTTTTCGTGTGATGTCGAATTCGATGGCGTCAGGAAACATTGATTCGTCGTGATTTGATGAAAAGTAGCGTAGCAGAACCATGCTGCCTTTAGGAATTGTTACGCCGCCCAATGTGTAGTCTTCTTTGGCCATGCGCCACATGTTGGACGTTGGTGATGCGACACGCAGCGATTCGTCTACCAAGTTTGGAATAAGCGAACGGTCTGCTCTTACCAGGGCCTCTTGTGCAGGGTTGAGGCATAACTGGCGCACACCTTCGGCGATAGTGGCGGTGGTTGTCTCATTGCCAGCAACAAGAAACTGGGTGCAATGCGACAATTGCTCTTCAAGAGTCATGGGTCTGCCATTGAATTCAGCGTGGGCCACATGGCTTATCAAATCATCTCTTGGATTAGCTCTGCGCTCTTCAAGAGCCTGTGCAAACCAATCGTACTCTTCTTTAAGAGAGGCGTGCGCTGCTATTAAGGCTTCCTTGTCTGCAATTTGAGACAACACTTCAACATTGGCAACGGTCCATCGAAAGGCCTTATCGAACATGTCCAGCGGTATGCCGAGCACATGCATAATCACAGACAGTGGTAAGGGACGTGAAAAGCCATCAATAAAATTGTAAGACTTGCCTGCAGGTATCTCACTCACCAAGCGCCTAGCGAACTCCGTGATCCAGGGTCGGTAGTGCGCTACATTATTCTGCAGGAAGAAATCTTTAACGTTGTCGCGGTAGCCTTTGTGGTCTGGGTCGTCAACTGTCAGCAAGGTGCCTCTGCCCAATTGATAGGTATCTTTCATCGCTGACAGAATGTCGGGATCTATGCCTTCTGCTGATCCTAAAGCCAGAATGAACTCATTGGAAAAGATATCTGGCGCCTTATGAACTTCACGAACCAGTTCATAGGTAGAAACGGTGAACACACCTGAGGTCGGGTCTTGATACACGGGCGCTTCGGCGCGCAAAGTGGCGTCATAGTGATACGGACATTTCAAAGTTTCTGCATCAAGCAGGGGCATATCTGCAAGGGCACGGTTGTCGCTAGAAGTAGGTGCAGTCACGGCTCATTTCCCAATAAAGTTAGAGCCTGAGTATGCCGCGCATTGAGAAAACAGTCAATATTGACCGTATTATTCAGGGGCTCTCTGGCGCCCTCGCATTATCTTGCCGTCTTACTTCTCCAAATTCGTAAGCAGTTGATTATTTTGAAGATAAATTTAATACCGTCAGTTCAATACGCAAATTGAGAGGTCTTATTTTTAGTCGGTCTTCGTGCCTGTCATGTAGTCTTTTACGTAGGCCTCAAACCTCGGTATGTTTTCCATGCGGCCAGCTTCTACCGTTCTTGCGATATCGGTATCTTTCATCGCTTCCCGCCACTCGCGCATGCCGGGTATCTCGCCAATGATGTCCCAGTTCAATTCTTTCGATCCTACCTGGCCAACAACAGCATTTACATAATGAACGTATATATCAGCCATCGTCAGTTGATCACCTGCAATCCAGGGCGAGAATTGGCAAAGGCGCTGCATCGCTCCTACGCCGCGTTTTACAACATGTCGTACTTCACTCGCTAGCAAGTCGGGCACCGGGTCGCCAGCAAAATGATAGCCAATCAATCTGCGGGTCGGCACTTCCATGTACAGCTCGGCAACCTTCATGATTTGTCGAACCGTGGCGCGGTCCACGGCGTCGGTTGGGTAAAGCGGCATTGAAGAGTAGGTTTCCTCCAGGTAGTCGCAGATTACGCTCGCCTCAGACAGGTGTCTGCCATCTTCTGTTGTAATTGCCGGCACTTTGCCCACCGGGCTTATTGCAAGCCATTCGTCATTGGCACCAAATACTTCTCTCTCCTGAAAGGGAATGCCCTTATAGAGCAAAACGTGTTTCACGACGTTATAAAAGTTGCTGGCGGCAAAGCCTTGTAATGTAATCATTCTGATATCTCAATTCTATTTGTTCGTTGTATATTGAAGCTACTGGATCTGTTCTTAACTGTGTCAACCGTGGTTTTTCAATTGCGCCTTATCGATTGCGGCCCAATTTTTCATGAGCGTCCACCCACTCGTTTGTGCCGGTTTCTTTATCAGTGCGAGTCGCTGATACCAATGACAACTCGCCGGCCACTACCATTCCGGCCGCAATTTCCAGTAACTTATAGGCCTTGTCTTTGCCATAGCACCCCATCAATTCCAAACACTCGCGCTGTGTTGCTAAGCTGGTGCCACCGCCATATGTCGCCATGATCAAAGCGGGCAGAGTAACCGAGTAATACAGGTCTCCTGCATTAGTGACGTAACTGTGAACGCTGCACTGATTTGCCTCGGCAATGTTGGCCGCGTCTTGCCCTGTGGCTAAATACAAAGCGGCCAAGCCGTTCGCAGGGTGCGCGGCATTATTGGAAGCCCCGGTTAAGAAAGCAGCTAGAGTGTTAACACTCTGGCCGTTTCGAAGCTGCTCTGGTGTAGTACGCAATAGGTCTTTGAGTATTTGCCGCGGCACGGTGATTTCGGCTGTAACTCGTCGACCGCGGCCCATCAGCGAGTTTACAAAGGACGTTTTCTTTTCTGTTTCCATGCCGCCCGACAAGCCGTAAGTTTTTAGTTTCGGGTAATTGGCGCGAATCCATTCGCAGGCTACAAAGGTAGCCCGCCCTGTCATATTTTGGCCTGCGGCGTCGCCTGTGCTGTAATCAAAGCGGGCGTAAATGATGTTATGGACTGAGTATTGTTCAATGTCCAACAGTTTGCCAACCGACGTTGTGCTCTCTGCCTGGGCTTTAATAGCCTCGAAATTTTCTTTCAGCCATAAGCCAAAATCTCTGGCATCACGCGCGCTTTTAAACATAAACACAGGTGCGCGTTGCATAGAATCACCCATTACCGTGGTGGTTACACCGCCGCTTTCGCGTATAACGCGCATTCCGCGGTTGTAACTGGCTATGAGTGTGCCTTCGATGGTGGCCATAGGTACGTAGAACTCGCCCTTTGCGTGTTCACCATCGACTAGAAGGGGACCGGCAACCCCTATAGGAATTTGCGCTACGCCGAATAAATGCTCAACATTACCTTCCATTGTGTCGGGGTCAAACGAGAACTGCTTTGTATGGTTCAGTTTAGAGCCAGACTTTTCTTCCAAAAATTGTTGTCGCTCGGTAATTATCTTCGCACTGAAGTCGTTTTCTTTACTGCGGGGTATTTTATTGCTCATGCGGATTCTCGATAATTGTGCAAGAGCACTATCATACCCGCAATCAGGATTGCTCATAAGCGCAGAAGGTAAAACGAGCGTCAGGTTTAGGGTAGGGCGGCGGTTCGCTGCGAGTTGTCTTGAAGTTCCTGTGCAATCAGGGGGTCTCGTCCGTATCTGTCGGTGGTAAAATGCAATAGGCCTTTCTCATCAACCCAGGCGGTCATATACACCAGATAGATGGGCACGGGGTTAATCAGACCAACGTTCGTCGTGTCTGCGTTGTTTGACCTAGATGAGTCTTCCAGCACGCTGAGAGCATTGGAATCTTCCGCAATTAAACTCTTTGCCAAGAGCAGCGGCTCCTCAACACGCACACAACCTGAGCTGAAGCTTCTACTTGGCAGCTCGAACAAGATTTTGTTAGGCGTATCGTGCAGGTATACGTCGAACTCATTGGCAAATACAAACTTGATTCGACCCATACTGTTGTCAGTGCCCGGGTCTTGACGCAGCCGGTAGGGAAAATTTCGCGCGCTTACAGCGCTCCAGTTTATCGTGCTTGTATCAAGCTCTGTTCCTTTCGAACTAAAAACACGAATTGCCTTGTTTGTGAAGAACTGATTGTTATTTTGCTGCATAGGTAACAAGTCTTCCACTGCAATCCGGTGCGGAACTCCCCAGCTAGGGTTTACCACTAGTCTCGTAATCTTTGAGGAAAGACTGGGTGTCGCACGATAAGGCCGTCCTGCGATGGTGCGAACGGTCAGTTTTCGCGCATTGTTCTCTATTAGATCAGCGTATCCACCAGCAGTATTAACGAGTAAATAACGTTCGCCGAGTTCACGTGGCAGCCAGCGCCAGCGTTCAAGGTTAACTCTAAGCTGTTCAATGCGTTTAGCTAATGGCACGCGCAGAGTACGTCGTGTTTGCAAGTCGAGCATGCCATCGTTGATTAAGCCATGGCGCGACTGAAATTGCTGTAAGGCCAAACTCAACGAAGGTCCAAAATATAATGGATCAGCTTGCATCTGACCCTGATAGTCGCCTTCAATGCGCAGGCGATCACGTAGCCGAGCAATATCGGGGTGGCGGTCACCCGGGTTGAGCACAAGGTCAGAGTTTGATAATGACCTCCAACCACCATTGCTTTGTATTGATACGTAGTGCTGCAAAGCACTGAGTAGCTGTTGGTGTTGTTGGGACGTGGGCCTTAGGTTTGCAAGTATTTCTGACAGCTTAGCTTTGTTGCGAAGCAACGAAAACAATTTGTCTGTAGAAACAGCTTCTTGCTTTATGCTCCATTCGCTTTGCTCAGTAGGGCTTGTTTGGCCTTGGCTCAATGCCTGGCTTAACCGCTCGAAAACCCTATTGAACTGATGTTCCAGCTCTTCGTTACCGCTGGCTGCGCCTGTAAGTTGATTAAGATCTTTCCGAAAAGCGTTCGGACTAAGCCCGTAGAGATCCAGGTTTTTTATTGCTTGAAGAAGTTCCTGGCCATTAGGTGTTAAGCCATTGCTAGCTGTCCATATTTCCTCATCGCTATTAATGATCGTGTGCTCGGGCGCTAAGCCTTCGGAAACCAAAGCGGGAATAGCAGCGGTACTGGCGCAAGTGCTGGCACTGAGTAGAAGTAGTAGCGTTACTTTAAGCGCATAGCGTAAAGATGGAGTGAACATAGAATATGTCGTTCTACCGACCTTAAGGTCGAACTTCAGCTAAATGACCAACGTCCTTGATCAGCGTGCCATTCGTTAACGCAACATCTATCGCATGAATAAGAGATTGCGAATGTCGCTCACCAAGTAAAATACCCTGTATGGCACTGTTTCCAGCGTCAACGTTTGCGCTGAACCGCGCGGCGTCTGATACAAGATTTGCACCTTGAACGTTTCCGCCGGCAGTGAATGACGCCGCCGCATTGTTGCTTGAAGTCCACTGGCCATTCCAGTCCACTTGACTGCCAAAATTAACAGTAATATTTGCAGTGGTGCTGGTGTTTCGCTGCAGACTGCCAGCAAAGTGCAAGCTAATGCCCTGGCCGCCAGTATTCAAACCTTCCGTTGCAAGTTGGTTCAAGGTTGACTGACTGCTCGCTACCCCCCAAACAAAGTGGCCTCCATCTGCTGGTCGCTCATTATGATCTGCACCAAGCTCAACAAAACCCTCGGTGCCATGGCCCCAAAGGCCGCTGGCCACTATTAACTCACTATTAGAGTTTGTTGAAAAATCTCCAGCAATGCCCGACTCCACTGTGCCGTTGCTGGCGTGAAAGGCGTCGTCACCTTGGTAAGTAGTAGGGCTCATATTCGTTAGCGAACGAATTTCCTTAGTTCCGTCCCGGTCAAAAATAAACTGGCTGCCATCGTTCGACAATTCGAAATGGCTAACGGTTTGTTCTTCTGGTGTAGAGCAAAAGTTTGGGTCAAGTAGTGCGAACCCGCAGCCAGCTCCGGCTTCGCAGTTGCCAAAAGGTGGCTCTGGGTTCATTGGGTCTATTGGTGTCATGGGGTCCACCACGGGCGTCATTGGATCAACCGGCGTAATAGGGTCAACAGGTGTCATAGGGTCAACAGGTGTCATAGGGTCCACGGGCGTCATGGGATCAACAGGCGTCATCGGGTCCACCGGCAGCATCGGGTCTACAGGACTCGGTGCGCTTGGGTCAGTCGGGTCTAGGCCGGGTGGATCGATTGCTGCAAACTGTGGACGGAATTCATAGTCATCGTGTATCACAAGAGTCTGTGGTGCCTCAGCGTCTGGTCCTGCAGCGGGGCTAAGCGCTTCCCAGGGACCCCAGCAACGTATTGAGTTCGCGGCTTCAGGCGAAGCGCAAGGATCCTTTGCAGGCTTTTTCGCAGGCGCTGTTTTCTCAGCGGTGAGAAGCTCTTGGCACCCTGCTAGCAAATGAGCTGGAACAGAATCAGCGTCTTGCGCCCATTGAGAAAGAATTTCAACACAGTCGCGCTTGCTGGCGGCAAGGCCTGACGCAGAAGCAAGTGGTGCTAAGAGGAACAGTGTAATGGCTACAATACTGCAAACAAACTTCATTAGGGCTAACCCGTGTACTGCGTGTAACAAGTGCTACCCAGTATACGGAGGACCTGTTGGCCTTACAGCGCAGCTCGTCTCTTAGCCGCGCCGCATACCACCGTCTATCAACCTAACGATGCCGCTTATCTAGTCTACCTGTACAAAATGGCGCTGGGCTACTTCAAACGGCACATGCAGCCACCATTGCCGTTCGTTGATTGAATACAGGGGGGCGTAGTTCTTCAGCTCGTGATCACTACGAATGTCATTGCTGCGATTGTCTAGAATTAGAGTATTTCGGCCGTTTTGCACGGCAAGCACGGCATGGGGATTGCGAGACAGAGTGTCTTGCAAAACGACGATACGCATACTGCTTGCAGGGAAGCCTAAGTGCTGTAAGGCCAACATTTTCGTAACAGCATAGTCTTCGCAATCACCACCATTTGTCAGTAAATCCAATGGTGTGGCCCAATAGTCATCGCTGGCGTAATTGTACTTGTCGGTCTTGTACGGATATTTGTTGATGCGACTATTCAGTTGAGCGAGCTGTTGCTCGCGTGTCAGTGTGCGCAAAGAATCGAGTATCGAAAACCATGGGCTAAGTGAACAGGGGGCCGTTCCAAGCTTCATGCAGTTAACATGTGCGCTACGCTGCATCTTAAAGCGGCTTATGGCGTCCGCCAGCTGAGGAAACGGTTGCAAGTCGGAATACGCCGTTTGCTCGAAGCCGAATAGTCTGTCGTTAGAACCCGAGGCAGAAGCATAGAGGCTGCATGTCAGTGTATAAAATACGAGCAAGATTAGCGCCCGGCGCCTAGTGCTTCTGCGCATTTCTGAGCCTTGTGGTTGTGTAGCGTCTGCTATAGTCAAATGAGAACTCAAGAAAGCGTTCAAAGCGCGGTCAAGCTATCGTGATGCCGATCAGCCCTCAACAAGAAAAAGCCCAACATCTGCACACTTCTGTGATGCAGCCCATTCACTGTTTATGCAATAGCCACGTGTTATTGGTAGCTGCGCTGCTGTGTGTTTTGCTGGCACAAGCGACTAACGTGTTTGCTCTTGACGCGCAAGGTGCGGAAGAACAGGCGCTGACAATTGAAGAAATCGATCAGCTATTTGATGAGGCAATGAAGTCGCTGGAACAACAAGACTTGCAAACGGCGCGCAAGCGATTCGAAAATATTCTTTCTGGCAACCCTAGCCTGCACAGAGCACGGCTTGAGCTGGCCCGCGTTTATTACCTCAGTCTTGATTATGAAAAGGCCAGAGAAGAAACCTTAAGGGTGCTGGATGATCCAAACACTCCGCCGCAAGTGCGTGTAACACTGTTGGCATTTCTTGCACAAATTGATGCTGACCAGAAGGAACTGAATAAGGCGCATCGCTGGGGCGGGTCGATCTACCTTGGCTTAACCTATGACAGCAATGTTAATGCGGGCCCAGACCAAACTGTAATTGATTTGAATGGCACGTCTTTGTCTTTAACTGATGCCTCGTTGGAGCGTTCGGATGTAGGCTTATCGTTAATTGCCGGCATTACACACAACTACAGCCCAGGCGTTACCTTTGATTTCGGCGAGCAAAGTGGGTTCTTTCTTTGGCAGTCGCAGGCCAACCTCAACCTTCGCCCGTACTTTAATGAAGACGATTTTAATGTGGCCGTGCTTACACTGCGAACAGGACCCAGCTGGATTGTTCCAAGGCATTGGCGAGCGGGCATTGCCTTGCAGCTAGACAAACTTTGGTTGGGTAATGAAGCCTTGGCTCTGTTCACGTCGCTAAACCCAAGCATTGTGTGGCAACGTGCCGAAAATTGGGAGTTTGGCCTAGACCTTGTATATACCCAACGCAGCTACGACGATCAGCTTAACAAACCTAGAGATGGCGATTTTATTGCGGCAACAGCCACCGTTTCGAAGTACCTTGAGGATCCGGAAGTAGGCTTGCAGGCGGGAATAGGGTATGAGGACTTCAGTGCTGACGATACCAGCTTTAGTCATTCGGGCCCGAACGTGTTTGTAGGCGCCAACAAATCCATGTGGGAGAACGGTTCAATCTATGCGCGCGTCAATTGGCGCGACTACGACTATGATGGCTTAGCGCCATTTTTTAACACCCCACGCGACGACTCAGAGTTGCGATTAACTGTGGGCTTTCAACGAGAGCTAGAGTGGCAATTTCTGGAAGGCTGGCAATTGCTTGGCTCGGTAAGCGTGGCAGATAACAGCTCTAACGTACCAATTTTCGACTACGACCGCCAGCTGCTCAACCTAGGTGTGTCGCGCTCCTTCTAGCGAGTTTGTTTTATGAGAGCTAACAGCTTGTTGAAAAATTTCTGGCGAGTGCAGTACAAGGCGTTTGGACGCGAAAAACCGGAGTTTATATGCAAATAAATGAGGGTTTTGAGTGTTCAAACACCAACAGTAGGCGCTCTTAGGCGACGCAGTAATGTGCCGCCAGGGGTTTTTTCAACAGGTTGTTAGTCGTCGTCAGACTCTTCGGCTTCTCTCAAACGCTCCTGCTTAGCTTTCTCTTCCGCCAGCACCGCTTTAATTTCTTCCATCACATTGTCTACATCAGCAACATGGGTGTCTTCTTCAGCGAAGCCGCTGAGTTCGGTATCGGCCGTGAGTTCACCGTCTTGGTACAAGGCCCACATTTCCTGGGCATAGCGGCTGGTCAACAGCTCCGGCGCAAACTGGCCATAGTAATTCGCCATATTTTCAACATCACGCGTCAGCATTGATTCGGCATGGTTGTTCGCCGCGGCGTCTACGGCCTGGGGCAGGTCGATGATCACTGGGCCATATTCATCAACAAGCACATTAAATTCGGACAGGTCGCCATGAATAACGCCGGCACAAAGCATACGCTTCACATATTCCATGACTACGGCGTGGTCTTCTATTGCCTGCTCAGCCGACATTGACACATCAGCCAAACGCGGTGCAACGTCACCGTGCTCGTCAGTCACCAGTTCCATCAACAAAACGCCTTCAATACAGCCAAAGGTTTCAGGTACCCGAACACCTGCGTCTGACAAACGACGTAATGCATCTACCTCGGCTGTTTGCCAGGTTTCTTCCTGCTGCTTGCGTCCGTACTTCGAGCCTTTTTCCATCGCGCGCTGACGTCGGCTATTACGAACCTTTCGACCTTCCTGATACTGCACGGCTTTCTTAAAGCTGCGCTTCATCGATTCCTTATACACTTTTGCACAGCGAATTTTGTCGCCGGAGCGAACCACAAATACATCGGCTTCTTTACCGCTCATTAAGCGGCTAAGTACCTCATCAATTAGACCATCGTCTAATAGGGGCTTAAGTCTCTTTGGGGTCTTCATTGCTTGCTTTAGTGGTTCCTAGAACTGCGCTTTCTTAAAGGATAGTTTCAAAAACGCTGTTTTTGAATTAGTGCTTTTAATAAGAGTTCCTGCTAAAAAGGCACCTGACGTATACGGAACGAACGGCCTTTCATCTTGCCTCGGCTAAGCTTCTGTAAAGCTTGTTTGGCTACCTCTCGCTTAACCGCCACGTAGGCCCAGTTGTCAAATACAGTGATCTTCCCAACGTCTGAGCCCGCAATACTTGATGCAGCCGATTTGTACACGCCAGAAGACTCGCCAGCTTCCTTACCTGTGAGCGCACCTAATATATCACCGGGCCTTAGCTTTTGCTTTTTGCCGCCATCGATTTGCAGTGTTTTCATGGTTGGTGGGCTTATCTCCTGGCCCAGCATCATTTTTTCAGGCAAAGCAACCGGTGTAATAGTGCGATCCAAATAGTCTTCGAGCAGCTTCATTTTATAGCGCTCTTTACGACTGAACAGCGAGCAGGCGAGACCTGTGTTACCTGCTCGGCCAGTTCGACCTATTCGATGTGTGTGCACTTCAATATCACGGGCCACATGGTAGTTGATCACCAGGTCGATCGTATCGATATCCAAGCCGCGTGCGGCCACATCGGTGGCTACCAATACGCTAACGCTCTCATTTGAAAAGCGCATAAGAGTGCTGTCCCGGTCGCGCTGTTCTAAATCGCCGTGTAGGGCCAGTACCGAAAACCCGTGGCTATCGAGTTCATCAGCTACCTGCTGTACATCGCGCTTTGTATTGCAAAAAATAACCGTTGCACGCGGGCTTAGCTCATGAAGTAACAGGCGTGTTGCTAAAAGACGGCCTTCATCACTTTGATCAACTTCAAAAAAGCGCTGCTCAATCACGCTGTCTGAATGAGTTGATTCTACTTTCACGGTAACTGGGTTGTTCATAACCCGGCTAGAAATCTTCTTTATGTTGTCTGGAAATGTAGCGCTGAACAGCAGGGTTTGGCGTTCTTTTGGGGTTTTATCAACAATGGCATTTAGAACTTCGGTAAAGCCCATTTCCAACATACGGTCGGCTTCATCCAGCACTAGGGTGCTTAGGTTTTCTAACTTTAAGTTGCCCTTGCGCAGGTGCTCGTCCACCCGTCCTGGCGTGCCGACAATGATATGCGCGCCATGCTCAAGCGACCCTATCTGCGGGCCAAACGGCATGCCACCGCATAGGGTTAGTACCTTGATGTTATGAATGCCTCGCGCCAAGCGACGAATTTCCTTAGCGACCTGATCGGCGAGCTCCCTGGTAGGGCACAGCACAAGGGCTTGCACGCGGAAGCGCTTTACATCGAGTTTTTCCAGTAAGCCCAAACCAAAGGCTGCGGTTTTGCCCGAGCCGGTTTTACCTTGGCCAATCAAATCCCGGCCCTTTATTATTTCAGGCAGGCTCTGTTGCTGAATTGGCGTCATTTCCGTATACGACAAAGAGTCCAGTGTGGCCAATAGCTCTGGTTTAAGGCCTAGTTTGGAAAATGAGGTCATTGATCCTTGTGACCTGCTGCAGGTCTTTTCAGTTGGGTTGGGTTCAGTTGTGTGGTGTGCGCTAATAAAGACGCAGTTTAGCCGCGCAGGTTAGCACGAAGCTGTAACGGGGTCAGGTCTGTCATCAGGAATCATACGGCCTAGTGTCTGTTTGGCGCGCCTTTTATGCATTAGAGTGTGCATCAAATTGAAATCGCAGTGCTGCCAATAGTCGGTATAATGCTCGACGGCATATTCCACACCCTATTTGCAGAGAGATTCACTTCTATGTTTTCGGAACTCAAACAGCGTCCAGCCGACCCTATATTAGGTTTATCTGTAAAGTTTAAAGCGGACAGCAACCCGAATAAGATCGACCTAGGCCCCGGTATTTACAAGGATGAAGCGGGACTAACGCCTATTTTGGCCTGTGTTAAAGCGGCTGAGCAGCAACGAACGGCAAGTGAGACCAGCAAGACCTATATCACCTCGGCAGGATCTGCGCTGTTCAACCAAAAAATTGCCGAGCTGAATTTAGGCGAGCACCGTGTTATCAGTGAAAACAGAATTCGCACAATTTCTACACCAGGCGGCACAGGCGCATTACGAATAGCCGGCGAGTTTATTAATGCCTGCAAGCCTGGCGCTACTATATGGGTAAGCAACCCAACGTGGGCCAATCATGCGGGCGTTTTTACCGCCGCCGGCTTAACTGTTAACACCTACCCCTATTATGATTACGACAATAAGTGCCTCGACTTTGAGGCAATGTCGGAAGCGTTAAAGCTAATACCCAGCGAAGATGCCGTACTGTTTCATGCCTGTTGTCACAATCCCAGCGGCATGGACTTGAATAATGAGCAGTGGCAGCAGGTAGCCGAGTTAAGCAAGTCGGTTGGCTTTATGCCAGTGATTGATATGGCTTACCAGGGGTTTGGTAGTGGAATAGACGAAGACGCTTACGGCGTGCGCTTAATGGCCGACACCGTAGACGAGATGATTTACTGCAGTTCGTGTTCAAAGAACTTTGGTTTATATCGCGAGCGCATCGGAGCCTGTTCTGTTATTGCTAAAAGTGCTGCAGCGGCTGATATAGCCAGCTCGGTACTGATGCCAATTGTACGGGTCAATTACTCGATGCCGCCGGCGCACGGGGCTGCCATTGTTGAGACTATTCTGAGCTCTGATGAATTGACCAGCGAATGGCATACCGAGTTAGCACTGATGCGCGATCGCATAAGTGGAATGCGGCAACTTTTGGTTGATAAATTGGTTGCAAATGGAGTGGCTCAAGACTTCAATTTCATCAAAGAACAGAATGGCATGTTCTCATTTTTAGGTATTGATAAAGACCAGGTACAGCGCCTGCAAGATGAATTCAGTATTTACGTTGTAGGCTCTAGCCGCATTAATGTAGCTGCGATTTCGCCGAGCAATGTGGATTACTTAGCGCAGTCTATTGCTAAGGTGCTTTAGATCGACAACTGAGAAAGATCTATCTCTGTGGTGCTTATTACCGTCACACGAGAGGCTAGTCTCCCGTATGGCTATCCCTGAAAAAAGGGATAATCCTGCAGACACTGATAGGATAGTGACAAGCGGATTGCATGCTGTTTTGAAGCGAATAGCGCCAGGGATAGTAGCGAGGGACGGCACATGGATGTGCCATTGAGCATCAAAAAAGCATGCAATCCGTTTGTCGCGGGTTGAGAAATTACCGGATTTCTAACCGGGCAACGTGGCAAAAGCCGCGTTAAATTGCTCCTGCTCTTTAAAGCGCTTTACGTGTAAAAAGAAAGGGCCGGCTTCAGGGTAGTGCATTTGCAGGTAAAACAGCCATTGCTTCACCCGGTTGCCGAGAAAACGTTGTGGGTAAGCGTCTTTGGTTTCAAGGTAAAAACGCCACAACAGTTGTGTTACCAGAGACCATGATAAAACCTGGTAGTCACTCTGATTGGCAGCAGCTGCTCTGATTTGCAAGGCAAGGTCAGGGCAGGCGATTAAACCGCGACCCAACATAAAATCGTTGCAACCACTTTCCTGCTGGCATTGATGCCAGTCTTGCACATTCCAAATTTCGCCATTGGCAATCACCGGAATATGCAGCTGTTCATTAATGTCGCGCAGGCACGACCAGTAAGCCGGTGGGTTGTAAGCGTCTGCTTTTGAGCGCGCGTGCACGAACAATTCAGTGGCCCCCGCGTCGGCGATCGCGAGCGCATTTTCCATATAAAGGCTGCGGTCTTCGAAACCCAGGCGCATCTTGGCCGTTACCGGTGTATTGCTGGGTACTGCCGCTCTCACTGCTCGAACAATGTTGCCTACAAGCTTTGAGTCTTTTAACAATACCGCGCCGCCTCGGCTGTTATTAACCGTTTTCGCAGGGCAGCCAAAGTTAAGGTCTATAGCGCTGGCACCGAGACCAACCGCTGTTGCAGCGCTTTCGGCCATAGTGTCGGGATTGCTGCCCAGCAACTGAATACGCACGGGCGTGCCATTAGGCGTTGTACTTAAGCCAGGCTTGTTCAGTTCTTGGCAGTCTCTAAGAAAGGTTCTGCGGGGTACAGGCAAATCGTTGACCCGCATAAACTCGCTAACGCACACGTCTATGCCGCCAATCTCGCTGTAAAGCGTTCTAAAGTGATGATCAACCACGCCTTCCATAGGCGCTAGAAAAAGTCGCACGCTTACTTGTATCAATCTGTTTGTTTGTAGAGGGCGCTATTATGCCCTTTCAATGTGTGAAGACCACCCTTGTTACTTTTGATTTCTTTAGCTTTCGCGTTCAACGGTGCTCAACACTAATTCTATCAATCGCTCAGCCGCGGGCGGAAGGTGTCGCTCTTTCATACGTATTAAACTCAACTGAGTGTTTGGTCCGTCAAGCGGCCACGGTACTATGTTCAAGCGGCCCTCGTTCTCGTAGCTCTTCAAGAGAGTGTGGGGACCAAAAACTATCGAGTCACTCTTCTCCGCAAGCCTTGCAAGCAAGCCGTAGTTGTCGCTGGTTAGTGAGCGCGACAGAGGTTCGCCGCCTTCGCGCTTAACGCGCTCGTTTTCCCAATGTTCAAAACGCGGTGCTATGGTGGCCCCGATACGCGGGTAACAGCTAACTTGTGCCGGCGTCGGATTTTTACTGTTTGCGAGGGGGTGGCCTGGTCTTATCGCGGCGGCTAAGGGTGAGGCAACCAGCTCAAGAACATCAAGCTGTTCATGGCGCAGTGCTAGCTCGGCGTCCGCGACCATAAAGTGCAGCTCACCACTGAGTAAAGCTGGCAGAAGTGTTTCGGTATGGCCAGACCTAAGCGCTATTAGTATGCCGGGGTGGGCAGGTACAAACGTTTCGAGCACATCGGGTAAGAGGCCGAATTCCGCCATAGGGTCGATACCCACTTTAACCTCACCAGCCCCCAAGCCCTTCCATAGCGATACCTCTTCTTCAATGGCGTGAACCTGGCGCATAAGTTCTTCAGCGCGCTTCACTAAATGCAGCCCTAACTCTGTCAATGACAGGCGGTGACCTTTGCGGTCGAACAGCGGGGCACCTAAATCGTCCTCAAAGCGCGCGATGCTTTTTGTCAGTGCCGACTGCGTTATATACAAAGAGTCGGCAGCCGCTTGCACGGTTGGGTACGTCGCCACGGCAAGAAGGTGTTTTAAATGTTTAATATCCATCATGCCGCTATATTACACGCAGTCATGAAATGATGAAATAAATCCATTTGATGTCATGTTGTGCTTACTGGATGCTTGGCCTTGTTATGGTCGGCATCAACTTTACAGCCCAACCGCACCAACTCTGAGGAAGCAACCATGCCTGCAGCAAGTCGAAATGCCTTTACCGAATTCTTCTTTCGCATTCACCCATGGATATATCGAAAAAGTGGCGGCCGCATCCTCGGTAAGTTGGGCGGCGACCCGGTTCTTCTATTGAATACAGTCGGCCGACGCAGCGGTTTACCAAGAACCAATGGCTTGGTGTACGTTGAGCACAACGGCGGCTGGATAGTGGCAGCCTCCTGGGCAGGTGAACCGAAGCACCCCATCTGGTATCTGAATTTGATGGCGAATCCGGACGTTAGCGTTCAGGTTGGAAGTCGCGTTGCTTCGGTGCGTGCACGCAACCTCGAGGGAGAAGAGCGTGACCAAGGCTGGGCTAAAATAATCGAACTCGACCCAAGCTTCGCAGAATACGAAAAGCGTACGCGTGGGGTAAGAGAGATACCGGTTGTTCTGCTTGAGCCCAGCGCACAATAGCATTGGCGATTAAGGGGGTCTCTGCTCATGAATAAAACGAAAGCCAGCGAATATGTAATGTACGGCTTAGATTGCTCGTATTTTACTGGCAAGCTCGAAGCCTACTTCAAAAACACAGGTCTTCCTTACCGCTACGTTGAGATGACAACGGATGATTTTGACACATGCAGCGCGGCCACCGGAGTTAAGCAGCTGCCATGCGTACAAACGCCAGAAGGCGAATGGCTAACAGATACCACGGCCATTATTGAACACTTAGAGAAACAAGGCCTTGGCTTAAATATTCGTCCACAAGACCCAACAACGGCTTTCTGTGGTCTTTTGTTAGAAGACCTGTTCGACGAATGGTTTTGGCGGCCAGCTTTGTATTACCGCTGGCATTTTAAGGAAGATTCAAGGTTAATGAGCCGCTGGATAGCGCGCACCTATCTTCGGAATAAGCGAGCGCCTTTGTTTCTCCGCCAATGGTTTATGCTGATACGGCAACGAATTGTCTATCTCAAAAAGGATGGTGTAAACAAAACTACGGCTCCGGCTATTGAGGCACTCTATCTCGACTCACTGCGTGCGTTAGACTCTATTTTCGCGACCAGGCCTTTTCTGTTTGGCGACCGCCCTTGCGAGGCGGATTACGGCTTGTTTGGGCCATTTTTCAGACACTTTTTTTGCGACCCCACACCAGGCGCTTTAATGAGGGAGCATGCACCGTACGTGGCGCAGTGGGTAACAAGGCTGTGGGCAAGCCGCCCGGCTAATATAGATAAAGCCAAGCCATTGGAGGCCGTGCCGCAAGACCTTGGATTCTTTTTTGACATGGTTTCAAATGATTATTTACCCTACATGGTAGCGAACGCCCAAGCGCTTACAAGTGGCGAGAAACTAGTGCGGTATCGCAGCCTGGGCGTTGATTGGGAAGTGCCGACCGCTCCATACAGGGCGCAATGCTTAAACAAACTGAAGCAAGACTTTGCCGAACTCGATAGCAACTCTGTGAATCAGCTGGCCGAATTGCTATCCGCTGAAGCGCTTCACACACTCGGTGACTCGCTAACACCGATTGAAACTGGTCGCGCCACTTCGGTATTGCCTGGTCGCTTGGGGCGCCCTGCTCATATTTTCGACTAAGTTTCGAAAAGCCGCGGTTTAAACTGGGCCAGAAAAGAGCGATTTAGCTGCAGAACACACGAACCGGTCGAATAGGGAGTGTGGCGACGTTAATGTTCCGTTAATGTATCTAAAGTAGGATGCGTTACTTATCCAAAGTAATAGCTATTCCAAGCCTAAATGAGGCCAACATTATTCGTTTAATCAGCCCTGTTCTAAGGTCAGTCTATAGCGGTGTTTGCGCAATTGGCGTAATCGCATTGTTGGCTACCTATGGGGCAGCGGCTGACGACGCATTAGCTGTAAATGACTATGCGGCTGAGCAGAACCCTGTACCACGCGCCGCAGAAGTTGGCGACGCAGCCTATGGCGCTGCTCCAAGGCCTGAGCAAGCGGTTCCAGAGCAATCAACATTTGAGCGAACCTCAACACAAGAAAACTCCGCCCCACGAGAAGGCAAGTCTGTTTGGCTGGAAAAAAAGATAGCGAAGCCTACGCGTTGGCTAGAGAACCTGGTGAAGCCAATGAATATTTGGCTGGAAGGAAAAATACAGGCGCCAATAGACAATAGCGCCAATCAGCAAGCCGAACGCTTGCCAAGCGATACTCTCGCACCAGACACTGCGTCTACGTCAGTAAAAAGTAATCGAATCAGCGCGGACGAGGCTGCCAATGCCGCGCGCCAACATGTGGCAGGCAATGTGTTGAAAGTGAAGCTCATTACAATGCCAGCAAGCCAGCCTATGACAGCTGATGACAGCGCCACCCGGTTTGCATATCGAGTAAAGCTCATCTCCAGACAAGGTGAAATCCATATTCTGTACATAGATGCGCTGAGTAGTGCCTTGATTGACCCGCATGCGAAATTATCCAGTGCTAAGCCAGTCCTGGAGCAAAAGAGGGTGCAAGAGAAGCCGCAAGTGAAGTCTCGAGAGAACGAGCAGGAGCAAAGCAAGGAGCGAGAACATGAATAATTGTCTGCGCATATTGATAGTTGAAGACGACTTAGAGCTACAGGGGCAATTGCGCCGCAGATTTGAGCGCCTAGATCATCGAGTACACGCAACAAGTGACGGCTATCAAGCTCTGTATTACGCCAAAGAATACGAGGTTGACCTAGCGATCATTGATCTGGGCTTGCCAAAAATTGATGGCATCGAGTTGATTAAAAGGTTGCGCGATGACGACCATAACTTTCCCACTTTGATACTCACTGCGAGGTCGGGTTGGAAAGCCAAGGTGGCAGGGCTTGATTCCGGCGCTGATGATTACCTTACAAAGCCATTTCAAGTGGAAGAGCTCGATGCGCGAATCAATGCTCTAATAAGACGGGCAAGCGGTTCCACAAGCACCAAGCTGGCTAGTGGTCCGTTCAGTTTGGACCTAAAAACCAGTGCTGTTTTTGTTAACGACGAAGAGGTGATGCTCACCGCCTTCGAATTCAAAATTCTGGAGTATTTCCTTAGCAACCAGAAGAAAATTATCACTAAGTCGATGCTGATTGATCGCCTGTACGATGGTGACGATGACAAAGACAGCAATGTGTTGGAAGTGATCATTGCCAGATTACGCAAGAAGCTCGACCCGAAGGGCGTACATCCACCGATCGAAACACTTCGTGGTCGTGGCTATCGTTGGCAACAGCATTAAGCGCTTTTCAATGAATTTGTCTATTCCTGGCCGCCTTATATTGTCCACTAGCTTTGTTCTGCTTGTATTTTTGGGGGCGGCTGGAGTGTTGTTGAATGAGGCCTTTTCTCTGAATTTAGAGCGCTTTGTTAGAGAAAAGCTTGAGCTACACACGCAGGGGCTTCTTTCAGTGGCAGACAGCAATGGCGCAGGTATTGAGCTGCCCCAACAGGTACCTGATATGTTGTTTAATCTGATTGATGGCGAGCTGATTGGTATTGTCACTGACCAGCAGAAGCGTGATGTATGGCGCAGTACTTCCGCGGGTGATCTGCAACTGTCGGTTCCTTCTCCCGACGCGGGTGAGTCATTCTTTGGTAGAGCAGCGGATAACGATGGCCACTATTTTTATGTGTTTAGCTATAGCACTGTGTGGCCCGACGGCGCGGGAGGTAAAGCAACATTCGTTTTTACAGTTATGGAAGACGCTTCAGATTACCAGCAACAAATAGATGACTTTCGCTTCACTAGCATCGCTTTTTTGACTGTATTCGGCATTATTCTTTTAGCCTTACAAGCTGTTATAACACATTGGGGCTTACGACCAGTGCGAAGCGTTACTAAAGATGTTCAATCCATGATTGAAGGTCGCTTGCCTGCACTTTCTGGAGCGTATCCTAAAGAAATACTACCTCTTACAGCGAATCTTAACCGCTTAGTAGACAACGAACGCCGTCAGCGTTTGCGCTATCGAGATCAACTCAGCGATTTGTCTCACAGCTTAAAAACGCCGTTGTCTGTGCTGCGTGGCTTAGACACCGATTGCGACGAAGAAGGGCGGGAACTTAGCCGCGACCAAGTGCTGCACACTTTACGTCAGCAAGTAAATAAGATGACGGGTATTGTCGACCATCAACTACAGCGAGCGGTGTCGTCGCGCGAGCAATCCAGTTTTGTTGCAACGCCTTTGGCGGGCGCTGTTGCGGAGGTGGTTTCTGCGCTAGGCAAAGTGTATGTCGAAAAAGCCGTGGACATAGATGTTCAGGTGGACGAGTCGCTTATTTTTCAGGGCGATGAGAATGACCTAACAGAGATGCTAGGCAATATTCTCGATAACGCATTTAAGCACTGCGGTAAAAAAGTCGCTGTTTCGGCAAGCCTACAGCTAAGTACGCTGGTGCCCAGCGACGTTAAAACCAGCGATAGTAGTGCACAGGCACTCGTTATTGTTGTTGAAGACGACGGTCCGGGCGTGCCACATGCGCAACGTGCTGATGTGCTTAAACGAGGCGTGCGACTGGACACCACGATACCTGGCCAGGGTTTTGGCCTGGCTATTGTGGTTGATATTGCCGCAAGCTACGAAGGTCGCGTGCGCATTGAAGATTCGACTCTTGGCGGTGCCAAGTTTATGTTACAGCTACCCACATATTGAGTAGGGCAAGGATTGTTAAAAATGAACAGCTTTAGTATTCGCAGCTTAGGTGTACCACTACTATTTTTTCTTACGGTGCTGAGTGGTTGCTCCAGTGTCACTATACGGCCAGATGGGGGAGAGAAAGATCATTCTGCCCCTACTTATCTAGACAGCAAGCCGTTTTACTTTTGGGGTTTGAATGGAAACCACAGAGTTGACGTTAACGAAGTGTGCGAAGGTGCAAACGTCAGTCAAATGCAGACCATGGTTACCGCGTCAGATTATTTGATGGGCACGGTTACTTTTTTTATCTACTCCCCTAGAACTGTAAAGGTATGGTGTCAGGAATGAAGACCCAAAATATGCTTCGTACATTGTGTTTGGCGTTTACTAGCCAGATTCTTATTGCCTGCAGTACCGTTACCTTTGTTCAGTTCGATCAAGAAGGTGAACAGCCTAAGGAGCGTCGTTGGCACCATTCCACACTGAATGGCATGGTAGAAATAAGCCAGCCATTGGACATTAGTAAAGTGTGCGGTGCAACAACGTGGACACAGGTAACTACCGAATTTACGTGGCAAAACGCCTTGGTTTCCTCGATTATACCCAGCACAAATTTTGTTAACTTCTATAGTCCGTGGACAAATAAGGTTGAGTGCTTTGTTCCAGTAAGCGAGGAATCATCGGCCATTACAGAGTAATTGCGTAATTATTTTCAGCGGTTAAGTTTCAGTTAATTGTCCATTAAGTCTTCGTTAACGGTCCTTCCATAAAATAGTGTCCATACCAATATCGGTAGTTACAGACTCTATCTAAAGGAAAGACCATGAAAAACACTGCACAGAAACTTACTTTAAATTTGGCCTTAGCGGCAGCGCTAGGCATGACCACGACAGCCTACGCGAGTGATGCTATTGGCCCAGGCGACAGCGAGAGTAAATGGATTTTAGGCGCCTCTACCGTTGTATTTAATAATATCTATGCCGACGAAGACAGCACGGGCTTTTTGTTTCCAAACCTTGTTTACAATGGTGAGCGAGTATTTTTCAAAGACGGCGCACTCAGCTTGTATATAGCGGAAATGAACGACTTCAGCTTTGGCTTAACGGTTGGCGTAGATGCTGGTTTTCTAAGTGATGATGACGAGTATCGCGACAATGCCAAACTAGCAGGTTTGATTGAACGTGATGAGATTGTTGTTGGTGGTATCTATATCAACCATACCACTGACCAAGGACGCCTAAATTTAACTATGCTTGGTGACCTTGAAGACGATAGAGACGGCTATGAGGCAACTCTCTCGTATACCTTTGACCTGAAATACGGCGAATGGAATGTAAACCCTGTTGTTGGCGTAAATTGGATGAGCGATGAAAATGTAAACCATGCTTTTGGCGTGAGCGCTAGCGAAGCGACAGCAACACGTGCTGTGTATGAAGGTGGGTCAGCGACCAATGTTTTTGCCGGCGTTCGAGCACGCCGCATGATAGGCGAGCATTGGGATGTAGAGCTGAAAACGGGCGTATCTAAATTGGGTTCTAGCATTGGTGACAGCACAATAGTTGATGACGACGAAGCCTTTCATGCGGGTGTTTCAGTGAACTATAATTTTTAGTTAAACAAGCCGTTTATAAACTAGGCCCCATCTATAAGTCATAGTGTGCGTCAAACAAACTCTTTATCGTGAAGATATGAGCAAAGATTGTTGGGTTTGCTGTGACGAGTGGATGGGGTGCTATGCCTTCCGGGCAGACACTAGGTAGTGGTGTGGGACACTTTAAGGCCAGTGATTGATTCGATGTATTGGTGCGTAGGCATTTACTTAATACAGCTATTGGTTCTCAGTTAATGAGTGTCATTGCCTTTCGCTGTAACATTCCAGAGAAGTTTTTGAAAATAGACTGCATATGCGGTTGCTTGTAAGGGTAGAGCGCAACACTATCCATAGCGTGTATGTTTAGTGAGGCGCAAACTTCAAATAGCAGCAGTTCGCCGTCCTTGCTCTCAGCGCAGTCGATACCAAAGTACTCCAAGCCAACAGTGTTGTGCAATGTCTGGAATGCGGCTGCATGCCGTTGTGCGAAGCCCTGGTTAAAGTCTGCCATTACGGATGCTTCTTCTTCGCGTTTTTCGACGCTTTGTTCCATGCCAGCAATTCCGTAGTGCACCATCCAATGATCGGATACTGCCATATGGGCTAGCTCTGGCTGGCCATCTATGAGCACTATGCGGTACTTGCGAAACTGTCCATCGTCACTTCGGTAATCCACGTACCGTGAAACAAAATATTCTTCCTCAGTATGACGCAGCAAATAGTCTTTAAGTGCGAGTCTAGTCTCTAATCTCTCCAAGCCTTCTCCGGCGTGTGAATCGGTAGGCCGAATAATTATTGGTAGGCTCGCGTCAGGCGTCAGTTCTAACAGAGAAAGGCGCCCATCTGCCGTGTCATTTAGTACGCCGCGCGATACTCTAACTGTTACCGGCATTTCTATGCCGACCTGGTGTTGTAACTGCAAACAAATCTGATCTCGTCCCAAAACACTGATTCGCCCGGGCGCGTTAATGACCGGGCGTGGCCATACGTCAATCCAACTTGCTAGATAGTCTAGGGTTGGCAGGTTCCTGTCCAACTCACTGATGGCCACCATCGCCAAATCGTGCTTAGGCAGCTTGCTTGGAATGGGCAGTGTAGGATCCATATAAAGAAACTGAACGCTAAAGCCAGCACTTTCAGCGATGAATTCTATAGGTGTATTGGTCATGAGGTTGCCAGGGGCAACAATTGCTAACAATGTAAGTGTGTTTTTCTTCTTGGGTGACCTCAGCAGATAGCTTCGCTTTATTTCAAGCGCTTGCCTCTGTACCTCAAGTCCGTTCGCTGGCTCGCCCAGTAATTGCAGTAGAATTGATAAATCTAACAAAGCATCGGCATCGCCTTGTTTGCCGCGGTTAACAAGGTCTAAGCCTAGATCTTCTACGTTTTCGCCATTGAACACTCGCGTCATAAGGTGCGCTAGGCCGTGTAAACAACCGCTGTGCTGTAGGGGCTTGCTGGCCTGTGCAGTGTTACTTTCTTTTGAGTGGCTCTGAGAATTTTGGACGTGAGGGGTGATAGGGTCAATTTCGAGTACGGTGCTATTCATCCAATCCTTCTACATCGTTAGCCAGGCTACAACTAGGCTTAACTGCCATAGTCCCTGCGATGTAATTGCAATAGCTGTGCCATGTTTTTAGGCAGGCCTAGCACGAGAAAAATTTAACCACGCACGCTTTCCGCAGCTGTGCTGTAAGCGCTTTGGTGACTATATTGAGAGTGCTAGCAGTAGAACTTGCCCTGAATCTTCGTCAACGTAAACTGACAACTTGGGTGACCGGCAGTTATGTGGTGAAACTTTGCCAGTTATGTGACTGAAGCGGCAAAAAAGTGCCACCTCGCGAGCGGTGCTAGGCTGGTCTTTTTAGGCTATTTCTGTGTGTCTACCCGCCGGGGTTTAGCGCACATACACCAAGATAGAAACGAAATGCGTGATGGAGCCAAGCAGAACAAAGACATGCCAAATGCCATGTGCATGACGCATCCGATTCTTATTATCGAGCACGTAGAAAGTAACGCCAAGCGTGTAAGCAAGGCCGCCAGCAATTAACCAGTTAACGCCCGCGCTTGAAATTGCCAGTTTCAAGTTTTCGAAATCAACCACAACCAGCCAGCCCATTAGCAAGTAAATACCTATTTGCAGTAGCTCCACACGTTCTTTTTTAAGCGTATCAAGCAGTATGCCCACAATCGCCAAGCCCCAAACTGCGGCAAGTATCAAAGGGCCGCTCGACTCGCGCAGTGACACTAGCATATAGGGTGTGTAAGTGCCGGCGATCAGTAAGTAGATAGCCGCATGGTCGAGTTTTTGAAACAAGCGCTTAAGCGCTGGTGGTTTAAAGCTGTGGTACAGAGTAGAGCAGGTGTACAACGCCACCAAGGTAACGCCAAACACGCTGAAGCTGACAATCATCCAAGGGTCGCGATGCTGAATACTCACGGTCAGCAAAGCGCCAAAGCCCACCAGTGCCAATACAGCACCAATGAGATGAGTAATGCTGTTAAGTTTTTCGCCGTAGTACATAGTTAGTACACAGTTAATACGCAATTAGTACACGGTTTGCGTTTATCAGGCGGCCTTATCAAAAAGCATTTCCGCCAACTTTGCGCGTTGGTATTTTCCGTCGCCATAAAGAATATGGTTGTGCATCTGCCGCTTGAAAAACAGGTGAACAAAGCACTCCCAGGTAAAGCCAATGCCACCATGAAACTGCACCGCTCGGCTTGAGGAAAACACAGCCATGTCGCTGGCCGCAGATTTCGCCATGCGAGCCAGCTTTAGTGCCCTTGAAGGCTCTTCATCAACCGCGCACGCGGCGTTGTAGGTGAGTGACTTGGCCGCGTCTATGGCCAGCATTACGTTTACTAGAGGATGTTTTACCGCCTGAAAGAAGCCAAGTGGCTTGTCGAACTGTACCCTGGTTCGTGCGTACTCGGCCGTGGTTTGTAATAACCATTCGCCGCTGCCCACCATGTCGGCCGCTGTAATGCAGAGAATGGCAGGGTGCGCCTCTTCTAGCGCCTGTGCGCCATTAACAGTGAGCAATTCACCTTGTACCTTATCAAAACGGATGTGCGCTTGATCGCGGGTTAAGTCGATTATGCTGTCTGCTTCCAGGCTTACGCCATTCGCGTTCGAATCCACTCTGTACAGAGCAAGCCCATCATCGCTATTGACTGAGACAACTAATACATCGGCTTTTTGCGCGTCTTGAACAAAGTAGGCAGTGCCCGTTAGCTTTCCATCTTGCAAGGTAACGTCTGTATCTTGCGCCTCCCATGAGCCTTTTTCATTAGTAATGGCCAGTGTGGCCGAGGTGCCCATCGCAATCTCACCGAGCAATTTTGTTGCCGCTTCCGATTCGCAAGCCCGCGCCACAAAAGTAGCATTAAACGTTGCGAGCAAGGGTGAAGGAAAAGCCGCTTTGCCCGCCTCTTCAGCAAGCGCGACGGCGGCCACTACTGGCATACCAATACCACCGGCTGATTCGGGCACGCATACTGATGTCCATCCTAAATCAACAATTTGTTGCCAGAGTTTTTTATCCCATTTGCTTTCAATGGGGCGGTATATGTCGGAGTTATCGGCAACTAATGCGTGGGTTACATCCGCTGGGCAGTTGTCTGAAAAAAACTTTGCAGCGGCTTCTTTAAGCATGAATTCTTCATCGCCAAAGCCAAAATTCTGAGATTGTGTCATATGAGTTCCGTTAGTAGTTACTGGCGTACTTGTATTGGTTAGCACGTCTATTTATGCTTAGGTCGCTTGCGCCCCTAGATGTAAGCCTCAAGATTACTTAGATTTGGGCAAGTCCAAGACCCGCTCGCCTAATATGTTGCGCTGCACTTCATTGGCGCCGGCCGCTATGGTGACACCAAAGCTGTTCATGTAGGCCAGTTGCCATTGGCCTCCCGCTGCTGCGTTGTCATCATTAATGTACAAACTGCTTGCAGCGCCTTGAATTTCATAGGCGAGTGCAGCAATGTCCTGATTCAATTCGGTAGCAACAAGTTTGTATTGCAAAGGTACGCGCATTGGGTGGTCGTTGAGCGTGGAGATTGGAATACGGCGCTGATTCTGGCGAAAACCTTCCTGGCGAATCATTAGCTGCACTATTTGGTCGCGAATAACATCGTCTTCCGCAGCACTCTTGCCATTTCTGTGTGACTGCTTTGCCAGGTCGATTAATGCGGCGGCATTACCTATAGCGGAGCCCTTTTCCTGTTCATTTACCTGACCACCGGCAATCGGTGTTGTGAGAGGGCCCGCTCCACGCTCGTGCGATAAGGTGGTCATTGCCACCTTCCATCCGGCACCTACTTCATCCAACCGGTATCGGTCATCAACAATCAAGTCATCGAAAATGACTTCATTGAACCCGGTCTCGCCGGTCATTTTTATCAAGGGGCGAATGGTCACGCCCTTACCCACGGCCGACTTAATTGGGACCACAAAGTAGGAGAGGCCGTTGTACTTGTCTTCTTTGGAGGTTCTGCAAAGCAATATCATCCACTCAGCGAAATGCGCCAGCGAGGTCCACACTTTGTGCCCATTGATCACCCAGTTGTTGCCGTCACGCTTCGCAAAGGTTTGTTGATTGGCCAGGTCAGACCCCGCACCCGGTTCACTAAAGCCCTGGCACCACATTTCTTCACCCGACAGTAACTTGGGCAACAGCTCTTGTTTTACTCCTTCCTGCCCATGGAAGTGCACAGTGGGAGCTGCCATTCCAAGGCCGATGATATTCGGAAAGAAGGGCGTTTTAGCCAGCAGCATTTCCTGATTGGCAACGCGCTGGCAGTTGTTTTTGCCACCGCCGCCGCAATCCACGTTGTAGTCAGCACCAACCAGACCTGCCTCATAGGCCGACTTCTGCCATGTTTGTAACCACTCTAAGGCTGCCGGGTCACTTAGCTCTAATGCGCCTTGAGGAATGTGAACCGGGGGTTGGCCAGGATGATTTGCACTCAGCCACTCGCGACAATGCGCTCTAAATTCGGCCTGTTCTGGTGTGTCTTTTGAGGCATCTGACATGCAGGGTAACTCCTTATAAAGTGATGCCGTATTCTAAGGCAATGGTGACGAATACCCAATGCCTCTTGCTTAGCTTTTCGTTACGAGTGCCAGTCGAATATTCGTTCTAGTTCCCAATAGGCCTAAGCATCAGACTTACCGTTACAACCCCGATGTCCCGCTTAGCAAAGCGTGCCCTTGCGCTCAACCACTCCCAAGCTTTTACGTGCACTCGCAGGCGTCCGAAAAGTCCCCTCCCCCAGGAATTTTCCAGAATTACGTTATGGTGGGCATAGTTAAGGTAAACAAAAAAAGGTTGCAAGTCTGTGGTAAAGACCAGTTGCCGTAAAGTAGTATCCAGTCTTGCCCAATTCTAAGCTAAAAGGTCTCTTGAATGGTCGCCGTATCCAAATCACAAAATGCCAAGCGTCGAGAACGAGTTATCGCTGATCACTTTGATATTTCTCAATGTCGAATCTTGGAGATTGGAGTGGCGGATGATCCTACATTCTTCAAGAGCGAAGCCGACGTGTACTACATGGATTGGTTTTCTTATGAGGAATTATATAAAAAGTTGGTAGTTACGCGGCCGAAAAAGGCAGCCAATCTGGTTGAAGTCGATTTCGTGATCAAAGATAGCGAGTTCACCAAGTCTTTTGATGAACCGTTTGACTTGATCATCGCAAACCACGTAATAGAACATATCCCTGACCTTATTCGTTGGATGGAACAAGTCAAAGTACTGCTCAAGCCTGAAGGACTGCTTTTTTTGTCGGTGCCACATAAGGAATACACTTTCGACAAAATTAGGCGTGTCACCACTTTGGTCGATGTGCTTGAATGTTACGACAGGGAACTCAGCGCTCCAACGTTGCACCAAGTGTTTGAACATATCTATCAATGGCGACCCATCGTAGCCAAAGATATCTGGGAAAACCACTACGAACACTTATTGTCGAAGGCAAGATTTCCTATTGAAGAAGCCATGCGCCGCGCCGTACAAGCAACAACGACTCAACCCTATGTGGATGTACACTGTCATGTGTTTACAACGGAATCGTGGGACAAGCTGTTTATCGAACTCAAACAATTGCAACGAGCCCCCTTCGGTAATGCCATTACAGTCGATATCCACCAAAACTGTAATGAATTCTATCCCCTGATGTCGAACTGATTTCGCTTCGTTCTTTGGAGGGCAGTGATCTTAATTCGGCGCGTTTGATGGAGTTATAACGAATTTGGCTATAGTGGGCTCAGATCAAACATTCAAGCACTTACGCTCGCACTTAAGTCATCGCAATGCCTAAACCTCACCTCATGAGAGGAATGTAATACAACAGCGCATACATTAGAATAAGGCGGCGAACTGCTATGCTGCCCAGCCAGAAGAATCACGACCCCTTTCCAAAGAACTGCCCAAGAGAGCATTGATTCACAATGACCAAAAAGAAATACCCAAAATTCGCTGATAGAGTTTTAGAGCTTACGAAAAATGACACTCAGCTTCAGCAACATATGCCGCGCGCAGACCTGTGGGAAGGCCTTGGTGACGTCAGCGCGCCCTTGGCAAGCAATATTGATCGCTTGCTAGAAGGGTACGGCGACCGCCCTGCACTGGGTGAGCGAGAATATACTCTGGAAGACGGTGACGGCAGTGGTCGGCTTACTCGACTTTACGGCCCAGGGTTCAATACTGTCTCCTATGGGCAATTTCGAGACCGTGTTCGATCAATAGCATCAGCCTGGCGAGCACCCGGTAGCTTTCATGTTGGGCAGGACGAATTTGTATGCATGATGGGCTTCGCTGGCATCGACTTTAGCGCGCTGGATGTGGCCTGCCTCTATACGCAAACAGTAAGCGTACCAATACAAGCCAATTACGGCTTTGAGATGTTGCGTGGCATGTTGGAACTCATCGAGCCAAGCCTTATTGCGACAGCCACGGCTGATTTGGAAATGGCCGTTCAATTAGCCGAGGCGATTCCCAGCATCAAAAGCGTGATTGTTTTTGATTATGACGATGGAGACAGTGAGAACAGGTTTGCATGGAAGGCGTCGAAGAATGCCTTGGCAGATCGCTGCCCAAACGTTGCTGCCATATCGCTTGATGAATTGGTTGCACTAGGTAATCCACAGGAATGGCAAATGATGCCGCCACATAAGGATGGTTCTGAACGCCTTACTTCTATCATTCATTCATCAGGCAGCACAGGAACGCCCAAAGGCGCGATGCTGCCAGAGCGTGCTGTAGTGGCATCATGGAATGGTGTGGCAGCTAACGCGCCGGCGATCGGCATTGGCCTCGCGCCCTTGAACCATCTTATGGGACGATTGCTAACACAGGGAACAATGGGCGTTGGTGGCTTGATTAATTTCACTCTTGCTGACGATATGTCAACACTGATAGAAGACATTCGCGTCACACGCCCGATTAATATTGCGTTCGTGCCGCGCATCATAGATATGATTTACCAGGACTATCTCAACCAGGTATCGCGCCGCGCAAATGAAAGCGGCGTGTCTGAAAGCCAGGCGCGAGAAGAAGTGCTCAATGAATTTCGTAGCAGTTATCTTGGCGACCGGTTGCTAGGCGGCAGTGTTGGCAGTGCGCCGACCACAAAAGAAATGCGCGACTTCATGATGGCTTGTTTCAATATACCGCTAGTTGACGGTTATGGAAGTACGGAATCGGGTACCGGCAGGGTCACCTTCAATAATCGAATTCTACGCCCAGGAGTTCTCGACTATAAACTTCGCGATGCGCCACAGTTAGGTTACCTGACCAGTGATAAGCCTTACCCTCGCGGCGAGTTTTGTATCAAAACCAAAACCCAGATTCTTGGCTACTATAAAAACCCGAAATCATCAGCAAAGCTGCTGGACGAAGAAGGGTTTTATTTAAGTGGCGACATTGTTGAAGAGCGTGGGCCCGATCATGTAGTGGTTATTGACCGATGCAACGATGTGCTCAAGTTATCGCAAGGTGAGTACGTAGCCGTTGGGCGGCTGGGCACCATATTTGAATCAGAAAGCGATATTGTTCAACAAATTTATGTCTACGGGAATTCTTTAAGATCCTACCTCGTTGCTACCGTTGTACCTGATATGCAAGCCCTTAAAGCACTGCTAGGCGACACGCCTGCACCCAAGGCAATTCATGCCTTGATACGCGAAGATTTCCAAAGAATTGCGAGAACAGCCGATTTAAAATCATTCGAAGTACCGCGCGAGTTCATTCTGGAAAATGAACCATTCTCGGCTGAAAATGGACTGCTAACCAGCGTACTAAAGAAAAAACGCCCCGCACTAAAGGCAAAGTACGGCGATCAGCTGGAGGCCTTGTATGCCGCAGGCGAACAGTTAAAAACAGATCAGCTTAAAAAGTTAAAGGACCCAAACTCTACACTTAACAGTGTCGACAAGCTACGCATATTGCTAGCGAGCAATCTTGGCATAGAAGAGCAGGATGTTGATAACGCCAAGTCTTATCAGGCGCATGGCGGAGATTCTTTGGGTTCGGTGACGTTCGCCATGGCCATTGAAAATGTGTTCGGAACCGAGATTCCCTCCAACGATATTCTTAGCCCGGCTGGCGGAATTAATACATGGGCAAAAATTCTAAGCAGCGGCGCAGGCAGCCGACTGGCTAACTTCAATGATGTACATGCGCTTCAACAAGATGAAATTTTCGCGAGCGATCTAAAGCTGGAAAAGTTTCTGCCATCGGAGGTTCTGGCAAATGCAGCAGCAATCGATTTTGCTGCACCCAAAGAAGCCCAAACAGTTTTCCTTACCGGCGCCAATGGCTTTTTAGGGCGTGTGGTGTGTCTGGAATGGCTGAAACGTTTGTCAGCGACCGGAGGAAAACTGATTTGTTTGATCCGGGCAGTCGACGACCAGGCTGCACAATCGCGATTAAACGATGTGTTTGAATTGGCCGGTGAAGAAATGTCATCGGCATTCGAGAGCTTAAAGAATTATCTTGAAGTAGTAGCTGGCGACTTTGGTCAACCGTATTTGGGCTTAACGCCAGAACGGTTTGAGTCTTTGGCCGAAGAGGTTGATCTCATTAGCCACGGTGGCGCACTGGTTAATCACGTGATGGACTACCAGTCTTTGTTTGTGCCCAATGTGGGTGGTGTTGCCGAGATTATTAGGTTTGCGTTGACTGGCAAGAAAAAATCGATTGATTTCGTGTCCAGCGTGGCGGCTTCTTCACATTTACAATTTAACACTGGCGGTACCGAAACGGCCGAGCTTGCCGTATCGGCAAAACTGAACGACCGCTATGCAAACGGGTATGGTGCTAGCAAATGGGCGGGCGAGCTTTTGCTGCGTGAGGCGCATCAACGTTTCGGCGTGACGGTACGTATTTTTCGTGGCGACATGATGCTAGCGCACCGTGATATAGCGGGCGTGATCAACAGCGACGATATGTTTACCCGTCTACTTTACAGCGTGATAAAAACAGGCGTGGCGCCTAGGTCGTTTTATGAAGCAAACCCTGACGGAAGCCGAGCGCTGGTGCCCTATGACGGGCTGCCAGTCAATATAGTCGCTGCATCTGTGGTTAGCGGCGGTCAATTCTTTACCGAGGGCGCGACGGTGTTCTGCATCGATAATGCATTCAGTGAGTTAAGCAATTCGCTTGACGCCTTTGTGGATTGGATTATTGATGCAGGTTATGACGTTCAACGGCTGCAAGCGCATGAAGACTGGTTTTCACGTTTCAAACGCAGAATGACAGCACTGCCTGAAGAGGAAAAGAAACGAAGCGCTCTTGCCTTGCTAAAGGCGTTTGAACGGCCCAACTCGTTCGTGCCGTTCAGAGGTGAGTCCAGCAATTTCCAGTCGCTTATCTCAAAAATGGGCATCGCTGATTCTGAGCTTCAGCTGGATGCAACCTATATTCATAAGTGTCTCAGTGACATGGCGCTACACGGCTTGATTGATAAGCCGAGTAGATTGCCTAGTCCCAACGCGCTGACAAAATCTGAAACAACCGTAACGCAGGCTTATGGCGTTATATCGAATGCGTCAGATGTAACTGCGATGAGCATTGAGCGTCGCCTGCCAGGCGCCAAAGATGTTGCGATTGATATCGAATTTTGTGGCGTGTGCCATTCAGATATTCACTTTGCTCACAATGATTGGGGTGCCACCCAATACCCGCTTGTTCCTGGCCACGAAATTATTGGTCTCGTGGTGGCTGTTGGCAAAGACGTTGCTGAGTTTAACGTGGGCGAACGTGTGGCCGTAGGCTGCCTGGTTGACTCCTGCAGAATCTGCGAAAGTTGCGAAGAAGGCCTTGAGCAATATTGTGACGGCGGGCTGGTGATGACCTACAACAGTTACGATCATCGACATCAGAATACGCTTACCTCTGGCGGTTACTCCAATAACATTGTGGTCGACAAAGACTTTGTGATGGCTGTGCCCGAACATCTTGATCCTGCAGGTGCCGCACCACTCTTATGTGCGGGTATTACTACTTGGTCGCCGCTGCGTGAGTGGGGTATTAAAAAAGGCATGCGGGTTGGTGTGGTAGGGCTTGGCGGTCTTGGTCACATGGCCGTTAAATTTTGTGCCGCCCTGGGCGCACATACCGTTATGATTTCAACGTCGCGCGAGAAAGCTGACGATGCCCGAAGATTGGGTGCCGCTGAGGTGTTGATCTCCAAAGATCTGGATGCCATGCGCGAAGCCAAAGAAAGTTTCGACTTTATTCTCGACACCGTGCCCGTGCATCACAATGTTGACGACTATCTTCGACTGTTAAAGCGCGACGCAACGCTTTGCCTGGTGGGCGCTTTGGAACCATTAGAGTTTCATTCAGGTCGCGTAGCCATGCGCCGGAAGAAAATCAGCGGCTCGTCCATTGGCTCAATCAAAGAAACCCGCGATATGTTAGCGTTCTGCGGCGAAAACAACATCACCGCCGATATTGAATTGATCAAGCCTGACGAGATTCAGAGCGCGTGGAGCAGGGTGCAGAGCAGTGATGTTAAGTACCGGTTTGTGATTGATATGCAAGGTTAAAAACGAGGGATGGGATAGTGGGGTCAGATCAAACTTTCGCTCGCATGCCTTGTAGATTTTCCGTTCGGATATGACTGTGAAAGTTTGATCTGACCCCACTAATTGATTGATCCGAAAACATTGGCAACTAACCGTTTAATAACTCTGCGTTCGTTGGGTATTTCTCAAGTAACTCAATAAGCTTCTTGGTGCCTTCTACAGGTTTAAGATGAGTAAGCGCCCTGCGTAAGTTTCTTACCTTTCCGATTTCTTTTGAGTCTAGAAGAAGCTCCTCACGTCGTGTGCTACTTTTGGAAATGTCCAGCGCGGGAAAAATCCGTTGCTCTGCAACCTCCCGTGACAAAACGATTTCCATATTACCTGTACCCTTGAATTCCTCAAATATCACCTCGTCCATCCGGCTTCCTGTATCAACCAGTATCGTCGCTAGAATGGTAAGCGACCCACCATTCTCAATCTTTCTCGCTGCGCCAAACAACTTTCGTGGTATTTCCATTGCTCTAGCGTCAAGCCCGCCCGTCATGGTGCGGCCGCCGCCCTTTTGCTCTGCGTTGTGTACACGCGAGAGCCTTGTGAGAGAGTCAATGACAATCATTACATCGTGCCCCTCACCAGCTTGCTGACGGGCGGTGCTAAGAAGGGCATCGGCCACACGAACGTGTTGCTTATAGCTTTCATCCGACGATGAAGCGTGCACCTCTGCCGAAACGCTGCGCTTAAAATCAGTCACTTCTTCCGGCCGCTCATCAATGAGCAGGGCATAAAGCTTTATCTCGGGATACGCTTTTCCCACGGCCTGGCAAAGATGCTTTAAAAGGGTTGTTTTGCCGCAGCCCGGTGGTGCAACAATCAAACCGCGCTGCCCCATTCCTATGGGTGTGATCAAGTCCATTGCTCGCGTGGTGAGTTCTCCAGAACCTAATTCCAGGCGAACGCGCTGACAAGGATTAATAGCTATGCCATTTAAAAAACGTTTTTGTGGGTCAACAGGAGATACCTCTTTGACCACCTCGTCTGGTTTTTTAGTGTCTCTGTTTCTTTTTACTTTCAAAGACAATGTCTTTCTCTTCATGATATCGGTCTTAGGTTATGGAGGTTGTGAATAATGGTAATGAATAGTAGGAATGAACCGTGCGGCTAGATCAAACTGTCGTTCGCGTACCTTGAAATTTTTCCACTCGGACAGAGCTGCGAAGGTTTGATCTGCCCTCACTGATCTCATTCGAGGTGCGGCTTGCGCAGCGCACACTAACTATTCCAGTAAGAGCGATCGAAGTTTTTCTCGTGTAGTGCGGTCTATTCCAAGCCCTTGTTCAATGTAAGCGTCAATAGATCCGTACTTAGTTTCCATGGCCGCGAACGCACCTGTCAGGCTCTCTGGGCTCACACCAATAACTTGACGTAAAACCTTTGCATCAACGTCAGTTTTGGAACTCGCTTTTATTTTTACAACATTGCTTTCAATCTTTTCTTCTAGATATTGATTGCTCAGCATAAAGTCCTGCATAACCGTCTCTTTGGGTACGCCAAGGGTTAGCAATAGCATTGCCGCCGCGAAGCCTGTACGATCTTTCCCAGCGGTGCAATGAAATAGATGAGGTAAATTGGCCGGGCGAGCCAAGTCACGTATCCATTCTCCCCACGCGTTGCTGAGAGTTTCATTGTTGACATACGCCCGACGGTCGATCAACGCAAGCAGTTCATCTTGCGTCAGCTGACCTGAATAGAACTTTCTACCGAGTTTGGCGACATCAACTGCAGGATTATTGATTGCGAGAGTTCGATAATTTATTGCCGGTGATTGATAGGGAAGGCGCGCTAGAGCTTCCGTTCTTTCGGTATCACTGCGAAAATCGGTGACCGCTTTCAAGCTCAGGTTTTTGATCGTCGCCAAATCAGCGGAACTGAGTTTTGCGATGCTGTCGGATCGATACAACATTCCCCATTTAACCGAGCGGCGATCACTCGTTGAATAGCCTCCCATGTCACGTGTGTTTAACGTATGCTCAAGTCGCAATAATCTTTGCTTTGATTCAGGCAGGATCATAGCTTGCTCATGGGAGCTTGCGGCTTCTATCGATTTTCTCGGTTCATCGCAGGCGCTGAGAGTACATGAAAATATGAGCAGAACAACAATCTTCAGCCGCTTTCTATGTGTTCTAATGTGGTTTTTGCCTCTCATAGTATCTGGGTAATAGTTCTAAGCAATAACCTTGCTCTGCCGAAGTGCCTCCCGTTGCGCCTCATCAACACCGATAGACTCCAAAACAATATCAGTGTGCTCTCCGTGGCCGGGAGTGGCGGAAGGAATTGGCGTTAGTTCTCCGCCAAAGCGCGACGGGTTTCTTAGGGTTCTAATTTGTCCCATAGCAGGGTGCGCCTGCAGCTCCAACGACTGATTAGCTTCAACCTGAGGTTGGGCCAGTGCCTCATCGAGGGTTAGACATTTGGCGCAGGGCACATCGTTGGCGCGCAAGCGCTCTACAGCTTCGTCGGTTTCTATCGCCGCAAAATTCGTGCGCAAAATTTGCTTATACTCATCGAAGTTTGCCAATAGATTTTCTAAAGAGTTGAAGCGCGGGTCGTCTGTCATTTCCTCTTTGCCCAGAGCTTTGGCTACACCGTCTCGCTGTTTTTGAGTGGCGGCCGACACGGTAATCGCCCCGTCTTTTGTTATGGTTGTTTGATAAAGAATGTCGGCCAGTAGGGCCTTAGGAGCAACATCGTCATCGAGTAGGGTGTGATTCATATAAGCGTCAGGAAACATGAAGTACATGCCCGAATCCAGCATGGAAAGATCGATATGTTGCCCTTCGCCAGTTTTTTCACGTTGATACAACGCGCTGGTGACCGCCTGACACGCCGTGTAACCAGTAATTTTGTCGCACATCAGATTGTGTATAAACACCGGTTCTTCATGCCCCTGAGACGCGGCCATGCCAGTGTGCGCCTGAATAACCGGGTCATAGGCCGGTGCGGCACTCATTGGGCCTTGAGTGCCAAAACCGGAAATAGCCATGTAGATCAGCTTGGGGTTTAACTCTCTGAGCCGCTCGCTGCCGAGGTTAAGTTTGTCCATCACACCAGGCCGGAAATTATGTATGACCACGTCGGCCTTCTGCACCAGTTGCTCTACCAGCGCCTGTCCCTCTTCGTTCTTGAGATTGATTCGAACAGATTGCTTGCCGCGATTACAGTTGGCGAAGAGGGCGGATATACCGCCTTTGCCCGCGCCAATATAGCGCATTGGGTCACCGCCTTCGGTGGGCTCAATCTTAATAACCTTGGCGCCTTGTTCAGCCATCATCATGGCTGCAAGTGAGGCTGTAATCATGGTGGAAAGTTCGACAACGGTTACGTCATTCAGTGGTTTCATAGCTGATTCACACTCATTATTCTTCGAGCATACTATATCCCATCAGCCTGCTATCCGGGGGCTATGCAGGGACAGTATATCCATTAACACTTTAGGCCAACGACCGATAATGATCGCAACTTGGCAGACGATTGCACATTCGTAAGCAGGGCAGAAAGTCGCGAGTTTGAATTCGGTATACTGTCCCCTGAATACTTTTCAGCTGAGTCTCAAAGACCGTGCTTTACCAATGCCCGCCTCGCATTACGCTGCTAAACATTTTACGCGCAATCTGCATTTTGGTGGTTGGCACATTATTCTTCTCGCGCGCCGCTTCTTCCTCGCTAAGACCTCTGGCAGCGGCTGAGTCCGGAAATAAATCATAAGCTTGGGCCAAAAATAACTCAGCAACATTAGGTGCCGTTGCATGCGCGACGGCACCGGCGATTCCCAGGCCTGTAGAAACTCGCTTTGGTTTGCCAATTATTGCCTTAGCAATAAGGTCCCGAGCCTGCTCAGGTGACAGGGTGGGAAATGCCTTATATAAACTGGTAGGTGCGATCATAGGAGTTCGTACCAACGGCATATGAATGGTGGTGAAGTGTATATTTTGCTGAGAAAATTCTGAAGCCGCACATTGGCTGAACGCATCAAGTGCTGCCTTGGAGGCTACATATGCGGAAAACCGAGGTGGACTGGTGAGCACACCGATAGACGAGATGTTTATTATATGCCCGGCTTTCTGCTCCTCCATAGAAGGCAAGAAGCCCGTGATTAAGCGCAAGGCACCAAAATAGTTTAGCTGCATTGTACGCTCGTAATCGTGGAAACGGTCGTAGCTATAACGCACTGAGCGTCGAATAGAACGCCCTGCATTATTAATTAGCACATCAACTTGGCCATGATTTTGCAGCACATCGGCGACTAATTTATCGCAGGCTTCTACTTCGGAAACATCGCAAGAATAGGCAAATGCCTGCCCGCCCTTGTCAGCTATTTCGGCTAAGGTTTCGTCGAGCTTTTCTACCGTGCGGGCAACCAGTACTACGTTTGCGCCTGCTTCAGCTAGACGCAAGGCGCACTCTTTACCGATGCCGGATGTTGCGCCGGTTACTACAACAACCTTCTCCTTCACCTCGCGGCTAAGTGCAGAAACAGAGGGGTTACCTATAAGTTTGTTGAACAATCCATCGATTTCATCTCTAACAGATGTGCTGTTTTCTCTCAAAAAATTGTACCAATAGTCCCATGCCACGTCTGCATATTCCGAAAAGGGCGGGCAAACGATCCCCGCTTCGGCTAACATTTTTGTGGTTTTCTCGTTGTCGTAAAGTGTAGGGTAATTTATGTATGCCATAACCTCAGCTGGCACGCCCAACCGCTTTACCAGTCGCTCACTTAATTTTCTAACTGGCGTTATTTTTCCTAAAATATTTCCCGCAATCTCTGATCCGGCATCAACCAATGGCATCTCTAGCGATCTTATTTTTCCGCCTCCAGACACCGCCAGTAACGTTTTAATCAAATCTCCTACCCGCTCACCGTGTGGTTCTGTAATGAAAAAGCACTCATTGTTCTGATCGGGTAAGTGCGCCAAATGGTCTATAGCGTCTGCTACAAAATCCACCGGCACTATATTAATAGTGCCTGCTTTGGTCATTAGTAAAGGAAACGCTTCGGGCACTACCTTGCTAATGTTATTGATTAAATCGAAAAAGTAGTAAGGCCCGTCAATCTTATCCATTTGACCAGTTTTAGAATGGCCCACCACCATCCCAGGGCGATAAATACGCCACTTCATCTTCTTCTCTTTCCGCACCAAACCTTCAGAGTCGTGTTTGGTTGAGAAATAAGGATTGTCTAAATTGGTAGCCTCTTCAAACATATCCTCGGTGAATGTGCCCTTATATAAACCTGCAACCGCAATAGAGCTTACCAAGTGAAAGCAGCCAGACTTCAAAGACTTCGACAGAGCAATGGCTTGAGCTGTGCCTTCCACATTAGTAATGCGCTGAGACTCCGCGTCGGCGGTAATATCGTAAATGGCTGCAAGATGCGCAAAGTGATCGATTTCGCCAGCATATTTTTTTATCCATGCTGCGCTAACGCCTAACTTCTTATCTTTTAGGTCGCCTTCAACGGCTACTATCTGATCCTTCCCTGCACCCCAGTAATCGCGTAGCTCGTCTACTTTGTGCATTGAGCTGCCGCGCACCAACATGAAAACCTTAGCGCCGCGATCTAGGAATTTGGGTACTAGGAAATTGCCTATAAAACCCGTGCCGCCTGTTACAAAATAGTTCATTTGAGTCCTTATTCTTATACTTCTTTAATTGGCGAGATGGGCAGGAGGATAAACGTCAGTCTGGCCATGTGCAAGCAGACCGCGCGTAGTGGTGTTGTGGGGGCAGAATGAACCTACCCGAGTTTGACGCACACTCCATTAAGGGGACAATGATCCCACAGGAGAGTGCAGATGACCAAGAAACCAAACAGGACCTTCAGTCCAGAGTTCAAACGCGAAGCGGTTGCAATGATGGAGCGTGGAGACAAGGAATCCGCTCAGCTCGCAAGAGAGTTAGGCATCCC
>JBGCFQ010000066.1:0-3829 GCA_045106985.1 Pseudomonadales bacterium | reverse complement strand
CCGCGGGCAAAGCCCCAGGCGCCTACAGTGCCGTCTACGTCGCCCATGTAGTGGTGCAATAAAACGTACGCAGTGCCGGGCGAATAAACACCAAGCGCCGTGCCAATAATGCCGCTACCTGCGAGGTGAGCTTTTAATACGTCGGTTTCAAAAAACTCGTCGAGATAATCGCCAATACTCATGGTCCAAAATCGCAGGGTGTCAGCCAATCCTTCTTCACCCATTTCGCCAAATGCTTTGGCAAGATGTAAGAGTTCTTTAATATCTCGTGGCTTAAGCGAGGTTGGGTCTGGTGGCGTGCGCAGCAAAAAGGGTCGAATCAGCCGTGTTTGCTTCATTACATCGGCTGAGTAACGGTCATAGGCATTAGCGTCGCGCTTAGAGTGCCTGGCAATTTCGCGCTGTTGACGTTCGTGATCGTCGTAGTTGCCAAAGTAATCGCCATTTTTACAAAAGGTAACACCGCCGCCATAAGGTTGAACTTGCAAGCCGTGCCTTGGTAGCTCCAGATCGCGAGTTATCTCGGGGCGCAGTAAGCTGCAAACATAAGAGCAGTTAGAGTACTTCCAGTCGGGATGCAATTCGCGGCTGACGGTTGCACCGCCAATGTAAGCATTCTTTTCAACGACCAGCACATCGAGACCGGCTTTAGCCAGATAGGCCGCATTGCACAAACCGTTGTGTCCAGCGCCAATCACTATGGCATCGTATTTTTTCACCAAACATTCTCCGCACTTATGCCCGGTCAAGGGCTAAAACTGTGTTGCCGTGACTGAACCGTTCTTTTATTAGGGGAGCAGTTAAGGAGTACTGCAATCCCCGCAGCTGCTTAGAATGCCATTATTTCAGAATAAGGTCTACTGAATGAATGATCATTCATTCGTGGCTGGTCTTTTGCGGGCGATTTAAGTATTGTAGCTTGCTAGTGTAGATGGCTATGGCCGATCCTTATGCGAACTGATTTCGAATCGTTATGGAAGAGAATCGCTTTGAGTGAGAAATAAACAACAATGGCTTCCAGTACAGCAAACCCCAAAAGTCAGACGAGTGCTGCTACGCAGAAGAATGCTGAAGAGAGCGGGCTCTCCGCACGAACAAAATCGGCTGCTGCTAAGTCGTCAGCCACTAAGGCCAAGCTAAAGCGCCGAGCGCTGCCAGCGGAAGATCGGCGTCAACAATTAATTAAAGCCACCATAAAGTGCATTGCTCGCCAGGGCTTGTCGGCAACGACCATGGCCAATATCACCAGCGAAGCTGGATTAAGCATGGGAATCGTCAATCTGCATTTTCAAAGCAAAGAAAAGCTGTTGGTGGAAACCTTGCGCACGGTGGCCGACGAGTATTTGGACGGTTGGCGAACAATTACAAGGTCGAACACTTTAGAGGCCGCGGAAAAAATCCGCGCTTTAATTGAATTCGATTTTAGTGCAAAGGTGACTCAACGCGAAAAATTGGCGGTTTGGTTTGCCTTCTGGGGAGAAGCTAAATCTCGACCGGTGTATCAAAAAATCTGCGCAAAGAACGACAATGAAACGGCCGCTCAGCTTAACGCACTATGTCTAGAGCTTCTTCCAGCTGGGCCAGACGCTGTCGAAGACGCTGATATAGCGGCTAGCGGCTATACAGCCTTGGTTGACGGCCTATGGCTAGATATTCTGCTTACACCACGTGAAATGCCGCGTGAAAAGGCGATAAAAATTTGTTTGAATTACTTGGGCGCTTTATTTCCTGAGCAGTTCTAAGCGACACTGCATGTCTCGGCACTTACGAATGTCATTAAATACCGCGAGGGTCCTATTCAATGAAAATCCAATTGGAAAGCAGAATGGAAAATCTAATAAAACTCTTTGCCCCAGTGTGCCTAATGGCGCTTTGCTCTGCGTGCACAAGCATTGCTCCTCCAACCGCCGATAGGATTTTTCGTGATGGGGCTGTGTATACCGCGAACCAAGCGGAAGACTGGGCTGAGGCAGTAGCGATTAAAGATGGTCATATAGTCTATGTTGGCGGCAACGATGGAGTTGAAGCATACGTGGGCGAGAACACCAAAGTCACAAGCTTGAAAGGGCAGATGCTGCTGCCCGGTTTTCATGACGCGCATATTCATACTAGCTTTGGCGGAGCAATGCTGACGGGATGCTCTTTGGAAGGTATCGCGTCATTGCAGGGGACTCTAGACAAAATAGCCAGCTGCGCTGAGTCATCAAGCAAGGAATGGCTAATGGTAGAGAATTTTAATCTGGGGCTGTTTGGTGAAAATGGCCCTGATAAAGCGTTAATAGATGAAATAGTGTCTGATCGTCCGGTGGTTGTAGGTGCGGCTGATGGGCACAATATGTGGGTGAATTCGAAAGCTCTTGAGTTCGCCAACATTACGGCACAAACCGCTCAACCAGCCAATGGCGTGATAGAACGTTATGAGCATGGAGAACCAAGTGGCACGCTGCGGGAAACGGCGCGGGATTTGATTACCAAGGTTGCGCCAAGCCCCACCTCTGACGAAATAGAGAAATCGACGCTAGCAGCTGTGCAAGCGATGAGCTCGTTTGGAATAACGTCGGTGATTGATGCTTGGTCAAGTTCACAAGATATCGCAGCGTTTCAAAGCCTCGACAAGCAAGGTCTGTTGCCCGTTCGCGTAAATACTGCTTTAGCTTATGGTTACGGCGATATGTTCGTAATAGATAGCTCTGAGGTGTACGACGAAATACTAGCGAATAGAGAAAGCTATGCGACAGACCGCTTTAGAATCAACACCGTTAAGTTGTTTGCTGACGGCGTGCTCGAGGGCGAAACAGCCGCACTGGTTGATCCTTATTTGCAAAGAGATCAGCACAAGGGCAACTTAACGTTCTCTGAGGAGCAAATGATCGACATCATCACAGAGCTAGATGCAAAGGGTATTCAAGTGTTCACCCATGCGATTGGCGACGGTGCGGTTCGCGCAACCCTAAATGCTATTGAGCATGCTCGCGCTGCAAACGGCGTCAATGATTTGCGCCATCATATTTCGCACCTGCAGTTAATACACCCAGACGATGTGCCACGTTTTGCCGAGCTTGATGTGGTGGCTAACTTTCAAGCCTTATGGGCTTACCCGGATGAGTACATTACTGAGCTTAACCTACCGTTTGTTGGGCAAGAGCGTGTAGATCGTATGTACCCGATTAGGAGTGTGCTGGATACAGGTGCGGTGATTGTTGGTGGTAGCGACTGGAACGTATCGTCTATGAACCCGCTGGAAGCAATTGAAACAGCAATATTACGGTCTGACGCGATCAACAATGGCAGTAACGCCACTGACGATCCCAAGCACACTGCGGTTTTAAACGCCTCGGAAAGAGTGGATTTAAGCACCATGGTAAGGGCTTACACATCGGCTGCTGCCTGGTCTATGCATCAGGAAGAAAGCACCGGCAGCATTGCGGTAGGCAAGCGCGCCGATGTGATTGTTCTAGACCGAAACATCTTCAAAATTGATCCTAGCGAAATTAGTGAGGCGAAAGTTCTGATGACTCTGATTGATGGAGAAACTGTTTTCCAGCAAGCTCGGTAATCATGATCAGAGATGGGTATGCCTTGCAGATGAATGGGCAGTGCGAATATGAATAAACTCCTTGAGCAACTGGCAGAATTTTCTCAGCAGGCGTTTGATCAGGCCTTAACCGCGCCGCCAGCAATTTACAGCTCCACAGCAATACATGAGTTAGAGCAGCAGCGAATTTTCGCGAGTGAATGGCAGTGTGTCGGTCGTGCGGCAGAAATTTCTGAAATAGGTGATTACATAAGCGCAGAAATTGGTGGCACGTCGATTATTGCGGTTCGCCAA
>JBGCFQ010000065.1:0-41700 GCA_045106985.1 Pseudomonadales bacterium | reverse complement strand
TGCTCGCCTCGCTAAACAAGCTGGTTACGACGGGGTAGAGATAATAGGCTCTGCAGGTTACTTGATTAGTACGTTCTTGCTCCAACATACAAACTTTCGAACAGATGAATGGGGTGGTAGCTACGAAAACCGAATGCGATTTCCTTTAGAAGTTGTTCGCCGCGTTCGCAAACAAATGGGCGACGACTTCATTCTGATATTTAGAATTGCCGGAATGGAACTGCTCGAGAATGGCAGTTCTTGGGAAGAGGTAGTGGCGCTAGCGCAGGGCTTAGAAAAAGCGGGTGCGAGCATCATCAGTACTCATTTTTCCTGGCACGAAGCGCAAATTCCGACGATAGCGAATATGGTGCCACGGGCCGCTTTTGCTCAGGTTACAGGTCGTATTCGAAAGGACCTGAACATACCAATGATTACCAGCAACCGTATTAATATGCCGGAGGTTGCCGAACAAGTGCTCGCCGATGGGCATGCGGATATTGTGTCGATGGCGCGGCCCATGTTGGCTGACGCCGAGCTTGTGAGCAAAGCGCTGCAAGGGCGGGAAGACGAGATAAACACCTGTATAGCCTGCAACCAGGCCTGCCTGGACCATGGTTTTCTAGGTAAAACGGTATCCTGCTTGGTTAACCCGCGCGCGTGCCATGAAACGCTTTTGAACTTCGCCCCCGTTACGCAGGCTAAGCGCATAGCGGTGGTTGGTGCAGGTCCTGCGGGCTTGTCTTTCGCATGCACCGCGGCGTCTCGTGGTCACAATGTTGTGCTGTTTGAGGCGAGTGATGATATTGGCGGGCAAATGAATCTTGCGCGACGCATTCCGGGCAAGCACGAGTTTAATGAGACTATTCGCTACTATCGTCGCCAACTTGAGTTGAACAACGTTGATCTAAGGCTTGGGCACAGTGTAACGGCTGCTGAGTTACAAAAAGAGAACTTTGATGACGTGGTGATTTCCACTGGCGTGCTGCCGCGCAGTATTGAATTGGAGGGAATAGGTCACCCGAAGGTGATGACGTATTCTGACGTAATACTTGGCCGATGTGAGCCTGGGAAGACAGTAGCGATTATTGGCGCAGGTGGAATTGGTTTTGACGTTGCTGAAACCTTAACTCACGTTGGCGTTCATCCCTCGCTAAATGTGGAAAAATTTGCCGAAACCTGGGGAATAGATTTTGAACAACACCCAAGAGGCGGGATAACTGGCGTTGAGCCGGTTGCAGAAGAGTCAGCGCGTAAAATATTTTTATTGCAACGTAAGAGCGACGCCGTTGGGAAAACGTTGGGGCGTACCACCGGCTGGACACACAGAATAGAGCTGCGCCGTAAGGGTGTGGAGATGTTGCGCTCAGTAGAGTACTACAAGATTGATGACCTCGGTTTGCATATTGTCGTTAATGGCGAAGCTCAGTTGTTGGAAGTTGATAATGTTGTTGTGTGCGCTGGGCAGGTGCCTTTAAGGGATGTGTATGATGAGTTGAGCGCTGCAGCGGCCTTGAACGGTACGACGACTTCATCGGCTCCGGCGGCTAAAGTTCATTTGATTGGTGGCGCTGATGTTGCTGCAGAGTTAGATGCAAAGCGCGCTATTAAACAAGCCACGACCTTGGCGGCCACGATTTAGTACGTTGGGGCTGTTGTAAAACTGTAGTGTAAAAACTAAAGCCGCATTAAAAAACATGGGAAATCTATTATGACTTCAATTCGTCTCTCTGGCGCACGCGGCATGATCGCGAAAAAAATGCAGGCCAGCTTGCAAGATTCCGCACAGCTGTCTTATCACGCTGAGTTTGTGGCTGACGAGTTGATAGCGGCGCGGCAGGCATGGAAAGCTGCCGGCCACAAGATCGGCTATGAAGATTTATTTATAGCCAGCTTGTGCGCAGTGTTAAAAGATTACCCCGAGTTCAATGGTGTAGTGACCGACAATGTGGCCGAGTTGTCTGACGCAGCGCATGTCAGCATAGCTATATCCAGTACTCATGGCTTGGTGGCGCCCACATTGTTTGATGCTAATGGCAAGGATATTCAGGAGATTGCCGCTGGGCGTCAAGATTTGGTCTCCAGGGCTGGAATTGGCAAGCTAACCGTTAAAGAAATGGTGGGTGGCTCAATCACCATAAGTAATCTTGGTTTTACCCGTATTCAGTATTTCACGCCAATCATAAACACACCCCAGTTGGCGATTATTGGTATTGGTAGAATCGAAAAACGTCCGGTAGTTGATGACAACGATGAAATCGTAGTGAAGTCCATGATGGGGCTTTCGCTGACAGCTGACCATCGCTTTGTAGACGGTGAACCCGCGGGTCGTTTTTTAACGTCTCTCTGTGAGACGCTAGAGCGTTCACATCCAACCCCCCAGCCGACCTAGTTACAAGCGTTAATATGCCAAATGAATTAAGTGACCGTTCTCTTTGGGCGGTCAGGGACTATCGTCAGCGCGTAGAATTACCCAGCGCTGAAGAAATGCTCGCTCTTGAAGGTTCGATTCCTGTACCCGAAGGCCGTAAGGGGTTGATTTTGTTGTGGCGATCGCAACCATGCTTGGTAGTTAGTCAGCTAGATTCGCGCTTGCCCACTTTTCACTTAGCGCAGTTACAGCTGCAAAAAGAAGGATGGCCAATTAGTATGCGACGGTCTGGCGGCTCGGCCTTCCCGCAAGGCCCGGGCATACTTAATGTTACGGTCATAACCGAGGCCGACAATGAAATGGCCGGCACCATAGAAGAAGGGTATCGATGGTTCTGTGGGCGCTGTGAGCAAGGTTTAAGCGAGCTGGGAATAGAGTCAACAACGGCTTCGGTAGAAGGCTCGTTCTGTGACGGCCGT
This sequence comes from Pseudomonadales bacterium, assembly GCA_045106985.1. Taxonomy (GTDB): domain Bacteria; phylum Pseudomonadota; class Gammaproteobacteria; order Pseudomonadales; family JAUIET01; genus JAUIET01. The sequence goes on along the minus strand of JBGCFQ010000065.1, from coordinate 38,871 downwards.
TACAATTTGACTGTAGTGGGTAAAAAATTAGCCGGCACCTCGCAACGCTGGTCACGACGCGATGGCAAGGTTCGTAAGTTATTTCATTGCGGCATACTGATGAATATCGATAAACAAGCGGTTTGCACGGCGGTTAATCATTTCTACCTGCAAGCCGGTCGTGATGATAGCAATGATGATGTAGTGCCCGCCGTCATTGTCAACATGAGTGAGCTTATTGATGAGCAGGCCATGTCTTCGGTTGGCGATGTGCTCATTAAGGCCTTATCAGCAGAGTAGAGATTGCTGCTAGGTTGAGGTAGCATTCAGCTCAATAAGGAAATAGGCAGGAGCCTATTTTCGGACAAGCACACGTCAGGTTCATGGATGAACCTGCATTTTGCGCAGAAAAATGAGAGTCATTTGAAAATCGCATTTTCGAGTGACGGTAAAGGAAATAGGCAGGAGCCTATTTCCGAATAAATAGCCAGGAGAAATAGAATGAAGTTTCATGAGTCAGTAGGCCCTAACCCTCGCGTAGTACGTTGGTTTCTTCGCGAGAAAGGTTTGGAAATCGAAAGTGTTCTGGTTGATATAATCGCGGGCGAAAATCGCCTTGCGGAATATCTGCAGAAAAACCCGGTTGGCCAAACGCCTGCTCTAGAGCTTGATAATGGCGTGTTTCTCACGGAAATTACTGCTATTTGTGAGTATCTCGAAGAGCTGCATCCAACACCAGCCTTGATAGGCGAGACGCCTCTGGAGCGCGCCGAGACTCGCATGTGGTGTAGGCGAATGGATTTGAATATTTTCGAGCCGCTCTTAAACGGTTTTCGATTTTCTGATGGTCTGCCGCTTTTTGAGAGCCGTCTGCACTGCATACCACAGGCCGCCGATGATCTTAAGCAAACGGCTCAAGAACAACTAACCTGGCTTGATGGGCAGCTAGAAGGCAAGGCATACGTCGTAGGTGATCGCTTCACACTTGCCGATATTATGTTGTACACACTGATCGAGTTTGGCCAGCGCGAAGGCCAGCCCTTCGACCATGAAAAGCTCGCTACTCTGGCGGCCTGGGAACAGCGTATTTCAGCTGAGCGACCCCATGCTGATGGTGTTGCGCATGTGGATGAGTTGGATTAGTTAGTACACTACCCAACATGAGTTAAAGGTGGTGTAGCAAATGGAGTTGCTTGGCGTTTTATGATGAGAGCCTTAAAGACTTTGTGTGTGCCATAAGGCTTGCCACAAGAACACCAGCGGCCTTTGCTTCGAGACCCAACCCGTCCCGGGTGCCCTCCATCACAAAAAAGCCGTCGCTGCGCTAGTCTTTTTCGCTCCTTCGGTTGGGTCTTTTTATCTACGCAAACACCCCTGGTGTTCTCGCGACTCACCACGTTATAGCTCCGAAAACCTTGGATTTTAAAGATAAGGTACTTTGTCGTGCTGCTACATTAAGCCACGGCATCGAGTACTGCTTTTGTGTAGGTAAAAGACGCCGGCTGAGTGAGTAGAAAAGACTAGCGTAGCGACGGCTTTTTCTAGGAGAGAAGGTACCCCGGAGGGGACAAGTCTCGCAACAAAAGTAGTGCTCGGTGGCGTGGCGTACTACGACGGACAAAGAATCAAGTAGGCGCTTTCTAAGCTATGGCGTGTACCAAATAGGAGAAGTATACGCTCGCTCTCGAATCTCGGCTGGCACATCAGTAGGTAATGGCAGCTCAAATCTGACCGCGTCGTAGGTAGTCCAGCGAGGAGTTGGAATTTCTATCACACGTGCGTAATAAAAAGCACTTTGCTTCGGATTAAAATCCGGATCCGTCCAGCGAGTGCTTAATTGCTTCGCTCCAATGCTATTGTCGTACTCGGCTGTTTTCACATTAACCGTTGAACCCAGCATGGATGCAACGCCGTTTGCATTAGCAACGCGGCCATCAGAAACGCCTACATCATAGACTTTTTCATAGGTCTTACCTTGGTCTGTCCAACCCTTAACAATTTGAATGCGGTCGAGGTTTGCGCCGTTAGGATCTTTCATGGCGCTTAACAGAAAGCTGGGTGCTTTCCCTGAAGCATCTTTGGCCAAGTCTCCAAGCTCCCCACCCATAGGAACTCCGCTGCCGTAACCAGCATTGACAATATTATTGGGTTCGCTGTCTTCGATTTGAAATTCCCAGCCACCAAAGAAACGTACGGTAATTCTTGGCCCTGTAGTGGCGTACACCTCTTTTCTCGCTAGGCTGTCGTACAAAGCTTCACGGGTATTTTCTTGTGCCCATATTGCAACGTAACCTGAAGCGGTAAGCAGACGGTTCTCCCACATGGCGCCGCCCATTTTATTGGTCATGCGCGCGGGTGACGGCTCAGAGCCAACAAACTTGCCAAAGTAATTGTCGTCATCGGCGGTAGCAAAGGCCGTGTGTGAGTCGGTGCTGCCGATCATGCCGAATTTGTAGGGGTTGGTGCCTAGCTGGTCTTGAATTTTCAGTCCAACCTTTAGCGCAGGACGCGCGTAAGAATGAATGAAGACCTTAACTTTGTCTTCGTCTTTGATAACGTTCATACCTATGTCGGTTTTATCCCAATTTTCAAAATCGGCGAAGGCATCGCTAGGTGATATCAATGGGTGCGTTTCTGAATCGCCTTTTACTTGGGTCATTTCTATAATGGGTTCCCATCGAGCACGGCGCTTAGCGTAGTCGAGATCAAACACATTTCCGGCAAGATCTTTCTCGTCAAACATCATGCCAGCCGAAAGGTTGCCATTGTGCGGAATAGACATAACTGAGCCTGCCGTAGTGGCTTCGTATGTGTCTAGAAATTTCCAGAGTTCTTCGGGGTCGTTACTGTCCAGTGCGGAGTAGGGCTTTATTTTAAGTGTTTTATCAGGTCCGTCACGAAATAGAATATTGCGGTGTAGGTTTGCGCCGTCAATCATAGACGTCCATTCGTAGCCAATAAACGCGGTGAATTCGCCTGGCTTGTTATAGCGCTCTGCAGCGGCGATGGCGGAACCCCAAACATCCGATATGAATGCATCAGGAACGTAATCGTCGAGTGCCTTGGTGCCACCTATGTAAGCAACGAATTCTGCGACTACCGCGCCAATGTTACCTTCCGAAATAAAGCCATTCCAGCGTTTGCCTAACTCGCTTTCTAGCAAATAGGGGTTCTTAACTTTAATGCCCTCAAGAATGCCCATGAATTCTGCGTGGTCACTAACAAGTAAAAAATCCAGCGGCTGTTCTAGTTTCGCCTCCAAGCCGGTGTGGCCCATAATCGCTTCGCCCATGGCGAACTGGAAAGCATTGTCTGCGGTGAGATTGTCGTTACCAAATGCGTACGAATCGAAAGATGTTCGTGAGTGTACGTGCAAGTCACCCCAATAAACGTGAGAAGGCACCTGAGAGGGCACGTCCGAGCTAGCTTTGGAGTCCGTTACAGACTCTATCAGCTCTTGGCTTACGGCTTCAGGCTCGCTAGTGCTGTCATTGTTACAGGCTGAGATGTTCAGTAGTAACAGTGCAAGAGCGGTGACCTTAACAGTGGCGAGAGAAGGAGCGCCAAAAAAACGAGCGGTGTTCTTATTGTTTCGCATGGAGGTCACTCTGGATACAGGGTCAAACTGTATTGTATATCAAACTATGCAAGTATCATAAAAAACAAACCAACCTGCTTTTTTATGCTAATGTTGTGCGCTAATTAGCTCAAAAATAAACGCGATAAAAACGCAGAGGAGATTAACTGGTGACCACGCTTAATCGACATATTGTTCTGGCAAAGCGACCGGATGAGTATCCGCAATACAGCGATTTTCGCTTAATAGAATCGGAACTTCCACTAACGCAGGAAGGCCAGATTGCGTGCAAAAACTTGTATCTCTCGTTGGACGCCGGTTTTCGAAATTGGATGAACGAATCAGCTGGCGACGAAGTTCTGCCGGCTATGCCTTTGGGTGAACCGGTAATGGGCCTTACCTTATCGAAAGTGATTGATTCAAAGCATGCTGACTATGACGTTGGCGATATGTTGATGGCACGTTTTGCGTGGGAAGAGTATACGGTTACCAATGCAGATGACTTCATTGTTAAGCTCGATAAAGAGCTGGCGTTTCCACCCAGTTATTACATGGGGGTGCTGGGTGACACCGGCATGTCGGCCTACTTTGGTATTACCGATATTGGTAAACCCAAAAAAGGTGAAACTGTATTGGTCAGTGCGGCCGGTGGCGCGGTGGGCTCCATTGCAGGGCAAATCGCGAAAATGTCCGGGGCGCGCGTGGTAGGTATTTCCAGTGGTGCAGAAAAGTGTCAACGATTGATTGATGAGCTTGGCTACGACGCGGCTGTAGATAGAAAGTCAACGAAAGGGATTGAAGGTGAGATAAGAACGGTATGCCCTGATGGCGTTGATGTTTACTTCGACAACGTAGGTGGTGAAACACTGCAAGCCGCCATTTCTAACCTTAATGTTAACGCACGTGTTGCACTTTGCGGGTCAATCACTCAATACAACACCGACGCGCCTATGCCCGGCCCGAACAATATGTTCGAGCTGGTTACAAAAGAAGTGACTATGAAAGGATTTATGACGCACATGCAAGCCGAACGCTATCCGGAAGTGCGCCAGCAATTGCAAGACTGGATTAACGACGGCAAGCTCAAGAGCATAGAGTATTGTTTGGATGGTATTGAGAATGCAGGTGTTGCGTTCTGTGATCTATTTGCCGGTAGAAACTTTGGCAAAACTGTGGTGAAGTTAAGCGACTAGATTCAGACATAAAAAGACAAGCCTTAAAAGCATGAGTGACGAAGACAAGACCCGCTGGAACGAACGTTTCGATCAAGGTGCCTATGCAGCACGAACACACCCTAGTGCTCTTCTAATAGAGTACGCGGAGTACCTATCCGCTGTTGAATCGGCCAAGGCACTGGACGTCGCCTGTGGTGCTGGTCGCAACACCCACTATTTATGTGAACAAGGGTTTTCTCTTACGTCGGTAGACATAGCCGACAAGGGCCTGGAGCGTCTCGTTGCGGGTGCGCGTCCTAAGCACACAGTGCATACGATATGTCATGATCTTGAATCTGGGCTTCCGGAGCTTGAAGGTAATTTTGATGTCATTGTGATGATGCGTTATTTGAATCTCGCGCTTATTGGGCCGCTGTGCAAACTTCTTGCACCAGACGGAGTGTTTTTTTGTGAAGTTCTTCTAGAGAATCAGGGTGGCGCTTCAGTTGGGCCTGGCGCCGGTCGGTTTCGCGCTTCCGCTGGCGCATTACGTCAATCGTTTTCAGGAATGGAGTTGCTGCACGATTTTGAAGGGTCGCTGAATGATCCTGACGGCAAGTTGGCTCATGTCGCGCAGGTGATAGCAAAGCGCTCCTAAATAGGCCGTTTTTGATCCAGTTCCTTGCGCTCTGGGCGGCCAGCAAAACTCTTTACCTGCTCGCCAATTCGGCACCAACTTACCGCGCTTCGAGTCCAACCTTCATGCACAGGCGGGAAGGCCTCGGGATCGTCCAAACTGCTGAGTGTGAGTAAAACAATCTCAGGAAATCCTTTACCGGTCCATGCGACCGGCGTACCACATTGGCCGCAGAATAGTCTTTGTAATGCGCGCCCACTGTCGGCAACTGTTTCATAACAACTGAGCTCACCAGCAGTCAGCTTAAAAGCTTTTTGCTCAGAAAATACAGCCACGTGAAATGCACTGCCACTGCCTATCTGGCAGTCGCGACAATGGCAGTAGTAGGCGGTGTTGCTTATTGGGGCTGCTTCATATCGAACAGATTGGCAAAGACAGCCGCCGGTACAGAGTGTGCTCATACAGTGCTCCGCTTGCTTAGGTGGTTAGCTGCTGGCTATGCGGGTGCCTATCTTGTTTTTGCCCGCGCTGATGGATAGCAGTGTATCGGGCTCTAACATGTTTGCAATCACCACCTGGGTTTCGGTTTCTTCGGCTAAGGTTAGTGCTTCTTCTACTTTGGGTATCATTCCCGCACTAATAGCCCCATTTTTTATATGTTGGGTTGCTAACGCTCTGTTTATGCTCCCAATCCGTGTGCTTGGGTCGTCTATGTTTTCGAAAATAGCACCCACAGCGCTCACAAGTACCAGTAGATCAGCCGACATCGCACGTGCTATTTGTACAACCGTGGTGTCTGCGTTGATGTTGAATACTTCGCCGCTTGCATTGCAGCCTAGCGAGGCAATTACAGGTACGGTATCTGCCGCCAGAAGATGCTGCAACAAGACGGCGTTAATACCTGTTACGTCGCCCACTTCGCCAAAGTCGATTGGCTCAGCACCACCACCCGATACAACTGTGGGTGCTCGTTTAGCGGCCGTTATCAATTGACCAGACGCACCGTGGCAACCAAAAGCGTTCACTCCTGCGGCTTGCAAGTGCGTGACCAAGTCTACGTTCAGCTCACCGCATATTACTTGCTTAACAAGCTGTAAATCTTCCTTGCTGGTAATACGTCGGCCACCTACCTTTCTCGATTCGATTCCCAGCTTAGCTTGTTGCTGCGACACTTGCGGCCCGCCGCCATGCAATACGATGGCATTCCATCCATGGCTGACCAATTGTTGAATGTTGTTCGCTAGGCCGGTTCGTTGCGCTGTATCCGCAATAATATCGCCGCCTACCTTTAACACCGCAAGTGGCTTTTCAGCCGACGATTGCTTTGAATATTCGCTCATGGCCAGATGCCCGGGGCGTTAAGCCCGTAGTCGCCTGGCTTGCCAATCATAAGGTTATAGTTTTGTATGGCTTGCCCCGCGCCACCTTTAATTAAGTTGTCGAGGGCTGCGGTTACACACAGTCGTTTTTCGTCTTCGCTAATCTCCAGGCCTATCTCTAAGCGCGCAGTATTCTTAACCGCTACTACTTCCGGTGTTAGCCCCTGGTCTAGAACGCTCACTAAAGGGTACGCTGCGAAGAAAGACCGGTACTCGTCAAGCAAGGTCTCTTTGCTTATTGGTGATTCCAGTCTCAGCTGTGTAATTGACATCATGCCGCGCGGCAGTGGCGCCGATACAGGTACGAAGTCCAACCTTGGATTCTTCGCGCCACCAGCGTGCAGGGTTTGCAAAATCTCAGGCGTGTGTTGGTGGTCAAACACCTTATAGGTTTTTACGTTGTTACTGCGAATAGTGTGGTGGTTGCCTGCTTGCGCGTGAACACCTGAGCCGCTAGACCCCGTCATTGCTACCACGCTTAAGGTGCAATCGTCTAGTAGGCCCAGTTTTGCCAAGGGCATCAGTGGTGTGCCTATGCAGGTCGCAAAGCAGCCGGGGTTGGCAAGGTGCTGAGCTGAGCGAATGGCTTCCGCATTCAGCTCAGGCATACCGTAAACAAAGGTGCCGAGGCGTTCAGGGCAGGGGTGTTCTGGCGCATAGTAGCGAGTGTAATCATTGAGTTTCTGTAGCCTAAAGTCACCGGATAAATCGATGATACGTACGTCGGTTTCAAATAGCTCGACGGCTACGCGTGCGGTAATGACGTGTGGCATGGCAAGAAACACAATGTCGGCGCCGGCCGCGCAATCGGTGGGCGATATGTCTTGAAGGACTAAGTCTGACTGCCCCCACAAAGATCTGTTTACCGCACCAATGTTTTCGCCAATTCTGTCCTTGCTCGATATTCTGAGAATTTCAGTATCGTCACGGGCGAGAAGGTGGCGCAGTAATTCGGCGGCAAGAAAGCCAGAGCCGCCAATAATGGATACTTTAGTTTTATTCATGGGAGCTTTCCTTGTGAGTATTTGTTTCGAGATTCTCTAGCGGTCTAGCGATGACGAGCGCGCGTGCGCCAATGTTCACATTAGCGTTCGGAAACACAATGCAATCTCCCGTTTGCTCGGCCGTTACCGAGTGTTGGCCGTCTTTGGCGATCACGTCACCCTGGGTGAAGGCCGTAAAGTTTGCGGCATCGTCCTCGAAGCTGAGCTCAAAAGTGGCGTTCTCTTTTAACACTTCTTGCACAATTGTGTAGGTAGTCGGCTTGTTTGAATGATCAGTCTTATCTTTCAGTTTGTTGGCAATTAGCAGGCGCAGTGTTTGGTCAAATGCGCTGAGTTTACTCAAATCGTTTTCGCCAAATGGACGCACCTGGCCTAACTCCAGCGTAAAACTGGTGGCGCCGCATTCTCGTGCGGTAAAAGCTGAGAACGTAGTGTGGCTTTTGGTGCCTGTTAGTACCGCTTGTATTCCCATTCTACCCAATATTGCGATGTGCTCTTCAAGGCTCTGACCAGAATCTCTTTTAGTGCTACTGTTTGGCGAAATTGCAAATAGCTTGTGCTTCGACGCGCGAATAGCGGTGTGGAGGTCGTAATGAACTTTGTTGCCTGCCGCTTGGGCAAAGAACTGCTGGCTTAGACCCATTAGTTCACTCGCACGTGCAGCTTCGCTTTCATTTTTGCTGTCGGCGTTTTGTTCATTGCATTCGGTTTTTTTATCACCACCAAATAAACGATTCATGTTCTCGCTGGTAAAACGTGCTTGGGTGCGTATGGCTGGAATATTGGCTAGTACCAGCAGCAGACTGCATTCCAATTGTTGAGAGCCGCTAAGAATGTCGTCCACTAGCACATCCATTATTTCAATAGGCGCGGTTTCATTGCCGTGAACGCCGGCCGAAATCATAAGGGCGGTTTTACCGGAGTCATCTTCAGCAAGAGAGGGTGTAAACTTTAGAACGCCTTCGCTTAAGCTTTCAACGACTACGCCATTATCCAGTATGCAGCGGCTGTCGATGCTGAGCCCCGCGAGAGCGGTATGCAGAAAGCTCGCGTGGCCAAGCAAGGGCCGGTCGAAATGAATAGGCGTGGCTGACTGCTGCCCGTGTTTTATATCTATATCGGTCACTCTATTGATCTCTCTGGAAATCGTAGAAGCTGCCTATGTCAAAAATTCGCGTTAGCTCATCTAGCGCCGTTTGTGACTCTAGCAATAATGCAGGGTCAGCCAAATCGGTTGGAAAAATTTCATCTCGATAGTGCTTGTTAACCCACTGGCTTAAGCGCGCATACAGGTCATCATCAAACAAGAACTTTGGGTTTACGGCTGCTAACTCTTTGGCGTTCAGTGCCACGCGCAGTCGCAGGCAAGCCGGGCCGCCACCATTTTGCATGCTTTGTCTTACGTCAATAAACTTAACTTCTTTGATTGGCGTGTTTTGTTGTAGTAGCTGCTTTAGGTAAGCACTTACTTGGTCATTCTCCTGGCTCTCCATGGGCAATATCAGTGCCATATGGTCGTTGTCTGGCAAATTGATCAGTTGCGAATTAAACAAGTAGGAGCTTACCGCGTTTTCTAAGGACACCTGCTCTTCTGAAACTTCTATAAAGTGCAGCTTTTCATTGCCATAGGCTTGTTGAAGCGCCTGCTTTGTACCGGCCTGGTTCTCAAACGCTAGCTCATGGGTAAAGAGAACATTGCCGTTGGCCACTGACACCACATCGTTATGAAAAACGCCCGCATCAATCACTTTTGGGTTTTGTTGAGCAAAGACAACTTTGTTGTCTGCCAAGCCATGCAGTCGGGCAACAGCCTCGGAGGCTTCACGAGCTTGCCGCGCTGGAAAATTAGTCGCTTTAAGCTCGGAACTAAAGTCTTGCCTGCCGAAATCTTGTCTACCAAAGACGAACAGCTCAACGCCTCGTTCTTCCTTTTTGCTACAAAAAAAGCGGCCATGGTTGGCAGCCCCTTCGTCGCCAAACAGCAAGCCGCCTTGTAGTGCATCGTGATGCGAGAAGTAAGCATCGTTTGCAAATATCGTACGCAACATGGCACTGGTAGTGCTGTGCTCTATGCTGCGGTGCAGCATGCTGTTGAGGTTGGCGCTGGTAAAATGTACGCGACCGTCGGCCGTGTCGGCACTGGGTGACACGGTGGCTGCATTTGCGGCCCACATTGATGAAGCTGAATAACACGAGGTTAGTAGTTGTGGCTGCGATTTAGAGGCCTTTTCAATAATTTGGCTATCGCTTCCGCTAAAGCCAAACTGTCGTAAGGTTGGCAGGTGAGGGCGCTCTTGCGGAATAAATACGCCTTGCGTCACACCTAGATCATGCAAGAACTTCATTTTATTCAAGCCTTGCAAGGCCGCTTCCTTTGGCTTTGACGCATTTCGGGCGTGCTGGCCTGAAGCCAGGTTGCCGTGCGACAAGCCGGCGTAATTGTGGGTGGGGCCAATCAATCCGTCGAAATTGACTTCGTGATTACCGTTGGCGAAACCCTGTTTTTCAGTGTTGTTCATCGTACATTTCCGTCGTCTGGGTCACCATCTCTTTTAGCGATCCTATTTTTTAGCTCTATGCGCTAACTATGCGAACCGCATCACCAGGAGCCAACTGGAGAGCCGTTAAAGTTGCTTGCGGCAAGATAACTGAGTTATCGCCAGCTTTGTGCACGCTACTCACACACGCGGCATAGGAAGCCAGATTGGCGTTGCTAACCAAGCACTGCATGTCGTCTTCTCCGCTTTCAGAGGAGCCGCTCTCGCTAACGATAAGCACCTCACTGTCACGAACTGTGTGCAGCTGGTCGATGAACACATCCACACTTGGCGAGCCGTCGAAAATGTCGACGTGTCCATTCCAACGAAAACCTTCTTTTTCCAGCATGGCCAGTGCGCCCTTGCCTTGGTCATTAGGACGACCAATCGCATCTTGAGCGTCCTTCGGCAACAGATTGATGTAAATCGGTTGCTTGGGCATAAGGTCGGCAATAAATTGATTGCCGTTCAAGGCGCCGTATAAATCGGCATCGGAAAACTCCATGTCAAAAAAGTTTCGGCCAATAGCTTCCCAAAAAGGCGACTTCCCTTCTTTGTTGTAGTAGCCACGCAGGTCGGCCATAACCTGTTCTGGAAAACGTTCTCTGAACTGCGCCATAAACAAATAGCGGCTGCGCGCCAGTAGTTTGCCATTGCCGTTCTTTCGATAGTCTTTGTTCAAATACAAGGTGGCGACTTCCGCAAATCCTTCGAAGTGATTGCTGAGCAGCAGTGACCCAACGTTAACCTTTTTGTCCAAAGGCTTGTGGCTGTACGTCATCTTGTTTAGCTTGTAGGAGTAGAACTGGTCGTGCTCGCCAAGCCGTGAAATAATGCTCGCGGTACCTACAATTTCTGTAGTTTCAGTGTCTTCCATTACCAGCATGTAAGTTTCTTGACCGGGCTCGGTCACTTCCTTTTTCATGCTATCAAGAGACGTCGCTATTTTTTTTCCAAGCGCTTCTTCATCCGGCGGAAAGGTTGTCATACCTGGGTAGGCTTGCTTGGCGAGTTCAAGCATGGCGCCGAGATCGCGGAGTTGTACAGGTCTAACAATTAGCATAACTATTCCTTCTAGTAGCAATCGCTCTATTTATTACTTAAAGCGCCGTACGCATTACTGCGCGCACAGATTGGTCGAAGCGATCTACTATGTTGTCGATATCCTTACGAGTGCAAATCAACGGGGGCGAAAACGCTATAGAGTCCAGCGAAGGCAAAGGCCTAGCAACCAAGCCATTTTCATAGCACTTCTTTGTTACAAGCGGTGCAATTGTTGCTTCCTTGTTAAAGAACTCCTTGCTGTCTTTGTCTTTAACTAGCTGAACGGCTGCAATCATTCCAGCACCGCGCACTTCGGCAACAAACGGGTCATTGGCGAAGCGGCTGTTCAATTGTTGATGAAAATAGGCGCCAACATCCGCGGCGTTCTCTACCAGCTTTTCGTTTTCCAGAATATCGAGGTTAGCCATAGCAACAGCCGCGCCAATCGGGTGGCCTGAGTAGGTGTAGCCATGCGCAAAGTTTCCGAATTTTACTGAGCCTTCACGAATGGTCTGCCAAATTTCCTCAGAAACAAACGAAGCCGAGAAAGGAAAATACCCGCTGGTAATGCCTTTTGCGGTGGTCATCATATCGGGCTGTATGTCATACACTTCGCAGCCAAACCATTTTCCCAACCTGCCGAAGCCGCACACAACTTCGTCGGCAATAAACAGCACATCGTGCTTTTTAAGTACTTTCTGTATCTCTGCAAAGTAATTGGCGGGCGGAGGCACAACACCGCCGGCGCCTAATACCGGTTCTGCAATAAACGCCGCGATAGTGTCGGCACCTTCTCGCTCGATTAGATCGTTGAGTTCGCCAGCTCGGCGGGCCGAGAATTGCTCCTCGGTTTCGTCGGGTTTTGCAAAGCGAAAATAATCGGGTGACTCGGTGTGCAGCACATTGTTAATCGGTAAATCGAAGGCGTTATGAAAAGAGGGTAAGCCCGTCAGGCTTGCTGTTGCCAATGAAGTGCCGTGGTAAGACTGCCAGCGCGAGATGATTTTCTTCTTGGCCGGTTTGCCGCGAACATTATTAATGTACCAGACAATTTTCATCAAACTGTCGTTGCCATCCGAGCCGCCACTGCCAAAAAAGACTTTTGACAAAGTGCTGGGCGCTTTGCCAAGTAATCGTTCCGCCAGTTCTATTTGCGGCACGTTCGACATGCCTGAAAACGTATGATAATAACTGAGCGTGCTGGCGGCCTTGCTCATGGCCTCGGCCAGCTCCTCTCGGCCATAGCCAACGTTTACGCACCACAAGCCTGCTACTGCATCTATTAAGGTATGACCTTCGCTGTCGCACAGCTCAATACCTTTTGCAGACTGGATTATCCGCGAACCGTTTATTGCCATGTCTTCGGCGTTGGTGGCCGGGTGCAGTATGCTGGCTGCGTCAATTTGATTCAGTGTTGTCATAAAAACCCCGTTCTGATGTTCAATGTTGGCCGGTATATTTTAAGGTGCAGAATAATATTCAGATAAATATCGCCCTAAATACTTATTTTATATAGAAAAATGAAAATATGGTGTTGAATGAATGCTATATTCAGAATATTCTGCGGTGAGGCTTCAGGATTCCGCTGATTCTCTTCCCGAGAGCTGATATGCGCCGTTGAGCGAACATTTATGATGAAAATTGATCAGGTAGACCGACGTATTCTGTCAACGCTGCAGACAGACGCGCGCATCACCAACCACAAATTAGCCGATGCGGTGAGCCTGTCTCCCAGTGCTTGTTTAACCAGAGTGCGACGCTTGGAAGCCGCGGGCTATATCAGTTCATATCGCGCCGTATTGGGTTTAGAAAAAATCACACCGTACGTTGAGGCCTTCGCTGAAGTCACCTTAGAGAACCATTCCGTAAAAGACTTTGCTCGCTTCGACAAAGCGGTTAGCGCCATTGAACAAATAACTGAGAGCTACAAGATCAGCGGCCCCTATGATTACTTGCTGAAATTTATCTGCGTTGACGTGAGGGCATACAATGTTCTGTCAGACCAGTTGATAGAGAGTGGTGTTGGAATTGAAAAAATCACCACCTTGATTATTCTCGACAACACCAAGGCGTTCGCAGGTTATCCGCTGGACGCCTTGCTTTAATCGTTCGTTTCCCAAACCAGATACGAAGTAGCTACCAAGGCGCATTGCCCACAGGGTCGGCCAGCAGGCGACGAGCGACCACCATGCGATGAACCTCATCCGGGCCATCGTAAATACGGGCAAAGCGCGCTTCGCGGTACATATGCTCTAGCGGAGTATCTGAAGTGACTCCGAGTGCACCGTGGACCTGAATAGCTCGGTCGATGACATTGTGCAGCATGCGCGCGCCCCAAAACTTGATGAGCGAGATTTCAACGCGCGCTTCTTCGCCCTGGTCCATACGGTTTGCTGCGTCTAAGGTCATAAGCCGTGCAGCGTGTATTTCTGCGGCCGACTCGGCGATGTAGCGCTGGATCTCGCCTTTCTCGGCCAGCAGACTGCCGTGAGCGTAACGTTTATTGGCGTATTCACACATAAGTTCGAATGCGCGTTGCGCCTGTCCTAACCAGCGCATGCAATGAAAAATACGGCCAGGGCCAAGTCTTTTCTGCGCAATAACAAAACCCTTGCCGCGCTCACCGAGCAAGTTGGCAGCAGGAACGCGTACGTCGTTTAACTCTACCTCGCAATGGCCGCCAAGCGTGCTGCCCATCGTGGGTATCACTCGCTTTATGTTATAGCCCGGCGTGTTGGTCGGTACAATAATGGCTGAAAACTTTGAGTGTTTCTGTTGATCTGGTTCGGTCTCACAAAACACGGTGGTAAAGGCTGCAACGTTTGCGCCACTGGTAAACCATTTATGGCCGTTGATTAGCCAATCGTCTCCGTCCAGCTTGGCGGTGGTTTGCATCAGTGTTGGGTCAGAGCCCGCCACTTCAGGTTCGGTAAGTCCAACTGAAGGGTAGATGTCGCCTTCTACCAGCGGTGTTAGCCATCGCTTTTGTTGTTCGCTGCTGCCATACAAGTGCAGCATGATCGAATCTTGCATAGAGATTGAACCTACCGCCATTTGGCCAAAGTAACTGCGGCCAATAACTTCGTTTAAGTGCACAAAATCCATGAAGGGCAGGCCGCCACCGCCAATGGCCTCGGGGTGGCCCATGGCCCAGAAACCACGCTCGCGAGCCATGGCTTTAAGCTCTTTCATGGCTTTGCTAGCAGCGTCGCCGCCCGCTTCAAGAACGGGTTCGAGGGGAATAACGTGGTTATTGATGAAACTTTGCAGATTGGTTTTTAGTTCAGCAAGTTCGGGGCGCATAATATCCTTTAGTTAAATAAACGGTTGTAATTGATACTTCCCTAGCAATCAAACTATTGAAGGCAGCGTCTAGCACATATCGGCGTAAGGGCTTTCTTTAGGTAGCTCAATGGAATTGCTTAAGCCCTTAATGTTCACTTCAGTAGGGCTGATAGAAATATCATCTTCCTCAATCATACCCTCACCAAAGCGGTATATGGGTGCGTATTGCCCAGCGTCGGCACCAACAAAGTAGCTGTTGGCGCGCTCTGCATTGGGTTCGCGTTTTTTGCAGTATTCGGTGTAGGCTTGTTCGCCATAGCGCTGTTTCAACATAGCTTCTGTTCGCGAAGGCGACAAAACCACAGCTGAAGAGTTGTTACCGCCGAAGCCTTTGGAATTTAAAATGGCGACCTGCAGCTCTTCAGGGTCACATTGGTGATGTGCGGGGCCAATGCGTAGGCGTTGCTGATAAACGTCATCAGCTATAGCGTCAATGGTATGAATTCCTGGCAGAACACCGTATTGGAAAGCGCCAAGTGCGGCCGCTAATTGATCGCCGCTTGCAGGCGCAATAGTGTGGCCAAGGTAAGCCTTCACAGCAACCACCGGCCAGTTCGAAATGCCAAATGCTGCAGCTACTTGATCAAAAATTTGTGATTCCGTCACTCTGTTTTGCGGTGTGCTTGAGCCGTGAGCCATTATGAAGCTGTTATTTCTTAGCGCCTGCTCGCCAGCCACTGCACTGCAGGCAGCAGCGGCCTTGGCCATAGTAATGTGATTGCCAGGGCCTGGAGCGGTAATCGATTTTTTAATGCCATCGGCATCATTAAACACATCCGATATGGCGCCCAGGCAAGGCGCGCCAAGCTCCAGCGCCAATTCATCGTCCATCAATATAAAGTACTGGCTAGACTCGCCAATGGTGAAGCCGCAGTTTTCGCCGAAGGGCCTACTTGCTCGTCGGTGGTCCACCTGCTCATTACCATACAGCTTGATCATGTTGTCATCGGTGGCAAGCGCACCCATTGTGCCAAAGCCGTCCATTAGCTCGGGGCCGATCGGTGCCTCGCTATTGCCTACCATTGCTACCCGAACTTTACCGGTTTGAAGATCTGAAAGTGCATGGCGTAAATTTGATAGAAAGGTCGCACAAGCGGCAACTGAACTGCTGGCAATGCCAACGTTTGCCAATACATAAGCATTAATGAAATCAGTGGGCATTGAATTGATGCCCATGGTCAGTGCTTTAGTGGTTACCCGCTCGCCGCGCATTCGTGCCTGGTGCATGCCGCCATAGCCGCTGTAATCCATTTGCCCAAAACCACTGCTTGAATAGACGCCTACCTGGTCTGGCCTAATATGGTCCAGCACGGTTGACCACTCTATGCCCATAGAGCGCAATGCATCAGTGGCGCCAAATAACGCCATTTGTAAGCCACGTGGTTGGAACCTGGAATTATAAAGTTGGCTGATATCAAAACCGCTTGGCAGCTGGCCGGCTGCCTTAAACGGGAAGTTGCGAACATTATCCAGTTTCACTTTCAGTTCGCCTTTAACTGTTACTCGCACTTGTTTATCGTTAAGCGTTTCTATCGCCCAATTTTCGGGTATTTGTAAGGGAACTTGATTGGCTGCGAGTACAAACTGCATGCTGTCGTCAGCGTTTTCTGATGGGGGCATGAATTGGCCATTGGATTGCCAATGTAAGGCGTCCACGTCAAAATGATTGGCCTCAATGCGGCGAACAAGAGTGCCATCCAGTACTGTGGGTCCAAATTGTGTAGCGACTTGTTCAAGGCTAAGTGTGGTGCCAGAGGCGTCGTCTGCGGCGCTGCCAGAGTTCTCAATAAAGCTGCCAGAGCTCTCAATCAAGTAGCGGTCATCGGCTTGCGCTGTCACCAAACCCATCATTACCGCCAGGCTTGCCAGGGTTTTCTGTTGCTCTTTTAACGGCAGTGTATCGATCACCATACGGCGATAATTTTGGAAGTTAGAACTACGCCCTGCGGCGTTTACGCCGCCCATGCCGACAATAATGGGTAATCGCATTTTTTCTCTCGGAAAAAACAACCATCTTACTTAAATTGGCGGGCTAAGTGACTCGTGAATTGTGTTTACTATTTGCACTCGCTGTATCGCTGGGCTTTTGGCCTAGTCAAGTGCTATTAGGAATTAATAGCCAAACCGCCGCTGCACATGCGCCCGGCGAATTGCAATGGCCGCTGCGCGTTGTTCCGCGTTTATCTGCGGTTCATCCTGCGGTAAATACTTGCTTAGCTCATCGATTTTAACCCGTTTCGCCTGCGGTTTTTGCTCGTCTGCTAAAGCGCCCGACATGCCGTCGTAACGCATTAGCACCACACCGCGATTAAATCCTTCGTTGTCCAACCAATTGGCGACAGCTGGGTCTTTGGCCGACACCACAAAGTACAACTTACCATCAGAACTTAGCTGCGCCTGGTCTGCAGTAAGACTGGACTGTCGATTGGCATAGTCGAACGACTCCCACCAGTGATGGCCAATTTGAATGCCTTGGTAAGCTGCATCAGTTGGCGCGGCTGTAATTAAAAGAGCTTCATCGTCTTCGAGTTGGAAATGTCCTCCAACCATCCAGCGCCCGCTTAGGCCTCCCTCTTTGCCTGTGTCTTGGGGAGGCGTAAGTGTATTGGCTGGCATCAGCATTGAGAATCGAGTGCGACTTAGTTCGGGCCATCGTCGCACATCGGCCGCAAACCAATCGGTAGCGTTTCGAAGTTTAGCGGCCATTTTTTCAGGTGACATGCTTGGATATAGAGGGCGTTCTTCGTCGATTCTGTCGATACTAAGTTGGCCAGGGCTTTCATTTTCCCAATCGGAATGAATTTGCCGTATCAACAGTCGTGGGGCGCCAGCGTCATTAGGAATCCAGTTCTGTGCGCGTGGCTCACCACCTATGAATACTTCGAAGTGCCCATTACCGTCAGTGTGCAGCTGTTCCGTTGTCAGCGTTGCAAAACTGGACGCCATTGGTGAACCCGCTTTATAAAGCGTGAAGTCCAGGCGTTTGCTATTGCCTCGGTGGCCCGAAATTCGATACTCGGCTGCGCCATTTAACATAGTAATTAAATAGCGTTGATCCGAATTGTCCATGCCGCTTTTGGCGAAGGTGTTCAGTTCATGAAAAAATGGAAAGTCGGGATCGCCGAGTGCTTTAATTTCCAGAGCTGAAATTAAAGCACGCATAATATGTCTGTAGGCTTCGGCTTGCTCCAGCGACGACTCATACCATTGATGTTGTTGCACAAAAACGCCGGCATCTGAAACGGCATTGGAAAATGCATCAAAGCTTTCTTCCAACGCTAGATTTTTAGATATTTGTTGTGCTGATTCGGTTTGGAAATCCTTGGCGAACATGACAGCTGCGCCAATGGCTATGCCTATCACGAGCAGTAAGACATTCTTTATCATTCTGTTGTGCTCACACCCAGGGCTCGGCCTTGTAAAGCACTCGCCCGTCATTCTCCACTAGCCAATGCAAAATCGGATTTAAATGGTAGGTTTGATTTCCTACACCCCGCGCATCAATCAACTGTCGCCTAGTAGGTTGAATGTAACCGGTTTCGTCAATAGCTCTGCTGGCGATCTCGGTAGCCTCGCCATTCCATTGCCATGGCAGACCAAAACGTGTGTGGGCCTTTGAAAGTACGGGGCCTTGCAACTTGGCCTGCTGCCAGCTTTTACCACCATTAGTACTTATTTCTACGGCCTTTATTTTGCCTCGTCCGCTCCAGGCAATGCCGCGAATCTCGTGCCAACCACGTTGTAAAACGGCGGGGTAGGTGGGGTAGGTAATCACTGATCGTGCGTCCATTACCACGCTAAACTGTCTTGCTCTATCTTTCCCACTATCTTTCCCAGAAGGGCCGCTGCTAAGAGGGTCAGTGTATTTGGAAGTTTCTTCGCGTGTCATAAAAGGGCTGTCCGACAGTTCCAGCCTGCGCAGCCATTTGATATGGGTATTGCCCTCCCAGCCAGGAAGCAGCAGTCGCATTGGGTAACCTTGCGCGGGTCTAAGCGCTTCGCCATTTTGGGCATAGGCGATCATGGCGTCGTCTAGTAACTTCTCCATCGGAATACTGCGTGTCATTACCGCGGCATCTGAGCCCTCAGCCAAACACCAAGTCGCGTTCGATTTAGCGCCAGCCTCATTTAACAAGTACTTGAGCGGTACTCCGGTCCATTCACTTTGGCTAGTAAGGCCACATAAAACCTGAGGTGTTGTTTTCTCAGTGGCACGCGTGTTTAGGTTACCTGAGCATTCTATAAAGCAGATGCGCGTTACCGAAGGGAAGCGCTTAAGGTCTTCCAGAGAAAATTTTAGAGGTCGGTCGACCATGCCATGCATTAGCAAATGATGTTGGCTAGGGTCAATGTCCGGAATGCCTGCGTGGTGCCTTTCAAAGTGAAGATCAGTGGGAGTGAGTGTGCCGTGCAACTTTTCCAGCGGTGTTAGCGATACTACGTTGTAGGCGGGAATGCGAGAAAGCGGTTCAAAGGGAGAGCGGTCGCCATTAGCGCTGGGCGCATGGCCTTGCTGGCTCGTAGGGTCACCCAACAATGTTGCGTTAGCAAAGATTTGTCCGCTAAGCAACGTAGAGCCTGTCGCAACAGCACCTGTAATGAATGCTCTTCGTGATGATGTTGGAGAAGTGATTTTCATGACTTAACGAACCTCATTGCCGCCGCGCCTGTTATCGGCAACGAAGCGATCGCGAGCAGGCATTTTTATTCCGGCGAGATTTTTTTGATCAACCACCGTGCCTGCAGCAATAATCTTGTTTTGTTCCAGAACATAAGCGACAAGGCTATAAACCTCGTTGTTGCTCAATGATCCTGGAGCTTCAAAAGGCATCGCACGATTAATATAGTCAAACAGTGTGGTTGCATAGGGCCAGTAGTTACCCACAGTTTTTTCTATGCTTGCATCGCGCCCGAAAGGAAAGCTGTCGTTGGCTAGCCTGCCAACCAAAGAACCAAATGGGCCGCCAATCCCGCCTGGTCCGTGGCAATGTGCGCACTTTTGTTTGTACAGCGTAGCGCCATTAGCGGCGTCCCCAGAGCCCGCCGGCAGTCCTGCTCCATTAGGTTTCACATCTATATCCCATGCGGCGATTTCATCCTCGCTGGCTTCCAATCCTATATTGAATCGTTGTGAGTCAGCCGCATAGCTCATTTCAACAAAGGCCAAGAAAGGCGTTAGAAAGAAAAGGCGTAGAAAGAAAACCGCTTTCAGTTTTTTAAAGAGGAGCATACGAAATCTGGCGAGCACGATTGGGTATAAACCTTAAGCTTCGCCCCATTGTGGGGGGCGTTTTTCAAAGAAAGCTGCATTGCCTTCTTGCGCGTCACTGCTTGTCATTGCACGTACCATTGCGTCGTTGGCAAAGTCAAAAGCGTCCTCCAAAGGCATTTCGACTTGTAGGTAAAAATCAGATTTGCCGTTGCGAATTCCCTGAGCGGATTTCGATGCAATCTTTTCTGCCAATTCTCGCACATGCTCAGTCAATTGATCGTCCGGAACGGCCTCGTTGATCAAACCCATGCTCGCT
This sequence comes from Pseudomonadales bacterium, assembly GCA_045106985.1. Classification (GTDB taxonomy): domain Bacteria; phylum Pseudomonadota; class Gammaproteobacteria; order Pseudomonadales; family JAUIET01; genus JAUIET01. The sequence continues at coordinate 18,687 of JBGCFQ010000065.1, read as the reverse complement.
GCGTCTGCTGCTGATATAGAATCGCCCGTGAGAGCCATGGCCATTGCATGTTTGCGATGAATCGTGCGCCCAATGCCTACCAACGGTGTGGTGCAGAATCCACCCATATTAACGCCAGGCGTGCAGAACGTTGCGCTATCAGCCGCGATCGCAAGGTCACAGGCTGAAACCAACTGGCAACCCGCGGCCGTTGCCGTACCTTGAACACAGGCAATAATAGCCTTGGGTGAATGAACAATGCTGAGCATCATCGTTGAACACGCTTGAAGAATCTCTTTCACACGCGCTTGTTGAGACTCAAGAGTTTCGTCATTCTGTCGGCCCATCTGCTTGAGGTCGTGCCCGGCTGAGAAAACTGGACCTTTGCTGGCCAGTACGATGGCTCGTATTGACGGGTTATTATCAGCCTTATGGAGTGCATTTGTTAGCGCTTTGAGCATTTCAAGCGACAAGGGATTTCGTTGTTTTGGGCGATTTAAGCTAATCCAGAGAACCTGATTGACAGTCTCTTCTAGCAGCAAATCTTCTACTAAATTTTCGCTAACAGTCATATTGCTTGATCTTCGTTTTATAAGTGCGTTATAGCTCAAAATAACCAAGATAAAGGCGGATAGCAACAGCTCGCTATTTTTTACTTGAGCTACAGCATCGTGGTGTCATATGTGCGACTGAAGAAAGTAGTATCGTTTTGATTCCTAGCGCTTTATTGTATCTCCTATGCCAAGTTTTCGGAGTTATTACCCATGACTGATCAGCAATACATTATTAGTGAGGAATCCCAGCTAGATAGCATTATCGGTGAGGCGCCGGAATTTCTCCGGGCCAAGGTTGTAGAGTCGCTCGATGAGTCGATGATTGAGTTTATTCAACGCGCTCCTCTAGTATTCCTGGCCACCGAAGATGCGAACGGTGGCATGGATGTATCACCGAAGGGCGATGCGCCAGGCTTTGTCCAACTTAACGAATCGCGTCAATTGTTGATACCCGAAAGACCTGGAAACAAGCTAACCTTTGGGTTTCGAAATATTGTTCGAAATCCAAAGATTGGATTGATTTTTGTTGTACCTAATACGCGCGAGACCTTGAGAGTAAAAGGTCGTGCAACCTTAAGCAATGATCCGCAGCTTTTAGAGCAGCTAGAAGCGCAGAAAAAACCTGCACTTCTTTGCACCATAATAGAGGTTGAGGAGTGCTTCTTTCATTGTGGCAAAGCAATGATAAGGTCAAAGATGTGGCAACCTGAAGAATGGGCAGAACCTGGCGCGTCGTTGATGGTTCGCCACACGACTAAAGTTATCGCGAATGATTCGTCTCTAGAGCCTATGATTGAGCAGGAAATTGAGCGCACCTACCGAGAAGAATTGTATTAGAGGGTCGCATTAGGCCTGCTTAAAGCAGCATTGTTTTAGGTACGGCTTATAGCAGAGGCGACAATGTAAACCTGCGTTGAAAAAGAACTGAAGTTATTGCGTTAGAACTACTTAAACGTCAATATTATCTACTAATTGCCAACTTTTCGTCGGCAATCGGATGGGTGATTTATAAGTATGACAAACGAAAATAAATACGATGTCGTAATTTTTGGCGCAAGTAGTTTTGTAGGGCAGTTAATAGCTCGCTACATGAGCGAGGAATTTAGTCAGAAAGAGCTGCGCTGGGCGATGGCCGGACGCTCTACTAAAAAACTGGAAACTCTAAGAACAACGCTTACGGGTTCGCCACCAGATATTCTTTTGGCTGATTCGGAAGATGAAACTGCACTGCGTGCCATGTGTGAAAAAACCAACGTTGTTCTGTCCACCGTTGGGCCATACGCCTTGTATGGAGATCTATTGGTCGAGCTTTGTGTCGAAACCGGTACTCATTATTGTGACTTAACCGGCGAAACGCAGTGGGTAAAACGCATGCAAGATGCTTACGCGGCATCTGCGCTGGAAAGTGGTGCTCGCATAGTACACTGTTGTGGCTTCGATTCTATTCCCTCAGACCTTGGTGTGCATTACTTGCAGCAGCGCTCTTTAGAGCAATTCGGCAAAACCTGCAGTAGCGTGAAAATGGGTGTCGCAAATTTAAAGGGCGGTGTTTCTGGCGGTACTGTTGCCAGTGTAATCAACCTCACAAAAGAAGCCTCTAAAGATTCAGCTCTGCGTAAAGAGTTAGCCGACGACTACTCGATGTGTCCGCCAAATCATGGTTTCACTACTCGCCAACATTCTGTAAAAATAGAATACGATGAAGATTTTGAAAGCTGGTTGGCACCGTTTGTTATGGCTGGTGTTAACACGCGGGTCGTACATCGTAGCAATGCGCTGAGCGGCAATTCCTATGGCGACGCTTTTAAGTACCATGAAGCGATGATGACCGGAAATGGTGCTGCTGGAAAAAGTAAGGCGCGAACGATTAGGTGGGGCTTGGGTAGCTTTGTAGTGTCAGCTGCATTGGCGCCCACGCGTTGGTTACTTGAACGAACTATTTTACCGAAACCCGGTGAAGGTCCTTCAGAATATGAACAAGCCAGTGGTAGTTACCATCTAAAGTTTGTTGGCACGACTGACGACGGCGAGTCGATTCGTTGTGAGGTGAAGGGCGATCGAGACCCTGGCTATGGTTCTACAGCCAAAATGGTGTCTCAGGCTGCTGTATGTTTGGCGCTAGATGTTGCGGATGATGTTGCTGGTGGTTTTTGGACGCCGGCGACTTTGTTTGGTGATAAGTTGATTGGGCGTTTGCAGGAGCATGCTGGGGTGACGTTTGCTGAGGTTGATGTTTCCAAGTAGCGAGTTTGAGCGAGTAGTCATCTTGAGGGCCATGCTTCATCTGAACTGTAAAGAGAGAAGTCTGAGTTGTACATCCGCAGCCTACGCCACCAAGCATTTCGCTGCGAACCTTGGCCGCTCCACGGTTCCCTATTTAGCAAAAGAAGCCTCGCAGTGGCGAGTCTTTTTTGCGAAATAGGCCTGCGGTTTTTACCTTCGCGCAACGCTTGGTGACATAGGCTGCTTAGTGCGCGCCTAGCTACCATTCGTCTTTTTAAAGTAATAGATACACAGTGTCTGTTTTGGCTTCGGATAGAGGGAGTGCAGTAATACCTTGTTCCGTTTGCGTAGGTAAAACAACGCGGCCGAGAGAAAAAAAATGACTTTCGAAGAAAGGCATTTTTGAGAAAGAGGGAACGGCGGAGCCGCCGCGGTGCGAAGCAAAGGGAGCAAGGTATTGCTGAACGGGTTTAATACGCCTTACTATGATCTCTTCAGAGGTTATCACAGTAGCGGTTGATGAAAAGAACCATCCTCGATGCGGTGCAGTCATTATGTGCCCCCTTCCCCGATACAGAACAAATTGAATCCCACGGTAGCCCAACGTTTAAAGTGCGAGGTAAGTCCTTCGCGATCTATTCGTTAAATCATCATGGGGACGGTCGCGTTGCATTGTGGCTGGCGGCGCCACGCGGATCGCAAAACCATTATTCCGATATGCAGCCTGAATGTTATTTTGTTCCTCCCTATGTTGGAGCAAAAGGATGGCTAGGGGTGGAGCTTAACAAAGGGCTGGCATGGCAAGCTGTTTGTGAAAGAGTATTTGAAGCCTACTGCGCGGTGGCACCGGAACAACTTGGCAATGTGCTTACTGGCCCGCCCGATGTTGAGCCGCCCGTTGAGAAAATGTTGGCAGAAGACATTAATCCTTTCTTGCGGCCTAGCGTAAAAAAAGCTTTGCAGAAACTGGCTCTTCTTTGTGAAGCCTTGCCAGAAACTACGCGCACAGAGCAGTTTGGTAATCCTGCGTGGAAAGCCGGTAGAAAAACATTCGTGAGCGCCAACTATTATGACAAGCGTTTGGCGTTACAGTTTTGGGTTGGACTGGACAAGCAGTCCTTACTGACATTGGATAGCCGCTTTTCAGTGCCAGCCTACACCGGAAACAATGGTTGGATAAATCTCGACATTCACAAGCAGCGTGACTGGGTTGAAATTGAAGCCTTGCTGTTGGAAAGCTATAGGCATTTCGCGCTAAAGAGGATGATGAAGCTACTGCCTCAATAGGGCAGTGTAGACCGATTCACTTCAGCGTTTAGTTAAGCGAAGAGTCTGCAGAGGAAGTGAATTACCGAGTTATGTTAGCCCTACCAGGCCAATTGCTTACCAAGGTGATCATAGAAATTACCAGAGTCTGAAGGGCTAAGACCTAATATTACTTTTAGAAGGCCGCTAGCACTTTGTTCGGCGGTGTAGTCGCCCTCGCCGCTATTCATGTCTGTTTTCACGTAGCCGGGGTGCAGCACTACAAAGCTAAGGCCTTGGTCTTTCAAGTCCACGGCCAAAGTTTTGTTAGCGCTGTTCAGGGCGGCTTTGCTAGCACGATAAGCGATGCAGCAGCCCCAAGTGTTGGCTTCCATGCTACCCATTCGACTGCTGATATTGACCACCAGCTTTCGATCGCTCTGTGCCAGGTTCGCCAGCAAGGCCTGAGTGACTCGAAGTGGGCCGAGTGTGTTAACGTTGAATGTCTCTTGAATGGCATCTATATTGAGATCACTGAAATTTTTCTCGTTATGACCAACAATTCCTGCGTTGTTTATGACGATGTCAATGGGCGTTTCTTCAAGGCGCTTGGCCATTGCGTTCACGCTCGATTGTTCTGCAACATCTAGTTTCTCCACTGTCGCACCCAAGGCTCTTAATGCGCTTGCCTTGGATGGCGTGCGTGCCGTTCCTATTACATGGTAACCCTTAGCAATAAACCGCTCAGCCAGCGCAAGGCCAATGCCTCTATTCGCGCCCGTTATGAGCACGGTTTTTTTGGTTTCGGCTTTGGCTTCTGGTCCGGCAGCGGCCGTCGGATTGGTAAATAGAACAAGTAATAGAGTAAGAAATAGTGAAGCTTGCATAGTGTATTGCTCTTTTCTATTGGTGAGACCTGGTTATTGGGTGCACCAGGCGTGTCATTTTAATTACGCCTATATTGTACTCGCCTAGTCAATTAAATTCCGCAAATAGGTGACTAGCCATTTTCTTATAGGAACCAGCGATAGATGAACTCATTCCTTTATTGCAAAACTGTAGCGATGGCGCATCTGAAAGCAAGTAGTATTGCTTTATTAAGGTGCGCTTTGAATAGAGGAGAGTAAGGCATGCACGATATTCTGGGTTACGAAGGCAAGAACATTGTAATGACTGGCGCGGCAACCGGTATGGGCGCAGCAGCCGCGAATCTTCTGGTTGAGTTAGGTGCTGAAGTGTATGTGCTGGATATCGGCGAAGTCTCAGCACCGGTTAAGCTGTCAATTAAGACTGACATGAAAGATAAGGCCTCTATTAATGCGGCGCTGTCACAGCTTCCGGGTGAGGTATATGCGCTGTTCAACTGCGCAGGCGTGCCACACCCACCGTTCTCGGCATTAGACACTGTTATGATCAATTTTGTCGGTTTGCGTTACTTGACCGAAGCGCTTGTTCCACGCTTCTCTTCCGGGGGAGCGATTGTCTCTATCGCGTCAACGGCGGGAATGGCATGGAAGAGCAACCTGGAATTGGTGAAGGATTTTCTTGCGCAAGACAGTTTTGAGTCCCAAAACGAATGGCTTGTACAGAACACCAATCTCAATGCTGATGCCTACGGTTTTTCCAAGCAGAGCCTCATTGTTTACACAATGACAATGGCCCAGGAATTATCTAAGAAAAATATTCGAATTAATTGCATCAGCCCGTCGCCTACTGATTCACCCTTCAATGACAGGCTGACCGAAACTATTGACGAGTCGGTGATTAGTTTGTTTTTCCCCTCCTGCGGTCGTTATGCATCCGCAGAAGAAATGGGTAACCCCATGGTGCTGTTGAATAGCCAATTAGCCAGCTTTATGAGCGGCCTCAATGTTCCTATTGACTACGGATACTGCGCTGAGGTGTTTATGGAACAACGCGATAACCTTCTTGGGATTAGTTAAGTTCTCGCTCAGTTTTAGCGTTTGAAAGGTTTCTTCTTCAGCGCATCTTTAAGGTCTTTCATAGAGGCGGTTACGGGACTGTGTGCAGATGCAAAGATATCCGGCTGCAGCTTGTGCTTTTTCAGCGCCTTGGCAAAACTGCGAGTGGATTCTACTGCTGGGCGAACGGGCCCTGAGCGTGGCATTCCGAAATGATCAGCTTCGAACAGAATGCTGTGTTCGGGTAGCCAGGCTACTAGCAGATGTTCCGTATGTGCGGTGGGGCCGATGTCCAGCAGAACCACTTTCTGTGATCCGTCGGAAATTATTTTCTTGCTCTTAACCGTTTCCAGATTTATATCCGCCTTGCCTGCGGCTGCTCGAATCACTTTTTCGTGTTCTTCTGCTACAACCACAACGGCTTGGTTTTCAATATAACTATTAACGGCCACTACGTGGTCTGAATGATGGTGAGTGAACACACCGTAGCGTATTGGCTTGTCGGTTACTATTTCTCTTAATTTTTCTATCCTTGATTCATTGCCACCTGTGCCTCCTACAGCAACGACAAAGTCGCGCATTTCAACAAAAAGACCGTATGTGCCGCTGCCTCCAATAAGATGCACGCCTTCTGCAATTTCTTCGTGTCTGAGTTCGTCAGGGCCAATCGCATCGGTAATCAACAGACGTTGGTCAACAGTTGTAAGATCCACTAAAGGCTGATTTATCTTGGTACTGATATTGGTTCGAGTTTGGTCTAGATCGCCGTTGACTCGAAGCTGGAATTTTTTGTTGAACGCTATCCCGCTAATTCTTTCATAGTCCAGGAATTCGTATTCAACCAAGCCAACGCCGGGAAGTACACGCTCGCTGTGAGTGAGCATATGAGTTTTCTTATTAAAATACAGTGAAATAGCTGGGCCAACCTCCATAGTGAAGGAAACCACAGAATGCTTTGCTCTGTTGTGCTTTACTTCGCCAAGATACATAGCGGTATGGGCACGTTGCATTAGTTGTGTGAGTAGCAAGGCGGGTGTTACGCGGACAAATGGTCCTGAGTTGCCGCTAAAATCGGGCTCGGCTATTGGTGTAGCTGTGCCTGCTCTATAATCAACTTGATAACTGGCATCACTGTTGATGATTGTACCGGAGTCAAATTCGAAGCCACCGCTTGCCCCTGAGGTAAAGGAAGTGAAAACCTCGCTCGCTGGCTCAATTGCACTGGTGCCTTGGCTAAAATATTTGTCCCAGGGCGCTTCTGGCTTGCGGCTTTGCTGAACAGAGAATCCTTCGGTTCTATGCTCTATAACGAGCGCGTTTAGTTTACTCAGAGCTTCCTTGCCTCCATGGGCCTCAACCGCCTGCTGAACAATCTCGGCTGCTTTATTAACACGTTCTTCAGTGATGCTTAAAGCGGCAAGGTGATTGCTGAGTAACATAGCAAATAGGCCATACCATATACTTATCTTCATCTTTGATCCCCTATGTATTTAAATATACAAGCTATTGGTGTTTGGGCAGGCTGTCGACATGGCCTTCGTAGCTCGAACAATAATATTACTCTGCGTGTATCGATAATTGCACGTGGTCTGAGGCGGGACGCTTGAGAAGCAAGTTAAAGCGTTGTATCTATTCAACGCTGGCGGCACGCTTTCTGATACGCTCTACCGCTTGACCTGCCTGAAGGTTTTCTGCTCCACGTATAACAACAACATCACTCTGCGATAAATCGCCTTTAACGGCAATGAGGTCGCCGTCTGCCGCACCCAATTGCACCTTAACTTGACGTGCATTGCTTTCGTCATCGATAGCGAACACGCTGATACCCGATTGTCGAAGAACGAGAGCATCGCGCGGGACTGTTAGAGTATTGCTCGAATTCCCCTCGTTAACGCCAACTCTAACGGCTTCACCAATTAGCCACGGCGAATTTTCCAGGGTTAGTCTCAACTCCAACATTCGCGACTGTCTATCACCGATAGGTACCACTGCGCGTAGCCTGCTTACCGCTTGTTGCAAATCGCTTTTGACAATAAGCTCGATTCCATCAAGATTGTAGTTCGCGGTTGAAATCGGTGCGCGTGCACTTACTTCCAAGGTCTCGGTGTTTACAAATCTCAACAATGGTGAGCCTGTCTGAATGTACTCGCCCGTATTGGCGGTTCTCTCTGCAACGACGCCATTGTAAGGCGCTCGCGGGGTAGCTTTTTCCAGCAATAGTTGAGAGGATTTAACCGCTAGCTGTGCGCTGATGAGATTTTGTTCAAGTACTTCATTTCTCGAGCGCGCTTCGTCAAGCTCGGCTCTGGCTGAATTGTGCTGATCAGTCAGGCGTTCCAAACGGGCGATTTGTCTTGCTTGATAGGCGCGTTCGGCTTCTATTCGCTTTACCGCACTTTGGTTGCGTTGCAATTCTAATTGCAATTCGCGCTGGTCTATTTTAGCTAAGGCTGCTCCCGCTTTAATGTGAGTGCCTACTCGTGGCACCCAGTTTAATCGGCCGGAGATTTCGCTGGCGATGGAAGCATCCTGTAAGCTAATAACGGTACCAGGAACCCATATTTGGGCTGCCATGGTTCGCATTTCAACAGGCGCTACTTCCACAACAGCGGTCTTGGTTTGGGCCAGTACGTCAGTCTTTGCAGTAATGCTCAACAACGTAGCAATAATAGTGATGAGCAATCTGGGGTAAGCTGATGGTTGTTTTAACAAGTGTTTATCCTCAAGCAGCGGATTTAAGTTCATTTTTCGCTGGTAGTGTGGTTGGCGTAGGCAGAGCAATGACGCTTGCTTTTCCCATTCTTAGGAAACAAGGAAGCAGCACCAAGCTAAATAGGGTGCTGCAACACATTCCACCTACAATGACAGCAGCTAAGCCGCGATAAATGACGCTGCCTGTTCCAGGCATGAGCAACAATGGCAGCATTCCGAAAATGCTGGTTAAGGTGCTCATAAAAATAGGCCGTAAGCGCATCAACAGTGCTTGTTCCACAGCGGTATGTCTGTCCAATCCTTCTCGCTCGGCCGTCCTTGTTTGATGCACAAGTAAAATAGCGTTATTGACGACTAGTCCGAGCAGGATTACGAAGCCGATCATTGTCAAAAGGTCTAGTGGTTGGAAAGTAAAAAGATTCAGTAAACGAATAGAGATAACGCCACCTACCATCGCGAGTGGAACGGCCAATACGACCAGCGCACTGTCTCGCATCGAGCGGAACAAGGCGGTCATCAACAAGAACAATATAAGTAGTGCAGTAAGGAAGTTACCACCAATGCTATTAATCGCGCGGTTAAGAGCGTTCGCACTGCCTGTGTATATAATATGTCCATCGGTGGGCATAAGTGTCGCTAGCTCAGGTTCCAATTCCGTCTGTAGCACAGACATTACCCGCTCCAAGCTCATGTTTTCTGGCGGTCTGATTGACAAGGTCACGGTTCTGCGTCGGTCAACTCGGCGCAGTTGACTCGGCCCTACAGTTCGTTCGAGTTTCGCAAGCTGAGATAAGGGGACCACCGCGCCTGTCGAAGTGACGATCGGCATGCTGGCTAAGGCTTCAGGTTCATTCCAGGCTTGAGCGCGCAAAATTATGTTCAGACGCCGTTCACCGTCGAAATGCTCTCCTACATATAAACCGTCGCCTAGCGAGCGAACAACATTGCCTAGATCTACGCGACTCCAGCCATTTTCCGCCAATGTTCTATCGTTGGGGGTGAGCCTTAGCTCGGGTTCGGCCTGTTGCAAACCGGGAGAGACGCGTACGTTCGAATTGGGTAAGAGTTCGGCCAAACGTTGCTGCGCGGTCTGTGCTACCTCAGCCAGCGCGTCACGATTTTTGCTTTGCAGGTGCATGTCTACTACGCGCTCACCACCAAACCCGCCGAACAAGTTTCCCTGTTCAGAAAACGCTTCCAGATCGGGTAAGTCTTTCAGAATTTCCTGTTGAATTACTTCTTGTAAGTCACCCACCAACCGCTGATCTTGTACGCGTGCTCCGATGGTGCCGCCACCTGGCCAAGTCAGAATGTAGTAGTTCTTCAGCGCTGGTTGTTTACTGCCCTCCATATAGGGCGCAAATCGCTGGTCCAAGATTGCAACGTATTCGTTGCGTAAAGTGTCGTAACTTGTTCCCGCAGGCGTTTGAAAATAGACATCAACTGCATCTCTTTTTACGGGCGGTAGATAGTCCATTTCGGGCTGCAGTGCCCAGGTGATCAGAAGTGGCCCGCCTATCAACAAGCAGGCAAGTACTCTTCGTTGTTTAACAGTGGAGGTTATTGCCATTACTCCCTGGCTAACTGTCAGCCATAAGGGTTTGTGCGCGTCGCCTTCGCTGTGCTGTTGAAGGAAGCGTACTGCAGCCATCGGTAGCACGGTTACAGCCACTATAAGCGAAACAACAACTGCGATCGCAATGGTAGCTGCCAAATCGCCGAACAACTGACCTTCTACTTCGCGCATGAATACCACGGGCAGAAAAATCGCAACGGTTGTTGCTGTAGAGGCCAGCAGCGCGGTCCAGACTTGGCCCGTGCCCTCGCGTGCAGCCTGTTCAATAGCAACGCCTCTTTCACGCAGTCGAATGATGTTTTCCAATACGACTATCGCTGCATCCAGCACCATGCCCACGGCAAAGGCGAGTCCGGCAAGGGAAATAACGTTTAAAGTTCGCCCCGTCATATGAAGCACAATAAACGTAGCTAGAAGTGAAATTGGTATTGACAGTGCTACGATCAGAGTAGCCCTTAGTTTTCTCAGAAACCACCACAGAACAGCAACGGCCAGTAACACGCCCAATAACAAATTGCTCGTAACGAGATTGATGGCTCGATAAATAAAGACAGAGGCGTCAAACGATTGGGCCATAAACAATTGTTGGTCGACCAGTAGCTCACTGTTTAGCTTATCTACGGCAAGCTTGACTCGATTAAGCGTTTCTAATGCGTTCGCGTTGCTTTCCTTGTCCACGCGTATCGATAGAGCAGGGTTGCCATTCTGGGTAGCAATTCCGCCGCCATCGCTGCGTTTTATTTCTATTTTTGCGATGTCTCCCAAAGTGATGGGTTGCCCATCGCGCCATTCCAAAATCTGATCACGCAACTGCTCTGGCGCGTAGCGGCCTGCTAAGCGAAGCGTGTATTGACGTCTGCCGACATCAATAAAACCACCGGATATATCATTCGCTTGGCCTAAAAGTGAGGCTACCTCTGTCAATCCAATACCAAGCTCAGCAGCACGATATGGGTCGAACTGAATTTGTAATTCTTCTTCTCCGCCAGCACCATCGCGGGTTTGTACACTTGAAACTCCAGGTACGTTTTCCAATTGTGGCCTAATCACGTCTTCAGCAAACTGCGCATAGTCTTCAATCTTGCCATCGTTACCCGGTAACAGTTGCAGGAAAAAGAAGGTAAGTGCGGGTTGATCACCGCCGCCACCGAAGCTGACGATCGGTTGACTAGCGTCTCTTGGAAGAGGGTCGAGGCGATTAAGCCTGGCTACCACATCCATTAGCGTTTTCTGCATGTCAGTTGCTAAGCCAAACTGCAGGCTAATCCAGGCAGAACCAGGATTTGCTCGTGCATCCATCGCTTCAGTTCCTGGCAATCCTCTTAGAACCGCCTCAATAGGCTCGATAATTTCGGATTCAATTTCCTTCGGTGAAGCCGCACGCCATTGCGTAAAAATACTGATCTGAGGTCGTTCGATGTCGGGGAAAAGCTGGATAGGTAAGCGCTGTAAGCTGAAGATGCCGAAAATTACAACCATCGCTACGATGACAGCGACACCCGCTGGATTTCGTAATGAAGCAGTGGTCAATTGCATGCGCTCGTCCTGAAAGGTGGTGCCAACATAAAGGCTAACAAGCGTTATAAGTCTTTACTAGGGCCTTGCGGCGAGCCGTTTTGAAAACACGACGGATAGAGTGATGGGTAAAAAAATGTCTTGATGAAGGGCCTAAATGACTGATTGAATGTTAAACCAGCTCGCGAATTATTTCTTTGTAGCTACGGCTGACCTTTAGTTCAGCGCCACATTGAAGAGTAAGAAGATACTCACCGTTTCCAAGCGTAGAAATCTTCTTCGCCTTGCTTGTATTCACTATCGTTGAACGATGTATTCTTTTGAACAGCTTTTCGTCGAGCATTTTCTCAAGCTGCTTCATGGTTATGCGCATAATATGTGTTTGTGAATTACTGTGGATACACATGTAGTCACCGGCTGCGTCAACCCAGTCTATTTCATTGACCGGAATTATGTGAACTTCCTGGCCGTCTTTTATGCTAATTTTCGCGGGCTTACCTGGCTCGCTAAGTTGCTCTCCGGCATTCAGTAATCTATCAACCTCAGTTACCGCTTCCCCGGTCAGTTGAGCCACTAAATCCATTAGCTGCTGCTTCTGCCCCTGATAATCGATGGTCTGCGACAATTGAACAGCCCGTTGCACGGCTTCGTGCAAACGTGTGTCATCAATAGGCTTAAGTAGATAATCAACTGCGTGAATATCGAATGCTTCGAGGGCATACTGACCAAAAGCAGTAACAAAAATAACCAGCGGCATGGTGTCGCCTTGCATTCTTTGCACTACATCAAAACCTGACAAGGTGGGCATTTGGATATCGAGAAACAGCAGGTCAGGCGAATGGGTGGCCACCGCGTGCAGTGCTTCATGGCCATTGCTGCATTCACAGACTAATTCTATCTCTGGAATATTTTCTATTCGCAGCTTCAAGCCGCGTCTGGCCAGCGGCTCATCATCAACTATTATTGTTCGTAGAGGCTTCACTGATGCAGCTCATAAGGTAGACGAATATGCACGGTCAAGCCGTGAGGGTCAGTTGTCTCTAAACGGAATGACTGTGCGCTGCCGTACAATTCTTCCAGGCGCTCTCGCGTGTTGACCAAGCCAACGCCCGCGCCTCCCTGCAAGCGTTCATTTTGTAGATCGACGCCAGGTCCGTCATCGCTGAGCTCAAGTAAAAGATCACCGGCAAACACACGCCCGGCTATGCGGATGGTGCCGCCATCAACGCTGTCAGCTATGGCGTATTTGATTGAGTTTTCAACAATGGGTTGTAGCAATAAACTGGGTATTAACGCGCGGCCTGATGGTTCGTCTAGATCTATCTCTAGCTTTAGGCGTTCTTCAAAACGGACTTTTTCAATGCTCAGATAGAGTTTCAGGGCTTCCATTTCGTCAGCTAGGCTGATTTTCTGCATGGGGTCGTTGTCCAGCGAGTAACGCAGGAAATGGCTTAATCGGGTAACCATTGTGTTTGCTAATTCGTTATCTTTGTCGAGAATCAACGTTGAGATAGCATTCAAAGTGTTGAATAAGAAGTGTGGGTTTAGCTGATAGCGCAGCATTTTGAGTTGCGCTTCATGTGCCATCGCAGATACTTTCAAACCGCGTTCTCTTTCTTCCTGCAGAAGCTGAGCGTATTTAATGCCAAAGTAAAGTGCGCTCCAGCTGAGTAACACAAAATAGGCTGTTGTTATGCCATCCACGTAGGAGTAAAGGTCGCTGATAACATTGATTTCTGGTGCTTTTTCGGGGGCAACAATAGTGAAGAAAATTGTTGAACGAGCCCCCCACCAAAGAGCCGCCATTAAGTAGGAACCAAACAATACGGTCGCGCCTATCAACCAGGCTGGTTTGTCCCAGATATGCCGGTAAAGCGCCCGCAGCACCAGTGATAACAGCATTCCAATCAGAGTTACGATAGGTAGATACAACTCGTAATCTGCTGACTTACCCCAGAATATAGTTCCTATATAGAACGACAGCCCCCAACCAAGCCAGCCCCCGAGTTGTAAACTCCAGAACTGATAGGTCTTATTGCTGAACAAGCTGTTTTCGGTCATAAGTCTTAGTATACGGGCAAGTGGCTAAGGTGGAGATGGACTCATCGTGAAGGAGTTACGTTTCGTCGCAAACGAAACAGCTTAGCAAGCTAGGCGCGACCACTGCCCAAACGAGTGGCTGTAGTACAATTATATTGAATTCGAAGTCGGTTTGATTTTTGATGTACAGCGGTAGCGCTGAACTGAATAAGACTATCCAACTTGTTCCCAATAGTGACACATAGCCCGTTAAATGAATGTAGCGTGCGGAGTGTGAGTGAGGTGTCAAGAGTGCCAGATGACGTAGGCTCAATTGCAGTGCTTTTAGTTCTGGTGGTGGCAGTGCTTGAACTTTTTTGGCTGTTGGTCGTTAAACGTGTCTCGTTCCGTCGTGATTTTTTTCAACCGATCAAGAACATTGGTTTGGTGATTGCTGCGGCTACAGTAATAACGCGGATTATTCCAACGGTTGGCTGGGCATTGCTGGGCGCGACGTTGGCACCATTTGAATTGCCTAACGAGTGGTACGCTTGGCCGATTGGGCTTGTGGTTTACGAGTTCTGGTATTGGGTGCAACATTTTGCGGCGCATAAAGTGCGCCTGCTTTGGTGTATTCACTCGCCGCACCACGCGCCACCCACGATTAATCTGTTGGTGGGAACAAACCACCACTTTATAGAGGGGCTCATTTATTTCCCGTTCTTTTTCGGCTTTATGCCGGCGCTATTCGGCATACCCGTCGAGATAATTGCCGTTATCAGCCTGGTCGACCAATGTTGGGGAAGCATGCTGCATGTGAGTGCTGACGTGGTAAAGCGGCGTTATGGTGTGCTAGAGCATTTTATGCAAACTCCGTCCTACCATCGCGTGCACCATGCCAAGAATGTGCGTTATATGGATACTAACTACAATTCCATCACCTTGCTATGGGATACCATTATGGGAACTCGCCAAACCCTGCTTGACGACGAGCCCGTCGACTACGGCATCACCCGTGAGGTAAATACAGAGAGCTTAATGGCTGTGCAGTTTGGCGAATTCCGCGCATTGTGGCGCGATGTTAAGGCCGCACCGAGTGTTGTAAACAAGGTGGCCTATTGCCTTATGCCACCTGGTTGGTCGCATGACGGTAATCATCAAATGGTGTCTACTCAACAAAGAGAGCTTGGGATCTAAGCGATGATAAAGAACACGCTGCTTGGATTACTGCTTGTGTCGTTGGCCGTTTATGGAGTTAGCTGGCTGGTGGGTTCGGGAGCGTTTTATGAGGTGCCACCAGCGCCAAGTCCGGTTGCGCAGGCCCGACCTCCGAAAAGCGTGAGCGTAGCCGATGCAATCTCAATACGCTCGCAGATATTGTTTGGCGATTTGCACGTTCATACAAGTTACTCCATTGACGCTGCCATCATCGACACACCTGCGAGTAAAGGAACGGCCCGCACTACGCCAGCTGACGCCTGCGATTATGCACGCTACTGCTCTGGCTTAGATTTTTGGAGCATTAATGATCACGCCGAAGGATTGACGCCTTGGCAGTGGCAATCAACTCGGGAAGCTATCAGGCAATGTAATGCGGCGAGTGACCCGATGTTTCCTGACATGGTTTCTTTCCTTGGTTGGGAATGGACTCAAGGCGGCGACCGTCCTGAAAACCACTATGGTCATAAGAACGTTATGTTTCTTGATCAGGAGGAAGGTAAAGTGCCGGTTCGCGCTATAGGTTCTGGTGAGAACTCTTTGTGGCGTTGGTTGGGTAACTTGCCAGCGGCGGTACGAGGATTGGGAATACTTGCGGGTAGTCGTTTACAGATAAGTGAATACCGCGCCTTGGCTCATCACTTGGAGTCTGTTGGCAATACGCTTCCTTGTGGCAAGGGCAAGGTGCGCGACTTGCAAGCTGATTGTCATGAATCGGCGTCAACACCTACAGAGCTGTTCCAAAAGCTTGACGACTGGGGGTTTGAGGCCATGGTGATACCGCACGGTCTCTCGTGGAGTACAACGAATCCTATTGGTTCTGATTTCAAGTATCAAATGAACCAGTTGAACAACAAGTATCAAAATCTACTGGAGGTGTATTCAGGGCACGGCAACTCTGAAGTTTACCGTGATCTGCCCATCGTAATGCCAGGTAGCGAAGAGTGCCCTGTGCCCATGGAGGGCTTTACCGCCTGCTGTTGGCAGGCCGGCACTATCATTCATCAGCGCTGCACGGCTAACGCGGGGCAAGACTGTGACGAAAGAGCGCGCAACACTAGAACTCAGTATCGTAAAGCAATGACAGGCACTGTAGGCGCAAGCCCGCATCGAACAGTAGTGCGAGATACGGTTCCGGACGATTGGGGGCAATGTGACCAGTTAGTCGATTCTTTTCAGCCGTCGCACAATTATCAGGCTTTGCAATCTGCACAATACATACTGTCTCTGAACGGAGAGGACGGCCCGTTTCGGCCGGGGTTTATTGGCTCCAGTGACAACCATACTGCGCGGCCTGGCAATAGTTATAAAGAGACGTCGCGATACTACGTTACTGACACCAAGGCTAAGCCGGGACCTCAGCCGATCTCGGATGTATCTGCCGATAGACCGCAGGAACCCGTAGCGTTTACCTTTGAAGACGATGAGGATGCGGCCAACGGATTTTTTTACACCGGTGGCCTTGTTGCCGTGCACAGTAAGGGCCGCGATCGGCAGGCTATTTGGAACGCATTACGAAAGAAAAGCGTGTATGGCACGTCTGGGCCTCGAATTAGTCTCTGGTTTGACCTGATTGATGAGGCTGGCAAAAGCCATGGGATGGGCAGTGAGCTGTCTGTGACCGAGCCCCCACGCTTTAGAGTAAGCGCCAAGGGCAGCTTGAAGCAAAAGCCAGGTTGCCCCGCCTATGTGACGGACGTACTTGGGGCTTCACGAACAGCGAGCTTATGTCGTAACGAATGTCAAAACCCTAGCGATGAGGTTCACAAAATAGAACGTATAGAAGTGGTTAGAATTTTGCCGCAACGAAGCGCAGATCAGAAGCAGGATGAAAAGCCGTCAGAGCTTATTCAAGATCCATGGCGTGTATTTGACTGCGATGCAGGCATCGAGTGCTCAGTAGAATTTAGCGATGACGAGTTTTTGGAGAAAGGTAGAGATGCAGTGTATTACGTGCGTGCCATTCAGGAAGCGACGGAAACTATTCAAGGTGACCCTTTCCATTGTGAGAGGAGTGATGCTGGGCAGTGCGCGAAAACGAACTATTGCATAGGCGTAGACATCAATGACGACTGCCTTGCGCCAGCAGAACATCGCGCTTGGTCCTCACCCATTTATGTCTCTGTTGCTAAAGGGGTGCTGCTGCCGGACACGGTAACCAAAAACTAAACACAGTCTCGTTATTTGGCCTACTCTTCACCGACACGGTTGATTGGTGCAGATCCATTATTTTTTTTACAATAGCAAGTCCTAAGCCATGACCGTTTGATTTTGAGCTTGAATCTTCGCTGTAGAATCGATCAAAAATATGCGGTAAAGCCGCCTCAGCAATACCGCTGCCATCATCCGTCACTTCCACACGAATTTGTGCACCCTGTGCAAATGCCGCCAAGCTAACGTGGCCACCAGAGGGCGTATTCTTAAGTGCGTTAAAGACCAGGTTTTCTAGAACTCTGTGCACCAGTGCGATATCAGCGCGCGCCATCAAACTCTCACTGTCGTCTCGAACCGAGAGATTTACGCCACGTTGTTGGGCCTGTAGTTGTTGATCCTGCACCAGGTCGTGCATTAACTCGCGTAAGGGGAAGACCTCCCAGTTGGGCTGCATACCAGGAGATTCGAGCTTGGCAAGCTCAAATAGATTGCCAATGCGCTGATTGAGACGTCGACTGTGCTTATGCGCGATATTCAAGTAACGCCGCAACTCTTCTCTGGTTAGAGAATCTATTTTAAATACGGCGGTTTCAAGATAACCCTGCATAGACGACAAGGGCGTGCGTAAATCGTGCGACACGTTCGCTATTAGCTCCCTGCGTGTGCGATCAACAGCCTCAATTTCTGCAAACTGCTGTTCTATGCGACCACTCATGTCGCTGATAACCTGATGTAACTCACCAATCTCATCACTACGGCGATCGATTGGCTGTTCGATAGTGCCCTGAAATTCTCCATAACGGTAATCGCGAACGATGCTCATCAATTTTCTGAGTCTTCTTGTTAGCAAAAAGAAGACGATTAGACCTGCGAGTACAGTGAGTAACAGGCTGGCAGCGATTGTGGCCTGACCGGATCGCAGGTTGTAGCTATGGGACAGAGAGCTGCGAGTATCCTCAAACGCCTGGCCATTGAGTACCGTATACAAGTATGCAGCTACCTCTCCGTCTTGCTCAATGGGCGAGACGGAAAAAACTTTTTGTTCGCCTGGATTCCTCGGGTCGTCGCCGAAAATGGGCAAGGGGTCACGTCTTTCAAGAAACGACAAGATCGGCTTTACATCAACGCTTTGCAATTCGACCGAGCCGTGTGGCAGTGCATGCGACAAAACGTTGCCATTAGCACTAATTAAATACACTTCAACAATTGGGTTGATCAGCATAACGTGGTGGGCTAACTCTTTAAGAGCTGTTTCGTTTACCTCGCCGTTCTGCCAGATAGGCATGTCTTCTGCAGCGTGCAGAGCGATATCCCTGTTTACGCTCTGGGTTGTTTCAAGTGCATATAACTCGCTCGTTCGGCTATTGATATTGACCAGTGCTACGCCTAACAGCACAAATAGCAGTAACATAACCGCGGCCAGCTTGGTATAGAGTTGGTTGAATAAATTCATTAGGCAATTATCCTTTCAGGTACAAATTTATACCCAACACCCCACACCGTGAGAATTTGGCGAGGCTCAGTTGGGTCCATTTCGATTTTGGCACGCAGCCGGTTTATGTGTGAGTTT
>JBGCFQ010000064.1:0-18373 GCA_045106985.1 Pseudomonadales bacterium | reverse complement strand
AGCTGTAATGTAGGAGAACTGAGCAAGCCGATCAATCCTTCAGCCTTTGCCGATGTGAAGCGCAACTCCAAAGACCCCCACTGCTCAGCACCCGTATGAATAGGAATGATCAGTTGGTTATCTGTAGACAGTTCACCCGCTAAATCTCGCCATTTTCCTTCATGCTCCCCTACTTCTAACGCTACATTTCCAGACGCCTGTCGCAGGGCGGCGGAGAGCACGTCATCGTTTCGTTCGATCACAAGTTGAAGATTTGACTCCACGCGTCGTATGTCGGCGTAGGTTAAGAATGCAGAACTGTTGGCGGCCAATGCTTCAGCGAGGGCAGCGCGGCCTTCGCGCACGGCAGAAAGCCTATCTGGCACCAGGCCTATCATAAAGGCCAAGAGTACCACCGTTACTACTAAGCCAGCCTGCCCCAAGGCTATTTGCGATTTTGCAGACAGTTTTTTAATTATGTTCACGCGCTCTCTCCGGCAAACAAAGCGCGCATGTTTGAATACAGTTTAAGATGCATCACATTAAGCCCACGGCCTGATCAACAAACGTTTTAACACCTTGTTTAAAACCTTATTCAACGCTCTATTCTACAATGAAGCTCAAATTGCATTTACTGCCGGCAGCAATCGTCAATTCACTGTTAGGCAACTGCAGGCGCACACCGAAAGTACTGGACGTTAAGTCACCCACCGAGTCTACAAGTTCGATCTGCGAAACATATGAGCTGGATGGGTCGCTGTGTAACCTAACTCTGGCTCGCATCCCCTTATTGATCTTGCCAAAATACTCCATCGGTACAGCGGCCTCTACATGCAAAGGGTCTAGCTGCACTACACGAATGATTGGCTGTTCTTTAACGTATTCACCGGCCGTTCGAAAACGTTTTATGACTACGCCATCAATAGGGCTAGCAATTGACTTGCGTTTTAACACTTCTTCACTGCGGGCCAGCTCTAGAGTGCGAAGCTCGTTAATATCTTTTGCTTGCTTCAGTCGCCACTTGGACAAGGACGCGTTGCGCTCTGCCCTGTCACGCTCTTGCTTGGATGCCATCTCACCTTGCTGTAAAGAATTGAATCTATCCCGAGTTCGCTCGTCGTAATTCAAATTCACTTCGTTGAGCTTCACTTCACTGTAAATTTTTGCCCGAGCGTTAGCGAGCGTAAGTTCAGCTTGCTCAACGCCGCTGTCCAATTGAGCGACTATCTGGCCTTTCTTCACGAGATGGCTTCGGTCGACCGCTACCGACGACAAAACACCGGGAACCGAACTGGCAACATCAACTGTTAGAGAGGGCATGATGACGCAACTAACATCAGGAAGACCAACTTGCTGCGCCCAGACAGGTAAGCTAGCGGCCGTTAACAGCAGCAACAACCCTGCGATGAAGTGTTTTAGCACAGTTGAGCCTG
The DNA here is from genome assembly GCA_045106985.1 of Pseudomonadales bacterium. Classification (GTDB taxonomy): domain Bacteria; phylum Pseudomonadota; class Gammaproteobacteria; order Pseudomonadales; family JAUIET01; genus JAUIET01. Next base: position 16,961 of record JBGCFQ010000064.1, on the reverse strand, counting down.
CAGAACGAAATAAAGCGATACTGTTCATTGTTAGTCCTATAACTTTGACAAATATGTCCACACTCGCCTTCCTTGGGAGCCTTATCATATTTAGTATAGGTGTCTAGGCCATTTCTGCTCGGTTAAAACACTGGCTTAACTCAATCTAATATTTGAATTTACGTTGTGAATTTAATCCCATATTAGAACGCTAATTGACCGTTCAGGTTAATATTTGTACGGCCTGAGCTATTGCTAGCCGCTTTAAAGCTAACGCTCATACCTTGCGGCTCTAGCAGCGAGCATGCCCGCTCCCAAGTGTTGTCACAGAGTACCCTCGGAAAATTCCTTGAGAGTATTAGCTATAGCCATACGCATTTTTGACGCTTTGGGGTAACCAACATACTGAGTCAGAAATAGAACGACCTCATTAACCTGCTCCACAGACAAGTCTCCTCGCTTCAACGCTGAACGCACTTGAATGTTAAATGTCATTTCTTCTCCTTGTGCGGCAATTGCTCCCAGCAATACCAAGCGGCGCTCCTTAATCGACAAAGTTTCATCTGACCATAGTTGGCCAAACAGCGAGCCCAGCATAAAATCAAAAAAACGATCCTGGCCTTCCTCAGGAGGCTGGGGAAGATCACCACAGTACACTTGGTTAAACTTTTCTATGCCTTTGTCTCTGACATCGTTGGACATGGTGTTTTCCTTTATAAAATGGCGGTTAAAGTGATGGGCACGCTAGTGAGTGAACCGTAATTTTACTGCGATCAGACCGCGTGAGAGTATAGTGTCAGAGTTTTAATTCTGAGGTAAGTAATGCGCATTGGCTTCATAGGTCTCGGCAATATCGGCAAGCCGATGGCTAAGCACTTAACAGGCAGGGAGTTCGAGCTGCAGGTTTTTGACGTATTTGAAGAACCAGTACAAGAACTGACGCAATTGGGCGCCATTGCTGTCGCGCCCAAAGAAATGGCAGGGCATTGCGATGTTATTAGCATTTGTGTGCGAGACAACGCCGATGTAGAGAGCCTACTGTACGAACAGGGCATGCTAGAGGCCGCTGCTGCCGACACAATTTTTGCAATCCACTCTACCGTTACCCGACAAGGGCTAGAGCAATGGGCAAAAGACGCTGCAGCACTCGATGTTCACCTTATTGATGCACCCATTACCGGCGGCGCACAAGGCGCCGAAGATGGCTCTCTCATCTATATGTTGGGCGGCCCCAAAGAAATAGCAGACCGATGCACGCCTATTTTTGACCACAGTGCAAAAAGCATCGTGCACGCTGGCAATCTTGGCACGGGAATCGTGCTGAAGCTTGCAATCAATTCCATGACCTACTCGGCATTCATAGCAATAAAAGAAGCTACTGAATTGGCAAAAGCAGCCGGTCTGGACCCGGCAGTTTTGTATGAAGTGGGTCAAGGCAATGGTGTAGTAACGCCGTTCAGTCATCGTTTCGCGAGTGGTCGTGAACAGGCGCTGCAGGCGGTTGATGATGAGACGCTAACTTCAATATTCGAACCTATGGGCAGACTTGGCGAAAAGGACCTGGATGCAGCACTGGAAACGGCGTCGGGTTTGGGTATCAATATGCCCAATGCCAAAAATAGCAGGCAACTCATCATGGATACTTTTGTCAAGAGAACAACTTAGCTAGCCCCTTATTCATAACGAAATGCTGGGAGAATAATCGACCGGCGTGTACTTTCGAGACACTCTTTTCGAGATAAAAAGCATGAAAGCAGAAGACAGACTTCTCATTAATGGCAAACTAGTTTCCGCGCTGTCAGGTAAAACCTACGCCAATATCAATCCAGCAACCGAGCAGGAAATTGGCCAGGTTGCTGATGCAGGCCCAGACGATATGGACGCAGCCATTAGCGCCGCGCGCCAAGCATTTGACACCACAGATTGGGCGGGCAATCACGAATTTCGAGCCAAATGCCTAGAGCAGTTGCAGCGTGCCTTAGAAGATGAGCAGGAACAACTTAAACATCTCATCAGCGCTGAAACGGGCGCTCCATTAGGGATATGCGGCGACATGGGTCCGCAATGTGTTTTACCTATCGGTTTCATTGCTGACGCAGTTAGTGTGCTGCGCGACTATGAATGGCAACGAGACCTAGGTATCAAGGAGATAATGGGCGGCAAGAGTCGACGCGTGGTGCAAAAGGAAGCGATCGGTGTGGCGGCCTGCATAACCCCTTGGAATGTGCCTTTACAGATTAATTTGGCGAAATGCATTCCTGCTTTGGCTTCAGGTTGCACTGTTGTACTGAAAGCCGCGCCGGAAACGCCCTGGTCGGCATTAACCCTGGGACGTATTGTACAAGAGAAAACAGACATACCACCTGGCGTATTTAATGTGATTACCGCCAGCGACCCCGCGGAGGTCGGTTCGCAATTGGTCAGCGACCCAAGGGTAGACATCATTACATTCACCGGCTCAACGCAAACCGGGCGGACAATAATGGCTATGGCCAGTGAGCAGTTGAAAAAAGTGTTTTTGGAGTTGGGCGGCAAGTCGGCCAATATTATTCTTGACGATGCCGATCTCAGCAGCGCCCTGCTAACAGGACTTCAAGTCTGCTTCCACGCAGGGCAAGGCTGCGCTATCAATACCAGATTGCTGGTACCTGAAAGCCGTTATGAAGAAGTGAAGCAAATGCTGCCCACCTACTTTGGATATATTGCTTACGGCGACCCTAAAGCTGAAGACCAGATCATGGGTCCATTGGTTAGCGCCAAACAAAGGCAGCGAGTTCTTGATTATATACAGATAGGCAAAGACGAAGGCGCTACGCTGCTTATTGGAGGTGGCACGCCAGCCAACCTGGATAAGGGCTACTATGTGGAGCCTACCGTTTTCGTCGATGTTCGTAACGATATGCGTATCGCGCAGGAAGAAATTTTTGGCCCCGTTTTAGTTGTCATCCCTTTCAAAGATGACGATGATGCAGTACGTATTGCGAACGACTCAATTTACGGACTGTCCGGCATGGTGACGTCAGCAGATGAAGCACGGGCCTTGGCGGTAGCAAACCGAATTCGCACCGGTACTATCTCTGTGAATGGTGGAAACTACTACTCGGGTGACGCACCATTTGGCGGCTATAAACAAAGCGGTATAGGCCGCGAGATGGGGCTGGAAGGATTCGAAGAGTATTTGGAAACCAAAACAATCGCCATCGGCGCTTAAGCCCTTATGACTGAAAGCATGCTAAAAAACAGAGTGTATATAGTTACTGGTGGCTCCCAGGGATTTGGTTTCGCAATCGCGAAAGAAATCATTAAGGCCGGTGGCAGGGTTGGTCTTGTGGCGCGCAGCACCGACAAACTTAACAGCGCCGTTACACAGCTAGAAGCAGAGGTGGGCGCAGGGAAAGCAATCGCAGCAACGGCTGATATTCGGGTCAGCGCACAAATCCAATCAGCTTTCGAAGCGATTGAAACACATTTTGGACGTGTAGATGGCTTGGTTAACAATGCCGGCGTCGCGCGCCCCGGCACCATAGCGGACATTCCTGAAGAAGACCTGCGACTGCAATTTGAGATAAATGTGATTGGCCTGGTGATGTGTTGCCAAGCCGCGATACCCATGCTCGCAGGAAGTGAGAATGCTCGTATTGTTAATATTGGCTCAGCCTCTGCGCAGTATCGCGAGGAGTGCCGTCACCTCGGCATTTATGCCGCAAGCAAACATGCTGTTGACCGCCTGACAGCGGAATTACGCGACGAACTGAGAGCCGAAAATATCGGTGTGAGCCTGGTCATTCCAGGTAATTCGCCGACTGACTTTGCCAAAGGCTGGGATGAAGAACGGCTGATGAGAGGTTACAAGGCCTGGTCAGACTACGGAAAATACATGGAAACGGGAATGGAGCAGAGCGACGTGGGCGAAGCGGTTGTTCACTGCTTGTCTCGGCGGCCGGGCGTCGCCGTCGATTCCTTAACCGTTCGACCTCACCTACCCACAGAGAAATTTACTTGGTAGGCCGATTAATCAGTTTGTTAAAACACTGGGCATCAGAAATCAATTGAGGCACGTTTCTTATGGTTAACATCGTTTTTGTGCAAGCCGACGGGGCTGAACAGGAAGTAGACGTTGAAGAAGACACCACGCTCATGGAAGCGGCCACGCTCAACTTAGTGCCTGGTGTAGAAGGGATGTGCGGCGGTATTTGTTCCTGCGCAACTTGCCACTGTTACATAGATGAAGCTTGGCAAGAAAAACTGCACGACCCGTCGATGGGCGAACAGCTCATGCTCAACACGGCGAAAGAGCGAACCGATTTGAGTCGCCTTGGCTGTCAAATATTGGTGACCTGGGAAATGGAAGGAATGCGTATCCGCCTCCCCTCCGAACAAGGCTCAGTAGCCTAAGCAGCCTTTGACCAGAGATACTTTGCGCATCAGCTTGCCAACCGGTGCGCCAAGATAGGGACTTTTGCTAGCCTGCAACCGCAAAAAACGGTTCTGGCTCTTTACGGTAAGAGAGGCAGGAGCCCACTTAACCTTAAAGAACCAGACAAAAACTAGCCAGGCATGCCGAAGCGAACGGGTTGTACCGAGCGATGCGTACAGAATGCTCGAGTTCGGTTGGGTAAGCTCACCTCAGCTTCGATTGGCGCGCTCGTTTCTTTTGGAGCCATAGTTGGAGCCATAGTTGGTGCTATAGTCGGCGCGACAGCTGGAGCCACAGTTGGCGTTGGCGTCAGAGTCGGCATCGTAAATTCCGCCGCGACTTTTTCTTTATTCCCTAAACCTAATTGCGGAGCAATCTCATCAAACAATTCTGCATAGGCAGTAGCCGGAGCCGAAACAGCCGCATAGGTAGCTAACGGACGTCGTTTTACACCCATGCGTTCTACAATCGCTGAGTAAGGAATCACGGTATTCAGAACTGTGTCTCCGTCCACCTGTTGATGGTACTCAACAATACTGCGGTGAGCTGAGCGTCGCGAATCTTGCATACAGAAGAAAGGCAAAAGCGTAGTATCTATTTCTTCTTTCTTCACATGCTTTCTTAACTGTCGCAATGTACGCACAGATAAGGGAGCAGGAATTGTTGGCACCACGGTACAATCAGCTGCTGTAAGTGCGTTATCGCTAAGCGCTGATACTCCTGGTGGACAATCTAAAACTATTAAGTCGTAGTCTTTTTGCAACGGAAACAACACAGCCTTCAACCGGTTGTTGGATGTTGCACCGCGCGCAAGCATGTCTTCAAGACGAAGGTTGCTGAATTTATTTGGAATAACTTCAAGATTGTCGAAGTCACTGGGCACAATATATTTTGCCAGCTGTTTTACGTCGTTGGTTAACGACATATCGAATAAAGCACCTGGACGGGCATTCAAATAATAAGACGCGGCACCTTGCGGATCTAAGTCCCACAGCAATGTACGGTAGCCACTAGCTGCAGCTTGGTGCGCTAAATTTACGGCGGTTGTCGTTTTCCCCACGCCACCCTTAATGCTAAAACAAGCGAGTACAGTCATAAATCACTCAACTCCATGTGAAAAAAAAGAGTATCGATCATAGACTATTATTTTATTTTTGCGCTCGGCGTTTGTGTGAAATTTGCAGAATAAATTAACCGAAAATTCTCTTTACTTTAGCCTGCAAAAAAAGCTCGCTGTTTACTCAGCCACAGCGCTCCAAAGTTTCCAGAATCAAGTCCCGAGCTTTGTTTAACGCGAGGCATCAAGCATGGTTACTATTTTTAGTTTCATTGGGGTTACCCAATTCTCTTTCAACGCAGGCGACAACAGCCCAGCACGATCCAGCTCATCACAAAGGCGCATCTGGTGCGCCAAATCGAACATATCCAACTGCTTTGCGATCTGTCCGTCAGCATTAAAATCCATAAAGGACACGCCGTTGGTTTCATAGTATTTACCATCTGGTCGCAATCCTGGCCCACGATTCATCCAGTGAGTAATGCCCTGCCCATTGTCGTTTACATAGGTGCTTGCGTAGGGGAAAGTCCAACCCTCCCAGCCATGCGCCATGTCACGCCCATAGTGAGTTGATTTAATTTCATCAATTCCACGCGCTGCTACCAACATAGTTCCAGCGTACTCACAGGTATACACACATTCTGGCGCGTACATCTCGTCAACAAAAAAGGTCCAGTCTCCTGTCTGCTCTGCCTGGCCATGAAAGGCGACCAGTTTGGCCATCGTCTCTCTGGCAAGTTTGTACCCGTCTTCGCTCATAGCAATGCTCCTGTGATAACAATTAACCATCAGTATGGATGTAAACTGGATGGTAATAGACTGCACTAAAGCAATCCACTTACACTGCAGCAATAGGCCGTTGAACCAAGAATAAATTGAGAATACATATGCCAAACGAAGAAGTAGATATTATCGTAGTTGGCAGCGGTGCCGGCGCCATGACAGCAGCATGCTGTGCGCATGACTTCGGTGCCTCTGTACTAATTGTTGAAAAAGCCGACAAGTACGGTGGCACTTCAGCCAGCTCAGGTGGTGGATTGTGGATTCCAAATAACCATTTGATGCGCCGCGAGGGCATGGAAGACAGCGCTGAAGAAGCTATCGATTATCTCAACCAACTGACCGAAGGCGACGTAGACCCAACACTCATTGAGGCATTCGTAGAGCAAGGTTCACAAATGTTGGCTTATATGGAGAACAACACTCATGTAGCCAATGCATCAATGCTGCAATACGCTGACTATTACCAGGAGCTGTCTGGCAGCAAAACCGGCGGGCGATCTACAGACCCACTGCCCTACCACGCCAGGCACCTTGGTGAAGAATTTCTGAAGATGGGCAAGTCCCATGTTCAAACAACAGTGATGGGCCTGATGGGCTACAGCAATATTGAAGGCGCCATACTTCTGAGCAAATCACCGGGCTGGTTTAAAGTAGTTTGCAAACTGGCAAGTGAGTACCTGCTGGACATTTCTGGCCGGTTAATATCGACCCGGTCTCGTCGCCTGGTAATGGGTAATGCGTTGATAGGACGCCTACGCCATTCCCTGCTGGACAGAGAAATTGAGATAAGGCTGAATTCGCCAGTTAACGAACTAGTGCGCGACGGCGCTAGGGTTGCGGGCGTTGTCTGCAATGGTAAAACTATTAGTGCGCGCCGTGGCGTCATCATCGCCGCAGGCGGCTTCGAACACAATGACGCAATGCGTGAACAACACTTGCCCAACCCCACGAGTGCTCAGTGGTCTGCTGCGTATCCGCATAACACCGGCGACTTGATTCGGGCAGCCGAAAACATTGGGGCTAAGCTACACCTGATGGACGAAGCCTGGTGGGGGCCGACCATAAAGCTGTCTGGTGAGGACCGAGCGCGCATGCTGTTTACCGAACGCTCTATGCCGGGCTGCATTATGGTAAACCAGCAGGGCGTGCGCTTCGTCAATGAATCGGTTGCTTACACAACGGCTGTTCAGGCCATGTACCAGCAGGGCGAACAGGGGGTAAACCTACCCACTTATGCGATTTTTGACTCGCGCTATCGCCGAGAATATCCTTTTGGTCCATTGCTTCCCAAAGGTATGCACATGGATTGGCTGCAGCCATCCAAGGTGAAGAATCAATTTTTATCTCAGGCAAAGACACTGCCCGAGCTTGCATTGCAATTAGGTATTTCTGGAGCCGCCCTGGAGGGCACTGTCAAACGCTTTAACCAATTTGCCGAACAGGGAGTAGACCAAGACTTCCATCGCGGTGAGAACAACTACGACCAACTGTATGGAGATGTGAGAATTCAGCCTAATACTTGCTTGGCCCCCATTATTGAGCCACCGTTCTTTGGTGTTGAAATACATCCCGGCGATATTGGCACAAAAGGCGGTTTACTTACTAACGCACAGGCCCAAGTTCTGGACAAAAATGGAGTATCCATAGACGGACTTTACGCCATAGGAAACAGCATGGCCTCACCCATGGGACGCTCCTACCCTGGCGCTGGCGCGACTTTGGGTCCCGCTATGACTTTTGCTTACATTGCTGCGAAGCATGTCACTGAGAAAAGCTAGCCACGATGGGATTGGTCGCGATAAGCGACACTTAAGACGCTTTATTTCAAGCCACCGCGCCTACTCTAACCGCCACACATTTATGCCAAGGAGTACCGGCAAAGCGGTCCTTGTCGTCAAGGCTGGTTAACTCATTGAGAGCCACCCCGCTTCGCTCGCCATTCTCGTTGTCGAGGCCATAGCCGTTGGGCAATGATAGGTGCCCGCGCTGCATGCGATCATTAATTTCCACGGTAGCGATAGCGCTTCCCACCTTCGATACCAACATGGCCGAACCACCGTCTACTAAACCAAGCTGGACCGCGTCCTCGGAGTTCATCCTCAAACTGCCACCTCGATCTTTGCGACGCCAATCAGGATCACGATAGATAGTATTTGCAGAGTAATCGCGCCTCTCCCCAGCCATCAAGACGAAGGGATAGTCGTCGTTGGTAATATTTTCAGCGCCCTGCTGCAGGGTCTCTAACTCTTCCAGCAAGTCGGGCAAATCCAGTTTTACTCGACTATCATTCGCCAATCGACTCCAAACAGCTTCCATAGTGTCGACTGAAAAAACCACTCCGGAGGGAGACACTAGAATAGCGTCAAATAACGCGTCGGCCTGCTCCATCACGTTACCCTCATAACCTGCAGCCTGCAGCTGAGCAGAATTGCTCATCGCAAAATTTAAAGCCAAGGGCCAAAGTATTGCGCCAGCAGCCGCGCCATTAGCCAATGTTGGCCCAAGTGTGCGATATAAAACAACCGGTGCTATTGCGGACAGATTTGGGTTTTCGCCCATTGCTTGAAGAAAGCGGTCACGAAAGGCATCTCGCCCCTGAGAAGCCAACAGTCCAGACAGCTCGGCACACAAGTCTTCTGGCATGGCGCCCATCGCTTCAACCAAACGCGCATGAATTTCGGCCTCGGGTAATACGCCGCTTGGCGCTTCGAACAAAGGTGCACGCAAATGAAAATAATTATGCGGAAATTCAAAATTGAAAAAAGTAGCTTCCCATTTTTCGTATTGGGTGGCTGCTGGCAAAATGTAATCCGCCGTTCTAGCGGTTTCCGTCATGGCGATATCAATAACCACTACAATATCTAAATTACTTAAGGCCTCACGCATCGTATTTGAGTCCGCGAGAGAGTGAACCGGATTCGCGGTTTCGATCAACATTGCCCTATATCGATCCGGGTGATCCGTTAGAATCTCATCGGCAATAACGTTGCAAGGCACCAGACCACTAATTATTGGGGCACCAACCACGGGGCTGTTTCGGCTAACACGTCCGCTCCCAGCCACATTTTGTAACGCCGCAGGTATAAATTGCCCACCTTTTTTTCCAAACTGACCACAAAGAGACCAAAGCAATTTTTCGAGGTAGCTGCTTAGGGTGGAATGCCGGTTCATTTGTATGCCGAGATCTTCGGCGCAGGCAACACCATTAGCATTCGCGATAGCTTTGACAGCATTGCGCACCAACGCTTCCTCCACGCCTGAAATTTTACAGTAAGCCGAGACATCAATTTTTGAAAACGTTGCCGCAACATCATCAAAACCGGTCGAATGCTCAGCAAGCCAATCCGCGTTGTACAGCGAGTCTTGAACCAAAATGGCGACCATAGCTGAGAGCAACCAGGCATCAGTGCCAGGCTTCACCCGTAAATGGATGTCGGCGAGCTTGGCGGTTTCAGTTAGCACCGGGTCAATAACAATCATTGTTTTGCCAGGGTCTTTACTGAAGTCACGCAGCCATGCTCGCGCGCGCTGTATACCATGGGAATGCCAAGGATTCTTGCCTATGAATAACGCTAACTCACAGGATTCAAAGTCACCTTTTACATGGCCACCAAACATCTGGCTGTTAACCCAGAACTCACCGGTTTTTTCCTGCGCCAGGGCGTTAGAGCGATATTTCGAGCCCAAGACCCGGCGAGTTGCAGCGGCGTAGCCGCCAGGCAAATGATTGCCTTGCCCACCGCCACCATAATAAAATATCTTGTCCCCGCCATGCTCGTCGCGAATGTCCGTCATGCGTTCCGCTATCTCGGCAATAGCTGTATCCCAGTCTATGGCTTCGAACTCACCGTCAGCGCGCCGACGAAGCGGCGTTGTGATGCGATCTTTGCCGTTTTGATAATAATTAAGCCCTGACGCTTTTTGGCAAAGATAACCCTGCGATCCAGGGTGGGCTTCGTCACCGCGTATGCGCACAATGTGGCGATTATTCTCACCCCCAGTTTGCACCTTAATACCGCAGTTACACTCGCACAGTATGCAAGCGCTGGATTTCCAATCAGACACAGTTTCAGCAGACACAACTATTCTCGATTCAGTAGAAAAACGTATTAAGAATGTACTCTTTAGCAGCTGGAACGTCCAGCAGCACAGCTACGACTCACACACAATCTGTCTGCAATTTTGCACCTTGCGAGCTGATCTTAATGCCGGCGCGTGGTAAAACGAATACTCAGACATATCGGATACAGGTTCAGAGACCTCTTAGGATGAACAACAATAGCCAACTTAATTATTTACGAGACAATCACGCGCACAAGCCCCATAGTTTCAGTGAACTAATCAGCTCATCAAACACAAGAATCAGAAGTAAACACCATGCGCGTACTCATTGTTAAGCTAAGCTCTATGGGTGATATCGTACAGGCACTGCCGGCCGTAACTGACGCCTGTAGCGCCATAAGCTCTGTGCAATTCGATTGGGCGGTGGACGAAAGTTTTGCGGAAATACCTGGCTGGCACTCTGGTGTCGGCTCAGTGTTGAAGAGCGCCCATCGGCGATGGCGTAACGAATTGTTTAGCGGCGCGATAAACGAGGTGAGCGCCTTTACATCAACACTAAGAAGTTCGCAGTACGACCAGGTTATTGACGCTCAGGCTAACCTAAAGAGCGCAACCGTCAGCCTTTTAGCGCGAGGCGAGAGGCACGGACTTGATGCTAACAGTGTGCGTGAATATGGAGCACACTGGGCTTACTCACAAACACATTCCATCCGCAGAAATCAGTTAGCAATCGATCGCTGGCGTGAACTCTTTTCCACAGTTCTGGGTTACAAAAAACCCACAACAGAACCTGACTTTGGCTTAAGCAATATTAATTTTGAGGTTAGTGAAGATTTAATCCCTCAGCGTGAGTTCTTTGTTTTTGTGCACTGCGCTAGCTGGCAAAGTAAGCAATGGTCGATTGGCCACTGGCGAAAGTTGGTCGGCTACGGCGAAGACATTGACCGTGCCGTATTACTGCCTTGGGGAACCGAGCCTGAACGAGAGAAGGCAGAAGCTATAGCGGCTGGCTATAGCAACGCCTATGTATTACCAAAACTGAACTTGTTTAGCATCGCTGGCATTTTGAAAAAAACAGAGCATGTTTTCAGCATGGACACTGGGCTGGCCCACTTGGCCGCGGCGGTAGGCGCGAAAACGACAACGCTTTATGGCGCAACCAACCCAGCGTTAATTGGTGCAACCGGACCAAATAGCACGCACATTCTCGCCACGGATTTCGATTGCATGCCCTGTTATAAACGCCAATGTCAATTTGGCAGTCAGCGGCATTCTCATGCACAATGTTTGGCGGCTATCACACCAGAGAAGGTATGGCAGAGTTCTGGGCTAGGCTAGCTACTATCCGGAAATAGCGTTTCTGAGGGAGAGCTGTCTAGTGTGATTGCAGCCTTGAAATCCGCCACGAGAACAGCAGCGGTCTTTGCTACGAGACACAACCCGTCCCGGGTACCCTCAATCACAAAAAAGCCTACGCTCTGCTTGTCTTTTTCGTTCCATCGGTTGGGTCTTTTTACCTACGCAAACACCGCTGCTGTTCTCACGACTCCCAGTGTGCTCACTCCGAAAGCGTCTGAACATCTCTACTAGAACGTGACCATTCTGCTAAACGAGCCAGGGCATCGAGTACTGCTTTTGTGAAGGTAAAAGGCGCAGGCCGAGTGAGTAAAAGAGACAAGCGACTCTCCGGCTCTTTTAGGATTGAGGGACCCCCGGAGGGGACCAGTCACGCAACAAAAGGAGTGCTCGGTGGCGTGGCGGGCAGTGAAGCCTGCAATGGTTAATTATTGAAAGTCTTCTTCAGTACTCTTTGCCATTTCCTCTAAAAACCAACCAGGAAACTGCAGCACAAATTTATTCACATCCCAGTAATCGCTCCAGAGGGACACTTTGCCATCTTTCATTTCATGCATGGTGCAAAAAGTATGTTCGGCTGTTTCGCCCGATTTAAATGTCCACTTTTCAGTGTGGTCTAAAAACACGACATCATCTTCAGCCGCAATGTGATGTGTGACTTGCTCTTGCTTAGCAAGGTGATTAAAAGCAACAGCAAGTCGCTTTACAGTGTTCTCTGGGCCATGTGCGCCTGGATCGTCAGTCGGCACATCTTGATAATGAATATCCGGGTGCATATGCGATTTCATGGTTTCCCAATCCATATCGGAAAGAGCCTTCCACATTGCAATGACGGTTTCTTTGTTCTGTTGTGCTTGAGTCGACATTCTGGTCTCCGTGGTGTGGTCATTCCGGCAGGTAGAAAAACTTCTCTAGCCGTTCTTGCTCAACATTATATTCATAAAGCCTTGGTCATCCCCACAGCTTTCCACATTGTCACACCACACTGCCAATTCCTCAGCGGTGCTGGCAACCAAGTCATGTTCTATGTGATCTACAATCCAGAACGGTAGATTCAGACGCGCTAATAATTCTATTAGCTGTCTACCACTGCCACCAGCCTGCACTAGAGAATAGGGTGTCAGCTCAATCAACACATCAGGGTAAGCATTCAATTCCAATAACAATGGCATTAAACCGGCCATCACTTCAATTTCGGCTCCTTGCACATCCACTTTGAGAAAATCGAGGCGTGAGAGTCTTGGCCGCAGGTAGCTCGTGCCATTGAGCAATTCAATATCAACCGATTGACGTGCGTTACCATGAGCGTAAATTTGATGATCGCCAAAATTATTCTCGCTAAGGAATAACTGTGCTTTTTGATCGGTTGACGATAATCCCGCCTCAATCACATCGCAATTACGCAGCTCATTTAAGGCGATGCTTTGCCGCAACAAAGCTACATTGGCCGGGTCGGGTTCAAACGCAAACACCTGTCCTGCGGCTCCCACCTGTTGCGCGGCGAGCACGCTGAAATAGCCAATATTTGCACCAACATCGACAAAGGTCGCTCCACGCTGCAGACGCTCTAGAATCAAGTGACTCTCGAATGGCTCCCAAACAGCAGTTTCACGCAAGGTCTTTGAAACATGTTGATCTTGCTCACCATGAATACAAAGCGTAAGCGGCGATAGTGGCTCAGCCAATGCCAACTCTACAGTTTCTTGACTCAAGCGCGGATAATGTCCATTTGTGCTTGAATGATGTCAGCAGGCATGGAGTTGTCTAGTGTCACTCGATCAACTGTCTTTGAGTATCGCTCGCGCAACTGTTCAGCAACGTGCAACGGCTCTCCCACACAGGCAAATGTATTCAACATTTCATCATCGATTAAGCTGCCTAACTTGTCCCACTTGCCGTCCTTAGTCATTGCGGTCAAACGTGGTTGCAAGTCTTCCCAACCATGACATTCCAACACGCCTCGATACGCCGGTGTCGAACCATAGAAGCCGATTCTATAACGTGTTTGCGCCTTCGATTTTTCGAATGCGGCCTCGTCGGCACCGGTCACAACGAACGAGGGAAAGCTCACTTCAAAATCGCTCAAGGTCGCATTTCTCTGCGCCAGCGTCTCGGTCAAATTAGGTAATACACGCTCCTCGAGATACTTTTGTGTATTAAAGCTGTGCAGAATTACCCCGTCTGCTTCACTAGCAGCCACTTGCAGCATTTTGGGCCCAACAGCCGCCAACACAACTCTGGGCGGCCCTGCTTCCAAATTTTCCGGTGTGAAGTCAGGTGTCATAAGAGTATGTTTGTAGGTATCACCTTCAAAACGCAATGGCTCTTTGTCATACCAACAGGCCCAAATCGCTTTCAGTGCCTGCAGGTACTCCTGCATTTGTTTCGCAGGCCCGTTCCACGGCATGCCAAATCGCTTAGTTACATGTGGCTTAATTTGAGAACCCAAACCCAAAGTAAATCGTCCCTTTGAGAACGAGTTAATGTCATGCGCCGTATACGCCAGCGTCATAGGGCTGCGAGCAAAAGCCACTGCAATCGACGTACGTAATTCGATAATGCTGGTTTCGGACGCGCCCAACATCAACAATAGAAACGGATCATGTGCTATTTCAGTGGTCATCACCGCATCGAAGCCCACAGCTTCATAATCCACTATACGTTCTTTTAAGCCCTTGATATCGCTGAAATCTTCGTAAAACCCAAACCCACTGTCTACTTTCATGCGCGGCATCTCCTCTAACTCGACCGGACTAAATGACCGGATTAAATACCGGCATACAGTGAAACGAGTGTAAGGCAATGAATCGCTCAATGCGATAGAATCAATGCCACAAGATGTGGGAAAAAAGCCCGAACAACAATGATAAAAGCAATTGTAGTAGGCCTGATGGTAGCCCTTTTTTTACGCTTTGGCCTAGAGCCAACAGCCTGGTTTTTTTATGAAACGAGCCACATACTGAATATCGACTGGCTGTATTGGGGTTACTCAGCGTTTCGTGGAGCAGACTTCGCGTTTAATCTGTATGACTACCGCACATTGAGTTGCGTTTTGGTGGGCGCCGGTATTGCAGGCATACTCTATCTTCGTTCGCGTCGCAGGGTTTAGGCCCTGACTTTTACAATAAACCAAGAGTTGCCAATGAATAGACGAGATTTTTTGCAATGCGCTGCACTCATTACAGTTGGCGCTAGCCAAGCCCCAAAAGGTTGGGCTCTCAGTGAAGAACAAAATACGTTTCTGGCGGCACAACCGCCTTACGTTAATCGCGTTGCACGTAACTTTTTCACGGAGGCGCAACGCAATCAAATTGCGGCAATGGCTGAATTGATCATTCCGAAAACCGACACGCCTGGCGCCATCGATGCCGAGGTGCCCACTTTTATTGAAGGTATGGTGGCCACTTGGTTTAACGATCAGGAACGCGATCATTTTATGAGAGGCTTAACCGGCGTAAACGAACGAGCTAAGGGTTTCCTAAACCTTTCGCAAGCCGAACAGGTCAATCTATTAGAGAATCTTGAAAGTGAAGCATCCGATGCGCCCTGGTATCAGTTTGGCAATACGCTGCGTGTATGGGACAGCGAGGCTCCTTTTATTTGTCAGTTAAAAGAGCTAACTATTTTGGGGTTTATGCTTTCAGAGACTGCGGGACAGAGCATTCTTCGGCCAGAGATAATGGGGGCTTTCGATGGCAGCGTAGATTTGCTTCCTGACGATACGGTGTACACCTCAATTAGCGCGGGCCGATCTGTTAAACCACCCATTCAAATCTAGGGCTAAAACACATGACTGCTGCAAACACCGATTTTGATGCCATTGTTGTTGGGTCGGGCATATCAGGCGGTTGGGCCGCCAAAGAACTGACCGAAAAGGGCTTGAAGGTACTTGTTCTTGAACGCGGAAAAGATATTGAACACGGCAAAGATTATCTTGGCGAACACGCTAACAGTTGGAACCTGGATCACTATGGTATGCCGAATCGCGAGCTGATCAATAGCGACTACCCAATCCAAAGCGACTCGTATGCATTGAGCGAATTAAACTTGCCGTTTTGGAACAACGACCGTACGGACCCCTATATCCAAACCGATGGCAAGCCATTCAGTTGGAAGCGCGCAGATGTTGTTGGAGGGCGCTCTTTATTATGGGGCCGGCAAACCTATCGCTGGAGCGAGGCCGATTTTCGTGCCAATGAAAAAGATGGCCATGGAATACCTTGGCCTGTTAACTACGATGAAATCGCACCTTGGTACAGCTATGTAGAAAAATTCGCTGGCATTAGCGGCGAGAAAGAAGGGTTTCCTCAGCTACCTGATAGCGAGTTTCTTCCTCCAATGGAATATTACGAACTGGAAAAAACCATTAAGAAGCGAGTACATAAAAAGCTCGATGACGTAAAAATAACGATGGGTCGCTGCGCAGTACTCACCAAACCACATAATGGCCGCGCCGCCTGCCACTATTGCGGCCCCTGCCACAATGGTTGCTCTACCGGCAGTTATTTCAGTTCGCAAAGCTCAACACTGCCAGCCGCAAAAGCAACCGGCAATATGACCTTGCTGCCCAACCAGCTCGTTGCATCACTAGAGCATGACGAAAGCGGGCGAAAAATTACTGCAGTCAATGCCATTGACACAGTCAGCGGCGAAAAACGTCAATTTAGCGCAAAGCTTATTTTTCTCTGTGCTTCAACGGTCGCCAGCGCGCAAATATTATTGAATTCAGCGAGCAGCAAGCATCCCAACGGACTCGCCAACAAAAGCGGCGTGCTTGGTCAGAATGTAATGGACCATGGCATGATCGCCCATGTGGGTATGTTCGTAGATCACACAGACAAATATTTCAGTGGTAATAGACCTAACGGCCTGTATATACCTCGATTTAGAAATCTTAATGGTCAGGATGAAGACGCCGACTTTGTGCGTGGTTACGGCTACCAAGCGCACACCGTTCGGCCGGGTTGGCAGATGAATTTTAACAAGAAGGGCTTTGGCTCAGAGCTAAAGGAATCGCTAGCCAAACCTGGACCGCTATGGATTTGGGCAATGGGCAGCTTTTTAGAGTGCCTGCCTTATGCCGACAATAAAATCACCCTTCACCCAAATAAAAAAGATCGCTTTGGGTTGCCCATGGTTGTGACTCAATTCGAATGGGGTGACAACGAACGTAAAATTGCAGCAGACACAGGCAAGCAAGCAGCGAGAATACTTCGCGCAGCAGGAGCCGTTTACTCTCGAATCACAGATCCGGATAAATTAAGTGTTGGTGGCGCGGGTATTCACGAAATGGGAACAGCGCGAATG
>JBGCFQ010000063.1:0-52496 GCA_045106985.1 Pseudomonadales bacterium | reverse complement strand
CCTTCGGTTGCTTCCATAAAAGCAGAAAGATCCTGCCCTGAAGAAAAATTACCACCTGCGCCACTAATCAGTACAACTCTAACACTGTCATCTTGTTGGGCATCAGCCAATGCAGCTGTAAATGCTTTCCATTGCTCAGTATTAAATGCGTTCTTCTTTGCTGGGCGATTTAAAGTTAAATGACGCACACCTTGATGGTGTTCGATCAATACGGTATCTGACATGACATTGGTCTCGGTTGTTCTTTTGCTGCTAAAGGGAAGAAAGGCGCTTTATTTTCCTTTATACACTGGGTCTCGCTTTTCTTTAAATGCCTTCATGCCTTCGCGTGCATCCTCTGTAGCGAAAATAGGTCCGCCCACAGCAAGTTCGGTTTCCAGCGCTTCGCTTTCCAGGATGGAGCCGTCAACTTCACGCAGCATTTTCATTAAGGCCTTTATTGATAAGGGACCGTTTTTGCAAATATCGGCGGCAATCTCGCGGGCCTTATTTAAGGTCTCACCCTTTGGTACTACGTGATTGATCAAGCCAAAGCTTAATGCTTCGTCAGCGGTTACATGGCGCGCTGTAAGTAATATTTCAGCGGCTTGGCAGTACGATATTTGACGCCTGAGCCGAACGCTGGAGCCACCCAGGGGAAACAATCCGCGCTTGGCTTCTGTTACGCCAAATATTGAATCTTCCGCACCTACGCGAATATCAGTGCCCTGCAATATTTCGGTTCCACCAGCCAATGCGTAGCCTTCAACAGCTAATATCAATGGCTTCATTGGTTGGTTGTGTCGCAACAGTGCTTGCCAGTGTAAGTCGGGCACATCCTTCATTAGTTCTTGGATCATTTTGGTGTCGGCGTCTTCGCCACCTTCAGGACCTTGCTTGAGGTCCATACCGGCACAAAAAGTATCGCCTTTACCGGTCAATATGGCGCACATAAGCTCGTCGTCTTCGTCCAGCCGCCGCCAAGCACGGTACATGCCAACGAGCATTGCTGGGCTAAGCGCGTTCTTTGCTTCGGGGCGATTTAGAGTAACAATCAAAACACTGCCGTCTTGTTCGATGGTGCAATTCTTGTTGCTGATGTCTAGTTCTTTCATTATTGGTCCAATGCTGATGTTGATTGATGTAAGCGCGTGCTCTTTAGCCGGGTATTAACTGACAGGGTTTTCTAGACACGCCGGACCCACAACGTTCGTGTGCTCACGGGGCCAGCTTTAAACCCAGTCGCTCACGGCATCCTGCCTTCCGCGACACTTGTGCATCCATGCACATCGTCCATGGGGGCTCCTCGAAAACCTTACAGCCCAAAACCCTCAATTGATTGCCAAGCTCAAGAAACTTTAAATCGCTAGTTATCTAGCGACTCGACAATACAAAAAGTAACCAGACTAGACGGTTACTCCGATCTCGAAAAGAAGGATGAGCAAGCAATTCTTCAAACCTTCGAAAAGAGGGACCTTTTCGAGGAGCCCCCATGGATGGGTTCACGGCGTGTTTGAAGAATTGCTTGCTCATCCTTCTTGGCTGCGGAGCAATACCACTAGCTCGCCAAAAATTCCTGCCCCAACGCTATTTCTTTAGCCCACTTATAATTAGGCTTACCACTTGGCGCACGCCCTATCTCTTGAGTAAGGTGCAATTCTCTTGGCAGTTTATAGCCGGATATATGCTGCCTACAGTGTTCCTGCAACTCATCCAAAGCAAGAGTACATCCTTCTCTAAGTTGCGCCACAGCGGTAACCTTGTTAGTGAAACGCTCATCAGGCGTGGCGACTACCAGCGTGTCAAACACGGCCGGGTGCGACTTAATTGCTTGCTCCACTTCTTCGGGAAATACCTTTTCGCCACCAGTATTAATGCAATTTGAGCCACGACCGTAAACAGTGATCCCGCCCTCGATGTCAATTTTGGCTTCGTCGCCAGTCAGCAGCCAGCGTTGGCCTTCTACCTGAATAAAGGTTTTTGCCGTTTTCTCTGGGTCGCCATAATAGCCTAGAGGGATGTGGCCACTACGGGCAAAAATGCCCATTTGGTCGGAGCCTGGCTCCGCAAAATGTGCTGGTGTATCTTCGGTAGCTTCTACCACCACATTCATAAACTCGCTTTGCTGAACTTTACCAAGACCGTCGCTACCGCCACCACCATCTGCGCCCATTTGGCCAGACTCTGATGAACCAAAGCTATTCATCAACATAATATTGGGAAACTTCGCGCGGAACTTATCTTGCAAAGAATTGGAAAAAACGGCGCCGCCAGAACCAGCACTGAACAGTGCCTTTAAATCCCAACGCCCTTCATTTGCTTCCAGCGCATCCATTAACGGTATACCCATAGCATCGCCAACAAAGGAAACGGCATTCACTTCTTCGCGCTCGATAATGTCCCAAATTTCTTCTGCGTCAAAAGACTTATTAGAGTTGAGCACAATTGTGTGGCCGGCCAAGGCGCTGATCATGGCACTCCACCAACAGGCTCCATGCATCAAGGGTGCTAATGCCATACTCTTCATAAACCAGTTGTCTTTTGCGCGGCTAATGATGTCTTCGGGTACTTTGCAGGGGCCGTCGGCATGAAAATGCCCGGCGCCATTCATCGCGGCATAAAACAGTGCTTTGTGCGGCCACATAACGCCTTTTGGCATTCCTGTGGTACCGCCGGTGTATAGAATAAATAAGTCGTCCTCTTTACGCGGCTCAAAGTCGCGCTCAGTTGAACTGCCCGCTAGTGCTTGCTCATATTCAATCGCACCAATAGCGTTCAGATCTTCGGTACTGCCATCTTCTACCGATATAAACAGTTTCAGATCGGGTACCGATTGACGCACTTGCTCAATAGCAGGCACGAACTCGCGACCATGCACGCAAGCTGCCAGGTTCGCATTGTCAAACAAGTAAAGCAGCTCTTCATTAACGTAGCGGTAGTTGACGTTCACCGGCACTGCACGAATTTTGAAGCAGGCCCACATGGCCTCAAGGTATTCGCCGCAGTTATACATGTAGAGACCAACATGGTTGCCGGGCTCGATGCCTTGGGCATGCATGAAATGCGCGAGCTGATTTGCTCTTTGGTCGATTTCTTTAAAGGTATGGCGACTGTCGCCGCAAATTAGTGCTTCGCGGTCGGCTGGTACTGTGTCTACGACGAGTTCGAAAAGGTCAGCTAAGTTAAACGTGGCCATAAATGCTCCTGTATGAGCACTTATTGTAATGGGCCACCTTGGAGGCTCAAGTTAAATAGACGTAAATCGCACCTTTAGTAGCGCTTTTTTTAGCAAAGCTCAAAGTGTGAAAAGGGTAGAAACAGACAGGGAGTCTGCTTCCAGCCAAAAGAGCTTAGACTGCCTGGCAAGTAATATGGGCGACTGTGATGTCGTCGTTTTGTGCTTCCTGGCAAATAAACGCGTCGAAGGTGCCAAGCACTGTTCCCAATGCGTCGCCAGGCTGTCGATCGAAAATCGCTTGCAAGCGGTCTGCGCCAAAAGAATCTCCTTCAGGACTGCGAGCTTCTACCAAGCCGTCTGTATAGACTAGAAAGCTGTCTCCTCTGCGGCAATACAAACGAGAGTATGAGGCATCAAAGGAATGCTGATCTTCGACACCGAGCGGCGCATGGGTAGAACTCAAGCGACGGCTTGCTTTCTTAGCGGGCTCATACAGAAATATGTCCTGCAGGCCACCTGTCCATAAATTTACGCGGTCGCCCTTGCCGTCCATCTCCAGCAAGCATGCGGCAAAAAACATCGAGTCTGGCAGCAGCCGATTAAGTGTGTTGTTCATTTCGCTGACCATCTCGCCAACACTGAAAGATTTTTTGGCCATGGTAAAAAATATCTCGGAAACCGGCATACTGCCGATCGCCGCAGCCAGCCCATGCCCGGTAAAGTCACCCATTAGCGCATACATACCGCCCTCTGGTCGGCGTGCGGTCAAGAATAGATCACCATCAAAGTAACCGAATGGTCGGTGCTCGCAGCTCACGTTTGGTAAGTCAGTATCGCTTCGATGCGACGCATGCTCAAGAATCTGTTTCACTAAATGTTGCTCGTACTCCTGCCGCAAGCTGTCTTTATCTGCTTTCTGCTGAATGGATTCCAACTCCATTCTCAGCTCCTGGTTCTCGGCCTGAAGATTGATCGCATTCATGGTCGTACTCTCTGCTTTTTTAATTTGATGGTTCATTTTTCTAAAACTAGGTTATTGGGCTGCTAGGTTTTCCAGCCCATCATGTACGTACAGGATGAGTGCTGGGGTGCGCCTTCCGGGTAAAATCATGCCCCTGAAGAAATGGATAGTTTTCTGTCAAAATTCAGCACCGAAAATATTTTTCTGACGTGGTCACTGCAATTGACTACGCGCATGTTGCGACATTGGCGCCGCACCATTTTGTCGAGACTGAGCAACATACCCAAAGCACAACTGTCGATGTATTTAGTTAACGAGAGATCAACTACGTAATCAGCTTCGTTCGCGGCGCGTTCAGTAAATGCTTGGCGAAATTCGTGTATGCACTGGTAGTCGAAATACTCGCTGACACGAATTGTCACTACCTGCTGGCCGTTTTCGGCCGCCATAACGCTGTCGATACTCATTCAAAGCCCTCTGCTGGTGGGTCTCACAAAGTGGTTATGTTTTAATCATAGTGGTTATTTTTTAACGTGTTTTTTTTGAGCAGCGGAATGTGTTGCAGTTCACACTTAGGTTGCAGTGGCGCTAAAAAAGCTCGAGAGCCATTCAGTGAACACTTAGAACAGAGTCTCTATTGGACGCCGAGACGGCGTTAGAGAGCTACTGCGTGACAACGGTATTGCTAGGAGATGACGTGCGCAGGAGGGGGAAACAAAAGCGCTTATTGTTTGATTAGAAAAAACTACAAAGACAACAGCATATTCTGCGCTATCGTTGCCGCCAGGCGTTTTGCGCGGCTGGCGACCTGACCTTGATACTTCTGATCCATGCTGCTCTCGAAATGCAGCAGCCAGCGCTCGAAGTCCATTGCATTCAATGGCCGATTGCTGTGAACCTTGCGATGAATATTCATGGTATGGCGTTGGTATTTCTGTCCACCGAGTAACAATTTCTCCCAGTAGTCGATAATCAATGGTAAATGCACCGACAAATCTATCTCAGCTACGTCGATGAATATGGGTGCCAGCTGAGGGTCTTTGAGTAATTTAGAATAAAATTCTGTGACGAAATTTTCGATGTCTTCACGCGTGCTGATGTCAGTAAGAGGTTCACTATGGATACCACCACGAATGTCATCAATCATAGTACGGTGTTCGCCGGTCATTCGAGGCTAAGGCTACTTCTTTTTAACGTGCTTCATCATGCGCCGCTTTTTAGTGACCTGGCGCGCCGTAAGCTTGTTTTTCCGGCCTGCAAAAGGATTATCGCCTGTTTTGAATTCGATTTTCACAGGCGTTCCTTCGAGCTTTAAAACCCGACGAAACGTATTTTCCAAATAGCGTTGATAGCTCACAGGAACCAAAGCTGTTTGGTTGCCATGAATAACTATACGCGGCGGGTTCGCGCCACCAGCATGAGCGTAACGCAGCTTTATACGTCGACCATTCACTAAGGGAGGTTGATTGTCTTTAACAGCATCTTCCAGAATGCGGGTTAGATGGGGAGTAGATAACGCGCGAGTGGAAGATTCATAGGCGGCATCGATAGCCTCATACAGCTTGCCCACACCGCTGCCATGCAGCGCAGAAATAAAATGCAGCTGGGCGAATTCGACAAAACGCGTGCGCCGGTCTAGCTCTCGTTTCACGTACTCGCGTTGTTCCAGCTCCAGACCATCCCATTTGTTAACCGCAATTACCAATGCGCGACCCGCATCGATTGCGGCACCGATCAGATGCAAATCCTGGTCAACCAAACCTTCTTGGGCATTAACTAATACAACAGTTACATGGGCATCTTGTATAGCTTGCAGGGTCTTTATAATGGAGTATTTCTCAACAACCTCTTTGATATTCTTACGGCGCCGTATTCCCGCCGTGTCTATAAGCACATAAGGCGAGTCGTTTCGAACATAAGGAATTTCTATGCTGTCACGAGTGGTTCCTGGCTCATCAAAGACAACGACTCGCTCTTCACCCAGCAGGCGATTGACCAATGTTGATTTGCCCACGTTAGGACGGCCTATGATCGCAATTCGGGTACCCTTTGCTGCAGGCGCGTCTTCCGACTCGGGCTCAGCTTCAGGTAACGCTGCGCATAAAGCGTCAAGCATTTGATTAATACCACGGCCCTGGCTGGCAGAAATAGCGATAGTATCGGCAATGCCATAACTATAAAACTCTGTTACAGCACTGTCGGCGTCGATGCCGTCCATTTTGTTGGCTATAAGAAAGCACAACTTCTCGGCTTTGCGCAGCTTCTGAACCAGCTCGCGTTCAGAGGGATTGGGGCCGTCACGCAAATCTACTAACAAAAGAACAATGTCTGCTTCTTCTATGGCAAGGTGCGATTGACGAGCCGCTTCGGCCTCAAGACCTTCTTCATCGCCCACAATTCCGCAGGTGTCGACTGCGATAAACTCACGATCGGCGTGTCGCACCCGACCGTATTGACGATCACGGGTCAAACCCGAAAAATTGGCGACCAGCGCTTCTCGCGTTTTTGTCAGGCGATTAAAGAGCGTCGATTTACCAACGTTGGGTCTTCCGACCAGAGCGATAACAGGTAGCATGAATGGTACGAGTCTTATTCCTTCACGGAATAAGATGCAAGTTTCCCATTGTTAGAATAGATAAGCAGCTTGGAGTCATAAGCAATCAGAGGCGCACGCACGCCTGACCCGTCAATTCGAGTACGACCAGCTAATTGGCCATCGATTTGAGATACAGCGTGTATGTAACCATCGTAGTCAGCAACGACGGTATAGGCGCCTAGAGTTGCGGGAGAGGACAGCTTGCGCCAAGACAAGTCTTCCATCTGCCACTGAAGAGTGCCATCGTTAACTTTATAGGCACTGAGTTTCCCGTCGGCCTCTGCAACATACAAGTTACCAAACCCGCTACCCAAACCCACGTAACTAGAGGCTTCTTTACGCCACAATATGCGACCGCTTTCAGCCTCAAGAACAACAACTCGTCCTTGATAACTAACGGTAAAAAGCAATGGCCCATCGCTAATAGGGGCTGCTTCAATATCCACCATGCGCTCTATCTCAGAACGCCCTTGGGCTATAGCGACTCGTTGCTCCCAGCGTAGGATTCCGGTTTCTGCATCCAGCGCTACTAACTTGCCACCCGCGAGGCCAACAATAGCCAGCTCTTCTAGAATTAATGGCGAAGACGACCCCCTGAGGGTTAGCTTTGGATTCTGTGACTCATACTCCCAAACCTGCGCACCGGTTTCGTGATTCAAGCCATAGACGCGACCGTCGTAACAGTGAACCACGACGGTGGTACCATTGCTGCGAGGCGCTCCTAACACTTCGCTGCTAAGAGAGGTGCGCCACACTTCACTACCATCTTCAGGTGACAATGCTACCGCGTCGCCACTCAGCGTTCCAACAAACAACAATCCCCTGTCTACTGCCACGCCACCACTGATCGATAGCTCGGTTTTTGCTTGCCAGTTTTTCTTACCACTATCGGCATCTACACTGAGCACAATGCCATCATGCGACGCTGCGTAAATAGTGCCGCTGCGATAAAACGGAGCCAAACGAACATAGCTTTTGCCCTGGCCGCCGCCAACCTTGGTTGACCAATTTTCGCTGAAGTCCATCTGCTTGGTAAACTTCTGCAAGTCTGCCGGTTTAAAGAAGTCTTCATCTTTTATGTCGTTACTGCTGCAGGCTACTGTGAGCAGCAACAACAAAGCAACGCCGAGCAATCGTCGAGCAGTGCCTGGATAAACGGCACTCCGTACATTCACATTCTGTGTATTCGTAATAGCGTGCATTAGTTTTCATCCGTCTCATTGATGGACTCTGCACCATTGTCGATAAGGTCTTCAGCATTTTCGACAAGGTCGTCGACTTCGGCGTCCACTTGGCTTTCTTCTGTTGAGGCCTCAGCATTTTGAAGCTCAGCAGCCTTTTGAACTTCTGCAGCGGGCGAATTTTTTGCTAAACGTCGAACCGCGCTTTTGTATTTCATTTCCAGCAAAGGATTAGCATTAGCTTGAGCCGCAGCTGCGCTGTTTGCACTTTCTTTTGCCAGGCCGTATTGCTGCTCAGCTAAATCCAGCTTGCCAAGTTCATCGTACAAATCACCTTTAAATTCTGCATACGATGAGCGATAGGCTCCTGCCTCAACGTTTTCAATAAGGCTAAGAGCCTGCTCAGCACCTGATTCAGCGAGCACAACGCGAGCAAGGCGAAGTCTGGCGAGCGAGGTGATAGCGGGGTCTGGCGCACCGTTGTCCAAAATCCATTGCAGCTGCTCACGAGCACTAGCAAGTTGTTCTTGCTCAACATGCAACTTGGCCATGTGCAGCGCTGCGAAATGCGCGTAAGTGCTGGATGAGTACTTTTCTTTCAAGCCCCCGGCCAGGTGATCTGCAGTGGCTATTTGACTCGCTGTTTTTTCAGGAGCCTGCACGGCATCAAGCAATTCTTGATATTCCTGTGCCGCATTTTGCCTGGACTGCAGCCGGCTATCCTGCCACTGCTGCCAACCAACCACGCCAGCAATGGCAAGCACGATGGTGACAACGGTACTGCGCCCGTTCTCATTCCACCAATTCTTGATCGCCTCTATTTGTTCGTCATCTGTGCGATAGTCGTCTACCATTGCCTGCCTCTATGTTTATTGTCTAACTTGGCCTTAGCCTAATGTTGGCAGCAAATGCTCTGCCAATGATTCAATTGGAATACTTTGTTGTGCAATCGACGTTTCACGAAGATGCTTCAAACTGACAGTTCCCGCCTCATGCTCTTGCTCGGCAAATATTAATGCCCATTGGGCGCCGCTCTTGTCTGCTTTTTTCATCTGGCTCTTCATACTACCGCCACCACAATGCAACTGAAGACGCAGCTGAGGAAGAGCCTCTCGCAAACTCTCGGCAATGCGAAGCGCGGCCACCTCAATTTTTGGGTCGGCCACAATGAAGTAGGCATCTAAATCAGAGGCTAGAGGGAGGTCACTTTGCTGATCGAGCATTAGGCATAAGCGTTCCATGCCCATCGCAAATCCCACGCCTGTGCATGGCTTGCCGCCTAACTGCTCTACCAAACCATCATACCGCCCACCGGCACAGACAGTACCTTGTGCGCCTAATGTTTCAGTCACCCACTCAAACACCGTCTTGCCGTAGTAGTCGAGGCCTCTTACCAAGCGAGGGTTAACCTTATATTCGATCCCTACCGCGTCTAATCGTTCACACAAACCTGCAAAATGCTCGCGAGACTCTTCATCGATATAATCCGCCAGACTGGGCGCATTATCTAACAAGTCTTGGGTGCCAGAATTTTTACTGTCTAATATCCTTAGTGGATTTGTTTCCAGTCGACGCTGACTATCAGCGTCGAGGTCATCAAAGCGAGTTCGCAAGAATTCCTGCAAAGCGTGCTTGTAGGTATTGCGCGAATCCAAAGTACCTAAACTATTGATTTCTAATACTACATCCTTCGATATACCCAAATCTTGCCACAAACGATTGGTAAGAATCATTAGCTCGGCGTCAATATCCGGCCCGTCGACACCAAACACTTCCACACCTATTTGATGAAATTGACGTTGGCGGCCTTTTTGAGGCCGCTCATAGCGAAACATTGGACCGGTGTACCAAAGTTTCTGTGTTTGATTGTGCAGCAAGCCATGTTGTATGCAAGCCCGGACGCACCCCGCCGTTCCTTCTGGTCGCAAACTAAGCTTCTGCTCATTGCGGTCTTCGAAGGTGTACATTTCCTTTTCAACAATATCGGTTACTTCACCAATCGAGCGGGCAAACAGATCGCTCACCTCAACAATGGGAAGGCGAATTTCACGGTAACCGTAGGCCGCGAACAAATCAGCAGCGCATTGTTCGAGATGTTGCCAAACAGCAGTCTCTGTTGGCAATATATCGTTCATTCCTTTTACGGATTGGAAATTAGACGTAGACATCGTAGTGAGTAGTAGTAAATATTGGCTAGTATGTGTGCTTAACCGCCGCTACTGGCGATCAGGTCTTCGTTGTGTTTTTCAGCAAGTTTATTGCGAATTGATGTTTCGAGGCCATCTAACAAATTTTCATTTTTAAGTTTGTGGTCCGGCTTGCCGTCAACATAAACAAGATTGCTCGGCGTTGCTCCGGTCAAACCAATATCGGCTTCTTTTGCCTCACCGGGGCCATTCACGTAACAACCAATGATCGCCACATCCAATGGAGCTACTACATCTTCCAGCCGTTGTTCTAAGGCATTGATAGTGCTTATTACGTCGAAATTTTGCCGTGAGCAACTTGGGCAGGCAATAAAATTAATTCCGCGACTACGAAGCTTAAGGCTTTTAAGAATGTCGTAAGCAACTTTTACTTCCTCCACCGGGTCTGCCGCCAAGGAAACTCGAATGGTGTCGCCAATGCCATCCATCAACAACATACCCAGGCCGACAGACGATTTAACGGTTCCAGACCGTAAAGCGCCAGCTTCAGTAATGCCAATGTGTAGCGGATTATCAATTTGATCGGCTATCAGTCGATATGCCTCCACTGCCATAAACACTTCCGACGCTTTCAGGCTGACCTTAAAATTATGGAAGTCCAAGTTGGTAAGCATATCGATATGGCGAAAAGCCGACTCAACCAGTGCCGCAGGGGTTGGTTCGCCGTACTTTTTCTGCAGATCTTTCTCTAACGAGCCTGCGTTAACACCAATACGAATTGGAATGTTCTTGTCTCTGGCACAGTCTACTACTGCGCGCACACGGTCTTTTCGACCAATGTTACCCGGATTAATACGCAAACAATCAACACCGTGTTTGGCCACTTCCAGTGCAATCTTGTAATCGAAATGAATGTCAGCCACCAGCGGCAAGCTAACTTGCTGGCGAATTTTGCCAAAGGCTTCGGCCGCCTCCATGCTAGGTACCGAGACACGCACTATGTCAGCGCCGGCCTGCTGAAGAGCATTAACTTGGCCTACTGTAGCCTCAACGTCACATGTTTCAGTATTCGTCATGCTCTGAACGGCAATTGGTGCATCACCACCAACGGGCACATCACCAACAAATATTTGCCGGCACTTTCTTCGTGTTATTGGAGATGGCTGTTGCATTAGCGATTACCGCCTAAGGTCAGCCGAGCCAGGTTGCGCCGATTATTCGAGCGCACCGTTACAGCGTCGCCGTTAAAAGTGAGCTGCACGGCAGGGGCGTTACCCACCACCACATAAAATGGCGCAGCGCCTTTTAGCAATAGCGATTGCCCGGCCTTACGAGAGGCAGAAAACAGTTTTCGCCCATCGTTGTTCTTTACTTCCAACCAGCAGTCTTCTTTAAAATGAAACAGCAGCTCATCAGGGCCAGAGCCGCGCCGTGTAATTCCCGATGAAAATGGAACGGAACTGCTAGCAGAGCCTGCAGAGGAATTAGTTAAGTTGTTAGAATCAGTGACAACTGACTGGTCGCCACTCAATTGAGTTTCAGATGGGGTTGAGACTTGCAGTGCAGCTGGAGCTTCAGCCACAACAGGTTCACCCGAGGAAGGGGAAGGTGTTACTGGCGTTTCAGCATTACTGGTAAACGGATTCTGCCACTCACTCTGGCGATCAGCCGCAGATTGTGGCTGACCCGATGTAGAATTTTCTAAGGAGTCCGTGCCAACGCTGTCTAAAGGTTCACCCGAGAAGGTATCCACAGCGATTTCGTTGGCAGCAACAGTCGGCTCGGCAATTAAATCAAGACTATTGTTGTAAAACCAAAAACCGAGAAAAAACAAACCTATAACGATGGCCGCGCCAATAATTCGCCTGTGGTCACCGTTTCGGCTAATTGGGCCTCGTACGTTAAGATCTGCAGACAAGCTAACTCTTTCGCCTGCACCTGTTTGACCAATATAAGCAGCCAGCACCTGGTCTACATCAAGCTTCAACCAACGTGCATAGGTTCGGAGATAACCACGCACAAAGGTATCGCCTGGCAGCAGCTCAAACTGATCTCCCTCCAGCGCCGTCAGCTGATCCATTCGCAGATTGATTTCTTGACAGGCATCGTCACGTGTTTTCGACTGTTCTTCTCGAGCCCGACGCAAGGTTAATCCAACACTGTCTAGTACGGTTGCTTGGTCGGAATCGATCGGGGCGGAGCTATTCATTATGCTTTATTCGTAGTTTCCCGAGAGAAACAATTTGTACTGCTCTGATTCAGGATACAGATTTCGAAGCGCAAGCGCGTAACTGGCTCGCGCATCAGTATCCGTGATTGCTTCGGCTAATCGCACACCAAGAAACAGTCCGCGCGCCGACTGCTTGGGCGCTATCGCGCGATACTTGTCGTATAAAGCCGATGACAAATTGTAATTCTTCGCATCGTAGGACATGTGCGACAACTCTAACAAGGCCAATAAATTGCGCGAGTCTATATTAAGCATATGCTTAAAGGTTGCTTCCGCTTTTTTATTATCGTCCAGCTTTAACGCCACTTTGCCCATGTTTCCCAGGGCTACCATTCGACCTTCGTAAAGCTCGTCTTCAACCACAACTTCTAGCTGCTTGAGCGCCGCTTTGTAGCGACCATCGTTATACAACAACGCGGCATAGTTGTTGCGCGCCGGGGAATAATCAGGGTCAAGTGATACTGCCCGTTTGAAATGTTTCTCGGCGACCGGCAGATCACCTTCACGCCCAAAAACAAGACCCAAGGCGTTATGCACGGCCGGCGACTTGTCGTCTATTTCGAGCGCTGCAACCAGGTTGCGGCGCGCCGACTCGAAATCGTTCTGGCGAAAGTAACTCATTGCCAGGTTAACTCTTGCTTCCACCGCTCGTTCTGGGCTGGTATCGGCAGTGAAAACCTTACTTTCGGTTGTTACGCAGGAAGCCAGCATCAAAACAGCCAGCAGTGCGGCAGAAAATTGCAAAAATCGACTCAAGACGACACCCTCAATATCAGTGACTCAGCGGCCGGAACAGACTTGGCAGCGGCCAATTGTTGATAACGCTCACTGCGGCGAGTTCTGTCAGCCACTTCACCGGCCAATTGGCCACACGCAGCCGCAATATCATCACCGCGGGTGGTTCGTACCGTAACAGTGAAGCCATCACGCAACAACTGCTGTCGAAATCGATTAATTACGTTATTTGAAGGCCGTTCGTAGTCCACCAGTGAAAAAGGGTTGAATGGAATAAGGTTTATCTTACAGGGCAGATCTTTCAGCAATTGTCCGGTGGCGCGCGCCTGTTCAACACTGTCATTCACATCCTTGATCAATGTGTATTCAATAGTAATACGACGTTTTTTGTCAGGCATGCTATCGAGATAACGCTGGCAAGCAGCCAAAACCTCACTCAATGGGTATTTTTTGTTTAAGGGCACCAGTACATTGCGAAGCTCATCATTGGGCGCATGCAGAGACAGTGCCAATGAGGGGTTGGAGCGACGCGCCAGCTCGTCAATTGCCGGCACAACACCTGAAGTGCTGACGGTAACCCTACGTTTTGATATGCCGTAGCAGCAGTCGTCCATCATCAGCTCGACGCTGTCGACTACATTTTCAAAGTTGAGCAGAGGCTCGCCCATGCCCATCATCACAACATTGCTGATGGCTTTCTTAATCAATTCGCCTTCGGCGCTTAGCGCTTTGGACACCATCCAAACCTGACCGATAATTTCTGCCGCGGTCAGATCGCGCTGAAAGCCCTGCTTTCCAGTGGCACAAAAGCTGCAGTCCAAAGCGCAGCCTATCTGCGACGATATACACAAAGTCCTTCGGCCATTGTCGGGTATTAGCACTGTTTCTATGCAGCTGCCGCCTTCGACGCGCACCAGCCACTTGCTGGTGCCATCTTCAGAGTGCAGTTCCGACACCAATTCGGGTGCGCGAATTTCGGCTATATCTTCGAGCTTGGTTCTGAGCGATTTGCTCAAGTCAGTCATGTCATCAAAGTTATCAACACCGCGTTGGTGTATCCATTTGAGCACCTGCTTAACACGAAAGGGCTTTTCTCCCAATGACGCAAAGAAAACCCCAAGCTTGTCGGGAGACAACCCCAGCAGGTTCACTTTGCTTTCTGCGTTGTTAGCAATCATTGGAAGAGTTTAGCTCGCTCAATCAGGCGCGCGGGCACAGCTCTGAGGCGTCAAAATAGTACGCAATTTCGCGCTCAGCTGATTCAGGCGAATCAGAACCGTGAGCTGCATTGGCGTCAATTGACTCAGCAAAATCCGCACGTATAGTGCCGGCTTCTGCTTCCTTTGGGTTTGTTGCACCCATAAGTTCACGATTGCGGGCAATCGCGTTCTCGCCTTCAAGCACTTGCACAACAACGGGGCCAGAGGTCATGAACTCAATCAGCGCTTCAAAAAACGGCCGGCCTTCGTGTTCAGCGTAAAAGCCACCGGCTTTAGCGGCGTCTAACTGCAACATTTTAGACGCTACAATTCGCAGACCACCTTCCTCAAAACGGCTGTAAATCTGGCCAATGACATTTTTTGCCACTGCATCAGGTTTAATTATGGAAAGAGTACGTTCAACGGCCATTCTAGGTCTCCGAGTTGGTTAATGTGGGGGTTAACTCATTGCTTACCCTTGGGATTAACTATGAGTTTTAATATGAATTTGAGCATGAAAGAGCACTTTCTTACAGATCTCTGATGAAACCTCTTAGGCAACAAGAGAGAACACGAGAAAGCGCCCCAATAAACCCTTCTATTATAAAGACTTTTGCATGAAAAGAATACGACCGCCCACCATGTAAATCGTAGGCTAGGCGGCTAGGCGACCCTAGTGATGAGCTATTCCCACTCTGCGATCCAGATACCCTGAATAGCCTCGAGAATTTTCTCATTAGAGCGATTCGGATCATCCTCAAAACCGTCCAGGGCGAGCACCCACTGATGCAAATCAGTAAAACGAATATAGCGTGGATCCAGGTCCGGCTTAAGGTCATAAAGTGACTCGCCAATTTCCTGCACATCGGTCCATTTCATACGCTGCCCTCAGTGAATCTTAGTGGTTCTCAGAAACTTGATTGATCGTGTACTTCGGGATTTCGACAACGAGGTCCAAGCCGGCCACAACAGCCTGACAACTGAGTCGCGAGTCCGGCTCCAAGCCCCAGGCTTTATCGAGAAGATCATCCTCTAGCTCATCGGACTCCTCTAGCGAGTCAAATCCCTCACGCACAACCACGTGACAGGTTGTGCATGCGCAAGATTTCTCGCAGGCATGCTCAATATCAATATGGTTTGCGAGCAATGCGTCACAAATGGTCACACCTGGCTCCACTTGCAAAACATCTCCGTCGGGGCACAGAGTTTCGTGCGGCAACACTACTATTTGAGTCATACTTTTGTCTCTGCGTTGGTTTTAGTGCTGGCATTTTCATCGTCTTTCGACAATTCGGCGTCAAGCTCGTCGACGCTGTGGCCTGCAAGGGCTCGCTGAATGGTGCTATCCATTCTACGCGCTGCGAAGTCGCCACTGATTTCATTTAAATGCTCAATCATTTTTTCTATTGCGCGTTCATCATCAGCGACAGCAAGGGTTCGAAGCTCTTCCATGACGGCCTGCAAACCTTCCCGCTCAGAAGCACTTAACAATTCAGCGCCGTCTTTCTCCAACGCAACCTCTAAAGCATAAATAGAGCGTTCGGCTTCTACCTTCTGTTCTTGCAATGCACGAGCCTGCATGTCGGCTTCAGCATGCGTAAATGACTGCTCGAGCATGCTCATTACTTCTGAATCTTCCAAGCCGTAAGAGGGCTTAACCTGAACCGTTGTTTGCACGCCAGTTGTGGATTCCTCAGCAGTCACACTCAGCAAGCCATCGGCATCAACTTGGTAGGCCACTTTTATTCGCGCCGCACCGGCCACCATAGGTGGAATTCCACGCAACTCAAATCGTGCTAACGACCTGCAATCTACCACTTTGTCTCGCTCGCCCTGCAAAACGTGTATAGCCATAGCAGTCTGACCATCTTTGTAGGTGGTAAATTCTTGCGCCATTGCAACTGGGATAGGGGTATTGCGCTGGATTATTTTTTCGACCAGGCCACCCATTGTCTCTACGCCAAGAGAAAGCGGCAATACATCCAACAGCAACATATCGGAATCGTTTTTATTACCCACGAGTACGTCGGCTTGTATTGCCGCACCTACTGCTACCACTTTATCTGGATCGATACTGCATAAGGGGTCGCGTGCAAAGAAATCAGTCAGACTTGCTCGTACACAGGGCATTCTTGTAGAGCCGCCCACCAATACTATCTCGGATATTTCATCGATCGCCAAATCGGCATCACGCAGCGCCTTCTTGCAGGCTCGAATACTCTTGCTTACCAGGGGTGCAACGAGGGCTTCAAATTCGGCGCTTGTTAGCGCACCAGTCCAAGCCAAGCTGCTTTCCAGGTCTAAACTAACCTCAGGCTGCTCTGACAAACATTCCTTGGCAGCACGCGCGGCACGCATCACAGTAGCCATTTGCTCCGGACTTAAGTCACCCTGCCAACCCGCCGCCTCTAGTGCCCATTGCGCTATGCGGCGGTCAAAGTCGTCACCACCAAGTGCTGTATCACCCCCCGTGGACAGCACTTCAAAAACACCTTGCTGAAGGCGCAGAATGGAGATATCAAAGGTGCCACCGCCTAAATCGTAGACCGCTATAGTGCGGGCGCCATCCTTGCTGAGCTGTGAATCCGCATCCAAGCCATAGGCAACAGCCGCGGCCGTTGGCTCATTTATCAGCCGCAAAACATTAAGCCCGGCTATTGCGGCAGCGTCTTTAGTTGCCTGGCGCTGCGCGTCGTCAAAATAAGCCGGCACGGTAATCACAGCACCAGTGATATCGGCCGCCATTGTTTGCTCGGCTCTAACAGCCAAAACGCGGAGGATTTCTGCCGAGATCTCAACAGGGCTTAGCCCCCCGGCTCTGGTCTTTACAAGGGGCATTCCAGTGGCTTCTGGCTCAAGAAACTCGTAAGGAAGTTGATTATTCAATGAGGTCAGATCAGCAATACCGCGACCCATTAAGCGCTTTATCGACGCGATAGTATTCAGCGGGTCGTCGGTATGTGCCAGGGCATCATGCCCAACCTGCACCTCACCGCTCCGGGCATAATGAACCACAGACGGTAATAGATGCCGGCCGTCTTGGTCGGGAAGCGTTTCAGCGCTACCGCTTCTGACAGCAGCTACCAAGGAGTGAGTGGTCCCAAGATCAATGCCTACTCCAAGCTTGCGCTTATGCGGATCTGGAGACTCTCCGGGCTCAGCGATTTGCATCAATGCCATACAAATACTCCGCAAAAATGCCTACTAAAAGGGCTCTCAGTCATCTCCTAATTCCTCTTCTAACTCCTCAAGTCTCTGAGCCACCTCACTCAGTATCTTATGCATGAAGTGCATTCGGGAGACGCAATCTCTTGATGTATCGTATTGTTGCTGCAAGTAAGTACTTACAAACTTGGCTTGCTCAGCCGCAAGCATGTGACTGACCTGTTCGCGAAGCTCGCCAATATTAACTATGTCTCGGCTCTCGCCCAAGGCCTCTCGCAGCTCCATTTGCTGAGTTAAAAAGAGCCCGTCCGACAGGGTGTAGTTAGAAAAATCGCGCCCCTCATCAACCAGCTCTAGCAGGTATTCAGCGCGTCGCAGCGGCGACTTCAAGCACTGATAAGCATCATTGGCCCGCGTTGAGTATTGCATCGCCAGCAATTGTTCCTGCTCGGTACCCGCTGCATGACGGTCAGGGTGCACTTCGGATTGCACGGCTCGAAACCGCTCGGCAAGAACACTGAGGTCTATATCAAATACAGGCTCAAGCTGAAAAAGCTCGAAGTAATTACAGGAGATGTTCATGATTAGATTAGCCGTATTTGAACAGGGGCTCAGCTAAGGGACAATCCGCCTGCCCAGAGAAAAACGGGCGCTTGGCGTCATCAACGAGTGACCTGCTGGCCCACCGGAATGGCGAGCGGTGCTTTCTTTAACTTGAGAAACTCTTTAGTCAATAAGGACAGTTGGCAAAAAACCTAAATATGGAAGCTCTCGCCGCAGCCACATTCGCTTTTAGCATTCGGGTTCTTAAACAGGAAACCTTCGTTCAGGCCATCTTTGGTAAAATCCAGCTGCGTGCCATCCAGATAAACGTGGCTTTTAGGGTCGATGTATACCCGCACACCCTGCTCTTCGTAGCAAAAATCTTCCTCTGCCTCAGAGTCTACAAACTCCAACACATAAGACATACCCGAACAGCCTGTGGTTTTAACACCCAAACGAATACCCAGACCCTTGCCTCGTTGCTGCAAATGACGCTCTATGTGCGCCGCCGCAGCTTCTGTTACTTGAACACCCATCAGATTACTCGCTTACTGCTTCGCCACGTTTTTCACGAATGTCTTTAATAGCCGCCTTAATAGCGTCTTCAGCCAATACTGAGCAGTGAATTTTCACCGGAGGTAAAGCCAACTCTTCAGCTATGTGCGTATTCTTGATCTGACCCGCTTCATCCAAAGACTTACCCTTTACCCACTCAGTAAGCAAAGAGCTGGACGCGATAGCAGAGCCACAACCATAAGTTTTAAATTTGGCGTCTTCAATAACGCCGTCTTCGCTCACCTTTATTTGCAGCCGCATAACATCGCCACAAGCGGGCGCGCCTACCATTCCGGTACCAACGCTCTCATCTGCGTCGTCCATTTTGCCCACGTTTCTAGGGTTGTCGTAGTGATCTAACACTTTTTCGCTGTATGCCATTATCTATCCCTCCCGGGACTTATTGACTGACTCTTTAACCTTAGAATAGACTCCTGCCTATTCTAAGAACCGCTTATTGAAAATGCGATTTCCAAAAAGCTCTCATTTTGCTACCCAAAATGCAGGTGCGTCCCGGCACCTGTCACCAATTTCCGTCCAGGAATGTTATTCCTGGACTGAAATCATTTAACTACTAATGCGCAGCCCATTCAATCGTTGAAAGGTCTACACCGTCTTTATACATATCCCACAAGGGAGACAATTCACGCAGCTTATCAACCGCATGGTGAACTTGCTCAATAGCGTAGTCCACGTCCGCTTCTGTGGTAAACCGGCCCAAACTAAAACGCAGAGAGCTATGAGCCATCTCGTCATTCAAACCCAAGGCGCGCAAAACGTAAGAGGGTTCAAGGCTTGCCGATGTGCACGCAGACCCTGAAGATATCGCCAAATCTTTCAAGGACATAATCAGTGACTCGCCCTCTACAAAATTAAAACTTACATTGAGGTTGCCTGGAAAGCGTTGCTCAAGGTCGCCGTTGACGTAAATCTCTTCCATGTCGCTAAGACCGTCTAAAAAGCGCTTTCGCAGACCTAAGACGTGCTTTGTATCTCGCTCCATACACTCGGCCGCAATGGCGCAAGCTTCGCCCATGCCGACGATTTGATGGGTTGCCAAAGTACCAGAACGCATACCTCGCTCATGCCCACCGCCATGCATCTGCGCCTCTAAACGAACGCGAGGCTTGCGCCGCACAAACAAGGCACCCATACCCTTAGGGCCATACATTTTATGGGCTGACATAGACATTAAGTCTACTTTCAACTCACTAAGGTCTACTGGAATTTTACCAACACTTTGGGCAGCATCAACATGAAACAGTATTTTTCGTGCACGTGTAATTTCGCCAATCGCGCCGACATCGTTGATTACGCCAATTTCGTTATTAACGTGCATCAACGACACTAAAATTGTGTCTTCCCGCAAGGCCGCTTCAAGCACGGCAGGTTGAACGATGCCATTGCTGTCAGGGTCAAGGTAGGTTATTTCAAACCCCTCGCGCTCTAACTGGCGGCAAGTATCCAACACAGCCTTATGTTCGATTTTACTGGTGACAATATGCTTGCCGCGCCCATGGTAAAAATGAGCGACACCTTTAATCGCCAAGTTATCGGATTCGGTGGCGCCCGACGTCCAAACGATCTCTCTCGGGTCAGCACTAATTAAATCCGCCACCTGACGGCGAGCATTTTCTACTGCTTCTTCAGCCTTCCAACCGAACACATGTGATCGCGAAGCCGGGTTGCCAAAATTACCCTCCATACGCAAACATTCAATCATTTTGTCTGCTACCTGCGGGTCTACCGGTGTGGTAGCTGCGTAGTCGAAATAGATGGGAAGTTGTTTACTCATTTTAAATCTCAATCGTGTTGCTGGGCAATTATGGGGTTAGTAAGAGCCTGTCAGGCAAGAACTTAGCCCGCAGATGCCTGTATTAAATTATCACCATCAATCGCATGTTTATCCTGCCGCTTTGAAACACTCTGCACTTCGCGCCGCTTCATCAGCGATGCCAAACTGATGTTATCCAGAAAGGTATGAATTTCATTATTAAGGTCTGACCACAAATGATGGGTCAAACACGACACGCCGTCCTGACAATTGTGCTCTCCACCACAACTGGTAGCATCTACCTGCTCATTCACCGCATTGATTATGTCGGTAACATGAATAGCGGTCGTTTCCTTGTTTAGCTGGTAGCCGCCACCTGGACCTCTACTACTTCTTACCAACTCATTCTTTCGCAATTTGGAAAACAACTGCTCTAAATAAGACAAGGATATTTGCTGGCGACCCGAAATGTCAGCAAGACTCACCGGCCCAGCACTTCCGTGCAGAGCGAGGTCCAGCATCGCGGTTACCGCGTAGCGTCCTTTAGTTGTTAATCTCATGCTTGTATTTTATTAAATCCGACTGTTTTAATCAAGTATTTAACCAACTAAAACACTAGGTTATTAACAGCTACTCACAATGGCTGCCTATTTGAGGGCCGGCTTTTCGAAAATGTCATTTTCAAAAAACTCACATTTTACCGAGCAAAATGCAGGTGCATCCCTGCACCTGTCGGCCGTTCTCGTCCAGAAGTGCTATTTTCTAGCCGAAGCTGGCTTGTCTTCTCGTTTAGCAGCTTGCGCTGAGGTTAGAATACCCCGAAGAATATTGACCTCCATTTGGTCCAGATCAACTCGACCAAAAAGCCGCCTTAGACGTGTCATTAACTGCCTTGGCGCTACTGGATCGAGGAAATCTATCTCAACCAGCGTCTCTTCAAGGTGTTGATAGAAAAGCTGTTTTTCTTCATCCGTGGCCCACGGTGCATCCCACTCTTGCTCGGCACTTACTGCCACATCAGAGCCTAGACTCGCCATTCTCAACTCGTAACAGATCAGCTGAACAGCCATCGCAATGTTCAAAGAGCTGTACTCGTCATTGGTTGGAATATGTACGTGCGCAGCACAACGTTGCAACTCTTCATTGGTTAATCCACGATCTTCACGACCAAACAGCACAGCAACGCTACGCACAGGCGACGAGCTTAGTTGCTCTGAAAATTGGCGGGGGGTCTGCAAAGGCCACGGAATGCGTCGATTTCGAGCGCTGGTGCCAACCACAAGGTCAACACCGGCAAGCGCCTCGTCCAGGTTGTCACAAACAACGGCGGCGTCTAATACATCGGCCGCACTAGCGGCTCGAAAAGTCGCCTCATCAGCTGGGAAATTCTTAGGCTGAACCAGCACAAGACGACCGAGCCCCATGTTTTTCATTGCCCGCGCTGCAGCGCCGATGTTTCCGGGGTGGGAGGTATTGATGAGTACGACGCGGATATTGTCTAGCACGATTAATACGGTCCGAATAAAAACAGCCGGCAAGTCTACCAGACAGCCCGCCAAGGCACTGATATAATCGCGCCCCACATTCTTGAGCGTCAACTGTAATGCATCACCCAACTGTAAACATCGCTCTAAAAGCGGCACGCGCTGCTGGCAAAATCATTCTGCAATCGATGGACCGTCTTGACCGCTTGGTTATTGAAGAGAAAGGCAAGAACGACTTCGTGACAGAGGTAGACCGTCAGGTTGAGCAGGAGATCGTGTACCAGATCAGCAAGGCTTTTCCAGAGCACGCAATACTCGGTGAAGAAGGTGGCTTCAGTGCTGGCGATGAGAACAGCGAATTCCAGTGGGTTATCGATCCGCTTGATGGCACCACTAACTTTGTACGCGGCATACCGCACTTTGCTGTGTCCATTGCCTGCAAGCACAACGGCAGATTAGAGCACGGTGTTATTTACGACCCCGTACGCCAGGAAGAATTTACCGCAACACGCGGCAAAGGCGCCCAATTGAATGGCAACCGCATGCGTGTTTCCAAACGTGGCGATCTTTCGGAAGCTGTGCTGGCCACAGGAATACCCTACCGTGGCCGACACGAAAAGCAATTGCCAGCGTATATGGAAACCCTGGAAAAACTGGCGGGGCAGTCTGCTGGCGTGCGACGCATGGGTTCGGCGGCCTTAGACCTGGCCTACGTGGCGGCTGGCCGTTACGAAGCTTTTTGGGAAACCGGCTTGGGCGAGTGGGATATCGCAGCTGGAGCACTAATGATTCAGGAAGCTGGCGGCCTGGTGAGTGACATGAAAGGTGGATCCAAGTATTTGCAAAGCGGCGATATTGTTTGCGGCAACCCGAAGTGCTTTAAGGCGGTACTGCAGATTGCAGGGCCGGCGTTAAGTTAAGCAGTCTTAATTGGAGCTTAGAATAACCCGCTACGAGAACACCGGCGGTCTTTGCTTCGAGACCAAACCCCTCCGGGGTGCCATCCATCACAATAAAGCCGTCGCTACGCTAGTCTTTATTGCTCCTTCGGTTGGGTCTTCTTACCTACGCAAACACCGCCGGTGCTCTCGTAGCTCACA
Source organism: Pseudomonadales bacterium (assembly GCA_045106985.1). Taxonomy (GTDB): domain Bacteria; phylum Pseudomonadota; class Gammaproteobacteria; order Pseudomonadales; family JAUIET01; genus JAUIET01. The sequence goes on along the minus strand of JBGCFQ010000063.1, from coordinate 29,669 downwards.
GCACCTCAACTCCGAAAGCACCAAACCAAATAAAAAATGAGATCTTGCCACTCACTAAAATTCCGCTAGTTCGCATTCCCTTTTCCAACTCAATCCGATGAAACTACTGCTGGCGAGCACAGCGATGCGTCACTACTTTTGCGTAGGTCAAAAAAGTTGGCTGAAGGAACGAAAAAGACTCGCGAAGCGCTGCTTCTTTCGTGATGGAGGGGACCGCGGAGCGGCCAACTTTCGAAGCAAAAGTAGTGACGCGTCGCTGAGCGTTTTCAGAAAACTAAGCTCTACGCCCCTCACAACAAAATGTCCTAAGGCATATATGTACAGGCTGCGATCGAAAATCTTTACTCATTTGCAGCCTTATAGAGGGACTCTGCCAAACTTTCATTGGCGGCCTCAACCTGCTCTTCTTCGGCAACGACTTTCTCTACTGCTTTCAACGTCGCCAACACCGTATTCATGGTCTTGGCGTCCATGTCTACCGTGCCCTTAAACGTGCAGCCGTCTTCTAACGTTACTCGCGGTGACGCTATATTGCCCATCACCGCGCCATTCTTGCCCACTATCACTTGTTTCATGCCGGTTACGTCGCCATAAACCTTGCCGTCGATGATGACCACATCGGCCACAATATTTGATTTAACGATACCGCTTTTTCGCACGGTCACTTCCGCCGAGCGCAAATCAATTCGCCCTTCTATTCGGCCTTCCACAATAAGATTCTTATCGCCCATCAAATTGCCTTTGAAGAACATGCCTTCGGCAATGATGGACGCAGGACCAATCGCTGGCGCCTCTTTAAGACTTCCCGGGTAAAAGTCGTCGGTCATTTACTGCCCCTTCCCTTATTTGAGCTATTTAATTATCGCTCATTATTTGATCAGACTAGGACGGAATGTGAACCAGTTCCAATTTCTCGGGCGCTTTTGGACTCAACGGTAGTAAAATCGAGACTTTCTGCCGCCTAAAGGGTTTTTATGCTATCTCCACGAACGGTCCTAGGCTCTTTAATTGCCATTTTTAGTATAAGTTCTGCCTGCTACGCCGCCCAAGCAGTCGCTCAAAATGATTCCGCCAACACTTCCGGCGGCCCATTCGCAGCACGTGAAGTAACACAGCGAGAGGTTCAGGATGGCAGCGATTACTCCCCCTACACGGGTGCTGCCATACCCCAGCAATTACTCTGGGGAGATACCCACTTACACAGTTCGCAAAGCATAGACGCCAACTCAGCTGGCAACGAAAAACTAAGCCCTGCTGAAGCGTACAAATTTGCCCGCGGAGAACAAGTTGTAGCAAATAATGGCCAAGCCGTGCGCTTAAGCCGGCCGCTGGATTTTTTGGTTGTCTCAGACCACGCCGAATATCTCGGCTTACTTCCCAAGCTAAAAGCAGGCGACCCCTCTTTGCGCAGAACGCCGTTTGGACGCGATTTACTGGCGACGATGTCGAAAGGTAATGAGGCTATTCGAACGCTTTTTACAGATTTATCAATGGCGTTTATCGAAAGTGACAATCGCTACCCAGCGCAAGACATAAGCTTTGACACTTGGAAAGAGAGCTCAAAGGTCGCTGACCATTTCAATCAACCGGGTCGGTTCACGGCACTGATTGGTTATGAATGGACTTATTTTCCTAATGGCGACAATCTTCATCGCGTTGTGGTTTACAAAGATGGCGCCGATAAAGCGGCTTCGATGCCCGCTTATTCGGCCCTGGACGGCAACACACCAGAGCAGCTTTGGGCGTTTATGGAGGAGTACGAAAAAAAGACTGGCGGGGAAGTAATGGCCATTCCACATAACTCGAATGTTAGCAATGGTCGCATGTTTGCCCTGCAAGACTCACAGGGTAAACCACTTACTGCCAGCTACAACCAGCTGCGCCAACGCTGGGAACCAATAGCGGAAGTAACGCAAATCAAAGGCGACAGCGAAGCCCATCCTTATTTATCGCCACAAGATGAATTCGCCGATTTTGAAACCTGGGATAAGGGAAACCTAAATGTTGTAAAGAGCCAGCTAAAAACAAATGACATGCTGCAATTCGAATACGCTCGCTCCGCTTTGAAACTTGGCTTGGCACAAGAAACTGCTACAGGGCAGAACCCTTTTAAGTTTGGCATGATTGGCAGCACAGATGCTCACACGTCACTAGCAACGGCCGCTGAAAATAATTTCTGGGGCAAGGCATCAATGATTGAACCGGGGTTCGAACGCATGGCTGGCACGTTTATGCCTGCAACACCCGGCGAACCGAATGCCGTCATGGCTTGGGAGCAGGTAGCCTCCGGCTACGCTGCCGTTTGGGCAACTGAAAACACTCGTGAGGCGATCTTTGCTGCAATGAAACGCAAAGAGGTGTACGCAACGACCGGCTCGCGTATTAGCTTGCGCTTCTTCGGAGGTTGGTTCTACCAACAAAGTGATTTGCAACGTCCCGACCGTTTTCGGCATGCCTATACACTCGGCGTACCTATGGGCGGCGATCTTATCGCCAGCAAGAGCAGCAAAAAAAGCGCAACTAAAACAAGCCGGGCACCACGATTTCTTGTTGCGGCGGCCAAAGACCCGATCGGGGCGAACCTCGACCGCATTCAAATCGTAAAAGGTTGGGAAGATACAGCGGGCCGCTTGCACGAAAAAGTGTACAACGTGGCGGTATCACCAGAGCGCACAATAAAGGCAGATGGCCAAGTCACAGCCGTCAAATCAACCGTTAATTTCGACACACTAAGTTATGAAAATACTTCGGGCAGCGCACAGCTTGAAACTGTATGGACCGACCCGGATTTTAAGGTAGAACAACGTGCTTTTTATTATGCACGAGTGCTGGAAATACCTACTCCGCGGTGGAGTGAGTTTGACCAGAAGAAGTTTGGCTATGATGTACCTAAGGACACGCCTAGGGAGATTCAGGATCGCGCTTATAGCTCGCCTGTTTGGTATACGCCCGCTAACTAGCGTAGGTCCTATGGCATGCCATCATCGAAGGCAACGCCTTCTTTTTCGGGGACCATTAGGTCCTCTTTGGAGATATTCATCATCAACAACACGTTAGACGCAACGTAAATCGACGAATAAGTACCAACCACCACACCTATCAACAGGGCTTTAGCGAAACCGTTAATCAACTCGCCGCCGATAAAGAACAACGTTGCCAACACCAAAATAGTAGTCAACGATGTGACCAAGGTGCGACCCAAAGTTTGCGTTAGCGATATATTGATAACAGACTCTGACGCCTGTTTACGCAACATTCGAAAATTCTCGCGTATTCGGTCGGCAACAACAATCGTGTCGTTTAGCGAATACCCAATAACCGCCAAGAGTGCGGCTAATACGGTTAAGTCAAAATCCCAGCCAAAGATAGAAAAGAAACCCAGCGTAATCACAACGTCATGAGCAAGTGCTGCAACGGCACCAACTGAGAACTTGAATTGAAAACGCATCGCAATGTAAACCATCACAACCAGCAGAGCGATGATCAAGGCCAAACCGCCTTGCTCGCGCAACTCTTCACCAACTTGCGGCCCAACAAACTCGATACGGCGCAAACTGATCGTGGATTCGCTGTCACCCCGCAGCGCTTCTAGCACTCGCGTACCTACTTCGTCTTGCTTCATGCCTTGCAGTTTTTCATCATTCTGCAAACGCACGAGAATATCGGTCTCGGAACCGAAATGCACGGCAACCGCGTTTCTGAAGCCAGCAGTTTCCAGGCTGGCCCGCAACTCTTCAAGCTGGGGAGCTTCGCTGTAACCCACCTCTACTTGAGTACCACCGGTAAAATCTAAACCAAAAACAATGCCGCGGGTCGCCAAAGAAGCTATTGAGGCAACCAAAAACAATGCTGATACAACCAACGCAATTTTGCGCCAGGACATAAAGGCAATTGGCTCTGCTGGCGCCGCTGTTTTTGTTTGCTCATTCGCACTAGTTGTCTCATTCATCGTGACGCCCCTAAATAGACAGTGTTTTAAGGCGACGTCCGCCATAAATTAAATTGATCAGCGCTCTTGTGCCGACAATGGCAGTAAACATTGACGTACAGATACCAATCGACAAAGTAACCGCAAAGCCTTTCACTGAGCCAGTACCCACAGCATACAAAATCAAGGCAACAATCAGCGTCGTTATATTAGCGTCCATGATGGTTACGAAGGCGCGCTCGTAGCCTGAGTTAATGGCCGCTTGCGGCGACAGCCCGTTCTTGAGCTCTTCGCGTATTCTGGCGAAAATTAGCACATTCGCATCAACCGCCATACCAACGGTGAGTACGATGCCCGCAATACCAGGCAGCGTTAGCGTTGCCGACATCATCGACATAACAGCAACCAAAAGCACCAAATTTAATGACAAGGCAAGATTGGCGGCCAAACCAAACACTCTGTAGTAAAACAGCATAAACACAAGCACCAGCGCCAGGCCTATCTGTACTGACTTCACGCCGAGTGATATATTTTCTGCGCCAAGTGATGGTCCTACGGTTCGTTCTTCTACAAATTCTATGGGTGCGGCGAGCGCTCCAGCGCGTAACAGCAGCGCAAGCTCGGAAGACGCAACGACATTATCCAGGCCGGTGATTCGAAATTGTCGACCTAAGGCTGATTGAATAGTTGCCAAGCTGATGATTTTCTTTTCATCGATGGTCTGCTTGCTAATCTCATAGCCGTCTTTATCGCGCAGCGTTTTGGTTTTACGCTCAATAAAAAGCACACCCATTCGGCGTTTTATATTTTTGGCTGTGGAGTGGTTCATTAGCGAACCACCAAGGCTATCAAGCGTAATGTTCACCTGTGGCTGGCTGTTTTCATCAAAGCTCGCTTGCGCATTGGATACTCGCTCGCCAGTAATGATTAGATCGCGCTCCAGAAACGCCTTGCGACCACGATCGTTCTCGCTGCGAAATTCGAACTCTTCTTTACTGGCCATTGAGGCATCTATATTAGCTTCCAGACGAAATTCAAGATTAGCCGCTTTACCAAGTATTTTTTTCGCTCTAGCCGTATCTTGCACGCCCGGCAATTCAACTACAATTCGATGGGTTCCCTGCCGTTGAACCAATGGCTCCGCAACACCGAGTTCGTTAACTCGATTGCGCAGCGTGGTCAGGTTTTGGGTTACTGCGTAACTTTCTATCTCTTTACGCCCTGCCTCTGAGATAGACAAGCGAGTAATAAACCGCTCACCATCTTCGCTGTTGGTACGCACCATCAACGCAAAATCTTTGTTTAGAATTGAGCGCGCCTGACTGCGAAGCTCTGAAGTTTTGAACACCAGCTCAATAACGTCGTTCTCAATAATGGAGGAGCGCGACACAATTTTCGCCTTGCGAAGGGCTCGTTTAATTTCGGTGAAGGTCGTTTTTATGCGCGTATCAACCGCCGCGCTAGTATCCACCTCCATTAAGAAGTGCACACCACCTTGCAAATCCAATCCTAACTTCATCGGTTCTGCACCAATGTTTAGCAACCATTCTGGCGTAGTAGAGGCTAAATTGAGCGCAACGATGTAGTCGTCACCCAAGGTACGCTGCAAAGCAGCCTGCGCTGGCAATTGCTCATCCACACTGGACAAGCGAAACAGTATATTTTCATCAGTCAGTTCATGACGAGTGGGCTGCACACCGGCTTTCTCCAAGGCTGCTTGCGCACGCTCCAGGTCCGTTTGAGTCATCGCTATGCCACTGATCTCGGATGTAATCTGCACCGCGGGATCAGGTGGGTAAAGATTAGGCGCGGCGTATAAACCTCCAACAGTAATCACAACAAGGATTAGAAGGTATTTCCAAAGCGGGTATTTATTTAGCATTTACGGAAGTCGTCGGTTCATTTTGGGTTAAAAAGTGAGGTTGAACAGCTGGCTTGAATGCGGTGCTGAAAAACGCGGCATTATAGCCCCACTTTAGGTATAAACGATTCAATGGGTACTAAACCGCTATTTTCAAGGGTAGATTCCCACTATATCAACTGGCAAATCGGCGGGCATTATAAAAAATCTGCGTCCAGGCGCCATCTTCGCCCCACTCGCCAGGAGCCCAGGAGTTTTGCACTGTTCTAAATACTCTCTCCGGATGCGGCATCATGATAGTCACGCGACCATCACTGCTGGTAACCCCGGTTAAGCCACTCGGCGAACCATTGGCATTAGCCGGGTACGCCTCGGTAGGCTGACCATAGTTGTCGATAAATCGAAGACTAACGCCTTTATTACCTGCTAGCATTGCAAGAGTCTCGGCCGACAACTCGGCTCGGCCTTCACCGTGCGAAACGGCAACAGGGATGCGAGAGCCCTGCATACCTGCGAGCAAAATGCTGGGCGATTGTTGTACCTCAACCAACGATAAACGGGCCTCAAACTGCTCAGACTGGTTGCGTACAAATCGTGGCCAATGATCGGCTCCAGGAATGAGGCTATGTAAAGTTGATAGCATCTGGCAACCGTTGCAAACACCCAGTGTGAAGCTGTCATCACGGCTGAAGAATTCAGCAAACTGCTGCTTCATAGCTGAGTGAAACAAAATGCTCTTTGCCCAGCCTTCGCCAGCCCCAAGTACATCACCGTAGGAAAACCCACCACAGGCCGCCAGGCCTTGAAATTCGCTGAGGGAATATCGTCCATTTTGCAGATCTGACATGTGAACATCAATCGCATCAAAGCCAGCTCTACTGAACGCAGCGGCCATTTCATACTGACCGTTAACGCCTTGCTCGCGCAGAATGGCTACTCTGGGTCGCGTTCCAACTATTGCTGGCGCGGCGCTATCCAGAGTGAAGTTAATGACAGGGCTTAAGCCAGGATTGCTCGCATCTAATAATTGGTCGTACTCTTGTTGCGCACAATCGGCGTTGTCTCGCAGTGCCTGCATGTGAAAACTAGTCGCTGCCCAGCTGCGTTGGCATTCGGATCTACTGGCCGAAAAGAGCAACTCTCCGTCACGAACAATGCTTAGCTGGTCTTCTCGGTTTGGCTGGCCAATACGATGCACCAGCGGTCCGATTCCTAATTTTGAGGCCGCCTGTTCAAAGTGCTGAGCGTTTTCCACACTTAGCTGAACAACGGCGCCAAGCTCTTCATTAAACAGAACATTGTTTGTCTCGCCGCTTAATGCACTCAAATCAAGCTCAACACCACAATGACCTGCAAACGCCATCTCGAAGGCCGCGGCTAACAAACCGCCGTCTGATCGATCGTGATAAGCCAACAATTTATCGACACCAACAAATTGCTGAATCAATTCGAAGAAGGCTTTCAAGTGGGCCGAATCATCTAGGTCTGGCGTTGGGCCACCTGATGCTTCGATGACCTGTGCCAAGACAGAACCGCCTAAGCGATTGCCACCATTGCCAAGGTCAACCAGAAGAAGACAACTATCCAACTGAGGCAGCAACTGCGGCGTTACGGTTTTACGAACATCGTTAACGGGCGCAAAGGCAGAGACTATGAGGGACAATGGTGCTGTAACACTTTTGTCTGTGTTGGTTTTTGCGTCGCTCCAGGCTGTACGCATCGACATCGAGTCTTTGCCTACAGGTATTGCTATGCCTAGTTCCGGACAAAGCTCCATGCCCACCGCTCTAACGGTTTCAAAAAGCTTTTGATCTTCGCGCCCAGTACCCGCGGCGGCCATCCAATTTGCAGACAGCTTGATGTTACCAATGTCGCCTATATTAGTGGCCGCCAGATTAGTCAGCGCCTCTCCAACGGCAATTCGTCCCGATGCGGCTGCATTATTCACCGCCAGCGGAGTGCGCTCGCCCATCGACATTACTTCACCACAATACCCCTGGTAGTCGTTAAGAGTTACAGCACAATCAGCGACTGGTACTTGCCAAGGCCCTACCATTTGATCTTGCGCGACAAGCCCCGTTACGGTGCGGTCGCCAATGGTAATCAAGAAAGATTTGCTCGCAACGGATGGAAACTGTAGAACACGCTCTATCGCTGTTTCCAGGGAGAGATCGGCTAACTTAGCGCTCTGCGCGTCTACCCTTGCAACTTCGCTTGTATAGCTGCGGGTCATTTTCGGCGGCTTACCGAACAGCACAGGCATTGGCAAGTCCACCGGTTTGTTACCAAAGTGCGTATCACCTAACTCAATGTGTTTATTGTTAACGGCGTCGCCTACCACAGCATAAGGACAGCGTTCTCGCTCACAAAGATTGGCAAAAAGGTCGAGATGCTCTGGCTTTACAGCCAATACATAACGCTCCTGGCTTTCATTGCACCATATTTCTAATGGCGACATACCTGGCTCGTCACTGGGTATTGAGCGAAGGCTGAATACGCCCCCACAACCACCGTCTTTTACCAGCTCTGGTAGCGCATTCGACAGCCCGCCTGCGCCTACATCGTGTATGAAGGCAATAGGATTGTCGTCACCCATTTGCCAACAGCGGTCGATAACCTCCTGACAACGCCGTTCCATTTCCGGGTTGTGACGCTGAACCGAGGCAAAATCCAAATCTTCATTGCCGCTACCCGATGTTATGGACGAGGCCGCGCCACCGCCCAATCCGATCAGCATAGCTGGGCCACCCAGCACAATCAGCTTCGCTCCAAGTGGAATAGCGTGCTGATCGATATGCTCTTCGCATATGTTACCAACGCCGCCGGCAATCATAATAGGCTTGTGGTAGCCCCAGCGATCGGTGCCGTCCTGTTCGGTCGCGACTTGTTCGAAGGTACGGAAATAGCCGCAGATATTAGGCCGACCAAACTCATTGTTAAAAGCCGCCCCACCAATTGGTCCTTCAAGCATTATTTCCAACGCCGAAACAATACGTTCGGGCTTACCGTAGTCATGCTCCCATGGTTGCGCCAAGGTCGGTATTTGCAGATTCGATACGGTAAAACCGGTTAAACCGGCCTTGGGTTTAGAGCCACGACCAACAGCCCCTTCATCACGTATTTCACCACCCGATCCGGTTGCCGCCCCCGCTAACGGTGCTATCGCTGTAGGGTGATTATGGGTTTCAACTTTCATCAATACATGCGCGGTTTGCGAATGTGTCTCATAAAGCCCTTCGGTCGTTGGGTAAAAGCGTTCTGAAGGCAGGCCCGCTATCACCGAGGCATTATCTTCATACGCACTCAGTACGCCAGCGCCTTCAATACTGTGATAGGTATTGCGTATCATTGAAAACAGCGAGTTTTCTTGTTCCTCGCCATCAATGGTCCACGATGCATTAAAGATTTTATGTCGGCAATGCTCTGAGTTGGCCTGCGCGAACATCATCAGCTCAACGTCAGTTGGATTGCGCTTTAAAGTGGTGAAGCTATCCGCTAAATAATCACATTCGTCATCGCTTAGGGCCAAGCCTAATTCGATATTCGCTTTTAACAGCTCAGGCTTGCCACCGCCAAGAACATCAATATGTTGCATCGCCTTGGGTGACGCCTGTTCAAACATCGCTTGCGCATCGTCGAGGGAGTGAACGAGCGTCTCAACCATTCGATCAAACAGCGCGGTACCCAGCTGCAGGCTTTGTTCAGAGTTAATTGCATCAGTAGAGGTAACAAAATAGGAAACACCGCGCTCAACACGCTGAATACTTGAAAGACCGCAGTTTCGAACAATATCAGTGGCTTTGCTGGACCAGGGAGAGATTGTGCCAAAACGTGGCAACACGATAAAAAGCTGTCCTGTCTGCTGCTCTTGGTGTTGGCTGGGGCCATATTCCAACAAACTTTCTAATTTATGCCTCTCTTCCGCAGACAAAGACGCAGTCTCTGGCTGTAATTGCACGAAGTGTGTGTATTCGGCGTAAACATTCGAAACAGAAGGGGCAATTTGCTGCAGTTTCAGCAACAACTTCGCCCTTCGAAACGCCGAGAGAGAGGGCGTACCGCGAAGAATCATAGACAGGCCTGAGAATCAGTGAAAAGGGGACGACGAGCGAGCGCTATTTTAAAGCGGAGCTGGTGGCAGCGTAAAGCCTTGCATACAATAGAGCTATGTCTTTACTGCAAAAAATCGCCTCTCTGACCTTATTCGCATTATTTGCGGCGATTTCGGCTTGCGAACAGAGCTCAAGCTTGGACGCTATTCAGGAACGCGGTATTCTCAACGTAGCTACCCGCAACGGCCCTAGCACCTTTCACCCCGATCTTATTGGCCAAGATGGTTTCGAATACCAACTAGCCCGCGAGTTTGCTGAGTATTTGGGTGTAGAATTAAATATGTACAGTGTTTTCGGGCGCGACGACCTGTTTCGCCAGCTCAATCACTCTAAAGCTGATCTCGCGGCCGCCGGTCTCATTGTATCGTCCGGCAAGTTCGATAATGTTCGATACTCCGCCGCCTACTTTGCAACACAACCTCGTGTAATCTACAAGTTGGGCACCCGCAGACCGCGCACACTGCAAGACATCTACAACAAACGCATCATCGTTGGCGCCGACAGCTACCACGCACAGCAGTTAGAAGAGCTCAATCGCGACCACCCTGATATTCAGTGGCAGGCAAGTTACGACCAGGAAACCATCGACTTACTTGAATTAGTGCAAACCGGTGAGCTCGACTTCACCATAGTGAATGAGCACGAGTTCATTGCGCATCGTGGAATTTACCCACAATTAAGCGCAGGAATGCGTTTGGGTGAAACTCGTCAGCTGGCTTGGGCTCTGCCGAGAAATGAAGCGCGCACGGCGTCTCTCTATACTGAAATGGATACCTTCTTACAGGCCATTTCGAACAATGGACGTTTAAAGCAATTACAGGAACGCTACTTCAGCTATTTTCAGGACATTAATCAAGCCGGCGCGCTGGAGTTTGCTGGAAACATTCGCCGACGCTTGCCAATCTATGAAAAACTGATTCGTACAGTGGCGACAGAATATGGAATGGCCTGGGAGCTGCTTGCCGCTATTTCCTACCAAGAGTCGCACTGGAACCCCGATGCAGTGTCACCCACAGGGGTACGCGGAATGATGATGTTAACGGAAGCCACGGCGCAACAGGTGAACATCAGCGACCGCAACGATTTAAGCCAAAGCCTGCGTGGCGGTGCCGAGTATTTTCTTCAAGTACTGCGGCGCATGCCTGAAGATATTTCCGAACCCGACCGCACCTGGTTTGCATTAGCGGCCTACAATGTAGGTTATGGCCATGTGGAAGACGCTCGCAAGATAACCGAGGCGCAAGGTTTTGATCCTCACCTGTGGTTGGATGTTAAAGAACATTTGCCGTTGTTACGTAAACGCGCCTGGTACAGCAAAACCCGCTATGGTTATGCTCGAGGCAACGAGCCGGTAACCTATGTGCAGAATATTCGGCACTATCATCAGGTGTTGCGGCTAAGGGAGATTGCTCAAAACAGGCAGCGGCCTCCGGTGGAGTTGTCGCATCGGGCGCCTAAAATGTTGTCGCGGTCTATTCCGGCTATTTGACTAAAACATTTGATGATTGGTCACGCCAGAGAGTTCCTGATACCTTTTGCCGCACTCGCACGGTCGCTCTGCCTCAGAATAGCTTCACCATACCTCCTTCACAAAAGCTACTAGCGATCCCTAGCTTAATACAAACAACCTGATATTCTTCGCTTTCTTTTCAAAACATAGTCTTGCAGTTCATAACCAAGCGAGCGCAGCGATGCGTTACCATTTTTGCGTAGTTGAAAAAAGCCGGCTGAAGGAGCGAAAATGACTAGCTGCAAGCGTGGCTTTTTTCGTGATGGAAACCATGTTGATACAAGTAGAGTGCGCAGCGGCCAGCTTTCGAAGCAATAATAGTAGCGCGTCGCTGGGCGTATTCAGACAACCAAACTACTTACGTCGAGACGCAAAAAACTCACTAAGAATCGCAGAACACTCCCCCCCCAACACACCACCTTCAAACTCAAACTGATGATTGAAATGACCACTCTCAATCAAAGAAGAGTTACTCACCAGGCAACCGGCTTTTGGCTCAGTGGCACCGAAGACAACACGCGCCACACGAGCATGAACAAGCGTTCCAACGCACATTGCACAGGGTTCAAGCGTTACATAAAGGGTTGCGTCAGGAAGACGGTAGTTGGAAGCAGCAAGTGCGGCTGCACGTAAGGCAACTACCTCTGCATGAGCTGAAGGATCTGACTGACAGATTACTTGATTAGAACCCGAGCCAATAAGTTGGCCATCACGCACAACAACCGCTCCTACCGGTACTTCATTGTTGTCTCGCGCCTTGCAGGCTTGCTCGATGGCCAGCCGCATCCAACGCTGATCTTCAGCGTGCATTTCGGAAGACGGGACACTTACTCCCATTCAATGGTAGCGGGCGGTTTGCTGGAGATATCGTAGGTTACCCTGGAGATCTGCTCTATTTCATTAATGATACGACCCGACACTTTCTCAAGCACGTCCCAGGGCAGACGAGCAGAACGAGCCGTCATGAAATCAACAGTTTCTACCGCACGTATACTAACAACCCAGGCATAACGCCTAGCGTCACCAACAACACCTACAGATTTTGCTGGAATAAAGACGGTAAACGCCTGGCTAACCTTTTGGTACAGGTCCGCGGCGTAGAGTTCTTCGATAAATATTGCGTCAGCGCGACGCAGGACATCGGCGTATTCTTTTTTGACTTCACCAAGAATACGCACGCCTAAGCCTGGGCCTGGAAATGGATGCCTGTAGACCATGTCATAAGGCAGGCCAAGCTCTACCCCTAAACGCCGAACTTCGTCTTTAAACAACTCTCGCAGCGGCTCAAGAAGCTTAAGCTTCATTGTCTCCGGCAGGCCGCCAACATTATGATGCGACTTGATCACATGTGCTTTGCCATGCTTTGAAGCGGCAGACTCAATCACATCAGGATAAATAGTTCCTTGCGCTAGCCACTGTGCATTGTCCAGCTTCGCCGATTCTTCTTCGAACACGTCAACAAAGGTGTTACCAATTATTTTGCGCTTTTTTTCTGGGTCTGTTTCGCCTGCCAAACCGTCCAGAAACCGATCTTCAGCATCAACGCGAATGACCTTTATGCCCATGTTCTCAGCGAACATTTTCATTACTTGGTCGCCTTCATCGAGGCGCAGCAGGCCGTTGTCAACAAACACGCAGGTGAGTTGCGCACCAATGGCTTTGTGCAGCAAGGCTGCGACTACGGAGGAGTCTACCCCGCCCGACAAGCCTAATAGCACTTCATCAGTGCCTACGTCTTCGCGAATTCGAACAATCGATTCTTCGATAATTTGGCCCGTTGTCCACAAGCATTGGCAGTCGCAAAGGGTTTTAACAAAGCGCTCTAGAATTTGCTGGCCTTGCAAAGTGTGAGTGACTTCCGGATGAAACTGTACGCCGTAAAATTGCCGTGAAACATCGGCAATTGCAGCGATTGGCGCGTTGTCTGTTTGGGCTATCAACTCAAAGCCGGTGGGAACACGAGTTACTTTATCACCATGGCTCATCCACACATCCAGCAACGCATTTCCGCTGTCGCTGACGTGGTCGCTTATACCTTGCAACAAAGGGTTAGAACCGATGACTTCTACTTTCGCATAGCCAAATTCTCGCTCACTGGATGGCTGAACCTCACCCCCTAGCTGCTGAGCAATCGCTTGCATGCCGTAGCAAATACCGAGTACAGGAACACCAAGTTCAAACACGAGGTCATTGACTCGTGGCGTATCGGCCGCGGTTACCGTTTCAGGACCACCTGATAGAATTATGCCGTTAGGCTCAAAAGCGCGCAGCTCTTCAGCCGACTCGTCATAAGCCCTGATTTCACAGTAAACGCCAATTTCACGAACGCGCCGCGCAATTAACTGGGTGTATTGCGACCCGAAATCAAGGATCAGTATTTTTTCAGAATGAATGTCGGTTGTCACAGAGATCTCTTTTAAGGAACTGGGCCTAAAAACCGGGTTAAGCTGAACAGGCCTTATCTAACGGGATAGTTCGGGGCTTCTTTGGTGATACTTACATCGTGAACATGGCTTTCACTCATGCCCGCACTGGTTACGCGAACAAACTCTGGCTGCGTGCGCATCTGAGTCATGTCTTCGCAACCGGTATACCCCATGCCTGAACGCAAGCCACCCATCAATTGATGAATAATAGTGCCAACGGGACCTTTATACGGCACGCGACCTTCAATGCCCTCGGGTACCAGTTTGGCCACACCGTCGGCTGCACTTTGAAAATAGCGGTCACTAGAACCTTCAGACGCAGACATAGCACCCATTGAGCCCATGCCACGATAGGATTTATAGGTTCTACCCTGGTATAGCTCAACCTCGCCTGGCGCTTCTTCAGTACCGGCAAACAAACTGCCCATCATGACGCAATCAGCACCTGCAACTATCGCTTTTGAAACGTCACCGGAATAACGAATACCGCCATCAGCAATAACTGGAACGTTTTTATGTTCAAGTGCGGCTGATACATTCGCAATAGCGCTGATTTGAGGCACACCGACACCGGCAACAATTCGTGTTGTGCAAATCGAGCCAGGACCAATACCAACTTTAACGGCATCAGCTCCAGCTTCTACCAGAGCCAACGCCGCCTTGGCGGTTGCGACATTACCGCCAATCACTTCAATCTTTGGGAAGTTTTCTTTTATCCAACGCACTTGCTTCAACACGTTTTTAGAATGGCCGTGCGCGGTATCAACAACAAGAACATCAACACCAGCCTCTACCAACTGCTTGACGCGCTCGCCGGTGTCAGGGCTTGTTCCAACCGAGGCTCCCGCTCTAAGCCGACCCATTTCATCTTTACAGGCATTAGGGTAAGCGAGCGCTTTATCGATGTCTTTAACGGTAACCATACCGCGCAGATTGAAATCGTCATCCACTACGAGCAGCTTCTCTAAGCGATACTTGTGCAAGGTTTGCTTTACCAGCTCAGGCGCAGCTCCTTCTTTTACCGTAATCAGGTTTTCCTTGGTCGTCATCAAGCTGGAAATAGGCTGATCAAAGTTGGTTTCGTAGCGAACATCGCGGTTGGTGATAATGCCCACCAACTGCCCATTGTCTAATACAGGTACGCCAGAGATTTGGTACTTGTCTTTAAGCTCCATCAATTCACGAACTGCCGCGGACGCCTCGATTGTGATGGGGTCTTTTACGACACCACTTTCGAATTTTTTAACGGCAACCACTTCAGCCGCTTGCTCTGCAATGGTCATATTCTTATGAATAATGCCAATACCACCTTCTTGCGCTATCGCAATGGCAAGCCGAGATTCGGTCACGGTATCCATCGCTGCAGACACCAGCGGAATATTAAGAGAGATGTTTCGAGTAAGTCTTGTGCTTAGATTGACTTCTTTAGCGACCACTTCAGAATAAGCAGGCACAAGTAAGACGTCATCAAAGGTAAGAGCTTCTTCAGTGATTCGCAGCATAGCGATCTCGGCAATGGAGGGTTGAAAAAGAAGCGCGTCATTATAGGCCTTACAGTCGTGGCGGTAAATGAAAAAGCACTCGGGAAAGAAATTAAGCAATGCCTAGCCGAATCGGTGGAAATACTAGCGGAAACACGAATATGAGGGGTGCTAAAAGGGACATTCTTGCGGTATCTGAGCTGAACCGGCAGGCAAAACGCTTGCTGGAGACACACTTTGACCAAGTATGGGTGCAAGGAGAGATTTCTAACCTGGCTCGGCCGCAGTCTGGTCACTGGTACTTGTCTCTGAAAGACTCGCGCGCTCAGGTTCGCTGCGCGATGTTTAAGAACCGAAACAGCCTACTGCGCTTCAATCCAAAAGAAGGTGATGAAGTTATTGCTCGCGGTCGAATCAGCATTTATGAGGGTCGCGGCGACTATCAGCTGATTATTGAAAACATGCAGCCTGCCGGCGCCGGCGCTCTTCAGCAACAGCTAGAGGACCTCAAGTCGAAATTGTTGCAAGAGGGATTGTTCGCCGCTGAGGCTAAGCAAATGTTGCCAAGCCAGGCACAACACATTGCTATTGTGTCTTCGGCAAGTGGCGCTGCACTGCAAGACATTCTTAGTGTTTTTAAGCGCCGTGCGCCCCAGGTGTTGTTAAGCCTCTATCCAGTGGTTGTTCAAGGTGCTGATTCCGCGCCACAACTGCTGAATGCGATTCGCACACTGAGCTCAACGCCCATTAAAGACACGCCTCCTTTAGATGCGATCATAGTGGCACGCGGTGGTGGTTCCCTTGAAGATTTATGGTCGTTCAATGACGAACAAGTGGCGCGCGCTATTTTTGCCTGTGCGATTCCTGTTGTTAGCGCGGTGGGCCACGAAACCGATTTTACAATTTGCGACCTGGTAGCTGATGTTCGCGCTCCAACGCCATCCGCTGCGGCAGAACTTCTAAGCCCGGACAGCGCAGAATTACTTTTAAGCCTCGACAGTTTGGCAAATCGACTGCGTCGAGCTGTTCAACAACGACTGCGTCTTGCCGATCGGGACTTGGGACAAGCACGAAGACTATTGCGCCACCCAGGCCGACGACTTGAAGACCACAATCAGCGCTGCGACGAACTGAGCGAAAGGTTGCACAGAGCAGGCAACGCTGTTGTCTCATCGCAACATCAGCTGTTGAATAATATGGCGATTAGATTGAGCGCACAAAACCCTGAATTTGCACTGAAGAGCGCAGCATCGCAATTGACCAGCAACAGCCGGCGATTAATTCCTGCGATGCATGCCAAGCTTGAGACACTGGGTGCTAACCTAGCCCATCATGCTCGCGTAATGCATACCGTAAGCCCATTGGCGACCCTTGAAAGAGGGTACTCTATTGTAGAAGTACAGCAAGTGGGTCAGCAGCCTGCAATAGCGCGAAGTGTGTCCTCTATAAAAGAGGGAGATCAGATTAAGGCCAGGCTTGCAGATGGCACAATAGAGGCGACTGTATCTCATCGCACACCGCTACCGAAATCGCCATCAAGCTAACGAGTTGCCAGCTGACAACTCCACCGAACAGCAGTTGAGCGCAGAGCTGAGGATGAGTTCACAACACTTCGTGGGACCAGCTCAAGAGCGTCTTAAGAAGATCGCGTATCAAAAGGCAGTTCTCGCTTGTTATAGCAGGAGAGGCAGAAGCCTCTTCTACGATAAGGAGCTGGACATACACAATCGAAGAAACGATTAAACAATAAATAGGTGGCCTGCCATACCGACCATACCTGCGAAGGCGAGGGTGGCGGTGGTCAGGAGGAACCATTCTGTGCGGCTGTACTTATGCATACCCTTGAATATAGCAGGGCCTGAAAAAGTGCCTGGGGAATTGTTTGGCTGAAAAGTGTGAACTAGTTGGCCCGCAAATTTGGCATTTGCAGCTAGGCGCTTGCAAATAATGCTTAGCGGCTTTCGTGACAGCTAAAGTTTACCGGCACAAGACAGTTTGCCTAATGCCCCTGCTGCTGCAGCCCCAGCAAGCTAAGAGCCGAAAACCTCTTTAAAAACAACAATCTATAGGCAGAGGAGCTTAATAATGAGCCGGAAGTCTGCCATTAATAATGATACGGCGATTTTCAAAGCTGATGTATTCGCCAATTGTCAGATCTTTTAAGATTCGCGCCACCATTTCGCGAGAAGCACCAACGCGATCAGCGATGTCCTGCTGGGTCAGCTTTTCATCAATATAAAAGCGTTCGCCGCGCTCTACCGCCATACTGGTAAGCACTTGCGCAACGCGACCATACACATCCTGCAGCGCTAAGCTTTTCACCTTGGCAGTCAGCTTTCGTACACGCTTGGTCAAATTTCTGATCAAGGTTCGGCAGATGTTTGGGTATTGCTCAAGAATTTTAGTGAATTCATCCTTGTACATAATGAGAAAAACAGATTTGTCGAGAGTACGAACCGACGCTGACCGTTTTTCATCATCTAGTAAGGCCAACTCACCAAAGTATTCGCCCGTTTGCATGGTGTTCATTATGAACTCCTTGCCATTCTTATCGCTGCAGTAAACTTTCACCCGACCCGAGTCGATCACATACAAAGAATCTGCGTAGTCATCTTCATTGATGATCACCGTATTTTTTGGATAGCTACGAGACACACAAGAGTTTGCAATGATTTCCAATTCAGCCTCTGATAAGCCGGCGAAAATTTCTACTTGGTTCAACATTTATTGCTGTCCTTTAATCAGGTCTTTTTTTAAATTTACGTTCGGTACATGCGGCGCAGAAGTTAGATCTTTTATGGTTGGCAATTAACACAACCATTAATGCACACAGAGTACAATTCATAACTATGCGAAGCGTACCATGCAAAAACCAGTTTGGGGAGCCTCTCGCCTTACTTTCGCGTTGGATCGGGCCATTAACTGCGACAAATAGGTCATTTCAATGATCTTTAGAGACAAGTCGCTTTTCTGACAAGCAAAAGCGCCCTACAATTGACGCCTCAAACAGACACTCACAATTCCATGGCAAGGCACTGAATGCACACTGAGGCCGACACCGATTTTATGAAGAGCGCTCGAGCTCTCGGCGCGCACATTGCCGAACTGTCAAAAAAATTAGCGCGCCTGGAAGGAAAAACAGAACGCAAAGCACCCTCGCTGGACCTGGTTGAAGAGCTAACAGAACTGCTACGCGCCCAGGAACGCCTCAAAGAATGCATTGACTATCGTCCATTAGCCTCAAGCTGTGACGCACAACGTACCTGGACGCATGATTTTCGTAACCATCTTAACGCTGTAAAAGGTTACGCAGAGTTAGTACAGGAAGACCCCGACTGCGACAACCAGGGCCTACTGCCACTGCTCACGGATATTCTCACGCTGGTTCATGAGTTAAATCTTTCCTCAACCGAAGAATCTCAGCGAAGCCAAGACTCTGAACCGCAGCTGGAGCGCCAAAATGAACGCACTGGCATCGTATTGGTTGTGGAAGACAATGAAGAAAACCGGCGATTGCTAGTTAGGGTACTACGCGCGCAAGACCACACGGTGATAGAGGCCGCGAGTGGCGCTCAAGCGTTCGAGCAACTGGCGAAAAATAATGTTGAGCTGGTACTGCTCGACCTAATACTGCCCGACATGAATGGCTATGACATTCTACAACGCTTGAAAAGCGACCCAAGCTCCAGATCCATTTCGGTCATTATGGTGTCAGGCCAGCAAGAACACGACGAAGCCATTCGCTGCATTCAGGCCGGTGCTGAAGATTATTTGTTTAAGCCCGTCAATCAGGTATTGCTAAGCGCGCGTATTGATTCCAGCCTGGAGCGAAAAAGCTGGCGTGACCGGGAACAAAAGTATGTCAATGAACTAGCTCGAAGCCACGCCTTCATTCGTAAAACCTTTGGCCGCTATACCTCAGAGGAAATAGTCGATCGCTTGCTAGAGGACCCACATGGCCTTGAACTAGGTGGGCGTTTACAGAATGTCTCTATATTGATGTCAGACATTTGTAGTTTTACGACCTTTTGCGACTCACTCCAACCCCACGAAGTCGTTCAGCTGCTGAATAACTACCTAGGCACCTTGTCTGAAGTAATTCTGGCACACCACGGCACTATTGATGAGTTTATCGGGGATGCGATTCTAGCGATTTTCGGTGCGCCCTTTAGCGCAGATGATGATGCCGACAGAGCGACGCTGTGTGCGATCGCCATGCAAAACGCAATGCGCGATGTTAATTTGAAGAATACACGCGACGGCTTACCCGAAATAGAAACGGCTATTGCGATAAACAGCGGTGCGGTGATCGCTGGCAATATTGGCTCAGAACGTCGAAGTAAATTTGCCATCGTAGGCCAGCCAGTCAATCTCACCGCAAGAATTGAAGAGGTAGCAAGTGCCGGCGAGATTTTGATCTCTGATTCAACTCGCAACGAGTTAAGCCTATCTCTAAACTATGGCTCGTCGCGTATTATTCGAGCTAAAGGCTTCCGTGAGCTAATTACCATACATGAAGTAGTGGCCAACGCTGGACCTGAGCGATCAAACTTGAAACCGTCTCGCTCGAAAGAACAGCAGATACCAGAGATACATCATGCCTGAGACGGCAAGTGATCGACGTATTCTTATCGTTGAAGACAATGAAATGAATCGCGACTTGTTGTCTCGTAGACTCAAGCGTCGCGGCTTTGAGGTAATCGTTGCGGTTGATGGTGTAGATGCAATGCAAAAAATGCGTGAACATCATATTGAACTGATACTGATGGACATGAACCTACCGATTCAAGACGGCTGGACCACCTGTCAATTGTTAAAAGACGAACCTGAGTGGTGTGATATACCTATTATCGCCCTCACTGCCCACGCGCTGACCAATGACCGTGAACGAGCGCTGATCGTTGGTTGCTCTGAGTATGAGACCAAGCCCATAGACTTCAAACGCCTGATTGGAAAAATCGAGCTGCTACTCCCAGAACCTTCCATAGCAGAACTTCAAATTCCGGACCTACAGAATTAGCACATGAGCCTGCGCCAACGCATCTCATTCTCCATTGTTTTGATTCTAGCTTTCTTCGCAATCAATAGCGTTACCTACTTTTGGGGCAGCCAACAAAGAAGCGCTGGCCTCGGGGCTCTGCAGCTTGCTATCGCCGGTCAATTGCGAGCCCACGAAACCAAACAGCTGCTTGAAAACAAACACAAAGAAATCCAGGTACTGCTAACACTAAAGGAATCCAATGCTGAACAGTTGGACGCAACAGAGCTGCTGCTAGCGAAACGAGGCATCAGTGAAATAGAGGCCAAAATTGTGAGCCTTGAGGGTTTTGTGTCGAGTTATACAGAAGGTGCTTTCTCCTTGCTAACCCAGCGTTACAGCACTTTGGATAAGGCCTGGCAAACCTTTTTTGAGGAATATAACAGCAGCAACCAAAGCCATAGCGGTGAGCAATTGATAACGGCCTATCGCCTGGTTTACAACGGGCTTACCGCATTTCAATCTCGCGAGTCACAAAATGCTGAACAGCAAACGGTGCAGATCAATCAGATAATCAAGCTTACAGACTCTATAAATATATTTGTGTTTCTGTTTTCGATACTGCTTACCAGTGCGCTGGGATTTATTCTGATTCGCTACACCAACCGCTCGCTGCAACACTTACAACAGGGCGTAAAGCATGTGAGCGAGGGCGATCTGAGCTATAGGATACCGGCCTTCAGCAAAGACGAGTTGGGCCTATTGGCCATGGCATTCAATGAAATGTCAGAGCGCCTTGACAAAGCCATTAGCCAGGTTCAAAAGGCCAAGGAAAATGCCGATCAGGCCAATCGTGCCAAGAGTGTTTTTCTAGCAAATATGAGCCACGAGTTACGCACGCCTTTAAACGCAATTATCGGTTATAGCGAATTATTGAATGAAGAAATTGAAGACGACGCACAGATACCCGCTGCGGAACTGGCTGTTGATATAGATAAGATCACCATCGCAGGAAAACATCTCGCCACCTTAATCAATGACATCCTCGACCTCTCGAAGATCGAAGAAGGCAAGATGCAGCTGCACAATGAGTGGTTCGAGCCAAACGAAGCTATTGCCGAAGTTGTCGATACCATCAAACCGATTGCCGACGAAAGCCAGAATGCGGTTGTAATTGATCTGAGCGAGGCACTGCCAAAGCTGTACACCGATGTCACAAAGTTTCGACAAATCATGTTTAATCTACTCAGCAACGCGAGCAAGTTTACCGAGCAAGGAAAGATCACAATTCGAAGCGAGCGCATTAACCAGCAAGGCCTGGATTATATGCAATTTACCGTTAAGGACAGTGGCATTGGCATGACGGAAGATCAGACCGAGAAAATTTTCGACAGCTTCGTTCAGGCTGACTCATCCACCACAAAGAAATACGGCGGCACAGGGCTGGGGTTAGCAATCAGCCGGCAGTTTTGTGGATTAATGGGTGGGGAACTGTTTGTGCGCAGCGCCTTGGGCAAAGGCACAACCTTCTACCTGCAGTTACCATTGACAGAACTGCCAAGCGATGGCGAAGTAGGTCACCCTCATGCTTCAAACAGTGCTGACAAAGCGGCCATTGCTTAAAGGGCCCACTGGCTAGCGCAATTTAGAAGCGCGGTCAGTTGTTTCCCAGGGTAAGCTTTTTCAACCTTTGCAGTGCTGCTTCTTTGGCATCCAGCTGCTCTTGTAAACGATCATTGTCGCCACCCAAGGCCTGTAACTGCTGTTGCTGGGCGATTAAATTGCTCAACGATTTATCCAGCATCTGCAAGGCCAAGCCTCCATTTTCTACGGCCCCATTCACACGCGCTAAACCTTGGTAGTCCTGCGCCAGCTGTGGGTCGTAGAGGCTGGAATCCGGCGATGCCGCCAACATGCCCATAGTAGTTAGAATACAGCTGCGCTGAATTTCGTCGCGCTCGCGGGACAAATCTTCATCCAACAGGGCGCGCGCCAAGTCAAACTCCCCCGCCAATATCAGCCTGCTGACCTCATGGTCTGGACAGGGTAGCAACTGAACGGCGGTCAATGGAGCCTGCTCTGGTATAACGATGGGCGAAGTAACTGGCGCTTCGTCTTCCACACGAGATTGCGTTCTGGCGGTTGCACCAGGCTGAATAACCGGAACTTGAGATGGCCCATAGCCAGTAAAATTGCAGGCCGCTGTGGACAACAGCAATGGTAACAACAAAGACGCAGCCAAACTATTCTTGGCCCGGGCCCACCCTCTAGGGGTGACAATCAAGACTTGCTTACTAGGTTGCAAACGCCATTTATTCGCCATCATCTCCACCGGAACTGTGCCTAAGGTGAGGGAACAATATCACATCACGGATCGACGGCGAATCTGAGAGAAACATCACCATGCGATCTATACCAATACCCTCACCTGCTGTCGGCGGCAAGCCGTACTCCAATGCCGCAATATAGTCGTCGTCAAAATGCATGGCTTCATCATCACCAGCGTCTTTTTCAGCTACCTGGGCCTTAAACCTGGCCGCTTGATCTTCGGCATCGTTCAGCTCAGAGAAGCCGTTGGCAATCTCGCGCCCACCGAGAAAGAATTCGAAACGATCGGTGACAAAAGGATCGTCGTCATTTCGACGCGCCAGCGGTGACACTTCAGCGGGATAGCGAGTAATGAATGTTGGTTGCATCAAACGATGCTCTACAGTTTTTTCGAAGATTTCTATCTGGATTTTACCCAGACCGTAACTGTCTTTTAACGCAATACCAAGACCTTGAGCAATGGCAACGGCCGCCTCTTTGTCATCCAACTGGGCAGCGCTCAGTTCAGGGTTGTATTTTAAAATCGAATCTTTAACCGAAATGCGCTCAAATGGCAGGGCCAAATTGTATTCTTCACCTTGATTGCTAACAGTCGTGCTGCCGTGCACTGCCATTGCCACCTCACGGAACATGTCCTCGGTCAGATTCATCAGCTCTTCGTAATCAGCAAAGGCCCAGTAAAATTCCAACATAGTAAATTCGGGGTTGTGCCGGGTGGACAGGCCTTCGTTACGAAAGTTGCGGTTTATCTCAAACACCCTTTCAAAACCACCAACGACCAACCGCTTTAAATACAGCTCCGGTGCAATGCGCAAATACATGTCTTGGCTTAGCGCATTATGATGAGTAACGAAAGGCCGTGCCGTAGCGCCACCGGGTATCACCTGCATCATTGGCGTTTCCACTTCCATAAAGGAGCGCGCCAACATGAACTGACGTATTGCCTCAATGACCTGCGAGCGAATCTGAAACACCCGTCGAGTATCTTCATTCATTATCAAATCAACATATCGCTGCCGATAGCGCATTTCCTGATCTGACAGGCCGTGGAATTTGTCGGGCAATGGTCGCAGCGACTTGGTAAGCAGCTGGGCACTGAGCATATTGACGTAAAGGTCGCCCTTGCCCGAACGATACACTGGGCCCTTCACACCAACGATATCGCCAATGTCCCAGGTTTTAATGTCAGCGAGAGTCGCCTCACTCAGGGCTTTTCGGTCTATGTATAACTGTATTTGGCCACTGACGTCTTGCAACACCAGAAAGGGACCGCGCTTGCGCATGATGCGTCCTGCAACCGCAACCTGATGATCCAACTCTTCGAGCGCGGCCTTTTCATTCTCTGCAAATTCGTTCTGCAGTTCATTGGCATAATCGCTACGGCGAAAGTGATTCGGAAAGGCGTTTCGCTGCTCACGAATAGCGGAGAGCTTTTGGCGGCGCTCGGCTATCAGCTTGTTTTCATCTTCGGGTGCAGCGTTGGTAGGCTCGTTGGACATAGTGATTGCTTAATTAATGCTGGTGATAAGTGACTAGTGTAACAATTCTATCGCATGCGCAGTGGTATAGCGCGTTCTTGTGGTGTTGCCTTCAATGTTCACCGGCTGATTTCGGTTACAACCCAGCCTTCAAACTGGCCTCAATAAACTCATCAATATCCCCATCCAGGAAATTATTGCAGTTAGAAGTTTCAACATTGGTGCGCAAATCTTTAATGCGCGATGCGTCCAGAACATAGGATCGAATTTGGCTGCCCCAGCCAATGTCGGCCTTACTGTCTTCCATCGCCTGGCGCTCTTTATTGCGCTCCTGCATTTCCAGCTCATACAACTTAGCACGCAATTGCTTCATGGCACTGTCGCGATTTTGATGTTGCGACCGTTGGTTTTGGCACTGGACCACAATGCCACTGGGAATATGCGTTAAGCGTATAGCCGAATCCGTTTTGTTGACGTGCTGTCCGCCTGCACCGCTTGCACGGTAGGTGTCTACCCGAAGATCTGCGGTATTCACTTCAATATCAATGTCATCGTCGACTTCTGGCGACACAAAAATGGAGGCAAAGGATGTGTGGCGGCGTGAACCTGAATCGAAAGGTGATTTACGCACTAAGCGATGAACTCCAGTTTCGGTGCGCAGCCAACCATACGCATATTCACCTTCAAACTTTATAGTCGCCCCTTTGATACCTGCGACGTCGCCATCCGACACTTCCAACACTTCTGTTTTAAAACCACGACGTTCGCCCCAACGCAAATACATGCGCAGCAACATACTGGCCCAATCCTGAGCTTCCGTTCCACCTGATCCGCTTTGAATATCAAGAAAGGCATTGTTAGGATCCATTTCACCACTGAACATGCGACGAAACTCTAACTTGGATAACTGTTCACTCAGGCTGGCAATTTCTTGGCTAAGATCTTCAACGGCTGCAACATCATCTTCTGCGGCTGACATCTCAAGCAATTCATCTGCATCGCTTAAGCCTGTATCCAGCGCCTCTAATGTGCTTACTACATTTTCTAAGCTAGAACGCTCCCGGCCTAGCTCTTGAGCTCTTTCCGGGTCCTCCCAGACGCTGGGCTCAGCCAGCTCTAGCTCTACTTCAGTTAGGCGTTCTTTCTTGCCAGCGTAGTCAAAGATACCCCCTGAGCAGCTCAGCGCGTTGCTGCATGTCTCGAATATTTTCTACTATTGGATTGATTTCAAGCATTGGGCTCGACTCTCTAAATGGGGCTAATCTGGCGCAATTTTTTTGGTCAGAATTGTTGGCCGGTATTCTAACGCAGTTCGCGTCAGAACACAGGGCGAAAGGGGTCGTTAAGCGGCCTCTAGCTCATCAACCAATAACTGAACATTTTGCTTGCCGCGAAAATGATTCACGTCCAACTTATAAAGCAGACGAACTTGGTGTTTAGCCTTGTGAGGGACAGGAGAGGGCCAGCAATCTAAATCTACATTGAAAGCGATAGCATCGATCAGAAGGTCTGGTGCACCGCGCGGACTCACAACCATTTTCAAATGTTTTTCACCGACCAAACGTTGCTGCACCAGCTCAAACACACCATCAAATATCGGCTCCGGGTAACTTTGACCCCAAGGGCCAGCAAAACGTAAGGCTTGAGCCACTTCTAGTGAAAATTCTTGATGCTCTAATTCGCCATCACTGTAGTTCTTTGCCTGCAACGTTTCTTCATCAGCGTGCTGACTTACAACTTGCTCCAACAGCTCAGCAAAGCGCTCAAAATTTGCTTCCTCCAAATTTAATCCTGCGGCCATTGCATGACCGCCAAACTGGCCAATCAGACCTGGCTCTTTACGGCTAACCTCATCGATCAAGTCTCGAATATTCAGGCCTTTTATGGAGCGAGCACTGCCTTTTAGGAATCCGGAATCTGAGCGCGCGAAGGCAATTGTAGGCCGGTAATATCGGTCCTTAATGCGAGAGGCGACAATTCCAATAACACCCTGGTGCCAGGTAGGCTCGAAAAGACAGATACTGTTTGCAAGATCTTGTTTGTCATCAACGCTAGCAAGCATTTCCTCCGCTTCGCGTTTCATGCTGGTTTCTACACTGCGTCGATCACGATTAAGGCCGTCGAGTGCTGCTGCAATCTCCTTCGCCTCAGTCAGATCGTCGCTGAGCAGGCAACGTATGCCGATACTCATGTCTTCCATGCGACCAGCTGCGTTCAGCCGTGGGCCTACGACAAAACCTAAATCGGTAGCGGTTACGTGGTGATGGTCTCGCCCCGCCACCTCCAGCAAAGCCAGGATGCCTGCGCACGCGCGACCAGCACGAATTCGGCGAAGACCTTGCTCAACAAGAATACGATTATTGAAATCAAGTGAAACTACGTCGGCTACAGTGCCCAGCGCAACAATATCCAGTAACTCGGCTAGATTGGGCGCTGGAATGTTCTGCTGCTCAAACCAAGCTTCGCTCAGCAGCTCTCTGCGCAATGCCAGCAGTAAGTAGAACATTACGCCAACACCGGCAATCGACTTGCTCTGGAAATCGCAACCTCTTTGGTTCGGATTAACAATGGCTGCCGCATCAGGCAACTCGTCCCCTGGCAAATGATGATCTGTAACAACAACATCAATACCCAGGGCGTTGGCATGACTAACACCGGCATTGGCCGCGATCCCGTTGTCTACCGTGAGTATCAGGTCGGGCGAGCTGGCCGTTGCAACATCAACAATTTCTGGCGTTAGACCATAGCCGTATTCAAACCGATTGGGCACCAAAAAATCCACATTTGGAAAGCCCATTGCCCGAAGACCTCTTACACCAATAGCACAGCTCGTAGCACCGTCGGCATCAAAGTCTCCGACGATGAGTATCTTCTCTTCCATACTCAATGCAGCTAGCAGACGTTCCACCGCTTCGCTTATGCCAAGCATGGTCGCTGGAGACAGTAAATTCTTTAGCTGGTAGTTCAACTGGCTGTCGTCGAGTACACCTCGCGAGGCGTACACTCTTTGCAGCACAAGCGGCAAAGAGTTGGGCAGTGAAGCACCTTCTGGAACCGCGCGCCTAATAACATTCATGCTAAACAGTTCCGAGCCATGCTAGTGACGAAAAAAGGAGCAAGATGGGACAGGCGTTACTTTCAGCAATGTGAACGCACAAACTCTTGCACTTCAACTATATCGTTAGGCAGCACTGTGTAGCGCTCCTCGCGCTCAAACAGGTCAGCCATATGAGGAGGTAAGTTCACGGCCGCAGTCACGCCTGATTTTTGCACGGCATCTGGAAATTTGGCCGGGTGTGCGGTCGCTAAAGTGACTACGGGCGCAGAGCCCCCGGTTTTGGCTAGCTCTTGCTGTGCGGCAGAAACGCCGATGGCAGAGTGAGGGTCCAGCAAATAACCATGCGTCATATGTGTCGCCGCAATTGTTTCGCAAGTCTGCGCATCATCTACCCGCGCACTAGAGAATAATTCTCGAATATTCTTTAGCGCTGACTCATCAAGCGCCACATTACCTGAATCAAAATCAGTCATTAGCTGACGCACTGCATCTCCGTCTCGACCGTAGGCGTCGAACAGCAGGCGTTCGAAATTGCTTGATACCATAATGTCCATGCTTGGCGACAAGGTATGTTCCAACTCGCGCCTGGCGCAATCATTATTGCTCAACATGCGATGCAGTATGTCATTTCGATTGGTCGCAATAATGAGCCGTTCAATAGGTAGGCCCATACGCTGCGCCAAGTAGCCTGCGAAAATGTCGCCAAAATTACCCGTTGGAACGGAGAATGACACTTTCTTTTGCGGTGAACCAAGCTGTATTGCAGCGTAAAAATAATAAACAATTTGAGCCATGATGCGCGCCCAGTTAATTGAATTAACAGCAACCAACTGTCTTCCGTCAGGCAAAAAACTTTGATCTGCGAAACAGCGCTTTACGATCGCCTGGCAATCATCAAAATTACCCTCAACGGCAAGATTGTAAACGTGGTCATCCAGCACCGTGGTCATCTGCCGCCGTTGAACGTCAGACACTCGCTGATATGGATGTAAAATAAAAATATCAACGTGCTTACCATGCCGACAGCCTTCTATCGCGGCTGAACCGGTATCGCCAGAGGTCGCACCTAAAATGACAACGCGCTGGTCGCGTTTGCTTAAAACATGCTCGAACAGCCGACCAAGTAATTGCAGCGCTACGTCTTTGAACGCAAGTGTGGGGCCGTGAAACAACTCCAACACCCAATGATCAGGTTCTAACTCAACAAGAGGCGTTACCTCGCTGTTGGCAAATCCTGAATAGCTGTCATTAATCATCTGCCGCAACGACTTATCATCAACTTCGCCATCGACAAAAGGTGAAATGATTTCAAAGGCCAGTTCGGCATAAGACAAGCTCGCGAAGTGACGTAATTGCTGCTCGGAATAACGTGGCAGTGACTCAGGCACATACAGGCCACCATCACTGGCTAAGCCGGCTAACAACACTTCTTCAAAGCCTAAAACGGGAGCCTGCCCTCGCGTACTGACATAACGCATCAGCCTAAGCTCTCCACTCTGAGCGTGACCACCGGCGCTGTGGTCACTGAAAGACTTGTTAAACCGTCCAATGCTGGCTGCAACTTGTTCATCGATGTGACATCGGTGAGCAATATCAGCGGCACGGTTTTTTCTCCCGCCATTGGCTGCTTTTGAATAACCGCTTCGATGCTTATGCCGGCATCACTGAATTGCTTGGTAACAGTACTCAACACTCCGGGCTGATCGAGCACTGTTAAGCGCAGATAGAACGCCGTTGATACGTCTTCAATAGGGACGATGGCCCGCTGCTGAAGTGATTCGACACTAACTGATAGTGACGGGACATGCTGGCTCTGCGAGCCACCCATCAGCCTGGCAACGTCGACGATGTCGGCAATTACCGAAGAGGCCGTGGCATCACCCCCAGCGCCAGCACCGTAGTGTAAGGTGGCACCGACTGCATCACCTTTTACCAATACGGCATTCATTACGCCATCAACATTCGCAATCAAGCGTGAGGCCGGGATAAGTGTTGGGTGCACGCGCAACTCAACACCTGCCTCGGTGTTTCGTGCAATACCTAGATGTTTGATTCGATAGCCCAACTCTTCGGCATACGCGACATCCTGAAGATCAAGCTCACTGATTCCCTGTGTATAGGTTTTATCAAATTGAAGCGGCATGCCAAACGCAATCGATGCAAGTATGGCGAGCTTGTGTGCAGCATCTATCCCTTCCACATCGAAGGTAGGATCGGCTTCGGCGTAGCCTTTGTCTTGGGCTTCTTGCAGCACATCAGCAAAGTCGCGACCCGCTGAGCGCATTTCGGAAAGGATGAAGTTTCCAGTGCCGTTAATAATCCCGGCCAGCCATTCAATGCGATTTGCACTTAGACCTTCACGCAGGGTTTTGATTATTGGGATTCCACCTGCCACAGCGGCTTCAAAACACACCTGAACGGAATTCTTTTCAGCAGCAGCGAATATTTCATTGCCGTGTTCTGCTATCAAGGCTTTATTGGCCGTAATTACATGCTTGCCATTTTCGAT
>JBGCFQ010000062.1:0-50352 GCA_045106985.1 Pseudomonadales bacterium | reverse complement strand
AATTACCATCGAACAATTAATGTCGCACACGGCGGGCCTTACTTATGGATTCACACGAGACAACCCCGTAAATATCGCCTACCAGGATGCCAAGCTGTTTGAAAGCAAAGACCTGAATGAAATGATGACCAAGCTGGGTGGAATTCCGCTTCGCTTTGAACCCGGCAGCCGTTACTACTACAGTGTGGCAACTGACGTGCTTGGCGCGCTTGTTGAGCGCATCAGCGGCATGAGCCTCGAGCAATTCTTCGAGCAACGCATATTCACGCCACTGGGTATGGATGACACGTTCTTCTCTGTTCCTAAAGACAAAGAAGATCGGTTCGTTAGCAATCACGTCTGGGATTATGAAACTCAGAAAATATCACTATTGCCACCGGAGTATCAGCGCTCCTATACCGACGTAACATTGTTTTCGGGCGGTGGTGGCTTGGTATCCAATGCCATGGACTATATGATTTTTTGCGAAATGTTGCGCCGTGGCGGCACCTATAATGGCGTAAGAATACTGGGCGCCAAAACCATTCAATTCATGACTATGAACCATTTAACGGATGAAGTTCGTAATGAAGGGGCTCACGAGTATCCGTCGCAACATTTATACCCTGGGCAATCGTTTGGCTTAGGGTTTGGCGTTATCACCCACCCGGGCCTAAGCCAAGTAACATCTAGCAAAGGCGAATACTCTTGGGGTGGCGCGGCCGACACCAAGTTTTGGATAGACCCTGAAGAAGACCTGGTGGTTATTTTGATGACGCAGTTAATGCGCGCGCCATGGGAAACTCGATATCAGATTAAAACAGCTGTTTATCAAGCTTTGGATAGCTTGGGCTCACAAAAGTAAAAAGGGACCGCACTGAATGGCAATTACTTAGGCATCGAGACCAGCGATAAATCGGGTTTTGGCAAGCGAGACACGCCGAACCCAAAGCACTCGCTCCGCTCGCGGGGCCAGCCTTAAACCCATCCATGGGGGCTCCTCTAAAAAGGCCTACTGTTGGTGTGTTCGGGGTCCCTCCCTCACACAGTCACGAATACTTGCACTCACGCCATAACCTCAGTGCTAATATTGGGCCTATGGAAGAGTCATTCGGGACGGCACTGTTAATCACAATCTAACCTTCAATATGGATAGAACTATGCGCAACACACTCCACGTTATTCTAGTACTTATGCTTCTTGCCGCTTGTGGTGGTAAGGAAGCTGCAGACAGCGCTGCGGCGGAATCGAATGCTGCGGCGGAATCGAATGCCGCGACAGAATCGACGGCTCCAGCTTCAACAGAGCCCCCCAGGCAAACTTTAGAAGAAGCTGTAGATAACGGTGGTGCTGAAGCGTTTATGGCCTCAGCGATGGCTCATGCACGCGCTAGCGTGGGCATAACAACTCTGGAGGCTATCAATGCCGAGTTACGGCCGCACGATCGGCTATTTAAGCCCGAAGGCGACGGCCCTTTTCCGGCGGTGCTGTTTTTTCACGGCTGCAGCGGGCCTACCGCCAGCCACGAAGATGACTGGGCTGAGTTCTACAACAGCATAAACGTGGTCATGATTGCAGTTAACAGTTATGCCGGCCGCGATATAGATTGGAACGATGCCTGTAACGCCAAGGTAATGACGCCTTGGCAGCGCGCCGCTGATGTGCTGGCCACCGTGGCCTATGCGCGAACCTTGGATTATGTCGACAGCGATGCCTTGGTATTGTCGGGGTTTTCACACGGGGCCATGACGATATGGCAAAGCCAGGTTTTTGCTTCGACTAAAGAAGCACCGATTAGCCTAGCAAGCTGGCCAGAAGGCGCTATGGACGGTGTGCGTTTGAGCTTTCCGTTTTATGGCACCTGCAGCGGCCGTTGGACCGCGCCGATTTCTACCACTGCATTTCTCGGTGACAACGACCGCTACATTGATGAGCAAAGCTGCATAGATTATGCAGCCGCCAATAATGAGGTAAAAGGTGCGGATATGAAGTCTCTGTTCAGCTACCGAGTGTTTGAAGGAGCGACACACACTTTTGATCATGCCCGCCCAAACAAAGCCAACGTAGACGCCGGCTCAGTGTATGACGCAGCGGCAACGACCGAAGCGCAACAAACGATTGCTGCGGCGATCGCCCAACTTAAAAAATAAAAAGCTTAAGGAATAATGAGCTTGGGAAATAAAGAATTGAAGGTGTAAGAGACGAAACTAAGGGTTAGCAGGCGACGCAGTTTTAACCCAAACAGGGTTACTGTAGGCGTACTTGCCAGCCCTGTCTTTCGCAACCAAGCTGTACCAGGTGTCACTAGCCGGACTCACTGAAAACTCGACATCAATCAAATCACTGCCTTTAACCAGAGCTGTATCCTGCGACGTACTAAAGGTTTTTGAATCAATAACACGTCCCTGCTCAATTAATTGAACCGTGTCCAAACCTGAAATAGCCTGCATCTGGTAACGCAACAACAATAGCTCATTGCTCAGGCTAACAGTTTGCTCACTGCCAAACATCAATTCCGGGTATATCAATGGCCCTTGGCTTGCATAACTGTGGCCCGCTTTTAAATTATCGACAAAGCTGTCTACTGTAAGCTCACCCTCTACATGTACATAGCTGCGCGCCGAACCCGACGCGTGCTCCAGCTCCACATTCCAAACATCGTGAACATCAGACCCCGCCGCGAAGTAAGCCGGTATGCCTTGGTTCCATAAGTCCCAGGCGTGTTCCAGCGTTTTCGGTACGTGCTCTACAGTTATTTCGATTAAGTCAAAACCAGAATCATAGCCACCCGCCACAACCTGCGCAGGTCTGGTCGCTTGCTTACTTTCTGCCGCGTCCGCGATCGCCTTACGGTCCAGCTCTAGGCTTGAGAAATAACCGTAGTTACCATAAGGGTGGTTTACGTGAACAACCTTCGCTCCCAACCGCCTCGCCTCGGCAAAAATTTGCTTTGCGGTATAAGAGCCCACTGCGGCATCAACTTGCTTGTCCACATCAATAGGGTAAGCATTAAAATGCGCCCACGACGCCGACAATTCTGTACCACCAATAAAGGACATGCCCAGTGCGCTGGAAAGCTTGTTCATGTCTGCATTGTTGACTACTGAATCATGATCACTGAGAAAGGTAAGGTTTAAGCCCGCAGCTAACTGAGCTCGCAGTACATATTCAGGTTCGGTAAAACCATCTAACACATCGGAGTGGTGGTGAAGATCAGCACTGTGCCAACTCCTAGCAGCGGGTGATGACAAAAACTCTATGGCAACTTTCTGCTCACGCTTTTCTCCCGACTGCAAACTGACCGCCAGGGATTGCAATTCCGATTCAAAACCTGCGGCACTGGCCACGTCAAATTCGTAGGCGCCCGGCGGTAACGACGTTCTTACAATTCCTGGTGCATCTAACTCAGTAAAAAAACGAGAAGACCCAAAATACTCAATGGCAGGCACCGGCCCTTTTGCAATTGACACTAGAGCATGCAGAGGCTTATTACTTTCAGCATCAACAATACTGAATTGAAGTTCGGCCGGTGAGCGTAAGTCCTTAAGATGCATTTCAAGCGATTGCGCTGCCACAAGGCTAACAACTTGCGCTTTACCCGAGCCGAAACCAGCCGCCGCGGCAAACACTTCATACTCGCCAGCTGGCAATCGCAGCTCATACTCCCCAAGCTCATTCGCCACCGCCCAGGTATACGCTTTGCCGTCATGTTGAACCACCAATACAGAGTCTTTTACTGGTTGCCCTTTGGCCGTGCTAATCGACCCTGAAAGCGTTGCACCGGGCGCTGCGCTTAAGGCCATGTCGGTTTCTACAAATCTGGACAAGTTGGCGCCTGGCTCTATCTGCAGCCAAGTTTCAAAACTAGGTGCTGCGCCCGCAGCAAGGCTATGTTCGTTATAACGATCACGCCCACCATAGGCGACCAAAGTCGAGAACGAAGGATGCAGTGCCAAGGCCCATTCACGGTCATAGCTTGCCGACCACCTGCCTGTGGCGGCAGCGTCTGGCACTGGCTTAGATTCTTTAGCTGGTAAGCCAGGCATTCCAAACAGGTAGCCACCGCTGGGCCATGCAATGTAACCACTTCGAATATTTTCGATGCCATGATCTGAAGCATTTCTCATCTCGGTAACAATTCGAATACTGTTCATCTCTTTGAATATTTCAAATCGTGTTTCGAGTTTTACCTCACCCCAATCTCGCTCGGTCAACACGACAACTTTCTCGCTCGAACTGGATTCAATACTCACGCGTTGGTAAGTTGTGGGCCACGCCGACCAATAGTTCGGCATAAAGTCTACGAGCGAAACAAAGTCCTCGCCAATCGTCTCGCCGCGCACTATTCCTATGTCAAGAATTCCCCCGGTTGCCACGCCCCAGGGAGATGCTGTATCAACGCCGAACGAGGCAGAAAAGTATTTATTGCTTACCGTTATATCGCGCGTGCCAAGTGCCTCACCGGCCGGAATGGGTGTTCGACCAATACGAACGACAATATCGTCAGATGCTGCGTTTGTTACATCAACAGGAGATGACGGCGAACAAGCAAGCAGTAACGCCACAAAAGAAACGCTGCACAGCGACCTAAGTAAACGAATAGAAAAAGTAGAGAAGATTAGCAATGCGTCTTGCAAACAGTAAGTAGAGAGACAGCAAAGCCTGGGTTCGCGAACGAACCCAGGCTTTGCAAGGTTTTTACTGATGTGAAGCCTTTAGCAATTAAAAGCCTCTAGCAGTTAAAAGTCCTGCGTGAACCTAATGCCAATGGTTCTAGGACGGCTTCTAACACCGTAGTTTTGTGTGCCACAGGTTCCCGTTGCACACTGACTGGTTAAGTAAAGCGGCGCATCTTCATCGGTTGCGTTCTTGACGAACAAGTTCACACCGTATGAATCATTTTGAATACCGAAGCTTAAGTCCAGGAACGTATTCGAGGGAACATCACCTCGAATTGCGTTATCTGCAACATTCAGGTCTGAACTACGCTCGCCTTCATACGCTAATGACGCTTGGAAATGGCCATCAAAATCACTCACAGGGAAGCTGTAACGTGCAACAGCATTTGCTTTCAGGTCGGCCGTTACAGGCAATGATGTGCCGGCTGGAGCAAGTGATGTTCCGTCGGCGTTAGGGCCGTAGTCATCCTGCAGTTCTGAGTCTATCCACGTAAACGAAGCTGACAAGCGAAGTGAATCGGTTGCTGACCAGAGGAATTGCGACTCGATACCGATTATCTCAGCGGTTGGTCCATTCGCTACCTGTGTAATGCCGTTCCCGCCCTGAAACGATACCTGGAAGTCATCCCATTCTTCGAAGAATATTGCACCGTTCCATTGCAAGGTGTTATCAAGCCACTGAGTTTTCCAACCTGCTTCCCAGTTGGTCAGGAAGTCGGAAGTATACTCACCGGCATCAGGTCTTCGGTTAATGCCACCAGGGCGATAACCTTCTGACCAGGTGAAGTACACCATTTTGTCGTCGCTTAGATTGTAAGTCAGGTTTAACCGGCCAATGCTATCGTTTTCCTTAATGCCTTTGTCAACGTTTTGGCAGGGCTTGTCGCCTGAGTCAGCCTGAGTAGCACACTGAACCTCTCCAGTGCCGGACCATATGCCGGCAAATCCGGTGCCGAACCCAAAGAAGCCTTTAACGGTTACTTCTGGTTTGAAGAAACGCGCGCCAAGCGTCAGCTCGAGCTTATCGGTAATATCAAAACTGATATGACCGAATATTGCCTGGTCTCGATCGACTCGATCGAGGCTGTTCAAGTACACCGTATCAGGATACTGGTTGCCATCAGGCTCGTTGGCGTTAAGTAGCATTCGATCGCCAAGACCAGCGACCTTAAAATGCTGTTCGAAGTCGTGCGTTTGTTTCGACATGTACAAGCCCAACATTCCGCGCACACGCTGGTCTTCTGGTGTGGTCAAACGAAGCTCGTGCGACCACTTTGCGTAAACGTCGTCATTGGTGAAGTAGGCTCCTGGCCAAATACGTGTACCCGCATCCGGAAAGAATTGGTTTGGTACAGTTCGCGGACCTGTATTCGCAAAATGAAGGTCAGCGTAGTAACCCGTTGTGTAAACAGTGTCGTACCAATACGAGTAATCAGAATAGTCGAAAGAGCCGTCCACTTCGCGACTGAAGTATGAACCCGCATAAGTGAGATCGAAGTTACCCACTTTGCCTTCAATCGTCAGGCCAGCTTGGTACCACTCGTCATCAGTGTACTCTTCCTGAAAATGAATCACTTCATTGTCGCCAGGCGAAAAAGCGGAGCGGTCATTACCGAATGAGCCGTCACCTTCTTGCTTCTGACCCATAATAGTAGGCGTAATGGTCCAGTCATCATTCAGGTCAATCCGCAATGAAGCGCGGGCGCCAATAGTGTCGGTGGTGTTGTAATTCTTTTCAGCGAAACGATCGTTATTGACCGTAATGTCGTCTGCCGGATCAGCGAGCACACCGGTGAATGTTCGGCTACCCCTTACGTTGTCCACATAGCCCGCGTCGTGCTTGGACCAAGCAACAAGTCGAATGGCAACATTATCGCTTAGAGGCATGTTAACGAAGCCTTCAGCAACATAACCAGCGTCGTCACCATCAACCACATTACCTTCTAAACCATAACCGGCCGAAAACTCGGAGGTATCTGGCTTATTAGTCAAAATACGAATGGTGCCGGCCTGCGAACTAGCACCGTACAAAGTACCCTGTGGACCAGCCAACGCTTCAACCCGCGAAATGTCGTACATATGAATATCCAGGTTGCCCTGAATAGTGGTAATCGGTTGCTCGTCGAGGTACATGCCTACACTTGGCTGCGACGTGGTCGCCTGACCGTCACCGGCAGTTGCTATGCCACGCATATACACCTTCGTAAAACTGGAGCCCGCGCCCAAAGTGGGTGTAAAAGTCACGCTAGGCAAAAGTTTTACGTACTCTTGGAAATTCTGTACGTTGTGCTCACGCAATGTTTGGTTGCCCAGCGATTGCACGCTAATAGGAACATCTTGCAGATTTTCAACCCGCTTCTGGGCAGTAACCACGACCTCTTCAAGCGCCATTTGAGCCATAAGGCCCGGGCTGAGCATTAACAATGCTGCTGCTATTGGTTTTTTCACAAAAGTCGCCGTGCCGCGATTCATTTTGTTAACTGGCATAATATGGGCCTTTCCTCGTTATTTACCGGCGGGAGACTACAATGGAACACACTAAAAAGTCTAGTTTTTGAGGGAAACTAACTCGCTTTCCAGTTGTCCGGCGGATCGTGCTTGGCAGCACTAAGGCAAAAAGGTGTCTGGAACGTCAGGATATTGCGTGAGAACGTCACCTAAACGCTCTTTTAACGGCGTTAGCCATGGCTCATAGTTTAACCACTGCTCAAGACCGTCACTATTAATAGGTTGGCGAACCTGCTCAGAGCTGGCTGTTCTCACCGGCCTTTGATTTTCGAAGAAACGCAAACAACTTTCCTCAAACGGCAATCCGCAATAGTCCAGAACAGATCTAACCTGAGCCTCGGTATCTGCTACTGTCTGTTCGTAAACTACCCGGTGAACCCGACCTGGCAGCACCGCATCGAAATGTGCCATCAACTCCACATAGTCGCGATAAAAGTCACCCATATCTTTCAAGCTGTAACTGAAGCTCTGTCCTCGAGCATAGTATTGCTTAAAGTTTGAAAAACAGCAGGCTAAAGGATGACGACGCGCATCAATAATTTTTGCATTTGGAAGAATCAGATGTATCAGCCCGATGTGCAAAAAATTATTCGGCATTTTGTCAATAAAAAACGGCTTGTCCGTTTTTCTATGAATTTTTGTCTCTTCGATGTATTGCTCGCCGAGAGCTTTCAAACCTGCCGGGCTTAGCGCGCCGAGCACTTCGCTATAAGCACCTGCTTCATCATCTCCGGCTTGTTCGCGAAGTTCTTTTGCTATAGTTATAATGTTAGGCAACTCGGTGGTTCCTTCCACCTGCGAATGACTCGATAAAATTTGCTCCAGCAAGGTTGAACCAGACCGTGGCATGCCTAAAATAAAAATTGGCGCCGGATCAGAGTAGCCACTACTGGCTGCACTACGAGAGGAAAAAAAATCGGCACTAAATTTATTCTGCAATTTTTTTGCGCGCGCAGTATTTAATCCCGCATCGTATTTCAACGTTGACCGGTGTAGATCATTGCCTTTTTCGTAATGCACAAACGACAGCTCAAAATTCTTAGCGTCTTCTTCAGCTTTGCCGAGTGCGAATTCAAAGTGCAAGCGGTTGACTGTATCAAGCTCTTTATTAGCAAGTTGCACATCCATAGCGTCCATGTCGGCAGCTGAAAACCGAACCGTTTTCATGTTAGCCAAACTCCAGTACGCCTCGCCAAAACTTGGGTTGCGCTTAATACTCTCGCGATACGCTTTGACGCAGTCGTCTTTACGCCCTTCGGTTTTTAACACATGGCCATAGCTGAGCCATACCTTTGCGTTCGCAGGGTATTCAGCTAACAAGCGAGCATACATAGCACTTGATCGGGCGTATTCGCCGACGCGGCTTAAAATCACGGCGCACAGGTTTCGGTAACTTGGGCTTTCTGGCTCAACTTCCAGTAAATGCTCTATCTCTTTTAGTGCCGCGCCCGAGTCATTTCTGCGATGCAACAAGGTAGCGTAGTTGTATCTTGCCGCAGTGAAGCTTGGCGCTAGCTCAAGGCAGCGCAGCAGCAATTGTTCAGCTTCATCATTCTCGCCGCAACGCACTGCTACTTCTGCCAGCATTCGAATGGCAGGCACATCAGTAGGAGAATGCTTTAAATGATCTTTGAGCAGGCGTTCGGCGGCTGGAATGTCATTGTCTAACATCGCATGCGCTGCCTGCTGCAGGCCCGGAGATTTTGCCGACGCTTGCACGTGGCGCGTATAAGCGGCATCGCCTGCCTCAGTATCGCCAATAGCCATTAAATGGTCAGCTAGATAACGCCAGGCTTGCGGGTGCTCAGGCTTCAGCTGTGTGCAGCGTTCAAACATCGTTAAGGCACTGTCGCCCTTCCCAAGTACTGCCAGCGTTCTTCCGAACTCAAAATGGGCCGCAGCGTATCGCGGTTGCTGTTCAGTGAGAGCTTCCAGCAGTTCCGCCGCAGCGTCAGCTGCGCCGCATAATCGCTGAGCCGTCGCAAGCATTACCACTGCCGGAGGATGTCCGGGGACGGCTTCGAGAATCGCTTGAGCCTGCTCTATTGCCATGGATGGCTGAGTTTTTAAAAGCTCCGCGGTATGGGATAAAGCAACATCGAGGCTTCCTGATGGTTCTGTCGGCATAGTTATCTCAACGTTTTCTCAACGACCGCGCTAGGCGCTTACTAGAGAACTGATTCTATTC
The DNA here is from genome assembly GCA_045106985.1 of Pseudomonadales bacterium. Taxonomy (GTDB): domain Bacteria; phylum Pseudomonadota; class Gammaproteobacteria; order Pseudomonadales; family JAUIET01; genus JAUIET01. The sequence continues at coordinate 40,998 of JBGCFQ010000062.1, read as the reverse complement.
AGTTGAACAGGGCTGAACAAGTTATACAGCAAATTAGTCAGCTAACTCTGGTCGCAGCTTACTTCTCTTATCATCAGCTTACTTCTCTCCTCATCAGCTTACTTCTCATGCATAATCAGATCAGCAGCGCGTTCAGCCAACATAATCACTTGGGCATTGATGTTCCCCGACGGCACAGTAGGAAACACCGAGGCATCGACCACTCTAAGGTTCTGTGTACCGTACACTCGAAGATTCGGATCTACCACTGCCCTACTTTCATCACCCCCCATTCTGCAGGTGCTAGTAGGATGGTAAACCGTATCAGCACGGCGCCGAATGTCTCGCAACATTTGCTCGTCGTCTGAGACGGACGAACCAGGTATTTTTTCAGATTTTATCACTGCTCCTAGCGCCTTAGAGCTCGCCATCGCGCGCAGCAATCTAACCCCCTCTAGCAACTCTTGTTGGTCAGCTTCGTCGGCTAAATAGTTTGGCTCAATAAGGGGTGGGGTACGAACGTCGGCACTGGCAATATTGATGCTACCTGTACTTTTAGGTCGGCACTGCGATACAGAGTTCAGAAAACCTGGGAACACATCCGGCTCAACCGGTCTCTCCCCATCTGCGCTGTCGGTTGTATAGGTTAATGGCGAGAAATACAGCTGCAAATTGGGTACTTCACGCTGAGAACTACTGCGAACGAAACCACCCGCCTGATTCACGCCAATAGCCAATGGCCCAGTTCGTGTCAGCAGGTACTGCGCACCTACCGCCAACTTACCCCACCATGGGCGCAATACATTGTTCAGAGTAGGCACTGTCGCTTCGTAGTAATGACTAATCGCTAAATGATCTTGCAAGTGCTGACCAACGTTCTGGTTGTGAACGACGGACTTAACAGCAAATTTCGCCAAGTGCTGTGTATCACCTACACCCGAAAGCTGAAGCAATTGTGGGGAGTTAACCGCCCCACCAGCAACAATTACTTCCTTGCGCGCAGTCACAACGCCTCGCTCACCCCAACTCTCAAATTCAACACCGGTCGCAGTATTGCCATTGAAGACTATTTTTGTAACGAGCGTGTTGTCTTGCAGGGTAAGGGAATCATGCTTACGCAAAGCTGGCCGTAGGTAGGCTCTGGACGCTGACATTCGCCGGCCATTCTTGGCCGTAATTTGGTAGTGGCCCACACCCTCCTCACTCCCACCCAGGGCGGTATTAAAATCCTCAACCTTTGGAATACCCATCTCGGCCGCCGCGGCGAAAAATGTGTCGCATAAGGGGTGATAAGCCTCACTGGCATTGTGCACGTGCAGCGGGCCGCTTCCACCCCTGTCTGAACTGGCGCCCTGCGAGTATTGTTCGGACTTTTTGAAATAGGGCAGCACTTCCTGCCAGCACCAGCCGCTGCAACCCTGCGCAGCCCACTCATCATAATCACTTGGAATACCGCGGATATACACCATGGCATTAATTGAACTTGAGCCGCCCAATACCTTGCCTCGGGGCCAATAGCTGGTTCGATCATCAAGTGCTGCGGATTTAGCGGCCGTATACATCCAGTTGACGTTTTTGTCAGCGTAGGTTTTGCCATAGCCTAGAGGAGTTTGTATCCAGAAGCGCTGATCGCTTCCACCAGCCTCTAGAATACAAACTGTATAGCGTCCATCCGCGCTGAGCCTATTAGCAAGCACACAACCCGCCGAACCAGCCCCTACAATAATGTAGTCGAACTGCTGATTATTTATGTTAGTTGAGCCAAACATCGTAGAAAAATCTATCTTTACATTCCGGAATTTGGAGACAAGACCCTAGGCTTAAAGGTAGGAATGCAAAGCGGGACCTAAAGCCAGCTTTAGTGGATCGAGATGATGCTCATAATGCTGCCACTGTTCAGTGCCGGTTTGATAGATCGGTTGGCGTACCTGTTCGGAACTGGGCGTGCGTACTGCGCGCTCTGTTTTGTGAAAATCGATGCATTGCTGTTCAAAGGGAAGCTCGCAATAGTCGAGTATTCGACGCACTTGCGTCTCGAGGTCTGTAACAACATCTTCATGCTGCACCCTCAAAATCTTACCTGGCAACGCCGTGTCCCAATGCGCCATTAATTCAACGTAGCCGCGATAGTAATCACCAATTGATTCCAGCCCATAGCTGAACTCCTGGCCTTCAGCAAACAGTTGCTTGAAGCCACTGAAGCAACAGGCCATAGGGTGACGTCGCGCATCAATAATCTTCGCGTTGGGCAATATAAGCTGAATTAAGCCTATGTGGCGAAAATTGTTTGGCATCTTGTCAATAAAGTAAGCGCCGCCTTGCCGATGGAATTGAGTATCCTCAATAAAACTTTCGCCAAACTTCTGCAGTTGATCCTCGCCAAGCTCACCAAGAATCGCCGGGTAGCGGCTATTTTTACTTGTCGCTTGCCGGCCACGCAGCCGGTGCGCTAAACCAATTATATTGGCAAGCTCCATAGTGCCATCTACAGCAGAATGTGAGGCAAGTATCTGTTCAAGCAGGGTTGAGCCTGCTCTAGGTAAACCTACAATGAATATCGGCGCTGCAGAAGAGTGCCCAAAATTCCGTCGCGCCTGAAAAAATTCGGCATCAAATAGCTCTTGCTGCTCTCGAAATTCCGCGTCCATTCGCGCCGCGCTGTATTGTGATTCCTCTTGCTTGAGCTTATTGCCTTGCTGGTAATAAGAGAAAGACTCTGCGTACTCTTCACGATCCTCCAGCGCTTTACCCAAAGCAAAACACAAATGTATACGATCGTTAGCCTGTGTTTCAGCGCGCTGCTGTTGCTCACGCATTTGGAGTAATTCAGCGTCGGTGAAAACATAGGTTTTGAGGTTGGCCAAGCTCCAATAGGCGTCACCGAAGTCAGCTTTACATTCGTAAGCTCGTCGATAAGAATTGATGGCGTCATCCGTTTGCCCAATCGTTTTAAGCGCATGCCCTTGCGCCGAATGCACCGCGTGTAACTCAGGGTTTCGCGCAATAATAGTGTCGTACATGGCCAAAGCCGCAGCAAAATCGCCAACTGCTTGAGTTTCACTGGCCAAGCTTACTTCAAAGGCTACGTTGCCTGGCTCACTGGCGTGCAGCTGCTTGGCTTGCTCAAGCGCTTTCTGAAATTTCTGACGCTTGTGCAGCACTTGAATATAGTCCATCCGCGCGTGTTTATACTCTGGACTGAACTCAACACAACTCTCAAGCAAAAATTCCGCCTCATCCAAAATTTGCAGCTTGCTGCCAATCTCAGCTAACAAACGCATGGCTTCAATATGGTGCGGTTGCTGTTGTAAAAATTCGCGGCAAATACGCTCAGCAACATACAGTTTGTCTTCATAGATAAGACTGCTTACTGTTACCAATTGTGGTGGCAAATGCGATAGCCATTTCACGTGGCGCATAGCTTCTTTGGCGCTAACCATGTCACCGAGACTGTCATGGTAAATAACCAGCGCTTTCCAACTGGCGATCAAGGAGGGGTTAAGAGCAACGGCCTTTTGAAACGCTTGGCCAGCCTGTTCTGGCTGCTTCAGTGCGTTAAAGTTCTGGCCCTGCTCTTGATAGGCTCGACCATACTGGGGATGGGCTCCAAGCAGTTTTTCCAGCGCATGCTGCGCGCCCCCATAATCCTTCGATTGACGCAGACAAACAGCTAAATAATACAAGCCGTCACGATGCTCAGGCGTTGCGCCCAGCAGTTTGTTCAGGGTTGTGATTGCGTCGCCTAGTGCACCGTCACGAAGCTGCAGTTTCGCCTCATGCAAAAGCGCGTCATTTGCCTGAGCTTTGTTTTCTTCAGGGCTCGCTGACTCAGTTTCATTCATTCGGGGTAGCGTATTAGCGGGTGTTTTATCATGGCGCTAGGGTAAAGGGTAGACACGCCAAATGGAAGAAAGGACGGAAGAAACCGGCGAAGAGAGAAGAAAGAGAAGAAAGAAAAAGAGAGGCAAGAAAAAAGGGATGGCCTTGAAGGACACCCCTTTTGCTCATACTACTCTCTTGATCTCTCTACCGAGCCGGCACAGCCAACCGGTAGAGCGCTCTTTCTCCAAACAAGCTATAGATCGTAAGAGAAACGTACACCAAATGTTCGTGGTCGATTTGGTGTTGTTTTATTGATGCTATCCTCACCGCTCTTGAAAACCTCCGCTAGTTCATCGGTTGCATTCTCTACGAAAAAGGTTGCCGTCCAATTATCGGTTGTATACCCGACGGACAAGTCAATGTTGCTGTAGTCATCCAGAGGCTCAGCCGCACCAAGGTTAATCGAACTCACTGTATCGTCAGTGTAGGCGTAAGAAACCTGTGCAAACGCACCGGCACCATTCGCCAAATCCCACTCGTAGCGACCGCGTAGAACATACTGCAATTCAGGGGCCAACGCCAATGGGCTGCCTTCAGGCGCAATACTTACAATGTTTGGAGGAACGCGCGTCATTTCAGTATCGTTCCACGAGAAATTTGCAAACAGAGTCAGGTTGTCGGTCGCGGCCCAGACAGAATCAAATTCAAGCCCCTGAATTTCCGCATCAGCCGTATTGTTGATAAAGGCCAGGTTGGATATATCAAAATCCAGAGTGATAACCTGCATGCCATCCCATTCTATGCGGTAGTAAGCGCCATTGAAGCGTAAGCTGCCGTCAAAAAATGTAGTTTTCCAACCAAGTTCCATATTGGTCAGTTCATCCGACTCGTAAAAATCAGGAATAAACGGTCCGACGCCTGCGATTAAGCTTGCGCCGCCATTACGGTTAAAACCACCAGGCCGGTAACCTTCTGACCACGTGGTGTAAAGCATTACGTCGTCATTTACACGCCACTGAAGGTTGAACTTCATGATTGTGTCAGTGAAGTTTGCCGGGCTAGAGCCTTCAAGAATTTCATCAACGTTACGGCCGGAATCACGATCTACACCACGATTACCAAAGTTGGAGCTACCAACCAATGACAAATCCAGGTCATAGCGGCGTGCACCCACTGTGAAAGTCCAATCTTGAAGAAAATCAAAAGCTATCTCACCGAACACCGACGTTTCTTTCTTACCACGAGTAAAGTCGTTGAAGAAGGTAACACCCAGAGGTCTAGGGTTAGGGTCAGTTGACGTTGCGCCGGTGATAGGAGAGTTAGGTACAAAGCCTTGCGCAATAGAGGCGCGATAATTCCAGTTACCACGCTCTATGGTCTCTGTGTCGTCGTTGAACAAGCCGATTATGCCGCGAATCGGTTTTTCAGCGTCAGTGCTCAAGCGAAGTTCATGGGTTGTTCGCTCTACTTCAAACACCTGGTCAAGAAACAAATCTGGCGCGCCACAAGTGGCGTAACCAGGATATTCACAGATGTAATAGGGAATAAAAGGGCCTGTGTCGGCGTAACCTGAATAGTCCGAAATGGCATCAAGTTTACGATCAAGGAATGAACCGGTGTAAACCAGCTCTAGTCCAGCAACGCGGCCTTGAACGGTCCATGACGTTAGGTCAAAAATATCTTCGCCGCGGTCAGGTGTGAAGCTCTCAGATTTATAGTCGCCAAGTGTAGGATCAAAGTCCCAGACGCCTTCCGTTTCAATTTCCTGATGCATATGCTGAAGCAACACATCCCAGTCATCATTGATGGCCCAATTTATGCCACCGCGAATACCTGTATAAGTAGCATCGTTAAAATCGTCTTCTGCCAGGTCATTGTTGTTGGCAACTTCTCGATCTGGAACAATACCACGACCTGCCAGTGCAGGATTTTCCAACGAAATCTGTTTCGTGCTGCGGATATTGTCAATATAGCCGCCTTCCTTTACGTTAAACACGGCAAATCTGGCTGCCAATTTGTCGTCAATTAAAGGGATATTAGCGTATGCCTCAATGGAATTACTCATTTCGCCACCAGAGGTGTCAGAAATGGTTGTGTTGAAACCACCTTCAAACTCATTGAATACCGGCTTGTTAGTAATAAGGCGTACCGTTCCTGCCTGCGAGCTAGCGCCAAACAACGTGCCTTGTGGACCAGGTAGAACTTCTACACGGTTCATATCAGTCATGTAAGGATCGATGTTTCGACCACCAATAGAAATAGGCGCTTCGTCTAAGAAGAATGCTACGTTAGGTTCCGAACCCACCGCACCGGCAACCTTCAAGCCGCCCTTACCTACGGATACACCACGAATAAACACTTCGTTACGGCCTGGGCCACGTCCGCCCGAGGTAACACCCGCAAGATTACGGATATAGTCTTTGAAGTTACCAATGCCCAGATCTTCAAGTGTTTCCTGGCCTAAAGCTTGTACCGTGATTGGAATGTCCTGAGCGCTTTCTGCACGCTTTGTGGCGGTCACAATGACCTCCTCCAGCATGGCAGCATTCACTATTCCCGTTGTTGCCGCAGCGATAGTCGCAGCCACAACCGTGCTGAGTTTCTTTCTCTTGATCATTGTAATCCTCGGGGCCTGCTTGTTTTATAATCTAATAGGGCTTCACTTGGGCGTAAAACCATTAAAATTCGAGCCTGTAAAAGGCTTGGCGGCCATCCTAGCGGGTAATTTTGTGGCTTACAAGTGTACGAAATGTATAGAGGCCGCTCGCGTGTGCGCCTCACCGTTAAAGTGCCTAGCAGCGACACATTACATTGAGTCGCTGGGCATTTAGGTGGGATAATTGCTATTTTATGGAAGCAGCTCCTAAATATCGGCTTCCCATCCTCTTATGGTGACCTGCTTTGAGCGGGGCACAGGCCATATACCTGCGAAATGGCTTCATTTATAGCCGCATCTGCAACCAACGTTAAAGCTTGTTGTTACTCTATGAAAACCATCCCCGAACCCGCCCGCAATATTCCCGTCATTCATGAAACAGATGTTTTGGTGGTGGGTAGCGGCCCCGGCGGCTTAGCCGCAGCGCTAGCCTCGGCCAGAGCAGGCGCGAAAACGACGTTGCTTGAACGCTACGGCTGCTTTGGCGGCAACATCACCCAGGTAGGCGTGGAAGGCTTTGCCTGGTATCGCCACGACAAAACAATCGACAGCGAGGGCATTGGTCCGGAATTCGAGCAACGCGCAAAAAGCATGGGGGCCGCGCTTCCAGAGCCGCAATCCAATAGCCACGCCTTGGACGGAGAGGCATTTAAGTACGTCGCCGATCAACTGGTGGAAGAAGCCGGGGTTATACCCATGCTGCACCGCTGGGTAGTCGCTACCATTGTTGAAGAGGGAACATTGAAAGGCGTCATCACCGAAAGCAAAGCCGGTCGCGAAGCCATTCTTGCTGACCGCATTGTTGATGCAACGGGTGATGCTGATCTTGCCAGCATGGCTGGCGCCATTGTAAGCAAAGCAGCGCCTGAAAAATTGATGGGCGCTTCCGTTATGTTTTCGATGTCTGGCGTTAATAAGAAAGAATTTATTGAACACGTGAAAGCGGACCCACAAACCTACGCCGATTGGGCTGGCGGCGAATGGACGATTGAAACTTCGGGTAAAGAAGATGAGATGTTTTCGCCGTTTTTACGTAAGCCCTTTGAAAAAGCCATAGAGAAAGGCCTTATCCCCGAGAACTTAAATACCATATGCGGCACCTGGGGTACGGTGTCAGATCAAGGTGACCTTACTTACCTCAACTTAGTGCATCTGGCCGAACTGGATGGCACCAACCCTGACCACCTTACCCGCGGCGAAATGGAAGGCCGACGCCAAGCTATGATGGCAGTGGAAGCCATGAAACAATTCAACCCAGGTTGCGAAAATGCCAAGCTACGCAACTTCGGCATGACCATTGGCATTCGCGAAACCAGAAAAATTGATGCCATGTACAACATGACGGCTCATGACGTTCGCGAACAAGGTCGGTTTGACGACAGCATTGGCATCTTTCCAGAATTTATAGATGGCTACGGCATTTTGATTCTGCCAACAACCGGTCGATATTTTCACGTGCCCTACCGATCACTTCTACCCAAAGGAGTTAAACACTTGATCGTTGCCGGACGCAGCATTGGCGGTGACCGCGACTCGCATGCAGCGGTTCGCAATATGATGTGCTGCGCCGTTAGCGGCCAAGGCGCCGGCACAGCGGCGGCTGTTTCGCTGCGCAGTAACTGCGATTATGCCGAAGTAGACGTGAGTGCTGTTCAGCAGGAACTGCTCAATCAAGGAGCCAGAATCCACTAACACGCCGGACGGACGGTAATAACTGGGAGGAAAACAACTTTATAATAGGGGTAACACTTCCAAGGTTATAAAGTTGGAGGCCTTTAATGGTGATAAAACAGCTGAAGTTTGTTCGAGCACCCAGATTGGCTATTAGCCTTACACTTGGCTTGGTCTCAAATATTGCCTTTGGACAAATAAACACAAGCAATTATCTAAGCTTGGAAAATGGCACCGAGCTGGTTGAAATTTCGATTGCCGGTCAGAAACTAAAAGTTACGCCCAAACAAGCATTGCAGATTATTGATGGCAAGAACAAGGCCTTTACTCTCAATCGCAAACCGGGTGACGCCGCCACCTTGATTGAAATCGTCTATAAACTTCCGCAGCCAGTTAGATTTCATCGCTTTACTGTGCCCAACATTTGGGAGTCATACAGCCAAGTGCATACTTTTGTGCAAGGAATCGAGGTGTATGGCAGCGCTGATTACGAGCCAGGCAATATAGACTATGAAGGCTTTGCAAGGCTTGCCGAACACACCCTAACGCCACACACACGAAAAAAGCAGGAAGCAACAGAATTGAGTTTGCGAGGAAGCCCCGCAGTACAATGGATTAAGGTCTCACTTTCAGGCGGCATAGACATCACTAGTGGCAAGATGTTTTTTGAGTTCACTGAGCTAATAGGGGAAGGTGCCCTTGGTAGTGTTGTTAGTGAAAGACAGGAAGATGAAGCTGTTAACGAACCCGAAGAAGAAGCAAGCCTAAGTGAGAATGTTCCACAGCAAAGCGAGCAGATCGAAGTACGGCAAGAACTGATCATCTTACCTGCTGAAGATCAATAACTCAGACCTAAGCGGCGCCCTCTTAAGCTCCAGCCCGGCGTTGAAGCAAGTTTCGACTGGCGACACGTGCGTTTAAGCGACACTTTGGGTTTAGTCCGAAAGAGTTGCGGCTAGGAAAGAGCTAATGACACGGTGCTACATACAACCGTCGCGCTAAAAACGAGCTGACTATCGACTCGTCAACCAGTCAAAGTTTCAGCGGGCGATGTCGTATGAACGCGCTGTCGATGTTTCATTAACACCCAGGTTGCCAGTGCTCCTATTAGCGACACGGAGGCAATGTAGGCGAAGAACATTTGGTAGCCTTGCACCATCGGGTAATTGCTTAGCAAATAACTGTTTATTTGTGGCACGTACAAATCCGGGCTGTAACCCACCACAGAAATAAGCCCAATGGCCGAGCCCGTTGCGGTTTTAGGAATGGGACAGTCCTCTAGCAACGCCCAAATAAGACCGCGTAATGCGTACGCCAAGATTCCGAAGGGCACTATGAAGGTCCATAGCATCCAGGCGTTCGCCTCAGAAGTGTTCATTGTAGCGAGAAAGAAACAAGCGCCCGCGCCTGCGATAAACGCCCAACACATCATCTTGTCGTTACCATAATGATCACCCATGATCCCACCCAAAATGCCACCCACTGGCCGCATCCAAAGCTTGGTTGTCCCTAAGGCCATTACTGCGGCAAGCGTCATTCCAAAGCCGCCGTTTTCGGCAAAGCTGGGTAGCTCTATCGTTGCCCAAAAAATGTGATACACCGCGCTCAGGATAATGCACAGCAACCACACAGAAGGTAGCTTAATGATGGCGACAATATCCTTGATGTTAGCACCCGTTTTATAGTCCGCCGCACTCGCGTCGTCTTTGCCGGTAAACCACATCACCGCTGCGATAAGCACACAAACAACACCGTACATAGCAATAACAACTTGCATGCCAAAAGCTTTACTCACATACCAGGCAAAAATGATCGACGCTACTGTCATGAGTATGGCTTCAAATACCCCGCGCATACCTTCCAGAACACCAAACATTCGGCCTTGCTCGTCTCTGCCGCCCAGAATATTCGTTTGCTTAAGCATCGCCGACCAAAGAATACCGACGCCAATAACACCCCAGAGCGCGTATATGACAACAAGCGATTCGTAGCTTGGAATAGTGGCATACCAAAAATAGGTTGCGGCACTCGCGAGCAAAGCAATGACTACTAGCTTTCGTGGTGCGACTATATCGGCCAGCCAACCGCCGGGTATATAGCAAATCATGCACGCCAGCGCATAGGTTGAACTGAGGTTGCCTAGCTGAGTTTCAGTCAGCTGAAATACATCAAGCAGCGACGATTTAAATATTTGTCGCATGTAAGGCATCATATAAATCGGTGCCACGGCCAACGCCAACATCAACACCTGAAAGTAATTAAAGGCCCGCTGGCGATCGATATTCTCAAGTTTCATAAACAATGCTCAGACGGTTCTAGATGTAAATGCGAATCGGTGTATGGATGGCTCTCAGCGACTGACTCATCAAGAATAACGCCAAGTCCTGGCTCGGCGGATGGAATGACTGAGCCGTCCTCCCACTGAATGGGCGTTTCCAATAGTTCGGCATAAAAACCGCCAAAGGTTTTTATACTTTCAAGAATAAGAAAATTGGGGCTGCAGGTGCTGAGTTGAATATTAGCGGCGCCCACTATCGGCCCACAATATAAATGTGGCGCTATTTGCGCGTAATAAGTTTCAGCCATACCGGCTATTTTCTTGGCTTCCAACAAACCACCACAGCGGCCAAGGTTCATCTGCAAAATAGACGCGGCGCCATCTTGCAGCACACGCGCAAAATCGTATTTTGAATTCAGTCGTTCTCCAGTAGCTACTGGAATAGTTGTGGCATGCGCGACTCGCGCCATCTCTTTAGAGTTTTCTGGCGGTGTTGGTTCTTCAAGCCAGAGAGGGTCAAACTTCTCCAGGCGTTTGGCCAAGCGAATGGCGCTTGAAGAGGTCATCTGCCCATGCGTGCCCATCAACAAATCTACTTCAGGGCCAACAGCGTCGCGAATACTGGCGGTATAGCGCTCCGTTCGCTCCAAACTTTCCAGCGACAGTTGCCGAGGATCAAATGAGGAATAACCACCAGTGGGGTCAAATTTTAGCGCAGTGAAACCTTGCTTCACGCACGCCACAGCGCGTTCAGCAGCAAGATCCGGGTCGGTGTAAGCATCTGCGGTATCACCTTCTTCCGCATAAACGTAGGTGTAACTGCGCAAACGCTCATGCACCTTGCCGCCCAGCAAGTTATATACCGGTTGACCACAGGCCTTACCAGCGATATCCCAACATGCCATCTCAATACCGCTCAGCACTGCACCCAGCGAAAGGTCAGGATGTTGTGTGTACGCCGAGGAATACACCTTACGCCATAATTTCTCTATAGCGAAAGGGTCTGCACCGGCAACATGACGTTCAAACACGTCCGCAATCATTATCGCTACTACATGCGGTGAAAAAGGCGGGCTGTACACCTCGCCGATGCCTTCAATGCCGTTATCTGTTGTGAGCTTTAAAAATATAAAATAGCGCCCGCCAACTCCTGGTTCGGGGTTTCCGACCACCCAGGTTTTCAGGTCAGTGATTTTCATACAACCTCTTTATTCGTCCAGCAAGCGACCTATTTAAGACCAGTTTGAACAAGTTTCCGGCGCTGCCGAGCAACTGGCGGCAGGATACCACAGGCGAAGAACTTTTAAGTCCCAGCTAACGAGGTGCTAATAGAGTGCCGTAGCGAACGCCGAAAAGCGGCTTGGCATAAGAAGTTGGGCGGCAGGCCCAGAACAGAGAAACAAGTGCAATCACATGGATTGACGCCTAGAGTGGTTCGGATGTCTCTATTAATCCTGGTCTTTCACTAATCGGCGCATACTGCCATAACTTGGTTCGGTTGAAGCTGCGCGGCGAATATCATTTACGCGCGATGGCTGTTGCTCCGAGCCTTGAAGCACGTCTTCCTCATCGCGATTCATTCGCTCTTGGCGCGGCGAGATACCCCAGTGATCCTTATAGCATTTACTAAAATGCGGGCTGGTTACAAATCCGCAGATAGACGCTACTTCTACTATCGAGAGTGACGTTTGCTTGAGTAGTTGCCGAGCGCGCTCCAAGCGTAAGCGAAGGTAGTATCGCGACGGTGTGCAATTCAAGTTACTTTTAAACAAACGCTCCAACTGTCGTCTGGAAATGTTCAGCAAACCAGACAACTCGTTTAGTGTAATGGGCTCTTCTATGTTTGCCTCTATCAAGGCCGTTGCTTCTATCAGTTTTGGTGGCGCAACACCCATACGATGCTTGATGGGCACTTTTTGCACGTCTCGGCGGTCGCGAACACGGTCGAGAATGAACATTTCTGAAATGGCGTTGGCCAAGCTTAAGCCGTGACGATCCGAAATAATGTTCAGCATCATGTCCAGCGGTGCTGTACCGCCGGAGCAGGTCAGATGTTCGTCATCCATAATAAACAAACGATTACTGCACTTCACGCTTGGATGCAGCTCTTCCAACGCGCCAGCAATTTCCCAGTGCACGCTGCAATCCAGACCATCCATTAAGTCGGCTTCTGCCAATACAAAAGTACCAGTACAGATACCGCCAAGCTTAATACCTCGCTCATGCAGCTTGCGCAGCCAATTCAATTGTTTCTCGCTAAAGCTATGCGTTATATCAACACCGCCAACAACCAACAGCGCATCGGCGTCAAACATGTCGTCCATCGACGCGTCGGGCGTGTGGAGAATACCATTGCTGGCAGCAACCGGTTCGCCATCAGCGCTGACCAAACTCCAGCTGTACAAGGTACTGCCGGATAACTGATTGGCCATTCGCAGCGGGTCTACTGCAGACGCCAATGAAATCATGGTGAATTTATCGAGTAAAAGAAAACCGATATGAGTAGGTTTATTATTAGACATGCTTTGGCTCTCCTCGTTGAGGCCGCTCTGTGGGAACGTCTGAAGTAGTATGCAATTGTTCGCTGTTAAGCCAAAGGTATCGCATTTTTATTCAGAGGCTCCCTAGCACTCAATAATGCTAACAGGGACTTCTATGACATTTAGCGCGAGACCGCCCCGCGACGTTTCTTTATATTTCTCCTTCATATCACGCCCGGTATCGCGCATGGTTTTAATAACCATGTCTAGCGATACAAGATGTGATCCGTCTCCTTTTAATGACATTCGCGCTGCGTGTATGGCTTTCACTGAAGCCATAGCGTTGCGCTCTATACAAGGTACCTGAACCAAGCCACCGACCGGGTCGCAGGTAAGCCCAAGATTGTGTTCCATCGCTATTTCAGCAGCATTTTCTACCTGTTCTGCGGTTCCACCCATCACTTCACACAATGCACCAGCGGCCATAGAACAAGCTGAACCTATCTCGCCCTGGCAGCCTACTTCGGCACCGGAAATCGACGCGTTTTCTTTATAAAGAGTGCCAATAGCCGCGGCCGTTAGAAGAAAACTCAACATACCCTTGTCGTTAGCGCCTGGAACACAGCGCATATAATAGTGCAGCACTGCGGGAATAATACCCGCCGCACCATTGGTAGGTGCAGTAACCACCCGTCCACCGGCGGCATTTTCTTCATTAATCGCCAGGGCATACAAAGTAACCCAGTCAAGCACAGCTAGCGGGTCAGCAAGCAATGCTTCACGCTTGGTTATCAGTTGCTCATGCAAATCTGGTGCGCGCCGCTTCACCTTCAGGCCACCAGGCAAAATACCGGTATTTTTCAGGCCATTCTCCATACAGGTTTGCATTACCTGCCAGATGTTTTGCAAGCCATCCGAAATTTCTTGTTCTGTGCGCCACGCTTTTTCGTTCTCCAGCATTAGCTGCGAAATACTCAAATCATGCTGCTTGCACAGTTCCAATAACTTCGTGCCGCTTTTAAAGGGGTACGGTAGCGGGTCATTGCGAACCACTAGCTGGTCTTCTTCTACCGCCTGTTCGTCCAGCACGAAACCGCCGCCTACCGAATAATATACTTTGGTCTGCAGCGCCACTCCGTTGCTGTCGAAAGCGGTGAAACGCATTCCATTCGGGTGTGTCGGTAAGGACTTACGCCTGTGCAGAACTAAATCTTCCTCTTCAGTAAACGTAATTTTCTTACCGCCTTCAAGCGTAAGAGCACGGTCTGCGCGCATCGCCTCAATTCGCGACTCTATGCCATCAATGTCTACAAATTCGGGCGTTTCGCCTTCCAAACCAAGGAGCACAGCCTTAGGTGTTCCATGACCCAAGCCAGTGGCACCCAGTGAACCGAACATTTCTGACTTCACACGCTCGGTGCCCTGCAGCAAATTGGCTTTCGCCAGTCCGCCAACAAACAATCGGGCTGCTTTCATAGGCGCAACAGTATGCGAACTGGAAGGCCCAATACCGATTTTGAACAAATCGAACGTGCTAATACTCATCGTGGTTGCTCGTTGCCGGCATCCGAAGTTCGAAAACGGCCACCAAACTCAGCACTGGCGTCTTCCAACCAGCGAGCTATATAGTCCGAAAAGCTTCGGCGAATCGTTAGCTGAAATTCATGGCTGCCAGGGCGGCTAATTATTGCGCCGGCTTTGGCGAACACAGTTTGCACAGACTTACCCTCACGATTGGCATTAGCGCCGATCGCGGCCACCGCTATCGTTTCAACGTCATAAACACAGGACTTTTTCATCACCCACAAGGCACCTTCGCCGGCTAATGTAAGCGTCGTATAGCCACCGCTGACGTCAACCACCGAAAAGTGTCCTGTCAGCTGATCTCGCAACTTTTTCTCTACACTACTCGCATCTTCGCTGCTACGCACTAACCATTCGTTCGGGCCCATCCAAAAAACACTGTTTTCTGCGCTGCTGCAGAAGCTGTTTGGCTTAGTCGGTACTGGCACCCCGAGAACCGCTTCAACACTGGCAAGGAACGACTCGTCAATTGGGTCACCACGAAGGTTCAGATAGCTACTCAAGCCAAGCTCTTGTATTACCAGCCCATCACGAGTCGGATCAGTAGCCTGCGCAGTACCTTGCAAAAAGCTATGCAAGGGAGTTTCAGTGATTACCTCAAACATTTTGGCGATCTCCTGCGGCGTCGATAAACACTGAACTAACGATTTCAGCTGCAATAGTCGACCCATCGGCCAATGGGCAGTACACGGTCTCGCCCATACGGGACAGACCACCTTTCACCACCGCCAAAGCGAAGGAATAACCAAGGTTGGCGCTGAAGTAGCTAGAGGTAACATGCCCCTGCATTTTCATTGGTATCGCCTCTGTAGGGTCGTTAACTATTTGCGCACCTTCCGGAATAACCGTGTCGCATTGCAGAGGCTTTAGGCCAACCAACTGTTTGCGCATACTGCGCGTTGTGTCACTGCGGGCTAACGAGCGCTCACCCAAAAAGCTAAAGTGCTTGTTTTTTCCAACCACCCAATCCATGTTCATGTCGCCTGGCGTCATAGAACCGTCGGTGTCTTGGCCAACAATAATGAAGCCTTTCTCAGCGCGCAGAACGTGCATGGTTTCGGTGCCATAGGGTGTGATGTCAAACTCCTCTCCGGCGGCAAGCAGCTGCTCCCAGATATGACGCCCGTAGTGAGCAGGAACGTTTACTTCATACGTTAGCTCACCGGTGAAACTGATTCTGAAAATGCGCGCCTGTACGCCAGCAACGTTAGCGTCGCGCCAATCCATAAATTGGAAAGCATCGCGAGAAAGATCAATATCGGTACATACTTTTTCTATGACCTTACGTGCATTAGGACCCGTTACCGTAGCTGTAGTCCAGTGATCAGTTACTGAAGTAAAAAATACGCGCAGCTCTGGCCACTCAGTTTGCGCCCACAACTCCAGCCAGGCGAGTACACCTGCAGCGCCACCGGTGGTAGTAAACATCAGATAATGATCTTCGCCTAAATGCGCTGTCACACCATCATCAAAAATCATTCCGTCTTCGTGCAGCATTAGCCCATAGCGACACTTACCGATCGCAAGCTTCATATAGGCATTGGAATATATACGATTGATAAACTCGGCGGCATCGGGGCCCTGAATATCTATCTTGCCCAGGGTTGACGCATCAAGCAGGCCAACGCTGTTGCGTACGGCCAAACACTCGCGAGCCACGGCTTCATCCATTGACTCCCTTTTACCTAAAACGTCTTGCGGAAAATACCTTGGTCGCTTCCATTGGCCAACGTCTTCAAACACAGCGCCCTGATCAACATGCCAGGCTTGCACTGCCGTATAGCGTTCAGGGTCGAACAGGTCTTTTACATCTCGGCCGGCAATGGCGCCAAAGGTTGTAGGCGTGTACGACGGTCTGAAAATAGTTGTGCCCGTTTGCGGAATAGATTGGTTGAGCTCGGCCGCCAAAATTGCCATTCCATTAATGTTGCCTAGCTTGCCCTGATCAGTGCCGAAGCCCATCGCCGTGTAACGTTTAGCATGCTCAACTGATTCGTAACCTTCGCGGGCCGCCAACTGAATAGACGCCGCGGTTACATCCAGTTGGAAATCCACAAATTGCTTTGGGGCCCTACTCTTTGGCTTATGGTGTGGAACCATGAACAGCGCTTGTTGACGAGTTTCGCTGACCTCATCAGTGGCAGGCGCATTTGATTCTACGATCGTTCCATCTGAATCAACATCAGAACCAAGGTCAAATCCACAGAGAGTAGCGGCTTCGATTCCAGCTTGGGCGCCTTGTACCAGGCATTCACTAAGCAGACGCGCGCCGGCCGCTGCACCTGCAGACTGTTCTTTCTGTACAGATGCCCCAGGAAGAAAAGCAACAATTTCGTCGTTCCACACGGGCTTAGCACCCGTGTGTGAACTCAAGTGAATTACTGGGCTCCAACCACCAGAGCAGGCAATCACATCGCAAAATAGTCGCGTTGCTTTGCCAGTGACCTTATCGCCTTCAACTGATAAAGGCGCTACCAGCGCAGAGCTGACTCGCTTGCGGCCTTGTGCTTCGATCAGTCCTGAGCCTTCTATAACACGAATACCTAACTCGCGCGCTTGTTTGGGCAACTCTCCGCTTACCGTGTGTCGTAAATCGACAATAGCCACTACAGCCGCGGCTCTTTTGCCAGACTGATGCCAGTCTATGGCGGCTTTGTAGGCGTGGTCGTTACAGGTCACTAGCACCAATTTACGACCCGGCGTTACCCCATAGCGGTTTAGATAGGTGCTCAGCGTCGACGCCTGCATAACACCCGGTAAATCATTGTTAGCAAATACCAACGGTCGTTCAATTGCGCCCGTTGCCAGCACTACTCGACCTACTCGCACTCGGTGAACACATTGACGCGCTTCGCCGTTCGCACTTAGACCACGGTGGTCTGTTCGGCGTTCGGCTATGGCAAGAAAGTTATGATCGTAATACCCAAACACCGTGCTACGCGGTAACAATTGAACGTTGGGAAGAGCAGCCAAGCTGGCAAGCGTTTCACGCAGCCAGTCAGTGGCAGGCACTCCATCGATACTGTGACCCGAGGCAAGCAAACTGCCGCCCAGCTCATTCTGTTCGTCGGCAATGATAACGCGCGCACCAGCCTGGCCAGCTCGCAGCGCGGCCATTAAACCAGCCGGCCCTCCACCTACCACCAATACGTCGGCGTGTTGATTCACTTTATCGTAGCTGTCTGGATCGGCTTCTAAAGGTGCCGAACCCAAACCTGCTGCTTTGCGAATAAGATGCTCGTACAGCATCCAGAACTTGCGCGGCCACATAAAGGTTTTGTAGTAAAAACCAGGTGGTGTCATAGAGCCAAACACATTCTTAAAGAAACCGAAGACATCGAACTCGGCGCTGGGCCAGCCGCCTACGCTATACGCTTGCATACCTTCGTACAGCTCGGCCTGCGTGGCTCGAATATTCGGAACTGTCGCGGCACCATGACCCAGCTGAACAATGGCGTTCGGCTCCTCAGCACCATGACCAACAATGCCACGAGGTCGGCCGTATTTAAAACTACGACCAACAATATCAACGCCATTGGCTAATAAGGCCGAGGCCAAAGTATCACCGGCATAACCCTGCATTTTTCGGCCATCAAACTTAAAATTCAGCGGTTTAGTGCGGTCTATTCGGCCGCCGCTGTCTAATCGATTAACTTGCATCACGACTCTGCCCCATTCTCCGCCCGAACAGAAGGCTGGTCACCGGTGAAATAACTCTCAAGAATTTCGTAGCTCACAGTGTTACGCGTCACATTAAAATAACGTCTGCAACCCGCACTGTGATTCCACATTTCGTGATGAAGTCCGCGAGGGTTTTTACGAAAGAACAAGTAGTCGCCCCATTCTTCATCGCTCAATGAAGCGGGGTCTAAGGGACGTTGAATATGAGCCTCTCCTGCGTAGCTAAATTCTTCTTCTTCACGCTTTTCACAGCAGTGGGGGCAATATATAAGCAGCATTTAAATTATCTCCTCCCAGGATCGCGCTAGTGCGCAACGCCTGCGGCGCCATGTTCGTCTATCAGCGCACCGCTGTGAAAACGTTTGATATCAAAAGCTTCTGCCAATGGATGCGGCCTGTCATTGGCTACCATGTCAGCAAATACGAATCCTGAACCCGGTGTTGCCTTAAACCCGCCCGTACCCCAACCGCAATTGAAAAACAGACCGGCAATATCCGTTTTGCTTACAATCGGGCATGCATCAGGACAGGTGTCGACGATGCCGCCCCATTGTCGATTCATTCTTACTCGGCTGAACGAAGGGAACAGTTCGCAGATAGCTTGAATGGTGTGCTCTACAACATGAAATGAGCCGCGCTGACCATAGCCGTTATAAGAATCAGTTCCCGCGCCAATCACCAAATCGCCTTTGTCAGATTGACTGATGTAACCGTGAACCGCGTTCGACATCACCACGGTGTCCAAGCAGGGCTTTAAGGGCTCGGACACCAATGCCTGCAGAGGTCGTGATTCTATAGGCAGTCGCAAGCCAGCCATGGCGGCCACAACGCCTGAGTTACCGGCGGTTACGCAGGCTACTTTCTTAGCGGCAATAAATCCGGCGCTTGTCTCAACACCCTGCACCTGACCATTATGATGACGAATACCGGTTACTTCGGTTTGCTGCAGCATGTCGACGCCCAGCGCGTCGGCACCACGGGCATAGCCCCAAGCCACAGCATCGTGGCGCGCCGTTCCGCCACGGGGTTGCCAAGACGCCCCCAATATTGGGTATCGACTGTCGGCTGAACAGTTCAGCAGTGGCACGCGTTGCTGTATTTCGGCAGTGCTTAGCACTTCGCCATCTATACCATTCAAGCGATTGGCATTTACCCTACGCTCAATATCGCGCATGTCTTGCAGCGTGTGGCCGAGGTTTAACACGCCACGCTGGCTAAACATCATGTTGAAGTTCAGTTCCTGACTCAGGCCTTCCCATAACTTAAGCGACAGCTCATACAGTTGTGCCGCTTCATCCCACAGATAGTTGGACCGAATAATGGTTGTATTACGTGCTGTATTTCCGCCGCCAAGATAGCCTTTTTCAACCACAGCGACGTTGCGCACACCGTGTACTTTGGCCAGGTAATAGGCCGTAGCGAGGCCGTGGCCACCGCCGCCTACTATCACCACATCGTATTCTTTCTTAGGCGTGGGTCGACGCCAGGCACGCTGCCAATTCTCGTGATAACTAAGCGAGTTCTTGAACAGGCTAAAGCCCGAATAACGATTGCTTGGTGTCTGCTCTGCGGGCATAACCGGAACTCCATAGATTTGGTGCAGAAAACGCGCCATTGTCTGTAAACGACGGCGCTTAGCGATAGAAGAAGAAAGACAAAGAGAAGGTATAAAAACGACAGTTGGGGCTTTATTTGTCGCTAAAGTACAATATTATGATAAGTTCAAACAGAATATAACCGCCGCACGCCATGCCAACGACCACAGCAGCACCAAAGGCTAAACCCGACACAAGCCCTGCCCAGCTGTCGGTTGGCTTTGTTTTGCTGCCTCATTTCACGCTGTTGCCTTTTGCCGCTTTCATCGACGCCTTGCGCCTCGCGGCCGATGTAGGCGACCAAAGTCGGCAAATCAACTGTCAATGGACGGTAATGGGGGCTGACCTAGAAGAAATCGACTCCAGCTGTGGGGTGAATGTTCGCCCTTGGGAAACCTTCAGAGAACCTAAAGAATTCGACTACATTGTTGTAGTAGGCGGGCTGCTGCATCAAGGCCCGACTGCAAGTAAAGCCGTGCAGGACTACCTGCGGCTCGCAGCCAAGCAGCGCGTTACGCTGGTAGGACTTTGCACCGGCTCATTTGCGCTCATTCGCGCTGGGCTTATGTCTGGCCGGCGATGCTGCGTGAGCTGGTTTCACTACCAGGATTTGCTGGCCGAGTTTACCGACGTTATTCCCGTGGCCGACCGGCTTTATGTCGATGACGGTGACCGAATCACCTGCTCTGGCGGTACCGTGGCGGCCGACCTGGCCTCTCTTATTATCGAGCGTCATCTGGGGCGCGATTGGGCACGCAAAAGCTTGAGCATTCTAGGCATGGACGAAGCGCGATCTTCTAACGCGGCACAGCCACGGCCTACTAACGAATACACTGTTAAAGACGAGCGTGTTAAGCGCGCCTTATTAATCATGCAACAAAATATGGAACGCCCGCTTTCCTCAGCTGAAATCGCCAAGGCGCTAAGCTTGTCTACGCGACAAATGGAACGCCTGTTTGTAAACGAAACCAAACAAAGTATGCAACGCAGTTACCGCAACATTCGCTTAGGCTATGGCTTGTGGCTACTAGAGAACTCTTCTCGCTCTGTAACCGACATAGCCCAGGAATGTGGCTTTGCTGATACAGCGCATTTTTCCAGAGCGTTTAAAGCACTGTTTGACCGCAGACCTTCTGAAACCCGGCAAATGGGCTGACACACAACGCGGCCAGCAACACTTGAGGAAACCACTAGGTAGAACCCTTCGCGAATACATCAGCTATTACCATACGTGCAGAACGCATTTGTCACTGAAAAAAGATCCGCCTGAAACTCGACCTGTTGAACCGCGAGAAATGGGGAATATTGTAGCGGCATCGTTTGCCAGCTGTTCGTATCGTGCAATGGTTTATTTTTTATCCCTCCGTCCCCTTTTCCGCCCCCCTTCCCCTCCCTCAGTCCGCACCCAATTGTTGCAGTAGTTTCCGGCCGTGGTGCATTTGTGGAATTCCCAACAAATCTAACTAGGCTAAGTGCTTGATTTCTTTTTCTAAACCTTGGCTGGCACCAATTTTGCTGTAAACACACAACTACAAACCGTACCGCGCATCGATTTCTTTGGTTGGGCGCTCGGTAGTGGTTAGCACAACATGAATTTTTTGAGTAAAGATGCTCATCGATTTTGAATCGATGGGCATTTTTTTGGTACGGAAAAATGTTCGCTCAAGCTTCTCAACCATTCCACGAAGTGACAACAGCCTACAACGTGGAACAACTGCCTATCATCATTATTGGTGCTGGACCCGTAGGTATGCGCCTGTACGAACAACTGACCCGGCGATACCCACAGCAGTCGATACTCATCATGGGTAACGAAAACCGGGTACCTTATGATCGCGTGCAATTGTCATCGATGCTCGCGGGTAACGCTCGATTTGAGGAAATTTCATCCTTAAGCGAAACACTAAACAGCGGGCGCCATTCTCGATTCGTCTCTGCGCACATAAAGAGTATAGATAGAGAAGCAAAGTGTGTTGTCGACAACCAGGGCATTGTATACGCCTACAGTAAGCTCGTGCTGGCCACAGGCTCTCGGCCTTATGTCCCAGAAATTGAGGGTATCGACAGGCCTGGTGTCTACACATTCCGAAATATTCGAGACGCTGAACATCTAGCCGCCCGAAGAATTTCCAGCAGACATACGGTGGTTCTAGGCGGCGGTTTACTTGGCATAGAAGCGGCACGAGGCATGCAGCGCCACAATACCCAGCTTACTCTGGTAGATCATAACTCGCATCTAATGTTCCGTCAGCTTGACCAGAAAGCGGGGACGAGACTGGCAAGCGAACTTCAACAGCAAGGAATTACGGCTGTGATCAGCAGCGGCATCACTGCAGTGCACAGCACGCCGCGCGTTCAGTCAGTTCGCCTACGCAATGGCGAACTGCTTGATTGCGACACCCTGATTGTGGCAACAGGAATCAGGCCCAACATTGATCTTGCACGAGTAAGCGGTTTGGCCTTTGGACGTGGGGTTCAGGTAGATTCCACGATGCGGACCAGCGACCCTGATATTTTTGCTATTGGTGAATGCTGTGAGTACGACGGGCGCGTGTATGGCGTTGTAGCACCTGGCTTCGAACAAGCTGATATTGCCGCACAGCACCTCTGCAACGAGAGCAACAACCACTATCGCGGCTCAATACTCTCAACCAGCTTGAAGGTTGCAGGTTTGGCGGTGTTTAGCCTTGGCGATGCCGACCCCTCGGACATCGGTGTGCGCAGCTATGTGTATGAGTCAGACGCCATCTATCGACGCCTGAACATTCTACACGGCCGAATAGTCGGCATTGTCGCTATCGGTGTTTGGCCAGAGCTTTCCAGCTTGCGCGAATATGCGCGCATCAGTAAGCATATTCCACCCTGGAAAATATGGCGGTTTCGCCAAACCGGTGACCTGGATTCAATAGATCTGGTTACACAGTTTCAACGGCTGCCTGTTGAAGCGACGATCTGCAATTGCAATGCTGTTTCCAAAGCGAGAATTCTCGAACTCACCGAGGACGGCGCCTGCAGCGTTGAGCAAATAGGCGTGCTATCAAACGCTGGTACCGGTTGCGGGTCTTGTCGACCAATGCTGATGGCGGCTAGCAGCAATCTCGACCCGCTTGCACCACAGCGAGGCTATAAACCATTGTTTGTGGCGGCCAGCATGTCGCTATTGCTACTAGCCACAATCGCGTTATTTTATCCTGGCGCACCGTACGCTGATACAGTGCAGCTCGAGTGGCATTGGGATGAGCTGTGGACCTCGGAACGAAACAAGCAAATCAGTGGCTTTTCATTACTCGCTATCAGCACTATTGGTTTGTTAGTTTCAGTGCGAAAAAGATTGAAATGGTTTGCCAACAGCCACTTTTCAAGCTGGCGTATCGGCCATGCAGTGCTGGGCGTGGCGGCATTATTAATGCTCGCCGTTCATACCGGCTTTCGACTTGGCAACAATCTTAATCTGGCATTGATGTCCACGTTTACCGCTCTTGCATTAATGGGCGGCCTGATGAGCATCTTCATAGCGCTCGAACACAGAATCGACCCCAGACAAGTTCAACTCTTTCGGACCGGAAGCCTGTGGGCACATGTTTTGCTTTGTTGGCCAATTCCGGCTCTTTTAGGTCTTCATATTTTGAAAACTTACTACTTCTAAAGTGAGCGATGATTACAACCAATGCAATTGAAGAGAGCATGGCTTTGGAGCTTCTGGCTTGGCTTGAGTGTTTTATTTGTCCTTTATATGGCGCAGAAAATGCTGCAGCTTGACTCTGATAAAACCATGTTCCTACCGGGACAGACTACTCATGGCCATCATCAGATAGAAATGGCCTGCGGTTCATGTCACACCGAGGCGTTTGCAGATGCCGAAGTCATTCAAGACGCCTGTGTGAATTGCCATGGAGACTCCTTGAAGGCCGCCAAAGATGATCACCCTCGATCCAAATTCACCGACCCAAGAAACGCAGACCGATTAGCCATACTGGACGCTAGGTACTGCGCTACCTGCCACATTGAGCACAGACCGGAAATTACAGCAGGCATGGGCGTAACCGTACCCGAAGACGTCTGTTTCTTGTGCCACCAAGACATTGCCGAAGATCGACCCAGCCACTCGGAAATGGCCTTTAACACCTGCACTGCAGCGGGATGCCATAACTTTCACGACAATCGAGCGCTCTATGAAGACTTTTTAGTCAAGCACATGGACGCTCCAGCGTTTATCAACGGCAAGATGTTAGAAAGCAACTTGCTGAGTATCGCAGAACAGTTGCCCGAGTATCCGCTAGAAAATTTCCCCATCAAATCCTTATCAATGAGTGACATGGTTGCGGCAAATCAATCAACGCATTCATCAACGGTTGAACAGGACTGGCTGGCCAGCAGTCACGCGGCGGCTGGCGTAAATTGTTTAGCCTGCCACTCCTCAGCTGAGTCAGAATGGTTTGACAAGCCGGATCACAATCAATGTCAAACCTGCCACCAGGGGGAAGTGAAAGGCTTCTTGCAAGGCAAGCACGGCATGCGTCTGGATGTTGAGCGATTAAACCAAGCACTGCCGCCAATGCATGTAAGTCTTGCACGACTACCCATGAAAGCATCCGCGGCCGATGCGGAGCTTAGCTGTAACTCCTGCCATGGTGCTCATACTTTCGATAGCCAGGCGGCCGCTACTACCGCCTGCCTTGGCTGCCACAACGACGAGCATTCACTGGCTTACGAATCATCATCGCACGCTGAGCTTTGGCGAAAAGAATTGGCCGGAGAATTGCCAGTTGGGTCAGGTGTTAGCTGCGCGACATGCCATATGCCAAGAACTGAAGTAGATTATTTCTGGGGAACCTTCACACACAATGAAGTGAACCACAACCAGTCCGAAACACTTAAGCCAAACGAAAAAATGATTCGCCCGGTATGCCTTGAATGCCACGGGCTTGGCTTCGCTATCGACGCTCTGGCCGACGAAACGCTGATTAAAACAAATTTTGGCGGCCCACCGACGATACATGTTGAAAGTATTGACCTCGCTCGAAGCCGTCTCAAAGAGCAGGAAAAATGAATTTCATTTTCTTAACAGCAGGGGTACCACTATGAAAAAGCCGATTGCCAAAATAGGTGCCGTTGTCCTAACGGCCGCACTAACCACAGGAGTCGCTTATGCCGAATATTCGGAGGAGGCGAAATTCAGCGCAAAACAGATGACTGACTGGTTACACCTGGTTATGTCTTCCGATCGTACTGTTTACACAAGACTGATCGTCAACCGTTTGCAGAACAAGGAAAAAGTCATCACGGCGAGCGAGCACTTCGAAGACGACAAGGCCCTGGTATTACCCGCGCAGATGTTTCGCTTCGGCGCAGAGATGGTGGGTGAATCAACAGATGACTTTTCTTACTCCTTGCTCTCGCTTTGGCCGATCAATAAACAAAACGGCCCACGAAGTGACGTAGAGAAGGCCGGCTTGCAGTACATTGCAGATAACAAAGGTAAGAACTATTACGCAGAGGAAGAGCTGGGCGGTCAAAAATACTTCACAGCTGTTTATGCGGATATGGCAGTGGCTCCGGCCTGCGTTAGCTGTCACAACGACCACAAAGACACACCTAAAGCTGACTTCAAGCTTGGGGATGTTATGGGTGGTGTTGTAATTCGAGTGCCAATCTGAGCGATGCGCCATTCGTTATTGCTACTCGGTGCGTTAGTCCTGACGGCTTGCTCTGCTCATACAGAACTCGCGCAGACTAGCGCGCCCCTTACCAAGGCGGATGGCGCCGCTATATGGTCTGAAAACTGCGAGGGTTGCCACGGTATTGGTATTGCCGGTGCGCCTGTTGCGGGTAGCGCGTCGGCATGGATGCCTCGAATAAGCAAAGGCAGGGAAGCTCTTTATCAACATGCACTAGAGGGCTTTTACGGACCCAAAGGCACTATGATGCCGCCTCGCGGTGGCAATGATGCCCTAAGCGACGAAGAAGTTAAGGCCGCCGTGGATCACATGATTGGTTTGGTCGAGTAAGGACCAACCGGAAAAAGTTCAGTTAACCATTAGAAAAGGTAGTATTTATGAATGACATGCAAATAAATCTGGTTAAAACCACTTGGGAAAGTCTGACACCCAACGCCGATAAAGTAGCTCTACTGTTCTATTCCAATTTATTTGAGATGGAGCCAGAGTATCGAAAAATGTTTGGCACAGACAGGGAGAGTCAGGGTAAAAAACTAATGATGATGCTCAACACAGCTGTTCGCAGTCTTGACGTTATCGAGTCGGTTGTTCCGGCGGTGCAGGCATTAGGGCAACGACACGTAAAATACGGAGTCGGTGCCGATGATTACGCTACAGTAGGTGCGGCACTGCTGAAAACTCTTGAGCAAGGCTTGGGTGACGCATTTACCGAGGAAACCAAAGAGGCGTGGACTCTAACCTACACCACCTTATCAGGCGTGATGATTGATGCAGCTGCTGAGTTGGAACAGGACGTCGTTGCGTAGCCAACAACTCAGAAAAAGGAGGCGGACCACGGTTGCTTACAAAGCGATTTAAGCTAACATAATAGCTATGCTATATTGATAAGCTAGGCGCTAACAGGGTCAGGTTAAACTACCCCGTTTCGCGCTTGAGCCACTAGGTCGCTTCGTGCTGAGAACGAGAACCAGCCGCATCTAGTATGGCGAACGGTTTACGTTCTATGGCCTCCTGTTCATCTGTATCGCCTCGTTCAGAGGCCCAGTACAATCCCTCAACTTGTCGGAGACCACGTTCGCTAGCTCGAATCGCCTTCTGTCTTGCCACTTCTTCACCAAATTGACGAACAGAGAGACTTTAGGGTACTAGGGAGTTTCCGTCTAAAGAAGACATAATCCGCTACAGCCCTCGTACTACGGGGCCTGTAGCGGGTGTATTATTTTTGAGCGACAGGTCTGTTTTTTGCCACTCAAGAAGCAATAATCAATGACTTACGGGGCGCTTGTCTTTTTTAGGCGGAAAATCCCCGCTACCCCACTAGTGCGTATAATCACAAGTTTGCCCAGTTAATAAATAATAGAAACCTGAGACCAACATGAAACGACAATTCGCACTGCTACTTCTACTTTCTATGCAGCTACCTATGACGGCTATGGCCTCCGACATAAAAAATGCCACCGCGATGCAAGGCGTTCCACCCACAGAACAATCGCAGGTTACCTTTGCGAATTATCGCGATCAGCCTTTTAGTCGTTGGGCTTTCAGAAACACAGGCGCTTTTTTTAACACACTGAACATTGCCCGATCTGGTCCTATCGATCAGTTCAAACTACGCCCAGACAAAAAAATTGAACGGATAGCCTGGCAGAAGCCGCCTGGCGAACATAAAACCTTAAGCGATTTGTTTGCTGCCAACGACGCCGACGCCGTTGTGATCTTGCGCAATAAAAAGTTAGTGTTTGAACAGTACTTTAATGGCATGCAAGCCAGCGATCGACACATCTGGTTCTCTATGACCAAATCGTTGGTGAGCACTGCGGCTGGCTTATTAGTAGCGTCTGGAAAACTGGACGTAAACGCTTCCCCTGCTGACTATATTCCCGAACTAAAAGGCAGCGGCTTTGTGCGCGTGAGTATTCAAAACGTGTTGGACCACGACACAGCGCTGGCGTTTAAAGAAAACTATAGCGATTACAGTTCCGAGTTTTTTCGTTTCTATGCACCCGCTTTAAAAATGGCTTATCTGCCAGGAGCAGCCGATGTTCAGCCCGGTTCCGGGGTAATCTATGGCGTGCATAACTTTGTGACCGACTTCGTTAAGCCCGACACAACACTGCAACCCGGCGCACAGTTCGACTATAACTCAGCCAATGCCGATGTACTCGGTTGGCTGGTAGCCCGCGTTTCGGGCATGCCCTTGCATCGGTTTGTTCAACAGAACATATGGTCAAAACTTAGAACCGAACACGACGCCTCTATTGCCGCCGACCGCGCATTAATGGCAGTGGCTACTGGCGGCATGAATACAACCGTACGTGACGCAGCACGTTTTGGTCAGCTGCTGTTACAAAATGGCAAATACAAGGGCGAGCAAATTGTTCCACGAGCCTGGGTTGACGCCATAGTGAATGTTGACGACCGCCTTACAACCAACATGAAGCACAATAGCAAATACCAAAATGCCGACTGGCAGGCCTACCATAATATGTGGTGGGTGCTTGACGCTGAGAAAGAAGAATTTTGTGCCGTGGGTATACATGGCCAGGTTATTTACATTAACCGCAGCGCCAACATGGTAGCCGCTTGGTTTTCCAGCCAGCAAATTGCCAGCTCTGTTAACAGCGAAAAATTTGGCAAAAAGTTAGCGGCCATTCGAGAAATTGCGAATCACTATTGAAGAAGCTGGGCGATAGCGCGGGAATGAACAAGCTTCCAGTACTTGATATTTCGGCGCTTACCGACGTTAACGCTCAAGAAAGCGCAAAGGCAACAGCACAGCGGAAATTAGAGCTAGCCTGCCGCGACATTGGCTTCGTGATCGTACGCGGCCATGGAATCCCGACCTCGGTCATTGAATCAGCCCGCGCAGCTACGCACGCTTTCTTTGAGCTATCGCTGGAAAAGAAAACGCAGTATCAAATCAGCTCTAACAATTACCGTGGCTACATTCCTCTTGGTTTTTTTGATGCCGCCACTGGCGATTACGCCGCAGATCAATACGAAGGCTACAAGCTACACTGGCAGGCTGAAGCCAGTGACCAGATTTGCAGTGAGTGTGACTTGTATGGGCCCAATAAGTGGCCCAGCGAAGTACCTCAGCTGCACGTCAGCATTGCAAGCTATTGGCAAGCCTGCGATCAACTCAGTGCCACTCTATTGAACGCGTTTGAAAAAATACTCGGCATTGAACCCGGATATTTTGCTGAAGTTTTCGAACAACCGCTGACCAATATGACACTCCTGCGCTACCCGCCAAAAAATTCGGAGCAAGCGTTCGGTATACATCCTCACAAAGATACTGACGTACTAACAATAGTAGCGCCAGACCCTAGCGGTGGACTTTTTCTTCGACCGCGCAACAGCGAAGAGTGGCTGTCGGCTGATGCACCCGACGATTGCCTGATCATTAACATTGGCGACATGCTAGAACTTTGGTCTGGTGGCTATTTTATGTCAACGCCGCATAAAGTAGAAAACACAAGTAGACGACAACGCATTAGTTTTCCGTACTTCGCGGTACCACGATACGACACCGTGATAAAACCATTAATAGCCAATCTTGCGGGTTTTGACAGGCAGCCCATTCATGTTGGCGATATCTCGCGGGAAGTGTGGCGCACTAATTGGGCCGAAACAAAACCGATTGATGACTCGCTGGATCTTGGCACCTTAAAGAACTAAGTGCTCTGGATGGTATGAGGTCATTTCCCAATCATGTATGGTCGCGCCGCACCGATACAAATTGTATCGATGATAGGCGGTTTCTCGGCCCAGAACCCTTTTTTACAAGCATAAGTCTTCGCTTTTAACACTCAGTCACTGTTGTGTTCGCATTAATGATCTCTGAGAGCTGGACAACGAGAAGCTATAGGCGCTGTCATACCTATTTTCGCGTATTGAATGCCATGAAAATATACCCTACTTTGCTTGACGAGCCTTCAGCTTGCTTTGTGCTACTTCCATCATTATGAGGACCTCGCAGGGCGGAAATTGTTCTAGTAGAGAAAGTGATCGGTAGTTACCCCACTCAGCTACTGGGTCGAAGGTGTTCTTCTTCTTGAAATTCAAGTCTTTTAATCCAACAAGACACTCGCCCTGCATTTTGGAGCTTGCTGTTTTGTTAGCTGATAGTTTCACACTTGAATACCGCTTCGAAATATTCTCGTAATCATAATCAGCGGCGCTAGCGGCGAACGATGCCGCTATTAAAGAAATGCTCAAAAATGTGCCGTATCTATTCAATTTAACTCCAGTATTGTTGATGCAAAAAAAGGTAAAACAGTAAGCTTAGTGGATGTTTGTGATGTTGATGGGCGTCATACTCACGGCGAAGCACTCTATGAAGCTTGGCAAGCTTCCTTTGTACCAGAAACAACTTAGACTCTCTTGGCACGAATGAGTACCATATAGACACTAACCGACGCAGAAATTGTTTGAAGCTTCGGGGTTGTTATTCCTTATTTTAAAGATTAAACCTATGCCTATTGCGGACTTAGTTATACGATTCGAATCCGCAGCCTCCATCTGTGTGGTACTTGCGATAGTGTGCCTGACGATTCAAATGGTCGCAGCTACAAAAAAGTCGCAGCGAAACATAGAACAGGCACTCTATGACGAATTGCAGGAAGTTTTCCATCAGCTGAACTCGGACCCTGGTCTTTCGAAGGTATTCCGAAAAGCGAGCAAGAATGAGCCCTTAGATGAGCTCGGCAGAATTCGTTATAACGCCTTCATCGGAGATGTTCTCAACATATGTGAGGACGCTTTTCGACAGACACGTGAGAGTGCAATAGGTGAGGCACACTGGACATGCATTACAAGCATGATGATAGACCTAAGGAAAATGTCTGCGTTCGACGCTTACTGGCATGATAGAAAGCACCTGGTTTCAACGGAATTTCGCAACTTCGTAAACTATCGAATACTGCATTCCGATGCCAAGGCAGGATCAGACGCTCCTAGTATGCACAAATGGATTTTTGTTTCCTAAACACGGCACAAGTAAAATTTATTGACGCCGAGTTCAACCTTAGGTCCTTATTGCTCCAAACAGTTTTTGTACAGACTACTCTTGGTCAACTGACGGCCCCTCATTGTCCTGCTCTAGCAACCACGACCGAAATTCTCGCACTGCAGAACGCTCCAAATGCTTGGGCGGGTATACAATGTAATAAGCATCGCCACTGTGCAGCGTTTCACTAAACGGCTTAACCAACTGCCCTGTTAGCAAATGATCTTTAACAAACATTGTTGAACACAAGGCGACGCCTTGCCCGCTGAGCGCTGCTTCAATTAGTACATTGGTGTCGTCAATAATAATGCCGCGCCGCGGATTGACGTCGCTTATGCCTGCCATGTTCAGCCACTGCTCCCAATCATAGTAGCGCGCGTCGTGCAGCAAAGTTTGCGCGGCAAGCCCACCTTGTAAGCTGCCGTGACTGTGGTCCAACAAGGTGGGATGGCACACCGGAAAGTAGTCTGACGCTAGCAAGTGTTCGGCCGTTACCCCTCGCCATTGACCGTTACCGTAAGTAATCGCCATATCAATATCTTCACGGTCAAAATCAACCGGCGAATTGGAATGGTAGAAACACAGGTCGATGTTGGGATGCAGCTGCCAGAATGCACTAAGCTTGGGCAACAACCAACGGGCCGCCAGCGAGGGTCCAAGCCGCACCGTTAAACGCTCAGCCACCGTTGTGTCTCGCAACTTGGCCACCGCGCCACCAATCTGGTCTAGTGCTTCGCTTAACTCGGGCTGCAAAAGCTGACCTTCTTCGGTAAGCACCAATTTGCGGGTAAGACGTTTGAACAGTGGCAAGCCCAGGTAACTTTCCAGGGTTTTAACCTGCTGGCTCACGGCCGCCTGAGTCACGTTGAGCTCCTGCGATGCCATAGTAAAACTCATGTGTCTGGCAGCACACTCAAATGCTCTCAAGCTGTTCAATGGCGGTAACTTGCGACTCATATGGCAACTCTTTCAATATTTACTATTTCGATCTTATACATAAGATATTCTTTTGCATAGACCCAATAAAACTTAGTTGTACGCAACATTAAACTAGGCGCACAATTCGCGGGCACTTTACCCAATCACAAGCCGCTCATTTTCGGGCGCAATTCAATAACAAGAGGTAGTAAGTATGTCGCGACGAGCTGGTGGCCGACGTTCCCGAGTAGCCCTACGCAACGCCCCTTTGGCAGAAGATCAAAAGCCGGTACAACCGGGCGAGACGGGCGGCTGGTATAAGCCACTTAAGGACGAAGACATTCCAAAGATTATTGAAACAACTTATAAGATTTTGTCCGAAGTTGGTTTTTGTCAACCTACACCGCATTGCATAGAGGTATGCACTGAGTTCGGCGCCACCATGGGCGACGACGGCCGCATGCGTATGTCGCGCGAGGTGGTCGACAAGGCCATGGATCTTTGCCAGCGAGACCTGGTATTGCATGGCCAAGACCCTAAGTACGACCTGGATTTGAGCGGCCAACGAGTGCATTTCTCTACGGCGGGCGCCGCCGTAATGATTGCCGACAGCGAGACCAATAGTTACCGCGACTCTACCGCAAAAGATTTGTATGACATGGCGCGCATTGTTAGCAACTGTGAGCATATCCATATGTTCCAGCGAACCTGTGTGGCCAGAGACATACTTGATAACGCTGCCATGGACCTGAACTCGGCCTACTGCAGCGTAATGGGCACTCAAAAACACATTGGCTCGTCGTGGACAGAAGCGCATCACATTGAAGAAACGCTAAAGATGCTGCACGTGTTTGCCGGTGGCGAAGAAGCTTGGCGCGCCCGGCCCTTTATGAGCCAGTCTAACTGCTTTGTAGTGCCACCCATGAAGTTTGCCGAAGAGTCACTAGAGTGTCTTCGAGTTGCTGTAGAAGGTGGAATGCCCGTACTGTTGTTGTCGGCAGCACAAGCTGGAGCAACCGCTCCTGCTTGCCTGGCGGGTGCTATCGCCCAAGCCTGGGCCGAATGCCTGGGTGGCTTGGTGTATGTGCAAGCCATTGAAGCGGGCGCACCGTGCATATTAGGCACCTGGCCCTTCGTGTCAGACCTTCGAACCGGCGCTATGAGCGGTGGTTCGCCAGAACAAGGCGTACTATCAGCGGGTTGCGCGCAAGTGGGCGCTTACTTCAACTTACCTACTGGCACGGCCTGTGGCATGTCAGATTCCAAAATGCCAGACCATCAAGGCGGGTCTGAGCGCGCTTACACTGCCGCGGCGGCGGCCTTGTCGGGTGCTAACATCGTGTATGAAAGCGCCGGTATGTACGCCAGCTTGCTAGGTGTTTGCCCAGAAAGCTTGCTGCTAGACAACGACATACTGGGTGCCTGTATGCGCATGGTGAAGGGCATTGAAGTGAATACCGATACCCTCAGCTTTGAGAACCTAAAGGACGTTTGCCTAAACAACAAGGCGCACTATTTAGGTTCGGACCAAACCCTTAGCGTGATGCAAACCGAGTACATCTATCCTGAGTTCTCAAACCGCATGAGCCCCAATGACTGGAGTGACGCCGGCAAGCCGGAACCACTTAAACTGGCTGTGCAGCGTAAAAACGAACTGCTGGCAAGCTACTTCCCCACGCATGTAAGCGATGAGGTGGATTTGGCAATACGCGCACAATTTCCAATTCATTTGTCACGCGATAATATCGGTCGTTCTTAGAGACCTATTGCAGTCCCGAGTATTTTATACTCCCCGTGCTCGCCGCGCGGGCAACAGCTGACCCGTTGGCTGGCCGTGCTTGGCACATGGCCGGCCAAGTACTCCAGGTAAACATTGCAGAGAAAAGAATAAATGAAAGATCACGCACAGGTAGTTATTGTTGGCGGCGGCTCGCTGGGCATTAGCCTACTCTACCATTTGAGCAAAGAAGGCTGGACGGACACCTTGCTGGTTGAAAAAGGCGAGCTCACCAGCGGCTCTACCTGGCATGCTGCAGGCTTGGTGTCGAACTTCATTGGCAACCACACGGTGGCCAAGATTCAACAGGCCTCTATCGACCTGTACACAAAGACCTTGCCCGAAGAAACCGGCGACCCAACAACGTTTCACCAATGCGGTAGCCTGCGCATTGGCTACACCAAACTAGAGGAAGAGTGGTTTCGCAACCTTGAGGCCCGCGCCAAGAACGTACCCTGCGAGTTCAACATAGTAAGCAAGCAAGAAGCCCAAGCCTTAAACCCCCTAATGAACTTTGACGGCGCGCGCATTATTGTTAGCACGCCGAATGACGGCCACGTAGACCCAACCTCTGTGGCAATGCCTATGTCGCAGTTAGCACGGGCCAATGGCGCCACCATTAGCCGCTTCAACCGCGTGTTAGAAATTAACGCACTGCCCAGTGGCGAGTGGGAAGTTGTCACCGAGAAAGGCACCGTTGTTGCCGAGCACGTGGTTAACGCCGCCGGTTGCTTCGCACCGGAAGTGGGCGCCATGGTAGGAGCACGACTGCCCATCGTTAACCTGGAACACCAATACCTGGTAACCGACCCTTATTCTGAAATTGAAAAGCTAGATTTTGAATTACCAGTATGTCGCGACAGCTACACCAACGCCTACATACGCCAGGAAGGCAAAGGCTTTTTGGTAGGGCCCTACGAAACCTGGGGCTCTAAGCCATGGGCCTTAGGCGGCATGGACTGGAGCTTTGATAGAGAATTATTCGCCGGCGACCTGGAACGTTTAATGCCGTTTCTTGAGCGCTGCATGGAGCTAACACCAGGCTTTAGTGAAGTAGGTGTTCGTACCGTTGTGAACGGACCGATTACTCACACTCCAGACGACAATGTACTAATGGGGCCACAAGGTGGCCTGCGTAACTTCTGGAACCTGTGCGGCTCTAGCATTGGTATTGCCCAAGGCGCACTTGGTAAGTACATGGCGCAATGGATGGTGCATGGCCAAACAGAATTGAATATGGCCTCGCTTGATTGCCGCCGCTTTGGCGATTGGGTAGACAAAGATTACTGTATTACCAAAGCCATCGAAAGCTACGAAGTGATGTATACCGCGATGGGTGCAACCGAAGCCAGACCTATTGCCCGAGCAAAGCGCATAAGCCCGTTGTACGCTATTCTGGCCGAAAAAGGCGCCAAGTACGGCGTTGTACAGGGCTATGAAAAACCCCTTTGGTTTGCGACTGACGAAGTGCGCCGCGAAGAAGCCCATTGGTCACGTGGTGAGTCACACGCAGTGGCTGCTGAAGAATGCGCTGCAGTACAAAACTCAGCGGGTATTATCGATATTTCTGGCGCGGCGCGATTTGATATTCGCGGCAAAGACGCAGCGGCTTTCTTAAACAAATTGTCGTGCAACAAGCTACCCGCACGCGACGGTCGCCTGAGCCTTACGCTGTTTCATGCCGAGAACGGTGGCATAATGACCGAGCAGTCGATTACACGCATTAACGACGAGCACTACTTCTTAGTTGGACCACTGGCCAGCGAACATCGCGACCTGCATTGGATGCAACAGCATGCCGATGGCTTTGACGTTAGTATAGAGAACGTTACCGACAGCGTCGCTGGCATACTAATCACCGGGCCAAAGTCGCGAGACATTCTGCAAGCCATTAGCACAGCCGACCTTTCGCACAAGGCCTTCCCCTGGTTAAGCCAACAGAACATTATGGTCGACAGCGCCGAAGTAATGGCCATACGGGTTAGTTACGCGGGCGAACTGGGTTATGAATTGCACATGCCCACCTATCAGTTGCCCAGCATTTACGATTCCTTGTTTAGAGTAGGCGCCGAACACGGCCTGCGAGACTTTGGCGGCTTTGCGTTTAACTCGTTGCGCATGGAAAAAATGTACCGCGCCTGGGGCCATGAGTTCACAGAAGAAATCAGTGGCGTAGAAGCCGGCATGGAGCGCTTTATTGACAGCAGCCGCGATTTTATTGGTGCTGACGTAGTACGTGAGCGCGAAAAAAATGGCGGCGAAATTCAATTGGCCTATCTGGCATTTGATGACGACATAGCCTGTGAAGTGTTTGGCAACGAGTCGGTGTTTCACGATGGTGAGCACATTGGCTTAACAACCGGTGGCGCCTATGGCTTCCGTGTTGGCTACAGTCTGGCCTTTGCCTATATAAAGCCAGAGCTTCTTATTCAAGGCACACAGGTACAAGTACACACCAGCCATGGCCTGCGTTGGGCCCATATAGAAATGGACGCCGTGTATGATCCTGAAAACAAATTGCTGCGAAGCTAATAGAAATAGCGAGCAAACACTGAGGCGTACCTTATGAGCCGCGAAGTACCAACAGAAGCAAATATACTGATTATAGGTGGCGGCATCGTTGGCTGCTCTATTGCCTATCATCTTGCCAAACGTGGTGTTAATGACGTTGTATTGCTAGAGCGCGAGCAGCTCACCTGCGGCACTACCTGGCATGCAGCGGGTTTGTGCAGCATGTTATGGCCAACGCCTACACTAACCCGCCTTGCCCAATACAGCCATGAGCTGTACGCCAGCCTTGAAGCCGAAACTGAACAGGCCACTGGCTACCGAAAAATAGGCAGCCTGAGCCTGGCTCGCGATGCAGAGCGGCTGGAAGAACTGCGCCGCACCTCTAGCATGGGCAAAGTGTTTGGGGTGGAAAGCGAATGGTTAGACAACAAGCGCCTGGAAGAATTGTACCCGGGCATTAACACCGAAGGCGTGATTGGCTCAATGTACATTGCGAACGACGGCCAAACCAATCCGATTGACACCACCATGGCCTTAGCCAAAGGTGCCAAGCAGAATGGCGCGATGATTCTGGAAGGCTACAAGGTTGACAAAATTCTGACCGACAATGGCAAAGCCGTTGGAGTTAACTACACGAACAAGAAAGACAAACAGCAAGGCAGTATTAAGGCTCGCCATGTTGTGCTGTGCGGCGGCCTCTGGTCACGAGATATAGCCGCAAAGATAGGCGTAGACCTGCCCTTGTACGCCTGCGAACACCAGTACGTAGTAACCCCAGAAATGCCGACGCTAACCAAGCGCCCGGTGCTGCGCGATTTTTCCAAGGGGCTTTACTTTAAAGAAGACGCCGGAAAAATGTTGGTTGGCTGGTTTGAAACCAATGCCATCGGTTGCTCTATGAAAAACATCCGAGAAGAGTTCAGCTTTGACGAATTTCCTTGCGACATGGACCACATAGAACCCTACCTTATGGGTGCTATGGAAACATTTCCAGAATTTGGTGAGGCCGGTATTCGCACCTACTTTAACGGGCCCGAAAGCTTTACTAACGACAACTTGCATTTGTTAGGCCCCACCCCCGAGGTAGATAACTTTTGGGTGGCCTGCGGCATGAACAGCAAAGGCATTGGTGCTGGCGGCGGCGTGGGTAAAATAATGGCCGACTGGATTGTAGACGGTTATCCGTCTGGCGAAATTACCGAAACAGATGTTAACCGTAACAATTCAGTGCAACGCACACAAAACTACGTAGAAGACCGCATACCCGAAGCGTTGGGCCATACCTACTCCATGCACTGGCCGTTTTATCAATATCACACAGCGCGTAACCTTATTCACTCACCGATTCATGAGCAGTTAAAAGAGCAAGGCGCCTGCTTTGGTGAGGTGGGCGGCTTTGAACGCGCAAACTGGTTTGCCAAGCCAGGCCAAAAAGCAGAATACGAATACAGCTACAAACGCCAAAATTGGTTTCAAAACTACGCTGACGAACACAAGGCCATGCGCGACAGTGTGGGCGTGTACGATATTTCCAGCTTTGGAAAATTTGAAGTGTCGGGCCCGGGTGCAATGAGCACACTGCAAAATCTCAGCTGTGCCAATATGGACGTTGAGGTGGGCAAGGTTATTTATACCCAATGGCTTAACGAACGTGGTGGTATTGAAGCCGACTTAACAGTGTCGAAAACAGGCGAAGACAAATACGCCGTGGTCACTGGCATTGGCAGCCTATACCGCGACTGGTGGCGTCTTAAAAAGCATTTGCATGCCGATACTGAGTTAACAGACTTTACAACCAGTACTGCATGCTTCTCGGTGCAGGGCCCAAATGCACGCAACACCTTGCAAAAGCTGACCGACGAAGACTTGAGCCACGAGGCCTTTCCTTTTGGCACTGGCCGTTTCGTAAAGCTGGGCGGTGCCGACATGTGGATGCAACGCATCAGTTACGTGGGCGAGCTAGGCTGGGAAATATTTGTCCCAGAACAGTACGCGGTGAACTTGTTTAATGCGCTGCATCAAGTGGGTGAAGAATTTAATATTCGCAACGTGGGCCTGCACGCACTCAACAGCCTGCGACTTGAAAAAGGCTTTCGTCATTGGGGCCACGATGTAGCCGCCGAAGACAACTTAGTACAAGCCGGTTTAAGCTTTACTGCCAAGCCCGACATCAGCGACTTTATTGGTCGCCAGGCCTTTGTTGATGCCAAAGCAGCCGGGCTACCTGACCGACGCCTAATTCAGTTTAAACTGGATAATCCCGAGCCCCTGCTATACCACAACGAACCCATCATTATGAATGGCGACGTAGTGGGCTACCTGAGCAGCGGTATGTATGGCCACACCTTGGGTGCGGCGATTGGTATGGGCTATGTAAACTCACCGGGCTTAAGCAAAGACGCCTTGGCTGATGCGGAGTTTCAAATTGAAGTGGCCTGCGAACGCTTCACCGCTCAAGCATCTCTAGGCGCCCAGTACGATCCCAAAGGCCTTAGAACAAAAATGTAGGGTAGGTAGCCTAAGCCATGGGGGTATAATTACCTCATGGCTATACTCACTGGCGAAAGCCCGTTTAAAGAAGACCTGAAGATACTGCTGAACGACGCCGGCGTAACCAGCGCCAGCGAGCAGGTGCTCGGGCCTTTTACCGAAATAAGTCAAGCTGTTGGTGAAGCTGTATTGGACGGCTTCTTACCCGCCTCAACCACCAACTCTTTGCATTGGCCATTCTTGCTGCTGACGGTAATTCTCATAATCGTTCTGTTCGTCGTGCGCAAAGGCCGTGGTGCCAAAGGTGCCGATGGCGCCGAGCGCCCTGCCCGGTTTTGGCAATACCTGTTCCCACGCGACATTTATCTGCACCAATCCAGCTGGGTTGATATGGGCTTGTACATACTCGACCGCGCCATGCTGCCTATTTGGTTTGTGGCGTTCCTGGGAACGATTGCGCCAGCAGTTGAAGCGTTTACGATCGATTTTCTTTACGCCGAGTTTGGCGCACCGCCCACACTTGAAGCGACCACTGGCACCATGTTGCTGTATGGCTTGGTGTCGTTTTTAGTCGCCGATATGATTTTCTTTTTCACGCACTTGATGATGCATAAAACCCGTATTGGCTGGGCTATCCATAAAGTACACCATTCGGCACAAGTGCTCACACCACTTACCCGCTACCGCGAACATTTTATTGCAGCGCCCATTTGGGCCTCAGGTTACGCTGTGGGGCTTTCGTTTGTAGCCTCAGTGTTTGCTTACCTTTATGTCGATAGCATGGTGCATATCACCTTGTTGAATATGAGTGTGTTTTCGTTTCTGTATGCCTTAAACGGCAACTTCAGGCACCACCACGTATCGTTTCGTTACCCACGCTGGTTGGAGTACTGGTTGCAAAGCCCAGGCATGCACCACACCCACCACAGCTACCTGAAAAAACACTGGGACACAAACTTGGGCTTGGCCACTAGCGTGTGGGACAGAATGTTTGGCACTCTTTACATAGCCGAACGTTATGAGGCAACACCTTGGGGATTAACCGAAGAAGAGCAGGCCGATTACACGACTTTGGGCGGCAATTTAAAATCGCCGTTTGTAGAAATAGCCGGCATTGTGGCGGCGCCGTTCAAACAAAAAAGAAAAGTACGCGCAAAGACTGAGCCAGCTGAGTAAGTACAGATTCGAAAGCAACACAACCTTTCTTATTCTTCGGTTTAAAGTGAAAGACCGCGAAGGCTCAATTTTTATTGGTTCAAAGTTGACTGGCAAAAGATGCAAGCCTACTGTTTGCTTGACTGACCGATGTGTAACAGAAGTCGCCGTTCGACATAGGGTAAACGAACGGCTACTATCAAATGTTGAGGACATTCGCGAGTCCCATTGATCCATACTTTAAGTCAATGACGATATGCCGTGGTCGCGCCTCGGGTTGCAAGCATGGCGACTGATACGACCTTCAATGCGATACTGGTTGCCGGGATGGTCGGCGATCTGGGCTTCGACTTGCTCGCTATGGATCGCACAGTCCGGCCGTAAGCGGGAGTATTTGATGCACTACCAAATGTCGGCGCAAGGAGCTTGCAGCGTTTTTGTGTGTATGCTGCTGCAGGGCTGTATAGACAGCACGGTTCAGTATTATGGCCCCATCACGCTGCCTGTTGACGATAGGAACGAGCTTCATATTTCAACTTATCCAGCGGGTTTTCCCAATCAGGAGGCGCATATCCCCTTGCTCTATCGGAGGATTAGAACGCCTGACCAAGTGTATTTTCAGGTATTCGTGCGCGAGAAAGGCAAAGAGTTTGGACGCAATCCGAACATTGAATCCATCAAAATTCGCTCGTTCAGCTACCATTTTCCCGGCCAGAAACCGACTGAGCTGATTTCCGATTACGACGACAACTTCTGGGTGCAGGGCCGGCCGAAACACAACCCTGATAAGTCCGAGCCCATCCCCTTCGATGAGCATTGGTACCTTCAGATACAGCTCGATATGAATTTGAACGGTGTCGACTACACGTTTGATGAGCGCATCGATGCCAAGACCCGACGCAGCTTCAGCCCACTCATTTTTTCGGTACTGCAATAAATTAAGACCAATTCTGGCCGAATGCTGCCGTTCAGATCTAGAAATATGAAAGGCCGCTCCTAGGCAATTGCGTTAGAGGCGGCTGTGTACCAAAAGCTGAACTTGAAATCGGTATACTGTCCCCGAAATACGAATCTTCCTTGCCCTAAAAAACCTATTTTATGTGCGATTGGCGATCTAAGCCCGTTAATTTTCTGGAATTGCCATCAGCCACTTTTACAATCACTTTAGCGCGAGCACGGCCTGTTTCCAGATACCGAATAGCTTCAGCAGCGTCTTCAAGCGCATAGGTTCTGTCAATCATTGGCGTCATCTTACCCTCTTCCATTAGCCTGTTGAGCGCTCGAAGGTCCTTGGCATTGAGCGAACCCATCATGGTCACCATTTTCTGGTCGATAAAAGGTGAGTAAATTAGCGCTTTGATTGGATTAATCAGTGGGCCTATCCAAAGCCCATCGTGTGGTCCGCCGCCGCCAACCAACACTAATTTACCGTTAGGAGTTAAAGCAGACCGCAATGCAGACAAGGAATGATTGGCCACATTGTCGAGAATTAAATCGAACTTTTTAGTGCCTTCTGTAAAGTTTTCCTTGGTGTAGTCAATCATATAATCCGCGCCCAAAGACCTCACCATTTCGTGATTGCGACCGCTGCTAACGCCGGTTACTTCCGCACCCATGGCCTTCGCAATCTGAACAGCGAAAGTACCCACACCGCCAGACGCGCCGTTAATTAACACCTTTTGCCCTTCTTTCAGCTCACCAACGTCGCGTAG
>JBGCFQ010000061.1:0-17697 GCA_045106985.1 Pseudomonadales bacterium | reverse complement strand
GAAGTTATTTTGAAGCCCATTCCAGCAAACGAA
Source organism: Pseudomonadales bacterium (assembly GCA_045106985.1). Lineage (GTDB taxonomy): Bacteria > Pseudomonadota > Gammaproteobacteria > Pseudomonadales > JAUIET01 > JAUIET01. The sequence continues at coordinate 17,664 of JBGCFQ010000061.1, read as the reverse complement.
TCCTCGCACTCTCCCAGTGCTGCACTTCTTTTCGCCATTGCGCCTCACTAAAACCAGCGGTAACTGCATCAGCCAACATAGTGGGCATTAAGTCGCGAAGCAATTCATTGACTTGCTCGGCATAGCCATTGCCTCTCGCCAATTCAGCGAGCTCAGCATCTTGCAAACCACGTCGCCAGGCCTTCAGTCGCATCGATGGCAATGGACCTGCGACGGCAGGGTAGCCTATCTTGTCCAACTGATTTCCCGGATATAAAATTACCCCGTTACCATAGCGATCATCCTCTTTCATGTAGGTTGGCCAACGAAACGGGTGGTCATCCTGACCTAAATTAATCGCCCACATAAAATGACCATCTAGCCGATATCTTGCTGTAGCCATACCCCAGGTTCGCATATCAATTCCCGATACATTGATACTTTGAGAGCCAATACTCGGGTGGCCGTCATGATAAAACCATACTTTGTCACTTGATGACTTTCTCTCAGACAAGTACCCTGGATCGGCCGCCCCTGCATTAGGCGCCCATAATCGAACAATGTTAGAAAGGCTAAGTTCGGCGTCTTCGTGCCAACTCGCAGGGTTCGCATGGCTAGTCCATATGAGATTAATACTTTTTTCACCCGCGCCCTTGTCAATCGCACTCTGCACATCCTTCACTGCTTCTCTAGCAATCTTTAGATATTCAAGGCTATTGTCATGCTCACTGGTTTCGTCCGCTCGACCGACAATTTCATCAAACAAGTAGGCGAAAAAATAGGTCTTTTTCCAGTCGTTTTGCTCTACTAGCTGTTGCCATTGCTCTGCCTGCTCTTGCACTAGTGCCAATTTATTCTGAGTTATCGGCCCATCTAGGGTGCCATTCCAATCCTGCTCCCAGGGTGTTCTCCACACTCGCACTGCGGTATTCAACCCCGTCCCATGGTATCCATATTGTTCACCGAACAATTCACCATTAAGAATGGGTCGCGCGTACTTCAGGTAGCTCTCAAGATCAAAGTCCACGGTATCATCAAATCGCTCCATGAAAACCATCCTGTGCCGGTGAGCCATTTGTTGATAGCAATGCGCCATTTCACGCCAGCTATCCGTCGATCGGTCTTTGCCAACACCTTCAAGCGCGTAACTGCGGTAAAGCTCACCAACAGCGTCAAAGGTGGGTCGCTGCGGCAGCACAGCAGGCCACACCCGTAGCTTGAACGGTATCTCTATCTCAATGCCTTGGTCCGTTGACAGCCGCAGACGGGTTTCATAGATACCGGGGCTTTGGTCTGGCGGAATATATAGGTCAATCCAGATATTTGCATTGCTGTTCATCTGCTCCGGAAGCTTGAATCCGCTTCTGACGCGCGCACGCGTTTTACCACAACCATTAAACTCAGGGATTAGCACATCTGGGTATTCCCCAGGCCAAGGCAGCACTTTGCTGTCAGCGCCCCATTTGTGCCCGGCCCGTTCAACTGGGTGGTGCCAAGTTTCGAAGAAATCAGCGTGTGTTGCTTGAAGAACTTGTCCGCCAGAGGTTTCGAAGTCCTCAAACTGAGCAGTAAAAGATTGCGCGCGTCCCCAGCCCTTGCGGCGCACGTATAGTTGCAGGCCCAAAGATTCGTTACGAGCCGCGTGGAGGTTTACCGCCAAGCCACTGCCTACATCATAATCCGAGTGATCCTGGTCTATTGGCTGGCGCTTTTCAAGCTTGGCCATATCGGTCGCACCGCATACATACAGCTCTGAACCCAGCGATAGGCAATGGTCTGGTACACGCTGAACAAGCATTAGGCATGTCACCGCGACGAGACAGATGCCCGCGACAATTATATGTTGGCCATGCATAATCTAACAGCTCCTGTAATGCGAGATCACCCTGCGCTCAATCATTGATTAAGCTTAGCAGGCGGGAGAACTCGCTCTGGAAATACGATGCGATACATGACCTTTGCAAGGTGATTCGCGATTATAGGTACGGCTTGCAAATGTAAACTGACAGCAGATCAATGAGCTATGGCCCTACTCTCGTAGTTATTGCCATCTTGAATTGTCTTTTTACCGCATATAAGTAGTCTAAGCCGGCAAAAGTCGCAGGAGATTGAATGTTTTGTGAACTATTTCTGGCAACATTTGCCAAATGCACACGCGTCCCCTTACCCAGTCTTTAAGACAGGTCTTTATAACCCTTAACTATGATTAGTGTTTTTCTAGATTGGTTTCTGCAGCCATTTGGCCTGTTTTCAGTAGCCATTATTACTGTGTGGCTGCTAAATCGGTACACCGGCCTGCCTAGCTCATTTCTCACTCTTTGTGTAAGCGCCCTATTGGCTGGGTTCCTAGTACTTGCATCTCCACTGTTTGCTAATTTTATCGTTAACAAACTCGAGCTAGCGCGCGAAAATCCATGTGATTGTCCCGAAGTGAACTCTGACTTACTGGTTGTTGTGCTTGGAGGCGGCATGCAAGAATACGTTCGTTCGAAAAATGCCTACGACATTTTGGAGGCTGCATCCATACGCAGGGCCGCTGGCGCAGTAGATGTAGCCAGCGACAATGCCCAGTTTGTATTGCTCGGCGGAGGCAAGGGAGAGCTGAAAGAATCTCAGCTGATGGCCAGCGTTCTGGAGGACTTGGGTATCTCGCCAGAGCGAATTACACAGGAGCGGGGAAGCACGTCTACTGCACAAAATGCTCTCGAGCTCTCACGTCTATTCGATACCTTCGGTGACTTAAGTCCAATTGACCAGCAACCACGTCGCATTGCCTTAGTCACTTCATCTATGCACATTCCTCGCGCCAGCCGCGTGTTTGAACGCCAGGGTTTTGAAGTATGCCACTACGCCACCGACTCCCGCACAGCGTTTACCACTCCACTACCGATAGGTTTGTTTCCCTACTTAGATGCTTTCAACACATCCGTCGCAGCGATGCATGAGTATCTTGGCTATTTGTACTACTGGGTCAGGAAAGATATTTGATTAAAAGGCTTACACATCGAGCTCTAGATTAATTGCAGACTTCAGAACTTGCGACTGATTCTTCTCAGTATGCCAGCTCCACAAAAAAGCCCACACTAGGTGGGCTTTTCAGATTAGACGGCAATGTTGTGCTTAGGCTTCTTCTTCCGCCGCATCATCGGCATCATCGTAATCCGGCTCTTCGGGAATAGGTCGATCAACCAACTCAACATAGGCCATTTGCGCCGCGTCTCCTGTACGCAAGCCACACTTGAGAATACGCAAGTAACCACCCGGTCGAGCTTCGTACCTAGGACCCAATTCAGAAAACAGTTTTCCTACCGCTTTCTTGTCGCGAAGACGATCGAAAGCCAATCGGCGGTTTGCGACTGAATCTTCTTTCGCAAGCGTAATCAGGGGTTCGGCCACACGACGAAGTTCTTTCGCTTTTGGTAACGTTGTTTTAATCAACTCATGCTCAACCAAAGATGTGGTCATGTTACGAAACATAGCCTTTCGGTGTGAACTGTTGCGGTTTAGTTGACGTCCGCTTTGACGGTGACGCATTGCAATTTCCTACTTAACTTTATGGTCTGAGAATGTCCGGCCTAGCTTCGCAGCATTAACTAAGAAGCTAGAACTCGCTCGTCATTCTTCAGGCTGGCAGGAGGCCAGCTTTCAAGGCGCAGACCAAGCTGCAACCCACGAGACGCCAAAACGTCTTTAATTTCAGTCAGAGACTTCTTACCCAAGTTAGGAGTCTTCAACAATTCTACTTCGGTGCGTTGAACCAAATCACCGATGTAATAAATACTTTCTGCTTTCAAACAGTTCGCAGAACGTACAGTCAATTCAAGATCGTCTACAGGACGAAGCAATATTGGATCGATTGCATCTTCTACTTCAGCTGGCTCATCAGAGGTATCACTCTCAAGGTCAACGAAGACGGCTAGTTGCTGCTGAAGAATGGTCGCTGCGCGACGAATTGCTTCTTCCGGGTCTATTGTGCCATCAGTTCGCAGGTCAAGAACAAGCTTGTCGAGGTCAGTACGTTGCTCAACACGTGCACTTTCAACGACGTAAGATACTTGCTGTACTGGACTGAACGACGCGTCCAACACCAGACGACCAATTGAGCGAGTTTCTTCTTCACCCAGTGTGCGTGCATCAGCTGGCACGTAGCCACGTCCACTCTCGACAGTGAGACGCATGTTCAGCGTGCCATTGTCATTTAAATGGGCAATAACGTGATCTGGGTTTTTCACCTCAACATCACCTTCTAGCTGCAAGTCACCAGCGGTTACGACACCGGGGCCAACTTTATTCAAGGTTAAAGTTGCTTGCTCTTTGCCGTCCATCTCAATGGCCACGCCTTTGATATTCAGCAAAATATCGATGACGTCTTCTTGAACGCCTTCCATAGTGCTGTACTCATGCAGCACTCCATCGATATCTACTTCAGTTATTGCACAGCCTGGCATAGACGACAGCAGGATACGACGCAATGCGTTTCCTAATGTATGGCCAAAACCGCGCTCCAAAGGTTCTAGAACAACCTTCGCATGCGTTTCACTGATATCCTGAACATCAATGACGCGTGGGGTCAAAAATTCCGTTACGGCACTTTGCATATAAACACCTGTTGCACTGATTCCAGAGATTACGGTTGTAATCGCTCGAATTACTTGGAGTAAAGTTCGACGATTAAATTTTCGTTTATTTCGGGCGGTAAATCGTCACGCTCGGGAAGACGCTTAAACGTTCCGGACATTTTGGTTGAATCCATTTCAATCCAATCTGGCTCGCCACGCTGCGCAGCTAAAGCCAACGCTGACTGAACGCGCAACTGCTTCTGTGATTTTTCGCGTACAGAAACAACATCGCCAGCCGCTACGGTATAAGACGCGATATTAACCGCCTGCCCGTTAACCATTATTGACTTGTGAGCAACCAGTTGACGTGACTCGGATCGAGTTGATCCGTAGCCCATTCTATATACTACGTTGTCTAAACGGCTTTCTAGCAATTGCAGCAAGTTCTCGCCGGTTGCGCCTTTCTGGCGAGCGGCTTTCTTGTAGTAATTTCTGAATTGCTTCTCTAGCACGCCATACAAACGCCTAACTTTTTGCTTTTCTCGCAGCTGCACTCCGTAGTCGGACAAACGTCCTCTACGAATACCGTGTTGCCCTGGGGCCGTCTCAATCTTGCACTTCGCATCTATTGGGCGCACACCGCTCTTCAGGAACAAATCGGTTCCTTCACGACGGGAGAGCTTACAAGTAGGTCCTAAATATCTAGCCATAGTCTAGTCTCCTACACTCTTCGTTTCTTGGGTGGCCGACAGCCGTTATGTGGAATTGGCGTTACATCTTCGATATTACCAATAGTGTACCCACAGTTGTTGAGTGCACGAATCGCAGATTCACGGCCAGGACCAGGTCCCTTTACTCGAACATCTAAATTCTGCAGGCCATAATCTTGCGCAGCCGTTCCAGCGCGCTCAGCCGCAACCTGAGCAGCAAACGGCGTGCTTTTACGTGAGCCACGAAAACCGGAACCGCCGGCCGTTGCCCAGCTAAGTGCATTACCTTGACGGTCGGTAATCGTAACAATAGTGTTATTGAACGACGCATGTATGTGCGCAATTCCGTCGGCCACTGTCTTTTTGACCTTCTTCTTCGTTGTTTTAGCTGATGGCTTTGCCATGATTTACCTTCTTGCTTGACCGTTTTCAGTGGTCGCTAATTATTTACGAATTGGCTTACGAGGCCCTTTACGGGTACGTGCATTCGTTTTAGTGCGCTGCCCGCGTAGCGGCAGACTTCTTCTATGACGGACGCCACGGTAACAACCAAGGTCTAGAAGACGTTTGATGTTCATTGACACCTCACGACGTAAATCACCTTCAATTGTCAGCGCCGTAATAGCCTGGCGCAGACCGTCCATCTCACCTTCGGTAAGATCTGATATTTTTGTGCTTTCAGTAACGCCGGTAGAAGCACACAGCTTTCGAGCTGTGGTACGACCAATTCCATACACGTAAGTGAGCGCAATCACTGCGTGCTTGTTATCTGGTATGTTGACACCACCAATACGTGCCATTATTTACTCCGTTGCTCGCTAGGGCCCAATTGGGCGCATTACTGTTTTGAACGACTCTATATCGCCCAAAAAAGGCGCGACATAGTATCGCTAAACTGTTGAATCTTCAAGAACTATAACGCTTATCTAGCCCTGGCGCTGCTTATGTCGAGGCTCTGCCTTGCAGATAACTCGTACCACACCCTTACGCTTAACTACCTTGCAGTTTCTGCAAATTTTCTTGACTGACGCTCTAACTTTCATAATACCTACCTAAATTGCCTAACCCTGCTTGTTCCCAAAGGAAAATGCAGCGATTACCGACCAAATGTCTTCATGTTGGACTTCTTCATCAGCGAATCATACTGAGTCGACATCAAATGCGACTGCACTTGAGACATGAAGTCCATCAACACTACTACTACGATCAACAAGGATGTTCCGCCTAAATAGAAAGGCACATTCCAAAACACAACAAGAAATTGCGGTAACAAACAGACCATGGCCATGTAAATTGAACCGAACAATGTTAATCGAGTAAGTACGTTATCAATATAAGTGGCTGTTTGCTGACCAGGGCGAATACCAGGTAAGAACGCCCCTGAACGCTTTAAATTATCAGCCACATCATTAGGGTTAAACATCAACGCTGTATAGAAGAAGCAGAAGAAAATGATCAGTGCTGTGAACAATATGATGTTCAGTGGTTGGCCGGGGCCAATGATCAAAGCAAATTCCTGCAACCACTCCATATCACTAGCAGATTGGCCGAACCATTGTGCAATCGACGCCGGGAATAACAATATGCTGCTGGCAAAGATGGCAGGTATTACACCCGCCATATTGACCTTCAATGGCAGATGGCTACTTTGCGCCTGCATCATCCGCCGGCCCTGCTGACGCTTGGCGTAATTGATTGTAATACGCCTTTGACCGCGCTCTATTCTGACAATCAAATAGATCACCCCAATCGCGATAACCAAAATGGCCAACAGCACCAGGATACTAAGCTCGCCTTGACGTGCCTGTTCTAGAGACTGACCGATCGCACTTGGCAACCCAGCCACAATACCGGCAAATATAAGCATCGATATGCCGTTGCCTATACCGCGCTCAGTTACTTGCTCGCCCAACCACATCATGAAAACAGCGCCCGTTACCAGCGACGTAACCGCAACAAAATGGAACGCAAAACCAGGAATAAACGCCAAGCCCTGGCCCGCCATCCCTACTGACATTCCAGTACCCTGGATAAGCGCCAGCGCCACTGTTCCATAACGCGTGTACTGGGTAATTTTACGTCGGCCAGCCTCACCTTCTTTCTTTAGTGCTTCTAGTGAAGGAGTAACAGCCGTCATTAACTGCATGATAATAGACGCTGATATGTAAGGCATGATGCCCAGCGCCAAAATACTCATACGCTCTAAAGCGCCACCAGAAAACATATTAGCCAGACCAATGATGGTGCCCTGATTTTGGCTAAACAAAGACTCTAATTGATCCGGATTAATTCCGGGGACAGGTATATGAGTACCTATCCGATAAACAATGATCGCCAAAAATAAAAAGCGAATACGTGCCCAAAGCTCGCCTAGGCCAGCTTGATTGGGAACGTTTTGTGGCTGATTCTTTGCCATCGTTTAGGTCGTCTAAGCTCGGAAAGTCTGGCGGCTAGTCTTGTACTGAACCGCCAGCCTTCTCAATGGCTTCTCTAGCGCCTTTCGTAGCACCCAAGCCTTTGATAGTGACTGCTCGCTTCAATTCGCCAGACATGAATATTTTTGCACGCTGGATATTGTCGTTGATCAGATCCGCATCTTTCAAAGCCTGCAAATCAATAATCTCAGCGTTAATACCGTTCAACTCAGAGAGTCTAATTTGTTCTGTAAAACGAGACATACGTGACGTAAAGCCATACTTAGGCAAACGTTTTTGCAAAGGCATTTGTCCACCCTCGAAGCCTGGTCGCACACTGCCACCAGATCGTGATTTTTGACCTTTATGGCCGCGGCCACAAGTCTTACCAGAGCCACTACCAATGCCTCGGCCAACACGTTTCGCTGCTTTTCTGTGACCAGGAGCAGAGCTCATGGTGTTTAATCGCATTTTTTCTTCAGTGTCAGACATCATGCACTCTCTTCAACTTTCAACAGATAGTAGGCCTTATTAATCATGCCTCTGTTTGACGGTGTGTCTTGAACTTCAACCGAGTGACCGATACGTCGCAATCCAAGACCCGCAACGCAGGCTCTGTGAGACTTCAGTCGACCGTTAACGCTCTTTAGAAGCGTTACCTTTATCATATTTGAATCTGCCATCAGCACACCCACCCTATTCTTTTAAGAAAACAGACGCTCAGTTAAGAATGTCTTCAACAGATTTACCACGCTTTGCCGCTACCTGGTCCGGCGAATTCATGGACTTCAAGCCTTCAAACGTAGCCCGTACAACATTTACCGGATTGGTAGAGCCGTAGCACTTGGCCAATACGTTATGAACACCGGCCAATTCCAGCACGGCACGCATGGCGCCACCTGCAATTACACCAGTACCCTCAGAGGCTGGCTGCATATATATTTTGCTGGCGCCATGACGAGCTTTAACTGGATATTGGATGGTTGACCCATTCAAATCCACATCAATCATGTTGCGGCGAGCCGCTTCCATCGCTTTCTGAATAGCAACAGGCACTTCTCGCGCCTTACCTCGACCATAGCCAACTCGACCATTTCCGTCGCCGACAACCGTCAGGGCGGTAAAACCAAAAATACGTCCACCTTTTACCACTTTGGCAACACGGTTTACCTGAACCAGCTTCTCCTGCAGGCCCTCACCGTTTTTGTCTTTTGCGTCTACAAATGCCATTAACTGTCACCTTTTGCGCTAGCGCGCGTTAAATACTCTAAGGTCCTACCTGAAACCCTATTTGAAACCCTATTTGAAACGCTAGAAGTCCAAACCACTTTCGCGCGCCGCATCAGCTAGCGCTTTTACGCGGCCATGATACTTATAACCGCCGCGATCAAAAGCGACCTTCTCAATGCCGGCACTCTTGGCACGTTCTGCTATCAGCTTTCCAACCTCTACAGCCGCATCAATATTGCCTGTTTTATCCAGAGAAAAAGATTTATCCAGAGTAGAGGCGCTAGCCAAAACCTGATCACCTTTTGCAGTGAATACCTGTGCGTACATATGACGAGGTGTGCGATACACACTCAGGCGGTTAACGCCCAGGTCACGGATATGCATTCGTGAGCGTTTAGCTCGGCGAAGTCTTGAATCGTTCTTGATACTCATCTTTATACCAAACTCACTTATTTCTTCTTGGCTTCTTTACGACGCACGTGTTCGTCGGCGTAGCGTACACCTTTACCTTTGTAAGGCTCAGGTGGACGAAACGCCCGAATTTCTGCAGCAGCCTGTCCGAGCTGTTGCTTGTCTATCGACGTCAACACAATCTCTGTTTGACTTGGAGTTTCCGCGGTAACTCCTTCTGGCAACTGATAATCAATCGGGTGCGAAAAACCCAGCACCAGATTCAATTTCTTACCCTGTGCATTCGCTCTGTAACCAACACCGTTCAGTAATAAACGTTTCTGAAAGCCGTCCACCACACCTACGACCATGTTGTTAACCAATGAGCGAAAGGTGCCGGCCATCGCTTTCGAGGCGCGCGCGCCATCTTTTCCGGCAAACTTTAATGTTCCATCTTCCTGCTTAATTTCAACAAGAGGATTGATATTTAGCTCAAGCGTGCCTTTATTTCCCTTCACGGCAATCTGTACAGCGTCTAAAGTAATTTCTACACCAGACGGAATCTCTATGGGACTGTTTGCTACTCTGGACATTGTTCTCTCGTTTTTCCTACTTTATGCAGCCCTTATTAGGCTTCTAGGCAAACACCTAGACTAGCGCCTCTTAATACACCTAAAAGACGGTGCAAAGCACCTCACCACCAATTCCAGCACTTCGTGCTGCGCGCTCTGTCATTACACCTTTACTAGTCGATACAATCGCGATACCCAGACCACCTCGAATAGACGGGAGATCGTCTTTGCCAGAATAAAGACGCAAGCCTGGCCGACTCTTCCGATCTATCTCCGCGATGACAGGCTTACCGTCAAAGTACTTCAATTCAATGCTTAATTCCGCTTTGTTACCTGCCGACTCCGCTACTGCATAGCCCGCTATGTAACCTTCGTCCTGCAGCACTTTTGCCACAGCCACTTTAATCTTCGAAGAGGGCATCGCAACTGACACTTTTGATGCCATTTGAGCGTTACGCACTCGAGTTAGCATGTCTGAAATAGGGTCTTGCATACTCATAAGGGTTTACTCCTGTTCCTGTTGGCTACCAGCTAGCCTTAACCAGGCCGGGGATATCCCCTTTCATTGCGTGCTCGCGTATCTTGTTTCTGCATAAACCGAATTTACGGTAAACGCCGTGTGGTCGACCAGTAATCTGGCAGCGGCGTACGCCGCGGCAAGGGCTGGCGTCGCGCGGTAACTTTTGCAAGCCAATCTGCGCGTCCCACAATTCTTCATCTGTTGAATTAGTGCTACTTAAAATAGCCTTCAATTCAGCACGTTTTGCAGCGTACTTAGCTACTGTGCGCTCACGCTTCTTTTCGCGCGCTATCATCGATGCCTTAGCCATACCTTAACCCTGACCCTTAAACGGGAAATTAAATGCTTTCAGCAAGGCACGACCTTCTTCATCTGTGCGCGCCGACGTTGTTACTACAATGTCCATGCCTCGAAGTTTGTCTATCTTGTCGTAGTCAATTTCAGGGAACATGATTTGCTCTGTAACGCCCATTGCAAAATTGCCACGACCGTCAAATGATTTCGGACTTAAGCCGCGAAAATCTCGAATTCGTGGTATTGATACATTGATAAGACGATCCAAGAATTCATACATGCGAGCACTTCGCAACGTTACCTTTGTGCCAATCGGCCAACCGTCACGAATTTTGAATCCCGCGATGGACTTACGAGCTTTGGTCACAACTACCTTTTGACCACAAATCTTTTCCAGGTCGCCAACAGCATGCTCAAGCACTTTCTTATCGCCAACCGCATCACCTAAGCCCATGTTCAGGGTGATCTTAGTAATACGAGGCACTTCCATTACATTCTTTAAGCCCAGTTCTTGCTGCAACTTAGCACGCAATTCCGTTTTATAAAGTTCTTCTAGTCTAGCCATTACGCATCTATCACTTCTTGAGTGGATTTATAAATCCGTACTTTTTTGCCGTCTTCCTGAGTTTTAAAGCCAACACGGTCAGCCTTATCAGTAGACGAATTAAATATTGCCAAGTTAGAGATCTGGATAGGCGCCTCCATTTCTTTGATGCCCCCCTGCTCTCCCGCATTCGGGTTTGGCTTAGTGTGCTTTTTAACTATATTCACACCTCCGACCAAGGCTCGGCCGTCATCACGAATAGTGATAACTTTACCGCGCTTACCTTTATCGCGACCTGTAATTACGATGACTTCGTCATCTCGTTTCAATTTTTGCATGATATCTAGCCCGCTCCTCTCACAACACTTCAGGTGCGAGTGAAATGATCTTCATAAACTTTTCGTTTCGCAGCTCTCGAGTGACTGGTCCGAAGATGCGTGTTCCTATCGGCGCATTCTGCGCGTTCAACAATACAGCTGCATTGTCGTCAAACTTAATCAGTGAACCATCTGGCCGCCTTACACCCTTCTTGGTGCGAACAACAACCGCAGTCATCACCTGACCCTTCTTAACCTTGCCGCGAGGAATGGCTTCTTTAACCGTCACTTTGATTAAATCGCCTACCCGAGCATAACGACGGTGCGACCCGCCTAACACCTTGATGCACATCACCTTGCGAGCACCGCTGTTATCTGCAATTTGCAGGTAAGATTGTGTTTGAATCATGTCGCTATCTCGTTTCCCAAGCTCAAGTGTCGAGCTATCACTATCGGCGCTATTGCGCTCTTAAATCTGTTCCGCTTTCTGATCAATGCTTACCAATTTCCAATTCTTTGTTTTGGACATTGGCCTTGATTCAGCAATCGTTACGGTATCACCCGCTGTACACTCATTATTTTCATCATGAGCATGCAGCTTTGATGAACGGGTAATGTACTTCCCATATACGGGATGCTTAACACGTCGCTCAAACAGCACCGTAATGGACTTATTCATTTTGTCGCTAACAACCTTACCGGTTACCGTGCGAACAATCTTCTTGTCTGCCGCATCACTCATATCTATGCACCTGCCTTTTCGGTCAGCACTGTTTTTACTCGAGCTATATCACGCTGAGTAGAGCGCATTAAATGCGACTGACCCAACTGTCCGGTTGCCTTTTGGAGACGAAGCCTAAAGTGCTCCTCTCGCAGTTTAAGCAAGTCCGCGTTTAACTCTTGTACGTCTTTGCTTCTTAATTCCGCTGCTTTCATCACATCACCGACCGTTTCACAAATGCAGTTGGCACTGATAACTTGGCGGCTGCTAGCTCAAATGCTTCTCTCGCCAATTCTTCTGACACACCCTCTACTTCATAGAGCATTCTGCCAGGCTGAATCTGCGCCACCCAGTACTCCACATTACCTTTACCCTTACCCTGGCGAACTTCTAAAGGCTTTTGGGTAATCGGCTTATCAGGAAACACTCGAATCCAGATTTTGCCACCACGCTTAATATGACGCGTCATTGCTCGTCGAGCCGCTTCAATTTGTCGTGCCGTAAGCCGGCCACGCCCAGTCGCTTTTAGACCGAAGTCGCCAAAACTGACTGAACTGCCTCTATTCGCCAGGCCGCGGTTCCGGCCTTTATGCTGTTTGCGAAACTTGGTTCGCTTTGGTTGCAGCATGGTTTTACCTTCCCCTAGTTCTTACTTGCGCGTGAAGGCGCCGCGGAATCATTTTCCGTCGCCAATACTTCACCTTTAAAGATCCACACTTTAATGCCCAGAATCCCGTAGGTTGTCAGAGCTTCATGTGTCGCGTAATCAATGTCTGCACGCAATGTATGCAAAGGCACTCGACCTTCGCGATACCATTCTGTTCGTGCAATTTCAGCGCCGCCTAAACGACCACCAACCTGAACCTTCACACCTTGCGCGCCCTGGCGCATGGCATTTTGAACAACACGCTTCATAGCCCGGCGAAACATAACCCTTCGCTCAAGCTGTTGAGCTATATTCGCAGCGACTAACTTCGCGTCCACATCCGGCTTGCGGATCTCTTCAATGTTTACTGTAACCGGCACACCCATTCTAACCGCCAGGTCTTTGCGCAGACGCTCTACGTCTTCGCCTTTCTTACCGATTATGATTCCAGGCCGAGCAGTGTGGATTGTCAGCCGCGCTGTTTGCGCCGGCCTTTCAATATCAATCCTACTGATTGAAGCGTTAGCGAGCTTCTTCTCTAAATAGCTCCGCACTTCAATATCGTTGATCAGCTGCTGCGCATAATTTCCATGCTCGGCGTACCAAATAGACCTATGCTTCTTGGTAATACCCAGCCGAATGCCCGTTGGATGTACTTTTTGACCCATCTGGTCGCTCCTAGCCCTTGTAGATAGTCGACAGCCTTAGCTATCAGCTACCTTAATTGTGATATGACAAGTACGCTTCAAAATACGATCAGCGCGGCCCTTTGCTCGTGGCTTGATTCGCTTCATCGTTGTACCTTCGTTGACAAATATGGTTGAAACTTTCAACTCGTCAACGTCAGCACCCTCATTATGCTCTGCATTAGCAATAGCACTATTCAACAACTTCTTCACAATCAGCGCGGCTTTCTTAGGGCTGAAGGCGAGGATATCCAACGCACGTTCAACTGACTGCCCACGAATTTGGTCTGCGACCAAACGCGCCTTCTGCGCTGAGATGGTGGCACCCGATAATTTAGCGCTCACTTCCATACCAATAACCTCTTCAGTCCGCGCCCTTTAGCGCTTCGCTTTCTTGTCCGCAACATGACCTTTGTAGGTCCGTGTTGCCGCAAATTCGCCGAGTTTATGACCAACCATATCTTCGGTCACAAATACAGGCACGTGCTGGCGCCCATTGTGAACAGCAAGGGTCAAGCCAACCATCGTTGGACTAATCATCGACCGTCGCGACCAGGTTTTAATTGGGCGCTTGTCATTCTTTTCCGCGGCAACTTCAACTTTCTTCAATAGATGAAGATCGATGAAAGGCCCTTTTTTCAGTGATCTAGGCAATGTTCCATTCCCTCTCTAACAAACGATATTCAGAACACATGAGCATTACTTACGCCCACGACGACGAACAATCAACTTGTTAGTTCTCTTGTTCTTACGAGTCTTATAACCTTTAGTTGGCGTACCCCAAGGTGATACTGGGTGACGACCACCTGATGTACGACCTTCACCACCACCATGCGGGTGATCAACCGGGTTCATAGCAACACCACGAACTGTTGGTCGCACGCCGCGCCACCGCGCTGCGCCAGCCTTACCCAAAGAACGAAGACTATGCTCTGAATTACAGACCTCGCCCAATGTCGCACGACAATCCGATAAAATCTTACGCATTTCGCCAGATCGCAGCCGCAACGTAGCGTACTGCCCATCCCGCGCGACTAACTGCGCCGAAGTTCCTGCGCTGCGAGCTATCTGCGCGCCTTTACCTGGCTTCATCTCTATACAGTGAATAACGCTACCCAAAGGTATGTTACGCAGCGGCAAGCTGTTGCCAGCTTTAATAGGCGATGCATCACCCGAAATAATCTCGTCGCCAGCCTTTACACCCTTCGGCGCAATAATGTACCGACGCTCTCCATCAGCATACAAAAGCAATGCAATAAATGCGGTGCGATTGGGGTCGTACTCAAGCCGCTCTACTGTCGCGCCGATACCGTCTTTGTTACGACGAAAATCGATCACCCTGTAATGCTGCTTATGACCGCCGCCACGATGTCGGGTTGTTATGCGACCATTATTATTACGGCCGCCACTTTTCGACTTCTTTTCCAACAAAGGCTTATACGGTTCGCCCTTGTGCAAATCCGGGTTTACAACTTTAACTACAAAGCGTCGTCCCGGTGATGTTGGCTTAGCTTTTACGATTGCCATGATCTATAAATCCAGTCTCTATTCCAGCCGCGCTTATTCAGGCGACGCTATGTCGATGCTGTGGCCCTGCTCCAGCGAAACATACGCTTTTTTCCAACCCGGTTTGCGGTTGAAGCCAAAACGATTACGCTTCATCTTACCCTTGACTACAAGGGTTTGAACGCCGCTAACCTTAACGTCAAACAGCTTCTCAATAGCCTGCTTAACTTCGCTTTTCTTTGCATCAATCGATACCTTAAACACGTATTGATTGTTGTACTCTGCACACAGTGTTGATTTTTCAGAGATATGGGGCTCTCTCAGAACTGTATAAACGCGTTCCGGGTTCATGCCAAATACTCCTCAATCTTTCGTAACGCAGCAACGGTCACTAAAACCTTGTCGTGCGCAACCAAGCTAACGGGATCAATGCCGCTTGCCTCAGCAACATCTACCTTATGCAGATTACGCGAAGACAATAACAAGTCTGCACTCATCTCATCTCGAATAATCAAGACATTGTCTAACTGCATTTCAGCCAGCTTGCTCACCAACAATTTGGTTTTTGGTTGGTCAACATTAAAGTCTTCCACTACCACTAACCGCTCTTGCCGAGCCAATTCGGAGAAAATGGAGCGCAAAGCGGCGCGGTACATCTTCCGATTAACTTTTTGACTATGGTCCTGAGGACGCGCAGCGAAAGTAACTCCACCACTGCGCCATATAGGACTTCTAATCGTGCCCGCACGAGCTCGACCGGTACCTTTCTGACGGAATGGCTTGCGCCCACCGCCACGAACGTCCGAACGATTCTTCTGCGCGCGGGTGCCCTGTCGAGCACCAGCCAGATGAGCCGTAACGACCTGATGAATCAGATCTTCGTTGTACTCTTTTGCGAATGCAGCATCAGAAACGTCAATGCTTCCCGCTTTGGCGCTACCAGAGTTCGCAATTGCTAATTCCACTGAGTATCTCCCCCAGACTTACTTATTAGCTAACTTGATAGCGGGACGGATGATTACATCACCACCGGGTGCACCAGGCACCGCGCCTTTTACCAAGAGCAGATTTCGTTCGGCGTCAACGCGCACGACTTCGAGTGTTTGCACAGTTACCTGAGCTGCACCCATATGACCGGACATCTTCTTACCTTTCCATACTCGACCAGGCGTTTGACACTGACCAATAGAACCGTTGGAACGGTGAGACAAAGAGTTACCGTGAGTCATGTCCTGAGTATGGAAATTCCAGCGCTTGATGCCGCCCTGAAAACCCTTACCTTTGGACTGGCCAGTTACATCGACTTTCTGACCTTCTTCAAATCTTTCAACGCTCAACTCAGCACCAAGAGTCAAAGACTCATCAAGCTGGTCAGCATCGACAGTGAATTCCCACAAACCACGACCTGCTTCCACTTCCGCTTTTGCGTAGTGACCGGTTTCAGATTTGGTTAAACGTGATGCGCGGCGCGAACCCGTTGTAACCTGAATAGCGCTATAGCCATCAGACTCAGAGTTCTTAACCTGGGTAATGCGGTTGGGTTGTGCCTCGATGACTGTAACGGGTATAGAAACACCGTCTTCAGTAAATATTCGAGTCATGCCGCTTTTACGGCCAACTAATCCTATGCTCATTCTTTCCTCTCGGTGTACGGGGCTGTCACCCGCTATGGCCGCCCATTTCAGAGCGTTACACTTGCCCGAAGCTTGCGCGGCCCCGAACTATTTATTGGCTACATTTAGCCCAGACTGATTTGAACTTCTACACCAGCCGCAAGATCCAACTTCATCAATGCATCAACTGTCTTTTCAGTCGGCTCAACAATGTCGAGCATGCGCTTATGAGTTCGGATTTCATATTGATCGCGCGCATCTTTGTTGACGTGCGGAGAAACCAATATAGTAAATCTTTCCTTTCTCGTTGGCAGCGGTATAGGACCACGAACCTGTGCACCTGTTCTACGAGCCGTTTCAACAATCTCTAATGTCGAAGTGTCGATCAACTTATGATCGAAAGCTTTTAAACGAATACGAATGCGTTGGTTCTGCATATTAGCGAGTCCAAATCCTACTTATGGCCGAAGCCGAAAAACGCTACGGCGCCACAAAGGTGACCCCGTAAAAAGGAGTGCGAATTCTACTGACGACCCCTAGGGCTGTCAAGCATGTTTTGTTCTGATTTGTATGGCTCTATAACAGAGTCATCAGTGCGGCGGCTTTTTGGTTTAGTAGCCAGGCTACAACACTTCGCACCGTAGCTGTGCATGAACAGTATGCGCCCAAGCTTCAAGAGCTCTACAGATCGAGCGTGAAGCCAGGCCGTCATAGCGGCCAGCAAACCCTGGACACAAAAAAGAGCGCAGCCAACTTAGGCAAACGCCCCTCCCTATACAGCTATTTAAACCCTAAAATCACGCAATAATTTTGGCAACCACCCCAGCACCAACTGTACGGCCACCTTCGCGAATCGCAAAGCGCAGACCTTCTTCCATTGCAATTGGTGCAATCAAAGTCACAACCATCTGAATGTTGTCACCCGGCATTACCATCTCAACGCCTTCTGGCAACTCACACGCG
>JBGCFQ010000060.1:0-30187 GCA_045106985.1 Pseudomonadales bacterium | reverse complement strand
GCAGCTGGCAGCAACATTGCTCTGTAGTTCACAGCTTTCTACAGCCTGTGGCGAATGTCATTCATGTAAGCTTGCAAAGGCAGAAACTCATCCAGACTTTGTTCGCGTAACCCCGATTGAAGGCAAAAAGATAATTGCAGTTGATCAGATACGCGCTTTGCTTGGCAAGGTATACACCACGCCACAGATATCCAGTTGCAAAGTAATTATTTTATATCCGGCAGATTGCTTGAACAACAACGCCGCCGATGCTCTTTTAAAATGTCTCGAAGAGCCTCCTGCGCATACTTATTTTATTTTAGTCACGGCCTTCGCTTCGAGATTGCCGGCCACGGTGCGATCTCGCTGTCGACTTTTATTTATAGAAAGCCCGAGCAGGCAATTCTCAGAAGAGTGGCTGCTTGGGCAGGGCATGTCTATTGAAGAGGCGCGCCTGAAGCTTAATGTTTGTGAAGGTAGGCCATTTGCTGCATTCACCTCTGGCGCTGACTTACTTGAGCGACTTGAAGCGATAGATGCTGCCGTAAAGGGCATAGAGAGTAACACGGTGGATACAGCTCAGTTGGCGGTTGCCTTACAAGCGATTGAGCTTGTTGATTTACTTCCATTGTACATTAGTAAATTGCTTGAACTGAGTAAAGAAGCATACGGTGTGGGTCTTCAACCGGGGCGCAGTGAGCTTGCGGTAGACAGGAGGGAAAATCATTGGTCGGCTATTGCATTATTGGAGCACGCAGCAGAAGTGCAAAAAACGCTCAGGTCAGTGCAGGCCGGCAGTACCCTGAACGCACAGCTTGCCACAGAGGATATGTTAGTAAATCTAAGCAAGTGCAGGGAGCAATAATGGCGGCTTTGAGCTATTCTTGAGAGAAGAACAGAAACTCCTATTGATAGTCAGGTTAAAAAATGAGCGCCAGACCCGGAGCCAGTAACGGCATACTCTCCCTCACCATTAAAGATAAAGCCGTACTTTACGCGGCTTACATGCCTTTTTTGGATAACGGTGGACTATTCATTCCCACGGGTAAGTCATACTCCCTGGGGGATGAAGTGTTTATGTTGCTTAATCTTATGGAAGAAGCTGAAAAGATACCCGTTGCCGGTAAAGTTGTTTGGCTAACGCCAAAAGGCGCGCAAGGCAACCGTGCTGCAGGCATAGGTGTTCAATTCAGCAATATGGATGACACCGCAAGTAAAAAAATAGAAACGTACCTAGCGGGCTCGCTAGAATCTGATCGACCTACGCATACGATGTAGTGTCGGTGCTTGTCGAGACTAGTAGTTTTTAGCCTCGTCATTACTCTGCAGAAGACTTTGCAGGCATTCACTCCTCTCACGATACATATAAATATCGAATAGTGAGTGCGGCAGGAGTCACTAGCAGTATCCATTCGTTTCTATATTCTCTACCAATATTCGATAGTGCTGCAGAGGTCGCTAGCGGCATCCATGCCTCTCGTGACAAGGCTGGCCCCGTGAACGTAGTGAGTGCTTTGGGTCTAACGTATATCCTGCACAGGTCACTAACGGCGGCCTGCCTCTCGTGACAAGGCTGGCCCCGTGAACAATGTGAACGCTATGGGTCTACCGTACATCCTGTACAGGTCACTAACGGCGTCCTGCCTCTCGTGACATACCGTACATCCTGTACATAAAAAAAACACCCGAAATCTGGGGGGATTTCGGGTTAAGACCAATAGGATGGAAACTACAAGGATAAATCCAGAGCGAAGCTCGAAACTTCACTTACCTTTAAGTGTTACCAAGAACAACAAAGGCTTAAAATTAAGTATGGTATAAAATCCACACTTGTCTAATAAATGATCAATTATTTTTTAATACTCTCTGTTATAAGAAATCTTGTTTTTATACCCTTGCGGTATTTAACTTGGGTTGTGTACTATCTGCCGTTCTTTTAGCCCTTTATCGTCGATACTATGACCAACTTCCAACTGGGTGTAATAGAGGGTTTTTATGGTCGTGATTGGACAGATAGCGATCGATTAAACCTCTTACCCTGGCTTGAAAAGAACCAATACGACGCCTATATCTACGCGCCGAAGAGCGACCATTGTCTGCGTAATCAATGGGATCAGGCACTAACAATAGAAACCGAGCGCAGACTAGCTAGCATTGGTTCGGCATGTGAAAATCTGGCGCTAAACTGGGGCGTTGGCTTTTCACCGTTGGGCGCAGTTCATTGCTTCGATGCTAGCGCTAGAAAATTAATGCTTGAAAAACTTGAAGCCCTAAAGGTTCACGAGCTTGACATCTTGGCTGTGTTGTTCGATGACATGCACTGCGCCACTGACGAGCTTGCCTCGCGGCAATGTGAAATCGTTCAGTTCATTACGACTAAAATGCCAGATCAGCAACTCATTGTTTGCCCGACTTACTATTCGTTCGACCCCATTCTTGAGAAGGTTTTCGGATCTATGCCTGCTAATTATTGGCAGCAATTAGGCGCAGGGCTTTCTCATGACATAGGTGTATTTTGGACCGGCAATAAAGTATGTTCTGAGTCAATTACGGTTGCGGACCTAGAGTCGATATCGAGACATTTATCGAGGCCAATCACTTTATGGGACAATTACCCGGTGAACGACGGAGAGAAGGCAAGCAAGTACTTGCACATAGACAGTTTCAAGCAGCGCGATCGCCAGCTAAGCGCTAGTATTCGTGGTCACTTTTGCAACCCCATGAATCAATGCCTGCTTTCAAGATTGCCGCTTGCAAGCTTACCTGAGCTTTTCCGACAACAAGCGGCCTACAATGCAGATGACGTTTTCGAGCAAATCGCAGTATCAGAATATGGTGATGACTTAGGCAAAGCACTTATTGCTGATAGAGCCTCATTTACGCAGCTTGGACTTGCAGGGCTAAGCGGCGACACCCGTGACAAATTATTGAACAAGTATCTCGCTCTCTCACACCCCGCGGCAGCAGAGGTGTGCGAATGGTTGAAAGGTGAATACGTTTTTGATCCATCCTGTTTGACCGAGACAGGCGCATGAGCGTGTCGCTAAATTCAGCCGGCGCTGCGAATTTCTTGCCGAGCTCAGCGCACCTGATTGCCAAAGTTGAGTCATCTGATAATGGCTTGAACTATTGGTTGGCCAACATAAAGCTGACTAGCTATTGGCTCGAGCAGCAGTCCGAGAACGAACAAGGTGCGGAAGAGCTACTGGTGGTCTATCAGCTGCAGGGCCTGGCGCTGCAAAAAGTGCTTGTTAGTGATTCTCGACAAATGGCTGAATCCTTGGTGGAACAGCTGTCTCATGCGGATTTTGACATGCTGGCTTTTGCGATACAGCATGATGTTGCGCTTTTTGATCCGAATAGGCCGATAGCATTAGGCCGGGCGTTTGTTGCTAAACCCTGGGGCCAGGAAATTTGGCACACCGGGGTTGAAGCTCGCGGAATTTGCACGGCACAGAGCCAAGCAGCCGATTGCCCTTTGCCATGGCTACAAGCTATTTTGGCTGAATCGTATAGTGGCGCGCCAGAGCAGCTCGCGCTGATATTGCTCAAGATACTAGACCCTCACCCAGAGCCAGTAATCGGTGACCTGTACTTTGAATTGCATGAGGTGAAGCAGGAAGTTTATGTAATAACTGGGGTCGACCCGCGGGCGTGGCCGAACGGAGTAGGGCGGATACGCATAGGATTCAATCGCGAGAAACGAGCACACTATGGCAGCGATCAGGAAGGTGAAAGTCAGTTTAAAGCAGCTTACTTAAAGGCCGTGAGCGACTATAGAGGCGTTAGGCTTGAAGTTGATGAATGGTTGGATGCGAACACGACTGAGACTGCCGGGGTTATTGAGCTTGATGAGGCCAAAGAGCAACTGTCAAGAGTGCCGAAGACCTTAACTCGCCGAGAGCGCTATTTGCGCCAAGCAATGGATGATTTCACCCAGCTGCACGAGTTACGTGTGGGCGACGTAGTCACTATTCCAAAGTTCTTACCTCACGCTTTGCAGCATGGCGTGCGCGCCGTAGAGTTCCAAACGCCGGTGTATGAGAGAAAGATAGTTTCCTTTGCGCAAAAAGTGCTTACACAGCCAAACTGGGATACTGAAGCGGCCCTGGCTGTCTCCAGCACTGATGACTATCAGCCACCCGTATTTGAGACTATTTCAAGAGCAGGGGGCTCTTGGCAGCGCGTGGTCTGTTTTGATGACTTCGAAGTGTGGCGCTGTGAATTGAGCGCGGGTCAGTCTCTGTCTCTGGAAAGCGCCGCTTGTTATCGATTGCTAATGCCCATCGCAGTAACGCTGTATTGCAATGGTATTGAAGTTGCTGCTGAAACCGCAATGTTGCTTTTGTCTTCTATTTCTTCGATTGTCGTTGAAAACCGCAACAATGTGTCAGCAAGTTACTTGTTAGCGCTGCCGCGGTAGTTCTCAAGGTGGAAATATTTACAAGGAATTATTCTGCTCACGAAACGTTGATGCGAGTTTGCTTCTGTGGCACAATTCGCGCCGTCAAAAATGAGTGCCTAAGTTAAAAAACCATCGAATCGATGATTTAATTGGCGGCCGTTAATGGGCTTCAGCGCGTAGAATAGTGCTGGACTATTAGTGAGTGAGCTGGCAGCAGCATTCAGACAGTTTTATGCGAAAGTGGCGGAATTGGTAGACGCGCTGGATTTAGGTTCCAGTGTCGCAAGGCGTGAGAGTTCGAGTCTCTCCTTTCGCACCAATACTAGGTCTGGCTAACAAACAGGTCACCGAATGAGTGATGAGTTAGCCAGGCCATATCTATTTGAGGACATTCCATGCAGGTATCCATTGAGACTACCGGCGGACTTGAACGACGCTTAACGGTTGGCGTGCCTTCGGCACGAATTGAGAGCGAAGTGACCAAGCGTTTACAAAAAGCCATGCCAAACGTTCGAATCGACGGATTTCGTCCCGGCAAAGTGCCTATGCGCGTTGTTAAGCAGCGCTATGGAGACGGCGTTCGTCAGGAAGTTGCAGGCGAGGTAATGAGCCAAACTTTTTATGAGGCCGTAGAGCAGGAAAATTTGCGACCTGCCGGTGCCCCGAATATTGAGCCTAAATCATTGCAGGAAGGTCGAGACTTTCAATACGTTGCCACGTTTGAAGTATTTCCAGAGTTTGAGATAAGCGATCTTTCCGGTACTGCGATAGAGCAAGTGGTTGCTGAAGTAAAAGACAGCGACGTAGATGAAATGGTTGAGACCCTTCGCAAGCAGCAAGGTACATGGCCTGATGTAGACGAAGCCGCCATAGATGGCGACCGCGTAAATGTTGATTATAAAGGTACTCGCGATGGTGAAGAGTTCGATGGCGGAACTGCAGAAGGTTCAGACTTAATCCTAGGCTCCAAGCGAATGATCGACGGTTTTGAGGATGGTTTGATCGGCAGCAAAGCCGGCGATACCAAGACTTTGAGCCTTAGTTTCCCTGACGATTACCACAGTGAAGACCTGCAGGGCGCAGCGGTTGAGTTTAGTGTTACCGTGAACAAGGTTAGCCGCATGGAATTGGCTGAAATGAATGACGAGTTCTTCGAGAAGCTCGGGGTCAAGGAAGGTGGTGAAGATGGCTTCCGTGACGAGCTGCGGGCTAACATGGAGCGTGAGCTAAAAAACGCTATTCAAGCCAAGCTCAAAAACCAGGTTATGGAGTCTCTGCTTGAGAACCATGATATTCAGGTGCCTCACGTTTTAGTCAAGAATGAGATTGATGCCTTGCGGACTCAATCCTTACAGCAGTTTGGTGGCGACATGGGTCAATTTGACGCGTCGTTACTGCCCGACGAGTTGTTCAGCGAGCAAGCAGAGCGTCGAGTGAAGCTCGGTCTTGTGATGGGTGAGATCATACGGCAGCAGGATTTGAAGCCTGATGCTGACAAAGTAAAAGAAACCATTGAAGAAATGGCTTCGTCCTACGAAAATCCTGAAGAAGTAGTGCAGTGGTACTACGGCAATCAGCAGCAATTGGCCTCTGTAGAGGGCGCTACGCTGGAGCAGCAGGTTGTTGATCAGCTACTTGGGCAGATGAGCGTCGCCGAAAAAGCCATGGACTACAAGGAAGCCGTTCAGCCTGAAGGCTAATTTCGTGGCATAGTGCCACTTTGCCCTGACCAATGGGCGCGACGGAGTCTGTAAAGTACTACACTTAGCATATGATGCCGGTGGCCAAGAGCGCTATCGGCAATGTGTTTACAGTACTTTTCAGAGAGCCGTTAATGAGCACCAGCATATCCGACCTACAAGTTAACAATATTGGCCTTGTACCCATGGTGGTTGAGCAATCAGCCCGTGGCGAGCGAGCCTACGATATTTATTCACGTCTATTAAAAGAACGGCTGATATTTGTCGTTGGACCGGTTGAAGACAACATGGCCAATCTAATCGTTGCCCAGCTGTTGTTTCTAGAATCTGAAAACCCAGATAAAGACATTAATATGTACATAAATTCGCCAGGGGGGTCGGTATCCGCTGGATTAGCCATTTATGACACGATGAAATTTATTCGTTGCGACGTTAGCACTACCTGTATGGGTATAGCGGCAAGCATGGGCGCATTTTTGTTGAGTGGTGGTGCGAAGGGTAAGCGTTATTGCCTGCCAAATTCTCGCGTGATGATTCATCAACCAAGCAGCGGTGTTCAGGGTCAAGCGACCGATATTGACATCCACGCGAAAGAGATTTTGCTACTTAGGCATCAATTGAATGAACTAATGGCTGAGCATACAGGTCAAGATTTAGAGACAATTGAGAAAGACACTGAGCGTGACAATTTCATGAACGCTAAACAATCTGCTGAGTACGGATTAGTCGATTCAGTGCTGGATAGGCGCGATACACCAACAGAATCCTGATTTCCGCACCGTTGAGCAGAAAAACAGGGCTGAATACCCCTTCGGGGCTTGAAAATAGACTAAAAAGGTCGCATCTTACAAGAAGTTGGCTGCTAGCATCAAAATTCGCTTTGCAGTCGCATTTTGCACCCATGGACCACAGGTAAACGATTACATGGCTGACGACGGCACTACTAACAACGAAGACTCAGGCAAACTACTTTACTGCTCATTTTGCGGCAAGAGTCAGCATGAAGTGCGTAAGCTGATTGCCGGTCCCTCGGTGTTCATTTGCGACGAGTGTGTTGACCTGTGCAACGATATTATTCGTGAAGAGGTTCAGGAGGGCAGTGGCGATGCGCAGCAAGACAAGCTACCTACGCCTCAAGAGATTAATTTAATACTCGACGAGTATGTTATTGGTCAGGCTGCCGCAAAGAAGGTTCTCGCTGTTGCCGTTTACAACCACTACAAGCGCCTAAAGTATGGTGATGCAAAGAAAGACGACGTAGAGCTAAGCAAGAGTAATATTTTGCTTGTTGGCCCCACCGGTAGCGGTAAAACACTTCTTGCTGAAACGTTGGCTAGACTTCTTGACGTTCCTTTCACGATTGCAGACGCAACCACATTAACCGAGGCAGGTTATGTTGGCGAAGACGTAGAAAACATCATTCAGAAGTTGTTGCAGAAATGCGATTATGATGTCGACAAAGCCCAGATGGGAATTGTCTATATCGATGAAATCGATAAAATTTCACGCAAATCTGATAACCCATCTATAACTCGTGATGTATCCGGTGAAGGCGTTCAACAAGCACTCTTGAAATTAATTGAAGGGACTGTTGCCTCTGTGCCGCCTCAAGGTGGTCGCAAGCATCCGCAGCAAGAATTTTTGCAAGTCGATACATCTAATATTTTGTTTATCTGCGGTGGCGCGTTCGCGGGTTTGGATAAAGTGATTCGAGATCGCTCGGAAAAAAGTGGTATTGGTTTTGGTGCGGAAGTAAAAAGCAAAGATGCCAAGAGCTTTGGAGTCGTACTTAGAGACCTGGAGCCCGAAGATCTTGTTCGCTATGGTCTGATTCCTGAATTTGTTGGGCGACTACCTGTTATAGCGACGCTTGAAGAGCTGGATGTAGAAGCGCTTGTACGAATACTTACAGAACCGAAAAACGCATTGACCAAGCAGTTCAGCAAACTGTTCGAGATGGAAAATGTTGAAGTTGATTTCCGAGAGGATGGCTTGCAAGCGATCGCAGAAAAGGCAATGCATCGCAAAACAGGAGCTCGCGGGCTGAGGTCCATTCTGGAATCAGTTCTGCTAGATACTATGTATAACATCCCTTCACAAGAAAACGTGGCGAAAGTGGTAATCGACGGTTCAGTAATTAACGGTGATTCTGATCCGTTGCTCGTGTATGAGGCAGAGCAACCTGCCGAAGAGCAACCTGCAGCGCAAAGCAGCAGTGCAGCGGGTCCTAAAGAATAGAGGTCTGAAAGAGATTCGCTGTTCCGTCTTTATGTGGTGATCGTCTTTACTGGACTTTTCGTTTTTCAATTAAATAGCCCGGTTTTTACCGGGCTTTTTGCTTTTTTGCCCCTTTTTCACAAGCTTTGAACGACGCCATACTGTATATTTAACGCTTCTTCCATTCGTCGGTTTTTGATTGTATATGACTGATTCAGAAGCAGTTCTTTATCTGCCCCTGTTACCGCTTCGTGATGTAGTGGTTTACCCACACATGGTGATCCCACTCTTCGTGGGGCGTCAAAAATCGATTGAAGCGCTTGAAGCAGCGATGTCGAATGACAAGCACATATTGCTTGTAGCGCAACGCGATGCAGGCCAGGACGACCCGATTATAGAAGACCTCTATGAAGTGGGTACGGTTGCAAACATTCTTCAGCTACTAAAATTGCCTGACGGCACGGTCAAAGTCCTAGTAGAAGGGATTAGTCGGGTTCGCATTGATGCCGTTGATGTCGATAAAGAGTACTTCCAGGCAGAAGTCACTGCTCTAGACAGCGGTTCAGTAGGCAAGTCAGAAGCTGAAGCGTTCGTTGCTACTTTGCAAAAAGATTTCGAGCAGTATGTAAAGCTAACAAAGAAAGTGCCCAAAGAGGTATTGTCTTCTCTAACAGGTATAGACGAACCTGGCCGATTGTCTGACACCGTCGCTTCGCATATGGTATTAAGCATCGATCAGAAGCAAGAGCTGCTTGAAATAGCCAATGTTGAGTTACGTGTTGAGCAGCTGCTGAGCCTTATGGATTCTGAGTTGGACTTGATTCATGTCGAAAAGCGCGTCCGTGGGCGCGTTAAAAAGCAAATGGAGAAAAGCCAGCGCGAGTACTATCTGAATGAGCAGATGAAAGCCATTCAAAAAGAATTGGGCGATATGGATGAAGTGCCCAATGAAGTGGATGCCTTGCAAGGCAAGATAGAAGAGGCAGGAATGCCCAAAGAGGCGCGCGATAAAACAGATGCCGAATTGGCAAAGCTGAAAATGATGTCGCCTATGTCTGCAGAAGCTTCCGTTGTTCGCAGTTACATAGACTGGATGGTAAGCATTCCTTGGAAGAAACGCAGCCGCGTTCAGTTGGATTTGAGTAAAGCCGAGAAAGTGTTGGACGAAGATCATTACGGTCTGGAAGAGGTGAAAGACCGTATACTCGAGTATTTGGCCGTTCAAAAAAGAGTTAAGAAGCTGAAAGGTCCTGTATTGTGCTTGGTAGGCCCCCCCGGCGTTGGTAAGACGTCTTTGGGAGAGTCGATTGCACGTGCGACAAATCGCAAGTTTGTTCGAATGGCGCTGGGCGGCGTTCGTGACGAGGCTGAGATTCGAGGTCACAGGCGTACTTATATTGGTTCGTTGCCAGGAAAAATCATTCAGAAAATGTCAAAAGCGGGTGTTAAGAACCCCTTGTTCTTGTTGGATGAGATTGACAAGATGGGAATGGATAATAGAGGTGACCCAGCGTCGGCGCTTCTTGAAGTTTTGGATCCAGAGCAAAATAACAGCTTTAATGATCATTACCTAGAAGTGGACTATGACCTGTCGGACGTCATGTTTATTTGTACGTCTAACTCAATGAACATCCCTGCACCGCTATTGGATCGCATGGAAGTTATTCGACTGCCAGGTTACACCGAAGACGAGAAGCTCAACATTGCCGATCGCTACCTCGAGCCTAAGCAAAAGAAAAATAATGGCCTAAACGATAAAGAAATATCGCTGGATAAAGAGGCGATAGTCGACCTGATTCGTTACTACACTAGAGAAGCTGGTGTGCGTGGCCTGGAGCGCGAGATAGCGAAGGTTTGCCGTAAAGTGGTTAAAGAGTTAACTCTTGACGATTCTAAGGCTCCGGTACACGTAGATGCTACTACGCTGGATCAATATTGCG
Organism: Pseudomonadales bacterium; assembly: GCA_045106985.1. Classification (GTDB taxonomy): domain Bacteria; phylum Pseudomonadota; class Gammaproteobacteria; order Pseudomonadales; family JAUIET01; genus JAUIET01. The sequence goes on along the minus strand of JBGCFQ010000060.1, from coordinate 19,946 downwards.
GCGTACGAAAGTTTAGTTATGGTATCGCTGAGAAGGAAAATAAGGTTGGGCAGGTCACTGGCTTAGCCTGGACCCAGGTAGGTGGTGAACTACTAACAATTGAAGCGGCGTGTATAAGAGGTAAGGGGATACAGGTGAAGACCGGTTCTCTAGGTGACGTGATGCAAGAATCGATTCAAGCGGCAACAACCGTCGTAAGGAGCAGGTCGCAAGTGCTTGGCATTAAGTCAGACTTCCACGAAAAATATGATGTGCATATTCATGTTCCCGAAGGAGCGACACCAAAAGATGGTCCAAGTGCTGGAGTAGGCATGTGTACCGCACTGGTGTCTGTGTTAACCAACATTCCCGTGAGGTCAGATATCGCAATGACGGGAGAAATCACATTGCGTGGGCAGGTGCTGAAAATAGGAGGCTTGAAAGAGAAGCTTCTAGCGGCCCATCGTGGTGGTATTAAATGCGTCATTATTCCTGACGAGAATGAGCGCGACCTGAAAGAAATACCAGATAATATCAAGGCTGACCTAGACATTAAGCCAGTAAAATGGATAGATCAGGTGCTAGAGCTTGCGCTTGAGCACATGCCTGAACCTTTGTCAGACGAAGATTTTCATCCAGCTACGGATAAAAAAACCGTTGGCGGAGAGAGAAGAGGCAAAGAACGCCCAAAAGCGCATTAATATTTGCTGACGCTGAAGAGATTACTTGACCACCGAATGAGCGCTTGGATACACTCGCGCGTCATTTTTATTTGACCCACACACATAGACTTAAAGGGGATTTTTGTGAACAAAACTGAACTTGTAGATGCGATAGCTGATTCAGCTGATTTGTCGAAGGCGAGCGCTGCTCGTGCGCTTGAGGCTACTTTGGATGCCGTAACAGGTGCGCTTCAAAATGGCGACTCGGTCGCAATGGTTGGCTTCGGCACTTTTCAAGTGAAAGACCGCGCAGCGAGAACAGGTCGTAACCCTCAAACGGGTGCTTCAATGGAGATTCCTGCAGCTAAGGTGCCTTCTTTCAAAGCTGGTAAAGCGCTGAAAGACGCCCTTAACAAGTAAGCATTTTCAAAACTAAAGCCAGAGAAGCGAATAGGACTTTTTTCTCATGTTACAAAGTATCCGTGATAACGCGCAGAGCTCAATAGCGAAAGGTATTGTTGCTCTGATGATAGTCCCATTCGTTTTCTTTGGAATTGATTCTTTTTTTACAGGTGGTGGCGCTAAGAACGTTGCCGAAGTAAACGGTGTAGAGATAAGCGAGCGCGATCTCATTATTGGAATAGAGAATCAAAAAAGGCGTATACAAGGTCAAATGGGAGATTCTTTCGATCCCACTATAGTGACTGATGCAATGCTCAAGCCCGGTGTTCTAGAGTCGCTTATACAGCGGCAACTCTACAGTGATTCAGCAGAATCGTTAGGGCTGGAAGCATCCGAAGATTTGTTAGACCAAACCATTGTCAGTTCTCCAGAGTTTCAAGAAAACGGCCAGTTTTCAACACAACGTTATGAAGGCTTATTGCGTGCCAATGGTATGTTGCCCTCCGATCACCGGCAGCAATTAAGAACACAAATTACAGCGAGGCACTTGCTAAGTGGCTTTGCTGAAACTGATTTCGTTACAAAAAGTGATCTTGCCAACACCACAAAAGTCACACATCAGCGTAGAGATATTCGTTATATTGTTGTACCTGCTGCGAATGCGGCGGATGTCAGCGCTATAGCCGACGAGGAAGTCAAAACGTACTACGAAGCTAATACTTCGGAATTTATGCGTGAAGATCAGCTTAAGCTTGATTACCTTGAACTCAAGCTAAGCGATTTTAAGGCGGATGTATCGGAAGAAGAAATTCGAGATACTTATGATCGAGAGAAAGCCGCCTTTGAACCAGACGTAGATTGGCAAGTTGCTCACATTCTAGCGGCTATTACCGATGATACAGAGCGTGATCAGGCATCTGCTAAAATCAATGAAGTGAAAACACGTCTAAATGCAGGTGAAGAGTTTTCGGTGTTGGCTGAGAGCAGCTCTGATGATACGGGCAGCTCTGAAAGCGGTGGTGAGCTAGGTTATTTTGGCCCAGGAGTTTTTCCAGAGTTTGATTCAGCCTTAAAAGATCTTGAAGTGGGGCAGGTTAGTGAGGTTGTCGAAACCGAGTCTGGATTGCATTTGCTCAAATTGTTGGATGTAAAGAAGAGCAAGTTCGCAACATACGACGAAAGTAGAGAACGTATCGAGCTAGAGTTGCAAGGTTCGCGTGCAACTCCGGAATACATCAGTAAAATTGAGGAGCTGGAAGACGCTACTTTTGGTGCTGACGATCTAACGTTGGCGGGAGAGGAGTTAGGTTTAGCTGTTCAGTCCACCTCGTTTTTTGGTCGAAGTAATGGCGCCGGTATTGCTGAGTTTTCAACACTACGAGCTTATGCTTTCAGCGATGAGTTTCTTGCTCAAGCACAGAATAGCGAAAAAATAGAGCTCGGTGAAGAAAGAGTTGTTGTTGTTAGACTAAACGAATATAGAGAAGCCGAACCCAAGCCACTCATCGAAGTCGCGGAACAAATTAGAGCGCAGCTGCAATCGACAAGGATTGCTAAAGCCAGCACCGATAAAGCCAACACGGCTTTAGAGAAGGTTAAGGCAAGTGAATCGGTTGAGAACGCCGCTAAAGCATTGGGCTTAGAGTGGCAAGTTCAACTGCAAGCGGAGAGAAATACGCTAACGGTAGACCGTGCCATAGTAGATGCCGCCTTTAGTGAAGAGGGTTTTGTTGACGGGCGTGCTTTGGTTGTCGCTAATTTAGCGAATGGCGATAGAGCTGTCGTCGAAGTTAGCAACGTGCAGGCTGGATCCCTGCAAGATATGTCCGTAACTGACAGAACTGCTCTTAGCCAAGGTTTGTCGGAGATGCTGGGCGGCCGTTCTTTCGACGATTATTTTAAGTCTGTGAGAGCGAAGGCAACCGTTACCACCCTATAACGCATAGGCGTCGCGCCTGATGCCCGCGCTCCAGCCGTCAGAGTCTCATTTTTGGTTGTGTAAACCAAATGACTTAGATCTCAGTGTCGACTATATGGCTAAGTTGGAGGCTGTTCTCGACGATGAAGAGCTTGCAAGAATGCGGCGATTCAAATTTAAAGAGCACGCAACAATGTTCTGCATCAGCCATGCGTTCACTCGCTATGTGTTGAGTTGTTACGCACCGCTGTTGCCTGATCAGTGGACTTTTAGAAAAGGAGAGCACGGTAAACCCTACGTTTCAAATATTGGCTATACCGATCTGTATTTCAGTTTATCTCACACCAAGGGCCTGATAGCGCTTTACGTTGCGCAGGGCTCTGAAGTTGGCTGCGACGTTGAAAGGCGAAACTCTAAAGCCAGAGGGAGCGATATAGCGAAGCGATTTTTCTCCACCGCAGAGGTTGAACAGTACCTGGCTGTAGAGCCGGATAAGCAAAGAGATCGGTTCTTTGATTATTGGTCTCTCAAAGAAAGCTACATTAAGGCAAAGGGTAAGGGGTTAGCAATTTCACTAGGTACATTTTCTTTCTCACTTAATGAGCGTCCAATTACCTTCACGACAGACCAAGTGTTGCAGGAACAAGACGATAAATGGACCTTCACTCTTTTAGATGTGGGAGAACAGCATTCAGCCGCTATTGCCTCACAGCAGAACAAGCCACACTTGCGACACTGGTTGGCGCAGCCTTTATTATCTTTTCAGTCTGTAGAGCTACCGCTGCGATGAAAAGAGACTTCCCAGTATCACAAGACCGCTAAGAGTATTAGCCACATCGCTTCAATAAACTGACACTTATATCGTCAACCTCTGTCGTAATCTGATAAAATATCGCGCCTTTTTGACTAGAGTTCGCGCCTCAGAACGCATTTTTAAATGCCTCGCCACGCAATCGCACCGGAGACTCATACGTGTACAAAGTACAAACCCTGAATGCCATTTCAATCAAAGGATTGGAGCAATTCCCCCGAGATACCTATGAGTTGGCTGGAGAATTAGCTTCTCCTGATGCAATTGTGTTGCGCAGCCACAAACTTAAAGAAAACGAAATTGCACCTAGTGTTCAGGCAATAGCGCGCGCTGGTGCCGGAGTTAACAATATTCCGGTAGATGCCTGCACCGACAGAGGAATTGTGGTCTTTAATACCCCTGGAGCAAATGCCAATGCAGTAAAAGAACTTGTTCTGGCAGGCTTGCTTATGGGGTCGCGCGACATCGCCGGAGGCCTTAATTACGTCCGCTCTCTTACTCACATTGATGACGCTGCCGAGCTCAATAAGCTGCTTGAGAAGGAGAAGAAGCGTTTTAAGGGTGACGAGTTGGTGGGCAAAAAACTAGGCGTTGTGGGCCTCGGTGCTATAGGTTCTCTCGTTGCAGAAGTTGGGTTGATGATGGGCATGGAGGTATTAGGCTATGACCCTGCGATATCAGTAGCCTCTGCGTGGCGCTTGCCCAGCGAGGTTCAAAGTATGGAGAATCTGCAAGCACTAGTCAGTCGGGCGGATTATGTCAGCCTTCACCTGCCAGTAATTGAAGCAACTATTGGGCTTGTTAACGCTGAGTTATTGAAGCACTTTAAACCTACGGCGCGTTTGATGAATTTTGCTCGCGGAGAAGTAGTTGACAACGCGGCCATTATTGAAGCATTGAGAGAAGAGCGCTTAGGTAAGTACATTACTGATTTTCCTACGCCAGAGTTGATTAAAGAGCCGAACGCTATCTTAATGCCTCATATAGGCGCTAGCACCACAGAAGCAGAGGAGAACTGTGCCATTATGGCTGCGATGCAATTACGAGACTTTTTGGAAAATGGCAATGTAAAGAACTCTGTTAACTTTCCAGAGTTGTCTCTAGAAGGTAATGAGGGATGTCGAATAGCGATAAGCAATCGCAATGTTCCAAAAATGTTGGGCGGCATACTGGCCTTGATAGCGGAGCACGAAATTAACGTTGTTGATATGCTGAATAAGAGCAGGGGGGATGTGGCATACACATTGATTGATCTTGAGGATAAGCCTGCTGATACGTTACTGACTGACATTGAGAGCATAGAAGGTGTTATATCAGCACGGTTAATTTGTTCAACTGTTAACTAGCTGAGCGGCTTAGCGATGAAAAGCGTTGTTGCCTTAGACGACTTGTTCGCAAGCCTGCAGAGCACAGCTCGGCATGGCTTGCCACCTGTTGAAAAATGGGCGCCAGATCGTATAGGTAAGATTGATATTGAAATTAAGGCTGATGGTAACTGGTGGCATGAAGGCGAAGAAATCCGTCGGCACGAATTAGTTAAGCTCTTTGCCTCTATCTTGGTACGCGAAGAAAACGGCTGTTATTACCTTGTTACGCCCGTCGAAAAGCTGGAAATACGAGTTCAAGATGCCGCTTTCATTGTTGTCGAGTCGATTACCACGGTTGAAAAATTGAATGAACATGGTAGCGGCGAAGAAGCCGTTAATGTCAGAACAAATACAGACGACGCGATTACAATTGGCTCCAAACACCCCATTGAGTTACGAAGCAATATACCCTATGTGTACGTGCGACGTGGGCTATGGGCAAGGGTAAATCGTAACGTTTACTATCAATGGGTGGAGTCCTCATTAGATGCAAACCTAAAGACAGATAGCGAGTTGTATTTAAGAAGTAGAGGACTCGACTTCTCTCTTGGGCCCTTGGAATAATCGTAAAAATTTAAAAGTGCCCCTCTTAAACGAACATTCCAGCAGAACCTCCTTGTTCTGACACAACTCATTAGTCTAAGCGCTACATATTAGGGTAGTTAGGCCCGCCGCCACCTTCTGGTGTTACCCAGATTATATTTTGGCTTGGGTCTTTAATGTCACACGTTTTGCAATGTACGCAGTTCTGCCCATTAATTTGGAACAACTGTTCACCATTTTTTTCAACAACTTCATACACGCCAGCTGGACAGTATCGTTGCGCGGGCTCGTCGTACAAAGGCAGATTTTTTGCGATAGGAATAGACGAGTCTTTGAGCGTTAAGTGACATAGCTGGTCTTCTTCATGATTTGTGTTTGATAGAAACACAGAAGACAATTTATCGAAGCTGATTACGTTATCCGGCTTTGGGTATTCGATTTTTGGCATATCCGCCGCCGGCTTTAGCGTTGCGTGATCGGGGCCATTGTCACTCAACGTAATTGGCAGCTTGCCCTGGAGAATTCCTTGGTCAATGAAAGACAGTGCGCCACCGATAATTCCGCCAAACTTGTGAACCAACGGTCCAAAGTTTCGGAATTTTTGTAGCTCTGTATGCAACCACGACTTATCGAAATTTGACTTGTATTCAGTTAAATCAGACTTGCCCTCAGCTCCAGCAACAAGCGCCTGGAACAGAGTCTCCGCAGCCAACATGCCGGACTTCATAGCAGTGTGGCTGCCCTTGATACGTGCGAAATTGAGTGTGCCTGCGTCATCACCAACAATTAGACCGCCAGGAAAACTCATTTTTGGCCGCGCCTGCGGCCCGCCTTTGACAAGCGCTCTTGCTCCGTAGGTTAAGCGTTTGCCGCCTTCCAGATACTGCTTGATATTAGCCTGATGCTTCCATTGCTGAAACTCATCAAATGGGGATAGATGCGGATTTTCATAACTTAGCGGCACCACGTAGCCCAGAGCTACTTGGTTATCTTCGGTATGATAGAGATAGCTGCCTGATACTGTTCCTTTAGATGCGGGCCATCCCATAGTATGGATAACTAAGCCAGGCTTGTGCTTGGCGGGGTCTATTTCCCAGATCTCTTTGAAACCTAGTCCGTAGTGCTGGTCTTCACTATCTTTATCCAACTCAAACTTAGCTAATATTTGTTTACCTAAGTGACCTCTACAACCTTCAGCAAAGACCGTGTACTTGGCATGTAATTCCATGCCGAGCATATAGCCCGCTTTATGCTCACCGCTTTCACTAACCCCCATGTCACCGGTGGCAATACCTTTAACGCTGCCGTCTTCATGATATAAAACTTCAGCAGCGGCAAAACCAGGATAAATCTCAACGCCCATGCCTTCTGCTTGCTCAGCCAACCAGCGACATACGTTGCCCAAACTAATGACATAGTTGCCGTGATTTTGCATGCCAGGAGTAAAGATTACAGGAACTGGTATCGCAGTTTTTTCATTCAAATTGAAGAAAACCTTGTCCTCGCTCACCTCTGTGGTGAGAGGGGCTCCGCGTTCCTTCCAGTCAGGATAAAGCTCGGCCATGGCTTTTGGGTCCATTACGGCGCCAGACAGAATATGAGCGCCAACCTCCGAGCCTTTTTCAACCACACATATTGTGAGCTCTTTCTCGGCTTCCTGAGCCATGTTAGCCAGCTTGCACGCGGTTGCCAGGCCTGCAGGGCCTGCTCCAACAACGACAACATCAAACTCCATTGCTTCTCTTTCCACAATTTGCTCCACGGGGGTTGAAATAAGCGGCGGTATTATAGCGGTGAAGGAAATCTAAGTCCAAATGAACGGGCGATCTATCTCTATGAAAGACTACGTTTTTTTACCGCCATTGGTCGAAATTAGACTAAATATGGTCGCTTATAGCCTTGACCTTGGCTATCTTTGATTGCACCATATAGCGCGGTTTTTTAGCTCCAATTAACGGTCTCGAAAACCCCTTTTTTAACCCACTTCTTCAAACCTAGACGGGTAATACATGAAAGTACTGGTAGCTGTGAAGCGAGTGGCGGACTACAACGTTAAAGTTCGCCCAAAAGGAGACGGGACTGGCCCCGATCTTAACAATGTCAAAATGTCGATCAACCCTTTCTGCGAGATTGCGGTTGAAGAGGCCGTTCGCATGAAGGAAGCGGGTATAGCGACTGAAGTCATCGCTGTGTCTGTAGGTCCTAAGACGGCTCAAGAGCAGATTCGTACCGCACTAGCTCTGGGCGTTGACCGTGGCATTTTGGTCGAAACTGATGAAGACGTTCAACCGCTTGGTGTCGCCAAGATAATGAATGAAATTATCAAGCAGGAAGATGCGAAGATCATCATTCTTGGTAAGCAAAGTATTGATGGCGACAACAATCAAACGGGTCAGATGTTGGCGGCGCTAGGCAATATGGGGCAGGGTACATTCGCTTCTGAATTAAAGCTTGAAGAAGGCCACGCGCTGGTGACACGAGAAATCGACGGTGGTTTGCAAACCGTTAAATTGACTCTACCTGCAGTCGTAACCAGCGACCTGCGTTTGAACGAACCTCGTTACGCCTCTTTGCCCAATATTATGAAAGCGAAGAAAAAGCCGATGGATGTTAAAACACCAGAAGACTATGGCGTGGATGTAACACCTACGGTTAATCTGGTTAAAGTTACCCCACCACCTGAGCGACAAGCCGGCATTATTGTCGAAAGCGTGTCTGAATTGGTCGAAAAGTTAAAGAACGAGGCGAAGGTTATCTGATGAGTATTTTAGTTATTGCAGAACATGATAATGCTAGCCTCAAGACGGCGACCCTTAATGCTGTAGCGGCTGCTACCGAAATTGGTGGAGACGTTACCGTATTGGTTGCAGGCCTTGGTTGTAGTGCGGCCGCAGATGAAGCCGCAAAAGCGGTTGGTGTCAGCAAAGTGCTTTGTGCAGACAATGCCGCTTACGAGCATCAGCTCGCCGAGAATGTGGCTCTTTTGGTTGCGGATCTTGGCAAAGAGTATTCGCATATTATGGCGCCGGCGACCACAAACGGTAAGAACATCACGCCTAGAGTTGCCGCTTTGTTGAATGTTGCGCAGATTTCAGAAATTACCGCGGTGATTAGCGCAGATACATTTGAGCGCCCAATATACGCAGGTAATATTATTGCAACTGAGCAGTCTGCAGATTCAATCAAAGTTGTTACTGTTCGTACTACTGGGTTTGACGCTGTTGCAGCTGAAGGCGGGTCGGCGATGGTGGAAGCTGTTGATGCGGCTCATGATGCGGGCGTATCATCCTTTGTTGGCGAAGAAGTGGCAGTTTCAGACCGTCCAGAACTTACTTCTGCGAAGATAGTGATATCCGGTGGTCGTGGCATGCAAAATGGCGACAACTTCAAGTTGATTGAAGCCGTGGCAGACAAGCTTGGTGCCGCGATGGGGGCCTCTCGTGCCGCCGTTGACGCAGGTTTTGTACCGAACGACATGCAAGTAGGTCAAACAGGAAAAATTGTAGCTCCAGATTTATACATTGCTGTTGGAATATCTGGCGCCATTCAACATTTGGCTGGCATGAAAGACAGTAAAGTTATTGTCGCTATTAATAAGGATGAAGATGCGCCTATCTTCCAGGTTGCTGACTATGGCTTAGTCGCAGACTTGTTTCAGGCATTACCGGAACTTGCTGACGCGCTATAATCCAGCATCAGTTCGTAAATACAAGCGCTGCCCTCAATGGCAGCGTACGATAAACCCCGAGTTGACTGGTTTACTCAGTCTGCGCCGGGGTTTTTCTTTGCCTGACTTTTGTGGGAACATGCATACACTTTCTTAGCGAGGTTCTACCGATGTCTATTCGAATTTTTTCTAGCTGTTTGCTTGCTCTTGTTTTAAGTGCCTGTGGCGGTATTGTTGCTGAAAAAAGCTCTGCAGGTAAAAACCTGTTATTGAACAACAGCCAGTCGACCCTTAGTTTTGTCAGTATTAAAAATGATAGCATTGGCGAAGTTCATCGCTTTAACGGCTTAAGTGGTTTTGTCACCGAGATGCAACAGGCGCAGTTGAATGTTGATCTGTTATCGGTAAGCACGGGCATCCAAATACGCGACGAGCGGATGCAAGAGCATTTATTTGAAACGGGTAAGTTTGGGTCTGCGACGCTGCTGGTTTCGTTGGATGGTCATCCCGATCTGGCATTATCGGTTGGCCAGCGCACAGAGTTAACATTGCAGGCTGAATTAGATTTGCATGGCGTTCGTCAGAGCATGCCGGCCACAGTAATCGTTGTCAGAACAACGAACGGGGGGCTTCTAGTTCAGTCGAGCAAGCCGATTATGATTGATGCGCTGAGCTTTGGATTCAAAGACGGTATCACAAAACTGGCTGAGTTGGCTGCTTTGCCATCGATTGCGAGCTCGGTTCCTGTGAGTTTCACTTTACAGTTTGACCCTACGTGAGACAACTTAAGATGCATAGTGCATAGAAGCCACTCCAGCTTGGAGGCCGAGGCTCGCTATGAGCTTCCTAGGTCAATCTCGACGCAATCGGTCGTTAATAGCAATAGGGTTTGGCACATTCAAAATCACAATGTAAGAGCTAACGATAAAGGTATAAACAGCAGTTGCCTGAATCAAGTGCGAGGCGGAAGAGCCAATCAGTGACGCACTCACAGCCACGTGAGCAATAAGCAAAGAAAATTCGCTGTTTTGTCCAAGTCGCAGCCCAACATCCCAGGCCAGGCGCTTGGATTCGCTTAATTGACCAAGAAGCACTCTAAACACAACTGGTTTGAGGCTGAGCATTAGTACACCCAGAACAACGGCGGGAACGGCAATCTCTGCGAGCATGTTCAGATTGAAGCCAGCACCCAATGAGAAGAAAAACAGTATCAGAAAAAAATCCCGCAAAGGCTTTAATTGCTCCGCAATATAGAGAGCAATAGGGCTTGTTGCCAATGAGACTCCTGCTACAAATGCCCCTATTTCATGAGACAGCCCCGCCATATGAGCAAGCTCAGCCACTCCTAAGCACCAGCCAAGTGCTATTAGAAAAATCAACTCGTGGAATTTGTCGAACCGCTGAATAATCGGCAGCAGTATGAACTTGACGCCGGATAGGCAGGCAATAACAAGAATGGGAGTTGCTATGGCTGCCGCCGCCAAAGCACCCGTGTCTAGCTTGCCTGATTCCCCACTTAGCAACACTATTAGAATAGTAATGGCCACGAGATCCTGTAACAGCAGTAATCCAATCATCAGCTCGCCGACATGCCGATGATGAAGGACAGTTGTAGGCAGTAGCTTAATTCCTATGATGGTGCTCGAGAACATCATTGCGGCGCCAACAATAGCGCTTTCTATCTGCGAGTAGCCAAAACTCAGGGCAACGCTATAGCCTGACAATGCAAAAATGCTGCAACTAACCAGTGCTACCAACGTCGCCTTTCGCAGAATATGCAGAAGGCTTTGTGGTTGCATATCCAGGCCGAGGAGAAACAGCAGAAATACAATGCCGATTTTTGATATATCTGAAATTAGATCTACATCGTTAATCAGCTCAAAACCATAGGGGCCAAGCAGTGCGCCGAGCGCAATATAAGCAATGATAATAGGTTGCCTGGTAGCGGCAGCAAGCGTCGCTAGAATCGCCGCACCAGTAAAGATAAGAAAAAAAGAAAAAGTGAGAGTTTCCTGTTCCATGGCGTAAGTCGCACTAAGCGGTGACTGGAGAGTACACGCTAGCGTCTTGCGAACAGCGGCAGCGGTCGATCCTGACTGGCTTGGTAAGCATCACTAAAGTCGTCAAAACGAGAGATAGCGTCGAAGGCGTCTTTGTCTCCTCGAAGCTCGAAACTACTAAATCCGCAACGGGCCATATAGGCCAGTTGGTCTGGCAGTACGTCGCCTATTGCACGAATGTCCCCAGCATATTTGTACTCCTCTCGAAGAGTTCGGGCGTAACTAAATCCACGCCCGTCAGAGAACACTGGAAAATTAATGGCGATAAGCTCTATATTTTGCAAATCGTCTGCAATAAGTTCAGGCGACTCATTGCTGTCCAGCCACACCGCGCGTTTATCTTGCCGAAGTAACTGTTCGCGAAATTGATTCCATAAATTAGCCGCGACGATAAAGGCGCCTCCGAGCGGGAGTGTATCTGCATCTTTATCAAGAAGGGTCCATTCGTCACCGCCAGCCACAAGTGTACGGTTTAAAATAAGTTGTGATTGTCGCTCAGCGTCATGCGGCATAGACTTGCTCCTTAAACGGATCAAGACCGATCCGTCGGTAGGTATCGATAAACAATTCTTCTTCAGTTCGGTTAGCGACGTATATCTGAATAATTTTTTCTATCACATCAGGCACTTCATCCTGGGAGAATGACGGCCCCAGAACTTTGCCTAACGACGCATCTTTGCTGGCGCTGCCTCCCAATTGTATTTGGTAAAACTCGCTACCTTTTTTATCCACACCGAGAATACCAATATGGCCAACATGATGATGTCCACAGGCATTCATGCATCCTGAAATATTTAGGTCGATCTGGCCAATGTCGAACAAGTAGTCCATGTCGTCAAACCTGCGTTGAATTGACTCAGCGACAGGAATAGATTTAGCGTTAGCTAAAGCACAAAAATCGCCACCAGGGCAGCAAATCATATCGGTCAATAGATTGATGTTGGGCGTGGCTAATCCAAACTTCCGAGCCTTTAGCCAAAGCTCTTGTAACTGATCTTTGCGCACATCAGAGAGAATTAGATTTTGTTCGTGACTGACTCGCAGCTCTGCAAACGAATACTGTTCCGCCAAATCGGCAGCCGCATGCATTTGCTTATCTGTTGCGTCACCGGGTGCTATGCCTGTAGGTTTCAACGATAAGGTAACTGCTGCATAGCCTGCTTGTTTATGTGCTGTAACGCTGCGTTGGCACCAGCGATCAAACGCGAGATTGCTCTCGCGTTGCTTCGAAAGTTGTGCATCAGCATCCAAAGCGTCTAAACGTTGATAGTCTGGCTCTGTAAAGAACGATTTCATTCGCTCAAACTCAGTGTCTGGAACCGTCATCGGCCCATCTTTCAATTGGCTGAACTTTGCTTCTACTTTCTCTCGAAAAGCTTCTACACCCATCGCTCTAACAAGTATTTTAATTCTTGCCTTGTACTTATTGTCTCGGCGTCCTAATTGGTTATAGACATGAAGAATGCTGTCCAGGTAAGCGATCAAATGGCGTCGCGGTAAAAATTCGCATACGGTGCTACCTATGACGGGCGTCCGCCCAAGACCACCACCAACCAATACTTGAAAGCCTGTTTCTCCGCGCTCGTTGTGTTTTAAAAGCAAGCCAATATCATGAACATGTACTGCGGCTCTATCTTCACTGGATGCGCATAGGGCGATCTTGAACTTTCTAGGTAGATAGGCGAATTCGGGGTGGAAGGTAGACCACTGCCGAATCAACTCGCAATAGGGTCTGGGATCTTCAAGTTCGTCCGAAGCCACGCCCGCAAATTGATCAGTTGTAGTGTTGCGAATGCAATTGCCGCTTGTTTGGATTGCATGCATTTCTACTTCAGCTAGCTTCGCCAATATATTGGGCACTTCATTCAATTTTGGCCAATTGAGCTGAACATTTTGCCGGGTAGTGAAATGGGCATAGCCCTTGTCGAAGTCACAGCTGATATCGGCAAGCCGATGAAGCTGCTTGGCCGACAGCATGCCGTAAGGTATGGCAATTCTAAGCATCGGCGCCAAACGTTGTACATAGAGTCCATTCTGCAGCCTAAGAGGCAAGAACTCGCTCTCGCTGATCTCACCAGCAAGGTAGCGTTCGGTTTGATCACGATATTGCTCAACGCGTTCGTTAACAAGGGTTGTGTCTATGGAGTCGTAGCGGTACATAGTGCCTAAGACTTAGCTCCGTAAAGCGTTTTTTTCGGCCCGACAGCATACACGATGACGGCCAAAAAGACGATGCCGTAAGCTCTTAGGATCAGCGCTAACCCCGAGTTTTACCTGTTTTAGTGCACTGTTTTACAGAGCGAAATGCCCGCTTACGCATGCCGCTTGATATACTGTTTGGTGAACGGCGCTATTTGGCTTTAAGCCATCAACTATTGAGGATAAAACATGGAACCCGAGACACAACAACACGACAACGATCCTGGTGATAGCTCAGCTGATGCGATGGCAGCTGTTGCGTTGATTCTTTTGTTTGTGGTCACTGCTTCTTTTTGGATTCTTGGCCAGTAACGGGTCAAATACGGTTCCTGCCTGGCTAATTATCTATCTGGGCAGTGGCATGTTGAGAAAGGGAAGAAGAGTGGGTGTTACTTAATTGTTTCTGAGTAACACATTAACCAATAAGACTAAGCTGCCAACAAATATAATAGTAAAAACGATGCCTCCAACAATGTAAGGCATAAAGGTGTTCTGTGAAAAGTCTCTTTCACGGTTTTTGCTGCTTTGCACTCCCAGCGCACCAGCTAGAACGCTAGTAACAACTTGCAAGAAGCTGGCTTTTTCGCCTGGTTTGTTCTCGTCACCGCCGGTTTGCTGATATTCACTCATTGATTTAATCATCGCTGAAAACGTAGTAGTCAATGACTAGATCAGATCAATCATAGCTGAGATTTGGTCGTAGCCACCGTTCCATACTACCAGCATCTGTTCCTCTTCGCTCGGCCAGATTAGTGACTTGATCTCTGTCTATTTTGCCAATAGCGAAATATCGAGCTTCTGGGTGTGAGTAGTAAAAGCCACTAACTGAAGCTGTCGGCGTCATGGCAAAGTGCTCAGTTAATTCTACGCCGATTTTTTGTTCTGCATCAAGCAAGTCAAAGAGCTTGCGTTTTTCTGTATGGTCAGGACATGCAGGGTAGCCAGGTGCTGGCCGAATGCCTTGGTATCTCTCGCGAATCAAATCCTCGTTAGCCAACTGTTCACCTTGCGCATAGCCCCAAAACTCAGTTCTAACCTTTTTGTGCAAATACTCTGCGCCAGCTTCCGCCAGTCGATCAGCAAGCGCTTTAATCAAAATAGAATTGTAATCATCATGTTGTGCCTCATATTGAGCGACCAATTCGTCACAACCAATGCCAGCTGTTACAACAAAAGCCCCGACATAATCCTTTTTCCCCGACTCTTTATCTGCAACAAAATCAGCTAGGCAAAAGTTTGGTTTGCCGTCTACCTTAGCCGTTTGTTGGCGTAAATGGTTAAGAGTCAGTACTTCATTGTCGCGCTGTTCATCTGCATACAAAACGATATCGTCGTCGCAAGACTGCGCCGGCCAAAACCCAAATACAGCTTTAGCACGCAAAGTACCGGCCGCTATTATCTCTTTTAGCATTTTCTGGGCATCAGCAAACAAATCGCGCGCTGCTTCGCCTACAACTGCGTCATCGAATATCTTTGGGTATTTGCCGGCTAACTCCCAGGTAATAAAGAAAGGCGTCCAGTCGATAGTATCCACCAGCGATGCGATGGGAATATCGTCCATTGTCTTTGTGCCCAGGAACGTGGGCACCGGCGGTGTGTAATCGCTCCAGTCGGGCTTAAAACGATTTGCCAATGCGCTAGAGTAGGGAAGCCTGTTGCTCTTTTGCTTTCTATTGGCATTACGCTCGCGCACAGCCTGGTACTCAACTCGCTTTTCTTGCACGTACTGCTCGGTGCCGTTATCGCTTAACAAAGTAGAAACTACAGAAACACTTCTAGAGGCATCTGGCACATAAACCGCAAGATTGTTTGCGTACTTTGGTTCAATCTTTACCGCGGTGTGGGCTTTGGAGGTTGTTGCACCGCCAATTAACAAGGGTTTGGTCCAGCCGAGCCGCTGCATTTCGCTTGCGACATGAACCATTTCGTCCAGAGAAGGTGTAATCAATCCGCTAAGACCAATAATATCTACCTGTTCTCGTTCTGCTACTTCCAGGATCTTTTCACAAGGCACCATAACGCCCAAGTCTATTACTTCGTAGTTATTACACTGAAGCACCACACCAACTATATTTTTGCCGATATCGTGAACGTCTCCTTTTACTGTTGCCATAAGAATCTTGCCATTTGTATCGCTTTTAGCATCTATACCGCTGGCCACTTTTTCCTCTTCAATAAACGGCAGTAGGTAAGCAACGGCTTGCTTCATTACCCGCGCGCTTTTGACAACTTGTGGTAAGAACATTTTTCCTGAGCCGAATAGATCGCCAACAATGTTCATGCCGTCCATCAAAGGGCCCTCAATAACCTGGATTGGGCGATCGACCTCACAACGCATTAATTCAGTATCTTCTTCAATATACTGTGACACTCCCTTGACCAAAGCGTGCGCAAGTCGTTTCGCTACGGGCTCCTCACGCCAGCTTAAATCTTCAACGGCACGCCTCGCTCCAGTACCTGAATAGTCGTTTGCAATATCCAGTAAGCGCTCGGTACCGTCGTCTCGACGATTGAGCACTACGTCTTCTACGCGTTCACGCAATTCAGCAGGGATTTCTTCATAAATAGCGAGTTGACCCGCGTTCACAATTCCCATGCTCAAGCCTGAGCGGATCGCGTGATACAGAAAAACGGCGTGAATAGCTTCACGAATAGGGTTATTTCCGCGAAACGAAAATGAAACATTACTAACGCCGCCAGATACTAATGCATAAGGCAGGTTCTTCTTAATGAACGCGCAGCTTTCAATGAAGTTAACGGCGTAGTTATTGTGCTCATCAATACCTGTAGCGATCGCAAAAATATTTGGGTCAAAAATAATGTCGGCTGGATTAAAACCCACCACATTGACAAGAATGTCGTAAGACCTTTTGCAAATTTGATTCTTACGCTCTAGCGTATCGGCTTGGCCGTCAGTATCGAATGCCATTACGACAACGGCGGCTCCGTAGCGTTTACAGAGGGTGGCTTGCTTAATGAAGGTTTCCTCACCTTCCTTTAAACTAATTGAATTAACAACACATTTGCCCTGAGCACATTTTAAACCCGCTTCTATAATTTCCCACTTTGACGAATCGATCATTAGGGGGACGCGCGAAATTTCAGGCTCCGATGCAATAAGGTTTAAAAATGTCACCATGGCTTGCTGGGAGTCCAGCATGCCTTCGTCCATATTGACGTCAATAATTTGCGCGCCGGAACGGACCTGTTCTGCGGCAACATCCAACGCGGCAGAAAAATCATCGTCAAGAATCAAGCGCGAAAACTTTGCCGAGCCAGTGACATTTGTTCGCTCTCCCACGTTTACGAACAATGAATTGCTGTCGATACTAAAAGGCTCCAAGCCGCTCAGTTGGCAGCTGGGTTCAAACCTGGGTATTTCCCTCGGTGCCACGCGCTCTATGCGCTTTGCAATCTCTCTTATATGTTCAGGCGTTGTCCCACAACAACCACCCAAAATATTCACCATGCCACTTTTGGCAAACTCTTCAACGATATCAGCCATTTCACTTGCGGTTTGGTCATACTCACCAAATTCGTTAGGAAGGCCTGCATTAGGGTGCGCACTAACATAGGTGTTGGCGGCTGCTGAAATCTCTGCTAGATGGGGCCTAAGTTCAGCAGCGCCCAAGGCGCAATTGAGGCCAACTGCTATCGGCTCGGCATGGGCTATTGAGTTATAGAAGGCTTTCGGAGTTTGGCCGGATAAAGTCCGCCCACTAGCATCTGTAATGGTTCCAGAAATAATGATGGGTAGTTTTTTACCGAGTTCAATAAAGGCGTTTTCAGCGGCAAAAATCGCAGCCTTTGCGTTCAATGTATCGGTTACGGTCTCAATGAGAAGTACGTCTACACCGCCTGCAATGAGACCTGAAATGCTTAAGTGGTAGTCGCTTACGAGCTCATCAAAGGTAATGTTTCTGGAGCCCGGGTCATTCACATCCTGAGAAAAACCAGCTGTTCTGCTCGTTGGGCCAAGCGCCCCGCAGACGAAGCGAGGTTTATCAGGAGTTTCTTCGGTGTATTCGTCTGCGACAGCACGGGCTAATTCAGCAGAAACTCTATTCATCTCCTCCGTGAAGTTCTCAAGCCCGTATTCCTGCTGAGAAACCTGATTCGACGTGAAAGTGTTGGTCGATATCAAATCGGCACCTGCAGCAAGGTATTCTCTGTGAATCTCCTTTATGATGTCCGGCCGCGTGAGCGACAATAAATCGTTATTGCCTTTGAGCAGTATTGACGAGCCAGTGAACCGCTCGCCGCGAAAATCTTCTTCCTTCAGATGATAGCGCTGGATCATGGTACCCATAGCGCCATCTAGCACAAGAATACGTTTGGAAAGCAGTTGGTGGAGATCGGTAGTACTAGGCATCGTTGTTGGGATCATCTCGTGATTGTTGTGGATAACGACGTATTATAGCAAAATATGGTCGTTATTAGAACAATAAAGGCGTGCTAGAATAGTGGATTAATTGGAGGGCTTTCATGATTACCATTACTGATCCAGCAGTGGACTACTTGGCAGGACTGCTGACAAAGCAGGATGAAGAGGTGCTTGGAATACGAGTATTTATTAACGACCCTGGCACACCGCGTGCAGAAACATGCATAGCATACTGCCGGCAAGAAGATCTCAAAGAGGACGACGTCAAGGTAGCCTTTGCTAAGTTCGATGCATTCTTTGAAAAGCGCAGCGAGAGCTTCCTGGAAGACGCTATGGTCGATTATGACCAAGATAAGATGGGTGGTCAGCTAACGATCAAGGCTCCTAATTCAAAGTTACCCAATGTGAATGCAGACAGTCCAATCGAAGATCAGATTAATTACGTACTTTACAACGAGGTAAACCCTTCACTTGCCGCGCATGGCGGCGAAGTCAGCCTAGTCGAAGTAGTAGAAGAGGGTGTAGCCGTTTTGCAGTTTGGAGGAGGTTGCCAAGGCTGCGGCATGGTTGATGCGACCTTGAAGGACGGCGTCGAAAAAACGCTTCTTGAGCAGGTAGCAGGGTTGTCAGGCGTTCGAGACGTTACTGACCATACTGACCGCAGCAACGCCTACATGTAATTGTAGGGTTTGCGCTCTAAAATCAGATAGGCAGAAGAAGGCCACTTGATTGTCGGTATCGGTGTCGGAGCCTGTGCCTTCTTACTGTCGTCGAGAATCCATTAGCGGTTTTAGTTTGCTGTTCATTGATCTTAATGCAGCGGCCGTTGTGTCCCAATCAATGCAACCGTCAGTAACGGAGACTCCGTATTTTAGATCATTGAGATTTTCCGGAATATCCTGACGCCCAAACTCCAGATTACTCTCAACCATTAGGCCAATAATGGACTTGTTACCCTCTAATACCTGATTGCATACATTCTCCATTACCAACGTTTGCAGTGCTGGGTCTTTGCTTGAATTTGCGTGGCTGCAATCAACCATAATATTGTTCGACACCTTTGCATTTTGTAGAGCTGTCTCGGCTAGATTAATATGAACAGAGTCGTAGTTTGGTCCATTGCTGCCACCTCTTAATACCAAGTGAGCATTAGCATTACCGCTTGTGTGAGTAACCGCCACTTGCCCTTGTTCATTGATACCTAAAAACCGGTGAGGTTTTTCAACCGATTGCAGCGCGTTAATGGCGACAGTTAAGCCACCATCCGTACCATTTTTGAAACCCACGGCAGATGACAAACCGCTGGCCATTTCGCGGTGCGTTTGACTTTCTGTGGTGCGTGCACCAATTGCAGACCAGCTGATTAAATCCTGGAGATATTGAGGAGAGATCGGATCCAGAGCTTCCGTGGATGTAGGCAAGCCCAACTCGCTAATATCGAGCAGCAATTGACGACCGAGTCTTAAGCCTTCTTCAATTTTGAAGGAATCGTTCATGTAAGGGTCATTGATTAACCCTTTCCAACCGACGGTGGTGCGAGGTTTTTCGAAATAGACGCGCATCACCAGATACAATGTTTCAGATATTTCATTGGCCAAAGTTTTAAGTCGGCGTGCGTAATCCATGGCTGCTTCTGTGTCATGAATTGAGCAGGGACCAATTACCACGAATAATCGCGGATCAACTCTAGCAAGAATATTTCGGACGACTTCGCGTCCGCTTTCTATCGACATTTTGGCAGCGTCACTCACTGGCAATTCCTGCTTTAGTTGCTCAGGTGTCAATAACACTGACTGCGATGATATATTGAGGTTGTCGAGTTCGCTTCGGTTCATTGTTGGCCTTTTGACTTTCTATCCATCGCCCTAGCTGAGGCTAAATCAAGCAATGTGGCGCCCAGATATTCTACACGCCGAGTTCTATTGTCGATAAAATGCGCATTCTAAACGAAGCA
>JBGCFQ010000006.1:0-72043 GCA_045106985.1 Pseudomonadales bacterium | reverse complement strand
AGTGCATCCTCAAGGTCCCGCAGGGAGTCCTTTCCAAAGAACATCTCCTCGCCCAAGAAAAAAGTAGGCGAGCCAAAGTTACCTCGTTCAACAGAAGCCGACGTGGCCTGAATAAGTTGCTGCTTTATCTCGGCCTGTTGCATGCCTTCAAGAATCTCATCTGCGGGCAATCCGGATTCCGCCAGGCTCGATGCGATTACTTCTATATCATCCATCTTGCGACTATGGCACCACATATGTTCGTACACGGCTGCAACGTATTGATCGAAACACTCTGTGTGTAATGCATACACCGCACCGCGCATTATCTGCAAGGTATTGACAGGAAAGTGAGGGTTTGGCTTATATTCTTTAATACCGTATCGAGCAAGCCAACGCTGCGTTTCAAGTTGAGTGTACTCAAACTTATTTTTGATGCCTTGCAACGAGATAAAGGGCGACACGTTATTGGTTGCTTTGAAAACCCCACCCAACAAAACAGGAACATACTGAAACCGAGCTCCAGTACGTTGCTCTATTTGCGGTATAGCTAAATGCGCCAGGTAGGCATTAGGGCTACCAAAATCAAAATGAAATTCAACTGTAGTCATTATTTTCTATCTCTAGTGGTTCCACCACGCAAGGTCGCTAAAGGCCCTCATATCCAATTCGTGTGTCCAGGCTGATCGATGCTGCTGCGCTAGATGATAGTAAGTGTCGGCCATCTTGGCGGGCAACATCAATCCGTCATGTTCCATGCCGCGCGTTTCTCGCAGTTTCTGAAATTGCTCGGGGCCAAGAATTTTACCCAATGTGTCCGGGGCATCAACCGCACCGTCTATTAAAATATGAGCAACATGAATTCCTTTAGAAGCAAACTCAGCATTAAGTGATTGACAGAGCATTCTTCGCCCACCCATAGCTGCCGCATGTGAATGTTGCCCCGCATTGCCGCGAACAGCTGACGTTGCCGAGGTAACGAGCATAGTTCCTTTGCCGCGTTGCTCCATCAGCGGGCAAACACAACTAGCCAGCCGAAACAAACCTAGCGTGGCCAGACGCCAACCCATCTCAAACGCTTTATAACTAGTGTCTGACAACGAGCGATTGCCTATCTGTGCGCCGAGGTTGTAGACAACAACGTCTATCGGCCCAATATCAGATTCAATCGCAGCAACTCGATCCTCTATGGCGTCATCTTCAATCGCATTCATTAGAAAGCCGGAAGCCGAACCACCAGACGCTTCAATCTCGCTTACAAGTGTATTCAAACCCTCCTGATCACTTCGGCGAAGCAACACCGAATGATAGCCCTCTTGTGCAAAACGCTTTCCTACATTCCCACCAATGCCAGCTCCGGCACCAACAACCAAACACACAGGTTTCATTTTAGTATTCCTATTATTCAGGTGATATCCCAAACCACGTTACCCGCTTCCGAGAAGTCGCCAATGTAGGGAGAAAATTTTTGATCTTTAAGTTCAGAATAAAAACGACGAATATACGACTCCACCACCGGGTAGGCTAGGTCATCCCATGGTGCGTTGGATTCATCAAACAGCCCAACCTCCAATATTTCGTGATTAGCTTGGTAAGCTACGCTTTCAAGTTCTGCACGAAACACAACATATACCTCATTGGTGTAACGTAGGGTACCTAATGTGTAGAGCGCCATAGTGTCATATCGAACGGGCAAGTTTGTTTCTTCATACAATTCACGCGCCGCACCCTGCCCTAGTGATTCGTCGCGTTCAAGGTAACCGGCCGGTATAACCCAATAACCACGTCTTGGTTCTTCTGCGCGTTTTACCCAAACCAATTTATTTTCGCAATGGGCCAAACAGGACACAATGACTTTCGGGTTTTCATAATTGATGTGTTCGCAATTAGCACACACGCGTCGCTCTCGATGATCACCATCGGGTATTTGACTTCGTGTTTCGCCACCACATGCCGTACAGAAAATCATATCGCTGCAACCCCTGAAAGTTAGAACGCTAATGCATACTAGTCGAAACAATGCTTTATCAGCAACACGGTCATCACTTGAAAGACTGATTAGTGGCGCCGCGAGGTCGGTTCCACTACTATCATTAATTAACGACGTAAACTGACATTTGGCCTAAGAAAACATGAATGAAGACCAGGACCAGAGTGTATTTGTTAAAGGCTTGAGCTATGCAGCGGGAGCCTTACTGGTCATTCTGTTGGGTTACTTGTATTTTGATGATGCCCTTGAAAAACAAGTTAATCCGAACGCATCACCAAACAGTGAGTCAAATAGCGTGGGCACCACAGTAGTGCTGCAGCGCAACAAATTTGGACATTACCTTAGCAACGGCAAAATTGAGGGCAAAGAAGTACTGTTTTTTCTCGATACAGGGGCTACAGACGTCAGCATTCCTGAAGGTGTTGCCAAAAAAATTGGTTTGAAACGAGGGCGCCGAATATCGGTGAGTACCGCTAATGGCGTGGTAAATGTTTACAGTACGATGCTAAAAACAGTAGAGCTCGGTGAGATAAAACTGCATAACATTGAAGCGAATATCAACCCGCACATGAGTGGGCAAAACATTTTGTTAGGCATGTCTTTTCTCGGCGAGCTGGATTTCACCCAACGTGGCGAACAGTTAAGCCTGCATCAAGGGCATTAAACTCGTGGGCTCAATTGGAAGCTAGGGAATCCAGGGTGCTTCTTTTCTCTCGCGAAATGCACCTATGCCGGCTGTGGCTTCCTCTGAGCGAAACAGATTACCGGAGAGTTCAGCAGTCCATTTAAAAGCCTCTTCGCGCTCCATGTCAGGCACTTTCACTACTAATTGCTTGCTAGCAGCTAAGGCCTTAGGCCCGCCTCTAACCAACTTAGCCATCAGCTCCTCAATTTTCTCATCCAGCTGCTCGCGAGGTACCGCATGGTTGAGCAGACCCAAACTAGACGCATGTGATGAACTAATGCGCTCGCCCGACAAAAACAATTCCATAGCGTCGCCGTATCGCATCTTTGGTAAACAAACCACAGAAATAATCGCCGGCGCCACACCGATTCGTACCTCGGTGAAACCCAACTTCACATCGTCAGCCGCTATAGAAATATCACAGGCGGCCGCCAAACCAACGCCGCCTCCCATGCAATGCCCGGCAATACGTCCAACTACGGGTTTGCTGCAGCCTTGCATCAGTGAAAATATTTCTGGCAAACCATAGCGAGGCTTTATATTCATATCGCCTTTAAGATCGGCGCCAGCACAGAACGTATTACCTGTATTAGTGAGCACTATCGCCCGAACACTGTCATCACTTTCAGCTTGCTGCAGATTGTCACCTAATGAATTCATTAAGCCCACACTGAGCGAATTCTTTGCGCCCTCGCGATTTAAAGTTATGGTAGCTATGCCCTGCAAAACCGAATATAGAGTGTCTTCTTCTGACATGTGTCTCACCTTGGCTCTCTCACCCTAGAAAATGCTGCTTGACCAGCAAGCTCAAATCAATAAACTGTTGGCATTGACTCTGCCATAATATGCAGAGCAGCTAAAGTATACCGTGGCCAATTGCCGCACTCAAAGGGCAAGTAATGATAAATTATCGAATGGAAGGCGAAGTAGCTGTACTTCAAATGGACGACGGCAAGGCTAATGTATTGGGACATACGATGATCGACGCCCTGCACGAGAACCTCGACAAAGCCGAGAGCGAAGCAAAAGCCACTGTTCTTGTCGGTCGTGAAGGCATGTTTTCCGGTGGTTTTGATCTGAGTGAATTCGCCAAAGGTGCCGAAGCCTCATTGGGGCTGGTAAAACGAGGCTTTCCCTTACTGTTGCGCCTCTTCCAACATCCACAACCTTTGGTAGCAGCCTGCTCTGGCCATGCGATTGCTGCGGGCTCATTCATGTTACTGGCTTGCGACAGCCGAATTGGCGCGGCGGGAGGCTATAAACATCGTCTGCCCGAAACGGCTATTGGAATGACAATGCCTGGAGTATTGCATGAGCTGGCCGCAGCACGAATTTCACCTCGCTTTTTAACAGCCGCCGTAATACAAGCCAAGGTATTCGATCCCGAACTTGCTGTTCAGGTGGGCTTCCTTGACAAGCTTGCCGATGCTGGCGACGTAGAGAAGCGGGCCATTGAAGAAGCGATTGAATTAGCCCAGATGCCCACTACTACGTACGCGCAGAACAAAGTCGATTGTCGCAAGTACTCGATCGAACGTATGCAGGCGAGCATAGAAGACGTATTAGCCACCAAAATGTAAGTAAAGAACATCTCTTAATAATAAAACGGGACACCAAACATGCATATTACTCTTAAAATAGCTCTCGCCATTCCAGCAATTCTGTTCGCTTTTATAGGCGCGAACTGGCTACTGGACCCAGCAACAGCCGCACAAGCTTTAGGTATGCCTTTACTGGAGGGTGCGGGCCTAAGCACGCAAATTGGAGACCTGGCATCCTTTTTTGTTGCGGTCAGTAGCTTTATGCTTTTGGGAATATTTTCCCAAAATAAAACATGGTTCTACAGCGCAGCTATTTTGCTGTTTGGCACAGCCGTATTTCGAACTGTTGCGTGGGGCGTACACGGTGCCAGCTTTGAAACAGCCTCAATAGCCATAGAGGTTATTGTTGGCGCACTGCTACTGTTCGCGGCCAGCAAAGTCTCTTCTAGCACGAGCTAGGAAAGAAGTGAGCTCGCCCCCAACTAAGCCTGATGGTCGCACACTACGATCTGAGCGTAGCCGCCAGAAAATAGTTGATGCTATTGTGTCACTAGTGGCAGAAGGGATTCTAGTACCCACTGCACAGCAGGTTGCAGAACGCGCTCAAGTAGGAACTCGCACTGTGTTTCGCCATTTTAATGAAATGGATGAACTATTCACTCACATCAATATGCGCGTCAAAGATGACTACATGAAAGTGTTTGCCGGCGGCCTAAGAGACGGGCCATTGCAGGTGCGCATCGTTAATCTGGTTGCGCATTTCGGCATGGCATTCGAGAAAACAAGTAACCTGCACATGTCTACACAGGCTCAGTTCTGGCGTATTGATTCATTGCGAAATAGCTATAAGAATGATGTTGCTAAACTTCGCTCTAACCTAATCGATTGGCTTCCAGAGCTTAAGCAACAACCCATTGCAATTGTGGATGCGGTTGCTGTCGCTGTTTCGTTCGAAAGTTGGTATCGCTTGCGCATGGTGCAAGAACTCAAGGTTGCAGCTGCTCGTGATGCGATGGAGGCAACCTTAACTGCGCTCCTTATTAGGTAAGCAGCGCGTAAAGCAGCGAGCAATATAACAAGCTACGCAGCCAACTGATTGGCTCAGTTCTCAGCTAGTTGGATCAAAGCTTATATGCATCTCTTTAATACCATTGATAAAATTTGATCTTAGCCAGCTCACCGGAGCTGTCAGCTTTGGATTCCGCATTCTTGGAATAATTTCTTCAAAAATTACCAACAATTCCAATCTCGCCAAATGCGAGCCCAAACAGAAATGCTCGCCAATACCAAACGCTCGATGCTTGTTTCGTACATCCTCACGCTCAGGGCGCGAAATATCAAAGGTTTCAGGGTCTGTAAAAATAGCTTCGTCACGGCTTGCCGAATGATAATACAGCACAACGTTATCACCTTTTTTAACGTCGTACCCGCTTGGCAAAGTAGTATCTTCCATTACTGTACGACGAAAGCTAACAACGGCAGTATGGTAACGAAGAATTTCTTCAATGGCGTTCGGTATCTTTGTTGGGTCTTCAATCAGAGCATCTAGCGCGTCAGGGTTCTCCATCAACAAACGCATGCCTTGCGAAGTAACAGTACGAGTCGTTTCGTTGCCTGCTACAAGTAGTATCAAAAAGAAGGTACTGAATTCCTCTTCATTGAGCTTTTCGCCATCTATACCATCCAACAAGGCACTCATCAGATAACCGGTGTTTGCCCCTACTGATTTACCGGACGTGTAGTCAGTTGCCAATTGATGTCCAAGGGTGAACAACTCAATCATCGCATTCTGACCATCAGAATCATCGGTGCTTAAATCAGGGTCATCCGCGCCAATCATTATGTTGGTAAGCTCGAACACTTTCTTACGCTGATCAAGCGGCACAGCCATCAATTCGCAAATGGCGATCAATGGCAACTCAGCCGCGATATCCTGAACGAACTCACAGTGACCTGCATCGGCCACACGATCCACGATGTCTTTTGCTATCGCTTTAAAGCGTTCGTGATAAGAGTCAACAACCTTTGGCGTAAATGCGTTTCGTACAATTCGTCGATGCTTAATATGGTCCGGTGGGTCCATATTAATCAGGATCATTCTGTTTAGCGCCAAAGACTCTTCGGGCATATCACGCATCATGCACGTTCGTTCGGCAGAACTAAATATCAAAGGGTGCTTTGAGATGAAATCTAAATCGGCATGCTTAGTTATCGCCCAGTAACCGCCAGTATCAAACTGCGGTTCTTCCTGCCAAAACACGGGCTCCTTTTGCCTAAGTTCTCGCAGCCATTCAAACGGTACCCCACCAATGTAATTATCCGGGCTGGCTAGATTGATGTGCGGACACTGGCTCATCGTGGTGTTCTCCGACTGTAATTTCGACGCGCTGAAACAATGCGCGGAACTCTACCACAGCTCTGAAGGCGTGCCAGTAACATTGCAAAAGTGACACCACAGCTCCAGTGGCACACAGTCAGCACCACACAATTAGAAAGCGATAACTAGCCGAAGGAACTGGCTGAGGCCTTAAGCCGTTCTTGCATCTCGTCAGAGTTAAAGTCATCGTTCGCAGCGTCAATATTGAGTCGTCGCAAAGCGGTTACACGCTCTCGATCAATATCCGCATAGGGCGAATCTGTGCCCTCGCTGCATTGCAGCAGAGCGAAGGTTACGATGTCTGCATAGTCGACTCGCTCAATTTCGCGCGAGAACTCCAGATGCTGTGACGGCACGCTGCATATCTCAGCGTCAAATTCCCAATGCTTTAGAATGCGGTCGCCCAGCTCAGGATGAAGACTGCAAACGGCCATGTCTAGAAATTGTGGTTGCTTAAGCAAAGAAGGTGCTGATTGGGCGTACTTCAATACCGGTAATACGCCTATATTGTGCACAAGACCTGAAAGCATGGCAACTTCAGGCTGCAGTTTAGTACTGAACTTACAAACTACCTGGCACAAACCGGCGACCTCTTTGCTTAACTTAACGGCGGCACGCATTCTCTCGCCAATAACACGACTGTCTGCGGTAAACATTTGTGTGATCGCGATACCCACAGCCAGGTTGGCAGAGGTGCCAAAGCCCATTTGCATAATGGCTTGGCGCAGGTCAGTAACAGAGTTTTCACTACGGCGCATTAACGGCGAGTTGGCCAAACGCAACATATGCGTACTAACACCGGCATCGCCTGAAATCACCTTCATCAAGTGGTTACAATCAGCGCTTGGGTCTGAGGCTACTTTACGAACCTGCATCGCCACTTCAGGCAAAGTGGGCAGTTCAAGCTTGTCGCTTTCGATCGCCTCCACAATCTCGTTGCGAATTTGGTTTATTTCCTTGTGCATCTTTAGTCCTTACAGCGCAGGCACCTCTCGACAAATTCGAAAGGTGTTCACTTAGAGTAAAGTACAAAAAACGAGCAGAGTTATACGTTTGTTGCCTGAAGCCCGAATAACTTGCACTAGGTCACATTAACTGCACTTATTATCGACCAAATGGAATCAAGCGTGGGGTATTTCGCAGATACCGCTGATACTCCTCGCTGTCGCCCCAGCGCTTCTTGGCGCTGGCCTCAAGCAGAGGTATGCCACTTACTCTGGTAAGCAAAACATAGACAAAGACGGGTGAAATCAGGGTGGTGTAAGCCCAACCGCTCAGCACAGGCACCGCTACTAGAGCGATCCCGGTCCAGAGCACTATCTCGCCAAAGTAATTTGGATGCCGGCACATTGACCACAATCCAGATTGAATGAAGCTCTGGTGGTTAGATTCCACTGACCTAAAGCGCCTTTTCTGTTCGTCGGCCACCGCTTCGAACAAAAAACCGGCTATCCAGACGAGGGTTCCCGCTATCGCCCAGGCATCCAAAATGCCGGCTTGTGTACTGCCAACATCCAGTGCCGCTACGTCGGCGCTCATAGCGGTATAGGCCGCAGCTCCAGTTACCGTTACCCAAAGGGCCTGCAGATTCCAGGTAACAAGAAATCGACCAAATTGAGTTTTGATTTTGGTAAAACGTCGGTCAAAACCGTCTTTTATGACTCTAATAAACAAAAAGCCGCTGAGACGAATGGCCCAAATAGCGACCAAAACGCCGAGCAGTTGTGCTCGAGGATTACTAAACTCTATGCTGTACAAAATTAAGACGACGACCGATAGATAGGTCAGGCCGCCCGCCAAATCATAGAAGCGCTCAGTGTGCAGCAGCCAGGCCGGTATAAATGCCAGCCACTGAATAACAAAAATCAGCAGCACTGCTGACGCGAACAGAGGGTAGCCGGCGATAGACATTGAAATAGAACTTCCTGCTGCACCTATCAGGCCGGCAAGTACAAATATAACTAATAAGGAGACAATCGTTTTCGAATTCAAAGTTTTTGATCCCATGTGGCAATTTGCACCAGATTACAGCTCTCGCGCTAAATAGGGAACCTCTGAACACACCATGTTGTATACTCGCGCCAACACGCATTGATTGACGATTACAGGTGGTAAAACTAATGGCGGTTGCTGAATTGTGGCAGGAAATGAAAGACACTATAGCGTTTCGTGCGAGTCAATCGGGGTCACGATCGAGCAGTGAAGGTAACCGCGGCTCTGCGCTTGTCATCGTTTTACTGGCTGTGCTGCTGATCACCAGCCTGGTTGGTTGGTACGTATCTCGCGAGCCTGACTTGCTCTGGGTAAATTGGGAAATTGATGGCAAACCTGCACCTGCCGGTTACGCTACGGCCGACACCGCTATTAAAATAGCGGAAACTTTGTTGAATAAACCGGGCGGTTTCATTAGCAATGACAAAATGCCGCCGTTTATCATTCTAGACAATATGCCCAATTGGGAATATGGCGCTTTGATTCAACTGCGTGATGCCGTTAAAGCACTGCGCAATGATTACAGCCGTTCGCAATCGCAGTCAGTAGAGAATATTAATCTGTCCAGAGCCGAGCCCGCGTTTAATTCCGACCATATGTGGTGGATATTACCCTCCTGCGAGAGCAAGTATCAAGACGGCATTAATTTTCTCAAGGGCTATCGCGACGCGCTCATTGATCCTGAGTCAGCCGACGCTCAATTCTATGCGCGCGCCGATAACCTGCGAGAGTGGCTATCGATTATCGAAAAACGATTGGGTAGCTTGTCGCAAAGGCTAAGTGCCAGCGTCGGTCAGAGTCGAGTAAATACAGACTTAGCGGGTGACAGCTCCGCGGAAAACTCCACAGAAAGGCCTGCTGACATTGAAGTAAAAACACCCTGGCTGGAAATTGACGATGTAATGTATGAAGCAAGGGGTTCTGCTTGGGTTCTAATACATTTGCTTCGCGCCGCAGAAAAAGATTTCAACCAAGTGTTAGGCGACAAAAATGCCAGCGTCAGCTTACGCCAGATAATTCGTGAGCTAGAGTCAGCCGTGCAACCGCTTAATAGCCCAGTAGTGCTTAATGGCTCTGGCTTCGGTATGTTTGCCAACCACTCGCTGGTCACCGCCTCTTACATATCGAGAGCAAACTCTGCCGTGATCAACTTGCGAGAACTGCTAGACCAAGGCTAGCGAATAGCGAACGACTACCGTGGCTAATATTCACTGCCCAAAATGCTCAGAGCCCAAGTTTGAGCCGATTGGGCGGAAGAAACTGCTTTGCAGCAGTTGTGGCTTTCAGTTCTACAGAAATGCCGCCAGCGCGGTTGCGGTAATCATTCGATGTGACGACGAAATGCTGCTTGCAGTTCGTGGTCGCGAGCCCTGCAAAGGGATGTTTGACTTACCAGGTGGCTTTGTCGACCCAGGCGAGTCTCTGGAGCAAGCAGCACGTCGGGAAGTAAAGGAGGAGCTGCAACTAGAGTTAGACCAGTTTCAGTATGTGTGCTCAGAAGCCAATCAATACCTATTTGCTGAGGTGACCTACGACACCACCGATGCATTTTTTGAGGCACGATTCGCGAGCAAACCTTTCGTTCAGGCATCAGATGATGTGGCGGCTGTGGAATGGCAAAATATATCTGATATCAACTTAGAGGACTTTGCCTTCGAGTCGCAACGTATCGTTTTGGCCCGTCACTTTTCTCTACAGCAACGCTAATTCTGTTACTGATTAACGTCGCTTTTCTTGCCATCAAACATCATTAGGTAAGCAGGCAGTACCAATAAGTTAAACAAAGCGGCCAGCAGAATTACAAAGCCTGTCAGCAAACCAAGGTCAGAATTCAAGCCGATTTCCGAGAGCGTTAACACCCAAAACCCAGCGACCAAGACAAGCATTGTTACCCATATCGCACGCGCTACGGTCTCGAAGGCAAACCTAATCGCATCAATTGTCGTCTTACCCTCAACCTTCGCCAGTCTATATTTGCTTAGAAAGTGAATAACGAAATCGACCACAACGCCCAAGCAAATACCCGCAACGCTCGCGATGGCAAAACCCATAACACCACTGTATAAGGCCCACGCGCCGTAACCCACGGCGATGGGAAAACAAGTAGCCAGCATACCCAATACGCCCAGTCGCAAACTGGAAAGCGCTACGAACAACACTAGCGATACAGCAATAATTGCAGCCACCCCACCTTCCAACATTGAAGGAATTAGATAGGTATAAGCAAGCTCACTCGCCGATTGACTCAATCCAGTCACTACCACTCTCAACTCTGGCGCATTGACATTGAACCATTCGAGAATGTCAGACTTCAAGCTTACCGCTGTCGCCGCCGTAGCACTTGCTTTGGTCACGCTGACTAAGGTTGCTGATTTGTCGATATTTAACTGATGAGTTAGCTCCAAACCTGCCGGCAAGGAAAGCTCATAAAGCAGTATGTATTGCGCGGCGAGCTCACGATCGTTTGGCAAGCGGTAGTGCTCGGCGCTGTCGCCATGCATGCTTTTATTGAGCCGCTTAAGCGTGTCGGCAATGCTGGTAACGTGTCGAACGTTATCTTGCTGCCGAAGCCAGCTAGAGAACTCGTCGATTGTGTGCAAAAAATCATTGGCGTAAACGGCATCTTCTTCTGCTCCGTAAATGGCGATATCTACCGGGCTTACACCAGCAAGATGCTCTTCAACAAAAGCTATAATTTTACGTTCGTCAGTAGTTTCCTCAAAAAACACCTTCGGAGATTCATCTAACACATTTTGTGGGATAAGCCATGCCGTGAGCAGCAGCACGGGAATGGATAATGCAACGACAGTTCGATAGTGGCGTGTGGACAGTTCGAATACACTGTTTAGAACAGGTCCCAGCCTTGCATTCTTTCTTCGTTTAATCGGGCGCAGACTTAGCATGGCAGGCAACATAGTTACCGACAACGCAAAAGCGACAGTCACGCCCACGGCAATAATCGTAGCCAGCTTAACCAACGGTGGAAAGTCCGTGAAACTAAAGGTGAGAACGCCAAGGGCGGTGGTTAGCGAGGTAAGAAATATGGGCTTCATATTCAAGTTCAACGCGAAAACAATACTGTCAGTGTCTGACTTGCCGAGATCTTTGCCTTGCGACGCTCCGTTGACTAAGTGAACCGCGTCAGCCACCGCCAACGTCATGATCACTATCGGGGCGATCGCACTAACAACATCGGTATGCAAACCCAACCAGCCAAAAATGCCCATAGTGGAGGCGCCGGTCGCTAGCACGATAACCGCACTGCAAAATGTAGCGTACCAAGACCGCAAAAGAATCAGTAACAAGCCGACCATGGTCAACAACATCAGCGGAATGAGCACCTGTGAGTCGTGGCGAGTGTAATTTCGCAAAGAGTAGTTCACGGCATGGTTGCCGCTTAGCAAAAATCGAACATTGGGGTACTTTGCTTGATGCTCTGCGACCAGCGTATTTACCTCCCCCATTATAGATTCGAGCTGCTCTACCAACTCGGTGTGGGTGCGAGCCTGAAAGCTGATGTTAACTGCAGCGACTTTAGACTGCTCAGAAACCAGTGTGCGAAGCAGAGCTGGCTCGCTTAAAGCAACCAGTCTTAATCGTTCCAGCAGCATAGTGTTACTCGACTCGCCAGCCGGCAGTAAATCACCAACAATTAAGTCGTCGCCAAGGGCCTCTGTGTGTTGGAAATTTGTAATGGAGTCAACGCGGCTGGCATAAGGTATTCGCCACGCCTGTTCTGAAAGAGACTGCAGTAGCTCAACAAAACGCGGCTCGAATACATCGCCCTGCTCAGGAGCCAGCACAATCATCACGATGTCGCGCTTGGTAAACTCGTCTTCAACCTCCAACATGGCGCGCATAACCGGATGCTCGCTGTCATAAAGCGCTCGAATGTCGGGATTGAACTGCAGTTGGCGGCCACCCAGGGCCGATAGTGCGATAAGAACAATACTCGCAACAATGACAAGCCATCTATGCCTAAGAACGGCCTTACAGTACTTATCCACCTAAACCCCCATCAATTGCTGGAATGCAAAATAACCAAGTCATTGGTTTAGCACAAGGCAAATAAAAACACGGAGTTGCAGCGTCATCTGCAGAAAGACCAACTAAAATCATCAGAAGGATCTGCGCAAACAATAAATGGCTTAGCGTGGAGGCAAATAGATGTATTTTAATTTAAAAGATAACGTAACCTTGCTGAAGCGGCGTCGCTGGAAACAGCAGGATGTCATCTTCCTGGTTGATCTAGTGCTGTTCGGGCGAACAACTCTCCATAGATTGTTAGGGCGACACAAGTCGTGTCACCCAGTTAATAGATCAGAGCCCTAGAAGTTAGCTTGTGCTTGCTTTCGAGTATTCGCGATGGCGATCAGGCAAAGACCAAGAATGGGTAAAGCACCGGGTGGCAAGCCAACACTGCGTAATGACTCGTGTAATGAAATACCCTGGCCTAACACCAACACTGTTACAACAGCCAGAACTACGATTGCGGCAAAGCTTGTTAATAATTTCATCAGGTTCTCCAAATACAATTCTTTTCCAGTTACCTGATATAAAGCAATCTTCGGGCCAACTTTAAATATTGTTTTAATTCAAAGACTTAAATGAAACCTCCAATTCCTCGGCTTCTATTTTGTAAGATTTTCCGACAATTTATCGCTAAAGCTGGGCCAATGTAGATTCTGTTCAAGCCGTTGTTTAGGCTGCAGCGAGGTCAGTTTCGCGCCGTCCACGACTATTACGCCGCTCATCGCCATTATGCTGAGATGCTAAAAGACCGTATTGGCTATAAGGGTCTCGCCGCAGTTCGCGGCGCCTGTCATCAAAATGTTCGTAAGTGCATCGGCATTGCGCCCGTGTGCAAGAGCTTAGCGGCAGCGTAGGCGCCTCATCCGCCAGAAACACCTTATCTTGCACATAGGCAATGCTATCGCAACAATCGTTGCCTGCATGCAGCTCTACGGCATGCCATTGACGCTCCTCAGCCGCTGCTCGCGCCTGGAATCGGCTCACGCGCTTGTGTGACCGCACAGGGGTTGATCGTGAATTGCGCACGTAAAACAACGCAGCTAACAACAACGCCATCACAACAATAAATCCAATATTCATAGCGTATTACTCCTGCAACAGCCGACGGGCAATAATCAGACGCATAATCTCATTGGTGCCCTCCAGAATCTGATGTACTCGAGTATCGCGGACATGCCGCTCTAGGGGATACTCGGATATGTAACCGTATCCGCCATGGAGCTGTAAAGCTTCATTGCACACTTGAAAGCCCACATCGGTGGCAAAACGCTTTGCCATGGCACAATAACTAGTCCTGTCTGGTGAGCCATTATCGTACTTTGAGGCTGCAAATCGAATCATTTGTCGCGCTGCGGTTACCTCAGTCGCCATGTCGGCAAGTTTGAATTGTGTGATCTGGAAGTCACTGAGGCTAGAGCCAAACTGTTTGCGCTCTTTCACGTAGGCTATGCTGGCATCCAGCGCGGCTTGCGCCGTTCCTACAGAGCAGGCCCCAATGCCCAACCTGCCGCCGTCCAGGCCTTCCATCGCAATTTTAAAACCCTGACCGTTGGCACCAAGCATATTATTAACCGGCACCAACACGTTATCAAAAGAGATAGTGGCTGTTGGCTGGCAATTCCAACCCATCTTGTGCTCTTTTTTACCGTAGCTGATTCCGTCCGTCATCGAAGGCACTGCAAAAGCCGAAATACCACGCGGTCCATCTTCCCCAGTACGTGCCATTACTATCAGCAAATCGGTTTCGCCAGCGCCCGAGATAAAAGCCTTACTGCCATTCAACAGGTAGTGCTCTCCATGCCGTTCAGCCTTGGTTTTAATCGAACCAGCATCAGAACCGGCGCCTGGCTCCGTTAAACAATAGGATGCCAGCTTTTCTCCGGTGGCCAGTGGTACACACCACTCTTCTTTTACATCATTAGCGCCATAACATGCCAGCATGTTCAGAGCCATATTGTGAATTGATATATAGGCTGCTGAAGCGGTACATCCGCCTGCTAGTTGCTCCATAATAATAGAGGCATCGGTCCGATTAAGGCCGGTACCACCGTCTTTTTCTGGTGTGTACAACGCCATAAAACCCAGCGCGCCTGCCGCCTGGAAGGCGCTTTTAGGGAAATAAGATTCACGGTCCCACTGCGCGGCATAAGGCGCTAGTGCGTTAGCTGCAAATTGAGACGCTAAGGTCTCAAACGCCACCTGATCTTCATTGAGTTCGTAATTCATTGTTCTTCATCCCTCGATAACTGCGTGAAGAGTTTACTGCGCCAATCTGCAGTGCAAAGCAATTAATGCGCAAGAAACTGTTCAGCGTCTAAAGCCGCCATGCAACCAAAGCCAGCCGATGTCACCGCTTGCCGATATATTTGGTCGGCAACATCCCCGGCTGCAAACACTCCATCGATACTGGTTGCCGTGGCATTGCCTTGCAAACCACTCTGTATAGTTAAATAGCGATTTTTCATCTCGAGTTGACCCTTAAACATGTCAGTGTTCGGGATGTGACCAATGGCTATAAATACGCCGTCGAGATCTAGATCGCGCGACTCATCGCCGTTAACATCGCGGATGCGCATTCCGGTTACGCCCGTATCATCACCAAGCACTTCCTCAAGAACATGGTTCCATTCGATTCTAACATTGCCATTCTTTTCTTTTTCAAAAAGACGATCTTGCAAAATGGCTTCGGCCCTTAGTTTGTCGCGCCGGTGAACTACCACAACTTCAGCGGCGATATTCGACAAGTACAGGGCCTCCTCTACAGCCGTGTTGCCGCCACCAATCACAGCCACTTTTTTACCTCTGTAGAAAAAGCCATCGCAGGTTGCGCAAGCACTTACGCCACGGCCCATAAAAGTTTGCTCAGACTCAAGGCCAAGGTATTGGGCCGACGCGCCGGTCGCGATTATCAGAGAATCACAGCTGTAATTTCCGGAATCTCCATACAATTTAAAGGGCCGTTGCTGCAGGTCCACACTATTGATGTGGTCACGAACTATCTCCGTATCGAAGCGTTCCGCATGGCGCTGCATACGTTCCATCAACTCAGGACCTTGCAAACCTTCAACGTCACCCGGCCAGTTGTCAACTTCGGTTGTGGTAGTTAGTTGGCCACCCATTTCAATGCCCGTTAGAAGCACAGGATTTAAATTGGCTCGCGCTGCGTACACCGCAGCTGAGTAGCCCGCTGGCCCAGAGCCAAGAATAATGAGTTTTTCGTGCCGTAGCTCTTCAGACATACAAATTTAACCGTTCGTGCGAATTTATAAATAACAAGCCACATTCTACCACGCACAGAATCGTAACAAGGTCATATTTTTTGCAAGCGAGCTTGTCTTTGAGTTGAGGTTGTTTACCATACGTCCACACGTTCGAGCCGTTCCAGGAAGGCGCTCAATGAGTACTGACCCAGTAGAAACACGCAACCCGGTTAACAAGCTTCTTCAGCTAGTGGAAGAGGCACATCGCGATCCCGGTGATCAGCTTTGCTGCGGTGATTGTATGACAGCGGTGACAACGGCGAACCAAAAAACCTCTTTCCAATCGACGCATAATTTTCATGTAACCAATCCCGATGGACTGGAATTTGACTTGGCCTGCTTTAGTGAGGCATGGGGCTGCGGAATGCACGGACTGCCTTCGAGCAACCACAGTTGGTTCAGTGGTTTTCGCTGGCAATATGCACGCTGCCTCAACTGCGAAGCGCACCTTGGCTGGTATTTCGAGGAAGACCTTATTGGTGCTGATCAAAAGCAGCATTTTTTTGGTTTGATTATCGACAAGTTGCTGCCAGCAACCTAGAGCGCTGTCGCGCAGGTCAACGTGTCAATAGACGTCCTACATGCTGATCAAGCGCTAATCGTCGTCAACAAACCGGAATTTGTGCGCAGCGTGCCAGGCTCGCCCTCGGCCACCGACCCCACGGTGTTGGGGCTTGTACTCCACGATTATCCCGACGCAAAGATCGTTCACCGACTAGATATGGATACCTCGGGACTGATGCTACTGGCGCGAGGAGATGATGCGCAGCGTTCGATGAATCTGCAGTTTCAGCAGCGCGCAGTCAAGAAACAATACACGGCAATCGCCGCCGGCCACATCCATGATTGCTGGGGCTGTATCGACCTGCCCATCAACAAGGACTGGCCAAACCGGCCGCGGCAGCGCATAGACTTTAACAAGGGCAAGGCTGCGCTGACCTATTACCGGGTAGACAGTCGCATCAGCTATGGCCCTCAGTACAGCGACGCAAGTCGCTTAACTCTGTTTCCTGACACTGGGCGCAGCCATCAACTGCGCATTCACATGCGCTGCCTGGGGCACCCCTTGCTAGGTTGTGACCTATATGGAAACGAGCATTCCTATAGCCAATCTTCCAGGCTGCTATTGCATGCTACGCGTTTGGAGTTTATCCATCCGGCAAGTGGAGAGAATTTCGTAATTGAACATCAGGCCCCCTTCTGAGTAACGGCGCTACTCACTCCTACACAGCGCTCAAAACGTTCTAGTGCCTTGTGACAGCGTCACTGGCGAACAAGAGTTTTAGCTGTACAATGTGCCGCCTCAAGAGAGATGCTCGACAACAGCAAATGAATGACATAAAACAACCCGGTACAGTAGGCTTCGTCAGTCTTGGCTGCCCAAAGGCACTCGTTGACTCCGAGAGAATCCTGACGCAATTACGCATTGATGGCTATAGCATCGTGCCCGAATACGAAGGAGCTGACGTCGTAGTAGTCAACACCTGTGGTTTCATAGACAGTGCGAAGCAAGAATCACTGGATGCCATCGGTGAAGCCCTTAACGAAAATGGTAAAGTCATTGTCACTGGTTGCATGGGGGCACAAGCCGACGACATTCTGAGCGTTCATCCACAAGTACTGGCGGTTAGCGGCCCACATGCTTATGAGCAAGTGGTGGGGGCTGTTCACCAACACGTGCCTCCTACCGCTGCACATGATCCCTTCATTGATCTGGTGCCTCCACAAGGTATTAAGCTAACACCCCGACATTATGCTTATCTAAAGATATCCGAAGGCTGCAATCATCGCTGTAGCTTCTGCATTATCCCGTCCATGCGCGGCGATCTCGTTAGCCGACCCATCGGTGATGTAATGGGTGAAGCCGAACGATTAGTTAAAGCAGGAGTGAAAGAACTGCTGGTCATTTCGCAAGACACTAGTGCCTACGGTATAGACACAAAATTTCGTACCGGTTTCTGGAACGGCAAGCCTTTAAAGAGCAACATGCAAAGTCTTTGCGAAGCCTTGGGTGAACTGGGTGT
This sequence comes from Pseudomonadales bacterium, assembly GCA_045106985.1. Taxonomy (GTDB): domain Bacteria; phylum Pseudomonadota; class Gammaproteobacteria; order Pseudomonadales; family JAUIET01; genus JAUIET01. Next base: position 54,163 of record JBGCFQ010000006.1, on the reverse strand, counting down.
TTGGGTTAGATTGCATTACGTCTATCCGTACCCCCACGTCGACAAAATTATTCCGTTGATGCAAGAAGGCGGCGTACTGCCCTATCTCGACATACCGTTCCAACATGCCAGCCCTCGAATTCTGAAGGACATGCGTCGTCCAGCCCACAGTGAAAAAGTCATTCAACGGGTACACAACTGGCGCGTCGAATGTCCTGACTTGACCATACGCAGCACTTTTATCGTTGGTTTTCCTGGCGAAACAGAGCAAGACTTTCAGCAGCTGCTCGACTTTCTTACCGAAGCAGACCTAGACCGGGTTGGTTGTTTCAAATACTCGCCGGTAGAAGGCGCCAGTGCAAACAATCTGGCTGGTGCTGTGCCAGAGGAAATAAAACAAGAACGTTTTGAGCATTTTATGCAACACCAAGCACTTATTAGCGCCGCCCGATTACAGGCCAAGATAGGTCGGCGAATGCAAGTGCTTGTAGACGATGTCGGCGAAGGTGGTCTAACAACCAGAAGCAGCGCTGACGCCCCGGAAATTGATGGCAATGTGTTTGTTGATGGCGCTACAGATCATCAAGTAGGTGATCTGTTAGAAGTTGAGATAGTTGACGCTGATGAGTATGATCTTTTTGCAAAGGCCGTCAGTACTCATTAGGCCCTGACACATTTACGAGTAAAGCATAATCAAGGCATGAGCCAAGAATGAATCTGCTATTACTGGATCAACATGAGATCAATTCGCAGGGCAAAGCCGAGCTTGCAGGCCCAAGAGCCGAGCACCTGCTGAACGTGGTTGGAGTGTCGGTTGGGGACACCATTCGCTGCGGCATCATTGGTGGCAACATGGGCAGCGCTACAGTGGAAAAGGCGTCGCCAGAAACCCAGTTGGCCCAGCTGACGATATCGCCTCAATTAGGCAATGCGCCGCCACCCCCAAGTAATACTGAACTTTTGTGTGCGCTACCCAGGCCTAAGATGCTTCGCCGAATGGTGCGTAGCTGTGCAGAACTGGGCATTAAGAATATCACCTTCATTAACAGCTTTCGGGTTGAGAAAAGCTATTGGCAAAGCCCTCTTCTTAGTGAAGCAAAGTTGCGAGAGTTTTGCATCGATGGCCTACAGCAGTCCGGTGATACTGTGCTGCCAAGCATTAGTTTAAAAAAACGCTTCAAACCTTTTGTGGAGGATGAGCTACCTGAATTACTACAAAACAAATCAGGCCTATTAGCCCACCCTGGCGGTGATAAAGTTCTGAGCGAGATTCCAAGAGCTAAAAACCAAGCCTGCTTAGTGGCCATAGGCCCGGAAGGCGGGTTTATTGAATACGAGGTGCAAAGCCTGGTAGCCGCTGGCCTTACTCAATTTTCACTGGGGCCACGAATTCTGCGTTGCGACACAGTTATTCCTTATTTGGCGGCCATTCTATAGCAGAAGCAGCCCTACCTTTGTCAACAGCCCAGGGCAGTTGGGTTATTTACTCACTGCCTTTCTGACTGCCCTCCTCCAGGCCTTTTTCAAACTCTTCCATACCCTCGCTCATGCCTTTAAAGAACTCACCAAGCTTACGACCGGCTTCTTCTGGCGACATTTCCTCCAGGTTCTCCAAATCCCCGAGGTCTTCCAACCCTTTAATAGTCTCTTCAAAACTTGAGCCTATCCGCTCTGCGGCGGCTTCGGCCTTGCGTGCGGCTATTTCACCTGAGATTTGCATAAAAATCGATAAAGCAGCGAGAACACCTATCACTGTACGTGCCGTTTTCTCTGCAATCTTATGCGTATGAACAGTGGCGCAGTAGATTAAATACATTCCCCAAAGCCCGCCAACAATGGCTCCAATATAAGGAATTAAACCCAAAACTGCTGTAATTGGGTAAATCGCCATAGCATAGGCAACGCTGCGATATGAGGTCTCGTAATCGTAGTCGGAGCCCATTAGCTTCCAAATAACGAACATGATCAATGCGCCAACAAAACTACCGATCACGGCAAAAATAGGCATGATGATAAACGACAGAAAGCCAATCTCTGTCGTGCCCAATCGGTCGGCACCAAACAGCGAGAAGAACGTCATTAGAAGGCCGGTAACCGCCCCCATTACAGCAACAAAAATCGCCGGCTCTGCGAAGCCACCTTTAGTTGCCAAGCCTCGGTAGAAGGCAACCGGATTACTTAAAACCGACTTAGCGTCTTCAATGACACGTTGCAGGTCAAAGCCGGTATCGTTAACCGTATTCTGAGCAGCTGCTTCATTGCCCGTGGTATCGCTTTTTTGTTCTGCGTCTTTCGGTTCTAAATTATTCTCTTCCATGTTGCCTCCATTATTCGATTCTTCTTAATGCTGCCTTTGTGAGTGCTTGAGACGCTTAGTTTGGCGGTAAGCAGGCACCAGTGCCACCAAGCCCACAATAGCCGGCGGGGTTTTTGGCCAAGTACTGCTGATGATACTCCTCCGCATAGTAAAATTCAGGTGCTTCCAGTATTTCGGTGGTAATTTCGTCAAATCCGCGGTTGTTCAACTCCTGCTGAAACACATCCCTAGACTGCACTGCTTCACGTCGCTGAGCCTCCGATGTGAAGTAAATACCACTGCGGTATTGTGTGCCCTTGTCATTGCCCTGACGCATACCTTGCGTGGGGTTATGCACCTCCCAGAACACCTTGAGCAGATCACGATAGTTGCACTTTTCAGAATTGTAAGCCACCATAACCACCTCATTATGACCTGTTTGGCCGCTACACACCTCTTGGTACGTCGGATTGGGCGTAAAGCCCGCAGCGTAACCCACTGCCGTCGTATAAACGCCTTCTAAGGCCCAGAATTTTCGTTCTGCACCCCAGAAACACCCCAAACCAAAATAGGCAAGCTCCACAACCTCCGGAAAAGGGCCCTCCAGACTAGTGCCGAGCACAAAATGGCTGCTGGACACATCCATACGCAGCGCCCGCCCTGGCAACGCCGTTTCGGGTGCAGGCATCGCTGATTTATCTCGCAGACCTAAAAATGACATGTTCTCTCCGCTATATCGTTCTCTGAGGCGCAAGCATACGAATACCTGAGCCGCTGATCAAGACAGTTCTGGTCGACACTTCCACCGTGCACAGCTCGCATTTTAAAGACGCAGGCGGTTTGAATAAAAAATAGCTTCTGGATGCTTCCTATACTAATCAATGTAGAGCGCCAAAGGATGGCGCGAATTATGCACAGGGACGGTGCACAGCATCGATATCTATATGGGGCTGAAGACTCGAAATCTCGCTCTGGGCGGCATCACTTTGTGCCTCTTATTGCTAACATTGCCTGTGCGAGCAGACAATCTGGACGTCGATATCCTCGCTGAACTCAGCCTTGAGGAATTGCTAGCTATAGAGATAGTGAGTGTTTCTGACCAGGCTCAAAAAGCTCATACCAAGGCCGCCGCAACCTTTGTTATTAACGCCGACGACATTCGTCGAAGCGGGCGTCACACAGTTCCCGAAGTTCTAAGAATGGCGCCAGGTGTGCATGTGGGTCGTGTAGACAGCAACAAATGGGCGGTAGGTTTGCGAGGCTTTAACGGGCGCTTTTCGAATAAATTCCTGGTTTTGCTCGACGGCCGCTCGATGTATTCAAGATCCCTACCCGGTATAAACTGGGAGCAAATCGATACTGTACTGCCCGACATCGATCGCATAGAGGTTATTCGTGGCCCGGGAGCCTCATTATGGGGCTCAAATGCCGTGCACGGTGTAATCAACATCGTCACCAAGTCCGCTAAAGACACCCAAGGCAAACAACTTACGCTGGCCGCTGGTACTCTCTTAAACGGCGCAGTAAATTTCCGCACGGGCGGCACACTCGGTGAACAAAGCCATTACAGAGTCTATGCACAACATAAGAACTTCTCTGCTTTTGATGATCAAAACGGTGTCTCTCAGCGAGATGACTGGGATCGCAGCCTTGTCGGAGTTCGAGTAGACCACCAACCAGACGATCGAAATCAGATTCGAATAAGCGCAGAGGTAGGACAAGGAGAGGCCAATGAAATGCTGCACAGCATCGACTTTAACTCGCTGCAGACCGCCATTACAGAGTCCGACAACGAAACCAAGAGCCATCATTTACTAACACATTGGTCACACCGGATCAGCCAAGGCAACCAATTCGGCATACAACTCTACTACGATCATGAACGGCGTGATACTAGCCTCTTGGATTTCAAGCGAAGTACTTTCGACTTTGATTTCAAACAGCAAATTGATCTGGGCAAATCCAACACCCTCATTTGGGGTGCTGGGTACAGAATTTCGAAGGATCTGTTAGAAGATACTCCTTTGCTAACGGCAACTCCAAACAAAAGAAACGTGGAGGTTAGCCAGGCATTTATTCAAAATGAAATTCAATTTACTGAATCACTTGTTGCGCTTGTTGGCGTAAAATTCGAAAAGACGTCTTTTAGTGATTTCGAAGTTCAGCCAAGTATAAAATTGAGCTGGGATAGCAGCCCGGCGCATCACCTTTGGGCCTCCGTAGCGAAAGCGGTTCGTACGCCATCTCGCGCAGGAACACAGGTTTCAATCAGCATACCTAGCTTACTACTTGCGCCCAACACTGGCGTCAACCTTTTTTCAAGCAGCCTTCTTGCACAACTGGTTGGCAATGACGAGCTTAAGAGCGAGGAAATGATCGCCTACGAATTGGGCCATCGATGGCAAACCGACTCAATAGAACTAGACCTCGCACTTTTCTACAACGACTATCACAAATTGAATGGCACACAGTTCGGCGAGTTTTCATGCTTCCCGACTAATGCAAGTCTTGTCGGTCTAAGCTGCCCCAATGGAGAGCAGCTAATAACGTCACCTCTTATATTCAACAACTCAGTGGGGGGCCACACCAGCGGGGGAGAAATAAGCGCGCGATGGTCTCCCAGCAGTAATTTCGACACGCAGCTTAACGTCAGTCACATCGATTATGCTCTTGAATTCGAAGCTAATAGCAATGGCTTCTTAAGCGAGCTGGCAAAGCAGCAAAATCCTAAACACTTAGCCAATGTGCGCTTCAACTATCGCCCCACGCCAGTACTTGGCATGAGTGCATGGATTCGTTACGTTTCTAAAATCGAAGGCGTTGACAATTTGGGTCCCGGATTTGACAGCTACACCACCTTGGATTTGCAACTTAGCTGGAGACTTAACAAGAACACGACTGTTTCAATTTCGGGCCTGAATTTACATGACGATGGTCACATGGAGTTCGGCAGCGAACTTGGTGAAGTAGACTCCTCCCCCATAGAGCGCACCTTCCGTGGCGCGCTTGAGATTCGCTTTTAGCGCGCGGTCCAGATGAACAGCCAATCATTTTTTCGCGCTATTTTGATACTCAGCTTTGCTGCAATACCAATGCTTGCGCAGGCAGAAGTAGAGAACGAAAAGAAAATTAAAGCCGCGATCGTCTACAAAATACTGCGCTTTGTAACATGGCCAACCAATCTACAAGACAATGATAGCTTGTACCTGTGTGTAGCGCATAAAGACCCTTACTACGGAGCATTTCTACAGATTAACGGCCGCAAAGTGGCTAGCAAAACAATAAAGGTGATAGCTCCTGAATCGGAGGGAAGCATTAGAACCTGTGCCACTGAGTTTACCTCGCTGGAGCAAAGGGAAATGGCTTTACTAAACGAAACCAATGCACAAGATGCTGCTGTATTAACCATCAGTGATCGCGTTGATTTCGCGGAGCGCGGTGGAATAATCAATTTGGTGGTTAAGAATAATCGCGTGGCATTTCGAATTAATGTTCAAGCCGCTAGAAAGGCCAATATTAAAATCAGCTCAAGCTTACTGAAACTTGCCGAGATAGTAGAAACAGAACCCAGCGAAGAATCAAAAAATAGCATCAATACGTCACAGCCGGACTCAGCGCGCCAGCCAGAGGACGACTCATGATGCGAAGCTACAAATCGAAATCCATCAGCTCAAAGCTGCGACGAACAGTAGGCTTAACATCCGCCGTACTGCTGTTATCCGTTTTGGTGAGCAACCTGTTATTGGATGGTGCTAGCGAGCAGGAGGCGGTAAAAAAACGGCTTCAATCTGCAGCGAATTTGGTGGCGCAGAATAGCGCCGCAGCTCTGTACTTTAATGATGTGGACGCGGCAAGTCAGGCTGTAGCCAATCTCGACGTCATATCCGATATTCGCCGCGGCATCCTCTACGACAACAACGGCGCGGTGTACGCCGCCTTCACCAAAGAGGGTATCGAGAAATTCGATACCAAAGCATCCTTAAGCAGGCCTGTTGCTCCGTTGGCCAATTTCATTGAGCGCAGCATTAAGGTTCCCGTTACCTTGGACGATGAGGTCGTAGGTTCACTTTATATTGAGTCGGGCATAGAGGGCTTTAGGCAGGTTATGCGGTCAAACGTACGAGTGGCCGTCGCGATTTTCGTCATTATTTCTCTGGTCTCTTTAAAAATGTCAAAAGACCTTCGGCGAAAGATCGTTGACCCTATCACAAGCCTTGCCACCGATATGGCCAATTTGGCAGAGCAAAAAGATTTTAGTGTTAGAGCAAAAAAATTCGATGACGATGAAACCGGCGAACTGGTGGATGGTTTCAACCACATGTTGGAACAAATCCAGCAACGTGACGCTTCGCTAGTTGAGCATCAAAAGAATTTGGAAACAAAAGTTGAACAGCGCACTCAGGAGCTAAGCGAAGTACTTGATCAGTTGCAAGGAAACATGCAGCAACTGACATTAGCCAAGGAGGAAGCAGAGTCCGCTAGCCGAGCGAAGAGTGAGTTTCTGGCAAACATGAGTCATGAGATACGTACTCCTATCAATGGCGTACTAGGAATGACCGAGCTCATTCAAAACACTCCAATGAATGACAAACAGCACTACTTTGCGGCGACTATTCATACATCAGCAAAGTCCTTGCTCAACATCATCAACGACATACTGGATTTCTCAAAAATAGAAGCCGGCTCCCTGTCGATGGAAGCCATACCGTTTCATATGGGCAACTTGTTAGAAGATTGCGCCGCAATACTGGCGGGACAAGCGCATCAAAAGAACATTGAGCTGATTACAGACATACCCGCTGACCAGCATATGTCAGTGATAGGCGACCCGCACCGCCTGAGGCAAATTCTAAACAACTTTCTGAGCAACGCGATAAAGTTCACAGAGACCGGACAGGTTGTTGCCTCAGTGCGAAGTAGCGATCATCAGAGCGATAGTCAGCGCATTGATATCCAAATCGCAGATACTGGCATAGGCATGTCGGAAGATTCAGTCGAGCAAATTTTTGAGTCTTTCAAGCAGGCCGATGGTTCTACCACGCGTCTCTACGGAGGCACAGGTCTTGGCCTGAGCATTACAAAGCAGCTGGTCGAGCTCATGGGCGGCTCGATTGACGTGCAAAGCACAGAAGGCCTAGGTTCAACGTTTACGTTCTCGCTGACTTTGCCTACTGCTAGCAGAGCTATATCGGCCGATGAAGCACAGTCCTCTTTCGACGGTCTGCATGTACTCATCGTGGATGACAATGAAACCAATCGCGATATTATCTCTAACATTGCCTCTGCCTGGAAAATGTCATACGCCACGGCTGACGATGGCATATCAGCGATCAACACTCTTGGAAGCCCCGCGGGTCAATTCCTAAATCTAGTGTTACTGGACCAGAACATGCCTCATATGGATGGCATTTCGGTAGCACGTTGGATAAACAAGAATCGACCAGATCTACCGGTTGTAATGCTTTCTTCTATCGATGGAGTCGGTGCCGAAACGGCTGACTTGGGATGTGTGCATGCTGCCATCACAAAGCCGGTTCGACAAACGGACTTGTATAATTCCATTGATTCTATTTTTAGCGACAACAACCCAACTAAACATCCGCCTATCGCCAATTCTGTGCCCGACATGTCCAGTATGCGGCACGCGAGCATCATTGATAGCTCCACCCGGCTGTTGGTGGCAGAAGATAATCTTATCAATCAGGAAGTCGTGCTTGGCATGCTTGACCAAACCAGATGCCATATTGAGCTAGTAGAGAATGGCGCACTCGCCTTGGAGCAGCGCTTTAAGCAACCCTATGATCTGATTCTTATGGACTGCCAAATGCCGGTTCTGGACGGTTACGCTGCAACACAAGCCATCAGGAAACGCGAGCTTGAAGAAAATGTCGAACCGATACCCATTATCGCGCTGACCGCAAACGCCCTAAAAGGCGATCGTGAGAAGTGTATTGACGCCGGAATGGACGATTTTCTCAGCAAGCCTTTCGAACAAGAAGATCTATTCAGAATTATCTCTGCCTGGCTACCTCAGAAGGAGCTAGGGCAAGAGCAATCCATCCAAGAAACTCAAAGCATCGAACACTATGATTCTACCGATAATACCGATAGTGGCAGTGGCCCTTGTCGACGGCTAACTAGCAGCATAGATGTAAGTTCATTAGATAAGCTAAGAGCGCTGCAAAGACCCGGGCAGCCCGACATTATCGAAAAAATAATTGGCAGTTTCCTACAGACTGCCCCCATGTCGATGGCTGATATTCAACAAGCGTTTATAGATGGCGATGCAATCAAGATTCACCAACTTACTCACCCTCTTAAAACCAGTGCTGCCGCTATCGGCGCAAACGACTTGGCGGCTCTTGTAAGCGATCTTGATGATATTTGCCGGCAGGGTTCAATTGCTGGTTGCTCTGCACTTATTCACGATATTGAAGAAGAGCTTGAACTCGTTCTCGAGGAACTACCAGAACACATTAAAACCAAAGAGCCAGATTCAGCCAATGACTCGGAGTACAGTAATAAGTTAATAGAACTTCCAAGCAGCTCCACCCAGCCAACGGCTCTCGTTGTAGATGATGACTCGAATATGCGCATGATCGCCCGAGCAGCATTGGAAAGTGTTCATTTCGAAGTATTCGAAGCAAGCGGTGGCGAACAGGCCATAAAGCAGTTTGAAAATACTCGAATTGACTTAATTCTACTCGATGTTGAAATGCCCGGCCTTAGTGGATTCGATGTCTGTGCTGCCATTAGAGCGAATCCAAACGGAGAACAAACACCCATCATAATGATGACTGGACGCGACGACGTCGAAGCGGTGAACAGGGCTTACGATCTTGGAGCAACTGATTTCACCAGCAAGCCTATTCATCCAGAATTGCTTTGCCAGCGCGTTCTGTATATTCATCGAGCGCATCAGACGATGCAATCGGTTAAACGGAAGGAGCAACGGCTTACATCAGCTCAGCAGGTGGCAAAGCTCGGCTATTGGGAGTGGGACAAGAAGGAACAATCAATGTATGTCAGCGACGAGCTGTTAGGGTTCTTCGGTCTGGAAAAAGAGGACTACGAAGGAGACGCAAACCAGCTGTTGAAAATGCTTGATGCGAAACCACGCGATATCATAATTGACCTATTGGAAAGTGGTACGCCGACTACCAGCAATTCTTCACTAGATCTAACGATTACCGATACAAGAGGCAGTAAGCGACATCTTCAGCAGAGAGTTGAATTGGTAAACAACAATACTGCCTTGCTAGCAACGGTGCTCGACATAACCGAAAAAAAGCAAGCCGAGAGTAAGATCTTCAATCTTGCAAACCTTGATGCAGTAACAGGGCTGCCTAATAGAAACCTGTTAGTAAGCCAACTGGACGGTATGATTAACCGATACAGACGCGACTCAAAGCCGTTTGCCATTGTGACTGTACAGTTCTGTGAGCTACGCAGGGTTCGCGAAACATACGGAGTGAATCTGGTACAGGCGCTGGTACGTTCGGCAGTAGAACGACTGCAGCAGGACGTTAGAAGTTCCGACATTTTGCACCGAAGCAACGGGGCAGACGCAGGCATCGCTGGGTGGGATAGCGTCATGCATTTATCCGATGATGAGTTTGTTGTTTTGCTCCCCGAGTTACGTAAGCCTTCTGACGCAGCGTCGCTCGCGGATCGCTTAGCCGATACGCTAACGGACAGCTACGACGTTGACGAACACACCGTGTTTCTTTACGCAAAGGCGGGGATTGTACTGTACCCTGAAAACGGCCAAGACTCAGAAACCTTGCTCAGAAACTCCACCGCAGCACTCAAGCAAGCGAAGGACTTGAATGCAGGTAACTATCATTTCTATTCAGAAGAACAGAATGACAAGGCGGTCGAGATACTAACGTTGGAAAGCGAACTGCGCAAAGCAATGCGTGGCCAACCTTTTCAGCTGTTCTATCAACCCAAGGTGAAGAATGCGACTTTGCAACCCTATGGGGCTGAAGCCCTAATTCGCTGGATTCACCCTGAACAAGGATTCATTTCGCCAGCAACCTTTATTCCTCTCGCCGAAGATATGGGTTTAATGGCTGATATTGGCACATGGGTTCTGCGGGAGGCCATTCGCCAGCTCGCTGAATGGAACAAGCAAGGTATTAACGATCTGGTCGTTTCAGTCAATATTGCGCCACAGCAAATGACCACCACTGACCTACCGGCAATCTGCAGCGAGCTGCTTACCGAGTTCAGGGTAGAACCTAAGTTTCTGGAACTTGAAATAACGGAAGGCAGCTTAATCGAAGATGTTGATCACAGTATAGAAACGCTCGCCCAACTTAAGAACATTGGTATCTCCATCGCATTGGACGATTTTGGCACGGGTTATTCCTCGCTAAGCTATTTGAAAAAATTCTGGTTGGATGTATTGAAAATCGACCAGTCTTTTATAAGAGATTTATTGACTGAGCCGCAAGATGCAGCAATTGTTGAGTCGACTATAAACCTTGCTCACCGCCTGGGCATGACGGTTGTTGCAGAGGGTGTTGAAGAAATTGAGCATCTACAATGGCTCACTGAACGCGGTTGTGATGCAACTCAGGGTTATTATTTCAGTCCACCACTGAATCCTGAAAAATTCGAAGCTTGGCTCAGTGAATTCACTGCAAAGAAAAAGTCGGCCTAAGTCTTCCGGTTTTATGACATAAACAGAACCGTCTAGTTGCTGGTGCTTACAATAATCCATGTTTACGTAAGCAACTACGCAGATTGTCCAGCTTTATAGGTTTTGACATAAAGTCAGACATACCTGCCGCGATACATCGCTCACGCTCCTCATCAAGCACATTAGCCGTCATGGCGACAATATGTGGCGCGTTCTCTGAGTCAGCAAGAATCGCAAGAGTGGCGGTAAGGCCATCCATTTCGGGCATTTGCAAATCCATCAGTATTAAGTCGAAATGCTGTTGTTGCTGTATCTCAAGCGCTATGGCACCGTTACTAGCAATGACAACCTCGCAGCCAAGCTTAAGCAACATACGCTGAGCGACCATTTGATTGATCTCATTATCTTCAGCAAGCAAAATACGAGGCTGTTGAGGTACTTCCCTTTCCAACGGTTGCACAGGAGATAACGTTCTCACTGATTCAACCACAGGCGCCAGAGGCAAGCTGACAATGAACGCCGAACCAACACCTAGACGACTATCGATCTCAATACGACCGCCCATATCATCTACAAACTTCTTCACAAGAGCGAGCCCTAGCCCACTGCTCTTAAAGCCGTGTTCTGCCTCGTTTGATCCTTGAATATAGGGTTCAAAGAGTCGCTGCTGCTGGTCAACCGGAATACCGGGACCTTCATCTGTTACTGAAAATTGTGTCCAATAAACCTCATCTTCTTCAAAGCTTCGAACAACAAGCTCAACGCTTCCTATTTCGGTAAACTTTACTGCATTTCCAAGCAGGTTTAAGAGTATTTGCGAAAGTCGAAGTGGATCGCACATAATACGTTCGGGCACCGAGTCATCGACCTGATAAGCCAACTCAATGCCCCTAGCGTTGGAAAAGCGAATTATGCGAAAACAACTCTCAACGCAATCTCTCAGGTTCGCGTCTCGAGACTCACTGTGCTCAGGCGCGCGTCCTTTGTTCAGGGTAACAATGTTCTGTAGTACATCGCCCGCCACTTGCGCCGAGTTTTCAATTAATGAAAGCTCTCTGAGTTGTGGCGCCGTGTTAAGCGTAGCTCTAAGCGCTTCAACACCGTTTTGTATTGCAAAAATAGGGTTTCCCACTTCATGACTTAAGACCCGAACGTAGGTTATCAGCGTTTGGCGACTACGTTCTGCCCCTTCATGCTGAGACCTAACACTATCCTCTAGCTTTTTTATCCACTTAATCGCCGAAAAAACCAATAAAGACAAGATCAACAATACGATTGCCATTAACACAGGCGCGGTAGCTGATAGAAACCACAAAAGAAATGTGATAGCAGAAAGAACAAAAAGCAATAGGCTAAGGATAGCCGCAAAAAGCTTGAGCCTTCGAAATGAGATGCTCATACCGTTAGTCAATGAATCATCTTGCTTTCACCAATCACGCGCTGATCGGTTGGCGCTTTATTGCGCGCGTTATTAACGTCCTTCGCCAAAGGCGTCAACCTCAGATCCGGCGGTTGTTGTGCGAAGGCCGCATACTGGGCATGCAACTCAACAGCAGGGTCCAGCCAGTCATCGAACTGTTCAGCGCGCAACATTACGGGCATGCGGCTATGCACACCGCTAAAGTTTTCGGTTGCAGGCCTTGTAACAATCGAACAACTATAGATGTCGTTTCCTTCAATTTTGCATCGCTCAAAAACAGCCGCTAAGGCGAGCGCTTGTTCTGGATCTTCGATTAACTGGGCTTGCTTGTTAGCACCTGTCTTTTGCCACTCGATAAAAGAAGACGCCGGCAAAATCGCTCGCTGACTCTTATAGGGTCGACCAAAAAGCTTACTGATGGCAAGCGTTTCTGAGCGCGCGTTGAAGCTTGAATACTTGGTATTCAGCTCTTTGGTCCACGGCGGCAGTAACCACCAGCGCATGTCTTGAATTTGCCGTTCGCCATCTCGGCTAATCACTACCGGCACCTGCTCAGTAGGCGCTATGTTTAAGCGTGTGGGTAATACCAAATCAATATCCAGCAAGGTCAGTAAACCGGTCAAAAATGGGTCGTCAATGACATTGTATCTTCCGCACATGGGATCATGCCTAAGCGGTTAATGAATCTATTGCCAAGAGGCTGGTCAAAAGTTATTACTGGAGCAGTTCTTAAACTCACTCTGTGCGGCCAACCTTAACCGAGAATTGCGGTCGCTGCAAAACTGCTTTTCCATAAGTTTTAAACCAGCTCATCGCTGCAAGACGAAATCAGGTAAAATGGAGCCCCAAATAGCTTAAACGACTCTTGACCATGACACTGAACACCATCGAAGAAATTATTGACGATATTCGCCTAGGTAAAATGGTCATTCTGATGGACGATGAAAGTCGCGAAAATGAAGGCGACCTGATCATTGCCGCCGACGTGGTGACACCGGAACATATCACCTTCTTCGCTCGTAACGCCTGCGGCTTGGTGTGTTTGACGATAACAGAGGCACGAGCAGAACAACTAAGCATTACCCATATGGTGCGTGAAAACGGTTCGCAGCACGAGACCAATTTCACGGTGTCTATAGAGGCCGCAGACGGCATAAGTACAGGCATTTCGGCAGCTGACCGAGCTCATACTATTCGTACGGCTGTCGCAAAACGTGCCGAGGCTGAGGATATTGTAACGCCGGGGCACGTGTTTCCCATTATCGCCAAGCCCGGGGGGGTGTTAACCCGTGCTGGACACACTGAGGCTGGTTGCGACCTGGCGCGTTTGGCGGGTTATGAGCCTTCAGCGGTAATCGTCGAAATCATGAATGAAGACGGCACCATGGCGAAACGAGAGCAACTTGAGATTTTTGCTGAAAAACATGGAATTAAGATTGGCACCATAGCCGACCTCATTCAATACCGTACGCTGAATGAGCAGACGATAGAACGGATGTCAGAGAAGATTATTGAAACCAAATACGGCGAGTTCAAATTGATCACCTATCGTGATCAAATATATCAGGACGTGCACATTGCCATGGTTCATGGCGAAATCAGCGAATCTCAAGCCACTCACGTGCGAGTACAGCCAATCAATACCCTGCGCGATGTTATAGGCGCAGTGCGCACTGGGCATAAGCAGAGTTGGTCTGCGGCAAGTGCTATGCAAAAAATTCAAAAGGAAGGTTGCGGTGTTCTGGTATTGGTTGGGCGCCAAGACACGCAAGATGAACTGCTTGCGCAGATAGAAGCCTTCCCTGATGTGCCTAAAATTCTTCGTCCACCAAGCGAGGAAGGCATGGCGGTCTACAGAGCAGTTGGCACGGCGGCACAAATTCTACGGGATTTAGGCGTTGGCAAGATGAAACTACTAAGTCAGCCTGTTCGCGTTAATGCCATATCAGGATTTAGTCTTGAAATTGTGGATCATGTGGAGCCTGAGTGATGGAGTTATAGCAAAAGATGGTGGTTCGGTCAGGCTTACTTGAGGCTTCATGACAACCATACGCCGTCACATGGAAGGCTAGGATTGTGTGACGGAAGACAAACGCCATTCCTTCCGCACTCACACTAGCTATAACTCTTGTTCCGCCGATATTGCGCCGGAGAATGTCCACACCATTGAATAAAAGCACGGCGAAAATTCGAAGGGTCTGCAAACCCCAGCAAATCAGCAATATCAGCCACACTCAATGCGGTAGACTCTAAATATTCACCCGCTAGCTTAAAGCGTACATCGTTAAACACTTCTTGAAAAGACGTGCCCTCTGCCGTCAAGCGTCGACGCAGAGTTCGTTCGCTCATGTGCAATTTAGCGGACACGTCAGCAATGCGCGGAAAGTCTGCGCTGTGTTCCAGCAGTAGTTTCTGTACCTGACGTGCCAGGCCATGGCGCTGCGTCATTGTGCGCAACATTTCGGCGCATTGTTGCTGGTAAATCCTAGAAGCAGCCGCGTTGGCGGACGGCAGCGGCTTCTCTAACAATTCCACAGGAACGCGCAGTTGGCACACTTGCTGCCCAAACACCGGCGCTTGATCAAATACCTCAACGTAACTTGCTAGGTAGTCTGGTGCTGGGTAATCAAGCCAAAGCTCTGCCCAGTCTGGCGTTTCGTTCATCAGAAAGCCAACGGTTGTGTAGACGCTGGCAAACAAAACTTCTTTAGCAAAAATTTGGTCTTGAGAAGACTGGGTACGAAGCTTCGCTTCTAAAGAAGCTACACCCTCCTCAACCTTGTAAGTCAACTCTAGGTCCGGGTGGTTTATGGAGTGATACTTCAGCCATGTTTGGATTGACTCACCCAGGGTAGAACAACTCATCGCTGCGAAGCCCATTATGCCGTGAGTGTTGGTATTCAGCCGCCGGCCGTATTGCAAACCAAGGTCACTGGCTCCGAATAACTGGCGTGCATTTCGCACCAGAGTTTTCATGTGATGCTTGCGCACCAATTGCTCACCGCTCTGCAGTTGATCCCAATGCAAACCAGTATTCTGCAGCGCCTGCTGCGGCGCAATTTGTCGCGTCTGTAAAAGGCGCACTAGCTCTGCTGCGTAACGATTGCCTATCATCTGACCCTCCACCCTCTGTTCGCCGACCATTCTTCAGGCAAGCAGGAGTCAACTCCAGCTTACCTGCAAGTCTTTCTCACAAACAACCACACCATTGTTGTCTGCATATATAAAGTGCCCGGGGATAAATTCTACTCCTCCAAAAGAGATAGGAACATCCACCTGCCCAGCACCCAGTTTTTCGGTCTTGAGCGGGATACTTCCCAAGGCCCGCACGCCTATCGCCAAGCTATTGATTTCATTGACATCGCGTACCGCGCCATAAAATATCAGCCCAGCCCATTCATGTTTGACAGCAGAAGCCGCAATTTGATCCCCTAATAATGCTCTGCGTAAAGATCCACCACCATCAACGACAAGAACTTGCCCGCTACCAGGCTCAGCCAAGATTTGCTTAACCAGGGAATTATCCTCAAAACACTTTACCGTACGAATTTTGCCGCTAAATTTTTCACGCTGTCCAAACTGCATGAATTGGAGCTCACAAACACTTACGTCATTTGGATGTTCGTCGCATAGATCAGGGGTAGATAGCATAAAGGGCTCTCAATTAAGCGCGTTAAAGTAGATTAAAGTGCAGTTTTAGCCGCCACTTCAACGGCTGGTAAGCCTCTACCTAGGCCCTTAGTGTACATGCACGTCTATTATTTATTATATTTATACGTATTATAATCGCCATTCACAGATAGCATACAGGGCCGAGGGCTGCAAAAGATGATTATCGCAAAAATGGACCTCAACCTGCTGGTCTACCTGGATGTTCTGTTGCGCGAGAGAAACGTTACGCGTGCTGCAGAACAGCTCAATATCACGCAACCGGCGCTGAGTAACGGCCTGAAGCGCCTACGCGCAATGCTTAATGACCCGCTGCTAGTGCGAACAAGTACGGGTATGGAACCTACAGAGCGCGCGCTTGAAATTCAGCCTGAGTTGCGAGTTCTACTCGGCAAAGCCGAACACATTTTACAGAGCAAGGAAGAGTTCAACGCTAGCCACAGCCAAGAAGTCTTTCGAATAATGGCCAGCGACTATGCAGAATCCACTCTGCTGCCCCAAGTGTTATCTGAGCTGCGATCACGGGCGCCGGATATTGTGGTCGACATTCTCACGCCCAGCGACGTCGTGTTCGAAGACATTGAACACGGGCGGATAGACATGGCCATTAACCGCTTTGATGAAATGCCGCAGTCGTTCCACCAGGTACCAATCTGGGAGGATAGCTTTTCATGTGTTATGAGCAGTCTGAACCCGGTACACCATAATTGGAACCTGCAAAGTTATCTGGCCGGCCGTCACATTTGGGTAAGCAAAACAGGTATGGGGATTGGTGTGGGTATGAGCCCTGAGCGAGCACAGCGTTTAGGATGGGTAGACGAAGCCTTAGCCAGGATTGGCGAGCGCCGCACCATCAGTGTATTCACGCGTCATTACCAAGCGGCTGGCCTTCTGGCCCAACAACAAGACTTAATCGCCACTTTGCCAAGTCGCGCCGCTCGCTTGCATTCCGGAAACAAAGACGTCGTTATACTCGACCCACCATTTGAAATTCCAGCAATGTCTCTGCAGATGGCGTGGGGGCCCTTATTGCAGCATAATGCGGGTCACCAGTGGTTAAGAAAATTAATAGTAGATTGCGCAAGTAGGCTGTAGAAACTGACTATGAACTACTTTTGTAAAGTCGCTAAGTAATCGATAGCACCGAATTTGGATTAAACAAAATGGCAGCAAAGAAAGCACCCAGTACCGCTAAGCGTAAAACCGCGAACAAGAAAAACGCGTCAAACGATAAGAAGCCGGATAATTTTCTAGAGCAAACAATCGCTAGCATTGAAGATCGGGCGCGCAAGGAAATTGAGGATATTCGCGAACGTATTGAAGGCGGTTTGGAAGAAGCCACAAACCGCGCAAACCAACGCTCTAGCAAATTAGAGGAAGCTTTCGATAAACGGGTGGCGCAGGCCTACAATCGCATGGGCCTGCCCAGCAAAGCAGACATTATTGTTCTGGAAGCAAAAATCGATGAATTGCAGAAGACCGTTGAGACTTTAAGTGCCGGGGCTGCCGAGCCAGCCAGCAAAAAAACAAGCACGAAGAAAAGCACGAGAAAAAAAGCGTCTCCGCCGCGAACCAAAAAGGTCTGAGAGAATTAACGGTTCTTGCACAAAGGCGATAGCCCAAGTGCAATCATCATGTGTGAGCGCCGATATACGCTAAAGGTATTCGCTAGCAATAGCCTGCACTTCAAGCCGGGTTTCATGTTCAAGATACGGCAGAAGCTGTGCAATAACCTGATACGCGCAATCAGCCAGATCAGGCTCAAAAGCATGCATATCATGCGCCTGCACCCGCTGATAGTTAAGCCAGAAAGACATGGTCATGGTCATGTGTTCAACCAAGTGGCTTAGCTCAGAATTGCTCGCAGTGAGCGATCCTTCTTCAACCAGGCCATTCGCCAGCAACAACAGGGTTCTTCTTTGTGCAGCCAACACACCATTGAACTTTCTCTGCAGCTTTTGGTAGCGGCTTAACAGATCCGCAACATCACGAAACAGAAATAAATACTCAGCCATTACCTCAAAGCTAAACTGTAGATAGGTCCAAAGGTCGAGTAATACTGCATCACTTTCCACTCGATGCATTTGTAAATCCAAAATGTCGGATTCAAAACGCTGAAACAGCACTTCAATAATCTCGTCTTTGCCCTTGAAGTGGTAATACAAATTTCCAGGGCTTATCTCAAGCTCTGTAGCCACATCGAGCGTCGTAACATTGGGTTCACCAAGCTGATTAAAAAGCTCCAAACTCTTGAGAAGAATTTTTTCCTTGGTCTTCATCAACTGGGGTTTTAGCGCAGCAACTGCGGTGCGAGATTCTGCAACATACTGTGAATCCCGTCTTTCCAATCCATCGACGTCGAACCAATAGCAGCATGCATGGCGTCCGTATCAATTTGCAGGCTTCCAAAAGCCGTTGGGGACTCTTTGTAGTTCGGGCTAAGACCCGTTAATTCTGAGATATAAGCGCACCATTCTTCAATGGCAACAGCCTGGGAGCCGCCAAAATTTAGCGTGCATACATCGCTTGTTGCAGCGGCTAAAAGACGTGGAATTTTTTCTATGTAGTCACTCGCATGCAAAGGATTGTAGACATTTGGTTTTTCTGGATGAACATCGATTGGAATGTCATTTTGCATCATCATCGTGTGCCAAAAAGGCCAGCCGCCGTTATCGCCATAGGGAACGCTGAGTCTGGCTATGGTGGTTGGTATGCCGAATTGACGCGCAGTAAATCGAACCACCGTTTCAGCCGAGATTTTTGCAATACTGTAGGTAGGAAACATAGCACGATGATTGTCCCCTAACGGCGAATCTTCTTTTCTCGGGTCGTGTCCTGCATACTCATACACGGCAGTAGACGAGCAATGCATAAAGGCCTTAACATTTTTGCAATGCAGCATGAGCCGCCCTGCACCTTCAGCATTCGCTTGCAGGTCGTAATCAAAATTGCCACTCTTAACAACAGCCAGATTAATAACATAATCAAAGTCGTTAGGTAAGGTGCTTAAGTCACCGCCCGCCAGATCAATTTTATGGGTCGTAACGCCCTTGCTCTTTAGCGTTGCTTCATCGTCTGCCTTCGAGAAGCGCGCTAGGGCATGTAAATCACAAATCGGTGCATAAGCATCTACTATGGGTTCGGCAACCTGCCCTGTTGGCCCGGTCAACAGCACTTTTGCGCCACTCAGGTTTACTGGTTCAAACATCATATCTCCACGCTATCAAACTACGTTCACTATTCAGGAGTATTTTCACAGGCTCCTTACCGTACTGCAACCGACCATCGTAGAGCGACACTTACTATTGCGGTATGCTAATTCTTTAGCTAAACAAGACTCGGGTTACATACGAAATGTCGAATAAACAACTAGCCCCAAATACGCCCATCCTGGTTGGCATTGGTACCTCACTACAGCGGTCCAGCGAACCAGCGAAAAGCCTGGAAGCCTGCGCTCTGATGAGCTTGGCCGCGGCCAATGCGGCCAAGGATTGCGGCGTTGTCAGCATACTACAGCAATGCGACAGTATAGCCGTGCCACGCGGTACCTGGAGCTACACCGACCCCGCGAGATTAATAGCCAATGAGCTAGGCATAGGCAACGCGAAAACGATATTAGCGGACATTGGAATACTGCAGCAAACGCTTGTATCGAATGCTTGCGCAGCTATCCAACGTGGCGAACAATCCATCGCGTTAATCTGCGGCGGCGAAGCCAAGTATCGCGCCATACAAATCAGCAAACAAGGTCTGCAAATACCTGAAACCTCGCAAGTTGATACGCAAGCCGACGAATTTTTAACCATCAGTGGAGACATTGTCTCCGACGCTGAGATGCAACGCGGCATGGCTATGCCGGTTACTCCCTACGCCATTATGGAAAGTGCCATGAGGTACAAAGCCGGCCTTGGGATAGAACAACATCGCAGGGAGCTGGGCGGCCTATACGCCAAGTTCGCAGATATTGCGGCTAGAAATCCGGATGCCTGGATCAAAGATGGGTTCAGTGCGGAGGAGATTGCTCAGGCCTCTGAGCAAAATCGAATGCTTGCTTTCCCCTACACAAAACGCATGAACACCCAATGGAATGTTGATCAGGCGTCCGCTTTACTGCTGTGCTCTGTAGCAAAAGCCGAGGAACTGGGGATAGCGCCCGAGCAGTGGTTATTTCCGGTGAGCAGCACAGAATCAGACCACATGACCCTGGTTTCAGAGAGAGCTGAACTGCACCGCTGCGAGGGCGCTAAAATTGCTGGGCAGCGCGTCTTAGAATTGGCCAACACATCTATAGACATGATTGACTATCTAGAGCTGTACAGCTGCTTCCCCGCTGCAGTGAAAGCCTATGCCCAAGAATTGGATGTGAAGCCTGGCAAACCGTTGGTCGTTACTGGAAGTATGGCATTTGCAGGCGGACCACTTAACAATTTTGTTCTTCAGTCGACCGCCACAATGGGCCGACTGCTGAGACAAAACCCTGGTAAAACAGGGTTGGTAAGTTCCGTTAGTGGAATGTTGACCAAGCAAGCTTTCGCGGTGTGGTCCAGCACGCCCCAGCCGCAAGGCTTTCAGTTTGACGACGTATCTGAGCAAACCGCGGCCGCCGCCAAGTGCTACCCACTAGATCCTGATTATGCAGGCCCAGCGCGAGTATCCGGCTATACTGTTAACAGTATTCCCGGCTTTCCCGACTCTTTGATTGCCGTCTGTGATACACCAAACAAAGGTCGAGCGATTGCCACTAGTTCCAATACCGAATTGATTGAACATGTGTGCGCCCAGGAATTCTGTGGAGAACGGGTTACGATCGGCACAGATAATGAATTGAGTTACCTACCTATATGAACAAAGTTCCACCCAAGCTTACCGTTGTCGATGAGGTGAAGACGAAAAGTCGCCGCGTGCCAAGTCTGGATTCACCAGAACTCTACCTAAATCAGGAATACAGCCGGCTCAAGTTCAACGAACGCGTTCTGATTCAAGCAACAAACCCTGATGTACCACTTCTGGAAAGACTGCGATTTTTACTCATCTTTGCGTCCAACATGGACGAATTCTTTGAAATTCGATTAGCGGGACAAAAAAGCCAAATAGAGTTCGGCCGAGAAAATACTGGCCCCGATGGCAACAGCCCACGAGAAGTATTGAAGGAGCTGCATCGCCGCTGCCATGTGATTACGGATCGACAGCATCAAATATGGAACGAAATACTGCTGCCAGAGCTGGCGATGGCTGACGTGCGGTTTCTCAACATTGAAAATTGGACAGAGCAGCAAAGCGCTTGGTTGAAGAAGTACTTTAAGAATGAAGTTGCGCCTGTGATTAGCCCATTGGGGCTTGATCCCGCCCACCCCTTCCCGCGGCTAGTAAACAAAAGTCTTAACTTCATTTTATCGCTAAGCGGCAAAGATGCATTCGATCGCGAGAGTGGCTTGGCTATTGTGCCTGTCCCAAGAAGTCTTCCAAGAATTATCAAAGTACCTGAAGAGCTAAGTGGTCAGGGCGATCACTTCATCTTTCTGTCCAGCATCATTCGCGCTCATGTTGGCGAGCTGTTCCCTGGAATGACCGTTAATGAGTGCCATCAGTTTCGAGTTATACGAAATTCCGATCTGGATATAATCGATGCCGAAGTGGAAGACATCGCACATGCTTTAAGAGGCGAACTAAGCTCCCGTCGTTTCGGCTCTGCCGTTAAATTGGAAGTTGCTCACGAATGTCCAGAGGCTCTATCAGATTATTTGCTACAGCGGTTTAACCTCGGAGAAGAAGAGCTTTACAAAATAAACGGCCCTGTAAACTTACAGCGATTATTAGAAACACTAAATTTGTTAGATCGACCTGACATATCTTTTCCCGCGTTGGTTCCTGGCATTCCACGTCGGGTGCGGGAATCGTCAAATATGTTCCAAACAATTTCTCACGGCGATTTACTTCTGCACCACCCTTACCAGTCTTTCTCGCCGGTCATTGACCTCGTTCGACAAGCTGCACGCGATCCCGAAGTATTAGCGATAAAGCAAACTCTTTATCGCAGCAATAGCAGTTCTGAAGTCGTGGAGGCCTTAATTGAGGCGGCGCGAAACGGCAAGGAAGTCACCGCGGTTGTCGAGCTACGAGCCCGCTTTGACGAAGAAGATAACTTACACTTTGCAGCACGCTTACAAGAAGCGGGCGCCGTTGTTGTCTACGGTGTTCTCACTCACAAAACGCACGCGAAAATGTTGCTGATAGTGCGCAAGGAAGGAAAAAAGCTAAGGCGTTACTTTCATCTGGGTACTGGCAACTATCACAGTGGCAATGCGCGCATCTACACAGACTATAGCCTGCTGAGCTCCGACGAGCAGGTAGGCAACGATGTGCATAAAGTATTCCATCAACTAACTGGAATGGGTAAAGAGATAAAGCCGCAATATCTTTTTCATGCGCCATTTACTTTGCAAAAACGCCTACTGGGCTTGATCAACGCTGAAACAGAAGCCGCAAAGAAAGGCGAAGCTGCGCGAGTAATATTGAAGTGCAATGGCTTAACGGAAAGAAAAACCATCATGGCATTGTATGAGGCATCCTGCGCTGGTGTAAAAGTGGACCTACTCGTACGTGGCATGTGCTGCCTGCGACCAGGCATACCTGGTGTGTCTGAAAACATTAGGGTTGTATCTATTGTCGGTCGTTTTTTAGAACACTCTCGCGTTTACTTTTTTAAGAATGCGGAGCAGCGTATCTTCGCGTCTAGCGCGGACCTAATGGATCGCAACCTCCTTCGACGGGTTGAGGTGTGCTTCCCCATCTTGAGCACCAAACTCGCAGACAGAGTTAAGAAAGAACTAGAGGTGCTTCTGCTCGACACCCAAAATGCTTGGGAGCTACAAGCAGATGGAGAATATTTGCACACTGAAGTGGAAGATCCATCCATGTTGTTCAGCGCCCAAAATATGTTAATCGACAAATATGCGCAGTAAATATTTAGCTAAGATCTTGGCCTATAGATTTCGTTTTTTGATTCTCTAGCTTTCCTTGTTTAAAAAAGAAACGCAATGCCCGTTAAAAAACCGTTGAAGCAAATAGGTCGTTTTTTCAGCAAGCCACAGCTGAAAGTCGTTTAGTTTATTTACACATTGAGCACTTAGTAATCGGAATAGAATATTGCTCTCATTTCTGATGGCCCCTCAATTTAAGTTTGTATAGAATTACCATTCTTCTCAAGTCCCGATAATATAAAGCTGTTCAGGAGAGTTGTCGTGAGCAAAGGTTCAACACCCATTGACCTTAGAAAATTCCAGAAAGATCGTCATTTTTTTAGCGGCGCGGGACGTGCCGAAATACTTGAGGAATTGCGCGTATCACTTGGCACGCCAGAATTTAAGATCTGCGTTGTAAGCGGTCCTGAGGGTGTGGGCAAGACATCTTTATTGCAAGAGTTACACGTAGATATGCGGCCGCAAATGAAAATAATTTCGTTTAGCGGGCATTACGGCACCATTGATAAAGTACTTGAACATATAGCCGAAACGCTCAACATCACACAAGACCCCGAGCACACTGTTGAGGAAATGCGGGCGCAAATCGAGCGTCACTTGTCATTTAACTTTAAAGACAGACCTTTGCTGGTGCTGTTTGACGATGCACACGCACTGCCTCTGCCCGTCATCAGAGAATTGCTTGCCGTGCTGTCTGCACCGGGCGCAAGTCATAGCGTGCTATTCGTTGATAACGAAGCTGTCGATGTTGTCTGTCAATTTTTGCAGCAACAAAACGTACCTAGCATGAGCCTGCGCAGAATGTATCGCGAAGAGTTAGCCGCTTATCTTGCCCATCACTACCATCGGGCTGTGAGCTTTACAGACCTCGAATTGGATTCAATTTACACCGCTAGTGAAGGCGTACCCCTGAGGGTAAACCAGCAAGCTGAATATGTATTGAACAAGCGGAAGGCGGCGAGTAATTGCGCCGATAACGTGACACGCATCAGCGCGACTACGTCGCTTACTTGGTCACAGAGCGACACCGGTGCCTGGGTTGCTGCTGCATGCTTAACAGCGGCTATCTCTGTCACAAGCCTTTATAACGCGCTAACGCCGCCATCAAGCGCTTTGGACGCATACGCTGCATCAGAGCAAATAGATCTTGTGGACCTATCGAATATAGAAGAACAAGACAGCATTGCCGATGAAGAATTTGAAGTTGAGTTACCTGAAGAATTTGTGGAGTTTAGTGACCGTCTTTCTGATGATGAGATCGACCTTCTGCAAACCGGTTCAGACCAATACGTACTGCAGCTAATGGCCGGCTCCTCTGAAGAAGATATGGAGGCTTTTGTCGCTGAGCATGCAGAACATGGTGTCAAAATGTACCGCAGCCTGGCGCATGGCGAGCCTTGGTATAAAGCGGTAACCGAAGACTTCGATAATCCAAAGCAAGCCATTGACGCCGCCAAGGCATTGCCCAGCGACTTGCAACAGGAAAACCCTTGGGTTAGAACGGTAGCATCTGTGCAGGAAGAAATTCTGACCATGGGCGAATTGCATCTCTCGGAAAAGGTTCTGCCTAATGAGCTTGAGCGTTGGATGGCTGTTATTGACACGACTCCATTGCACTTACACGACGCCATATAATCGACCAGTCGTCGCTTAGAATGGAATAGCGCTCACCTAAATCATTGTTTTAAAAAGTCATTCACCGCGTGAATGACGGACATGATCCATATAAATTAGCTAAATTCAGCAATTCTCACTACACTTCTCGCAAGCTTTTAGACCCTCTTTCGAGTCTATTCGTTTCACATTAAAGTCACACGCAAACGCTAAAAGGACCGCTCATGGCCAGCAGTTACACTTCTGATATTGAAGCTTTACAAGCACTTAAAAGTGCTCAAGATGGACGATGGGATGCCATAAATCCCGAATACGCCGCTCGAATGCGAGCCCAAAACCGCTTTGCGACTGGTCTGGACATTGCACGCTATACGGCAAAGATAATGCGCGACGACATGGATGCGTACGACCTGGACACAAGCGCCTATACCCAATCTCTTGGCTGCTGGCACGGTTTCATTGGCCAACAGAAAATGATTTCAATCAAGAAGCATTTCGGTCATACCAAGCAACGCTATTTGTATCTTTCAGGTTGGATGGTTGCTGCACTTCGTTCCGAGTTCGGACCGCTGCCCGATCAATCTATGCATGAAAAAACTTCAGTACCTGCATTAATAGCCGAGCTGTACACATTTTTGAAGCAAGCTGACGCATGGGAAATGAATCATCTTTTCCGCGACATGGACGCAGCGCGCAAAGCAGGCGACGATGCCAAAGCCGCAGACCTTCAAAATCAAATCGACAACTTCGAAACTCACGTTGTGCCAATCATTGCCGACATCGATGCCGGCTTTGGTAACGAAGAAGCTACCTACCTGCTGGCCAAGCAGATGATTGAAGCCGGTGCAGCATGTATTCAAATCGAAAACCAGGTGTCAGACGCTAAACAGTGTGGCCACCAAGACGGCAAAGTAACCGTACCTCACGAAGACTTCTTATCTAAGATCAATGCTTGTCGCTATGCATTCCTCGAGCTCGGTGTTGATGACGGTGTTATCGTTGCCCGAACTGACTCATTAGGCGCTGGCTTAACCCAGAAGATCCCAGTATCTACCTCAGCTGGCGACCTTGCTCACAAGTACAATGCATTCCTCGACACTCAGACTGTTAACAGTGCTGATGACGTGGCCGAAGGCGACGTTGTCATCAAGCAAGACGGTAAGCTTGTTAAACCTATTCGTCTTCCAAACGGTCTTTATAAGTTTAAAGACGGCTCTGGCGAAGACCGCGTGGTTCTTGACTGTGTTACTTCACTGCAAAATGGTGCCGATTTGTTATGGATCGAAACCGAGAAGCCTCATGTTGGCCAAATTGCTGCAATGGTAAACCGAGTTCGGGAAACTATTCCTAACGCTAAGCTTGTGTATAACAACTCACCTTCGTTTAACTGGACTCTAAGCTTCCGCCAGCAATTGTTTGATGCCTGGCAGACAGATGGCAAAGACGTTAGTGCTTACGACCGTGCTAAGTTGATGAGTGTGGATTATGACGGCACAGAGCTGGCTGAAGCGGCGGATGAAAGCATTCGCACCTTCCAAGCTGACGCAGCACGTGAAGCGGGTATTTTCCACCACTTGATCACATTGCCTACGTACCACACAGCAGCACTGTCCACCGATACCCTTGCAAAAGGTTACTTTGGTGAAATGGGTATGCTCGCTTATGTTAAAGGTGTTCAGCGCGAAGAAATTCGCCAGGGCATTGCAACTGTTAAGCACCAGGACATGGCCGGTTCAAACATCGGTGACGACCACAAGGAATACTTCTCTGGAGACCAAGCACTTAAGGCCTCTGGCGAAGACAACACGATGAATCAGTTTGGCTAGGTAGCTATTCTGGTAAAAGAGAAACGGGCCTTAGGGCCCGTTTTTTTTGCTTCTAATTCTAAATTGGCTTCAGGACTGCGTGGCATTATTTAGTTCGCCACGGCGTCTTGGTTCGACACGGCGTCTTAGTCCGCCACGGCATCGAGTACTGCTTTTGTTGCGTGACTTGTCCCCTCCGGGGTTCCCTCTTTCCTAAAAGAGCCATCGCTGCGCTTGCCTCTTTTAGTCTTTCGGCCTGCGTTTTTTACGTTCACAAAAGCAGCACTCAATGCCGTGGCTCGTTAGGCAGCACCGCCTTATTCTTCTGCTTTTTGAGGGCATTTTTCAAGTTGGCACGCTGTGAGTCACAAGAACATCAACGGTGTTTGCGTAGATAAAAAGACCCAGCCGAGCAAGCAAAACAGACTAGCGTAGCGACGGCTGTTTTGTGACTGTGGGCACGCCGGAGGCGTTGGGGCTCGAAGCAAAGGCCGTTGCTGTTCTTAAGACGGAGTTGATGATTCACGCAACAACTAACTAGAAAGTCGGATTCGCCATTTGCCACACCAGACCTTCTCGTAACGACGCCTGGCTAACGAGAATAGTCTCTATACCAAGCTCATCCATTAACTCATTGATGATGATAATGCCTGGGATAATCACTGATTTTCGATCATCGTTTAGATAGGGATAATGCAAATTTGCGACATTTCTGCGCCGCAGCATATCCTTTGTCAACGCTAGCAATTGATGCCGTTGTATAACAAAGCCACAGCCATGTAATCCATTGAGCATTCGAGCAACGGCTTTTAACGTGCCTGAACTACCCCATACCGCTGACCAATCGTGGCCGTCTAGCTGGCTCGCGGGTAACTGAACCCATTGACGAACATCAATAACTGCCGCGTTATAGTTTTCGCGATTAATATTGCCGTCTGCAAAATATTGATCACGCAGAGTCACGCAACCCATTTCTTCGCTGAATGTCAGGTTTAATTGGTCTGACTCCCCTAACGCGAATTCGGTGCTACCGCCACCAATGTCTATCACCAAGACACTGCTTTGCAGGTTCTGACTGGCATGCAAGCCCTCATAAATAAGCTTTGCTTCCAATTCACCGCTCAATACCTCTATCGGTACTTTAAGAATTTTTTCAGCCGCGCGCACGAACTGCGGAGCATTGCTTGCCACCCGCAGAGCATGTGTACCTACTGCACGCACAGCACGTACATCAAACCAATTTAGGTGATCTCTGAGCTCTTCAAGGCATTCGTATCCGCGGTGCATTGCTGCAGCCGTCAGGCGGCCTGAATCGACCAAGCCCTCGGCTAACTGAACTTTACTACTGAAGCGATCAAATTGTTCGATGCCATGCACGTTCGCCCGAGCTATCAGTAAATGAAAACTATTGGACCCGAGATCAATGGCAGCAAACATTGGATCTTTCTATAACAGTCTTGAACGTTTCTATAACAGCCTTGAGCGCTTCTATAAAAGCCACGGGCGTTCCTCTATCAGACTTAAGCATTATTGGGGTTGCTCTTCCGATATTTTTCAATCATATCGTAGGCTGACTGTATTTCTTGCGATTTGGCTGTCGCCACAGCGATCATGTCCTCGGGCAAACCCTGTGCTATCAACTTATCGGGGTGATGTTTGCTAATAAGTTTTCGGTAAGCGCGCTTTAAAGTTTTGTCGTCGTCACTAGAACTAGCACCCAAGGCTGCGTAGGCCGCATCTAACGCAGCTTGTTGATTTTCTGCTGTACCACCTGCCCCACCGGAAAAACCTCGCTGCGCTGCGACCATGCCCAACAACTGCTCAAATTGCTGTTGGCTAAACCCAAGACGCTGGGCCACCTCGGCGAGGGTACGCTGTTCAGCCTCATCTATAGAGGCATCAGCAAATGCTGTACTTATTAGTGTGACCAAAAGCATATTGGCCAAAGCCGAGCGTTGACCACAACTTGCAACAAAGTTATCCAGCTCACTTTGCACACTAAAAGACGACTCTGCTCCTTGCTTAAACAAGTCAATCGCTGAGCGTTTCTTCTCAGCAGACAGACCCATTTGATCCATTAGCTGCTGAGCCAGAGCAATCTCTTCTTCACTGATTCGCCCATCAGCCTTTGCCACATGCCCCATAAGACGGAAAGCGGTTTCAAAATACTGCTCACGCTTGCCACTGAGATTGGCAAATGGACCGCTCATTGCAGATCGGCTTAGTCCTGACTTTTGAAAGATCCAGCCAAACAAATAACCGACAATCGCACCGGGTAAACCCGCAATGAAAAAGCCTATTAACGCACCAACTAATCTCCACATAAGACTATGAAAGACCCATAAGCGATAGTGCGCTACTGCTCATTAATTTCGTCATAAAGTGCAACAAATTCCTGGGTTAGCTTATGGCTGGGAGCAAGATAAATTAAGGGCACAGATTCGCTATGCGACTCGCGCATTTTCACCGAGTGTGAAATACGGCTATCCAAAACGGGCATGTCCTCATCAATCAGCTCATTGATAATATCGTTAGGCAAACGAGCTCGTGCTTGGAATTGATTCACAACAATACCGTCTAACTCCAAATTCTCATTGTGATCCTCTTGGGTTTCTGCCAAGTTCTCTAGCAGCGTGTACAAAGCTCTACGCGAGAAGTCATCACAGTCAAACGGTATCAAACAGCGTTCAGCTGCGATAAGCGCTGACAAGGTAAAGAAATTATACGCTGGCGGCGTATCTATAATTATCACGTCATAAACGGATTCTAATGCCTGCAGAATCTCTCGCAGTTTGAAGATTTTATGCTTTGATTCCAACTTCGTTTGAATGTCAGAAATATTGGCGTCAGCCGCAATTAAGTCGAGGTTTTCAAACGGTGATTGCGTTATGAAGCCAAAACTTTCTACGGCGACCTTTCCACGATAAGTAAATAAATCACGAACGGTTTGCTCTACCACCGTTACGTCTTCACCTAATAAATACTGAGTGCTGTTACACTGAGGGTCGAGGTCAACGAGCAGAGTATTAATACCTCTGCTCGCGCCAATTGCAGCAAGGTTAGTTGCAATACTGGATTTTCCAACACCACCTTTCTGATTAAATACGACGCGAATCACATTACACCTCTTCCCTTGCTCTCTTTACGTTGCGTTTCTTTTCACTAACAAAAAACTGATACGGTTTCACCACCGCATCAGTTTTTATCTCAGGTCCTGATCAGAAAACTTCGAACAAGCCCGCAGCACCCTGACCACCGCCTATGCACATAGTAACAACAGCATACTTAACACCACGTCGCTTACCTTCTAATAAAGCATGGCCAACCATACGCGCACCGGTCATTCCAAAAGGATGGCCGATAGCGATCGATCCCCCATTTACGTTCAAGGTGTCGTTGTCTATTCCTAGATGATCACGGCAATACACAACTTGGCAGGCGAAGGCTTCATTCAGCTCCCAAAGGCCAATATCGTCTACGGTAAGACCATGACGTTGAAGCAACTTAGGAATGGCGAAAACGGGCCCAATGCCCATTTCATCGGAATCGCAACCAGCGACAGCCATGCCGCGATATGCACCTAACGCTTGCAAACCTTGCTGCTCTGCTAACTTCGAGTCCATGACTAACACGGCTGACGCTCCGTCAGACAACT
The DNA here is from genome assembly GCA_045106985.1 of Pseudomonadales bacterium. Taxonomy (GTDB): domain Bacteria; phylum Pseudomonadota; class Gammaproteobacteria; order Pseudomonadales; family JAUIET01; genus JAUIET01. The sequence continues at coordinate 24,098 of JBGCFQ010000006.1, read as the reverse complement.
GAGACGCGTTACCGGCTGTAATGAACTTTCCTTCTTTAACGACCATGCCATCTTTGTACACTGGCTGCAGGCCCTGCAAGCTTTCAAGCGTGGTGGAAGGACGATTGCATTCGTCTTTATCGACAGTAACATCACTCTTACTCACTTCCTTGGTTTCGCGATCCATTACTTGCATAGTTGCATCCATAGCAACTATTTCGTTATCAAACAGACCCGCTTCTTGAGCAGCGGCGGTGCGTAGCTGGCTTTGCAAGGAGTACTCATCCTGGGAGTCGCGTGAAATGTTGTAGCGATCGCAAATAATTTCAGCCGTTTCTAACATTGGCATGTAAGCAGTAGCGTCAAATTTCTCTACAGTAACTGACCGCGCCTTATGCGAGTTCTTATGCTTGGTTTGAGTTAATGAAATAGACTCTACACCGCCAGCTACAGCAACGTCGTACTCATTACACATTATGCTCTTTGCAGCCGTAGCGATTGTCATCAGGCCTGAGCCGCATTGCCGGTCCATAGACATGCCAGCAGCGCTTGAAGGCAAACCACCTGCCATAGCGCATAAACGCCCTATGTTGTAACTCTGAGTGCCCTGCTGAGAAGCTGCACCAAACAAGCAATCTTCCACCATGGCAGGGTCGATGCCAGCACGCGCCACAACGGCTTGCACCACATGCCCACCCAATGCAGGAGCCTCGGTATCATTAAATGAGCCACGGAAGGACTTAGCCAGACCGGTGCGAGCAGTGGATACTATGACGGCTTCTCTCATATTTTTGTTACTCCAATTAGTTAGGTTGCCTGAAACAGGCCGGTATTTTACAACGAATCAGACTGATTCGCTTAGATTCAGAGGGTATTCACCGCCGTGAGCCGAAAAAGAGTTTATACGCTCGCTGACAGCGCGAAATTAGGCGAAAAGCGGGAGCTTATAGATAATAAGCGACTGCTTTGAGCCAAAATTCAACGCCGCTAGAGACCGCAGAAAACTTTTTCAGGCGTGTTGGGAGCTTACTGAGACTACCTCGCCTGTCATATAACTGGAATACTGGCTGGCCAAGAAAACCATCACATTAGCCACCTCCCATACCTCAGCCGCCCTACCAAAGGCCTCACGAGACACTAACTCGTCCAGAACATCATCTGAAGTCACTTTGTTCAAGAAAGCATGCATGGCAATACTGGGCGACACGGCGTTAATGCGCACGCCAAACTCAGCCGCTTCCATTGCTGCACAACGGGTAAGCGCCATAACACCCGCTTTGGCCGCTGCGTAGTGTGCTTGCTCCTTTTGAGCACGCCAGCCAAGGACTGAAGCGTTGTTAACAATAGCGCCAGTACCACGCGGCTGCATGTGCCTCAGCATCGCGCGTGTCATGCGGAAGGTACCGTTCAGCGTTACGTCCATCACAACATTCCACTGGTCATCCGTCATATCGACTAATTTGGCAGAGCCGCCTAAGCCCGCATTATTGATAAGCACATCAACATGGCCCATTTGTTCGACGGCTGTATCTACCAAGGCTTGCACTTCATCTTCCTTGGTGACGTTACACACTTGAATAAACGGCGTTAAGCCAGACTTCTCGGCAAGGTCACCTTGCGCTTTTTGCAGGCGGCCTTCGTGTATATCGCTGATCATGACATTCGCGGCACCTTCTTCTGCACAGCGCAATGCCGCTGAAAAGCCTATACCGGTGCCGGCGGCCGCAGTAATCAGAACGTTTTTGCCTTCCAGCAAATTGTGGCCTTTTACATACTCTGGTAGAGGCGTTGGCATTGTGAAATCCTTGTTGCTCGTTAGTTAGAAGATGTGAAACAAAATATGAGAAGAAATAGGCTATGGCCTGGCTTCTCTAGGCATTCCTAAGCCGCGCTCGGCAATAATATTTCGCTGCACTTGGTTAGTACCACCGTAAATTGTGTCTGAGCGGGTAAACAAAAACATCGACTGCAGCCTGGATAAGTCATAGGGACCGTTCTCCACCAATTCCGACTCAGGACCCAAAACATCCATCGCCAGTTTACCCAAGTTGCGATGCCAGCTTGCCCAATGAAGTTTATACACCAGTGAGGCAGAGTCACCGGAGCCGTCGCCTGCACCACCACTTGTATCCGACAACATGCGCATCGCGTTGTAACGCATGAGCCTTAGCCCCATATGAGCCTCAGCGATGCGTTGACGTATGTTTGACTCTTGGGCGGCGCCATTGGCCTTCGCCACTCGCACTATTTCATTAAGCTCATTCTGAAAAGACATTTGCTGACCGAGCGTTGATACGCCACGCTCGAAACCAAGCAAAGCCATTCCAACCTTCCAGCCTTCTCCTGGTTCGCCCAGAATATCTTCGGCAACGGCGTCTTCAAAAAACACTTCGTTAAATTCAGAAGTGCCGGTGAGTTGTTCAATAGGTCGAACATCAATACCAGGCTGATCCATTTTCACTAGAAAAAAGCCTAAACCTTTGTGGCGCTGCGAATCAGGATCAGTTCGCGCAATCACAAAACACCAGTCAGACTCATGTGCAAGCGAGGTCCATACTTTTTGCCCAGTGATTTTCCACTGGCCATTATCTAAGCGCGCTTTTGTCTTTACGTTAGCCAAATCAGAACCCGCACTTGGCTCCGAATACCCTTGGCACCACAACTCTGTTCCAGACAGAATAGTTGGCAAATACTTATCACATTGTTCTTTATTGCCGTAAGCAATAATAGTGGGCCCAGCAAGGCCTTCGCCAATATGTCCTACACGGCCAGGGCCGCCAGCACGCGCATACTCCTCATGAAAAATAACTTGTTGTTCAATACTAAGGCCACGCCCGCCGTGTTCCTCAGGCCAACCAACACAGGTCCAATGGCCGCTTGCCATTTTCTGTTCCCAGACCTTTCGCTCGTCACCGAACATATGCTCGTCGCCGGGCCCACCGCGATAACGCAGTTGCTCAAACTCACCGGTGAGCTCTGCTTTAAGCCATGAGGCTATTTCTGCGCGGAATTGTTCATCTTGCGCACTAAAGGAAAGCTTCATTGTGCAACCTCGCTTTCAGTGTTCGAATCGAGCAGCAGGGACGCAATGCGTTCCCTATGCCAGGCACCATCACCTAGCAGTGTTTCGCTAGACTTGGCGCGCTTGAAGTACAAATGGACGTCGTATTCCCAGGTAAAGCCAACCCCGCCAAACATTTGTAAGCCGTTTCCAGCGTTATAAAAGTAGGTGTCAGAGCAGTACGCTTTCGCCATGCTCGAAGCTTCGGCCAACTCGCTGGCAAACTGTGCATCGCCATCATCACCAGCCAGGCTTTCCTGCGCTACACACGCTGCGTAGTAAACAGCTGACCGAGACACCTCCGCCTTAAGTTTCATATCGGCCGCTTTATGCTTAATACTTTGAAAACTCGCAATACTGCGACCGAACTGTTCTCGTTCCAAGGTGTAGGCAACAGCTTGTTCCAAGATAGCCTGCGCTCCGCCACTCTGCTCAGCCGCCAACGCAATTAGCCCCAAATCTAAAACATTTCGCAAAGCTTGATTCCCACTATCGGTCAGGTGATGAGCCAAGCGATTTGCGGTAGGCAGTTTTACATCAGCGAAGGACAATGTACCGAGCTTTCGCGTTTGGTCCATAGTCGGAGTCCACTCACGCGTCACACCTTCGGTGTCGGCGTGAAGTACAAACAATTCAATCTGTTCTTTATCGGATTGGTTTCTTGCAGCTACGATCAGAATGTCCGCACTGTGTCCGTCAACAACGTAGTGATAGTCACCATTAAGGACTACTGCGTCATCAGCCTCTACAAACTCCGCTTTAACAGCGCGAGCACCCCAATCTCGACCGCCTGATGAGTAGGCCAACGTTGCCGTTTGCCCTTCGATAATTTTGGCTAGCCATTCAGCCTTCTGAGCCTCATCACCGGCTTGAAGCAAGGCATTAACCGCGAGTCCAACGGTTGCAAAAAATGGTGAACACAGAAGACGCCGCCCCATTTGCTCCATAACCACGGCTACTTCAACGTACCCTAACCCCAGCCCACCATACTCTTCCGGAATATGCATAGCATGCCAGTACATTTCATTGCTTATGCTGGCCCAAAGCTCGCGGTCATAACCGAGCTCCGTTGCCATAGCAGAACGTATAGCTTCACTGGACGACTTGTCAGCTAGAAAACTCTCCGCAGTGTCGCGAATCATTTGCTGCTCTTCTGTTAACGCAAATTCCATCGTTTTAAATGCCTTTTTATGTTCGAGAATAGGCTCCTGCCCCTCCTAGCATAAAGAGTCGAAGCCGTCTTTCGAAAATGCGATTCCCAAAAAACTCTCATTTTACATTGTAAAATGCAGGTGCTTCCCTGCACCTGTCGCCAGCTCCTACTGTTTGCTGTTGAGAGCTAACGCGCCGTGATCAGGTACCGTATACCTTCTGCGCCGGCACTTCGATTTCCAACAATTTCGAAACCACATCGCCACACTTTGAAGGCTGAATATAATCTTCGTTGTCCACCCACTGGCCAGAACGCCAGCCGTCACAAATATTCAACTTGCCGCCCTCGCATTCGAAAATTCGACCTGTTACGTGTGACGACTCAGTACTGCCCAACCACACTACAATGCTAGAAATATTCTCTGGCGCGTAGTAGTCAAAGCCTTCATCAGGTGCGGCCATGCGTGCAGCGAACTCTTCTACCTGAGTGGTCATGTCGGTTCGCGCAGCCGGTGCGATGGCGTTAGCAGTAATTCCATAGCGGGCCAACTCTGCGGCTTGATTAAGCGTTAAGGCCGCAATGCCTGCTTTAGCAGCGGCATAGTTTGACTGCCCAACCGAACCCTGCAAACCCGCGCCTGACGTAGTATTAATGATGCGCCCGTTAACTTCCTCGCCCGCTTTGGATTTACCGCGCCAATAATGAACAGCATGTGACGAAATACAAAAGTGGCCTTTAAGATGCACCGAAATCACAGCGTCCCATTCAGCTTCAGTGAGTGAAGCAAACATTCGGTCTCTGCATATTCCAGCGTTGTTAACCACTACATTGAGATCACCAAAAGTATCGATCGCTTGCTTAACCGCATTTAAACTGTCGTCGTAGTTCGTAATATCAGAACTGTTTACAGCCGCTTTGCCACCAGCTGCCGTAATTTCATCAACTACCGCCTGCGCCGCTTCGGTGTTTATGTCATTAACAATCACCGCACCGCCTTCGCGAGCGAATACTTTTGCATGAGCGGCGCCAAGACCACCACCGGCCCCAGTAACAATGGCCACACGGCCTTCGCAGAATGTACTCATATCAACCTCTTCCTAATCAAAGTCTTTCAATAATTGTTACGTTCGCTTGGCCACCACCTTCACACATGGTTTGCAGACCATAGCGGCCGCCAGTGCGCTCCAGCTCGTGTAAAAGCGTCGTCATTAACTTAGTACCAGTTGCACCCAGAGGATGGCCCAATGAAATCGCCCCGCCGTTTACGTTGGTTTTCTCATGCGGGTAGCCAGTTTCCTTCAACCAGGCCATAGGCACCGACGCAAAGGCTTCGTTAATTTCTACCAGGTCAATTTCGTCCAAGCTCATGCCAGACTTTTTCAGAGCATAGGCCGTAGCCGGAATAGGCGCAGTAAGCATCCAAATTGGGTCTTCGCCACGCACACTCATATGGTGAATGCGCGCACGAGGTGTCAAGTTGTAACGCTTCAGCGCGTCTTCTGAAACGATTAACATGGCCGAAGAGCCATCGCAGGTTTGGCTAGACACTGCCGCTGTTACCTTGTCGCAACCAAATAGATAATCCAAACCAGCCATAGATTCCAGCGAGGTATTACGCGGAGTCTCGTCCATGGTCACGCCTTCAAGCGGCGCAATTTCGCGATCAAACCGACCTTCCTTAATCGCTCGCAACGCCCGAGTATGCGACTCTAAAGAGAAGGCTTCGAGCTCCTCGCGGCTCAATTCCCATTTGTCGGCAATCATTTGTGCTGAACGATACTGAGTAGGCGGCTCACCACCATAACGTGCCACCCAGCCTTGAGATCCAGAGAACGGATCACTGAAGCCCATAGGAATAGCCGCCGTCATGCTGGATGAAATAGGTATCTGCGTCATAGTCTGAACGCCGCCTGCAAGAATGACGTCCATCGTGCCGCTCATTACAGCCTGCGCTGCGAAGTGCACAGATTGTTGAGATGATCCGCACTGTCGGTCAATGGTTGTGCCCGGTACTTCATCAGAAAGCCCAGCCGCCAGCCAAGACGTACGCGCAATATCACCCGCCAAGGGGCCGATGGTGTCTACGCATCCGAAAATTACGTCGTCGTATTCGTTGTCCGGAATATTATTGCGGTCAACGATGGTTCTCATAACATGCCCGCCGAGATCGGCGGCATGCACATGAGCTAAGCCGCCCTTACGGCGACCGGTTGGGCTTCTAACGGCATCTACAATATAGGCTTCTGGCATTTTCTGTTTCCTTTGCTGTTTATTCGGAAAAAGGCGTCCTGCCTTTTTCCTTTCTCACTGCGCAAAAATGTCATTTTTGCTTCGTTTACAAAATCTGCGATTTTGCTGGCACTTCCGTGTGCCAGTCCAGCGCGATTCATTTTATGTTGTTAAAGTGGCGGAGGCAAAAGTGTGCCCGGCGCCTAAAGCTCTATCAGCGGCAAAAATGGCTGCACCAATGCGTGCCTTGTGTTCGCCTTGTGTGCCCCAAGCATTATTTAAGGCCCAGGCTCGCTTCATAAAAATATGTAGGTCCACTTCCCAGGTATAACCCATCGCACCATGAACTTGAATACCGCTTTTGGCGCCAGCAACTGCGGCGTCGCCTGCGGCTAGTTTAGCTTGTGAAACGTGCAGGGCCGCGTCGCTTAGATCGTGCGCGATGGAATAGGCAGCGCGATAAACCGGTGCTTTGGCAAACTCTGTTTTCACCGCAACATTTGCTAAGTGATGCTTAACCGCCTGAAACGAGCCAATAGGCTTACCAAATTGAGAACGCTCAGAGGTATAGGCCACGCTAAGGTCTATAATTTTTTGCGCCAGACCTAACAATTGGGCACTAGCGGCAAGCGCCCCACGATTGGCGAGCCGTTGTTGATGCGCTTCGGCATCGGCACCAGAATGAACACATCGAGCGTCTGCTACCTGCCACTCAACAAGGTACAAACGACGACTTGGGTCAACACTCTCTTGAAGGCTTAGAGTGGCCTTGCTGCTCGACAACGCATATATGCCAGACCCATTTTGCAGCAAAAGCACGTCTGCAAACTCAGCGTCAGAGACTAAGGCACCCTGTGAGGACTGCACCGCCACCTTAATTTCGCCGCTGGCAATCCCTTGTAACAACACGTCATTATCAGGCTGGCTGGCATCCGCAGCCAAAATAGGTGTAGCCAATAACACCGTATCAACTAATGGCTCGGGCAAAGCAACTCGCCCACATTCTTCCGCTAACATCACAAAATCAATCTCGTTCATACCTAGCCCGCCTTGGGCCTCTGGAACAAGCATGCCGGTTAAGCCAAGTTCTGCCAGCTTTGTCCACACAGCGTCACTGCGGCCACTATCGGTTTCCCAACGCTCGCGTATCGATTCGGTGCTCACCTCATTACTGAGGAAATCTCGCACACTGTCGCGAAACAGTAATTGGTCTTCGCTAAAGGTAAAGTCCATCGTTTGTAGTTCTCCTTACCCTTTAAGCGCGCGGCATGCCAAGCATGCGCTCGGCAATAATATTGCGTTGAATTTCGTTAGTGCCGGCATAAATTGGACCCGACTGAGCAAACAAGAAACCATCAAGCCAACGACCAACCCCATCTGCCGCTGGCGCGTGTGGCAGTAACTCTGCACGAGCACCCAAAATCGACATCGCTGTAGCGTGCATATTTTGGTCGAGTTCAGACCAAAAAATCTTATTGGTGCTCGACTCAGGGCCTATTTTTCCGCCCTTGTTTAATCGACACGCCGTTTGATAAGTCGATAATGTATAAGCCTCTGCCTGCATATAGGCCTGCAACACCGCTTCGCGTATAGACGGATCTTGATCGGCCGATTCTTGATTCTCAATATACAATTCAACCAAACGACGAGCCGTTTCTTGAAAACGCGCTGGGCTTCTAAGCATTAAGCCACGTTCAAAGCCAGCGGTCGCCATAGCAACACTCCAACCCTCGCCCTCGCCACCCAAACGATTAGACACATCCACTTTTACGTTATCAAAAAATATCTCAGCAAAACCAGGCAAGCCATCCAACTGAGGAATCGGCCGAACCGTAATCCCTTCAGCATCGAGCGGCACCAAAATAAACGTTAGACCCCGATGGCGCTCCGAGTCAGGATCAGTCCGGAACATTCCGAATAACCAATCGGCATACACCGCGCGCGTAGACCAGGTTTTCTGGCCATTGATAACATAGTGATCGCCGTTCAGCTCCGCCTTGGACCGCATAGCCGCCATGTCGCTGCCCGCATTGGGCTCAGACCAACCTTGCGCCCAAACCTGTTCACCGGTTGCCATTTTGGGCAAAATCCGCGTTTTCTGTTCTTCCGTACCGTATTCCATCAAGGTCGGCGCTAACAGAAAAATACCGTTTTGATTCACCCGTATAGGAGCTTGAGCACGATAATATTCTTCTTCAAAAATAAGCCACTGAATCAAATCCAGCCCACGCCCACCAAATTCCTCCGGCCAGGTAACCATACCCCAACGACCATCGTTCATGGTTTTTTCCCATTCACGATGCTGCTGAAAACCCTCTTCAGTATCAAAACTCAACAAGGGCTGAGACGGAACGTTAGCTTCCATCCAGCTGCGCACTTCCTTACGGAAGCTCTGTTGTTCGCTTGTGTATGCTAGATCCATATTTCTTTCTTTCGTGTTTAACTTTCGTCACAAATAGTTGGTGGGTGACATTAGAACAATCAACCCAACTGCTAAGGCCGGCACATGAAGAGCAAAGCGATGAAATGGATTCTGGAAAACCCTCAAAAAGAGGGACCTTTTTGAGGAACCCCCATGGATGGGTTCACGGTGTGTTTTCCGGAATTCATTTCATTGATTTGCGTCAACAAGCACCCCCACTTAAACGCTAACCCGCCTCGCTAACACAATCAACCTCTGCTCAGCCTCAGCAACAATCTCAGCAATCAACTCCTCACAAGACGGCAAACGATCAATAACACCCGCCACCTGCCCCGAAGGCAACACACCCTCGTCAGGTTTACCATCAACCATCGCCTTCTGAATAATCATTGGCGCATTGGCCGCCATAATCGATTGCGCCGGCGTAATTTCACCGTCTTTCTGCATCGCGATAGCTGACTTAAGCAGGCCAAACAAACTGGCGCCAGTAAACTTTCTAAACGCTAAGCCATTACGCACCGCTATTACCAGCTGCTTAAAAGGCCCGGCCTTTTCCAGCTGTGTCAGCATGTCGTTCAAAATCATGCGCTGCGGCATACCGTCCATTGCCTTAGACACTACGATCTCTGCAGGGTTGTTACACGTTAGGTAACGCTGTTTAGTTTCCAACGGCACGGGGCTGTTAGTCGTGAGTAAGAAACGCGTTCCCATCGCGATACCTGCTGCACCATAAGAAAGTGCAGCCACTAAACCACGTCCGTCTTTGAAACCACCTGCACCCAGCACCGGTATTCGTCCGCCAACAGCGTCAACCACACCGGGCAGTAAAAGAGAAGTAGGAATAGCACCCGTGTGACCGCCGCCTTCACCGCCTTGAACAGTAACCGCGTCGGCACCCATATCTATCGCTTTAGTCGCGTGCTTAGGCAAACCGATGGTAGGCATGCACACCACGCCCGCGTCTTTTAACTTCTTAACAAATTCCGGGCCTGGCGAACGACTGTAGCTAACCGCTCGTATGCCATGCTCCACCACCAAATCAACAATGTGAGCGGCGTTCGGTTGGTACATATGGAAGTTAACGCCAAACGGACCCGTAGTTAAGGCCTTAACCTTAAGAATGTCACGCTCCATTTCCTCCGGAGGAATAGTCGCGCCAGCTAGAAAACCAAAACCACCCGCGTTACAGGTGCCCGCTACAAGATTTGGGTCGGCTACCCAGCCCATCGCAGTCTGCACAATGGGGTACTTGCAGCCTAGCAATTTCGTTATATCAGTTTCTAAAGAGACTGGCATACTGTGGTTTCCGTTAAAAACGTTGGTGTCAGTTAAGAGCTATGGTGCCCGTTTAGCTATTTGTGCATGTCTGCTGCCGCCTAGCTTCTATCGCCAGGAGGATTATCTTTCAGCTGCTTCGCCCTGCTGTTATGCGGATCCATCTCCGCAATAATATCCAACTGCTCTTGAGTGGGTGCAGGCGTTTGAGGAACCTTATCGCCTATAAGCAATTCAAAACCGGTGTTCTCTTTTACGGTCTCAGCAGTAATGCCCGGGTGCAATGACACCAAGCGCGCCTGATGATTAGTCCCACCAAAATCCATTACGCAAAGGTCAGTAACAATGCGACGAATATCAATCGACTCAAGACTATGACCTTTTGGCAGACGATTTGGGTTGTAGCCAACGGAGGATACAAAATCACACTCGCCATCAATAAACACTCTAGAAGAATGCCCTGGCACAAAAAAGCTGTTCGGGTGGCTAATAGAGTTTCCGGGGAAACCACGTGCACCTAACATCATTACCTTGGGTTGTTCATAACTGCCGCCCAATGCGGACGTATTCGATTGGCCGTAGCGGTCTACCTGGGTAGGCCCAAGCATCGCATGGCGACGGCCACTCCAAACATTGTCGAATATGCGCGAAAAACCCATCCAACTTGCGTTTTTCTGCTTAAAGTCAGGCCCTCTTTCGCCCAAAGGATTCGGCTCGTCGAGCATCCAGGCTTCAGAATCCGTCATCATCAGGTCCGGAGAAAAAGTCTTCATGGCAACACTTGCCGCAATGCGCGGAATAACGCCAATGCCCGTTGCCAATACTTCGCCATCACCACGGAAGGCTTCAGCACAGGCAACAATGCAAAGTTCGGCCAGGCTGTAATTTGTTGAATCACTCATTTGTAATATCCTCTGGCCGCATCAATAAGTAGGAATCGGAAGATTCTGAATAGCGTCTAAACCGCCAACCAAGGCTTGATACTCTTCTTCTGATTTACCGTTGATGTACTTATCGGCATAGGCCTCAAAACCGCCCTCTTTGGCAGAGCCTGTATATTCTTTGAAATGTGGCACGTCAAAACCATACAACGGTGTGCACGAGCTTGGGTGGGCGCCACCGGCAATTGGCACAACGCCAGTCGTTTGCGAGCGCTCCCAATGAACGAAGCGTGCTTCATTTTGATCGTGAAAGTAGTCACTGCTTACCAGCTCATCACAACTTGCATAGGTGCTTGTTGCAGCGCGTGCAAACCAATCGTCCATATGGTGGTCTGGCCCTTTAATTTGGCAAACACCTTTTGCATCGGCACGCTCCACGTGCACCAGCGACGCATCGAGGTTCAATGCGGGCATGGCTACCCACTCTTTGTCATCGTATGGGCTGTCTACAATTTTTAGCTCAGGGCTTTTGCTAACGATGTCGGTACCCAAACCCACCTGAGTAGGAATAAAAGGACAACCCCAGGCCGCGGCTCTCAATCCGAGCAGCATCATGCCCTCATCAATTTCCATCACCTCGATGTCACCGGATTGCCGCGCCTTGCGAAAGTAGGGCTCCAGAGGAATAAAGTCGAGCGACACAAAAGCAAATATAAGTTTCTTAACCTTGCCAGCGGCACACAACATACCAACGTCTGCACCACCGTAAGCAACGATGGTAAGGTCTTTCAAGTCTGAGCGAATAATCTCGCGAATCAGCGCCATTGGCTTACGACGCGGGCCCCAGCCCCCGATACCGATGGTCATACCGTCGCTCAACGCGCCCACAACTTCAGTGGCGGTCATTTGTTTGTCCATAGGTGCTCCGATAAGACGTGAATTCAGGGAATTTGGGCAGCATGCTGCTAACTCCCTATTTTACCCTGTTCCGCTATTTCTTCGTAAGGAATGACTATTACTTAATTCAGCTGAGCGCACCAATTTTGCGCTCAGCTTACCGTTTATTGGCGAGTTTCAGGGCTTATTGGGTGTTGTGCCTGTCGCGCAGCTCATTTTTCAACACCTTACCGGCGGCATTCAGCGGCATCTCATCAAGAAACTCGATATGACGAGGCACCTTATAATTAGCCATATTCTCTCGGCACCAGGCGATTATTTCTTCCGCTGTCAAAGTCGCGTCATCGGCCAGCACTATAAAGGCCTTTGCCACCTCGCCCATGCGCTCGTCAGCCACACCAATAACAGCCGCTTTGGCAATGCTGTGCAGTTCCGACAGACCGTTTTCTATCTCGGCGGGGTAACAATTAAAGCCGCCGGTAATAAACATGTCCTTTATTCTGTCGGTAATACGGATGTAGCCCTGCTCATCCATTACCGCAACATCGCCAGTGTGCAACCAGCCGTCGGCATCAATCGCTTTTGCCGTTTCTTCTGGTGAATCAAAGTAAGCTTGCATCACATTAAAACCACGCACCACTACTTCTCCAGGCTCACCGCGAGGAAGTTCGTTACCATCACCGTCGACACAACGCACCTCAACGTCGGGCATTGCTCGTCCAGACGTTGTCGCAATAAGCTCAGCGCCGTCTTCCTCACGACAAATGCTCACAACGCCACAGGTTTCTGTCAGGCCATAGGCCGTAAGCACTGTTTCAAAGCCCAGCTCGGTAGACATGCGCTTAACCAGCTCTACTGGCACAGACGCCGCACCGGTCACCGCCAACCTTAGGCTGCTTAACTCGTAGTTCTTTCGCTTTGGGTGAACCAGTAACGACTGATAAATAGTTGGCGGCCCAGGCAACACAGTGACGCGATCTTTTTCAATGCGCTCTAACACAACATCAATATCAAACACCTTCACCGGTATCATCTTTGCGCCACGAATAATGCAAGACAGCCAACCCGCCTTGTAGCCAAAGGAATGAAAAAACGGATTGATAATCAAGTAAGTGTCGTCGCTGTTTAGCCCAACAACCGATGACCATATTTCGAAGGTTCGAATGTTCTGGCCGTGGCCGGTAACCACGCCTTTCGGCTCACCAGTAGTACCCGACGTAAACAAGATGTCCAGCGGGTCTTCAGGTTTAACCCTATTGGCCGCGTCGATCGCCAACTGAGAATCTATGGCATTGCCGCCAGACAAGAAATCCGACCAGTGCACGGAACTGTCGTCGTCGCCGCGAAAAGTGACTATTTGCTGTAAGTCAGGCAAGTCTTGCCCTTTAAGCATTGCGGCATAATCTACGTCTAAAAAGCCACTTAATATAAATAGCATTTTTGCGCCGCTTTTGCGCAACTGAAAGGCCGCCTCGCTTCCCTTTAGCCGTGTATTCAAAGGCAATAGCATCGCACCAATACTCTGCAAGCCAATCGCAGCCACTATCCATTCTGAAATATTAGGCGCCCAGATGGCAACGCAATCACCTTTCTCTATGCCTTGCGCTAAAAAAGCGCGTGCCGATTGCAGCCGCGCCGCTTCGAGCTCTATATAGCTGTAACTAATATTGCGATCGGACAGTGCCAAGCTATCGCCGTAGTTTTCAGCGGCCGCTTGCACAATCTGCGACATAGTTTTTTGATCAGAGCTTTGATCGGGCATAAAGTGTCTCTTTCAATATGTGTTGTGTAAGGCGCGCACTAACAAGTGTTGCGCATGGCAAAACTAAGTTTAAGACCCCAAGCCTAGTGTAATTTAAGCTCTAAGCTATAGACCAAACGTCGTTTTGTACCAGTGCGCGCTGCTCTGTTTCTAGCTTGATTAAATGCGCCCACAGAGACATAGACGCCATAAAATGCAAACTTTCGTCCACATCATCGTACACGGCCGGCGTTAATTGCTCTAGCGTGCTGGCACCCAGCGCCGTCAGTTTTTCAATTACCTTATCTTCACGCGTTAAGCGGTGCTTAACGGTCCAATCAATAATCTCAATGGGGTGATCCATAAGATCACCATGGCCAGGACCGAATTGAGCAATTTTGTAATTTTTCAGTTTTTGCAGTGAATCTATGTAATCTTTCATCACCCCAGCCGGCGGAATAATCACAACCGTAGAGCCATTCATTAAATGGTCGCCTGTCAGCACAATGCCATCATTCTCCACGAGAAAGCAGTAATGGTTACTAACATGGCCAGGCGTGTGTATTGCGCGAAGCCGGACGCCATCAAACTCCAACAGCTGATCATCTTGTAACTCAAGGTCAGCCTTAAACGTTTCGTCTTGATAGGCGGCGTCAGCGGCAGGCGTAGCGCCATAAACAACCGCGCCGGTTTCGGCCACCAGCCGTGCTGCAGCGGGCGAGTGGTCTGAATGCGTATGTGTCACGACAATAGACTTGATTCTGTTACCGAACAGCTTCAATAAGGTATCAACATGCTCTTTAATCGCAGGACCCGGGTCGATCAATGTAATGTCGCCCCCGTCCGCCGCAAGCGCATTGCCTGCATCGCGAGCTAACACATAGGTATTGGTTCCAGACCCAGTCATAGGGCCAGGGTTAGGTGCTATTACTCGGCCGAGCTGAGCACTTAATTGAACGTATTCACCAGATGGCAACATAGGGCACCTCTAAGCGCTTACAGCAGGTTTTTGATATCAACAATGGGACTTACGTCGGCTTCGTAATCAACGCCTTCAATCGCAAAGCCGAACAGTCGCAAGAATTCTTGCTTATAGCCTTGCAAGTCCGTCAACTCATTGAGATTATCGGTGTTCACCAAGTCCCAAAGGCGCTCTACCTCTAGCTGCACTTCAGGCTTAAGCTCATTGCCGTCTACACGCAGCCGTCCTTCATCATCCATAACAGGCGCGTCGCTGTACAAGCATTCGGTGAACAAGCGATAAATTTGCTCAATGCAGCCCTCATGCGTGCCGGCTTCTTTCATTACCCGAAACAACAAAGCTTGGTACAAGGGCATTACAGGTATAGCTGCGCTGGCTTGTGTTACTACCGCTTGCAACACAGACACTCGTGCGTCGCCGCCAATCGCCTGCATTTTCTCGCGAATACCCAGCACCCGTGCGTCCAGGTCTTTCTTCGCCTGGCCAATCGTTCCATGCCAGTAAATATCCCAGGTAACTCGGTCGCCAATATACGTGTAAGCAGAGGTTTTTGCGCCGTCGGCAAGCACGCCTGCGTCGCTCAGCGCGTCAATCCACATGGCCCAGTCTTCGCCGCCCATCACCGCAACGGTGTTGTCTATTTCTTCTTGGCTGGCGGCTTCCAGAGTAAACTCATCCACTGTTTCTTTGTCGGTGTTAATGCCGCGCTGCACTACAGCCTGACCAATTGGCTTAAGGGTAGATGAATGTACCTCCCCTGTTTTAGGGTGCGTTCGCCGTGGTGCTGCCAAGCTATAGACTACTAAATCAACCTGGCCAAAATCCTCTTTGATGACATCAATAGTTTGCTGCTTGAGCTCGTCAGAGAAGGCGTCACCATTAATGCTTTTTGCATACAGACCTTCTTGGTCTGCAAACTTGTGAAAAGCGGCCGAATTGTACCAACCGGCCGTAGCTGGGCGCTTCTCACTGCCTTCTTTCTCAAAGAACACGCCTAACGTGGAAGCACCATTACCGAAAGCCGCTGTAATGCGCGACGCCAGGCCATAGCCAGTAGAGGCGCCCAGTACCAGAACCCTCTTTGGCACAGAAGCGAGCGCGTCACTGTTTTCGCCTTGCGCTTTCACAAAGTCTATTTGACGCTTAATATTCGCCTCGCAGCCTGCTGGGTGCGTGGTAACACTGATAAATCCGCGTACTCGTGGCTTAATGACCATCTTCTGTGCCTTTCCTCGTTGAGCGATTAGGAGGCTATTATAACCCCTGCAGTTAATTGGGAAACGTATGAATAATAAAGACCTGCGCGAAAAAACACCGCCAGAGTGGACGGAGCTTGTTATCGAGCGCTTTGATGAATTTTTACCCGACCACGCTGCTGCCGAGAAAAAGGCCTCCAGCATGGCCTTAACGATGATTGCGCACTACCCCGACCGCGAAAAGCTGGTGCTAGACATGGCCGATCTCGCCATTGAAGAGCTCAGCCATTACCGCGAGGTCATAAAACTGATTTATGAGCGTGGGTTGCAGCTGCAAAGCGATACCAAAGACGCCTACGTAGGCAGCTTTCGCAAGCACATTCGTAAAGGCACAGAAGAGTACTTTCTCGACCGATTATTGGTTGCCGGCGTTATTGAGGCGCGTGGTGCCGAACGCTTCGGCCTTTTGGCCGACGGCCTTCCAGATGGCACGCTGAAAAACTTTTACCGCTCCATCACACGTTCGGAACAACGCCATGAAGGCTTGTTTATCGACTTGGCACGGCTCTACTTTCCTAAGAACACGGTAGAACACCGACTTGACGAGCTGCTTGATGCTGAAGCGAGCATTGTTCAAAAGCTACCTATCACGCCATGCCTGCATTAGGAGGATCTCCTAAAAGTACGGTGTTAAAATATCTGGAGCGATACGCCGAGGCAGTAGCCCGTGGCGTGGACTCTCTCAGCGGCTCATGGAACGCCGCCGTTACAGTACCCGCTTACAATGAAGAACCCGAGGACTTGCTAGCCATCTGGCAATCGCTGCGCGAACACAGCTGTATATTTGTGTTGGTTCTGAATCAGCCGGTTGGGGAAAGCTCAGTTGAACCAAACCAACAGTGTTTCGACACCTTTGCACAAGGAAGAAACGCCGATTGGCAAAACACCAACCAGCAGTTGCAGCTGTACAAAGAGGGTAACTCTGCCGTATTGCTGGTTGATTGCTTCACTGAGTTCAGGCACATACCTGCGAAGCAAGGTGTAGGTCTAGCGCGTAAAATTGGCGCCGATATTATCACGGCGCTTTACCATTGCGGGCGACTAGAACGACCCTGGATTTACTCCACCGACGCCGACGCTCAACTACCCTCCAGCTACATTGACGCGACTCAGGGATTGGATTCAGATGTTTCCATCCTATTACTGCCTTTCGAACACAGTTCAACGGGCTCAAAGCAACTTGACCAAGCCCAAGCCTTGTACGACTTACACCTGCACTACTACGTTGCCGGATTAGCCTGGGCCAACAGCCCCTATGCGCATCAATCTATGGGCAGCACCCAGATTCTAAACATAGAACACTACGCAAAAGTGCGCGGCTACCCTAAACGCAATGCAGGCGAAGATTTCTACTTACTCAATAAGTTAAGTAAAACAGGGCGCGTTCTCGCGCTTGAAGAGCCCGTAGTCAGATTAAAAACGAGAGTGTCTAACCGTACACCATTTGGCACAGGCGCTGCGGTGAACGACATCCTAGGCCTCACTGACCCTCTAGAGCAGTATCGCTACTATCACCCGCAGGTATTCAATGAATTAAAGAGCCTACTAATGTTGTTCCCAGAGTTGTGGAACGACAATACCAATACCAATACCAACACAAAGCTAAGCACAAGCTCGCTGCATGTATTGCAGACAATGGGGTTTGAGAAAGCCGTTGAGGCAGCGCGAAACAATAGTAAATCGCCATCAGCTTTCACCCGCCATATGCACGATTGGTTTGATGCGTTTCGAACATTGAAATTTATACATGGACTTCGTGATACAGAGTATGGATCTGTTAGTGCTGACAAGCTACTAGACTTGTTGCCGGGCAGCTTGGACGGAATAGCTGATCAGGTCGCGAGCTTGCTGACGAAAGACAGTTAGAGAAATTTGGGGGGCAGCCTGAACCTACCCCCGTTTAACTCTGGCGTTGCTGCAGACAGATGGTGTATTTTGATCGAGGCGTGGGTTTTGAGGAGGAGAAGTATGAAGAAATTATTGTTCGTTTTGTTTAGCAGTGCCGTGTATTCTGCTGGCGGCATGGCCGCTCCAAGCTGTGAGGACGTCAAAGGAGCTTGGGTCAATCAGATTGGCTCCTTACTCACTATTTCGAAAGTAACGTCAGAGGGTCGTTTGTCGGGTACGTATCGCTCATCGTCCGGAACCGACGGTGAATCATTCCCCTTAATAGGCTGGACTAATCACGCACCAGCGAAGCAGAACACAGATAATGCGCGGGTTGTTTCCTTCTCGGTAAATTGGGGAAGCAATGGCAGCGTGACCTCCTGGTCGGGTGTGTGTGCAGTAAAGAAGGGAACACCGACTATTTCAACACTTTGGCATTTAACTCGATCTAACTCGCAGTATGATTGGGATCATACTCACACGAATAAGGCTGTCTTTACACCTAAGTAAAATCGTTTTCAATCAATCCGAACTCATTCAAGCCACCACCTGAGCCTTACGCCACTCGGCAAGCTGCTCGGTGCTGAACCCGGCTTCTAACAGCACTTCATCGGTATGTTCCCCATAGCGCGGTGGGTGCCGTCTTAAGGTAGCCGGCGTTTTTTCATAAACACTAGGGTGGCGAATGTAGCGCATGGTGCCGCCCTTGGGGTCCTCGGCGTCAAAAATGGTTCGATTGTGCTTTACCTGCGGGTCTTCCATAAACTCTTCCAGGTCGTACACAGGTGCAAACGGAACATCGTACTTGCGCAATTGCTTCAGGGCTTCACGCCATTTCCATTTGGCCAATTCGGCGTCGATCAAGTCAATCATGGCGTCGGTGTTCTCTAAGCGCACACCAATCGACTTGAAGCGCTCATCTTCGGCAAGGTTTTGACAACCCAAAGCAATACACAAGTTGGCAAATTGCTTATCTTCGATGGGCATACCTACCAAGAAGCCATCGGCACAGCTCCAGACATGAAACAGCTTGGGGATGGGAGCGTCTACGTGCGATTTGGGTCTAAAGGCTTCCCGAGTCATCACGTCTGGCAAAGTGAGCTGAGCAAAGGCATTAATCATCGGTACGTGAACAAGCTGGCCCTCACCGCCATTGCGCTCACGAGCGAGCAAAGCAGCCAGAGTGGCCGAGGCGGCGGTTATCGCGGCGTTCTTATCGGCGATAACACTCTGTATCAAACGTGGCTTGCCATCTGTTCCCTGGGTGGCTGCAGTACCACACATACCCTGGGTTACCAGGTCGTATACCGGTTGGTCTGCATACGGCCCATCGGGGCCAAATCCAGACACACAAACATACACCAGGCCGGGGTTTATCTTACTCAAATGTTCGTAACCCAGGCCCAGACGGTCCATCACGCCTGGGCGGTAGTTGACCATGATTACGTCAGCTGATTCGGCCAGCTTTAGCACCACGGCCTGGCCCTGCTCCGATTTTAGGTCTAGCGATATAGCCCGTTTATTGCGGTTAAACTGGGAGAAAAAACCATTCAGGCCTTCACGTTCAGGCTGACCAGTCCAGCGTGCGGTATCGCCCATCATGGACTCAATCTTGATAACGTCGGCGCCCAAGTCTCCAAGGTTCTGCCCTGCCAGCGGGCCAGATACCATGGTGCCGAATTCCAGTACTCGAAACCCGGAACAGGGGCCCGTCGATTGCTCAGGTGCAGCACTATCCATTTTTGAACTTCCTCTGTATGCTCATTGACGCAATTCTAAACCCTTGCCAGGGTAAAAAATACTTACCGAACGGCCAACTTGAACGCTTTTACGCCGGAAGAAACACAGTGACATTGCTGATTCAATCGATAAGTCCTGCGCAAACCTTCAGTCAGCACCTTGGCTAAAGCAACCCTTGCCATAAGAGCAAGGTTTCATTACCGTTCGTTGTAGCTTAACTCGACATCTGCCGAAAACAGGAACTGATTAGAATGGATGTTTTTACCCTAACGATTGTAATATGCCTAGTACTTTTTATTGTTATTGGTAATTACGCTGGGAAGAACGTTAAAAACCTGGATGACTATTTTGTTGCCGGGCGCCGTGCTCCCACCATTCTCATTGTAGGCACACTTGTGGCGAGCGTGATGAGCTCGGTGGCTTTTCTTGGTGAGGCAGGATTCACCTACGACGGTCAAATGGGCGCCTACTTGTTATTCCCTAGCGTTTCCGCGGCTGGGTATGTCATTGGCGCGTTGTTCTTCGGGCGTTATCTGCGTCGCAGCAGGGCGACCACTGTGGCTGATTTTTTTGGTCAGCGATTTAACAGCTTCCGCGTGCAACAAACCTCCGGCATTATCATTATGCTCTCCATTGGTATCTACCTCCTTATTGTTACTCAAGGCGCCGCAATACTCCTTTCCGATTTAACCGAGCTCGGTTATTTGCAAAGCCTGATTGTGGTGTGGCTCAGTTATACGTTTTTTACAATGTATGCCGGCTCCAAAGGTGTGATTCTTACCGACACCTTGATGTTCTTATTGTTTACCGGCGCCACTCTTGTTTTTGCCTATTACATTGTCAGTGACTTAGGCGGCGTCGCATCCTCTATTGAGAATATGGCCCAACTTGAAAGCAAGACCGGCATCGCATCCTGGAGCGGCATTGTTGGCCCGGGCACCGAGTGGCCAACGCCGATGGATTACTTTATATGGGCATTCGTGATCGATATTGCCTGGAGTGCAGTTTATATTGTTGGCCCTTGGCAAGCAGGTCGTCATTTGATGGCAAAAGATGAACATGTCGTTCTACGATCGGCGATGTACGCGCTCATTATTGTTGCCCTTTTACAGATTATTATTTACGGCCTCGGCGGAATCGTTAATCTGGTAAAAACCGATATTACGCCGTCTGAAACTGTATTGGTGTGGGCAGCTAGGAATTTAGTGCCAGAATTTTTAGGCGCGCTGGTATTGGCTGGCATCATGGCAGCGGCGTTATCGTCCGCTTCCACTTTTCTCTCGCTCGTCGGGTTCAGTGCGAGCAATGACGTTGTGAAAAGAGACAGGCCGCTTGAGTTACGCTCAATACGACTCATCATGTTGGCCGTCGGAATCGTTGTTTTACTCGCCAGCTTTTATTTTCCACCCAATATTTTCTGGCTGATGCTGTTCGTTGGAAGCGTCTATGCCTCCTCTTGGGGGCCCGTTGGCCTCATGAGTGTGTGGAGTAAAAGCATTACAGAGTCTGCAGCCTATTGGGGAATGATAACCGGCTTTGTGTTCAACGTGACCCCAGCTGCCATTGAATACCTTGGCTATGTTGACTGGCCTAGCTATCTCCACCCCGCGGTTATCGGAACGGTTGTTAGCCTTATCACCATACGCCTTCTCTCAAATAGAGGCACGGTATCGGAACAAGAGATCGCCTATAGAACCAAGCTTCACATAGCGCCTGACGAAGACCGTGATGCGAGAAAAACCAGAACAACCATGATTGCGCCAGCGGCCCTCATTCTCTATGGCTGCACTATGCCATTCATAGTGGTGAATTATTACATCAAGCCTTATCAACGCGGCACTGGCGAAATTTTGGCAGATGGCTCGATGAATTGGCAAACCGGAGAAGCCTGGTTTAGCTTTGGATCGGCAATCGTTTTTATCTCACTAGGAACCCTGGCCGCGATTGTGATTTGGCGCAGCTACCATCCAAAAACGTAACGATGCTCAGCTTTTAATAAGCGCCTTGTGCAGTCGAGCGTGAGTGGTTAACCAAACAACCCGCGCCTGCCAATACTACATGAACGCCATGAATCGTAGACGTGTGTTCGCCACGTCTTGCTGTAAGCTTGTCAACAACTCCTTCAACAACAACGTCACCCTTCTTAAAATTACGAAGCGCATAAACACCGTTGCCTAGCTCACCACTAGAGCGTACTTCTACATTACCTGGCCTCATAGCTTTCTCCTTATTGTAAAGAGAGTGTACTTGATTCATGAGATTGTGTGTTTTGGTTTCCTTGTCGTGACAGCCTGCCTTGGCGCCTGCCTACCGTTAACACTTCAAGTGAAATCAAGTAAACTAACTATTAGAATTGAGCGAGAACAAGGCAATGCCACTTACCTACCTAGAAAGAAATGCCAATGTGGCTGATGTGCTTACTGCACTGAGGCGAGATGGCGCTGTAGTGGTGAACGAGTTGGTTGAAGCCGCTGTTGCCGATTCGGTAGCTGCTGAATTGCGGCCAAAATTCGACGCCGCAGACCTAGATGGCCAAAGTGTTTTTGATGGCAACAAAACTCGCCGCTACGGTGCCATTATGCGCGGCGCACCCAGCGCGGCCGCACTTGTCGACCACGATATGGTGGTGGCAGTCGCAGATGATATTTTGCTTCCTCACGGTGCAAACTATCGGGTGGGCAGCTTGACTGCAATTGAGATTTTGCCGGGGGAATCCGCTCAGGCACTGCACCGGGATGACTCCATCTACCCCCTTGAGCTAGCAGGTACGGAATTACAAATTGGAGTGATGTGGGCACTAGGTGATTTCACTCAGGAAAACGGCGGCACACGAGTGGTACCTCGGTCACATCGATTTTTACGCTCTTGGCATCTACCTGACTTATCAGCATGGGAATCGGCGGTGATGCCTAAAGGTTCGGCCCTATTCTACTTGGGCTCTACCTGGCACGGCGGTGGCGCCAACGAAAGTGACGGCCCTCGGGCCGGACTCATTAATACCTACAGTCTTGGCTGGCTGCGTCAGGAAGCTAACCAATACCTGGAAACTCCTCCAGAAGTGGCAATGCAATTCAGCCCCCGCTGTCGTGCTTTGTTGGGTTATACACCTTACGGAGCAGGTGATGATCAGATTGGCACCTTTGACGGTCAGAGTGATGCCTGGTTAGACGTACCACCAGAACCGGCCTGGCGTGAAGATAGAAACCAGCTTGGTAATGCGGCGGCTGTAGAGGCGCAATCGGGCAACCCTCTCGATGGCTAGTGGCAGAGAGAACTAGAAGCACTGAGCGTCACATGCCCCTCGCTTCCTTCCTCAACTGCTCGACATAAAAATTACAAATAACCGGCAGTGATTTGACAAGTGCGACGGCCTGCTTTTTTCTTGTCGCGTTATTCGGCAAACTAAAACCGCCCGCTAACACATCAGCCACCCAGCGGCCTTGCTGTTCGGCCAGTGGCCACATAGAGCACATCACCCTGCAACAGCCCACGAAAAATAATTGTTCGTGCGCAGGGTGCGCGATGCGCTGATACAACGCTAGCTCGGGTGCGGCGCAGCCCAAGGTCTCATCATCCAAAAAAGGAAAATCAAGCTGGTAGCCCGTGGCATAAAGAATAACGTCGGCCTGGGTTTGAGTGCCGTCAGTGAAATGCACGGTTGAACCTGCAAATCGTTCAATGCCAGGGCGCGTATCGATTAAGCCCTTTTGCAATGCCGGTATGAACCCCTGCGACATGGTTGGGCGATCTTCCCAGGGTTTAATGGTGGGTGTGGGCAGCCCAAGTGCGGTAGTGCCGCCAACTTTGGCTGATAAGTTGCGTAAAGTTTTACCCAACACACGGCGAGCTAGCCACGAGCCCGAATTGCCCGGCAGTACCCTTAGCGCCGTTGGAACACGCGCAGCCGGATGTGGAGCGCGGGCATCCATAGGCGTGCCATTCACCATTTTTGGAAACACCCATCTGCCAGAGCGCGCAGAGAGAATCACCTGGCTTGCGTATTGCTCATCACCTTCACGATCCTCTCGATCCTCTCGACCCTCTTGATTAAAGCCACACAACTCTGTCGCAATCTCTGCGGCACTGCTGCCTAAGCCCACAACCACAACTCGCTTCCCTCGAAGGTCGATGGGGGTTGCCACATCCAAGTAGTCGCATATGTGCAGGTGCGTGCCAGTGAATTCGCCTGGGGTAAGGTCATGTGGTAGGCGAGGAGAATTGTATTGCCCAGTGGCAACGATAACGCTGGAGTATTGACGCAATTCACCATTCTCAAGCTCAATTTCCCAGCCACCATCAACCAAGGGTTGCACTCGAACAACGGGGCTTTGCAGGCGAATATTTTCGTCCAACTTGAAGTGCTTAGCATAGCCTTTGAAATAGCTAAGCATTTGAGCTGCAGTTGGGTAAGTGGGCGTATCGTGCTCTAAAGGGAAGTCTGAGTACGACATAGCGCGGGGTGAAGTGTTGGTGTGCAGCGAGCGGTAACCGCCGCCCCCACGTTCAATATTCCAGACACCACCAACACTGTCACTGGCTTCGAAGCATTCGTAAGCCAAGCCACGCTCAGCAAGCGCTTTGCACGCAGGAAGGCC
>JBGCFQ010000059.1:0-41258 GCA_045106985.1 Pseudomonadales bacterium | reverse complement strand
TCAATCGTGCGTTCGATTTCTTCGCTTGTTAACTCTCTTGGGCTGAAGCGGCTAATACGAGACTTTACCGCAGAAGGCGCCACTATACCCTCGTGACCACCACAACTGCCCGCGTGTAAAATTTGCAAACATATTTTGCAGTCCGGTGCGGCAGTGTGCACCGCCGACGTAATGACTGAATGATTATCGACTTCAGACTGGGTGGTGAGCTTTGATTCACCTGCGCCCATCGCTCCAAGTTCATCAGGAGAATGGCCACCGGTGATAATCATGCCTACATCGGCTTTGGCTCTTTCAGCGTAAAAAGCGGCTAAACGCTCGGGCCCTTCTGCCAAATTTTCCAGGCCAGTGTGCATAGACCCCATAAGGGCACGATTCTTCAAGGTGGTAAACCCCAAGTCTAAAGGTGAAAACAAACTGGGGTACTTTTTGGGGGTCTGTATATGCTCGCTCATAGTGCCTGATCTACGTAAATTCTCAGTCTACGTTAGCAGCTCTACCCCTTTAAAACAAACAGGATAGATTGTTTATTTTAATCTATGCTACTCTGGTCATTATTTCGCGCAATAACAATACTTTGAGGCTCTGCAATGCAGTGGAACATTGGTGATCTTTACGACATAGCCGCTGAAGAAATTCCTTCAGATCGTGTCGCTATCATTGAGAGCTTCACTGGTCGCGAACGCAGCTGGGGTGACTTGATTTCGCGTACCAATAACCTTGCAAAGGGTTTACTTAAATCTGGTGCACAGCAAGGCGATAAAGTTGCTATTTATATGCGCAACTGTGCCGAATATATTGAAGCAGTTATTGCCTGCGAGAAAGCCAGACTGGTACCCGTTAACATTAACTTCCGCTACCTGGAAGATGAGCTGCGGTACGTGCTAGATAACTCGGATGCGACCGTTATCGTCTATGAACCTGCATTTGCCGATAATCTTCGGCCACTTCAAAATGCGCTGCCTAATGTGCGTCTTTATCTGGAAACAGGAACAGATAACCCTGCCCTGCCTGACGCTCAGCGTTTGGAGCAACATACTGAGGCCGGTGATGGCTCAGCTCTCAACATTGAACGCTCTCCGGACGATCTATTCTTTGTTTACACCGGCGGTACAACCGGTCTTCCTAAAGCCGTAATGTGGCCGCACGATACCTTGTTCAGAATGATTGGGGTTAACGCATTTAGTCCAGCCCAGAAATTCCCGGCAAACCTCGACGAGTATCGCCAGGAACTTACTAGCTTTAATGGCGCTAGAACCATTATCCCTATCCCATTAATGCACGGCGCTGGAGTTCACATTGCGCAAACAACCTTGCTGTATGGTGGCTGCGTCGTACTGAACAGCAATACTCGATTCAATCCAACACAGCTGCTCGACGCCATAGAGCAATCCAAAGCACAAAACATGGTTATTGTGGGAGACGCCTTCGGCAAGCCACTACTAGATGCCTTGAACGAGTCTCCCGATCGATGGGACCTCAGTAATCTTCGCAGTATTCTCTCTTCAGCCATGACCTTCAGCGTTGTAACCAAAAAAGGGCTACTTAAGCATATACCGCATCTTGTCATCGTCGATACTCTGGGTGCGTCAGAAACACCGTCTATCGCTCTCACAGTTAGCACAAAAGATTCCTGCCAAGATCAGGAAATGCAAATGGCAACCAACGCGGACACCAAAGTATTTACCGAGAACATGGAAGAAGTAGTGCCGGGTAGCGATCAGATTGGCATGCTTGCTCGGGCGGGAAACATTCCAATTGGGTATTACAAGGATGCTGAAAAATCAGCCGCAACCTTTCCAACGATTGATGGTGTGCGATATGCGATACCAGGCGATTATGCAAAAGTGCTCAGCGACGGCTCTATCAAGTTACTTGGCCGCGGTAATGTATCAATTAACTCGGGTGGTGAGAAAATATATCCCGATGAGGTTGAATGCGCCATTAAACGCCACCCTCAAGTAGCTGATGCAGCTCTGGTTGGTGTTCCGGATGAACGTTGGGGCCAAGCTGCAACAGCACTTGTACAGTTACATAAAGGCGAAACCTTGGACAGCGAGAGTATTCGCGATATGGTTCGAAGCCAGCTGGCGGCCTATAAAATTCCTAAAATCGTACTAGCCATTGAAAACATAAACCGCGGGGCCAATGGCAAGCTCGATTATCAGACCTTAGCCAAGTATGCACTGCAGGAAACCAGCGAACAGGAAAACATGTGAACCGCAAAGCAATGTCAGCCGTATGCCCTGATCTAAGTGAGCATCGCAATTAGATAGATTTCGGGAAAGAACTGAACAATGCTCAAAACTAAGTGGCACGACTTTCACAGTATTAAATACCACTAGTACGTTAATTTCGATTACGATAGCCGCCTAACGCGGTGCCTACTATCAATAAGGGAAAAGACAAGCAATGGCTGCGAAGAAAAAGATTGCCACCAGCTCACCAAACAGTAGTCGTCAGGCTGACAAGAGCTCAAAAACAAGAGAGCGGACGCTAAAAGCTACCGTAGATTGCTTCTATGAGCTTGGTTACGCAAACACCTCAACAAAGAAGGTAGCGGATAGGGCAAAGATCTCCCGCGGCGCGATGATCCATCATTTTCCATCTAAACAAAGTCTTCTGACTGCCGCTGTTGACTACATTATTGATAAGCGAATTGAGTCCTTCGTATCCGAGATTGAGAAGAACCTGACAGATCCACAAGCGCGATTAGAGCGCGGGCTCGATGTTTACTGGAAGCACCTGCACTCTCGATACTTCATTGCCTATCACGAGCTAACCGTTGCGGCTCGAACTGACAAAGAGCTTCAACCAGTAATGAAGAAAGCCGCTCGAAAATTCGAAGACCGCTGGCAAGAGGCCATTCTCGGAGTGTTTCCGGAATGGAAAGACACTGGTCCATTAATTCAATTAGCGATGGACGTTACCCAGTTTTCTTTTGAAGGCATGGCATTAAATAAGCTCACCCACGACGCCCAGGCGAGACAGAAGTTATTGGTGAACTACATCAAATCGAGAGTAAGAGATATATTCGAAGCCGCCCAATCTGGCAGCCACGATAAAGCTGTAACCCAGTTTTTACTCGATTCAGAATAAATATCTGAGAACGAGTTGGACGCCTATTACTCGTCTAGGTACTCATCCAAGGTCTGATGAAAGTGCCTTACCCGCACCTCTTGGTAGTTCGCCAAAGTAACGGCCCCCTTGCGTGACGCTTTCATGCCTTGCTGCACATGCGGTAAATTATTCATATCCTGATCGAATATTGGGCCCAAGGCATCAAGCTCTGGCGCGTCACCCCAGTTCTGATCTTCGCTAAGATAGTTGGTTGTACAGGGCGCAGGCCTGGGCCCATCTTTTGGGCTGCGCTTCAAAATCATCACTTCCATGATCGTTGAATCAACATCCCAGCCATTGGGGCGCCAGCGATAAATAACGTTTGCCGGAAAGCCTCCCCAAGGAGAAAAGTTAGGGAATACATTGAACACCATGGCATCCAACATTTCAGCGTCAGTCGCGTCAGAGTAGTCATTACCATCTTCTTCTGCGAAGGTTTTGCGGCTCATCTCGGCCATAAAACTTCGAGCGGTTTGCCCTTCTGGCACCATTAGGCGGTCACCAGTTACGCGCCCCGAGTCAGACAACAGCGTATCCAACACCTCTTGCTCACTCGGCATGTTACCTGCGTCATACAGGTGCGGGCTGGGCTCGGCCATAGGCGTAATACTTAAATTGGTATGCTTGCCCAGAATGTCATAGCGTGCGTTCGTATCCGCAGAAAATGGCAAAATTTGCGCATGAGTTTGCTTGGCGTGATACGACTCCATAAACGCTTCAGCGGTTATCTTCCAATTAGCGCGAACCGTTTTAACAACATGCACAACCTTAACGCACTCTTCCAAACGCCAACGGTCATAAAAGTCAGTCAACGGCGCAAGGTAGTCCGCGAGCGGCTGACAGTCGTCATCAATATTGATAAAAACAAAACCAGCCCAGGTATCAAGCTTTACTTCCGGCAGCGTGAGATCAGCGTTTTCCAAATGTGGAAAGTCCCACTCACAAGGGTAACCTTTAATCGTGCCATCAATATTCCAGGAAAATCCATGAAACGGACAAGTAATTGCGCGACCGGATCCATTTGATGTTTTAAGCTTTCTGCCACGATGCAGGCAAGAGTTATAGAAAGCCTTGATGGTGTTTTCAGCGCTGCGTACAACAATGAACGACCAATCGAAAATTTCATACACAATGTGATCACCCACATTGGGAATATCTTCTTCGCGGCACGCCATCTGCCAAACGCGACTCCACATCTTGTCGACTTCACGTTCGAAAAACTCTTTGCCTATGTAACGCTCAACGGGCAAGTCTTCATCGCCGAGATACTTATATTGATCAGTAGCAATTACGTGGGGTATTTCGCGTGTTTCATTCTCTAGCAAATCAGCATAAGGACGACCGTGACATCGTGCCTCGCCGGGTGCTAGCTTTTTATTGTTATCGCTCATTGTTCTGCCTGTTTGATTTTGCAGTAAGACCCGCAGTTTACTACCACCGCCGGCCTATGAACAAGAGATTAAAAACAGGTTAGCCTGTTTTGTTTAGATGAGACGGAAGCTGTTATAAGCAGTATGATAGTGATTTGCAGTGGAAGAATAAGAGCATGAACGCGATATCCGAACCAGCACGCTATCTGGAAGAGCCTTTCGGCCAATTTGCCGGACTGATTAATGCTCATGCCGAGAACCAACCAGATCGAGTGGCGCTTCAAGAGGGCGATGACAAACTGACGTGGTCAGAAACGGCGGCCTTAGCGAACAGAATTGCAGCTCGGCTACAGGCAGAAGGCTTGCAGGCAGGGCAGGCTGTTTCCTTTCTCGGCCTTAATTCGGTGCATTATGCGGCTGCGTATTTGGGCGCCATTATGGCGGGAGGTTGCGCGGCTCCGTTAACGACATCAGCAGCGCCGGCGCAATTAGCCGCAATGATGGCGGATAGCGGCGCAAGTCACTTGTTCATAGACTCAGCAAAACGAGCCGAGCTTGCTGACAGTGGCGTTGAACTGCCCGCATTGAAGCATGTAATGTTAGACAAAGCAGATGCTGACGCACCCTTTTTATGCGATTGGATGGCTGATGAAGGAGCACTGCCTGACACTCCGGATGCAAACCCGGGTGACCCCTTCAATATTATTTATTCCAGCGGAACCACCGGCACGCCCAAGGGTATTGTGCACAGCCACGTAATGCGATGGCGACAAATGTGTGTTGGTGAAGCGACTGGTTATGGTCAGCCGGGGCAAGCTACATTGTTGTCCACACCGCTGTATTCCAACACAACGCTAGCACCATTCTTAGCGTCAGCAGCGTACGGCAGTACCAATATTTTTATGCGAAAATTCGATTGCCAGGGCTGGTTAAGCTTGGCGCAGGAGTTTCACGCAACGCACACTATGCTAGTGCCCGTGCAATACCAACGCTTAATGGATTTTGAGCAATTCGATGACTACGACCTGAGTAGCCTGCGCGTTAAAAATTGCACCAGTGCACCATTTTCCGCTGAGCTTAAGGCGGAAGTATTAAAACGCATGCCCGGCGCATTGATTGAAGCCTATGGAATGACCGAGGGCGGTGTTGTGTGTGTATTACTGGCGCACGCTCATCCCGACAAACTGCATACCGTAGGGGTTCCGCACGGTGGCAGCGAAGTCATCACCATTGACGAAAACCTAAAGCGCTTGCCCATAGGAGAAATGGGTGAATTGGTGGGGCGGTCTGGCACCATGATGTCTGGCTATCAGAATCAGCCAGAGAAAACCGAAGAAGCCACCTGGTACGATGAAAATGGCGAGCGCTGGCAGCGTATGGGCGACATCGGTCGTGTGGATGCAGAAGGTTTTATCACATTGATGGGTAGGGCCAAAGACATGATTATCTCGGGCGGTTTCAACATCTACCCTCGCGACCTGGAAGAAGTATTACTGCAGCAACCAGGTGTGGTGGACGCGGCCGTGATTGGGGTGGAGTCACGACAGTGGGGCGAAACACCGCTTGGCTTTGTGGTTGCCGAGAAAGGTGTTGAACTGGACGTACAAGCACTGATGGCGAGCGCCAATGCCGAACTGGGTAAAACGCAGCGACTGTCACAAGTGCGGTTGATTGAGGAGTTGCCACGAAGTCATATTGGCAAAATCCTGAAGACAGAGTTGCGAGACTTGGTAAGTTAAACGCATAAGCTCAGGTCTCGTCTTTTTCTCTATCTTTTTCTCTATCTTTATCTAAAGCCCTGACTCTGCCATCCTAATTTGCAGTGCAAGGTATTTAGAGAAGATACGACACTGCGCCAAGCTGCCGGCTATAAACCAAAGACCCGGTTGCGGCGTTTTAGTGAACATATTGCGAAGCTCATCGTCATCACCAAAGCCCCAGATCGGACCTACTCGGTCACACACCTCAGGGCCAAAAAGGTGGCGCACTAATTCGCTTGGCCCTTTGAAGCCGGTTGCCAACACGATCAAGTCGGCGTCAACCTTGTCTCCCGATTTTAGTAAGGCGCCCTCTTCGCCTATAGTCTCAATATCCGCCCATTGGACCAGCCCAATTTCTCCATCCGCAATAAGGTCTGAACAACCAACATTAAAGTAGTAGCCACCACCGCGACTAAGATATTTAAACTGCCAACCACTGCCATCGTCACCAAAATCAAGTTTAAAGCCGCGGCTTTCAAGGCGACTTAAAAGAGCCTCATCCATTTTCTTGGCGGTATTTGTTAGAGCAACGTGCGCGCGGCGCGCGAGCTCAAAGGGCATTGCGGTAGTGATCAAATCACAATCTTCAAGCGGTGTACCCTCGCCATACAGAGCATAGGGCAACTGCGCGCTTGGCTCCACGTTTACCACAAGTGTAGGGCTGCGTTGAACCAAAGTGACTGCAACGCCATTTGAATGCAGGTCTTGAGCGATGTCATGACCGCTGTTTCCGGTACCAATAACCAAGGCCCGCTTCCCAACCCACTGATCTGCTGTGGTGTAAGCACTGGAGTGAATCGCACTTCCTGAAAAATTCTCTAACCCTGGAATGTTAGGTACTTGAGGTATGTCGCTTACCCCGGTTGCCATAACGACATGGCGTGGACGCATCTCGCGAACATTATCGGCGGCGTCTTTCACGGTAACCACCCAATGACCGGCCTCGCTATCGTATTCCCCGCTAACAAGCTCTGTTGCAGGCCAATAATTTATTTCCATTGACTCTGCATACGCTTCAAACCAATTGGCTAGTTTGTCTTTCGGAATGTAGGTAGGCCAACTTGGGGGGAAAGGCATGTAGGGAAGATGATTTACATGCAGCTGGTTGTGTAGAGTTAATGCGTGATAACGCTTGCGCCAATTATCACCAATCCGTTTGTGACGGTCGATCACTAATGTATCAACACCTAGCTGAACTAGCCGTGCCGAAATGGTAAGGCCGGCTTGGCCACCGCCCACAACAAGAACGGCCGGATCTCTATCTTCATAGCGACGCGACTTTTCTCTAAAATCAAGCCAGTTGGGCCCGCAAAAATCTCTGGAATAGGCTTCGCCGCTGGGGCGCGCTTTGCCGAGAGACTCTTCATGCCCATTAAGTGAATCGAGCGCTGTCAGCAGCGTCCATGATTTGAGAGCGCTGTTTTTGGAATGGGCATCGTCTGGAACCAGTCGCAATACACCCTCGCCTCGCCCTGCGGCTGTGTCAAACGAGAAAATCGCCTCAAGGCATTCGGTGTTGGCGCAGTGCACAACACGTGGCGCCGTTCTACTCGGGTTAATACTAAAGTTTCGTGGCTTAATCGTGCGCGCCAACTCAGCTAACTGAGCAGCAATCGCTTGCGCATTGCGCGTTGTGCTAATGCTTTGCGAAAATGCCACTGCATCTCGCCAGAAACTTTCGCCAACGAATAGTGTTGCAAGGTCAGTTGCCGAGCCCGCGGTGAGCGCCTTCTCGAAACTTTCAAGCCAGGTAGCGGCCTCTACCATCAAATCTCGTTTTGTTAGATGTACCATAGAGTGCGTTCTGCGCTTGAAAAAAGCGTTTTTTGATAGGATTATTCCGACATCGTTACACGATGTTATTTATATCTTCTGGATAAGCCTGCCAACCCTCGCTAGCGAACGCACCCACACCCTGATAAAGAACATCAAAGCGCCTACGCTGATACAACCATTGGCCATCTACCCTAACGCATTCATCATTGTATACGCCGTAAAAACGCAATGCTTGCTTCTGCGCATCCAGAATTTCCTCGTTTATGTACCAACGGCACTTAGCGGTGTCGCCATCTACCTCAATAATACCGGCATGGTTTTGGTGATACACATTCGGAAAGCCCTGCATAGTAGCAAGCCATGTTGCTACAACTGTTTCGCGCCCTTCTATAGATTGACCTAAAAAATCCCAAATACAGTCTTCGGCCCACAGCGCACCCCAGGCTTTTTCATCACGGCGATGGATTGCGTCGCAGTAACGTGCATTCAATTTGTGAATGGCTAATTCAGCCGCGAGAGTATGCAGATCTTCTGACATGGTTAATTCCCAATACGTTGTTAACATTAGCGTGGTTTGACCACTGAACCCATGAGTTGCGCTATGTATCACAAGCCAATAAAAACAGTTCAGACTGTTTTTATTAATATCATCAGGTTAAACTGTTGTCCACCAAAATAGAGTTGTCGGAGACGAAATACAATGGCTGATTTAAAACTGGGACTGGCCCAAGGTTACTGGGGTGCAGCGCCAAATCCAAATTTCGTTGAAATGGCTCAAGAGGCTGAGAAACTCGGCTTTGACTCGGTATGGTCGGCGGAATCGTGGGGGAATGATGCCTTTACTCCCTTAGCCTGGATTGGCGCGCAGACGAAAACGATAAAGCTCGGCACTGCCGTTGCTCAACTCTCTGCCAGAACACCAGCGGCCTGTGCAATGCACTCATTGTCGCTCGACATTTTGTCTAATGGACGACTGATTCTCGGGCTTGGCGTTTCGGGCCCTCAAGTAGTGGAAGGCTGGTACGGCCAACCTTTCCCAAAACCGTTGGCACGCACACGTGAGTATATTGATATTCTCAGGCAGGCCTTTGAACGCAAAGAGAAAATAACCAACTCTGGCCCGCACTACCCGCTACCCTACCCTGGGGAAGATGGCACAGGCTTAGGTAAGCCTTTAAAGCCAATGGTTCACCCTATACGCAATGACATACCCATTTACATGGGCGCTGAGGGGCCTAAGAACATTGCGTTGAGTACTGAAATTGCCGATGGATGGTTGCCGCTGTTCTACAACCCTTATGATGAAACCGTGTATTTGGAGTCACTCAAGAATGCGAAGCCTGATTTCCAAATTGCGCAAATGTGCAGCATTGATATCACCGATGATATCGACGCAGGTCTGCTCAAGGTTAAGTACTTCTTAAGCTTGTATGTTGGCGGCATGGGCGCCAAAGACGAGAACTTCCATAAAAACTTGTTCGAGCGAATGGGCTACGCTGCAGAAGCCGAAGAAATTCAGCGGCTGTTTTTCGAGGGCAAACGCGAAGAAGCTGCTCGTGTGATACCAGACGAATTGGCTGACTCTTTGGCGTTAGTTGGTCCAAAAGACAGAATTAAAGATCGCCTGCAAGCCTGGCGCGACTCGAAAGTAACCACCTTGCTAGTGGCTACAACCGATAAGGATCACTTACGACAAGTTGCGGAACTCGTTCTGTAATGACCCAGAAAGTAACTGTAAGTGACCACATAAGTGATAACACCCCTGTCTTAATTGGGTCAGGACAGTTTGTACAACGTGAGGCAAATGCAAGCTCACCAATGGAACTTGCCACACAAGCCAGCCTTGCTTGCATCAAAGATTGTGGCGCTGCAAATATTGCGCAGCACATAGACACCATATGCGTTACCAAACTGTTTTCTGACATGGGCCGGCGCTGGAATTCCCCGTGGGGACGAAGCGACAACCCGCCGCAATCAGTTGCCTCACGTATTGGTGCTAATCCTCAAAGTAGAATTTACACCGAAACCGGTGGCGACGGCCCACAAGCCCGAGTCATAGAATTCGCGGCGGATATTGCTAATGGCACTCGATCAGTGGTGTTACTCACAGGTGCCGAGGCCTTAAAAAACCAACGCCATGCGCAGCGCAACGGCGTTGAGTTGAACTGGAACGAGCACTTTGACGAGCCCTTGGAAGACCGCGGTTTTGGCGAGAATGTTGCCACCAGCCAGGAGGGCAAAAACGGCCTAATCAACATCGCCTATTACTACACGATGATTGATCAGGCTAACCGACATAAGCAAGGTCTCAGCGTGGATGACTATCGCGCTAATGAGGCAAATCTAATGGCCAGCTTCAGCGCCGTGGCCAACGATAATCCTTTTTCGCAGTTTGCCGGGCAGCAAAGCGCTGAGGATATACTCGCAGCGGCTAACTTAACCCATTTATACACAAAACGTATGATCGCCCAGGATGGCGTTAACCTAAGTGCCGCCTTACTGATGTGCAGCGCAGGTAAAGCGCGCGAGCTTGGTGTTCCCGAGTCGCAGTGGGTATTTATGCACGGCATGGCCCAGGGTAAGGAGTTTAAGTTCACTCATCGTGACGATCCTTCACGATCACCAATGGCTGGTCGCGTGGCGAACAAAGCGCTGGATATGGCGCAGTTAAGCATCGATGACATAGACTCTGTCGATATCTACAGCTGCTTCCCCTGCGCTGTAACCACCTTGGCCGAGCAGCTAGGCCTGCCAGCTGATGGCAGCCGCACACTGACAACAACAGGTGGTTTACCCTACTTTGGCGGCCCAGGAAACAACTACGGCATGCATGCGATTGCAGAAGCCGTGCAGTCAGCCCGAAAAAAGCCAAGCGCTTTTGCTTTAGTCACCAATAATGGCGGCATGATGTCAAAGCACGCTAGCGGGGTTTACTCACAAAAGCCCAGCGCTATAGATTGGGCTGCACAGGACTGCAGAGTAGTTGCAGACGAAAGCGAGCAACGCGAGGTAATCGCTGACCCGCAGCAAGGAAAGGTAATCACCTACAGCTTAAACTTTGACGGTAAAGGTGGCATGCAGGCTATTGTTCTTGGCGAAGCAGCTGGCGGGCAACGATTTGTTGCCTGCACGGCAGAGGACGACGAACAAACGCCCGCCTCTATTTTGCAACAAGACCCAACGGGGCGACACATTACTGTGGCATCACCGGTTGACGAAACACTTCATTTCACTTTTTCTGAGTAACACACATGGCATGGAATATCAGCGAGGCCATTTACCGTTTAGGCCAAAGTTCAGCAGGTGACAGACCGGCATTAATTCACGGTGATATTGAAATTAGCTACCGTGAGTTGAATGATCGCGCCAGTCGCATCGGCAGTTGGCTGCGAACACATAATTTGCGACCCGGTGCGCACGTAGGGCATTACATGCGTAACTCGAACGCCTACATGGAAACGTTTGCGGCGGCTGGCATGGTTGGCATGACGCATGTAAACGTCAACTACCGATACCTGGAACAGGAATTGGTGGATTTATGTAATGGTCTCGACATAGAAGTGCTGGTGTACGACACTGAATTCTCTGAGCGTGTTGCCGCCATAAAAAACAGACTAACAAAAACGGTTGCGTTTATCGAAGCAGGCACTGCGCACGCGAAAAATGACTTTGCCGTTGGTATTGAAGAGCTTTACAGTTACCACAACAGCGGCTTTGAACGCAGTTGTTCCAGCGACGATTTAATGATAATTGCCACCGGCGGCACTACCGGTTTACCCAAAGGCGTAATGTGGCGCCATGAAGATATATGGCGCAAACAGAAGCTGTCTGAAGGAAACGCTTTGGCGCCCTTGAAGCTTGAAGAGCACCCTGCCGACATTGCCGAACACATTGCTAACGTTCTTAAAATGCCGGCACCCACTCCTTTTGTGCCGCTAAGCCCGCTGATGCATGGCGCCGGTTTGTTAATGTCTGTTCTTATGCTCGCACAAGGCATTGCTATTCTGACTGTACCCGGTAGAAAGTTTGAGCCAGATCTAACACTGGACCTTATTAAGCGTCATAAGGCGAGTGGCCTGGCGTTGGTGGGCGACCCCTTTGCGATGCCCCTGATTGAATCACTCGACCGCCGGCCCGACGAGGGACTTTTAAACAGCGTGTTTTTGTTTGTATCCACTGGCGCATCGCTTAGCCAAGACTCAGTTGCAGGGTTGAAAAAACACAATCCAAACTTAATGTTGATGGACACCTTAGGGTCGTCAGAAGCCTCAGGCTTTGCCGTTTCAACCGATGAAGCAGGCGTCTTTCAACCTATGCCTACAACCAGTGTGTACGACGACCAAATGCAACTGGTAAAACCTGGCAGCGACACAATCGGTATCGCCTTTGCGGGTGGTTACGTTCCTATTGGCTATTACAATCAACCGGAAAAATCCGCTGAAACCTTTATTGAGCTTGATGGCATACGTTACGTTATGACGGGCGATCGCTGCACCGTTCGCGAAGATGGCATGCTGGTTCTGCTCGGCAGAGACAGCACAGTGGTTAATACCGGCGGTGAAAAAGTCTATACCGTTGAAGTAGAACGCGCCTTGCTTGAACACCCTGCAATTAGTGATGCACTTGTTGTTGGTTTACCACACCCAAGGTTCGGCAAAATGGTCGTTGCGGTTGTTGAAGGGCCAATGTTAAACGACGATTCAATCGACGTAGAGGATATACAGAAACATACGCGTGCACTTCTCGCCGACTACAAAGTTCCGCGACAGATTTTTGCAATAGACTCATTGCAACGCGCGGATAATGGCAAAGCCAACTATGGGTTCGTCACAAGCTATGCGGAAAAGATGGCTGCAGAAGTGGTCGGAAAAATCGCTGAGTGAACCACGTACGAAATGATCGCCGCGCAGCATTGCTGGCGGCGACATGCATTAATTGCAGCGAACTCTAACTGTCTTTTTAGCCCTTGTTCTTTGCATCCTCTGCGGCAAATTCAGCATAGGCTTCGGCTGTGCCAGCAGCCATCTTGTCGCCGTCAAACGGTATCGACATCTCTGAAGTAAATTCGAGCACAATACGCTCAGGCGTATCCAAAAAACGAACAAACATGGCCGTATCTAGCCCGGCGGTGAATTTGTTCTCTTTATCACCTTCTGTTTTTCTGGCCATTCCAGTCGCCAAAATATTGTAGAACCAGTGCTTGGTTTCCAGGTCATCATGAATAACACTATGACCTTTGTAAGTGACTGTTTTGCCACCACCCATATGCGTGCCGGTGCTGGTGATAACAATGGCTGATCGAGGATCGCGCGCAATCGCCTTAATTCGCACTCTTTCGCGTGTAGCCGTCATCCAGATCTTACCGTCTATCGCCGCATAGGCCGTCGTAACACCCATAGGGTGGCCGGCCTTATTTGACCATATAAAGGTGCATTCGCCCGCCGCTTTTAGCAGCTCTTGCTCTCGTTCAGGGTCTAAACGGTATTGTTTAACGTCGTCATAATTCTTAGCTTGATTTGACATGCCAGCCTCCTAGATTGGCCAAAAAACGGCCGAAATACGTCGCAAACCGGCATTTTCGGTCTGCTAGCGCCATTCAATGAAGCATAATCGAATTGCCAATATAAAAACAGTTTGGACTGTTTTTTTTAAATAAAACGAGATATAGTTCGGCTCTCTAATAGATAAATAATAGTAAAAGGGCTCGTAACTATGAAGACTCCGAACTGCGCAGACAGCGCAAACCCTAAGAATCTCAATTTGTCTCGGCGACCAATAGCAATAGCTCTGGGCCTGGCGACTAGTTTGTCGTTTGCTGCTGCCCAAGCAACAGCACAAGAGTCATTCATGCTTGAAGAAGTGGTCGTGACGGCCACAAAGCGGAGTGAATCAATACAGGATGTTGCAGTATCTGTTTCGGCCTTGGGTGTGGAGCTAGAGCAAGCCAACCTGCGTAGGTTGGAAGATTTTCAGACTTACTCTCCTAACCTCTTTATTCGACGCGCACCCGGTATTGCCAGCGGTGCGAACATTACAATTCGCGGTGTCGGCACCCTAGATACTGACAAAAGCCTTGACCCACCCATTGGCGTGATGATGGATGGCATGTTTTTGGGTACCGCCAGTGGCGTACTGCTGCAGAATTTTGATATTCAGCGTGTAGAGATACTGCGTGGCCCCCAGGGCACTCTGTTTGGTAAAAACACCACAGGCGGTTTGATTAACATTATTCGCGGCGAAGTGACCCAGGAATGGGGCGGCGATTTCAGTGTTACGCTGGATGAGTTTGGCCGTGAAGATGTGAAAGCGGTTGTTAACGTGCCTATCATTGAAGACCAACTGGGTGTAAAACTGTTCGCCGCTCAAATCAAGAGCGATGGGTTTGTTTATAACACAACCCTTAACCAAGACGTAGGCGGCGATGATATACAAAACTACGGCTTTGCTGCGAAGTGGACGCCAACTGACAACTTCGACCTCAAGTTCCATTACGAGCGTACTAATGACGAGAGCGATCAGGGCGCTTATGTAAACGAGAACCAACCCTCTGACCTTACCTGCGTTCTTCCTTTCCTAGCGAGTTGCGCCTCAACTACGACTGACGGCCCGGACCAGAACTCTGCAAACGGTACTAACTTCAGCGACAACGAGTACAACACGTTCATCGTTACGGCGAATTGGGGATTCGACGATTTCACGCTGACCTATATTGGCTCCAGCCGAGATATGGATGAGGCGAATAACCAGCATTTTGATGGTGCGCCGGCGAACTTGCTGAGCATGAACTTCTTTAATGATTGGGA
This sequence comes from Pseudomonadales bacterium, assembly GCA_045106985.1. Lineage (GTDB taxonomy): Bacteria > Pseudomonadota > Gammaproteobacteria > Pseudomonadales > JAUIET01 > JAUIET01. The sequence continues at coordinate 26,429 of JBGCFQ010000059.1, read as the reverse complement.
GCAGTCAAGCCATGAATTTCGCTTTACCAGTGATTTCGATGGCCCGGTACAGGTAGTCGGCGGGCTTTACAGCTTTGATGTTGACTATGAACAACGATGGGATGTTGCCCATTTGCATTATGCGTTGTCTTTGATTGGCGCTGTTCCGATTCCGCTAACGCCAACAACCCTGAGCGCTAATGGGCAGATGCAGGAAACGGAATCTTTAGCAGCCTACGTATCTGTAGACTGGGACATCAATGATCAGTGGTCTATGACATTCGGTGGCCGGTACACCGAAGAGGAAAAAGATTTCATTGGCGGTAATGGCGGTGTGTTCTGGGACCCTGCGGCCGGCGACACTATTCCAGCTCTGCTTGAACCAGTTTCGTATTCGGGCAAATGGAATGAATTCACGCCCAGCTTCTCAGTACGTTTCCAGCCGAATGACGACATGATGGTATGGGCTTCCTATACAGAGGGCTTCAAGAGTGGCGGCTTCTTCGGCCGGCAAGCGAACTTCGACCTTGATTCCAGCTTTGAACCCGAATACGTTGAAAACTATGAGCTGGGCCTGAAGAGCACTTGGATGGACGGAAGGTTGACTTTCAACCCGACCATTTTTTACAGCGATTATGTGGACAAGCAAGAGTCAATTTTGATTCCTGTTGATTTGTCGAACGTGGCAACCGTGGTACGAAACGCTTCTACACAAGAAATTTTCGGCCTAGAGCTCGAGCTGCACTGGCAAATTACACAGGCGCTTAACCTGCGTGCCAACTACGGCTATATCGATGCGAGTTATGGCGAGTACTTTGCCGACCTGAATGGCGACCAAATCGTTACTGACAACTCAGGCTTGGAACCTCGCAACACGCCCGAAAACACCTTTGGCATTGCAGCAACCCACATCGCCAACGTTGGCGCAGGTGAGCTGACGAGCATTTTGGCCTATCGTTACCGCGATGCGGTTGAAGGACAGGCGGATAACAACCCGCTGGGCAGCAAGGGTGATATTGATGATCTCAGCCTCACGCTCAGCTACGGTTGGAGTGAAAATCGCTACCGTGTTTCAGTATACGGAAAGAACCTTACTGATGAGCGTGAGTTAAGTAGAGCACTGATTGCTCCACTTGCAACTCGCGGCTGGTGGAATGAGCCTAGAACCATTGGCGCTGAATTTTCGGTGGCTTTTTAATTATCAATGTCTTTCTAGAGACCTGGCACCAGGCCAAACCACAATCAAGGGGTTGGAGTTGCTAACGCCAACTTCTTGATTGTTTCAAATTTCTCGTTGCCAGTAACTGCTAAAGTAGTTGCTGGCTTTTTTGTCTCTGGGCTACGAGAAAATGGCCGCTTAAAATAAAATGATCTAAACAGGTAAAGCGAATGACTGATAAAGTTCTACAAGAACTGCTCGACAAGCAAGCAATCAATGAGGTTCTTCTTAATTACGCTCATGGCATTGATCACCAGGATGAGGATCGACTGCGCTCCGTTTTTCATCCAGAGTCGGAACACAACCATGGCTTTGTGGGACCTTCATCTACGCCAGATAAACCTTCTACCAATGGGGACCCCAATGATTTTGTAGGTTTTGCATTAAGCTACATGAAAGGCTTTGTAAACTCTCATCATCAGTTAGGCACACCTCTTGTTGAGCTGCATGGGAACCTGGCTCGATCCGAGTGTTATTTCACGGCTACGCAACGCATGCGCGCGAAAGGTGACCCACTGGCACCCGCCATGGCACAAGACACCGAGATGCAAATATCCATGGGAGGCCGCTACTTGGATGAGCTAGAAAAACGCGATGGTGTTTGGAAGATAATCAATCGCACCGGTGTATTAGACTGGCAGAGAAGCTTGCCTGCGGCTGACCGGCCGGCATAGACGGGTCAGGATTTATTTTCCCTAAGCTTTTGTTAGCTTACTGTTTAATTCTTACTATTTCCGTACTATTCATCCACTACACCTTCACTATGACCCCTCTTTGGAAACTTGATGATTAACCGCTCTGTTCTTGCCTTAGCACTGACTTTTACAATCGCTGCCTGCAGCCATAACGATAGCCTTAGCAATGTACAAAGCGGCTCTCAAAGTGATTCTGAAAGTGGATCTGAAAATACAGAGAACACCAGCAAACAGGTAGAACTTTCTGATATGACTGCGAGCGAGGGCGAGTGGGGAGAGAGAGGCGGTCCACGCCTGGACAAACTTGGAAAACCTGGAGTACCAGGTGCCGCTCTTTATAGCCAGCATTGCAAGCAATGCCATAGCGGCACGGTATCCAAAGCGCCGCACTTGCACTGGCTAGCGATGATGTCACCACAGAAGATTTTCAGTACATTGGAGACTGGGCTTATGAGGGCGCAAGCTGCCGCGCTAAGCACCGATGAACGTCGCCAGATTGCAGAGTATCTGACTCGACAGAAGCTCGTTGAAGGTGCTTCCGAACAGTTAGCCTATGCACCGCAGTGCAGCGCAGACACCGCACTAAACCCTGCCGCCACACCGCCTAAAACAGGTTGGGGGCACGACACCTCTCGCTTCATTCCTGCTGACGTTGCAGGGCTAACGGAGAATGATGTACCGAACCTAGAGCTCAAATGGGCCTACGCCTTTCCTGGTGCTACACGCGCTCGCTCGCAACCCTCTGTAGGGTATGGCGCTGTGTTTGTTGGCAGTGTCGACGGAAACGTGTACGCACTGGACGTGGAAACGGGTTGTTCGCATTGGCGTTTTAGCGCCAGCACCGAAGTACGCACAGGCATTGTGCTTGCGGCCGCCTCAGGAGACCGACCACCTTTGGCCGTGTTTGGTGACGTAATCGCAAACCTGTATGCAGTAAACGCACTAACAGGCAAGCTTGTTTGGAAAATACGCGCTGATGAGCACCCCAGTGCAACACTGACTGGCACACCGGCCGTGACCGAAGATATTGCCTATGCGTCGGTTTCCTCGTTGGAAGTTGTTGCCGCTGGCGACCCAAGCTACGAATGCTGTAGTTTTCGGGGCAATGTAATCGCAGTTGATCTTGCCACTGGCGAACTTCAGTGGCGTCATTACAATGTTCCAGACGAACCTAAAGTTGTGAAAATCACCCGCGTCGGCACAAGAGTTTTGGGGCCTTCCGGCGCACCCACTTGGGGCTCTCCTACTATCGACAAAAAGCGCGGCGTGCTCTATATCGGTACTGGTGAAAACTATTCCTCACCAGCCGATGGAAACAGCGACGCTATTATTGCGGTGAATCTAGAGACCGGCGAGCGAGCTTGGGAACATCAATCAATCAGCGGTGACGCCTGGAACACCGCGTGTCAGTTCGAGGACAATCCGAATTGCCCAATAGAAAAAGGCCCTGACTATGATTATGGCGCAAGCATAATTTTGGTTGATCTTCCCAACGGCAAGCAGGTTCTGGCGGCAGGAAGCAAGAACGGTATGGTGAGCGGGCATGACCCAGATGATCGTGGACGCCGCTTATGGAACGTAAAGGCCGGGCGCGGCAGCATTCAGGGTGGCGTGCATTTTGGCATGGCCGCGGAAGGTTCGACAGTTTACGCACCCATCAATGATATGAACCACAGCAACGACGGCAGCGTGTTGGATGATGCTAAAGCACGCCCAGGCCTAAGCGCGATCGACGCCGCTAACGGCGAGGTATTGTGGAACCATGTACAAAAAGATGTCTGCGATTTGAAATACTGCGACCCTGGTATTTCAGCCGCTGTTACAGCAATACCCGGCGTTTTGTTTGCCGGTCACCTTGACGGATTCTTTAGAGCCTACGCAAAGTCTGATGGTCGCGTGCTGTGGCAATACGATACTAAACAGGAAGTGACTGCTATCAATGGCCTGATGGCCAAGGGCGGCGGCATGAGCGGCCCTGGTGCCACGATTGCCGATGGTCATGTGTTCATTAACTCTGGCTATGGCTTCTCACTTCATGAAGGTGGAAATATGTTTGCGGTGTTTGCCGTTCCAGATGCCAAGAAATAATGAAGAGTAGAAATAAAAAAGGGAAATGAAATAATGAAGAACAATACTCGCAAGCACAGCTCAATCAGCTGCATTCTTTACCTAAGCGCACTCTTTTCTATGCAAGCGTGCGCTGCACCATCTACTGATTCTACTTCCGCAGATGCTAAAGAATATAAAAGCGCATCAACAGAGCTGAACGAAGCATTTCAGGTTGGTGACGCGGTAGCATTTGAAAACGAAGACGATATTGGCTTGGTAGGCCGCTATCATTTCGCCACCCACACTCGCGACTTTGATAAGGCGCGCGACTTTTACTGGAAAATAGGCTTCACCGATGGCGTGGGCGGCTTTCCACTGACCAATACCCATCAAATGGCGCAAGCACTTGGAATGTTTGACGTCTGCCAGTATGAATTAGTTAAAGGAGAAGTACTCTCACTGCCCGGCAGTTTGAACGCTGCAGGCATCGATTTATTACAGTTCAAAATTCCTTACAATGACGAGCCTCCCTACGAGTTACCCAATCACTTAGGCATGGCCTATGCTGGCTTGTTAACCAGAAACCTGGCCGCCGACGTTGCCTACTTGAAAACTCTTAATGCCGAGTTCTTGTCTGAGCCATTTGGCATTCCTGGCGATCGTTTTGTATTCTTTAAAGATCCCGAAGGTGTCTTGTACAAGCTAATGGAAACAGCGCCGCCCCATGGGGACGTTGATGCCAATATGCACCTTATCGCCATGCCTTATATTGGCATAAACGTGAGTAATTTTGAGGAGTCCTTGGCATTCTATAAGCGCTTGGGTTACACCAACATCAAATATCTACCTGAAACAGGTTCAGCGGAAGAAGCAAAAGCCTACGGTCTTGATGGCCCCTTCAAAATAAAGGGCGCCGACATATCATTAGGACGCGGCGATAACCATGTGCTACGCCTGATTCAATGGGTGTCACATTTCAACCCGGAACAAGCCTACCCACCACCTATTAACCACATTGGCATTAACCGAATTGCCTTAGTGGTTCCAGACGTTGATAAAGCAGTAGCTATATTAAAGCGCCAAGGCGTGGAATTCCTATCAGACATTGCGCCATGTTGCTCGGGCAAAGGTGGCGACGAAACAGGTATTGTTCATATGATGGACCCGGACGGAGTGTTCCTGGAATTGATTGGCGCCATTAAGAAGCGGCCATTAAAACCACAGCCCGAAGGCTGCCCTGCGTTGACAATAAAAATGCCACCCGAAGTAACTACAAAACCGTAGCTTCAAACCTATCTTTGGCAAAGCAACTGAACCTACAACAGAAAATATTAAGAGAGAACTATGTCTACCGACAGTAATTCACAGGGTCGCCTAGCAGGCAAAGTAGTATTAGTGACGGGTGCCGCTTCTGTGCCAGGCATTGGCCACAGCATAGCGATACGCTTCGCAGCGGAAGGTGCAAAGTTAGTTGTCACCGACATAAACGCCGAAGGCGCCGAGGCCTGTGCAGCAGAAATTATCGCGGCCGGCGGCGAAGCCGTTGCTATGCAGCACGACGTTGCAAACGAGCAACATTGGAAGAACGTTATTGAACTCACTACCGGGAGATTCGAACAGCTTGATGTAATGGTCAACAATGCCGGTATTGCTGAACTCCATTTCATGGCAGATACCACCTTAGAAAACTGGCAACGACACATCGACATCAATCTCACCGGGGTATTTCTAGGCAGCAAATATTCAGCGCTTGCAATGCGTGCAAGTGGTGGCGGTAGCATCATCAACATGTCGTCAGTTGCGGGAATGGTAGGAACGCCAACCTGCGTTGCCTATGGCGCAAGCAAAGGTGGCGTACGACTGATGTCAAAATCGATAGCCGTTGAAGAAGCCCAGTACCACATTCGCTGCAACACTATTCACCCGGGTTTTATCTGGACCAACATGCAAGCCAGCGACAGCGGCAAAAGTAGCGCTGCCGACTTAGTGCTGCCGCGCGAGCGTGTGCCTCTAGGCAGACCAGGTACGCCAGAGGAAGTGGCTAATATGGCCCTCTTCCTGGCATCAGACGAATCAAGTTATGTAACCGGCACCGAGTTTGTTATTGACGCTGGTCTAACTGCGCATTGAGACTGCTAGCAGATAGAAAGAAGACGATCGAAAAATGGGATCGAATCGCTACGGCACAAGCCACAGCCGAATAAGGTACTTATGATGAAAACTAAAAAGCCAACTCGTAGGCTAGCATTTTTGTTTATTGCTAACTCATTGCTATTAACAGCCTGTGGTGCTGAAAAAGCAGATGTGAGCGACACGACTGACACCGCGGCCAGCACAGAACAAACTCAGCCAGCGTCCGGGCAAATGGCTGAGCCTGCGCTAACTGGTACGAATTTGTACTGGGGCGACCTGCATGTACATTCACGCCTGTCATTTGATTCGTACACCTTCGGCAATAATAATTTAACCGGAGCGGATGCATTTCGCTTCGCCCGCGGCGAGCCCATCATGGGACACACTGGGGTAGAAGCGCAGCTTAAGCAGCCACTCGATTTTCTTTTGGTTTCAGACCACGCCGAACTTTTGGGCGTTATGGTGGGCCTGCAGGAAAAGCACCCTTCGCTGCTCAAAACTGATCTAGGCAAACGTTGGTCAACTTTTTTCGAACAAGGCGAACTCAGAAAAATTACTGACGAAACTGTATCCTACCTTCGTGGCGATACGGCCCTGGGCGACGACGTACCCACTGAATACATAAAGGATGTGTGGAAAGACATCGTTGAAACCGCTGACCAATACAATGAGCCCGGTAAATTCACCGCATTCATAGGCTATGAATGGACCTCAATGATTAACAGCCGCAATCTGCACAGAAACGTTATCTTTCGAGACGATTCCGACAAAGCGCTAACGGTTCAGCCTTTCTCAGCGCTGGACAGCAACGACCCTGAAAAACTCTGGGAGTTTTTGGATCAATACGAATCACAAAGCGACGGCTCTGTGATGTCCATACCCCATAACGGTAATCTATCTGACGGCTTAATGTTCGCCGAGCACACCATACCGGGAGAGCCACTGACGCCTGATTACGCTGAGCGACGGGCACGCTGGGAGCCTATTTATGAAATGACGCAAGTTAAGGGCGATTCAGAAGCGCACCCTATGCTGTCGCCGAATGACGAATTTGCTGATTTCGAAAACTGGGACGAAACCGATATTGGCATGAACCCAATAAAGGAAGACGAGAAAGCCAGCACCTACATACACGGCTATGCACGGCCCGCACTAAAAGTTGGTTTAAGACTAAGGGAATCTTTAGGCACAAACCCTTTTAAATTCGGCATGATCGGCAGCACCGACTCGCATACGGCCTTTGCTACCGCTGACGACAATAACTACTTCGGCAAGTTCGTAGATTCTGAACCGGGTTCTGACCGCCTTAACAACCGAATGGCTGGCACCTTATGGCACAACAGAACACTCGCGGCCTCTGGCTACGCGGCCATCTGGGCCACAGAGAACACCAGAGCAGGCTTGTATGATGCGCTAAAGCGACGTGAAGTGTACGCCACCTCAGGCCCAAGAATAGCGGTGCGCCTTTTCGGCGGATGGAACTTCTCAGACGAAGACGCACAAGCAGGTAACTTAGCTGAACGTGGTTATGCGCAAGGCGTACCAATGGGCGGCGACTTAATCGCAGCAGCCAGCACTGAGAACGCGGCGCCAAGTTTTATTGTTAGCGCGCTAAAAGACCCTGATGGCGCAAATCTCGACCGAATCCAAATTGTTAAGGCCTGGCAGCAGGATGGCAAAACAGCTGAGAAGATTTACAACGTAGCGTGGTCGGATAAACGTGCCTTGGATAAAAACGGCAAGCTCGACGCTCTGGAATCCACTGTAGATCTGAAAGAGCCCAGCTACACAAACACTGTGGGTGCGGCAAACTTAAGCGCTCACTGGCGTGACCCCGACTTCAATCCAGAACAAAGTGCCTTTTACTACGCTCGCGTTATTGAGATAGCAACGCCACGCTGGACAAGCTATGACGCGGCGCGCTTTGATCAACCCCTACCCGATGACGTGCCTTCCGAAACCAAGGAACGCGCCTACACCTCGCCTATTTGGTATACGCCGCCTGAGTAAAAGCACTGGACTGAATGGAACTTATTTTAGCTGGGAGTCCGGCGCTGAGCCGAGTTCAAGTGATCGAGACACGCCGGACCCAAAGCACTCTCTTCGCTCGCGGGGTCAGCTTTAAATACATCCATGTAGGCTTGTGTTCGGGGTCCCTCCCTCACACAGTCCCGAACACTTGAACTCGACCCATCGCCTCGTTGCCAATGCCTTGACTATGTGGGCAGCTCTCCGATCACGCTGATCTTTTCAGGGAGAGTTTTTAGACACTTACTTCTTCTCACGCGGAGTAGGATTTTCAACCAGCTCCAACACAGTACCATCAGGGTCTTTAAAGCAGACGAACCGGGCATTGCTGCCAGTAGAAGGCGGCATTTGCACAGGCTCAGAAATAAACTCTGCTCCTAATGCTTTTATTTTTGCCATATCACCGTCAAGGTCATTGGTGCGCATTGCAACGCGCGCAAGACCATAGTGATATAAGTGCGGGTATGGAGGCTCGTCATCGGTTGGGTCGAGCCACTGGAGCAAATCTATGGTGAAAGGAATGCCACCGCCCTCGTTGGTTGTCAGCTTCATTAGCGAGCCTCTAACGCGGTATGGAGGCATACCAACTGCTGCTGCAATTTCAGGCGTATTGGTTTCTGGAACAATAAAAAACTCTTCAAACCCCAGCGCCTCGTAAAAAATTTTCGAACGTTCAAAGTCACTGCAGTTAATGTTGACGTGTACCAATCCGGTAATGGCCATTTCTAATCTCCTTTCTCATTCATTTCATGTAATTTCTAAAGTATTCACTTACTTTTTACCGCTAAAAAACAATGCTCAAGACGCCTCATTCGCCAACGTCCGTGCAATATCCTCTCGCAGCTTGAACTTCTGCACTTTCCCGCTCGCGGTCATGGGCAATGCTGTCACTAACTCAATACGCTCCGGTAATTTTTGTTTGGCCATCTTGTGCTGCTGCAGAAAGCCGACAATGTCAGCTAGGCTAGGTTGCGATCCGGATACTGGCACAATAAAAACACAGATGCGTTCAACCATCACTGGATCTGGCATACCTACAGCCGCCACATCACTTACAGCCGGGTGCTCGAACAGCAGGTCTTCGATTTCCTTTGCTGAAATATTCTCAGCGCCACGCAATATGATGTCCTTGCGCCGTCCTTTAATGGTAACGAACCCCTGTTCGTTTATTTGCGCCAAATCACCACTGCGAAACCAACCATCCTCAGTAAATGATTCTTCGTTAAGTTCTGCGTCAAGATAACCCACAAACAGTTCAGGCCCACGCACTAGTAAATCACCAGTAGTGTTTAAAGGCAGCACTTGATCCCCTTCATCAACAACCAATGCCTCGGCGTGCCCTATCATTCGTCCATCGGTCGTCGCCCGCAGATCCAATGGGTCATCAATATTGCCCGCCGACAAAGTCGGAAATTCGCTGGAACCATACACTCGGGTAGCCATACACCCCAATGCAACTTCAGCTTGGCGTATAAGCTCTGGCGGTACGTCTGCGCCCCCGCAACCAAAGGCGCGCAGGCTGCTCACGTCGCGGCTTGCAAGATCGTCGTGATAGACCAAGCCGTGCAAAAACGGCGTTGCGGCAATCATAAAGCTGCATTGGTACTGCTCTATTAAGGCAAGTGCTGCGCCGGCCTCCCATTGATATTGAAGCACAACACTTGAACCCAACATAAAGGGCAATTGCAGGCCATAAAGAACGCCAGTGATGTGCGCTAACGGCGACGGCATAAACACAACATCACGATCATTCAGGTCAAACAATTCGATAATGCTGCGGTTTTCGTAGTCCAGTGTGTTGTGCGTGTGTAAAACCCCTTTTGGGTCAGACGTTGTGCCAGACGTGTAGATCATCACGGCAACATCGTTTGCTGATCGCTCAGTACAAGGAGCATGGCTTGCGGTCGGCGCCGCTTTCATCAACTGGTCGAAGTACCCAACCCTATCGATAGATTCCGGGTTTCCGCGATTTACAACAATAAGCTGTTGTAGATCTGGCAAATCGTCACGGAGGCCTTCGATCATCGATACGAAATTAAAGCCGCGAAACTCTTCAGGCACAATAACAACCGACGCGCGCGATTGCTTAAGTATGAAGCCCACTTCCCTGTGCCTATAAATAGGCACAATTGGGTTGCTTACGGCACCAATTCGAATGGCTGCATGATGCACAATATTCGCTTCCAGCCAATTGGGCAGCTGCCAAGAAACCACTTCGCCACGTTTAACGCCCAAGGAACGCAATACCGAGGCAAAACGATCAATAAGCGAATTCAATTCTGAATAGCTAACCGCTCGCCCATCATCAATTACGGCAATACGATCGGCTTGCGAACTGGCCGCATGCGCCACATAACTGTCGAGAAGTGTGTTACTCCATTCGCCAGACGAAAGGCTAGTATCGACTCTTTTAATAGCAAGGTTTGTTGGCTCAACCATAATGCATCGCTCAACTTATTCCGTTGCGAACAAATTTCATATAGGTATCGGCCACCAACTCAGTCGGGGGGGGAGGGGGGGTCATCTTGCCGTCATGCCAGCATCAACTACAAACTCGGCGCCGGTTACATAAGAAGATTCTTCTGAGGCTAGGTATAAAGCCATATTCGCGACGTCCTCAGGCTTGCCAGGACGACCCAACGGCATCTGGTCACGCGTCCATTCCACCTGTGATGCTTCCTGCACGCCTTGCACATCAACTTGCATATTGGTCCAGATAATTCCAGGGTGAATGGTATTGCAACGAATGTTGTGCTCGGCCTCCTCGATGGCAATCGACTTTGACATCAAACGCACACCACCTTTGGATGCTCCGTACGCTACACAGGTTTTAAACCCAACAATACCAGCAACCGACGACATATTAATAATGCTGCCGCCGCCCGTTTTCCGCATTTCCAGCGCTGCGTACTTGCTGCCGAGAAACACGCCCGTTAAGTTGATATCAATATGTCGTTGCCAGTTTTCAAGTGAGGTATCAACCATGGGTTTCTGTTCAGCGATACCCGCGTTATTAACAATTACATCAAGCTGTTTAAACTGCTCATTCGTTCTGTCCATAACATTTAGCCAGCCCTGCTCATTCGCAACATCATGCTGCAAAGCAATCGCCTCCCCCCCCCGCCGCTACTATTTCTGCTGCGCTGGACTTTGCACCATCTAGATCAATGTCGGTGAGCACAAGTTTCGCTCCCTCCGCCGCAAACCGCAGAGCAATACTGTGCCCGATGCCAGGAACAGAAGCCGCACCCGTCACTAATACTACCTTGCCGGCTAACCGCCCGCTTATGTTGCCTTGTTCAAGCATAAATATTCTCCGTACTCTTTAGGATTACACACCAAATAACTGTTCGTCCGTACTCAAGGCGTCGTATCGATGCACTACGAAGTGAGCCACTGCATGCCTACCTCAATAATGCCTAGTATACCTCCCCGTGTACCCAACTAAAAACAGGCCATCCTGTTTTATTTATGATAGGGTAAGCAAAATAATATGTTGCGGCTATACGCATGGGCAAACACTATCAATATTATGTGCTGGTCGTACTGACCCTCACATCAACACTAAACATTGCTGACCGCTTGATCATGTCCATTTTACTTGAGGACATAAAAGCCGAGTTCACGATGACCGACACGCAGCTGGGCTTATTGGCCGGGCTGGCGTTTGCGCTGTTCTATGCAACTCTAAGTATTCCTATCGCGCGTTTCGCCGACAAAAACAATCGTAAGAATGTTCTGGCGGCTGCCGTTATTGTATGGAGTGGCATGACGGCCTTATGCGGCGTGGCAACTGGTTTTGTCAGTTTGTTTCTTGCCCGCCTTGGTGTGGGTGTAGGTGAAGCAGGTGGCAGTCCGCCTACCTACTCTATGATTGCTGACTACTTCAAGCCCAGCGAGCGTGCACGAGCTATGGGCGTTTACACAACGGGCGCTGTGCTGGGAACTGGTGGCGGCATGATGTTGGGCGGTTACCTGGCGGAAGCTATAGGTTGGCGGCTTACTTTTATATCGCTTGGTATACCCGGTATTTTAATGGGCATATTGCTGTACTTTACCGTTAAGGAGCCTATACGCGGGCGATTCGATAAAGGCACAGATAAAGAGAAACAAGCAACGGACTTTCAGAAGACCTTGAGATCGCTTGCCAATAACAAAACCTTTGTGGGGGTTAGCATTTCGTTCGCGATGCTGACGATGGTTGGCTACGCCATGGCTGTTTGGTTAGCACCTATTATGCTTAGGAACTTTGACGTATCGGTGAGTAAGGTAGGTCTTTACCTGGGCACTGCGTATTTTATTGGCGGCATTCCAGGGCCCTTATTAGGTGGCTTCCTCACCGACTTTGCGGTTAAGTACAACGCACGCTGGCGCGCATGGATTCCAGCCATTTGCATTTTAGGAACCGTTATCGCGTTCTGGTTTTGCCTGCGCTCAACAAGCCTGCCTGTGTTCCTGGGTTTCTTTACCCTCGCCTACGCTATGTTCATGCTACCGCAGGCGCCATCCATGTCGCTGATGCAATCGTCTATAGGCGCTGGCCAACGCGCGCTGGGTGTTTCCTTTGCGCTACTGTTCAACAGCCTGCTTGGCTTAGCATTAGGACCTTTCCTGATTGGAAGCATGAGTGATGCGCTCACGCCTACCTATGGCACTATGGCGCTGAACTATGCAGTGCTGAGTTTGTGCACGGTTGCCGCGATTATTGCGTCGTTGTGCTACGTTTGGACGGCGAGCACTATGGAGGCCGGGCCTGAGAAAATAAGTTAAGCCTTTACTCATAAACAATTCACTTAAGCAACTTTCTTAAGCAACTTTCTTAAGTAACTTTCTTAAGTAACTTTCTTAGGCAGCTTTCTTAGGCAACTACACCATTCTCACGCAATCGAGCAATCTGCTCACTACCAACACCCAACTCTTGCAGAATGTCATCTGTGTGCTGGCCAAGGCCTGCGCCGGGGCGCAGCTTTGGCGAGGGCGTGCCTTCAAAATTCGCCGGGTTGTTAGGCTCAATAATAATACCTGCTAGCGGATGATCAATTTCGGCAAAAGAATTGTTAGCCTGCATCTGTGGATGTTTGGGTAAATCAGCAAGGTGCTGCGCCACGGCGCAGGGCACATCCTCCGCCTCCATTGCCTGCATTGCATCAGCCGTTGTCATTTTACTCGCCGTAACCGCTATATCAGCGATGAGTTGCACCAACTCTTTGGCGTGATTATTGCGGTCGTTAACAGTGGCAAACCGTGGGTCGTCTGGATCTTCACCAAACGCTTTACAGTAACCACGAAATTGCGCGTCCGTAACACCCGCCGCCGCCCCGAAGCCATCCTTGAACTTGATCAACTTCAAACCGCGTGATGGATTCATTCCTTCTAGCGCACTCGGGTCTGCAAACGTGGCGGCACCAACGGCATCAACCCATAAAAAGCTGGCAACCGCGTCTACCATTGACAGGCGAATATGCTGCCCACCTTCGCCGCGTTCACGCGCAAATAGCGCGGCGCTGATTGCCTGGCTCCCTGTTAAGGCTGTAAGCTTGTCTGAGAATAATTGATAGTATTGAACAGGTTCACCCGTTTCTATATTCGCCTGGCTCTGTGCTACGCCTGAGAAGGCCTGAATAACGTTATCGTAGGCTGGCTTATGTGCATAGGGGCCCTGGTCACCGAAGCCACAAACAGACAGGTAGATGATGTTCGGATTGGCCGCTCGCAACGATTCATAGTCTATGCCTAAACGCTCGGCAACACCGGGGCGAAAATTTTGCAGCACTACGTCAGCCTCAACCGCTAACTTCCTGACAAGCTCCACGCCCTCTTCAGATTTTAAATCCAAAGCCAGCGAACGCTTGCCGCGGTTAGTGCAATGGTACAAACCACTAACCCCATTGCAGTTAGCACCCAGGTAGCGCATCACATCGCCAATCCCCGGCGGCTCTACCTTGATTACATCGGCGCCCTGATCCGAAAGAATAGTTGCTGCCAGTGGGCCAGCAACCATCGCACCAAGGTCTATCACTCTTATTCCAGCCAAAGGGCCTTCCGCTACTTTATTATTCATTATCAGCTCTATTCTATTTACAGTCCCGTTGAGCACGAAGCTAGCAGATGCAAACCGCAAAAACAATCCGCATTGACTGTTTTTTTGATAGCAGTTAAGGTACGGGTCTTTCCAACTTTTCGTAACGCAGAATGATTACGCTCTATCATGTACCAGCCTCACGCTCTATGCGATCTCTTTGGCTGCTGAACGAACTAGCCGTTGAATACAAGCTGGTAGAAATGCCGTTCGACTTGGCTCGCCTTCGAGCTCCAGAGTACCTTGCCGTGCATCCACTCGGTCGAGTGCCCGCAATGGTGGATGAAGACCTGACTTTGTTTGAGTCGGGCGCTATTTGCCAGTATCTGTGCGAGAAGTACGATGACAACAGCCTGGGACGCGGACCAGGCAACAGCGAACGCAACGAATGGCTTCAATGGTTGCACTACGCCGAAACATTGGCTGTTCATGGTGCCGCACTCTTGCAGCAGCAAGTTTTTATTAGTGCAGAAAATCGTTCAGAAACCATTCTGAACCTGGAGTCAAAACGATTGGCGAAAGGATTGGGGGTATTGGACAAGCACTTGGCAGGTAGAGAGCATCTTCTTGCCAGCGGCTTTTCAGCAGTCGATATTAACGTGGGGTATAGTGTCTACTTAGGCGCTGGTTTTCTTTCGCTAGACCCGTTTCCAAATGTAGCAAACTATTTGCAGCGCTTGCGCGAACGACCCGCGTTTATTCAGTCTGAACCAGGCGTAGACTGGCAGATGAACACATAGTCTAATTCTTAACTACTTATCATTTTTAACTGGCTAGCTCTCGTAAAAGGGGAAACACAAATGGCACACGAACAACTTAACTTAAGCGCCGATGAACTGCTGAGTACAACACGCGCGGTTCGTAAGCGCCTTGACTTTGACCGCCCGGTAAGTGAAGCCACTATTAGTGAATGCATGGAGCTGGCGGTTCAAGCGCCAAGTGGTTCTAACTCACAGGGCTGGCAGTTCATGTTTGTTACGGATGAAGCAAAAAAGAAGAGAATTGGCGAACTCTACTCACAGGCTTTTGACTTATACCGAACGCTTCCTGGTGCCATTCACAACCTGCACAAGGAAAGCGCAGACAATTCGCTAACAAGTAGCCAGGTACGCTCTACATCATCGGCCGAGTTTCTTGCGGATAATATTGGCAAAGCGCCGGTGTTGATGATCCCGTGCATAGAAGGTCGAACAGACACTCCTGAAGCAGGCTCATCGCTGGCTCATGCATCAGTGCTGGCTTCCATTGTTCCGGCGGCATGGAGCTTTATGTTGGCGGCTCGTGCTCGCGGCATTGGCACAGCATGGACTACGCTGCATTT
Source organism: Pseudomonadales bacterium (assembly GCA_045106985.1). Lineage (GTDB taxonomy): Bacteria > Pseudomonadota > Gammaproteobacteria > Pseudomonadales > JAUIET01 > JAUIET01. Next base: position 10,926 of record JBGCFQ010000059.1, on the reverse strand, counting down.
AATGCACGAGAAAGAAATAGCCGAGTTGTTAGGCATTCCTTTTGATGACTATATGCAGGTTGCTTTAATACCCATCGCCTATACGAAGGGTACTAATTTCAAACCGGCGTACCGACCACCAGTTGAGACGGTGACGCACTTCAACCAATGGTAGTTAAGCTTAAGTTTAGGTTTTAAGCAGCGTGCTGAACGCACGCTGCAAGGTGCTATTTATACTGCAACCGTACGAAGGCTATAAGATAGCGACTACTCAATAGTAGCTATCGTTTGCCCCTTTGACACAATAGCGTCGGCGTCTTCAACAATGGTAAGCAGACCGCTGGCGGGCGCCAACAGGTCGCTCTGAACTTTTTCAACCATCACTTCGCAAAGAGGTTCACCTTTGGTAACCGTTGCGCCCGTTCTGTAGATCCAGCTAACGATAACGCCTTCTCTATCCTCTTCCCACATATCCAGTGGAATTATTACATCAGTCATACTTTAAACACTCTTTATTCGTCCGTGGCTTCCTAAAAGCCTGAGGCCTCATAAAAACCAGAGGCCTCTATTCACTCCTACAAATCAATAAACTAACTACACCACGCCTATGCGCTTAGTATTTCCCGAGCAGCCGCTACAATACGCGAACTCGTCGGCAATATTCTTTGCTCCATTGGTCTGGAGTATGGAATGTTTACGTCAGGATTAGCAACGCGCACCGGAGGAACTTTCATAACGGTTGGGTCACGCTCTGCAATGCTAGCAAGCACTTCAGCGGTAAAGCCATAGCTTTGATAATCTTCGTCAGCTACTAACAAGCGACCAGTCTTTTTCACAGACTCGAAAATTGCATCTCTGTCCAACGGAACAATTGTTCGCGGGTCAATCACTTCAACACTAACACCGTCTTCTTCTTGCAATTGCGTAGCTGCGTCCAGGCATTGATGCACTGTCCAACCCACACCTACAAAGGTAATGTCGCTGCCTTCTTGCACGATATTGGCTTTACCAAACTCAATTGTGTAAGGCTCATCTGGCACAGCGGCCATCGAGGTTTTAATGGGTGAACCCAGTAAGCCAATACCCGCTGTTTTCTTCTGCGCAATATAAACAACAAAGTTGTCGCTGCGAATAGAAGCGTGCATCAAACCTTTTGCATCATAAGCATTAGATGGTGTGGCGATAATCATGCCAGGCATATGTGCCAGCGTTGCCAACAAATTTTGCGAATGCTGCGCACCGTTGTTATAACCACCACCAGCGCCCAACATAAGTACCATCGGCACTTTCATCTGCCCATTAGACAAGTAGTAGTGTTTCGCGGCCAGGTTAACAATGGCGTTAAAACAGACACCGATGAAGTCGATAAACGCCAACTCTACGATTGGGCGCATCCCGGCGGTTGCGGCACCTGTTGCCAAGCCTATAAAGCCGGTTTCTGAAATGGGTGTGTCAAGAATGCGCTCTGGGCCAAACATTTCGCCCAGACCGTCGGCTGTGCCAAACACGCCACCGAAGGCATACACGTCTTCACCCAGCATAAACACGCTTGGGTCGTTCTTCATTTCCCACATTACCGCTTCGCGTCCAGCGCGAGCGACTGATAGTATTCGATCGTTGCTACTCATGGCTCTAGCTCCTGTGCTTAGCTGGCAAACATATTAGTGAAGGCGTCTTCGGCGTCCGGATACGGGCTGTCTAAGCCAAACTGAATGGCCTCATCAACAACCTGCTTGGTTGTACCTACAAGCTCGTCTGCCTGGTCTTCGGTAAGCACGCCTTCAGCAATTAACTTTGCTCGATAATCAATTGTGCAATCACGCATTCCGTTTCGCTCATCCTCAGGCACGTACGCTTGCACATCGCCAAGCATATGGCCCTGTAGGCGATAGCATTCAAGCTCAAGAATTGAAGCGCCTTGGCCGCTACGCGCGCGCTCAAGACAACGTTGCATGCCTTCAAAGATTAGATCAGGGTCGTTGCCTTCAACGTATTCGCCATACACACCGTAAGAAGAAGCCCGGTCGCTGTTGCGCTCAATGGCTGTTGAAGCCTTCTTGCTAACACTCACGCCCCAGCTGTTATCTTCTATAACGCAAATGTAAGGCAGAGTATAAACACCCGCCATATTCATCACTTCGTGGAACGCGCCCTGGTTAGCTGCTGCATCACCCATGTAGCTGACGGCCACACCGCTCATACCACGCATTTTGTTGGCTAAGGCCACACCAGCGGCTGGCCCCATTCCTTCAGCGATAATACCGCTACAGCTGAAGTTATGCTCGGCCGAGTAGATGTGCATGTGACCACCCTTACCCGCGCAATAACCTGTTTTCTTACCCATTATCTCGGCGGCCAGCTTCTTCAAATCAAGACCGCGAGCAATCGCATGGTGATGCGGGCGATGACTGGCCGTTATGGTGTCTTCCGGGTTGAGATGAATGATGGTTCCCGCTGCACAGGCCTCGTGGCCATGACAGGCGTGAATCTCACCAGGAATTCGACCCTTACCCAGGTCAAACACCGGCTGTTTATCGGCGTAATAAATTTCTAAAATTCGGTCTTCAAATTCCCGACTGGTTACAATGGTTTGATACATTGCCAATCGTTGTTCGGTAGTCGGCTTCATGGTTGCCATTCTCCTGTTGACTCTTATTAATACTATTAAGCCCAGCACATCTGTAACGAAAAAATCCGCCACATTTGCTTGGTCACTGCCGCAGTTTAAAAACAGTTCAGACTGTTTTTTTTAGTTGAATCCATTGTGTATCATAAGTACACTCGTGTCTAGGGTATCACGGTATAATTCGGCGGCGCCCTAACCTGTTCAAAGCATTTATAACAGTTAAGACAGGTGCAAAAAACATACACTCGCGTGCAGGTATCTGACGCGCCAAATACGTGGAGCAAAATTATGGATTTAGGTTTAAAAGGCAAGAAAGCAATTGTAACGGGTGCCACTCGCGGCATTGGTTTAGCAACCGCCCAGAACCTGGCGGCCGATGGCTGCGATGTGGCTATTTGCTCACGTAGCCAAGAAGATGTTGACCGCGTGGTTGCAGAATTAAAAGGCCACGGTGTAAACGCTTATGGACAGGCAGTTGACCTGTACGACATGGATGCTTATACGGCCTGGCTTGTAAAAGCCGGTGACGAATTAGGCGGTGTGGATATATTTGTTTCCAACGTAACAGGCGGCACGGCCATGGGACCAGAAGCATGGGGCGCATGGGACGGTTATTTTCAGGTTGACCTGATGGGCGCAGTAAGAGGCTTTGAGGCGGTTTTACCGCGCCTGCAAGCGTCTGATGCAGCCTCAGCAATTTTCATAAGCTCAACAGCCGCTATGGAGCATTTCCCACCTAGCCCTGCCGGATTTATGGCTTTAAAAGCAGCCTTGATTGCACAAGCAAAAACCCTTTCTAAGCGACATGGCCCAGAAGGCATTCGAGTAAATGCTGTTTCACCTGGCCCAGTCTACATAGACGGTGGAGCATGGGAGTACGTTAAAGAAAACATGCGTGAACTTTACGACAATACTATGCAGCAAATACCACTAGGCAGAATGGCCAATGCCGATGAAGCAGGCAAGTACATTGCGTTTGTCGCTAGCCCCGCGGCTAGCTACATCAGCGGCTCAAACTGCATTCTTGATGGCGGCATGACAAGTACAGTTGGCTAGAAACCACTGCTGGCAGAGCTGTTTTTTGTTCTGGCTTTATGTTCTGACATGGGGTGCGAGCGTAGTTGTTTAAACTGCGTTCACACTTCGGTTAACGTAGATACATTCTGTAAAAAGAAAACTCTATAAAGAGAAAAACTCTATGATTAGGAGAACGCTATGAAGGCGGCTGTGTTCAAGCAAGCTGGCGAACCAATGGTTATAGAAACCGTTGACGACCCCACACCAGGTGATAACGAAGTTGTTATTGAAGTAAAGCGCTGCGGCATTTGTGGCACCGACTTACATCAGACTGAATCACACGAATCTGGCTTACCTTCAGGCACTATTCTTGGGCACGAATACATCGGCGAAGTAGTTGCCGCTGGTAAAAGCGCCTCCCAAACCTATAAGACAGGCGACAAGGTCACGGGCATGCCCTTTTCGTCCTGTGGTAAATGTTTACCTTGCCAACAGGGTCGGCCGTTTCAATGCGCTGAGCTAAGTATTGTTGGCCTTATGCAACCTGGCGGCTTCGCAGAGTTTGTATGCTTAGACGCTAACAACTCAATCAAAGTACCCGACAGCATCAATTGGGAAGAAGGCGCATTAATAGAGCCTATGGCGGTAGGCTTGCACGCTGTAAAACTGGCCTCAAACCTAAAAGGCAAAAATGTTTTAGTGCTTGGCGCCGGCCCAGTTGGTTTGGCCGTGGCTTATTGGGTACGTTTTTTCGGGGCGTACAACATTGTTGTGAGCGAACCCGAAGAGTTGCGAAACAAAAGTGCGATGGACTACGGCGCTACTGCCACAATTAACCCGGCAAAATTGGACGTTGGCGAAGAGTTCAAGCGAATTTGCGGTTCAGCACCCGACGTTATTTTCGAATGCGTTGGCATACCTGGCATGATCAGCCAATGCATCGACTTTGCACAGCACGGCACCGAACTAGTGATCGTTGGCTATTGCATCTATGAAGATCCAATCATTCCTGCCGCAGCAATGGGCAAGGAACTGGTGATGCGTTTTGCGCTGTCCTATCACAAAGAAGATTTCGAATTTATCGCAGGTCTTATGGCTACCGATAGAGTCAATGTTGCGGCGATGTGCACCGATACCGTTTCGCTTGATAATTTTGCGGAGATGTTTGAAAGCTTGCGCACCCCCAATAAGCAATGCAAAGTTTTACTCAACCCCTGGGCATGAGTAGAGAAATAGCAGAAGTAAGTAAATAGCTACCCAAAAGAGTTACTGAAATGGCACAACAACAATCAATCGACACCCACTTGTTTGACTGGCCGCATGCTGACCCGCATTTACGCGGTAGCCAATGCAGCGACTGCGACACCATCACCTTTCCAGCCGCTGCGAGCTGCCCAAAATGCTCTTCAACCACCATAAAGAATGTACCGCTGGCCAAATCAGGCACTTTATGGAGCTGGACAATTCAAAACTTCCCACTGGCTAGCCCACCCTACCCTGCCGAGCTAAGCGGCGACAACTTCAAGCCTTTTGGCGTAGGGTATGTTGAACTTCCCAACCAGGTAAGAGTGGTTACGCGCTTAGAAGGTGACGTTGAGAAAGGTTTCAAAATTGGCACACCGATGACTATTCAATTCAAACCTTACTTCTCACAGGAAGACGGCACTGAAGTCATTAACTACTCATTCGCAGCGACGGACGCATAATGAAATCACCAGATTTAGCTATTGTAGGCCTTGGTATACACGCATTTGGCCGAACACCAGAACGCACAGGACTAGAACAAGCCACCGTTGCGGTTAATCGTGCACTCGATGATGCTGGCATCAAGTGGTCAGACATAGAATTTGGCGTTGGCGGTAGCATTCAAGCTGGCAATGCCGACACTCTGGTGAGCCAGCTGGGCTTAACCGGCGTTCCCTTTATGAATGTAGCCAATGGCTGCGCCACAGGCGGCAGTGCACTCGCGTCAGCGCATAACACTATTCGTTCTGGTGCAGCAGACCTCGGCCTAGTGGTTGGCTTTGACAAGCACCCTCGCGGCGCCTTTTCGGTTAATCCTGCAGACTGGGGCTTGGGCGACTGGTACGGCGAAGCCGGCATGGCGATTACCACTCAGTTTTTTGCGACCAAAATCCAACGCTATATGCACGACTACGGCATTAGCGAGCGCTCGCTGGCCGTTGTTGCCGACAAAGCCTTTCGTAACGGCTCTTTAAATCCGAACGCCTGGCGCCAAACGCCAGTGCCTATTGAAGAAATCGAAAACTCATTGATGATCAATGATCCTTTACGCAAGTTTATGTTTTGCTCTCCATCTGAAGGCGCGATAGCCCTCATAGTCTGCCGCGCATCAGAGGCTCACAAATACACCAAGAAGCCCGTCTATTTGGGTGCAAGCGTAATGCGAACAAGGCGCTTTGGCACCTTTGAAGTATTCAGTGCCAGTAAGGCAGTTGAAGACGAGAAAAGCGCCTCAAGCTACGCATCAGCCGCCGCATTTGAAGAGGCCGGTATTGGGCCAGAAGATATCGATATTGCGCAATTACAAGATACGGAATCTGGCGCCGAAATTATGCATATGGCTGAAAACGGCTTCTGCGCTGATGGCGACCAGGAACAATGGCTGGCGGAAGGTAGAACTGAGATTACAGGTTCTTTGCCAGTGAATACAGATGGCGGCTGCCTCGCGAACGGCGAGCCTATTGGCGCCTCTGGCTTACGACAAGTGCATGAGATTTGTGTGCAGCTTAGAGGCGAGGCTGGCGCAAGGCAGGTACCAAAAGAAGTTAAAACAGGTTACACACACGTTTATGGCGCGCCCGGGGTGTCTGGAGTTAATATTCTTCATACGTAAGTAGAATGCTTGGAGAACCGCGTGTCTGCAGGCTTGCCTTGAGAGACACGCCGGACCCAAAACGCTTGCACAGCGCGCGGGGCCAGCCTTAAACCCATCCATGGGGGCTCCTCGAAAAAGTCCCTTTTTTCAAGGGTCTCACGAGGCAAGCCTGCAGCCACTTACTAAGCGCACAAATTGAGCGAAACGAGACTGAAAGCAATGAGTAAAAGTGATCGAATAGACGTCTACCTGGTTGCCGGTGGGAAATATCATAATATTGACCATGCCCGCGTTGAAATTTTAAAGCTACTGGCCGAACAGCCTCGCATCAAAGTTCAAGTTGGTGCTGACTACAGTGATATTGACGCTATTTGTGAATCGGACTTTTTGATCACCTACACCTGCGACGTTATCCCTACAGAAGAAGAAACCAACCGCTTAATCGACTATGTTAACGGTGGTAAAAAGTGGTTTGCACTGCATGGTACCAATTCAATTCTTCGCTTTCTGGAACCTGCTGAACCAGGCGGAGTGCTGGTTGATTGCCCTGAAGAAAATCGGCCGTTTGTAGAACTGTTGGGTAGCCAATTTACATCACACCCGCCAATTCAAGAATACGATGTACTGGTGACCGAGCCAGACCATCCTTTGGTTAAGGACATTCCAACCTTCACCGTTGATGACGAATTGTATTTGTGTAAGTTTTTTGGCGAGCACCAAACCTTGCTACACACTCATTGGTCGGATGACGTTGCCGATTTCGTTCGTGATGATTGGAAAAAAGAAACCGACGTGCAACCCGTGTTCTACATTCACCCCTACGGAAAGGGCGAAGTATTGTATTTGACACTTGGCCACTGCCGCGGCAAATACGACATGCAGCCTCTGATTGAAGAGTATCCTGAGCCGGAAGAAGGCGCCTGGAGAAGCCCGGAATTTTACGAGCTTCTTCGTCGCGGCATTAAGTGGTCGATGGGTATTTAACGTCGGCTCTTTTAAATAAACACCAACGAATAGCAGCTATTAATAGCACTAGGGAAGATTAAACACTGTGGATTTAGAATTCAACGAAGACGAACGCGCCTTTCAACTGGAAGTTAGACAATTTCTGACTGACAATTTACCGCCTCACATTGTTGAAGCAACCAAGAATTCCAGCGGCGTATTTCTAGATAAAGATTTGGCTCTGGAATGGCAAGCCATTCTTGTTAAAAAAGGCTGGGCTGTCCCTTCATGGCCGTTAGAGCACGGTGGTACAGGCTGGACACCAGAACAGAAGTATTTATTTACTCAGGAGTGTTACCTCGCTGGCGCACCTATGCTCATACCGTTAGGTTTAGGTATGCTGGCTCCAGTAATTATTGCTTTTGGAACGGAAGAGCAAAAAGCCAGATATTTACCGAAAATGCTCAACGCCGAACATTATTGGTGCCAAGGTTATTCTGAGCCCGGATCTGGGTCAGATCTTGCCAGCTTGAAGCTACGCGCTGAAAGCGAAGAAGGTAGCGACTGTTACATTGTTAATGGTTCCAAACTATGGACCACACACGCACAATTCGCAGACCATATATTTTGCCTGGTTCGCACCGACACCTCCGGCAAGCCTCAGCATGGCATTAGCTTTTTGCTGATAGACATGGATAGCCCAGGCGTTAGCGTAGAACCGATCATCACCATGGCTAAGGAACACGAAGTAAACCAGGTGTTTTTTGAAGACGTGCGTGTGCCAAAGAGCAATTTAATCGGCGAAGAAAATGCCGGCTGGAGTTGCGCAAAGTACTTGCTAGAGTTTGAACGTGGCGGCGGGTTTTCTGCGCACCAAATCTGGCATCATGTCGAACACGTGCACGCATTGATAAGCGATGCTCGAGCATTGAACCCTGAATTCGACAGCAGCGGGCAGATACGACGCCGACTAGGGCGTATTGAAATCGATTTGAAGTCGCTGGAAATTACCGAACTTCGAGTACTGTCTACAGTATCTGGCGGCGGCAACCCAGGCCCTGCCTCTTCGGTAAATAAACTGACCACAACGCGACTTCAGCAAGAAGTTAATGAACTGGCGAAGGATATTGTTGGCTACCAGGGTTTAGCGATGGAGACGCTAGAGAACGGCGCATCAATTAGACCCGACTATTTAAGTTCAGTTGTACCGCGTTACCTGAATAACCGGGCAGCGTCTATTTTCGGCGGCTCACAAGAAGTGCAGAAGAATATAATTGCGAAAATGGTGATGGGGCTTTAGCTAGGCTGACGCTTTATTCGAAGACGACTTCAAGTCGGCAAAGCCATCGAAGGTAGCGCCAAGTAGGCCGGCTCCAAGATCGGCTATTCATCTCTCGACCATCGATTGACAACTCTCCCAGCGTAGACATAAATTCTAATTATCACATCCACTGTGGCACACTCCCCATTGGAGCAAGCAAAAAAGGGGGTTGCCAGAATCAAGCTCGCTAAGATAGCTAACACAATTCTCAATGAAACCAGCACGCCCGACCAACTAAGCGCAGCGTTACTGGACTTCTCTGCGCTGTGTAGTCATGCCGGAGGTGTTAAACCTGACCGCAGCTTCGACGCCTGGGCCGAGGATTCATTTCTGGGCAGCGGTGTTGCCATTAATTCGCAGGCAGCCGCTCACTGTGTGACGGACTTTCAAAGGACAGTGGTTTTCATTCGCGGCATTCATGCAGCGCTTACGGCGGCAATGGAAAACTCACCCGGTGTGCCCATTAAAGTTCTGTATGCGGGTTGCGGACCTTATGCAACATTGATGCTGCCCTTGCTACCACTGTTTAATCCCGGTCAACTCGATATAACTCTGCTGGATTATCACCAGCAGTCGCTCGACAGCGTTACAGATCTAATCGGATTCTTTGCTTACCAAGATTATCAGATCAACTTACAGCGGGCCGATGCCTGCCACTACCAGCATTCGGAACCATTGCATCTCATAGTTGCCGAAGTTATGCAAAAGGCGTTAGAGCAGGAACCGCAATTTGCAGTGACCGCCAATCTAGCGCCGCAGTTGCGCGCCGATGGGGTTTTCATTCCTCAAAAGATAGACATCGCCCTGTGCCTAGGCAATCTGGAGCAGGAACGTGCGGCATTCCAACGCGACGGAGTGATTGACGAAAAGTTTCTTTTGCAATCTGGTAGCCGTGTTTCGCTAGGCACGGTGTTTACATTGCTTCCAGAGCAAGCGGCCGGCATGGCAAAAAGCGCAACAATGAACCAAGTTACTGGCGCATTAGAGTTGATGTCTACGCAGATCGAAATTCCTTCGCTATTAAATACTGACGGCTTTGATGTAATTTTGATGACTCGGATACAAGTATTTTCTCACCATAAGCTTACTGATTATGAAGCGCAGATTACGCTGCCGCTACGCTGTTCGGGGCTGACGGCTATTCGCGAAGGAGAAAAGATTACGGTGAGCTACGAACTTGGTCCTTATCCCAAGTTCAATGTGTTCTATCCGGGGACAGTATACCCATTAACGTTCTAGCCAAACGATCCAGGAAAAATAGCGTATAGTCTTGCTTGCTACCGATAACAAGGAGGTTGTCATGGCAAGAATTGCTCGGGTCGTAGTGCCTAAATTTCCACATCACGTCACGCAGCGTGGAAATCGCCGCCAGCAAGTATTTTTCAGTGATGATGATTACTTAGCCTATATCAAATTACTTAGCGAGGCACGAGAGAACGCTGGTGTTGAAGTCTGGGCGTACTGCCTAATGCCAAATCATGTGCATCTCATAGTGACTCCAAACGACACAGATGGGCTGCGGCGATTTCTGGGTGAAGCTCATCGACATTACACTCGAAGAGTCAACTTTCGCGAAGGATGGCGCGGTCATTTATGGCAGGAACGTTTTCACTCTTTTGTAATGGATGAACCACACTTACTTGCTGCAGCCAGATATGTTGAATTGAACCCCGTAAGAGCACGCCTATCTGACAACCCAGAAGAGTGGCCGTGGTCAAGTGCGCGTGCTCATCTTCGCGGGGAGGACGATGGTCTTGTCTCTGTCGGACCTATGTTAGAGTTGGTGAATAGCTGGCACGATTATCTGAGTGGCCAAGAAGATGCGAGAACGCAAAATAAGCTGCGATTGCACAGTCGTACCGGCCGACCTTTAGGATCGGATGCTTTTATAGACCTTATGGAAAAGCAATCTGGTAGACAGCTGCGCATTCAGAAGCCGGGTAGAAAGCCGCAAAGTTGAATTCGGTATACTGTCCCCGGAATATCAGCGCAGATGGTGATGGGCTTTAGTTAGGCTGAATGCAATGCGAGCCAAGTCTTGCATTAAGCATGCTGTCGGCCTGGCAATTCAATAACTAAGCGAACGGACTCAGTTAGCCCTTCCAACTGGAAATGAGGGCGCACAAAGAGCGTTGCTTTATAAGAGCCCGGTTTACCTGGGTTATCTCTGACTTTAATTGTAGCGGAGCGCAATGGATA
>JBGCFQ010000058.1:0-38907 GCA_045106985.1 Pseudomonadales bacterium | reverse complement strand
GAAACACAATGCCGGATCAGACAGCGTCGCCATCCAACAACTCAATCGAACAGTACGACGCGATAATCATAGGCGCTGGGGTCAGTGGCATGTATGCCCTGCACCATCTACGCGAGATGGGAATGTCAGTGCGAGTATATGATGGCGCTAGCGACATTGGTGGCACCTGGTGGTACAACCGCTACCCTGGCGCCAGAGTCGACGGCCCTGGCAGCCCTTATTATTGCTTTACCTTTTCAGAAGAGCTGATGCACGAATGGGATTGGGCTGAAACCCAATCAACACAGCATGATGTGCTGGAATACCTCGACCACGTTGCCGATAAGTTCGACTTTCGGCGCGACATCCAATTTGAAACCTGGGTTGAAGACGCACGCTTTGATGAAACCGCACAACGCTGGACAATAGACACCAGCACCGGCGTTTGTGCCTCTTCTCAGTTTCTTATCTGTGCGGTCGGTGCCCTGTCTACAACGAACATGCCCAACATCCCAGGCATTGAGAGCTTTAGTGGTGAAAGTTACCACACGGGCCGCTGGCCACATGAACCGGTATCCTTCGAAGGCAAGCGCGTTGCTGTCATCGGCACCGGATCCTCAGGCGTACAATCTGTCCCTGAAATAGCCAAAGAAGCCGAACATTTAACCGTGCTCCAGCGCACCGCGCAGTTCACCTTTCCTGCCAACAACCGATCGCTCACTGCTGACGATTTAGCGAAACCAAGAGCTGACTTTGAAGGAATGCGCGAAAGCATGTACGAGAACCAGGGCGGTTTCCCTATTGGCCCGTTCCCAACCGGTTCGGCCATGGACTTAACGCATGAAGAACGTGAAGCGCACTATGAAGCCTTGTGGCAGAAAGGAAGCTTTAGCTTTTTCAACAATCTGTTCAGCGATATAGCAATCAGTGAGGAAGCCAATAAAACCCTGGCCGACTTTGTGCGCAATAAAATTCGCGAGGCCGTAGACGACCCTGAAACCGCGCGGAAGTTGTTGCCCGACCATTTTGTGATTACCAAGCGGCCCATTCTTGACGATGGCTATTACAAAACCTACAACCGCGACAACGTGACATTGGTAGACCTGCGAGACGACCCCATTGAACGCTTTACCGAAAACAGCGTAATAACAAAAACCGGCGAACACCCAATAGACATATTGGTATTGGCTACTGGTTACGACGCCATTAGCGGCTCTATGTTGCGACTTAACCCAAAAGGACGCGACGGCGTTAGCCTGAAAGATAAATGGCAAGATCGGTTTCACAACTTTCTCGGTATGACGGTGAGCGGCTTCCCCAATATGTTCATGGTGCACGGGCCGGGCTCACCCGGTGTGTTTTACAACATGCCCTTGGGCGCTGAACGTCAGTTGGCCTGGATCGGCGAATGCCTGGCACACATACGAGAGCAGAAGTTTGGCACTGTAGAGCCCTTGGCTGACTCTGAGATGGCCTGGGGCGAGGAAGTGAGCGCCATTGCAGACTTTACCTTGTTTCCGCGCACTGATTCCTGGTGGACAGGTGCAAATGTTGAGGGCAAGCCGCGTTACTTCACGGCCTACCTGGGTGGCTCTCTGTACTATCAGCGAATTGCTGATGTGGCGGCGGCTGATTACGAAGGGTTGATATTTGAGCCGGCGGCTATCGATTAGAATACTTGTTGATTGGAAAAACGATCTATAAATGCTCGGCTAGATTTTGATGAAAGTGTACTATCGCTTTTTCAAAATGCCCAAACGTTAGGTGTTGATTAGCATCGCTCGCTAGACCTGCCTGAATGTCACATGCGGCTTCACGGTCTTCATCAAAGCCGGCTGCTCTCACAAAATCGGCATCTTTTTTTGCTTGCTCAACACCATACAAAGCGCCATCAGACGTTCTGTTAATCACTCGATAAATCAATATTTGGACGCTAGTCGGACTCAGTGGTTCGAACACAGTCATTGTTGTGTGCTTGGAAAGCACGGAAACAGCAACGTTCGGGAAAAGCGAGTACACCATTGTAACCATGCCATCAAGACTGCGCTGATCAGCATCCAATTCGCGAATTTTCTCTATACGCTTAAAGGGAAAAATAACTCGCGAGTTGGGGCCAAACGTTTCCACCACATTGGTGTTGTCTAGCCCGTATGGGTAGAAGCTTTGCTTGTGGAGAGATTTAATATGGTACCCCTCCATAGTCGTCTCGTTGATCAACTTCCAATTAGCCTCATCCGTGTATTCACTTTGCGAGAAGAACGGTTGCTGCTGGTCAAAAAAGTCTGGCACATGCTCAAGCATTGCAGAATCGACTGGGCCACTCTGGTTGACGTAAACCAGTCCGCCTTTCTCAACTGCGCCGACCTCAACCAGACCATTTTCTTCCAATTCAACGCCTGGGAACCCAGTTTGCCCAGGTATGTGCCGGAGCTGCCCATCAAGCCCATAGGTCCAGGAATGATATGGGCAGACGAAAGAACGGGCACAGCCACTGTCTTTGGCAACCGGCATTCCCCGGTGGCGACAACCATTGATAAATGCACGAACCTGGCCATCATCTCCTCTTACCACCAACAGCGGCGTACCCGCAGCCTTTCTAGCAATATAACTGCCGTTCGCAGACAACATCGCTGAAGGACAAAAAGGTACAGGCGTTCTTCGTAGCAACTCTATTTCTGATTCAAAGCGTTCTTCAGACAAATAACTGGTGACAGGCTCTTTCCAAACAGTATCGCCAAGATCTGTGGTCCTATTGTCAATATGGTTAAAAATACGCTCGATAATTTCCGGTTCGTTCAGGAGAGGAATATTGGAACTCATCAGTACATCAACCAATTTAATTAATAGTATGCACTAGCAGGTGAAAGCAAAGGCAGGCAGACCAAAACCGCTAGAAAGTAGTACCCGCTATAGTCGTACGGTGCAGTAATCGATCGTGACCTTCATATCCACCGGTTGCCTTATGCAACAATGATCGATTGTCCCACATCACTAGCTCACCCACCGTCCACTTATGCCTGTACTGAAACTGTTCTTGGTCTTGCCATTCGTGCAACTCGAGCAACAAGGCCAGCGCCTCTTCATCGTTCATGCCATCAATGCCAAGAATATAACCAACACAGCCGTAGATTGCCTCGCGACCCGTTTCAGGGTGCTTACGAATCAGCGGGTGTAATCGGCTAATTTCGGCCTCTGCCGATGGTCGAATGTCCATACTACGGTCAGTGGCGCGATCATCGTCACCATAAGCGCCATCAGGTGCATAGGCCGCTTTCGCTGTATGCACCGCAAGTTTGCCTTCTATTCGTGTGCGTAATTCAGCGGGCATTCGCTCCAGGGCTAAATGCTGGTTTGAATACAAAGTGTCGCCGCCTTGCGGAGGCACAGTTAAGCTGAATAAGCAGGTACCGTCTGGCGGTACCTCTTGAAAGCTCCAATCCGTATGCCAGTTCTCAGCAAATAATGGTGCCTGCTCATTCGCTAATCGCTGAACGGCTATAACGTTGGGGTGGCCATCAATCGCTGCTATAAACGGGTCGTCACCAAAGCCACCAAAGTAACCGGTAAAACGTTCCAGATCTTCGTCAGTCAGCGCTTGCCCTGGGAAACTCAACACATGATGCTCTAACCAGGCAGCGCGAATGTCGGCAACCTGTTGATCACTTAAATCTTTTGTTAGATCAACGTTTGTGACGGCTGCGCCACAAGACTGCCCTGAAGGCGTTACGGTCATAGTCATAGTAGTTGCAACCTTATATCACTCAATAGCTGACACAATTCGGTCATAAACCGGCCTGCATCGCCGCCGTTAACGGCACGGTGGTCGTAAGACAAACTAAGCGGCAGCATTTTACGGGGTAGCAATTCATCACCCCTATAAACCGGCTTAACCGTCATTCGAGACACACCGAGAATACCCACTTCCGGCGCATTGATAATAGGCGTAAAGCCCTGCCCGCCAATGTTACCCAAGCTGGAAATGGTAAAGCAACCACCTTGCATATCGCTTGCTTTCAATTTTCTGTTCTTGGCTTTGTCGGCAAGATCCAGAATCTCTACACCTATCTCCCACACGCTTTTCTTATCGGCATCGCGAATAACGGGTACAACCAAACCAGCTGGCGTGTCTACCGCCATGCCGATGTGACAATACTGCTTGTACACAATGGTTTCGCCATCTGCATGTAAGGACGACAAAAACTTGGGATGGCGCAGCAAGGCAACCGCTACCGCTTTAAACAAGAATGGCACTGGCGACAGTTTTGTACCGCGCCGCTCCATCTCAGGTTTAAGCGACGCTCGGAAATCTTCCAGGTCAGAAATGTCGGCATCGTCATATTGCGTGACATGCGGCACATTCAACCAGCTGCGAGTCATGTTCGCCGCTGTTAGCTTATGCAAGCGTGTCATAGGCTCGGACTCTATTGGTCCGAACTGAGCAAAGTCTATTTCTGGAATCGGCGCAATGCCATTCATGCCCTGGGCGACATTCGAAGCAGCGGAAGAACCTGTTTCAATGCTTTGCTTAACAAAGCTCTGAAGGTCTTCTTTTAGAATACGACCCTTTGGCCCGCTGCCCGACACTAAACCAAGATTTACACCAAACTCGCGAGCTAGTTTACGCACAGCCGGGCCGGCATACACGTTGCTTAAAACGTTGCTGTCCGCGCCGCTCTCAGTTTTACTCACAACGTTACTGACAGGTTCCGCTTTAACATTCTCAACGGGAGCAGGCGCTGGAGTCGCTTTCGGGACAGGCACCTCTGAGACAGAAGCACTTGGCTCGCTGGCAGACGCGGCACTTTCAGTTTGTCCTTGTGTTAAAAGATCAACCAACAAAGCACCGGTGGCAAGTTCATCACCTTCCTTAATATGAACGGCTTTCACTGTGCCCGCGTTTGGCGTAGGCACTTCCATCGACGCCTTATCGGTTTCAAGCACGATGAGAGTATCCCCTTCGGCCAATTCATCGCCCACGGCAACGCTTAGCTCTATAACTTCAGCAGCGTCAGCTCCTATATCAGGAAGTAGAACGGGAACCACTGTTGGTTCTGCATTGCTCGGCTTAGCACCAGTAGCATCAACTGCGGGCGTGGCTTCTTGTTCCGGCTCCGATTCACTAGTCGACTTTGCAAGCTCGGGTTCTGCGTTCTCTTCCGCTGGGGGTTCTGCTTCTGATTCCAGCTCTAATTCAACGATCTCCGAACCATCACTAACAGTGTCGCCATTACTCACTAGAATACTTTTAACAATGCCGGCCACTGGGCTCGGCACTTCCATTGACGCCTTGTCGGATTCTAACACCAGCAAGGATTGCTCAACGTCGACAGAATCGCCAACGTTAATGCACACCTCAATTACTTCAACCTCATCTGCTCCACCGAGATCAGGCACTTTAATTATCTGCGTAGCCATAATGATCTCCTCAACAAGTCCACGGGTCTTTCTTGCTGTCACTGATGCCGTACTTCTGCATCGCGTCAGTTACAGCTGATGGTTTTAAATCGCCGTCATCTGCCAGAGACTTCAAGGTAGCAATCACAATGAAATATCGGTCTACCTCAAAGAAATGCCTTAACTGAGAGCGTGTGTCGCTGCGCCCGTAACCATCGGTGCCCAGCACCGTATAACGCTGCGGTACAAAACGCCGTATCTGATCTGCGTAGGCCTTGATGTAATCTGTGGCCGCAATCACGGGGCCTTTTGCGTCTTGCAGTAACTGCGTAACGTAAGGCACACGTTGCTCTTCTTCTGCGTGCATCATATTCCAGCGATCAACTGAATGTGCCTCGCGCACTAATTCATTAATGCTGGTAGCACTCCACACATTCGCCTTAATATTGTGGTTATCTTTTAACAGCTCAGCAGCTGCAAGTACTTCGCGCAAAATCGTGCCACTGCCCATCAACTCTACGGTAAAATCAGCTTTTGCACTTGGTGCTTTCTGAAACAAGTACATACCTTTCACAATGCCTTCTTCAACACCTTCCGGCATTTCCGGTTGGTGATAATTTTCGTTCATTGTAGTTACGTAGTAAAAACAGTTTTCCTTTTCAGCAAACATGCGCTGCAGGCCGTTCTGAATAATAACGGCAAGTTCAAACGCGTAGGTTGGGTCATAGCTGACACAATTGGGAATGGTGTTGGCAAAAATAAGGCCATGCCCATCTTGATGCTGCAAGCCCTCTCCATTCAAGGTTGTACGCCCGGCGGTTGCACCCATCAAAAAGCCTCGCGCTTGCGAGTCCCCTGCGGCCCATGCCAGGTCATGAATGCGTTGAAAGCCAAACATGGAGTAAAAGATGTAAAACGGCAGCATCACTAAATTGTTATTGCTGTAGGAAGTGGCATTGGCTAACCAGGCTGAAAAAGCACCGGCCTCTGTAATACCTTCTTCCATAATTTGACCTGATTTATCTTCGTGATAAAACATGATCTGATCAGCGTCTTGCGGTGTGTATTTTTGGCCAACCGCACTGTAAATACCAAGCTGGCGAAACATACCCTCCATGCCAAAAGTACGGGCCTCGTCAGGTACAATTGGCACCACACGCTCTCCGATCTTTTTGTCTTTTACAAGCGTCGACAAAATACGTACAAACGCCATCGTTGTACTAATTTCGCGTTTGCCAGACGACTTCAACTGGCTAACAAAGGTTTCGAGCGGCGGCACTTCCAAAGCATCGAAGTCGCTACGGCGCTTAGGAAGGCTGCCACCCAGACTATCGCGCGTGCGGCGCATGTACTGAATTTCTTGGCTGTCATCCGCAGGCCGGTAGTACGGCACATCTTTGAGTTCTTCGTCACGCAATGGCACACCAAAACGGTCACGAAAACTCTTCAGGCTTTCTATATCAAGTTTTTTCAGTGAATGAGTTTCGTTCGAGGCCTGACCAGCTTCACCCGTACCGTAGCCTTTAACCGTCATGGCCAGAATAACTGTCGGTTGTTCCTTCTGCTCCATAGCCGCCGCATAGGCTGCGTATACCTTATAGGGGTCATGCCCACCACGGTTAAGGTACATTATCTCGTCGTCTGATAAGTCTTTAACCAACTCTAGCAATTCTGGGTACTTACCGAAGAAATGCTCTCTAGTATAAGCCCCGCCATTGGCTTTGTAATTCTGAAGCTCACCATCAACTACTTCATTCATGCGCTGCTGCAACAAACCGGTTTTGTCTTTCTGCAGCAAGGGGTCCCATAGCCGCCCCCAAACTACTTTAATAACGTTCCAACCAGCGCCGCGAAACACGCCTTCCAATTCCTGAATTATTTTGCCGTTACCCCTAACAGGACCATCTAGCCTCTGTAAGTTGCAGTTGATCACAAAATTAAGGTTGTTCAGCTTCTCACGGCCAGCCAATGAAATGGCACCCAAAGATTCAGGCTCGTCACATTCGCCATCACCTAAGAAAGCCCATACTTTTCTATCACCGTTTTCTATTAGGCCACGATGCTGCTGGTACTTCATAACACGTGCTTGGTAAATCGCTTGTATTGGCCCAAGACCCATAGATACGGTAGGAAACTGCCAGTAATCAGGCATTAACCAAGGATGAGGGTAGGATGACAATCCCTTACCATCGACCTCACGACGGAAGTTATCCATTTGTTCTTCGCTAAACCTGCCTTCCAGAAAAGACCGGGCATAAATTCCAGGCGCAATATGTCCCTGATAGAAGATCAGGTCCGCTTCTTGTCCATTCTGCTCGCCGCGGAAGAAGTAGTTGAAACCAACGTCATAGAGTGTAGCGCTTGATGAAAAACTGGAGATGTGGCCGCCAAGGCTGGGGTCCCTAACGTTAGCTCGCATAACCATCGCCAATGCGTTCCAGCGTACTAACGAACGAATTCGGCGCTCCATAAACAAGTCGCCAGGCATGCGCTTCTCAAGCTCGGGCGGAATGGTATTTCGAAAAGGTGTGGTAATCGCTGCTGGCAATTTAACTCGCTGATCACCAGCGTGCGTGCCTAGTTGTTGTAACAAATAGGCAGCGCGCTCCTTACCTTGTTGCTGAACAACAGAATCCAGGGCCGCTAGCCATTCTTGAGTTTCTTGTGGATCTTCGTCCTGATAGGCCATTAAGTTTTTTCCTTTGGCTTGCTTGGTTTTTTACAGAAATAGGCTTTGGTCAATTTCCTAGCGAGCATTGAACGGCTCTCTTAACTGCTTATTTTACTGCTTGCGCGGATGCGTCCAATACGAATTCTACTCGATTATTTTTTCGCGCCACAGAGTTCCAATCACCCGCCGTTGCAACATCTTTCACAGCTGGGTATTCCTGTCTGTTGGCAACACTGCCCATACCTTCTGTTCGAAACTCTATACCACCCTCGACTAAAGCGGGGTGCGTCGAAATAAATTCTTTAAAAGCAGCCGACTTTTGTCTACTTTGACGCAGAGCGGCCTCTCCGTTCTGACCAATTGCGTCGCAATCACCGATGGCTAATCCGTCGGAGGCAACAAACAACTCGCCTGTGGCGGCTTGTTGCATGCAAAACTGCCCAACATAGGCTCGCGCTGTAATTATACCCTTAAAACCTGCTAGCTCTGCGCCTTCAAGCAATTGCCGTGATGTTTCTATACGTGTCCCGGCAAAAGGTATTTCTCCATTTGGAAACTGTGCCGCCAAGTTGCTTGCTTGAAGCAAGTGATCTAGCAGCTTGGCCTCATTCGCCTCCATTGCCTCAAGCTTGTCGGAAAGTATCGCGTTTCTCGCTCCTAACAGCGCCACTAGTAAAGTCGCTATGCCCGCAATCCAAGTCCATAGGTTTGAACTACCAGCAGACGTATTGGCGGCTTGTTTTTGCCTTGGGATTTGTATCGCAGCCGGCTCTGTATCTACTGGCAGCGCAGGTTCGCTGGCTTTCTGAACCCTTTGCTGAGCTACTGCGGCTGGTTCAGTTTTCTGGGTTTGCTCGGCTGCTGCGATTTGCACAGCTGAATCTGTCGTATCACTGACCAGCTCTACGCCAACAGCAACAGCTGCCTCATTTTTAGCCACTTCCATAACCGCGGACGTTTTTGCGATTTCATTCAATTCCAACAAAACGGATTGCAGCTGCTCTTGTGTGGCGGGTTTGCTCAATATTGCTGCAGCGCCAAGTGCGTGTGCCTGGCCGCTATACACTTCACCTTCCTTAGAGGTGTACATGACTATTGGAATATGAGCGGTTTTATCTTCGTCCTTAAGACGCTTGACCGCTGAGAAGCCGTCCATGCCCGGCATCATGTGATCCATGAAGATCACATCGGTTGTTTGGGTTAGTAGGTACTCCAACGCTTGCTCAGCTGACTCAACTGCAACAACAGTGTAAGACTCCTTACCCAGCATATGCTTTAGTACGGCCCGCGCTGTGCGCGAATCATCAACAATCAGTGCGTGTTCCATTCCTTCGCGTTCCCCAAAAACGATAAAGCAGTTCTAGTTTACTTTCCCAACGACAAAATGACCTTGAGCATCAATCGCTGTCGATGTGCTTTCGCCAGATCTCATAACGGTAGAACCGTTAATGGTCAATGCGCCGAGTGCGCGGTCGCCCTGTGCCCATAACAAAAAGCCTGCTTCGAATGCGCTGTCGAAGAATGTTCGCCACTCCTCAAAGTCTAGAGCTTCAACCGCTACAATCAAATCAGATCTACGATCAAAGCTCTCGTAACCCAATGCCAGGTCAGCCCAGTAAGTTTCGGCCTGCTCGGCGATGCTCTTCGGCTTCTCCCTCAATTCGCTAAGCAGAGCTTCTTTATATTGTTTAAAATTTGCACTTTTCTCATCAATAAGAACTTCAGATCTTTCACGCAAGAATGCTTGGTTGGCCGCATGTATGTCCGCCACGGAATTGCCTGGCGATTGCACTATTAGAGCCAAACCGGGCACGTCCAGAAGTGGCAATGCGGTGGCAAAAACGGCGTAACCAAGTTGTTGCTCAGTACGCAATTGCTGAAAATACTCAGATTTAATAATTTGCGCTGTTAGCGCAGCATTTGCACGGCTGGCGGGGGATTGGTCTGGGGCCTGAAAATAATGAATCAAGGCACTGTCTGCGTGCTCCACATCGATGGATAGACTCAGCGTATCTTTCGCGTCAAGCCGCGCGACCTTTGTTTTCTGCCCATCACAGCCAGCGTTACTCGCGCATGACACCACCGATTCTATAATACGAGCTCGATCGATTGCTTCCTCACTACTGACATTGCCTACCGCCATCGACTGAACAGTAGCAGAGTGCATAAACCCACGAGCGTAAGACAAAAACTCTTCAGCGTTTATAGCTGGGAGCGCGCTAGCTTGTGCCGCAGCCGGCCATACCTTACTTACCACCGCTTCGTTCAAAGAACTGAACAAAATTTGATAGGGCAAGCGCTTTTTGTCGTTGCTCCAACGGCGCAATAGTTCCGTGTGCAGATCTCCCAAACGTTGCTCATCAACAGTTTCGAATGACAAAGCCTTGGCAATTTTTTCCAGCAGCAGCGCCTGCTTCTCTGAATAACCACCAACCCGAATACTCAAGCCATGCATATGACGCCTAACTTGAAAGTTAATACCCGCCAGCAGCGCCGGATAGCTAAGCTCGTTCAAGGAGTCTGAAACAACAGCTGCAAGAAGCTGAGACAGCGCCGCCTGCTTGGCCGAGCCTCCTGCGAGCTCACTACGAATGTTAAAAAACAACTGCGCCTTAGGTACGGCAAACTCCGTCGCCGGGTTCCACCAAACCTCCGCGGAAGAAGCCTCTGTGATCAAAATGGGCCTGTCGCCTGCGTCGCCATTACTTTTCTGCAGTTCGAAATTTTCTGCTAGAAACGGGTTTGGCTCTGGTAGCGAGATGGGCAGAGAATCTGCAAGGTCGGCAGATGGTGTTCGCCATCGCTCAAGTGTTGGCGTCGGTATACTCTCAACACTGTACGGCGTTGCATACCAATGGCTTTGCTTCTCATGGTCTCGCCCGCGCGCCATAACAGTCACTAGTGCATTGTCTGGCCTAAGATGGTCCAGCATCTCTTTCAGTAAAGAAGGCTTGTATCGCGTTAAACGATAATCGCCGCGCAGCACTTCCTTGGCGGGGTAGTCGTGTAATTTGTTCGCTAGTTGGCTCGCGTAACCAATCGCTCTACCCTGTTCTTGAAAGCGAAAAGCAGTTGCCAAAATATTTTTCTGCTCTTTTTGGCGCCATTTTTCAATACCGCCATCGCGGATTTGTTCAATCAATTGAAATAGAGCGTTTAGAATATCGTCTTGATGTTGTAGGCCACTTTGAGTGAGAGAGATAGATACATTAAAGGTCGCCCCTCCTTTATGCTCGAAACCAGCCCCGGCGCTAAGACCTTCAGCCCAACCTCGTGATTTCAAATAAGACAGCAAGCTGCCCTCTCCCTCATGGCCAATAATGTTGCCAATGTATTGGTCTGGTTTCGACAGGTAGTGAGGTTTCAGTCGCGGTATAGGAAAAGTAACGCCTAAACTGCGACTGTCCTTCTCTGGCTGAAGCGATACCAAACGTGGCAGAAAGCCTGGCGTAAAAAGAGGTGGTGGCGCGACGTTTTTGCCTGGAACAGCCTTTGGCCCTTTTACAGTACCTGTCGAGGGTATAGCTCCGAATTTTTCAGATACCCAACGCTTCAGCTCTTTTATAGATTGCGGGCCGATCACAACCAGCGTCATCTTGTCGGCTGCATAGTGCTGAGCGTAAAAACCTAGCAGCTCTTGTCGCAGCTCTTCAAATCGTTGAGTATTGGCTTCATCAAGCAAACCGCCGTTAGGGTCTTCCTTCTCAACCAGGTCAGCTGCTGTAAGCTCTGGGTCATTCAGCAACGTTTGTACATTACCTACCGACAATTTTGCAAAGGGGTGCTCTGGATTAATGATTTCTTTGAACACGTCTAGGGAGCGACGCGAGTCTTCCTTTAACTTG
Source organism: Pseudomonadales bacterium (assembly GCA_045106985.1). Taxonomy (GTDB): domain Bacteria; phylum Pseudomonadota; class Gammaproteobacteria; order Pseudomonadales; family JAUIET01; genus JAUIET01. The sequence continues at coordinate 27,018 of JBGCFQ010000058.1, read as the reverse complement.
GAGCGATACTCCGATTCTACAGCATTGATTTCACGGCCAACGAATTCAGCGTTGAATAATGGCGCGGTAAAAAACTGCGAAAATCGATCTAGGGCCGGTTCAAGGTATTGTGCATCAACATCAAAAAAATAATTGGTGTGCTCATAGCTGGTATAAGCATTGTGTCCGCCACCGTGCGCGCTTATAAACTCCTGATACTCTCCGGAGTTTGGGTACTTCTCCGTACCCAGGAACAACATATGCTCTAGAAAATGTGCCAGACCATTGCGATCTTCCGGGTCATCTCCGCTGCCAACGTTAACATCAAGTGCGGCGGCGGCTTTAGTTGAACCTGCGTCAGAAACGAGAAGAACTTGCAGCTTATTCTTTAGTGAGTAAGAACTGTATTGACGATCGTCATTTGGACTTTTGTATGGCGTGGTGGCGGCAATACTCGCCGCAGTAAAAAACGCGAATACAAGAGACGAAGATAATTTTACAACAGTGTTCAAAACGTTTCCTTAATTAGACAGATAGTAAGCGCGAGGAGTGATCGCGCCTGACATCATTAGCTAAGCCCCAACTAGGACTCTGAAATTGCTTCAGTGGGCGCAGCACTGGACTGCGTAGGCCAAGCGTTAAACACTGCCTTCACTAAAGTCGCCAGAGGTATGGCAAAAAACACACCCCATACTCCCCATAAGCCGCCAAACATAATTACTGCAATCATTATCACAGTAGGGCTAAGGTTGACCGCTTCAGAAAACAGCAAAGGCACTAGCACATTGCCGTCCAACGCCTGAATTACCATGTACGCTATCATCAGATAGATAAATTCTGAATCAGTTCCCCATTGAAAGTAGGCTATCAGCGCCACGGGGATTGTAACGACAGTGGCGCCGATATAAGGCACTACCACTGACAAGCCTACCAATACAGCTAACAGCGCCGCGTATTGCAAACCTAGCGCGACAAACACGACATACGTCACAGCGCCCACCACTAAAATTTCAATGGCTTTGCCTCTAATATAGTTGGCTATCTGATCATTCATTTCTTGCCAGACAGAGTTCATCAAAGGCCTATGATGCGGCAGTAGATTAGCCAGACTTTTAAAGAACTGTCCCTCGTCAGCAAGGATGAAAAACGCCAGAATAGGTACCAAAATCAAATACAGCATCACACCGAGAATGTTCGGTATTGTCGACATAGAGAATGAAAGAACAGACTGGCCTAGTTCGCCAATTCTTGCCCGCGCCAATTCGATTATTTCCTGCACTTGGCTTTCACTGAAAAAAATCGGATATTGCTCAGGCAGCAACATAAGTAGCTCTTGCCCCTTGGTCAGCATGCCTGGCAACTCGCCAAACAAAATCTTCAGCTGCTCCCACGCCAACGGTAACACCACTAGAAATGCGGCAAATGAGAGGCTGGTAAAAAACAGAATCGTCAATACCAAAGCCAGAGGCCGCGGCATTCTCCAGCGCGTAAGCCTGCTTATCATGCCCTGCAGCAAAAAAGCGAGGATCACGGCTAAAATTACCGGGGTGACTACTTCTCCCATGGTCAACACAAGTGTAAAGCTGCCAACGATTAGTAGCAGCAATATCAGCGCTTCTTCGTCAGCGAAGTAATCATCTATCCACTTTTTGAATATGTCCAACATCACGATGGCTCCGCCAGAGAGGTCTTCTCAAAAACGAACTCAAATCGCCCTTTGTCTTGCGTCGCACTTACCAAGCGCTGCCCACTTTGCTCTGCAAATACGTGAAAGTCGCGATGTGACCCCGGGTCTGTGGCCAGCACGCGAAGAAACTCGCCAGCAGCTAGCTTGTTTAATGCCTGTTTAGCTTTCAAAAGCGGCATTGGACAATCGAGGCCACAGGCGTCAACAAGAACAGTATCGTTCTGTTGAAAAAAACGCTCATTGTTGTTTTGTTCGGGTTCCGTCACGCATAAGACTCGCAAGGTTAATACACCAAGTATACCCGCAGGGCTGGACATTTCAGGACCAGCCGAGGGAATTAATTCACATCCTGACACTCTAATATAAGACGCTAGTAGTGTTTCATTTTATTTGAGCCAAATCAGCGTCTTACAGATAAAGCTAGGCAAAGAGTCCAATCCTCAGTTCATGACGAACTCAATAAGTGCTAAAGTCAGTACTACGATTATGAAGCGTTCACTATTTAAACAAATATCGACCCATTTACTGGCGACTGTCTGCCTGCTTTGGCTGACCAGCGCACCTACAGTTCAGGCGGCAAATACCAGCGACCTACCCGACCTGGGGAATGCTGGTGCAAGTCTGTTTTCTAAAGAAAAAGAGTACGCGCTTGGCCAGGCATGGCTGAGGAGTTTCAGAAGTCAGGTACGCACAGTGTACGACCCGATTTTATCGCAGTATCTCGAGAGCCTGATTTACCGGCTTGCCGAGCACAGCGAGCTGGATGATCGACGTCTTGAACTGGTCATTGTGGGCAATAAAAACCTGAATGCTTTTGCCGTTCCAGGTGGCGTTATTGGTGTACACGACGGTCTACTTCTGCACGCCAAATCAGAAGGTGAGTTGGCGGCTGTTCTGTCGCACGAACTTGCGCATCTTAGTCAAAAACATTTCGCCCGCGGCGTAGAGAAAGCCAGACGCTCCTCAATACCCAATATGTTGGCGCTACTGGGGAGTATGGTAATAGCGGCAACCGCAGGTGGTGATGCGGGAATGGCCGCGCTGTCGGCCACCCAGGCCCTTTCTCTCCAGTCACGACTAAACTTCAGCCGGCAAAATGAATTAGAAGCTGACCGACTCGGTATGCAAACCATGGCGCGGGCGGGTATGGACCCTAATGATGTACCGGCGATGTTCGAACGCATGCAACGCGCATCGCGTTATTACCGCATTCCGCCAGAGTTCTTACTAACCCACCCGGTCAGCGAAACGCGTATTTCCGACTCCAAAAACCGAGCCCGCGACTACCCCAGTCAAATTTACACAGCGGATAATGAATATGATTTGATGCGTGCCAGAGTCTTAGCGAGTTACGCTGAAAACGCAGGGCAAGCCATCAAACGATTCAAGTCTGATTTGAAAGGAGACACAGCCAACCCCACAGCTGCACGATATGGCTTAGTGTTGGCTTACACAGATGCAAACAAACTGAATTCGGCCAGGGCTGCCTTAAAGCCTTTATTACTGCAGGAACCGCGAAAAATTGTGTACCTGCTAGCGCAGGTTGACATTGAGATTCGAGCTGGACGCATTAAAGAAGCGCTTAGTCTTCTGGAACAACAATTGGCAATCAATCCCAGCAACCATCCATTAACCATGGCCTATGCTAACGCGCTACTCAAAGAAGGTCGTGCGAAAGAGACAGAAATGGTGCTGCTCGAACACGTAGAGCTTCACCCACACGACGAACATGTTTGGTATTTGCTGGCCGAAACACATGGCCTTGCGGGCAACATTCCCGGAGTACACCAGGCCCGAGCCGAGTACTTTATTTTAAATGGTGTGTTCGACGAAGCGGAACGGCAGCTGATTTACGCCCTAAAGTTGGTTCGAGGCGATTATCTTGCCTCTGCCAAGATCAACGAGCGCATGCGCAGCATTGAAGAAATGAGAGAAGCCATCAACATCTAAACGGCCGCAGTGTGAAAAATCGCTACGACGGCTGTGCCCGTGCGCACCTAAACTAGGCGTTGCCTACCACTTGTTTTTGCAGGCTCTTGGCAAAGTTCAGCATGCGCTCTAGTGGAATTACCGCACGCTCTGCCGTTGCTGGGTCGACGAACACTTCGTTACTGCCGGCATCCAGGCTACGCTCCAAATTCTCGAGAGCATTCATTGCCATCCATGGGCAGTTAGCGCAACTGCGGCAACTGGCACCACTGCCAGCGGTTGGCGCTATGATGAATTCTTTGTCGGGCATCTGCTGTTGCAGCTTGTAAAAAATGCCTTGATCTGTTGCCACAATAAACTGCTTGTTTGGCAAGTCTCTAGCCGCATTGATAATTTGCGTGGTGGAACCCACCAGATCGGCAAGATCCAAAACGGCTCGCGGCGATTCAGGATGCGCCAGCACGGCAGCTTCAGGATAAACACGTCGCATATCTTCTATTCCGCGCGCCTTAAACTCTTCATGCACTATGCAAGCACCGTTCCATGCAATTAAGTCTGCACCACTTTCACGCTGCACATAGTTACCTAAGTGCTTATCAGGCGCCCAAAGAATTTTCTCGCCTTGGTCATGTAAGTGCTCGGCAACGTCCAGCGCAATGCTAGAAGTAACTACCCAGTCAGAAAGTGCTTTGACAGCAGCCGAGGTATTGGCATAAACAACCACGGTGCGATCTGAGTGCTGTTTACAAAACTTCTCAAACTCATCTTCGGGGCAACCGACATCCAGAGAGCAGGTTGCTTCCAGTGTTGGCATTAAAACTCGCTTTTCCGGGTTTAAGATTTTTGCCGTCTCGCCCATGAACTTAACACCGGCCACTACCAGGGTTTGCGCCTCGTGATCATTGCCAAAGCGCGCCATTTCCAGCGAATCAGACACACAGCCGCCCGTTTCTTCAGCTAAAGCCTGAATCTCGGGGTCGGTGTAGTAATGAGCAACGAGAACAGCATTCTCACGCTTCAATAGCTTCTTAATCGATTCTTTGTGGTCAGCCAACTGGCTGGCGCTCAACTTTTTGGGCTCGTGAAGCTCATCAAGGTATTGCTTTACAACGACCTGATCGGCCGCATAGGAAAAATCTTCCTGGTCTGTACTGGTGCCCATTGTGGCTCCCATAAAACACTGTTTCAGTGCGGTAATTATATCATAGGGATGACCGTTAACGACCCAAGCAAATTACGGAAATAGGCAGTATCGGCTGCGCAAGTAATGATCTACGTGATTTCTTCATACAGTGACCAATAGCCAATTTTTGATGGTGTGGGTATCTTGGAGGGCTAATTGCATGAGAAGCAAGATCACATCACCAGATACCAATCACCAATGAAAATTATAAGATTCGTTAGCTTGTTGTTTTTGTGCACCGCATTGATTGCACCAAGCTTCTATTCGTCAGCATCCACGCAGGACGTGAGGACATTACCGACGCCTGTGCAGCAAGCGCTTCAACGCTTCAAGCTTGACGGCAAAGGGCTGAGCATATTAGTTAAAGCTGTTGATAGCGGCAAAATCGTACTGCAGCACAATGCTGACGTTCCGCGAAACCCAGCATCCACCATTAAGCTGGTCACCAGTTTCGCCGCGCTAGACCTTCTTACTCCGTCGCATCGATGGGTTACCGACATACATGGCGATGGAGATCTTCAGGACGGCGCTCTAAACGGCGACCTGTGGATAATAGGCGGAGGCGATCCATTTTTGCCGCTCGAACGATTGTGGCTTATGGTCCACCAACTGAGAATGACCGGTTTGACTACAATTCGCGGCGACCTATACATTGACCAGAGTCTATTTGAGCCGGTTATTGAAGACCCAGCAGCATTTGATAACCAGGGACTGCGCGCCTACAACGTAGTGCCGGCGCCATTGGTAAGCAATTTTAATGTGTCCCTGCTGCTGTTTCGTCCCAGCTCACAAGCCAATCGCGTTGATATAGAGGTTATACCCGACCTACCAGGCTTAGACATCAAGAACAATCTACGCACATCAAACACCTCATGTCGCGGCTACAACCGTGGCATTGCAATGAACCTCAACACAGAAGGCCAACTCATTCTTGACGGGAGGTTTCCCGCTCGCTGCAAAATATATGGCATGTCGCGCAGCGTAATGGACAGAGATACCTATACGGCAGAGCTGTTCAGAATGTTGTGGCGCCAAGCCGGAGGAGTGTGGGACGGCACGCTGCAAACCGGCAATCGCTCATTCGAAGATAAACCCCTGCTGGCGTTCAACTCTGTCGCGCTAAGTGAAGCTGTGCGCTCAATCAACAAATACAGCAACAACTTAATGACACGAATGCTCTTTTTGTATTTGAGTGTTGATCAACTTGGCACGCAGGGCTCAACCGATAAATCGCGAGCTATCATCAACACCTGGCTAGACCAGCAAAACCTTAATCGAGATGGCTTCTTCATCGACAACGGCGCGGGAAGCTCTCGAAAAACCCGTGCTACCGCCAGGCAATTCAGTGGGCTGCTAACCCGCGCATGGCAAAGCCCCTACATGCCTGAGCTATTGGCGTCCATGGCAGTGACTGGCCAGGACGGCACCTTTTCACGTCGCCACGTTGCCGGTCCTTTGAATGGGCGCGCGCATATGAAAACAGGACGGCTGGACCACGTTGTCGCTATGGCTGGCTACCTGCAGGCAAAAAGCAATAAGCGCTACGTTGTTGTTGTTCAACACAACAATAAAGACGTTCACAGGGGCAGCGGCCATGCCGTTCAGGATGCCCTCCTCAAATGGCTCTACAGTCGCTATTAGGGCTTGTTAAGAGCTCAACTGTTATTAATCACCATAAAGCTGCAACACAAAAGCACAACATAATGTATGCGCCAAAATATAAGCACTGCATATAGTGCTTGCATCGTTATTAGACGATTGACCAGCTTTGGTACAGCTGGAATTATTCGGGCGCTAAAATAAGAATGGTGCGCACAGAAGATGCTCTATCCAAGTGACGCTGAAGCAATGGAAATGTATCGGCGCAAAATGAACCTGCTGGAAAAGCAGTCTTCTTCGACAATGGCTGGAAACACACTTGCCGCCATAGTTGTGGTTGTACTGTGCTGGTCATCAATTCCTGCCCCCCCTCTCATTGTTTGGTCTGGCCTGATTATCTGCATTATGTTTGCCCGATGGCGCAAGGTAGTGGGATTCAGAAACAACGAACGGATGGAGCAAGTGGGCGAGTGCTACCGATATTGTGCTCGCAGCGTAACGATCAATGGCGTCGTTTGGGGCACCATGATTGCCTATCTTGGCTACACAATGGACCCCTCGGTTCTGGTGTACCCATTTATGGTGCTCTGCGCGATAACCGCAGGAACCAGCCTGCTATATAACGCTCACTTCAATACATTCAAAAATTTCGCAATTCCAGCGCTGCTGATGCCCGCCGCCGCCTTGTTCTTGAGCGGCGAACCACTAAAGCTTTGGATAGGCTTAATAGTCTTGTGTTGGTTTACATTGATGAACTCACTTGCTGGCCAGCTTCAAACTTTTCTTGCTAGCTCCTCGCGCTATGAAACCGAAAACATCGCCTTAATTCGAGACTTGGAATTCCAGAAAGAAAAGAGTCATCGGCTCCAGGAAGAGTTGCAACTTAAGTCGGAAATTATCAATAGAATGGCGAAGCGAGCTGACGTTGAACCCATACAGCCCGACACACACAGCTCTCGTAATGCGGGCTAAGGTCTACACTTTAAAGACCATATTGACGTGATGCCAAATCACGCATGATTTCTTCCGAACCGCCACCAATGGCGTTGACCCTTACTTCCCGATAGATTCGCTCTACGCGACTGCCACGCATATAGCCAATACCACCCAGAATCTGCATAGCCTCACGCGCACAGTACTCCATGGTTTCGCTCGCCTGTACTTTCAACATGGCTATGTCGCCAGGGTTAGGCGTGCCAGCTTCGATAGACTCGTAACAGATGCGTATATAGGCCTGAGTGGCGTTAAGCTTCTGCTTCATTTGGGCGATCTTATGCCGAATCACCTGGTGGTCGGCAAGTCGGCGCCCAAAGGTATTGCGCTGTTGCGCCCACTCCACGGCTTCTTCCAAACATACTCGACCATAGGCCTCCATTGAGGCTGACATAAACATGCGCTCGTCGTTAAAGTTGGTCATGATCACTCTAAAGCCCTGGTTTTCTGTGCCAATCAAATTACTGGCGGGCACACGAACGTTATCAAAGTACAACGTCGCCGTGTCAGAGGCCCACCAGCCTTGTTTTCGATCCAGCTCTGTTCTCGAGAAACCTTCAACATCGGTGGGAATCAGCAACATGGATACACCACCAGAGCCTTCACCTCCGGTGCGCACAGCAGTGGATACCCAATCGGCGCGCATACCACCGGTGATATAGGTTTTGCTTCCGTTAACGACAAACTCGTCACCTTCACGAACGGCTGTGGTCGCAAGATTGGCCACGTCAGACCCACCACCCGGTTCGGTGATACCCAAACTAATGTTCTTGTCACCCGACAATACTAACGGTGCAACAGTGTTTTTCATTTCATCACTGCCCCAATTGAGGACGGGGGGGAGTCCGATGCCATGCACCATCAAGCTGGCAGGAACACCGCCAACGCCAAAGCGCGACAGCTCTTCATTAGTAATCCAAACATGCCAACTATCAATACCCTCCTTTACGCCACCGTACTGCTCCGGGTAGCCCAAACCCAGAAGACCGAAGTCGCCCGCTTTCTTCCAAAGCTCTTGCGGTATGTGCCCTGCCTCGTCCCAATCTTCAGCATAAGGAGCAATTTCAGCATCAATAAAGCGTCGAAGTTGCTCGCGCCAGGCTTCATGTTCTGGCGTTATATTCGGATTACTCAGCCTGGCTGAGTCAAATGTTAAAGACATAAATTAATCCTTTGAGTATTGTTTTTAATCGAGAATAGATGCATAGCTATGCCTTGCTTACCTTACAGTCGCGGCGAGGCAAATGGTAAAGCTTCAGTAGACCAAGGCCTTTTGAAATCATGCCATTTCGTGTCGATCAAACACTGCCTCTCTTCAGCAATGCTTGATGTGCCGGAAGTATCAGACATAGAAGGCCCATAGTTACGCGAACAGCCCGCTCTGCGTCTTTTAAAAGTTGAGCGCTAATCATTTTTACTCTCCTTTAAAACTTTGGAAACTGGTTTTCTTATGCAGTAGCTTGCTGAAGATCTGCAACCATAGAATGAAACCACTCCCAGTTTGCGGTCACAATGTCGTTTGCCAGCAAATAGCGTTTTCTACTGAATGATGGCGCACTATCCAACCGATGCAGCTTGCCCTGCTGAACATAGCTTTCCGCTAAGGGCTCTGGCAAATACGCCGAGCCGCCCCGCTCCAGCAAAAAATCCAACGCCCAGCGTGGCGAATCAAAATTCATTCTTGCCGTTCCTGCATCATGATAATATTCAGCATGCAGTCGGCGGTATTCTTCACCGTGGTCAACATAAATATAATAGGGGTCAAATTTTATAGGACTGTTAGGCCTGTCGGAATACAGCACTATTTTTTCGCCGGGCAACTCATAGACTGTTTGGCTGCCAGGCGCGAAGGGCTGATAACTTAAAATTACATCAACCATTCCATCTACTAGCCAGCCTTCCAGCTCTTGTTGGCTGCCATGCAAAACCGATACAGCAATTTCTTCGTGTTCGTTGGCTATTCTGTCGAAAAACTGCTTGCCAACACCATACCAAAGATCATTGTGACAGCCAAAATTACATACGGCTTCCGTACCCGCGGGCAATCCAGCCTCATGCTGAGCTTGCTGCCACAGACCCGTCATGATCTTCGCATAACGCAAGAGCTTCGTTCCTGCCGGCGTTAAGGTTGTGCCAGACTTGTAACGATTAAGCAGTGTTTGCCCAAGCTCCTGCTCCAAAGATTTTAAGCGTGCAGTGACAGTTGACTGAGTAACGTTCATTTTTTCAGATGCCCGCACCAGGCTACCCGTTTCTACAATCGACAGAAAAGTATGCAGTGCCGTCGTATTCATAGTGCTTCATCGCTCATTTGCCCCCTTATGCCAGTGCGCTGCACATTGAGAGCCTTTTAGAGAATATTCGATTTATTCGAACTTAATATGCTATTTAATTCGTTTTCATGATATTAGTTTTTATGGCACATTGCACCTGATTTTGGGCCTCAGCTAAAAACGAAAAGTGACGCGATAAACATAAAAAAGGAGCGGGAGTGATGAAATTTCAATTAGCGATTAACCTTGAAAGGTCTAACGCTGACCAAGATATGGTGAGCACAGAACGGCACACGCTGGAAATGGTTCAACGTGCGGACGAGGCGGGCTTTGAAACTGTATGGGCGGCTGAACACCACGCCCTGGAAATGACAATAGCACCGAATCCTTTCCAACTGCTCGCATGGTGGGCAGCACACACAAATAACATCAGGCTAGGGGTTGCTGTTGTTAACGCCACTTACTGGCACCCAATCAAGCTGGCGGGCGAAGCTGCCCTACTGGATCTATTATCGGGCGGACGACTTGAGTTTGGGATTGGCTCAGGTGCCTACCAGCGCGAATTCGACCGCATGATGCCCGGCGTGTCGCAGAAAGAGGGCAACAAATACATGCGCGAAATGTTGCCACTGGTGCAGCAATTATGGGAGGGCGACGTAGAGCACGACGGTGAGTTCTGGCAGTTTCCGAAGTCGACATCGTGCCCTAAACCCATACAGAGCCAGGTTCCTATCTGGGTGGCTGCACGCTCACCGGAAACCTATGACCACGCGGTAGCGAATAATGCGCATGTCATGTGCTGGCCATTGACCCTGCCGTTTTCAGAAGCAGAGAAATACAAGGCGCAGCTAGACGAGTCCAATACCAAGCATGGCGGACACTTTTCTGGTCGTTTTGCATTAATGCGCCACGCGGCGGTTTACACTAACGATAAAGACCGTGATGAATGCATACAGGCTATTCGCCATACGCTTGGACGATTTGGCAATTTGATGATGCAAACGGGCGATGTGTCGAATGGCTTCCCCGAAGAAATTTCCTTTGAAGAAATGGCAGGCAATGCCAGGGTGGACCCAGAGATGCTTGAAGAAAACCTAATGTTTGGCTCACCTGAAACAGTTATAGAAAAAATAAAACGCTACGAAGCACTGGGCGTTGACAGTTTTATCTATTACGCGAGTATGGGATTGGGCCAAGCAGCACAGAAACGTTCACTAGAATTGTTTATCAATGAAGTAATGCCCGAGTTCGCGTAACGCGCAGCAAAAACACACCAACAGAGCCAAAACAGGAAGAGAGTAATGCCGGCAGAAATTCGAAGAACCTTAATGCATGTGCAAACAACGCACATCGAAGGCGGGGCCAAGGTGCCGGTTCCAACCCAGTTAATTGCGGCGATTGCCATAATTGCCAACCCTTGGGCTGGCCGCGGTTTTGTTGAAAACCTGCGCCCAGAAATTCGCGATGTATGCCCCGGTATTGGCGAGCTACTTACTGATATGATTCTGAACGTGACAGGTGAAAAACTGGAAGGCTATGGTAAGGCTTCAATAGTAGGCATGGGTGGTGAAATAGAGCATGCCCAGGCACTAACGCACTCATTATGGTTTGGAAATCAATTCAGAGACGCCGTAAAGGCTAAAACCTACCTGGCTTTTACCAATACGCGCGGCGCGGCCGGCACTAGCCTGATGATACCCTTGATGGATAAAGACGATGCAGGTAGACGTTCGCACTATCAAACCATTCATACGTCCATTCCCGACGCCCCCGCTGACGATGAAATTGTGATTGCCTTGGGGGCATCCGTTGGCGGCCATCCCTTGCATCGCATAGGTGATCGCTACGAAGATTTAAAAGAAATGGGTCGTGACGTTGACAACCCGGCGGGGGTTTGATGGAACAGCTAAGCCTATCGGGCACTGCCTACGAGCTTGCAGGCCCTGTTGATGCACCGGTCGTGACTCTGATTCACGGCCTTGGCCTAAGCCGCCAAATCACATGGGAAAAGTATGTTCCCGCTCTGGCTAACCGTTACAGAGTACTAATCTATGACCTTTCGGGTCATGGCCAATCGGCGTTACCAACTAAAAAGCCCAGCCTTACGGTGTTAGCCGAGCAACTGGGTGAGCTTCTAGACGAACTTGGCATAGCGCAAACAAGTCTGGTTGGTTTCTCGCTTGGAGGCATGATTAATAGACGCTTTGCAATTGATAACCCAGGACGCTGCAACGCACTTGCCATTCTGAATTCACCGCACGAACGCGAACCCCATGCTCAGCGTCTTGCTGAAACGCATGCGGCACAAAGTGAAGGTGGTGGCCCTGCTGCCACCATAGACGCCGCTTTAGAACGATGGTTCACCAGCGAGTTTAATGCCAGCCACCCAAGTACTGTACAACGTGTGCGAGAAACTGTTTTGGCAAACAACCCAGGCAATTACGCCTTACACCGCCAGGTATTAGCCAGTGGCGTTACCGAACTGATTCGTCCGCAACCAGCGTTGAATATTCCCAGCCTTGTAGCCACATGTGAATTCGACTCAGGCAGCACTCCTGCCATGACTGAGGCCATCGCTTCAGAAATATCCGGTGCTAGCTCATTGATTGTGCCGGGTTTAAAGCACTTGGGTTTATTGGAACGGCCTGAGTTATTTCTCGAACCGCTACTCACATTCTTGGATCAATACTCAGCAAGAAGCACTGCGTAGTTATTACTCTCGGCAGACAGCCTAGAACGATTCATCGCTTATCCGCAGCTCTTGCCGCCGGACTTCCATTCTCAACTGTTATCTATATGATGAATTACCGCTTACTAAAAACTCAACTATTTCGGAACACACATGGGACTTTACGATCGATACATTTTACCCCACGTCATTAACGCGGCCTGCGGCACCAAGCCCATACTCAAGCAACGAGAAAAAGTTGTGCCACACGCTGAGGGGCAAATACTTGAGATAGGCATGGGCTCGGGAATCAATATTCCTTATTACAACCCAGAGAAAGTGGAAAAGCTCTGGGGCTTGGAACCGTCGGAAGGTATGCGCGAAAAAGCCAAGCCACGCGTTGAAGCGGCACCCTTTGATCTCGAATGGCTGGGCTTACCCGGCGAAGAAATACCGCTGGACGATAACACTATTGATACCGTGGTCCTGACCTACACGCTATGTACCATTCCTGATGCACTGAAAGCCGTTAAGCAAATGCGCAGGGTACTAAAGCCAGGCGGTAAGTTACTCTTCAGCGAACATGGCAAGGCGCCTGATGAAGCTATTTATCGCTGGCAGAAAAAGCTCGACCCGCTGTGGGGCAAAATGGCCGGCGGTTGCCACCTAAGCCGTGACATTCCAGACCTGCTAACGCAAGGTGGTTTTGAGGTTAAAGACATCGATTCCATGTATGTGCCCTCAACCCCAAAAGTTGCTGGTTTTACCTACTGGGGTTATTGCAGCTGAGGCTTAGCTCGTCTTAGGTAGAATAACGGCTTCGCAGCCAGTACCTGCCAGAATCGCGTCAACTCGCTCACGATCGGTATCTGCCAGAGCGTAGTATTGCTCGTTAATCCATCGCAGGCATTTGGCCTGGTATGGGAAGGTTTGTTGTGTCCAGCGAGCACCGTCTAATTCAATCTCCCAGCTTTTTTCGCCGGCCTGCAAAGCCTTTGCGTTAGCCAACAAAGTGGGCACGTACATGCGGCCAAGCTCTTCCAAAATCGGCTTTAGAGTTGCGGGCATATCTTCAGGGTCGTTCCAGTCGGCATCATCAACCGTCAAGCCGCTCAAATCTTCCATGCAATCTACCCAAGCCACTGTGCGCGGTGACACGGCGTGAGCTATAGCGCGCGGAGTTGGGTCATAGCCAACCAACTGTGTTAGTTGACCATAAACAGAAAAGTCTCCCGCACCAGGGCGCGCGCCCAAGAAATACTTTTGCGTTTCAAAATGGCGTTCGAATGCGCCTAGCAAACGGCGGTAGCTCGCATCAATAATGGGTGCGGTAATATCGTTGGAGCCCACAACATAGAGCCGCTCTATCTGGCGCTTGGATATGTACTCCTTGAAATCAGCGTGTTCTTTCGGCGACAAATCGGGCTTGGTTGTAAGCGGCAGCAAGGTGCCAGCATTATCGGCATCTTCCTCAAAATGCCAGCGGTAATGAAACATATACTTGGTGCACCATTCATCACCAAAATCTTCTAATAAGTAATCGATAAAGGCTATTGCCGGATCTTGAGGCAGAACAGAGCGTCCAGCTTGCATCGCTTCCAGACGCCGAATGATTGGCGTTGAATCGCACACGGCTTTGTCATTGCCCTGCTCATCGGCAAACACGAACACCGGTAACAATACTGGCTTGGGGTTCTCGATGCCCATTTCAGCCAACACCAGCTCGGGTTGCGCCCAGGTGACTTTGTAGGGTATGTGACGGTAACGCAGCAAGGCCACCATCTTGCGCGTGTAAGGTGATGCCGTGCCGCCTATTAAGTGTATTCGTTCAAAGTCGCTCATTCTCTTTTCCACAATATAAGTTCAACAATAATCGTTAGTAGTGAGCTTGCTGCTTGCTCCATTCTGGGTTCCAAACTAATTGGGCCAATAAATATACTCATCCCCATCCTCAAATCTCTCCACCAGAGTTTTATCAATAGCGACAGGAAACTCAGTACTGTAAGGATAGGTAGGCCCTGAAGATGACGCTTCGCGTGCATCCAGCAACGCCATTAACTCGTTCAATTTATCTGGTTCAGAATCCGCCAAGTTCCGCTGTTCAGTGGGGTCAACCGCTAGATCAAATAGCCACTTTTTATCAGGTTTAAGCGACACTTGTAGCTTCCAGTCACCGTGGCGAACTACACGATAATAACCACTCTGCCAAAACAAGGTTTGCCGCGACCACGCCTCTTTAGCGCCCGGAGCCTCCATTGCTAAATCAAGCATGCTGACACCATCTAACTTGACGCCTTCAGGCGTTGGCACATTGGCCGCTGCGGCAATGGTGGGCAACATGTCAATGTGTGCAACCGGCGTGTCTACTTTGGTTCCTGCCGCAATCTTGGCCGGCCATTTAACGAACATGGGTGCTCTTATACCGCCTTCAAACATCGTGAGCTTCCAGCCGCGATAGGGCGCATTGACGTCGGGCAAACCAATGTAGCCAGCACCACCGTTATCACTGGTAAACATAATGACGGTATTCTCAGCCAAACCCTGTTCTTCCAGTGTGGCTACAATTCTACCCACGCTGCGATCCAACGCTCTCGTCATGGCCGCATACACTCTTAAACGATGCGGCTTGATATCACCTACCGCGTCATAATCCTCACGGGTTGCCTGCAGAGGTGTGTGTACTCCCCAATGGGCTAGATACAAAAAGAACGGACGATTTCTATTTGCCTTAATTATCTTTATTGACTCATCAGTCCAATAATCAGTGAGGTAACGGGCTGGCTTGAAACGCTCATCACCGGGGTTATTAAAAGAATTTGCATAGCTTAGGCGCGCCCATAAAAATCGGTCGATAGGATCGAAGTCCAGTTTTGCATTAACAACGTTGGGATCGTCTTCTGGAAGATAAAGACCACTGGACATTAATAAGCTGTCGTCAAAGCCTTGGGCATTGGGTGACATTTCATCATTACCTCCCAAATGCCATTTGCCTATATGAGCCGTGTAGTAACCATTGTCCTTTAGCATTTCTGCAACGGTTACCTCAACGCCAGGCAAGCCCTGATCTTCATAGGCTGCAGTGTTTACCTCATCATTAAAGCTACCCGGCGGTAAACCACTGTCTATGCTAGCTGAAATCATATTCACCATTGGCCGCATACCGCTTGGCGTAGGCGTAAACTCGAAGCCTGTGCGCGTAGGGTAACGACCGGACATAATCATCGCACGTGACGGCGCACAAGTAGCATTACCGGCGTAGGCCTGATTAAACACAGCGCCCTGCGCTGCCAGTTGATCAATGTTTGGCGTTTTCAGACGCCCGCCAGCAACTCCGCCACCGAAAGTAGATATGTCGTTTATCCCTAAATCGTCTGCAACGATAAGAATGATATTGGGTGGCCGCTCGGCAATAGGTATCGTCGCCTGCTGCGGGCCCGCCTGCCAAATTATCTCTTTGTTATCAACGACTGTTTTTTCAGTCTGGGAACGGTATTTTAGAACTGCCAGCATCACGTCGATTCGATTCAGCCAGGCGAGGCCACCGACGATGACAGCTAGAATTAAACCGCTGAGTATGATTTTTTTAAGCACGGAGGTATCTCCAATTTTAGCCAAACAGCAATGCAGATAACGATGTGTGCGTTTCGCGATAAACGCATATGCCCAGTGCTTCGTACACGCAACCTTATTGGCATAGATAGTGCCATAATTGCCACTGACTGTAAACTTGCCTGCATTTTCCAATAAACATAGAGGTGCAAGCTGATTATGTTTGCCTAGAACAGAGACTTTCAGTGTTCGAATACGGATAATAAGCCTGCTGTCTCTATGCTGCCTTTAGCAAGCTGAGTCTATTATGACCACCAAAAAATTTAACTCATCTCGCCGCCGCCTCGTTCTTGGTGCAACTGGGCTCGCGGCTCTAGGTGCCGCGGCTGTTTTACGGCCCCGCGACAAAGGCCAGAATCACTCAAGCTATTTTGAAAAGATGAGCGCCGCATTACGCAACGCTCATTTCGCAAAACCCACCTTGGTAATTGATCGCTCCGTTCTACTAAAAAACATTGAGACGCTCAACGGGCATATAAATGGTCGTTTTGATTATCGGGTTGTTGGCAAATCACTGCCATCCATTCCACTTTTGCAATTGGTGATGAAAGAAGCAGACACTAATCGTGTAATGATGTTTCATCAACCGTTTCTTAGCGAAGTGACTGCTAAAATGCCAGCAGCGGACGTGCTTGTTGGCAAACCTATGCCTGTCGCTGCGGCTGAGAATTTCTATCGCGGCTATGGCCCAGAGAGCAGTTTTGACGCTGAGCGTCAGCTGCAATGGTTGATCGATACTCCAGCTCGATTGCATCAATACCAGCAACTAGCCAAATCTCGCAGCATCAAACTGCAGGTAAATATTGAGCTGGATGTTGGCTTACACCGCGGCGGCGTTGCCATTAATGAAGAACTTAGCGCTATGCTGTTGTTAATAGACGGCGATCCGAATTTATCGTTCGCCGGCTTTATGGGTTACGAACCGCACATTGCTAAAGTGCCAGGCAACAAACTGAAGCTTCGCGATAAGGCCATGACGGTGTACTCCGACAAGCTTGCTATCGCGGAGCAGGTTCTTGGTAAAAGCTTGAGCGATCTAACTTTGAATGCAGGCGGCAGCCCTACCTACCAATATTATAACGAAGGCCGTTTTCCACAAAATGAGTTAGCCGCGGGTTCTTGCCTGGTAAAGCCTACCGATTTCGATATTCCCAGCTTGTCGGACCACATGCCCGCTGGTTTTATTGCATCTCCGATTTTGAAGACATCCAAGGGCACTCATGTGCCAGGCGTTGCGGGTTTAGGCAAGGCTATGGAATGGTGGAATCCAAATCGAGCGCAAACCTTTTTCTCCTATGGTGGTTACTGGAAATCGGTTCCTGAGTCACCAAAGGGACTGGTCAACAACCCTCTTTTGGGCCGTTCGACTAATCAAGAAATGTACAATGGGTCGAATCGAATCAGCTTGGCAGTAGATGATTGGATGTTTTGGCGGCCCACACAAAGCGAGTTCGTGTTTCTGCAATTTGGCGACATAGCAGTTTATGATAACGGCGAAATTGTCGACACCTGGCCAACTTTTGATGTTAATAAAGCCTAGGAAACCTATGACGGCATTCATCGTACCCTTTTACAAAAACCTAGTGGTCATTCTATTGCTGGCAGGTCTGTCACTGCCAACATCAGCTCAAATGACATCGCGCCAAGCAACACTTTTAGCGAATAACTGCGTTCAGTGCCATAGCAAGCCTGGATTAGGCGCCCCCATTTTTGGTGACGCCGCTAGCTGGGCGCCTTTGATAGCAAAAGGTGAAGACGCACTTTTGATTAACGTGGTGCAGGGCATTGGCAGTATGCCTCCTGCAGGCTACTGTGCCGCCTGTGACGAGCAAGACTTACGCGTGTTAATCAGAGCTATCGCCGGCATGCCCGATCCCAAAACGAAGGCGACAGGAGAAGTGGGCGAGGAGAAGCCACCGTGAAGAATAGAAGAGATTTTTTACGAAAGTCAGCCACTCTTACGGCAGCGGCTGCAGGTTCAGCCACCTTACTATCTGTTGGCGGTTGTGAATCAGAGATAAGCACTCAGCCGCACAGCCCGGTGAGTTTCCAACCCGGTTCGACTGTGCCCTGGATAAATTGGGCCGGCAATCAGCATTGCACACCAGAGAGCCGCTTTGCTCCAACAACAGAAGATGAGATTGTCTACGCGCTCAAAAACGCCAAAGGCATTGTGCGACCCATTGGTGGAAGCCACTCTTTCAGTGCTGTTGTTCCCACGAACGACACATTAATCGCTACCGATTTGCTCAGCGGTCTCATCAGCCACGACGAAAAAACGCAGCAAGCGGAGGTTTGGGCCGGAACACGAATTCATAACATAGGACCGTTATTAAATTCCATTGGCCAGGCCATGCCGAATTTGCCCGATATGGATTACCCGTCCATCGGCGGCTCTATGGCTACATCAGTGCACGGTACAGGCATTCGCTATGGATGCATTCCGGACTATGTCACAGGCCTAAGCTTGGCAACGCCATCGGGTGAATTGCTTGCCTGCAGCGCCACTGAAAATTCAGAAATCTTTCAAGCAGCAAGAACATCAATTGGCGCCCTTGGATTGGTCTCAAAAGTTCGGCTGCAAAACGAACCAGCGTTTGATCTTACCGAAGTAAGCAAACTGGAGCGCACCGAAGACATTCTTGACGACATAGATGCCCGATTTGCACGTCATCGCTTGTTTGAGTTCTTCCCAGTACCTTATACCGACGTGTCGGTTTCGGTGACCACTGATATTGCCCAAGAAGGCGACGTCAATGTGGGCGAAGATGATCCTCAGCTTGTTAACGCTTTGCGAGACGCCTACGACAAGCTGGCATGGATTCCGGCGGTTGGCCCTGCTCTTTACGAGAAAATTCTCACCCGTGAGTTTAAAAAAGCCCAATCGGATACGATCAGAACAGGTCCCTCCTACAAAGTTTTACCGCACGACCGGATAGTTCGGTTTAGAGAAATGGAATATACAATGCCAGTGGAGCATGGGCCAAACTGCTTGCGCGACATATTGAATACGATACGTGCTAAAAATCTAATGATGCCCTTTCCGCTTGAATATCGACACGTTCAAGCGTCTGATATTTGGTTGTCGATGTTTGAGGGCAGAGCAGGAGCGTCGATATCAGTGCATCAATTTGGAGACATAGATTACAAAGCGGTGTTCGCAGAAATTGAACCCATTTTCTGGAAGTATGAAGGCCGCCCACATTGGGGCAAAATTCATACCTTAAAAGCAGAGCAACTTTCGGCGCTATACCCAAAGCACTGGCAAGATTTTCAGGAAGTGCGGCGTGCGCTAGACCCACAGGGAAAGATGATGAACGATCACCTGAAAGCGCTCTTTATAGCCTAGTGGGCTGAGTGTTTCCTCACCACCGTGAGCGCGTCAACACACGTCGTGCTACAAACATACCGAGCAGCATGGCTGTAACAAACAGCGCTGTCGCTGTAGGTGCTACAACTAAAGCGGCGAAGGCAGGACCGGGACACAATCCAACCAGCCCCCAGCCAATTCCAAACATAATCGGTCCTAAGATCAAACGAGCATCTACATCCTTCCTATTTGGAACTGAAAAAGCATCTGCAAACAAAGGCTTCGTCTTTTTGAGTACAATTTTGTAGCCAATTGCGGTTACAACAACAGCACCCCCCATCACAAATGCGAGGGAGGCGTCCCAATCGCCAAATACATCAAGAAAGCCCAGCACCTTCTCCGGGTTAATCATGCCGGATATCATTAAGCCGGTGCTGAATATCAAGCCAGAAAGAAAAACAAAAAGCTGTTTTATCATTTCATGCTCCTGTAAGCCGGCGCATTACATACACGGTCGCAATTGCCGCTAACATGAATACGGTGGTGGCATACGCAGAACGACGTGAAAATCGAGACAAACCACACACGCCGTGCCCTGAGGTGCAGCCATTACCTACAACGGTGCCTAAACCAACCAAAAGGCCACCGGCAACAAGCAAAAAACCATTATCAGTAATTAGAATAGAAGGCATAGCTCCATAGACGAAGAAGGCGAGAATAGGTGCAGTGAATACACCTGCAAAAAAACTGACCCCCCAATTACTGCTAGCACTCTTTGGCGGCAGCAGGCGACTGGCAATACCACTAACGCCCATGATCGAACCATTGCTGGCCATCAACAATACGGCGGCACTCCCAATCAATGAGCCACCAATCAGGGCGAGAACAAAATCATGCATTAAACCATTGTACTCGCTTTAAAGTTTGCGATCCTGGATTTTCTTTAAACGACGCTAGTCGGCACCGCGTCCAGCGTCTATCCGCAAGATAGATCCTGTCACAAAACGAGACTCCTCCGATGCAAGATAAACGATTCCATTAGTCACGTCGGCCGACTCGCCCAGCAACTTCAGGGGCTGGCTTTCTTTATAGTATTCTTTTGTTTCTTCGGCATCTTGGCCAGCGTGTTCACGTTCAAGCAACTCATTCCAAACAGGCCCTGGTGCCAGCGCGTTTACTCGAACATGGGGGGCAGCTTCCATTGCAGCTGTGCGCGTCATCATTATTGATGCCGCTTTGGTAGTACAGTAAGAAACCACATCAGCGTGGCCAACCATACCCGACAAAGAGCTGATGTTAACAATTGAGCCCTTGCGCGGATTCTTCTTCATTAGAGACAAGCCGTACTTTATACCCAGAAAAACGCCGTCCACGTTTACGCTCCACATCTTCTGAAAGTCTTCTGGCGTCGTGTCTTCTATTGGCCCGTATGAAAATATGCCGGCATTGTTAACCAGTACATCCAAACTGCCTAAGTGCGACTCAGCCGCCGCAATAACGCGCTGCCAGTCAGCTTCGCTAGTAACGTCGTGCGGCTCAAAATAGCCTTCACCACCAAGCTCTTCTATTTCTGCTAAAGTTTCATCGGCGCGCGCTTTGTCTCGCCCAGTAAACAGTACCCGTGCACCTTCGCGCACAAAACGTAAAGTCGCATTTCGACCTATGCCACTGGTACCACCAGTAATCAGCGCTGTCTTTCCTGATAATCTAGCCATTAGAATTCACCCGCCAAGCCACTGGTTAAACCGCCATCCACCGTTAACTCACTGCCAGTCACCAACTTCGACTGGTCCGACGCAAGATAGACAACAGCGTTAGCGATGTCTTCCGGCATGGCAAAATCCTTCATCGGGGTTGCAGAAAAATTGTCAACGTTGGCAAAATATTCCTCACCAAACATCGTCGTTGTCATGTCCGTTTTAACCGTACCCGGGTGAACCGAATTAACTCGAATAAACTCTCGCTTTTCTGCACATTCGACCGCTAATGCTTTGGTCATATTAGTGACTGCGGCTTTGCCAGCACCGTAGGCGATGCCACCGCGCATGCCAACCTGACCAGCGATTGAGGCAATGTTAACAATGGAGCCACTGGCAGCTTCGCCTTCTGGTGTGCAAGCTCGCATGCTGAGAATGGCACAGCGGGTGCCGAGAAACACGCCTGTTGCGTTAACATCATTTACCTGACGAAACTCATCAAAGGTCATTGACTCAATGTCTTTGAGAATACAAATGCCAGCATTGTTAACCAGTACATCAACTCGGCCATGCTTGGCTATAATGGCATCAAACATTGTCTGCCATTGCGCTTCCACTCGCACATCCAACTCAAAAAAATCCGCACTATAGCCTTTGCCATTGAGCGCTTCAGTTATCTTACGCCCCTTCGCTGCATCAATATCTGCAACCGCTACATATTCAGCGCCTTGCGCCAACATTTTTTCGGCGCATGCAGCGCCAATGCCGTCACCAGCGCCGCTTACAACGACAATCTTTCCTTCAAGCATTTTACTCTCCAAAATGAACGCTCTTCTAACCCGTAGTGATGCCGCCATCAACGAAGTACTGTTGACCCGTGCAATAAGATGCGGATTCGCCAAATAAAAAATTCACTATACCCACAATGTCTTCAGCTTGGGCATAACGACCTAAAGGAATTTTTGATCTAATCAGCTCTTCAAATCCCGCAACGCCGAGCCCGGAATTTTCGCCGATTCTCTCTGCCATTTTAGTGTCAACCATACCTGGGTGTATTGTGTTTACCCTAATATCGTCGGCAGCGTGCTCCAGCGCGGCCGTTCGCATGATGCCAATCACTGCATGTTTACTGGTAACATAACCTGACAAGTTTGGGCTGCCAATGACGCCTGCCACGGAGGAAGTAATGATGACACTGCCACCGCCTGCATCACGCATGGCTGGTAAAACGTATTTCATTCCCAGCCAAACACCGGTTACATTAATGTTCATAACCCGCATGAAATCTTCTAATGGGTAGTCAATTATCGAAGCGCCAGGCCCTTCTATGCCCGCATTATTCATAAAGCGGTTAACACCACCAAAGGCCTGCAGTGTTTGTTGAACGTAGTTCTCAACTTGTACTGGCTCGCTAACGTCCGCCACGCAGACCTGAACATCTGCGTCAGCTGCTCCAGCGGCTAACAACTCATCACGAAGGGCGTGCAACGCCGACTCGCCAATGTCAACCAACATTAATTGAGCACCCTGAGACGCCAAGCTGCGTGATACTGCCGAACCGATACCACCAGCAGCACCCGTTATTATTATTTTTTGTTGCTCGTCTGGCATGCTGTTCTCCGTGCGCTTGAGCCTTTATTAGCCATGCTGCAACGCTACAACATAAAGCTGATTGAGAGTGTATCTCAAGCCGTTCGCTAAGCCAATAAAAAACCGAACAGTCTGCTTTTTTTATATGCTAGTATTCAGGCAAACCCTATAAATATAAGTACTGACAGAGAATCTAATTGTGGCCTCAAACAAACTTCCTGTAGCGCCCCCCGTAGCAATAGTAAGCGGCGGCGCCAGCGGCATTGGAGAAGGTATTACCAAACTTCTTGTGACCAGTGGTTACCGGGTAGTCATTGCCGACATACAACAGGAGGCGGGAGACAAACTTGCACTGGAATTGGGTGAACAGGCATTTTATCGAAAGCTGAACGTAAGCATTGAGGAAGATTGGAAAGATACAATTTCCTGGGCCGAGCAGGAGTTGGGCCCACTCTCATTGCTGGTCAATAACGCTGGCACAGGTATGAGTGCTGACATTGAGGATGCGACGCTCGATGATTGGACGCGAATAAACGACATAAACTCCAAGGGCGTTTTTCTTGGTTGCAAGTATGCTGTTGGCGCGATGAAATCGCAGGGCGGTAACATCATTAATATCGCATCAGCTTTGGGTAAAAAAGCGATGGCAAGCACGTGCGTGTACTCTGCAACTAAAGCTGCAGTTGTCAGCCTAACTGAAAGCACGGCTTTGCATTGTGCCGAGCAAAACTATCAAATACGTTGCAACGCCGTATTACCCGGCTTTATCGACACTCCGTTACTGCGCAATAGCCTTGAGCTAAGCGACGCGCCAGAAGAAATGTTGCAGGGCTTTGTGGCATTGCATCCAGTGGGCCGCCTGGGAACCATTGATGAGGTGGCGCAGGCCGTTTTGTTTATCTCCAGCGATAAGTGCCAGTTTATGACCGGCGCCTCCATCAGCGTTGATGGTGCAATGACGTTGTAGGTAATGCTGGCACAGCCACAGACAACTTAGGTGCACATACAGACCATTCCTGGTTCGCGTCTAGCCCAGCTATAGACGCACCTATGATCACGCGTACAATCGAAAGGTAAAACGCCATCAAGTAACTCCGCTATGACTCACCCCGCCGCCCTACCCCACGACCCACCTAAGCAAATCGGTGAAGACCTATTTGTTGTTCATGGTAGTGTTCAAATAATTCCAGTCGCTAAGCTAACCCGCAATATGACGATTGTGCGCAATCAAGGTGAACTGACCTTGATCAATGCGGTGCGCCTGGATGAGCCAGGGCTGGAAAGTTTAGAAGCACTTGGAGAAGTAAAGCATGTGCTTCGTCTCGGCCCGATGCATGGCATGGATGACGATTTCTATGTTGATCGCTACAATGCTGAATTTTGGTCATTCGAGGGTGGAACAACGTATACAACGCCCAATATTACACGCCGCTTGGTTGAAGATCGTGAATTGCCATTTCCTAAGGCCAAGCTTTTTGCTTTTAAGCATATGACCGAGCCTGAAGGAGCAATCTTGCTGGAACGCTCGCCTGGCGTTTTACTCACCTGTGACGCCATTCAAAGCTATTCAACCGCTCCGCATATGCCCCATACCGCTTGGTTGATGCAAAAGTTGCTGCCACTTTTGGGCTTCCCGAGTAAAACCATCATCGGTCCTATATGGGTTAAGAAGTTGACCACTGACCGCGAAGGGATAAAATCGGAGTTTGAGAGACTGATGAAATTAGATTTCGACCAATTGCTAGCGGGACATGGAACGTTCCTTGAAAGGAATGCGCATAAGGAATTAGAGCAAGCATTTGAAAAAATGTTTAGCTAAAGACGCCGGCCGCCAAGTGAGCGCTACTTACTTAGCACGCCTGGAAGACCAGCACGTCTGCATAAATTCTACTATTTGATTCGTTGCCTGCTGCGCTTCTGGCAAATATGGCAGCAAAGGAAAAACGTGCGGCATTTTGTGCCATACACGCACCGAACTGTCTACGCCCTGGCGCCGAGCTTTTCGGTCGGCTAGCCGGCTACTGTCGAGCAACAACTCTGTACTGCCCACATGAAAACGTAGAGGCGGCAAGCCCTCGAAAGAACCACACAATGGTGACGCTTTTGGGTCACGATAATTTTTTGCTGGCAAATACATACCTAACATCCAGTGCAGAGTAGACACTTTAAACAAGGGGTCTCTATGACGGTTCGTTTTGAGCGACGGGCCGCGAAACAGGCAGTCAGTTGCAGGTGATAATAACACCGCCCCCGCAGGCATTGGCAAGCCGAGATCGCGAGCCGACATCAGAGTAACTAAAGCAAGATTGCCGCCGGCTGAGTCACCCGCAATAATGATATTTTCTGCAACGTAGCCCTCATCCAACAAGAATTGATAACTCTGCAGGCAATCGTCTACAGCGGCTGGAAACACATGCTCCGGAACCAGCCGATAGTCAGGCATGAATACCTGGCACTGTAGCGCATTCGACAGTATGCCAACAAAGCGCTCATGTAAGGATAAAGCAGGTACATAAAAGCCGCCGCCATGCAGATATAAAATGGCCTTTTTGTCGCCTACAGACTTTTCTATCTCACCGTTACTATTCTCGAAAAACAAGGCCGGGACATTGCCCATAGCCCTGCTTCGACTTTCAATCCCAGGCGGTAACGGGGGATTAAATCGCCGGCCAGCCTCTATAGCTTGCTGGCGGCTTTGCACCGGATCATCATCTGCGCGGTAACGCGAGCGAACGCCAAGCCGCAGCAGGCCATTCAATAAAAAACTCTGCCAACTACGCTTCATAACGATTAACCAATGGGTACATCAATATATAACCTACGACTTATTGCTGTTCGTCATAAAGACGTTTTGCTTCAGACAGCACGTACTGGCGCACCGCTTCGGCGTCATCGGGAGTAACGAACTCTTTGAAACCGACCATACCGACTTTACTCAGCACTCCATCTATAACAATATCTTGCCAGATGTTATGAATAGCTTCGCTGGAATATCGAAGGTCTGGCGTTAAGCCACCCGTCCTCAGTCCGTCGCCATGACAGTAAGCACAGTGTCGTTGATAAACGACCTGGCCATGTTGCAGGGTATCTGCATCAGCAGTTGCCTTGGCGGGCAGTGGCAGTTCTTTTTCTGTAGTGACGGGTTCAGGCAATTCATGCGTTCCACCAAGCTTGTATACCAATACACGAGATCGATTGGGTATTTTCCAATGATGCGCAATTGCACCACCTTGGGCTCCGTAACCGCCGCCAAAACCCACCGCTATCGCGACATACTGCACGCCATTAACAGCGTAACTGATGGGTGCTGCCATGGCAGCCGTTTGGGTATTGTGCGCCCAGAGCTCTGCGCCTGTTTCGGCATCATGCGCGGTTAGATTGCCGTGCTTACCACCCTGAAATACCAGCATACCTGCGGTGCTCAGCGTACCACCCAGCGTTGGCCGCTCAGGGTCCTGCACCCAGCGCTGCTCTTGCTTCACAGGGTCCCAGGCGAGTAATTGCCCGGTAAACTGTTGGTCAAGTATCGCATTCACTTCTTTGGATGGCACGGGCGGTGGAGCCATACCCATATTATTAAAGCCCAGATTCCAAAGCCCCTCTCCCGGATTCATGTCTATGGCATCAGTCGGTTCAAGATAGGCTGAGGGGAATCGCGTCATCGGAATGTACACTAATCCAGTATTGGGGTTGTACGACATTGGCGGCCAGTTGTGGCCACCACCCATGCTCGGAAGCACCTGTTTTACGCCGTCAAACAAACGCGCATCTTCAGTTTCAATCGGCCGACCAGTGTGCATATCAATGCGTTCTGCCCAGCTAACTTCAGTGTATTGTTCAGCTGAAATTAACTCGCCACTTAATCGGTCGATCACATAGAAAAAGCCATTCTTTGGGGCCTGCATCAACACCTGACGTGGCTTACCATTAATCTCCAGATCGGCCAACATTATGTGCTGTGTCGCCGTGAAGTCCCATGTCTCGCCGGGTGTTGTTTGGTAATGCCAAACGTATTCGCCACTGTCGGCACTCAGCGCCACAATGGAGGCGAGGAATAAATTATCGCCGCCCTCAGGGCTGCGTAAACTTTGATTCCAGGGCGAACCATTGCCTACGCCGATGTACAGCAAATTCAGTGCCGGATCGTAGACCATGGAGTCCCAGGCAGTACCACCGCCTCCCCACTTCCACCACTCTCCTGTCCAGGTATTAGCTGCTCTTTCCATTGCTTCATTTTCAAATCCGTCGGCTGGGTTTCCGGGAACGGTATAGAAACGCCAGGCTTGCTCACCGGTCTTAATACTGTACGCCGTCACATAACCACGCACACCTAACTCAGCGCCGCCATTACCAATAACGACTTTGTCACCGGCTATTCTTGGCGCACCCGTTATAGTGTATGACTGCTCACGGTCGGTGGTTTGCACCTCCCAGGCGAGTGAGCCATCGCTGACATTCAAAGCAATCAGCCGACCGTCGTAGGCGCCCACAATCACTTTGC
>JBGCFQ010000057.1:0-19344 GCA_045106985.1 Pseudomonadales bacterium | reverse complement strand
CTGCGAATAAAGCGGCCTAATTGATGGCCGCCTACGTCACCAAATATTCTGGCGAGAGGTTGCTCCCAGTCTACATTCAAGTCTGCAAGAGCACTTTGCAACGCGATAAAGTCCCCGCTTTCGCCACGCACTGTTAACTCGCCATTGATTAATGCGGCGGCTTTATCGTCGGCTTGAAGCAGTTGGACAAAGTCTGAAAATGTGCCACTCAGTGAACTGGTGATATGGCTGTCGTCCTGCCACGACTTTAGCAACAAACCATCACTAGTGGGCAGGCAATAGGCTTTAATATCTGGGCTGAGGCAATGTATTAGCAGCACTTTGCCGTTTAACTGGGCTAGCCGATTGCGAGTGCCTGGATCTAGCTCCAGCGCTTTATTGACCACATATTCGAGGCCAGCAAGCGCCGCGGTGTGCAGCGCCGGGTCAGCCATTAGGGCTTAATCCCCGAGTGCAGCGCAACAACTCCACCGGTCATATCGTGGTATTCAACATTCTCAAATCCGGCGTCAAAGATCATGTCTTTGAGGGTTTCCTGGTCTGGGTGCTTTCGAATTGATTCGGCCAGGTAGCGGTAGCTTTCACTGTCGTTGGTAATCAATTTGCCAAGTGCAGGTAACACTGAGAATGAGTAAGTATCGTAGGCTTTGCTTAACAATTCATTCTTCGGTTTGGAAAACTCTAATACCAAAAGTTTTCCGCCGGGCTTAAGCACGCGCAACATGGAGCGTAGAGCGCGATCTTTATCGGTTACATTGCGTAAGCCAAATGAAATAGAAACGCAGTCAAAACTATTGTCGGCAAACGGCAGATCTTCAGCGTTGGCTTGCACGTAGTCCAGATGGTCGCATAGGCCGCTATTGGTGAGACGATCTCGCCCCATCTGCAGCATAGACTCGTTAATGTCGGCCAAAATAACATGGCCTTCTGACCCTACCAGGGCGTGAAATTTCTCTGCTAGATCGCCTGTACCACCAGCGATATCGAGTACTTGGTGGCCAGCTCGTACTGCGCTCACTTCAATGGCAAAACGCTTCCAAACCCTGTGCACGCCTGCCGACATCAGGTCGTTCATTAAGTCGTACTGACTGGCTACCGAATGGAATACGTTGGCCACTAAGCCCTGTTTTTCATCCACATCAACATCTTTGTAGCCGAAGTGGGTTTTCTGATTCTTGCTCATTGGTCTATTGTACCGTTTAATCCGCTGCGAGTGACTAGCAGGATGCAAGGTTCCCTAACCCTTGAAAATAATAGGGTCAGAGCTGGGTTCTCTAGAGCCGCCTTCTAGCTCAAGCCGTTCAAGGTAGTCTGACCATTTTGCCTCGTGCTGTTCGCACAGTTCAAATAGGTAGTCCCAGGAGTAGATGCCTGTATCGTGTCCGTCATTAAAGCTTATTTGGATAGCGTAATTACCATTGGGCGTTATTGAATCGATATTGACGTACTTCTTGCCCACTTGGAGCACTTCCTGCCCCTTGCCATGGCCGCGCACTTCGGCTGACGGTGAGTATACGCGCAGGTATTCGCAGCTGAGTCGGTGGCTGCTGCTAGCCGATTGGTCGCTGTACTCCAGCTCTAGCTCGGCGGAATGCTTATGTAAATGCAGATTACTCGGTATTGGGGAAGTGCTCATGGCTCAGATTTGCTTGCTTAGGTGTTTAAGAGTTCGAAAACGAAACGTTAAGTTATATAACCTTAAAGTATGAAACGGCTCAAATCTTCATCTTGCGCGAGTTCACCAATATGTTCTTCAACATAGGCGGCGTCGACCGTTAAGGTTCTATCGGCACCGTCAGGCGCCTCAAAGCTAGCGCTCTCTAATAAGCGCTCAAGCACGGTATGAAGTCGGCGTGCACCAATATTCTCGGTACGCTCATTGACCTCCCAGGCAAGCTCGGCAATTTTGCGTATACCGTCGTCAGTGAAGCTAAGCGACAAACCCTCGGTTTCCAGCAGCGCCTGATATTGCTCAGTGAGTGAAGCCTTTGGTTCTGTAAGAATACGCTCGAAATCGTCGGGGGTAAGTGCGCTGAGTTCCACGCGAATAGGCAATCGGCCTTGCAGCTCTGGAATCAAGTCGCTTGGTTTGGCGAGATGAAAGGCGCCGGATGCAATGAACAATATGTGATCTGTGCGCAGCATGCCGTACTTGGTGCTTACTGTGCAGCCTTCTATTAGAGGCAGCAAATCACGCTGCACACCTTCGCGTGACACATCTGCACCGCTACCCTCCATGCGTTTTGCTACCTTATCCAACTCGTCAATGAAGACAATACCATTTTGCTCTGCTTGCTCTACCGCGCGCAATTTGAGGTCTTCTTCATTAATCAGCTTTGCCGCTTCTTCATCCTGCAAGTGTTTTAGGGCGGCCTTAACGGTCATCTTGCGATTACTGGTTTTATTTTTGCCCATGCTGGCAAACATTGATTGTAACTGACCTGCCATTTCCTCCATGCCAGGAGGGGTCAGTATTTCGGCATTCATGCCAGCGCTGCTGAGCTCTATCTCAATTTCTTTTTCGTCCAGCTCGCCTTCGCGCAGTTTTTTGCGAAAAACCTGCCGGGTTCCTGTTTCTTTTTCCTCTTGGTCAGCATCACGCGCTGGCGGTAGTAAAGCGTCTAGTACACGCTCTTCGGCCACATCAAGCGCCCGGTGATCTACCTTCGCATATTCTTCTTCCCGCAGTTGCTTGATGGCGCCATCTACCAGGTCACGTATGATCGACTCAACATCGCGGCCTACATAGCCGACCTCTGTAAACTTGGTGGCTTCTACCTTTATGAAGGGCGCATTGGCTAGCTTCGCCAGGCGGCGGGCAATTTCTGTTTTACCAACACCTGTCGGGCCAATCATCAAAATATTTTTCGGTGTAATTTCTTCGCGCATCGACTCATCGAGCTGCATTCGTCGCCAGCGGTTGCGCAATGCAATGGCAACGGCACGTTTTGCTTCGGCTTGGCCAACTATATGTCGGTCAAGTTCGTGTACTATTTCTCTGGGGGTCATTGCGCTCATTACTTGCTGTCCAATTCCTCAATAGTTCGTTGGTGGTTTGTGTAGATGCAAATGTCAGCGGCTATGCCGAGGCTTTTTTCAACGACCTCGCGGGCGCTCAGTTCAGAGTTATCTATTAATGCGCGCGCTGCTGCCTGTGCAAAGGGTCCGCCTGAGCCAATGGCAATCAGGCTATCTTCGGGTTCAATAACATCGCCGTTACCAGTGATTATCAGTGAGGTTTCTTCGTCTGCCACAGCTAGCAGTGCTTCCAGCCGACGCAAAGAGCGCTCGGTACGCCAAGCCTTAGCCAGCTCGACTGAGGCGCGCAGTAGTTTGCCCTGGTACTTCTCTAGCTGAGCTTCGAACAACTCAAACAATGTGAAGGCATCGGCCGTGCCGCCGGCAAAACCAGCTAATACTTGTTGGTTGTACAAACGCCGGACTTTTCTGGCATTACCTTTCATAACGGTATTGCCTTGAGTCACTTGGCCGTCACCACCAATGACGACTTTGCCGTTGCGTCGCACCGACAAAATAGTAGTGCCGCGATATTGTTCCATTGTTGTTTCTCCGAGAATCGATGCGAAGCGCGCTGATCAGCCGCCCTTGGAACGAGCGTTAAACAGAAGCGGACATTATATAGAGGTGCCCAGCGAAGCGTATGCCTTTTACTGCTTGGCCATCAATAATGTTTCTATGCCTTGTTCATGCAGCTTTGCTCGGGCTTGCATCATCTTGGGGCGACTGGTGTATGGGCCAACAAACACCCTGTGCGCTGTTAGCCCGCTGGGTAATGAACCTGCCTCTACCTTGGCATTGAGGTTAAGTAGAGTAATGATGGCGCGCTGACTTTGAGCATCTCTTTCCTTGGCAAAGGAGCCGGCCTGTAATAGGAATGAAGAAGGGCCGTTCTTGATATCCTCGCGAGTCTGGTAAGCGGCTTTACTATTTCGGTCCGTTCCCGCCTCTTGTTTCTGGAGCTCGTCATAAAACTCAAATCGGGCTCTGGTCGGCTTCTCTGCCACTTTTGCAATTTCTGTCTTGGGTGCTTTAATCGCGGGGGTGACGGCCACTTGAGTCAGCGTAGAGCTTGGCATTGGGTCAACAAAATAAACGTTGCCCAATTGCAGTAGGAACGCAATAAACAAGCCGCTTGCCAAGCCAGTACCAAACCAGGCTGGCCGGGAGCTTACTTCGTTTTTGCGAGGTTTCTTGCGTTTCTTTTTACGCTTGGCGAAGTCGTAGGCCATGAGAATTGCTAGTAATGAATTGGTAGCCATTATGCAAAACTGATGTTTGGCTTGCCAACGTGGTTAGAGGCAGAATGGTCTAATTTGTATCTATTGGATCAACGTCGAGAGCAAGTCGCATACCATGCGGGGCTTTCGTCTCGTCGATAGCGCTGCGCAGTGCGTGTAAATATCTATGTAACAAGTTCGATTGAGGGCAGAACAGCGACAGTTGTGCTCGAAAGCGATTCGCCTTGCGGATCATCGGCGCGGGCAGAGGCCCTGCAACCGTAACTCCATGCTGCTGACGACCGCCGCAACTCTGGTCGGCCAGATCTTTAAGTAAGGCCAATTGCTGTAGCACTTGTTCCAGGTTTCTGTGCTCTGCATACAGCATGGCGCTTTTGCTAAAGGGCGGCAGGTCCAATCGTTTGCGATCATCGATTAACTGCCGCGCAAAGTCTGCATAAGGCAGAGAGATAATGGATTGCAACATGGGGTGGTCAGGGAGCTGGCTTTGGACAAAAACTTGTCCACGCGCTGCTCCTCGGCCTGCGCGGCCTGCTACTTGCGTAATGGTTTGAGCCATTCGCTCAGGACCACGAAAATCTGCGCTATAGAGGGCAGAGTCGGCATCTAGAATGGCCGCCATCGACAAATTCGGGAAATGGTGACCTTTGGCTAACATTTGAGTGCCAAGTAATATGCAGGCTTTGCCATTGTGCGCAATCGCCAGGCGGCTCGCCAGCTCACCTTTGCGCTGTGTTGAGTCTCGATCAACCCGAATGACGGGGAAGTCACCAAAGTGTTTCTGCAATACTTCCTCCAAACGCTGGGTGCCACTGCCAAGCGTCTGTAACTCTGTCTGCTTGCAATCAGGGCACTGGGTTGGCCAGCGGCGCCGAGCATCGCAGTGGTGGCACATCAGTTTGTGACCACTGCTGTGAGCGGTCATGCGCGCGTCACAGGCTTGGCAGGTCGCCATCCATCCGCATTGGCGGCACACTAATGCTGGGGCATAACCCCGTCTATTAATAAACACCAGCACTTGCGAGCCAGCGCCGAGATGACGCCGAATAGCTTGCAATATTTCAACTGACACTCCGTCGCTGCAGTGTGCGTCGGCGCCGTCGGCGATATGAAAACTGGGCAGTTGAGCGCCGCCAGCGCGGGTTTGCAGCTCTAGCAAATGAAACCGACCTTGCTGCGCATTCGCCAGGCTTTCGAGTGACGGGGTAGCCGTACCGAGAACGATGGGCACATTTGCCAGCTGGGCTCGTTTGATAGCGATGTCGCGGGCTGAATAACGAAGGCCGTCCTGTTGTTTGTAGGAACCATCGTGTTCTTCGTCTACCACGATCAAACCTAAGTGGGGCATAGGCGTAAGCAACGCCGAGCGAGTGCCTATTATGATTTTGGCACTGCCACTGCGAACCTTTAGCCAGGCGTTCAGTCTTTCGATGTCAGTAAGATTACTGTGTATAGCGACAATGTCGGCACCGAAACGTTCTTCGAAACGCTGCAGCATCTGCGGAGTAAGGCCGATTTCGGGCACCAGCACCAGCGATTGGACCCCGTTTGCCAATGCGTGAGCAATAAGCTGCAAATAAACTTCCGTTTTGCCGCTGCCAGTAATACCGTGCAGTAAATGGCATTGATAGCTATTAAATGTCTCTTTCACGGCCGCTATTGCCGTTTGTTGTTCAGGATTAGGCTCAATCTTGCTCTGCAATTGATCGCTGGCCTGTCTGTTCTGCTCTTCTGCACTGGCTTCAATTTCTTCGATCAAGCCCTTCGCTAACATTGCTCTGACCACGGCTAAATTGATTCCAAGATGGTCCAGGTCAGACCGCAGAATTGTATCTTTGGCTTGCAGAGCCTGCAGAAGATGGGCCTGTTTTGGGGCTCTCTTCAGGCCCGGGTTGTCTACGCTATCGCTTAAGCCTTTGCCTTTTGTGCTCAGCTGCCAACCGCGAGCGCCCTGATTGTTGGCTATTTCCGTCGCGTCCCTGCCTTTTCTAAGTAGGGGAGGGATAAAGCCAAACAGAGTATCGCCCAAAGGGTGATGGTAATAATCGCTTATCCACTTGAGTAAACTGAGGTGGCTTTCGTCAAACAGTGGCCGAAGATCAATTAGCTGTTCTGCATGGCGCATTTTTTCGGGCGCAATAGCGCTCGCTGTGTCAATTTCGACCAGTATTGCAACAATACGACGCCGGCCAAAGGGCACCCAGAGCCGCTGACCGGGAATAGGGGCATTATTGCTATGCTGGCCCGCTGATTTGGGCGGCAGATAGTCAAAAAGACGGTTTAAAGGAGAGTGCACTGCACAGCGGTACACGGATGGATATTGATGCATTAATGCATTCTATCTTGCCAACAGCACTCTGTCTGGTATCATTTCGCGCCCGCCAATTAGCTGACCCTGTAATAGGTAGCGTTGGCATTGCCTAGGTTGCGGTATCGAACAAGAGATTCGGTGGCGGCAGCACACTAAAAGGTAGTACCTAATGAAAGCAGATATCCATCCAAAATACGGTGACATGAAAGTGACATGCAGCTGTGGTAACGTGATTGATACACGTAGTACGCTGGCTGACGACATTCATGTTGACGTTTGTTCTAACTGCCATCCGTTTTATACGGGCAAGCAAAAAACCTTGGACGCTGGTGGCCGTGTAGATCGCTTTAACAAACGTTTTGGCAATCGTAAGCTCAAGTAAGTCGTTGCTTAATTGCTGGCCTGTTCGCGCAGTGCCTGGCATATTGACCGTTAACTATTCAACGTGCGCGTTTTGCGCGAGGTGCCCCTATGTCTGATGATCTGAAAGTTCGCGCTCTCGCGTATCATGAACATCCACTGCCTGGGAAAATGAGCACCGAGTTAACCACGGCTGCAGAAACGCAGGACGATCTTGCGCTGGCTTACAGCCCCGGTGTGGCCGAACCGGTTCGGGAAATAGCACGCGACCCACAAAATGCTTATCGCTACACGGGGAAGGGAAACCTGGTAGCGGTGATCAGCAATGGGACCGCGATTCTTGGTCTCGGCAATCTGGGTGCGCTGGCGAGCAAGCCGGTGATGGAAGGCAAGAGTTTGTTATTCAAACGGTTCGCCAACATTAATTCCATCGATCTGGAAGTTAACACCACAGAGATAGATACCTTCGTTACAGTCGTGCGCAACATCGCTGGTACCTTCGGCGGTATTAACCTTGAGGATATTAAGGCGCCCGAGTGCTTTGAGATCGAGCGCCGTTTGATCCAGGATTGCGACGTTCCGGTATTTCATGACGATCAGCATGGAACCGCGATTGTTACTGCGGCCGGCGTATTAAACGCGCTGGAGATTCAAGGCAAACGTATAGAAGAAGCGCGCTTTGTTTGTTTGGGCGCAGGGGCAGCGGCTATTGCGGGCATGCGCCTACTTAAAAGCCTAGGTGCTCAAGCTGAAAATATTTGCATGCTTGATCGCAATGGTGTGATTCATGATGAACGCACAGACTTGAACAAATATAAGCAAGAGTTCGCTATTCACACGTCTAAGCGGACCTTGTGTGACGCCTGTGAAGGCGCCGATGTGTTTATAGGTCTTTCTGGCGCCAACCTGCTGTCTGCGGAAAACTTAGCGCTTCTAGCTGACAAGCCTGTCGTTTTTGCTTGTTCTAATCCAGATCCCGAAATTGACCCTGCCTTGGCTCGAACGACTCGTCCTGATGTCATTATGGCAACCGGCCGCTCTGATTATCCGAACCAGGTAAACAATGTACTGGGCTTCCCGTTTATCTTCCGAGGCGCCTTGGATGTGCGGGCCAGCGAAATAAACGAAGCCATGAAAGTGGCCGCGGTACACGCGATAAAAGATTTGGCTAAAGAAGAGGTAACTGCCGAAGTGTTGCAAGCCGTTGGCATAGAGTCTCTAAGCTTTGGCTCGGAATACATTATCCCTAAGCCAATGGATAGTCGCTTGCTAAGCAAGGTGTCGGCTGCTGTTGCCAAGGCCGCAGTAGACAGTGGCGTTGCCCAACAGGGCTACCCTGGCCACTATCCTCTTTGAAAGCGCAAGCAGCGTCGCGCTAGAACAATTCTTCCAGCGATTCGCCCGAGTTATCGATGGCACCACCTTCAAGGCCTTCCATCTCTCCCTCAAACTGCACACCTTGATTGAAGCTGCCAACGGGGTCGGGAGCTCGATCTACCGGTGCATTCTCCAGGCGGAATAGCTCAAATATCGCATTGTCCTGCAGAGGTGAGGCAAGCAAGCCGGTCTCTGGGTCTATCCTCATGCTGGTGAGTCCTTCCGGCCTTGGACGAATGATCTCTGGTTGGCCAGCCAGTGCATCGCTCATGTATTGAATCCAGATCGGTAACGCGGCTGAGCCACCGTATTCTCTGCGCCCTAAAAACTGGTTTTGATCAAAACCAAGCCACACAGTTGTGACCAACGATGGGTTATAGCCAGAGAACCAGGCATCTACCGGGCCATTAGTGGTGCCTGTTTTTCCAGCGATATCACGACGATTTAAAGACTGTGCCTTGGTACCGGTGCCGCGTCGAATGACATCTTTTAGAATGTCATCAATGATGTAGGCGATACGAGCATCAATCACCCTTGGAGCCGCGCGTTTTAGGGCGGGTTGCGGCTGACGGCTTGCTATTTCTA
The DNA here is from genome assembly GCA_045106985.1 of Pseudomonadales bacterium. GTDB lineage: Bacteria > Pseudomonadota > Gammaproteobacteria > Pseudomonadales > JAUIET01 > JAUIET01. The sequence continues at coordinate 10,452 of JBGCFQ010000057.1, read as the reverse complement.
AGCCTAGTGAGGCCGCAGCGTCGGTATCCAATTCTTCGGTCTCTCTACCTTCGATCGACGCACCCTCAATTTCCTCACTGCGCGTTGCAGAATTCTCTGCGTCGGACATCGCTGTTGAGCCAGTCTGACCTGGCTGGTCTTCCTCGGCCTCCTCATTTGTAACGCAATCTTCGCAATTTGCGAGTGGCGGATTAGCCTCGAACACGAGCTCACCTGTTTCTGATTCGATACGTTGAACGATGTAGGGATCAACCAGAAACCCACCGTTTGCCAGCGTTGAATAACCACGAGCAATTTCCTGTGGCGTTACCGCATGGCTGCCCAACGACAATGACAAATCTTTTGGTAAACGCGCTGTATCAAACCCGAAAGCTTCTACATAACTAATCGCTGTTTTTGGCGTTATTGTGCGTAATAACCTAACCGAAACCAGGTTGCGAGACAGGTAGAGGGCTTTGCGTAACCGGGTTGGGCCGTAAAACTTGCCGCTGGCGTTTTCAGGCCGCCAGGTATTTTCCAGTTCGGCGTCGGCCATAACTACCGGCGCATCGTTAAACAGACTGGCTGCAGTAAAGCCGTGGTCCAGTGCGGCGGCATAAATAAAAGGTTTGAAGTTAGACCCTGGTTGGCGTTCACCCTGCACGGCGCGGTTAAACTTGCTGCTCTGAAAATCGAAGCCGCCAACAATCGCCTTTATAGCGCCGTTGTTAGGGTTCATCGAGAACAGGGATGCTTGCACATCGGGCAATTGAGCAAAGTGCCAGGTAACGGCTGCCATGGATCTATCGTCGTCGCTGTTGTCTTCAGGAAGTGCCTCAATGTCAGCAAGAGAAGTGGTCGCAGCGCTCGGTTCGTCTAGAGCGTAGACGCGAATCAGGTCGCCGACCTGGCACACTTCTTTGGCCGACTCGACTTCTGGTCCAAGGCTGTTCTCAGACTGAAAAAGTCGTGCTTGTTGCAAGCCATTTGCTAACTCTACTCTTGCCGTGTTTTCACCACGCAAAAGTATTTCTATGTGGTCGTCGTAGGTGGCAGTCACTATAGCCGGCACTAGGCCATTAACAGTGCGGGTATCCTCAAGAACTGCGTGCCAGTTCTCTAGGTTTTTGACATCGTCACCAGGTTCGAAGCTATGACCCTCTGGCCCGCGGTAACCGTGGCGAACATCGTAATCCATAATGCCGGCGCGCAAAGCACGGTTTGCGGAGCGTTGGCTTTTAGAGTCGATGGTTGTGTATACCGCCATACCGCTGCCATACACTTCTTTACCGAACATATCTAACAAGTTTGCTCGAGCCAGCTCGGCGGCATAGGGGGCATCGAGATCAATTTCAGCGCCGTGTAGCGTTGCCGTAATAGGCTCCTCTGTGGCGGCAGCATGCTCTTCTGCGCTAATGTAGCTCAGGTCGAGCATTCGTCGCAGTATCCAATTGCGTCTTGTCAGCGCGCGGCTTGGATTGACTATAGGGTTAAACGTAGAAGGCGCCTTGGGTAGGCCCGCTATCATCGCGCATTGGGCCAGCGTTAGTTCGCTCACTCTCTTGCCATAATACACTTTAGCGGCTGCTTCAACGCCGTAAGCGCGGTTGCCCCAAAATATTTTATTGACGTATAGCTCAAATATTTGTTCTTTAGTGAGCTTTCGTTCTATCTCAAGTGCTAACAGGATCTCATTAAATTTACGAGTAAAGGTTCTTTCTCGGCTGAGGAAAAAGTTGCGTGCGACCTGCATTGTTAGAGTACTGCCGCCTGTTTGCTTTTCTCCTGTGAGCGCTAACTCCACGGTTGCGCGCAGCAAACCGCGGATAGCCACACCGCTATGGGTTTCAAAATGTGAGTCTTCTGCGGCTAATAAAGCGTTAACAAATTTCTGCGGTATTTGTTCATACGTTACGGGCGTGCGTCTCTTCTCACCAAATTCGCCAATGAGTTCACCATCGGACGTATAAATGCGTAGCGGTATCTGTAATTTTACCTCGTATAGATCATCGACATTTGGCAAATTCGGACTAAGGTATAAATAGACACCGGCAGCAGTTAAAGCGGCCCCTGAAACCAGCGTAAAAAGTAACCAAAAACCAAGGTATAAAATTCGTCGTAGTAATTTTTGCATAATGTAAAGTCGCGTAAGCTAACTAAAGTCTAAAGTTAAGCAGTAGCTGTGCATTATAATTTACTCGATCGACTTTTTGGCTGATTAGGCTATGGTTGTAATTACTATTTCGGTTTTTGCTTTTGGCTCGCTCGGCGATGAGTGTCAACAACGAATTAAACGTGGAACTCCAGCGTGTTTGGACTATTTGAGAAAAAAACACAGAATGTACTTGGGCTGGATATCAGCTCGTCTTCTGTCAAATTGCTGGAATTGAGCCGTAGCGGCAATCGATATAGTGTTGAAAGCTACGGTGTCTGTTCCCTGCCGCCGAACGCTGTTGTTGAAAAAAACATCAACGACGTGGAAGGCGTAAGCGAAGCCATCATTAAGGTTCTAAGCCAGTCTAAGAGCAAGGTAAAGCACGCAGCGGTTGCTGTATCTGGTTCAGCGGTCATAACCAAAACCATAGAGATGGACGCTGAGCTTAATGAAGATCAAATGGAAAGTCAGATTGCAATAGAGGCTGATCAGTACATTCCTTACCCACTAGATGAAGTGGCCATCGATTTTGAGGTTCAGGGCGAGTCTGAACGCGACCCCGAATTAGTGGATGTTTTGCTCGCAGCCTGCCGCAAAGAAAATGTAGATCTGAGAGTGGAATCTATCGAATTGGCTGGATTAACCGCCAAAGTGGTAGACGTTGAGGCGTACGCGATGGAGCGTGCTTTTGAAATGATTCACGATCAGCTAGAGGGCGATGAGGACAGTGTAATCGCTGTGGTTGATGTAGGCGCCACAATGACCACGCTCAGTGTTCTGGTTGGAGGCGTTACTGTTTATACCCGAGAGCAACTGTTTGGCGGTAAGCAGCTGACTGAAGAGATTCAGCGTCGCTTTGGTCTTACCTACGAAGAAGCTGGCCTGGCAAAGAAACAGGGCGGTCTTCCGGAAGATTATGAGTCGGAAGTGCTTCAGCCTTTTAAAGAAGCGGTGGTTCAGCAGGTCACACGCTCGCTGCAGTTCTTCTTTTCTTCCAGCCAGTACAACGAAGTCGATTACGTGGTGCTTGCCGGTGGTGTTGCTGCGATGCCTGATTTGGCGGAGCTTGTTGAAGACAAGTTAGGTATGCCCGCTTTGACCGCCAACCCGTTTGCCAACATGAGCGTTGCTTCAAAGGTGAATGCCGTGGCGCTAGGCAACGACGCGCCGGCAATGATGATTGCCTGTGGTCTGGCCATGAGGAGCTTTGACTAATGGCACAGATTAACTTATTACCTTGGCGCGAAGAGCGCCGAGAAGAGCTGAAAAAAGAGTTTCTAACCATACTTGCTATGGTTGCTGTAGCAGCGGTGTTATTGGTTTTCATCTATGGAGCCTTCGTTAAAAGTCGAATTGAAGACCAGCAGGGTAGAAATAATCATCTGAGTCAAAGTATCGAGGAGCTGACTAATCAGGTAAGCGAGATCAGTGATTTGGAGCAGCGTCGAGAAGATCTGCTGGAAAGAATGAAAATAATTCAAGATCTGCAGGGTAACAGGCCGGTCATTGTCAGAGTGTTCGATGAACTGGTGCGTACTGTGCCCGACGGCTTGTATTACACCCAGCTGACACGGGAAGGCAACGGCATACGTATTGCTGGCGTTGCGGAGTCTAGCAATCGGGTTTCGAGCCTGATGCGCAGACTTGACGGTTCTGACTGGTTTAGAGAGCCGAATTTGACCGGCGTAAGATCTAACCCTGATTTTGGCGAACAAGCTAACGATTTTGAGCTGACAGTGAATATACAAACTCTGGGGTCTCCAGATTCTGACGAAGACGCGGGAGGAAGCAAGTAATGGCTTTTCGCGATTCAATAGATTCGTTGCAAGAGTTTGATCTTGGCGATCTAAACTTTGAAAACATAGGAAGCTGGCCACACGCGGTTAAAGTTGTTCTTTGGGTGCTGGTGTTTTTGCTAATGGGCTTCATTGGTTACAAGCTCTATATCAGCGATTTGAACGAGTCTTTGCAGTCTGAGCAGTCGCAAGAGATCAAGCTAAGGCAAGATTACGCCGACAAGGCGGATAAAGCCGCGAATCTTGATGCGTACCGCGAGCAAATGGATGAAATGGAAGAGACTTTCGGGGCTCTTGTGCGCCAGCTGCCCAGTGAGACCGACGTGCCAGGCTTGCTGGAAGATATTGATGCAAAAGCTGTTACGACTGGCCTGGAAGTGCTGAGTATTGATTTGCAGCTTGAGCAAGCCGCAGAGTTTTATGTAGAACTACCGATAGAAATTATTGTGAAAGGTACTTATCACGACCTCGGCGCCTTTGTAAGCGGCGTGGCGGGCTTGCCTAGAATTGTAACGCTACACGACTTTGATATAGAGCGTGGTAAGGAAAATGACGGTTCACTGGTTCTGACAATTACAGCCAAAACCTACCGTTATCGAGATGAAGATTTTGAAGAAGATACAGGGGGCAAAAAATAGTGAATGCCCTGACGCGTTTTACCTTTAACCAATTTTGTAGCCTGCCGGCAATGCTTATCAAGCGTCTGTCTTCTGCTGTGCTGCGCGTGCTCGCTTTAGCCAGCGTGGCGTTGATGCTCCAAGCTTGTGGCTCAGACGAAACATACTCTGACCTGCAGCAATACATGGCTGAGTCACAAGAGAAAGCGGCCTCGCGCGGTTCGATAGACCCGATACCGGCATTTCGTCCTTACCAGGCGTTTCAGTATTCAGCGACAGCGATGAGAGCACCATTTGATGTGCCAATTGATGTTAAGGAATTAGTTCGCATTGGTGGCCCAAGCAGTGATGTTAAGCCTGATGAAAACCGCAGCAAAGAATACCTAGAGCGATTCAATCTTGAAGGTTTGCAAATGGTTGGCAGCCTTGAGCAGCGCGGCTTGCTGTGGATATTGATTGATGATCAGGGTGGTTTGGTTCATCGCGTCACAGTTGGAAATTATCTTGGCCGTAACCACGGCAGAATTGTAGAAGTGTCAGAGTCACAGGTTTCGGTAGTTGAAATTGTGTCAAGCGGTGAAGATTCCTGGATTGAGCGGCCGCGCACATTAAAGCTACGTGAAACAGAAGACAGCGACAGTTAAGAAGGTTGGAGATTTCAATGGACACTTTGTGGCTCAACAGACAAACAAGCGGACGGCGCCGAACGGCCAGCCATCCTGCACGTTTGGCTCTGCTGTTCTTAGTCAGTTTGGTGGCACAAGCCGCCGGTGCTGTAAACATGAACGGCATCGACTTCAGTGCTTTGCCTGGTGGCAAACTAGAGGTCAGAATGGACTTCGACGGCAAGCCACCACAGCCAAAGGGATACACGATTGAACAGCCAGCTCGCATAGCGCTGGATTTAGAAGGTGTTTCCAGCCAGTTAGAAAAGAAGCGTCACTCCTTAGATATTGGCACTGCAAAAAGCGCCATGGTGTTGGACGCCAATGGTCGAACACGCGTCATTTTGAACTTAAACGAGTTGACCAGTTACACCACGCGAATTGAAGGGAACAGCCTATTTGTTGAAGTTGGCGGCGCGGGTAATAAAGATTATTTGAAAGATACCAAGTCGAATCTTGATTTCAATCCAACAAGCTCTTCTGGCGACAATAATATTCAAGCCATTGACTTCCAGCGTGGCGAAGAAGGCGAAGGTAAAATCATCGTCCGCTTGTCTGATCCTAAAACCAACATTGATGTTACTCGAGAGGGCAGCAAAATTCGGGTAATCTTCGATGGTGCTGGTTTGCCGTTCGAATTGCGACATCGTTACGACGTTAGTGATTTTGCTACCCCAGTACGATCTATGGTGGCATCTTCTACTGCAGGACGTGCTCAAATTACAGTAAGCGCGAGTGGCCAGTATGACTACCTAGCCTATCAAGTAGACAATGAATATGTGTTGAGTGTTAAGCCACTGACCGAAGACGAAATTGCGGCCAAAGAGAAAGAGTTCCAGTTTGTTGGTGAAAAACTGTCTCTTAACTTCCAGGATATTGATGTCCGATCTGTTTTGCAGCTTATTGCAGACTTTACCAGCTTAAACCTAGTTGCTAGCGACACTGTAGCGGGCAAGATCACATTGCGTCTACAAAACGTACCTTGGGATCAAGCGCTTGACCTTGTGTTGAAAACCAAGGGTTTGGACAAGCGTCAGATTGGTAACGTTTTGATGGTAGCGCCAGCTGCTGAAATTGCTGAGCGCGAACGCCAAGAAATTGAAACTAACAAACAGTTGGAAGAGTTAGCGCCGTTGCAGACCGAGTTTATAAGAATTCGTTATGCTAACGCAGCCGAGTTGTTCAAGCTGTTTAATTCTGATGACGAAGAAGACGAAGACAGTACAGCCACGGGCAGTATTCTGTCGCCTCGTGGTCGGGTGATTGTCGACGAGCGTACCAATTCATTGCTGGTTACAGAAACTGTTGCCAAGCTCGATGAGTTTCGTCGGCTGGTAAAACTGATTGATGTACCTGTGCGCCAGGTGTTGATCGAGGCTCGAATTGTTGTTGCTGATTCTGATCATTCTGAGCAGCTTGGTATTCGTTGGGGTGGCGGCGGCTTCGTTAAGGGAATACCTCAAGCCGGTGACGACTTCTTTACCTTTGGTGGTAGCTCAGGAACAACCAGTGAACTGAACAATGCGATAGTTGGTGGTACGGCCCCTACGATCTCTTTCCCAGACGCATTGAACGTAGATTTAGGCGTTACGGAAATCGGCACCTCATCGGTAGCTATAGGTTTCGGTGGCGATGGCTTTTTACTTGATCTCGAGTTATCGGCCTTTGAATCTGCGGGCCATGGTGAAGTGGTATCGCAGCCAAAAGTTATCACTGGTGACAAGCAGCAAGCAACCATCAAGTCAGGTACTGAAGTTCCCTTCCTTGAGTCATCTTCTAGTGGCAGAACAACCGTCAAGTTTAAGGATGCGGTATTGAAGTTGGATGTGACACCGAACATCACACCCGATGATCGCATTTTGATGCGCTTGGTTATTAATCAGGACTCTGTTGGCGGATTCATCGCAGGTGAGAACAACTCACAAATACCTTTGATTGACGTGACCGAGCTGGTAACAGAAGTTCTCGTCGGCAATGGGGAAACAGTTGTGCTGGGTGGTGTTTACCGAACAGAAGACGTTCGATCTGAAGTTAAGACTCCATTGCTTGGTGACATTCCCTACTTGGGAAGACTGTTTAGACGTTCGAATGATCGACGCTTGAAGACTGAGACCTTAATCTTTATAACACCTCGCATTCTCAGCGATACCCTGGTTGATTAGTGAAGGGTCGATACGTGCAATTGAATAATGGTTTTTGTTTGTCATCAGCACGTTTCGGCTTTGTTATTGAATGAAGCCTCAACGTGTTTATTTGATCGGTCCTATGGGAGCTGGTAAATCCACTATAGGGCGCCAGCTAGCCTTAGAACTAAAACTCAACTTCGTCGATACCGATACCGAGATTGAAGAACGTTGTGGAGCTGATATCCCCTGGATTTTTGATGTAGAAGGGGAGGATGGTTTTAGGGCCAGGGAAACCCAGGTTCTGGAAGACGTCGCACAGTTATCGCAGAGTGTCATTGCGACAGGCGGGGGCATTGTAACCCAGGAAAGAAATCGACAGATTCTGCAAGGTAGTGGCTATGTGGTGTATTTGCATACGACTATTGAGCAGCAGTTGGAGCGTACTTCCAGAGATCGTAAACGACCTTTGTTGCAAGTCGAGCAACCCGAAGAAGTTATTAGAGAGCTGATGGCAGCGCGTGAACCGCTGTACAGAGACTTGGCAGACCTTGTTGTGTTCACTGATCGTCGAACCGCTAAGAAGGTATCGGCTGAAATCGTTATGGCAATAGAGAATAGCTAGCGCCTCCCCAGCATTTTAGTCTGTCCATTAGTCGTCGTTTCCCCCTCTCCATCTCAGGCCGCTGGTTTACAAGCGGGACAGTGCCGAACTTGGTCTGTATCATGCGTTTTTTAAGTTTGAATCGAACATCTACATGAAAGAACTGCGTGTTGAGCTGGGAGAGCGGAGCTACCCCATCTACATAGGGCATGGTTTGTTAGAAAACCATTCGCTGATAAGCAAACATATCCAGGGTAGTGAGCTTGTCATAATCACCAATGAAACCGTGGGTCCGCTTTACTTGCCTGCACTTCAAGAACTTATTAATACGCACTCCACTCGAGTAATCGAGCTGAAAGATGGCGAGCAATTTAAAACACTGGACACATTAAACGGCATTTTTGATCAGCTGCTTGATGCTCGACACAGCCGTAAAACCACTTTGCTGGCCCTCGGTGGCGGAGTTGTAGGTGATATGACCGGGTTTGCGGCCGCGTGTTATCAAAGGGGCGTGCCGTTTATTCAGATTCCAACAACCTTATTGGCGCAGGTCGACTCATCGGTTGGTGGTAAAACGGCCGTGAACCATCCCAAAGGGAAGAACATGATTGGGGCCTTCTATCAGCCGCAAGCTGTTATTGCTGACACTAAACTGTTGGCGTCCTTGCCGCCGCGTGAGTTTGCGGCTGGAATGGCTGAAGTCATAAAATACGGCTTACTTGCCGACATGGCGTTTTTTGAATGGCTTGAGCAGAATGCGGCTGCATTGCGCGCTCAACAACCGGACGTATTGGCAACCGCAATTGAGAAGTCTTGCATCACTAAGGCTGACATTGTTGAAAAAGATGAAACAGAGCAAGGTGTGCGTGCATTATTGAACTTGGGGCACACCTTTGGCCACGCTATTGAAACCACTATGCAATACAAGGGTATCCTGCATGGTGAGGCAGTATCCATAGGGATGCTATTGGCGGCTAGAATGTCAAACTTGATGGGGCTACTGCTGCCTGGCGATGTGGAACGTATTGCTAAATTACTTGAAGTCTTTGATTTACCCTTGAAACCTAGCCAACATTTACCACTAGAGGCTATTAAATCGGCAATGCTACTTGATAAAAAAGTAGTTGCAGGTAGTCTCCGCCTTGTTTTGCTGGATCGCATTGGTGCGGCCCGCGTTATCAACGATTTCTCAGAGGACATTTTGGACCAAACTTTGGCCACACTGTTTGACTGACCCTTAACACTGCGCTTTGATTCGCCATGGACATTGAACTAGACCCAGAACAGGACGACCTCGACTACTGGCGTGCCTATGGTCTGGACTGTGATCCGTTTGCCGAGAGAGCCATAGAGGGATTGTATTTTCCAGGTGGTGACCGAGGTGAGTTGCTACAAACCGCCGTGCATATCGCCCAATTCAGTCGGCTACCGGTTGTTTTCTATGGCGCTGAGGGAGTGGGCAAAACAAGCCTGCTGGATGCTATTGCCAACAGCATGGACAATGAAACGCTTGTGCTGAAGCTGCAAGCTGGCTTCATGACCACGCGTGAGCAAATTTTTGCTGAAATAGCCCATGCGCTCACAATGAGCGATGTTAATTACATCCCTGCTGCATTTCGCCAGCAAATAGTCAGTGCCCTGGCCGGCAGCGAAAAACCCAAGACCTCCGTGCTGCTGTTGGTGGATGATGCGCATGAGCTGATCGATAAAACCTTGCATGCTCTGCGAGAATTGGCCGAGGAAGACTCGGCGGATGTGCGTGTTCTATTTTTTGCCTCTACTGATGGCAATGGTTTTCTGCGTCCTGAGTTGGACCGCAGTGATGTGCAGCAATTGGCGATACAACCCCTCGATTTGCCAGGCATTCAAGCTTACTTAAGCTATAGGCTTGGCACCGCAGGTTATGACGGCGAATTCCCCTTCAATGATGCAGACCTAGACAGCATTCTTAATCAAAGCTTGGGAATTCCAGCGCGTATTGGTCGGGTAGCTGAGTCGAAGCTGCGGCACAAATCGCGCATAGCCAGGCTTAAAGATAAAGCTGGGCGAGACGATAAGCGTCGCTTGCCATTCACGCACAAACTATTAATTGGCCTGCTTTTGGCGCTCATTGCCTATTTCGTGTTTTTTTGGGGCAAGGGAGCGCCCAAAGAAGAGGTGCTAGTGCCACCGCATGTTGGCCCACCGAGCCCTGAGGGGCATGAACCAAGCGTCGCGGAGCCCGGTTCAAACGTCGAAGGCGTTCGAGTAGAGCTCCCCGAGCAACAGGCCCCTGCGCAAGAGGCGGGTGGGTACGAGTCATCGCTTGGGGATGAGCCTGTCTCGCAATCAATGGGGTCGGCGCTGCAGCAAGGTACTGAACTGGATGGGCGTTCAGAAAATGAATCAGAATATCAGCCAGAGCCAGAGCCAGAGCCAGAGCCAGAGCCAGAGCCAGAGCCAGAGCCAGAGCCAGAGCCAGAGCCAGAGCCAGAGCCAGAGCCAGAGCCAGAGCCAGAGCCAGAGCCAGAGCC
>JBGCFQ010000056.1:0-11524 GCA_045106985.1 Pseudomonadales bacterium | reverse complement strand
CAGGGGGACGTGCGTGCGACACTGGAAGTTATGACCAGCATGGCAGATACCGGTTCTCATCCCGACTGGGTTGCAACCGTGCAGGGCTACGTCTCAGAGTGGAAGGCCTGCGCAGCCGGACACTATAATTCAGAGGCTCTGCCAATGCGCCCTGAACGCCTGTGCAAGGAGCTTACAGATAATTTGCCATCTGATTCGATCCTCGTTTCGGACACCGGCCATGCCGGAATCTGGACCGGAACCATGATAGATCTCATGCACCCTGAGCAGTCGTATATCCGCTGCGCCGGCTCCCTCGGCTGGGGAATCCCCGCAGCTATTGGTGCGCAGTGCGCTGCACCTGATCGGCCGGTAGTCTGCTTTATTGGTGATGGCGGTGCCTGGTATCATCTGAGTGAAATTGAGACTGCAGTCCGATGCAATATTCCCGCAGTGTTCATTATCAATAACAATGCTTCGCTGAATCAGGAAAAGGAAATAAACGAATGGGTCTTCGGTGAGCCCACTGCTGCGTGCGATTCCATGTGGAAACTGAGCGACGTCGACTTCTCGAAAATGGCCGAATCGATGGGCGCTTTGGGTATTCAGGTCACAAAGCCAGGCGATATTGGCAGTGCGCTTGACCGGGCTATTTCGGCACGAAGGCCGGCTGTCATCGAAGTAAAGACCGACATTAACGGCATCGCACCACCACCATGGCTGCCAAACTAGCCCGCAATTAAGCCGGACAACAATGGATAGTCGTCAAACCTCTCGATTAAGTAACTTTCCAACAAGCGGAGCCAATATATGGCGTATGTAATTAGCGCACCCTGCGTGGCAGATTATTCCTGCCTCGAAGTATGTCCCGTTAACTGTATCAGCCCCGGACCAACAGACAAACGATTCAGCCATACAGAACAGCTCTATATCAACCCGGACGTGTGTATTAATTGTGGCGCCTGTGTCGAAGCGTGCCCCGTTCTTGCTATCTATGAGGACGACAACCTACCGCTTAAATGGCACCACTATATAGAGATAAATCGGCAGTATTTTACTCAAGAGAATGGTACGCGGCTCCCATGAAACCAACGTATCGAATCGCTATCGTAGGGTCCGGCCCTTCCGGCATGTATGCGCTGGAGCATCTGTTACATAACAAACAAGCCAATGTCGAAATCGACCTGTTTGAGCGTTTGCCGGTTCCCTGGGGTCTGGTCCGTTATGGAGTAGCGCCCGATCATCCAGAAAAAAAACTGATCTCAACCCGTTTGTATAACAACCTCATCAGCCGACGCAATGTACGTTTTTTTGGCAACGTAGAAATTGGCAAAGACATTAGCCACCCGGAGTTGGCGCAGTGGTATGACGGTGTTATTTATGCGAGCGGCGCAAATGCTGACAGGAAACTGAATATACCGGGAGAAGAATTACCGGGTAGCTGGTCAGCCAGGGAATTTGTTGCCTGGTACAACGGACATCCCGATTTTAGCCACCTTGATTTTGACCTGTCCACTGATCGCGCGGTGATTGTCGGGAATGGGAATGTAGCATTGGATGTAGCGCGGATTCTGATGTTACCGGTAGAAGAGCTTAATAAAACAGACATCGCAAGCCACGCCATAGCAGCGCTGAGCAAGAGTAATATCAGGGAAGTTGTAATCTTGGGACGACGGGGTTATCAAAACGGCGCCTACCATAACCCTGAGCTGGAAGAATTTTCATACCTGGATGATGTTGCAATACTGGTCGAAGATCCCGACTTCTCGAACGTGGATGTTGCGGATTTAACCCACTTGGACTGGGAGACCCGCCGCAAAGTTGCAACCCTGAAAAAGCTAAGCAACCGGAAGATAGCTGGCGCAGGCAAGCGCATTATTTTCAGCTTTCTAAGCTCACCACTAGCCCTCAAAGGCGACCGCCGACTCGAAGAGGTTTTAATAAACCACAACGGTGCTGAATCTGACATTGCGGAACAGACTAATAAGGACGAAATAGGCGCAACAAGCAACAATAAAACGTCATCGATTACAGCTGGCATTCTATTCCGTTCCATTGGCTATCGTGGCACCCCATTTCCTGAACTCCCTTTTGACCAAGACAACGGTGTTATAGAAAACCTGAAGGGTCGCATTTCCAACCAGGGTGACGCTGTTACAGGCGCTTACGTAACAGGCTGGATCAAGAGAGGCGCACGGGGCGTGATTGGCACCAACAAGCAATGCGCCGAAGAAACGGTTTCATGTCTGCTTGACGATTTAGCCAGCGCAAGCACGTCTAACAGTCAGGCTCTGCGCTCAGATTTAGTGCTCGAGCAAATAAAGACCAAACAACCGGCTTTTGTATCCCTGGAAAGCTGGCTCAGTATTGATCGGGCTGAAAAGGAAAAAGGTGCTTTACGAAATCAGCCGAGATCCAAGATTTGCAGCATTGAAGAAATGCTGGAGGTTGCCCGAAGCTAGAGCATCCAGCTCGGCGAAGGCTTTTGTCGGAGAACTATTTGTGACTGAAAAAAAGAACACTTTTTGCAGAATCTGCGAACCTGCCTGCCCTATAAAAGCCAGTTTCAACGACGAAGGTAAACTCATTGGGCTGGCCCCAAACCCGGATCATCCCTCGGGTGGTATACCGTGCCACAAAGGTCTGTCTTTTCTGGATGTTCACGACTCAGCTGATCGCCTGAACTGGCCATTAAGGCGCCAGAATAAGCGCTCCGAAGCAAAGGGCAAATTCAGCCGTGTAAGTTGGGATGATGCCTTTGATGCTATTGGCCAAAAGCTGCGCGCATTGAGAGAAGAGCATGGCCCTGATTCCATCGCCTTCTTCTCAGGCAATCCTGGCGTATTTGATTCAAGGCAATTTATCAATAAAATGGGCCTGGTTATGGGCGCTGGCAGCAGAATGGTTTTTCATTCTGGTACGCAAGACATGACCAATAAAACCCGAGGCTGTTACGATTTGTACGGCACCAGCAGCTTGCCAATTCCCGATCTCGAGAATACAAATTACCTGTTATGCATGGGCGCCAACCCGAAAGTGTCACACTGGGCACTTATGTCTCAGCCCAACGATTCACTTGATATTCTGAAAAGAATAAAAGCCAGAGGCGGTAAAACCGTATTTATAGATCCCCGAATATCAGAATCTTCGATGCCAGAAACAGGCGAAACACTTCAAATCAAGCCCGGGACAGACGTTTATTTCCTGGCAGCGGTGCTAAACGAGATTGCAGAAAATAGTGACATTGATTACGCACATGTGGACAGGTACGGGAAGCATCTGGATGAACTTTTAGATTTTGTCAAACAATACCACGCCGCAAAAGTCAGCCACATAACAGGTATCGACGTAGCAAGCATCCAACAGGTCGCCAGGGAATTTGCTGGCGCCGATGGCGCAGCAGCCTATATGTCAATCGGTGTCAACCAGGGTGGACAGGGGCTGTTAGCCTATTGGCTAACCGAAATGCTTAATTTTATTACCGGCAACCTGGGCCGAAAAGGTGGCACCTATATACCGAACGGGGTTTTGAAAAACAAGATGCCATTCGATGTAAGCCAATTACCCAGCTTTACAAGCTCTGTTGGCGAGTTACAGGCGCCGCCACCAGGGTTGCCGTTACCGTCGGTTGTTCTTCCAGACCTGATTGAAAACGGCGAGATTAAAGCGCTGATAGTATTTGGAGGAAACCCTATTCTATCGGTCGGTGGCGAAGCTCGCATACGCACAGCCTTCGAAAAACTCGACTTGTTGGTTAGTACAGACATCATGCTCAATGCCACCGGCGAACTCGCAGATTATGTGCTACCGGCCACGAGCTGGCTTGAACGCGCTGATATCAATTTTATCGGTGATAGCATGCAGGGCGGCATCCCCCATATCCATTACACAGATGCAATGGAAACACCGATAGAAGAGCGCAAAGAGGACTGGTGGATCAACGACAGGCTGGCTCAGGAATTAGGCATTCCCTGCATGCTTGACCAGCCCGATACAGATGGTTTCGATACCGTCAACGCCATGTTGGCGAAAGCCGGGTTGTCCATTGACAAGCTCAAAGAGTTACCACAACAGACGGCTATTTTGCCTGAAAGCCCCTTCGAGAGTTTTTACGAAACCGACGTTTTGCATCCTGATAAAAAGGTAGAGTGCTTCCCTCCTGCCTTTGTAAACGCAGGGCTATTGGAACGTTGTGCAATGATGTTCCGGGAACTGGAAAACGAACCGCAAGGACTATTAAAATTAGGTTCGCTTAGAACCAACCATATGCATAACACATGGATGAGTAACGTGGAAAGGCTTCGCAAGGGATCACTCGAAAGAAACCCCTTATATATGTGTTCTGAAGACGCTCAGGCGCGCAAGCTATTCGATGGTGATGAAGTTCGCGTTCATAATGAGTACGGCAGCATTACGACCGTTTTGCGTGTCAGCGATGCTATGCGCAGAGGCGCGGTAGCTATGACTCATGGGTACGCGAATGAAAGCAACCCTAACTTATCTATCGCTTCAGAGATGAGAGGTTCAAACAGTAACCAGTTAATGCCCTCCGAGGCAGACAGCTATGAACCCTTAAGTAACATGTCGCGCTTGTGCGCGGTAACCGTAGAGGTGTGCAAACTTTGAGGTCGTCATGCACTTCAGAAAAGAGCTTGCCCATTCTAGAGTAATTAATTTTCTTTAGGGAGCTATAGATGGACAATATCGACAAAGCGTTAGCCTTCGAGCCACCACCCCACAGTGAGGTGCATAAAACACTCAGGCTACGAGAGTGGTACTTCCAGCCGGTTTACCGTGGTATGGAGAACATCGACCTGAAGCGCCCGACGCTTTTCGTGGGTAATCACACTCGCTTTGGCTTGCTCGACGCGCCGCTGCTGTGCCGGGAGATCTACCTGCAATCCGGCGTTTTTATCCGAAGTCTGGCGGATCGCTCTCACCTCGAAATTCCGCTCTGGCGGGATTACCTTGCCGGAAATGGGGCGGTGCTGGGCTCAAGAGAAATGTGTAGGGCACTAATGGACGCGGGACAATCTATCATGGTATTTCCGGGTGGGGCGCGAGAGGTAGTGAAAGGCAAGGGCCTGGACTACACCTTGCTCTGGCGGGAACGGCTGGGCTTTGTGCGCATGGCGATGGAGCACGGTTACAGTATTACACCCTTCAGCTCAGTTGGCGCCGAAGAAGCACTTAGCGTCGTCGCCGACAGCGAGACAATCAGGAATTCTCTCTTTGGCAAGCTGATGAAGGCTACCGGACTGGAAGAGCGCACCCGAGGCGGGGAAGTTCTGATGCCACTTCCTCGCGGCATAGGCTTGAGTATCCTGCCACGACCTGAACGGTTCTATTTTTCCATAGGCAAGCCGATCGAGACCCGAAAATATCAAGGGCAGCAGGACGACAAAGCGCTCTTGCAACGCTTACAAACTAAAACGGCCAAGAGCATTAACAACATGATCAAGGAGGACATGCTCAACCGAGCACGGGCAAAGCACGATGAGTCGCTGATTCGTCGCTTACTGCAGCGCTCCTAGGTTGCTGAACGGCCAGCAAGTGCCTGACAAGACACCGGCGCCAAAAGAACTAAAGACTCGTAATAACAGGTACCACCAGGAGCTCAGATTCCATGACTGATATCAAACTCATCCTTAACATGAGCGAAAACTGGACGATCTGGAACCCCAGTGACACGCGCACTCAAATAGCAGCTGCAGTACAGGCCGAGAAAGCCGGATTCGATGGCGTGATGTTCAGTGAACACATTGTGCTGGGGCATGGTTCCAATGCAAACGGGCTGCCTGTAAACATACGCGAGTATGCAATTCCGGGAAATCAGGAACCGGATTATCCGTGGCCAAATTCGTTGGTATTAATGTCGGGAGTCGCCGCTGTTACCAATAGAATTCGGATCATCGGTGCGGCTGTGCTCGCCTCACTGCGCCACCCTCTGCTGCTTGCCAAGGAACTCGGCACACTGGACCAGCTGGCCGAGGGTCGCCTGGTGGTTCTGCCATCGGTCAGTTGGCATCAGGCGGAGTACGAAGCGCTGGGTGTGCCTTTCGAGCGTCGCGGCGATATACTTGACGAACAAATTGAGGTGATGCGCGCTGTTTGGGCAAAATCACCAGTCTCCCACCATGGGGAATTTTTTGACTTCGACGACGTATGGTTGGAACCAAAAGCCCACCGAACAGAGGGTCCGACTCTGTGGTTCGGCGGATCGAGTATCAACCCGCGCCTGATGCGACGCTTGATAAAGTATGGGTCGGGAATCATGAACCTTGGCCCACTGCCCCCCGCAGCGACCGAACGCATCGCGGCAGAACTCGATCAAGCAGGTCGGCACATCAGTGAAATCGAAATGGTGTCAGCCATTGTTGGGCGGTTCACAGGCCCGGACTCGATCGCAGATCTCGATGCCGCGCTCACGCGACTCGGACCGCGAATCGATGCGGGCTTTACGACCTTCGCCATCAAACCGTGTCAGTTCATTGACGAAGCAACTCTACTGCCTGAGTTTTTGGAGGAGGTGTTTAGCAAAGCAAATGCGATTGCAGCGAATCACTGATACTCGTATTCTCGCCTATCAGCCTGCGCAACAATTAGGTTTACGCGGCAAAAGAACATGTTCGTTTGCATCCTGCGTGGCCACTAAGGTTGAAATGTGCGAAACTAGAAAAACGACTATTTTTACGGCCAATTGAAGTTATTTTTCCGCAGATTTTAATGAAACACAAAAACTAAATAGGGACCTTCGTTATGATTAAAAAACGTCATTTACTCATTAACTCAGCAAAATCTATAGCTGCACTGCCACTCCTGTCGAGTTGTGCCGTAGGCGGAAATTGGCCATCAGATAAAAATGATGCGCGTTGGTTGGCAGGCGGAACTAAATCCATGCAGGCCGCCTTTCCTCCGGTGAATGTTCCTTTTAACACTGATAGCTGTAAGCTCACCCAAGAGACTGGCGTTGGTCCGTGTTATTTTGACAATGTAACGACTGCGGATGATATTTCAGAAGGCCAACCAGGGGTACCAATGGTTGTAGCGCTTAAATTTGTTAAAGAGAATTGCGAACCCATTGAAGAAGGCGCACTGGTAGAAGTATGGTGGGCCGATTGCAAAGGTGTTTACTCTGCTGATATATCTGACTCAAGCAATGGTACAACCAGCGAACAATTTACGGGTGATAGAGACATAGAAGTAGAAGGTGGGGTTCCACCCTTTTTCGCAGAAACTTGTGCGTTATTGGCTGGTGGTAATAATGAAGAAGCCTTAGAGACTAAATGGTTTAGAGGAAAGAAGCTAACGAATGCAGACGGTTGCGTGTATTTTAAAGGTTGTTTTCCGGGGTGGTATGCGAGAAGAGCTGCTCATATTCATCTCCGAGTTATTCGACTTGATGGAACATCGTACGATACGCAACTGGGTTTTGGTGAAGAACTCACAAGTTCAATTTACTTACGTCATCCCGATTATACGGGTATAAATCAAGATACAAGTAACGATGTAGACCCATGGTTTGCACGCTTGACACCTGGGGGGAATATTCTTGATAGCCTCCGCCAGAGCGATGGCTCAATGGTCTCTTACAAAACGCTAACGATTTAGGATATCGATTTAGTTAGAAATGGCTTGGTAAACCTATGAATATCAAGAGTGTGAAAGACTATATTGCACTGCCACTGCTATACAATCACTGGTATGTCGCAGGCACGGTTACAGAATTTAGCGAACACCCAAAAGCTAAAATCTTATTAGAAAAGTCGATTGTATTTTATCGCACGTCGTCTGGAGAACTTACGGCTCTTCAAAACCGATGTCTCCATCGCGCATACCCTCTATCAAAAGGAAAGTTAGAAGGCGACAATATTGTCTGTGGCTACCACGGAGCACGGTTCAATACTGAGGGTGAGTTGGTCCGTATTCCCTGTCAGAAAAGAACGCCTAAATTAAAACTCAGAAAGTATCCGGTTAAAGAAATTGGGCCGCTTGTTATGATCTGGATGGGGGACGGCGAGGCGGATGAATCTCGGTATCCGGAATCAGGCCTGTCGCATTTAGCAGACCCTGCCGTTAAAATTTTAGATGGATACTATCATGTCAAAGGTAGTTATCTATTTATGCAGGAAAACTTGCATGATCTTACCCATATACCTTATTTACATCGAGAGAGCTTTAATGTCGATGATCGATTTTTTGATGCCCCACCACCCGAAGTGACAAAAACCGATAGAGGTGTTGTTGCCAAGCAGATCCATGGGGAGCACACACTTAGGACGTTTTTAACGCCATCAGTTTTGACGGCCGTTGAGGACAAGCAGCTCTGGCGTGTGGATTATGACGTAGCTCCATCCCCAGGATTGCACTTGAACCAGATTATCACGGGGTTTGGTGAGAAAGAGGGCGATGGCAATGAAAGCGATTTAATGAACACACACATTATGCATTTTCTGACACCGGAAACAAAAACAACGTGTCATTACTGGTTTGCGATATCAATCGACTACTTTAGTAGTGGAGATGAAGCATTTCTTGAAGCAATGCCCGCTTTTTTTGAGCGAGGTTTCTTAGAAGATTTAGATGCATGCGATTCAATGCAACAGTTGCTAAATACCGAAACCGGTGACTTTAAAGATGCAAATTTTGCAGGTGATAAATCTGGTATGTTGTTCAGAGGGGTCATGTTGGGGTGGGCTAAAGAAGAGTATGCGGACTTGATTGCGTCAAATAAACTTGCGGTAGACGATGCTTGATCTGCGGATCCACCTCGGAACAGGAAAAGTAAGGCTTTACATACTGAGGGCTAATAACTTTTACTTCATGACCGAGCTTTTCGAATTCGCGCTGCCAATAAAGGGCAACAGAGCAGTACCAAACACCAACGGTGCAGGCCTTTATGTTCGCGACCGTTCTCAGTAGCTCGTATCGACGCACACGCTTTAAATAAACTGAAGTGTTCAGCAAAGCAAATGCAATAACAGCAAATCACTGAAAATTGCATTCTCGCATCCCAGCTAGTGACATGCTCTTAGCACTGGCTGGGCTGTGCACAGCCAGCCAAGTAATCACAAGAACAAAAAGTTCTGACTTTCTGTAGCCATGAGATTCGACGAGTTCTGCCTTAGACAGGCCAGGTAGCTTTGGCTACGTGGTAGCAATCGGGAGAAATAGAATCGTGCGGTATCCAATTTTCCCTGATAGAAACTGTCCTGATTGCCGGCACTGATATTAAGCAACGCCACTTCCGCAGCTTGCGCCCAGAAGTAGGCCAGAGTGGCATAGCCCGAGTACATCAGAAAATCATAGGCGCATGCACCGACCAAATTAACGTCGCATTGTGCGCGCTCTCTAATATCCGAGGTAATTTCTTGCCACTCAGATACCGCCACTTGCAGAGGACGGATAAACTCAAGCATTTCATCCGCTTGATTATTTGAAATAAACGCCAAAACTTCCGGAAGAAACTCTTCCAGCAAACCCATCGCCAATGCTTTTCGCCCGAGGAGATCCAGTCCTTGAATCGCTGTTACGCCTTCATAAATTGCAGTAATCCGTTGATCGCGACTTAGTTGCTCCATCCCGGATTCGGCGATAAAACCATGGCCACCAAAGGTTTGAATACCCAAGCTTGTGGCCTCTATCCCAACTTCACTGTTGAAGCCCTTGGCGATCGGCGTTAACAGCGCGAGTAAATTCTCGGCTTTATCTTTGGCCGATTGATCCGTGGACTTTAATGTAAGATCCATCTGCTTGAGACAATAGTAGCTCAGCATGCGTCCACCTTCGGTCAGCGCCTTTTGCGTGAACAACATACGCCGCACGTCTGGATGTGAAACAATTGGATCTGCTGGTAGTTCAGGATGCGTGCGTTGTGCCGCACGCATCTGCAGTCTCTCTTTGGCGTATTGCAAAGCACCCTGAAATGAAGCCTCTCCTACCGCGTATGCTTGAATCGCCGTGGTCACTCGTGACTCGTTCATGTAGGTGAACATCGCTTTCAGGCCGTTATGCTTCTCTCCCAGCAGATATCCAGTCGCTCCATCAAATTGCATGGTACAAGTGGCACTGCCGTGAATACCCATTTTTTCCTCTATACCAAGGCAGTGCACCTTATTCCGTTCACCCAGCGAGCCATCAGGTTCGACATGAAACTTTGGCACAATAAAAAGCGATATGCCCTTTGTTCCAGCTGGTGCATCCGGCAATCGCGCCAAGGCTAGATGGATGATATTCTCGTTTAAATCGTGCTCTCCACTGGTGATAAATATTTTGGTGCCATTGAGCGAGTAGCTTCCATCGTCGTTAGAAACAGCTTTTGTACGCAATAAGCCAAGGTCAGAGCCACAGTGTGGCTCTGTTAAGCACATAGTTGAATTCCACTCGGCGCTGATCAGTTTGGTCATGAAAGTGGATTTTTGTTGTTCAGTGCCGTATTTGCCTAATGTCACCAAAGTGCCGTAATAATTGGCTATATACAGCGAAAAAGCCATATTTGACGACGCCAGCATTTCAAACACCAACATGAACAATGAAAAAGGTAAGCCTTGGCCACCCCTCTTCGGCTCTTCAGCCAGTGATACCCAACCTCCTTCCGCAAAAGCGTTAAATGCATCTTTGTAGCCCGGGGGTGTTATGACCTGGCCATCCACCCATCGGCAACCGACCTGGTCGCCAGCGTGATTTATCGGCACAAGTTTACTTTCACAAAATTTGGCAGCTTCCTGCAAAATGGCTGACAGCATGTCTTCAGACAGTTCTTCAACGCCAGTCAACCCACGATAGTGCTCGATAAAGCCAAACATCTCTTTGGCGGTGAACTCAATATCTCGTAATGGAACTTGATAGTTATGCATTGCGGCCTTGAACCTCCAGAGAGAAAGCAAAACTAAAAACGCCCAGAGCTTTTCGTACTCTGGCTTCAACACCCGAGGAGGAAACACCTCGTTCGCACCGAATCTTGATGTGGGCCATATTACCGAGTTTCAAATCGGCCTGCGAGTCAACGCTGTAGCTGTCAAAATCGCCCTGATACTGAGCCAGTTCTCGCTCTACCACGCCTTTAAGCTCCATAAGGTTCAGCGTTGGCTTATGTATCTTACCCACCCCTGTTACTGGCAGACTATCGACAATCATAATTGCTTTGGGTACGGCCGCGCGCTCGCCAATATTTTGTTCGCAATACGCCACCAGCTCCGCTTCTGTAATTTCACTCACAGTATCGACATAGGCAACCGGCACTTCTCCTGCGTAACTGTCCGGACGGCCAACAGCTGCCGCGAGATTCACCGCAGGGTGGCTCGCCAAAACTTCTTCTATGGTTTTCGGATCAATATTGTGCCCACCGCGGATAATGAGTTCTTTTGCCCGCCCGGTTAGCCAAAAATAACCGTCACTGTCCTGCCTGGCTAAATCGCCTGTATTCAACCAAACCTCGCTGTTTGAATCGGTCACAAATAATGTGGAATTCTTGCTGCTATCGGTGTAACCAGGGCTTACAGAAGGACCGTTGATCAACACAGCACCGACTTCATCTTGCGCACAA
>JBGCFQ010000055.1:0-12218 GCA_045106985.1 Pseudomonadales bacterium | reverse complement strand
AGCGTACACGAACTACGACTTAAGATAGAACAAGCTGAAGCGCAGCGTTTGCAACCTCACCATATTCAGAGCTTCTTCGTGGAAGCCTTCAAGCATCTTGGCGGACAGATACGTACCCGTGAAGAAGGTCGTTGGGAGGTTCTACATGTTCCTACGGCGATCCGCGAGCGGGACAGGCAGATCGGTAAAAGCACGCCGGTTCAGAAGAAATATGAGCGTGTCTGCTTCGACAAGACACTTATCAACCAGCAACCTGTGGCAGCCTTCGTGTCTCCAGGTCATCCCTTACTTGAATGCGTGATTAGTCTGATACGTGAAAAGCATGGTCACCTTATGCGGCAAGGAGCAGTTCTGGTCGACGACACAGATGATGGAACTGATTTAACCCCATTATTTCTTCTTCAACATAGCGTTCAGGACGGCCGTCAAAACTCTACAGGCAAATCTCATATTATTTCGGAAAAACTACAATTCGCAGCTATTCATGCAGACGGTACTGTAACGAACGCTGGAATCGCACCGCATCTAAATTTAAGGCCAATTACCCCTGATGAGATGCAAGAAATTGAGAGCGTGCTAAGCGCAGATTGGCTAACAGGTGATCTGGAGAAGACTGTTGTACAGTTTGCTGCAGTCGAGATGGCCCAGACTCATCTGTCAGAAGTTAAGGCTCGCCGCTTGCCTGAAATCGATAAAGTTGAGACAGAGGTGAAGGCACGGCTGAAGAAGGAAATAAATCATTGGGATTCTCGTGCCTTTGAACTCAAGGAAGAGGAACGTGCAGGTAAAAAGACACGACTGAATTGGCAAAATGCGCAACGCCGAGCTGAAGATCTAGCCGAGCGTTTGCAGCGTCGTATGCAAGTGCTAGAACAGGAGCGGTTTATTTCGTCACAACCACCACAGGTGCGTGGTGGTATGTTGGTTGTGCCCAGTGGTTTACTAGTCAAACATCAAGACGGTTCGGTGGCCAGTGGATTCTCAGCCGATCCGGAAGCGAGGCGTAAAATCGAGTTGGCGGCAATGGATGCGGTTATGGTTGTAGAACGATCACTTGGCAACTCGCCGAGCGACGTGTCGGCGCAGAAGATTGGTTACGACATTGCCTCCTACGATCCAAACAAAGATCGACTGCGGTTCATTGAAGTAAAGGGTCGAATTGCTGGAGCAGATACGGTGATGCTGACACGGCAAGAGGTTATTACCTCATTACATGAGCCTGAGAAGTTCATACTTGCATTAGTCGAAGTTACAGATGGTTTTGCTGGAGAACCTCGATATCTCTGTGGGTCACTTGATACACGCGAGCCACCGTTCGAACAGAATGCAATTCAATTTAATTTGAAGCGTTTGCTTGAACGAGCTGAAGCGCCAAGATGAGAGTCGGCTATACGGAATTCTCCTACGGTTACGCGTTCACTGAGAATTTGATCAATTCGCAGCCTGGCCCACCAACAAGAGCGCCCTATTTTCCGAATTTGCAGCAGGAGGCAACGCTAGGCTATGACATCCGCATCGATCTTCCGACGTGCCCCATATTTTTTCAGTTTAAAATTCCAAAGGTTATGGTGCGCTCCACTGCGGCAGAGATAAAACAACATAGTCTTGCAGGAATAAACGTGCCCTTCTTTCGTATGCCCATAATGGAAGCAGGAGTTTCAAATCAGCATCATCACTTGTTAAAGCTTGAACAGAGCAATCCTAATCGAGTTTATTACTGTTGTTCAACTGCTCCAGATATTGACCATTTTAATTCTGACTATCTCCAACAGCAGATGCACAATCGCTCAGTAGTGGTCGCTCCGTCGTTTGTTGGTAGTCTTCCGGATCAGAAAAAACATAACGTCGTATTCACAGGTCTAACCGGTCCTATTTATTTTTGTTCAGAGCCGCGCGAAATAAAACGACTATCGCTCGAAGAGGCTATGCAGGTTATCTTCGATCCGCCAAGAAGCGCCGATAGTGAGCAAAGGGGGGAAGTGGCGTCCGTAGACCTAGAAGAAGCAGTCGAAAAAGCGCTCGAAGACGTACTGGAGATAACGCGACTGTCGAAAGTGAAGCGCGATAGTTGGCTTGCATACATTCGAAATAGGTTAATCGTTGCGGAACGAGCCGGGCCACAGATTGATTTCCCTAGTAGCCTTCGAACCAAAATAATCGCGACACGAGAGATAGCTAGATCTATGCTCGGTTTTGAGTTTCTGATTGCGCAGAACTACGCTCAGGAGAGCAGACTTTGACCGCTCCTTATAAAAAGAAACTCATAGAAGTTGCCATTCCCCTTGAAGCAATTAATACCGCTTCAGCACGAGAGAAGTCAATCCGGCATGGGCATCCTTCTACTTTGCACTTGTGGTGGGCACGCCGGCCTTTAGCTGCATGTCGTGCAGTGTTGTTCGCACAGCTGGTGGATGATCCTTCTGCTCATCCGGATAAATTTCCAACACCAGAGGATCAGGATGCGGAGCGCAAACGTCTCTTTTCAATAATTGAAGAATTGGTGAAGTGGGAGAATTCAACCAATGAGGAAGTGCTCGAAAAGGCGCGGGCTGAAATCAGGGCGAGCTGTGATGGGGAGTTGCCTCCGGTATACGACCCATTTTCAGGCGGTGGTTCAATACCTTTGGAAGCGCAGCGGTTGGGTCTACCTGCCTATGGATCTGATCTCAATCCGGTCGCGGTAATGATTGGCAAGGCAATGATAGAGATTCCACCCAAGTTTAAGGGCCGGGAGCCGATTCATCCGGAAGTCAAAGGTCGTATGGACTACAACTACGCAGAGGGTTTGGCGGAGGATGTTAAATATTACGGTGAGTGGGTGCGTGAAAAGGCGTTCGAGCGTATTGGGCATCTCTACCCGCAGATTAATTTGCCGAAGGAGCATGGTGGTGGAAATGCAATAGTGGTCGCGTGGATATGGGCTCGCACGGTGCCTAGTCCCGACCCAACCTTTGCTGATGTACAGGTGCCGATAGCGTCATCTTTTTTGTTGTCATCCAAAAAGGGCAAGGAAGTTTGGGTCGAACCAAGCGTAGACAAGTCTAAAAGGACTATCACTTATAAAATACACACAAATGGTTCTGCGGAGCAAATTGCAAAAGCGAAGCAAGGAAATAAGACTGGAAGAGGCGCGAGCTTCAAATGCTTATTTACCGGTGCAGTAATCGATGCAAATCACGTTACATCCAGCGGTAAAGCTGGGCACATGGGTCAGACGCTCATGGCAATTGTAGCTGAGGGTAAGCGCAGCCGATTATATGTTCGGCCGGATGATGAACATCAATCTATCGCCTTTTCTGAGAAATCGAATTGGAAGCCTGAGCAGAAGCAGCCGAAGAATCCGCGATGGTTCTCACCGCCAGCCTATGGTATGGAGACGTTCGGTGATCTATTTACCGAAAGGCAGTTGATTGCGTTAAATACTCTTAGTGAGCTAGTCGATGAAGCCCGAGCGCGTATCGAGCTGGATGCTCGCGCGCGCGGATTTGAAGACAACGGGCAGTCTTTAAGTGAAGGCGGAACAGGAGCGAAGGCTTATGCTGAAGCGGTGAGTGTATATCTGTCTTTTGCTATTGATCGTCTTGCAGATGCAGGGAGTACGATAGCAACTTGGGCATCTGGCGGTTTCATACGTTTTACGTTTGCACGACAAGCACTGCCGATGACATGGGATTTTGCAGAGTGCAACGTGTTTAGTGATAGTACTGGCAATTTTGTTGGTGCTATAGATTGGATTTCAAAAGCCGTTGGGCAATTTGTTCCTCGCTCCATGGGAAGCGTGGAACAACAAGATGCACAACAGGCAATCGTGCCAAAGGGTGCATTGATCTCTACCGACCCTCCATATTACGACAACATCGGTTATGCTGATCTGTCGGACTATTTCTATGTGTGGCTTCGAAGAAATACTAAAAGCGTATACCCTGAATTGACTGGAACGCTCGCGGTCCCCAAAGCTGAGGAGTTAGTTGCTACGCCTTATCGTCACGGTGGCAGATCAGGAGCTGAACAGTTTTTTCTCGAGGGTATGACTTCAGCGATCGCCGGATTAGCTGAAAAAACACAGAGTTGTTACCCGACTACTATTTACTATGCATTTAAGCAAAGTGAAGTTGAGCAAGAGGGCTTATCTTCAACCGGTTGGGCAACTTTTATCCAAGCGACGCTGACCGCAGGGTTTTCGATAGTTGGAACTTGGCCTGTGCGAACAGAACGCTCTGCGCGGACCATCGCTTCGGGAACTAATGCTCTCGCAAATTCTGTCGTTTTAGTCTGTCGTAAACGCGAAGATAGTGCTGAAACCATCACGCGAGCTGAGTTCATTCGCGCTCTCAAGCGCGAGCTTCCATCTTCTATCGCCGAACTACAGGCCTCCAGCATCGCTCCCGCTGACATGCCACAATCAGCTATTGGTCCGGGTATGGGGGTCTTTTCTCGTCATAGGGGAGTACTAGAGGCTGATGACAGCCTAATGAGCGTTAAGACCGCGCTGCAGCTTATCAACCGTGAACTAGACGAGTTCCTGAATGATGTTCAAGGTGAGTTCGATGCTGAGACTCGCTTCGCAGTTACCTGGTTCGAGCAGAATGGTTACGTCAAAGGTGAGTACGGCATTGCCAACTCGATAGCACAAGCTAGGGGTATCTCCGTTGAAAGCGTCAAACACGCAGGTATCGTCGACAGCGCGGCGGGTAGCGTCAGAGTTCTCAAGCGCACAGAACTTTCAGACGATTGGCTACCGGAAAAGGACACACATCCGACTGTCTGGGAAGCATGTCAGCACCTAATCCGCGTGCTTGAGACAGACGGCGAAGATGCTGCGGCGATGATACTCAAGCGCTTTTCAGCTGAACAAGCTGAGGCGGTAAAGGACTTGGCTTATTGCCTCTACGATATCTGCTCTAACAAGCGCAGGGAGGCTAAAGAGGCCACGGCCTATAATGGTTTGATTGCCATCTGGAGTGATCTGACCCGAATCGCTGCATCAATAAGCTTGTCTGGCAATGAGCAATCTGAATTAGATTTGTAAAGGACTGAAAAATGGCAAAGAGTGCACGACAAACAGTTTTCGATGGCATGGAGTTGCTGCCTGAAGCTCTCGCACCGTTCGTAGAAAAACGCCTGGATGCCAACCTTAAAGGTCACTGGCAGGCAGAAGTGTTAGAGCGTGTTCGCGGTTTGCGAACTGAATCAGCTGGCACCATCAATTGGGATCAGGCAGGCCTATTGAAAGCAATGATGACGTATTGGCGTGAAGCCTTTTCTGATGTGCTGGGGCATTCAGAACGGTCATTCGTTTCTGAACTTCTCGAGGTGCGCAATCGTTTTTCACATAACGAAACCTTCAGTTACGACGATGCAGAACGTGCACTCGACACGATGCGCAGGCTTATGGAAGCTATTAGCGCTGGGGAAACCGCTGATCAACTTAGCAAGATGCGAGACACTATCCTCAGAACGAAATTCGCCGAACTACGTAGAAATGAGGAACGCAAGAAGGGACAGCGCACAGATATTTCTGTTGAGACGGTGTCAGGGCTTTTGCCTTGGCGCGAGGTGGTCGAACCACATCAGGACGTGGCAACTGGAGAATTTCAGCAAGCTGAGTTTGCAGCTGACCTTGCTAAAGTACACTCAGGCAGTGCTCCATCGGAATATCGCAATCCAGAGGAGTTCTTTGCAAGAACATACCTAACAGACGGTCTAAGTACCTTGTTAGTTGGTGCGTCCAAACGTCTAGCAGGTAAAGGTGGCGACCCTGTGGTTGAGTTACAGACCAATTTTGGTGGCGGCAAGACGCACTCGATGCTTGCTCTCTATCATATGGCTGGCGAGTCGAAGGTTGAGGACTTGCCCGGTCTCGATCAGCTGCTCTCGGATTCTGAGCTTTCGGTGCCTCCTGACATCAGTCGCGCTGTGCTGGTGGGGACATCACGTGGCCCGGCAGATGTAATCAAGCATGACGATCAAGAGGTTAGGACAACTTGGGGTGAAATGGCTTGGCAGCTCGGTGGAAGCGACGCCTTTGCTTTGATTGCCGAGAATGATGCTAGTGGCATCGCGCCAGGATCTGATCTGTTAGAAAAGCTTTTCAAACAATGTGCACCGTCGCTGATACTGATAGATGAATGGGTTGCATATCTACGTCAGATCTATCGTATCGAGGGTCTGCCCTCAGGGTCTTTCGACGCTAATATCTCGTTTGTTCAATCGTTGACTGAAGCTGTGAAGGCCAGCCCGCAAACTTTACTTGTTGCATCTTTGCCAGCATCGCAGATTGAAGTCGGTGGAGAGGGTGGGCAAGAAGCCTTGGTTCGTCTGAAGCAAACGTTCAGTCGTGTGGAGTCTTCGTGGCGACCGGCGTCGCAAGAGGAAAGTTACGAAATTGTTCGACGAAGGCTGTTCAAAGATATTCCCGGCGACAAGTTCCATCATCGAGACAATACACTCAAGCAGTTTGCAAAACTCTATAGGGACAACGCCAGTGATTTTCCGCCAGGCTGCTCTGACGAGGATTACAGGCGAAAGCTTGAGAAAGCTTATCCGATTCACCCGGAATTATTCGATCAGCTTTATACAAGCTGGGGGTCACTTGAAAAGTTTCAGCGGACACGAGGAGTGCTGCGTTTAATGGCGCAAGTCATTCATGAGTTGTGGATGAATGGTGATCCTTCGGTAGCGATTATGCCAGGCAGTGTAGGCGTCAGCTCGGCCCGCGTTGAACCTGAGTTATTGCATTATCTCAAGGTGAACTGGCAATCAATCATCGCAAGTGATATCGATGGAGTCAGTGCTACACCTTACAAGATCGATAAAGGCGCACCGAACCTCAACAAGTATTCAGCTACTCGTCGTATAGCGCGCACAGTCTTTCTCGGAACTGCTCCAACTGAAGGTCAGGAGAATCAGGGGCTTGATGACAAGCAGATAAACCTCGGCGTCGTGCAGCCGGGTGAGCGACCAGCGATTTTTGGGGATGCTCTGCGCAGATTGACGAATCAGGCTAAGTTCATGCACAGCGATCATGGGCGTTACTGGTATTCAGAATCACCCAGTTTGAATCGCATGGCATCTGATCGAGCAGCTCAACTCGAAGATGCATTGATTACACTCGAGATTGATAAGGCATTAACCAAGTACATCAACGGTATTGGAGATCGTGGGCATTTCGATTCTGTGCAAATGGCTCCGCAGAATTCATCTGATGTGCCAGATGAACCCAACGGTGTTCGCTTAGTGGTTCTCGGTGTGGTGCACCCTCATACGGGGAAGGATGGGTCAGCCGCAGCAATCGAAGCGAGGGACATCCTGACACAGCGAGGTAATGCGCCGCGTGTATACCGAAACACGATCATATTTGCCGCAGCAGAGAGCCGACAGCTTGCCAGCCTCGGCGAGGCAGTCCGCTCCCAAATCGCATGGGAGCAAATCGCCAAAGATGCAGAAGGAGGCAGACTCGATCTGAAGCGAAGCGATACAGAGCTCGCAAAATCTAAAGCTCGGGATGCGGCAGAAACTTGTTCAACTCGGTTACGAGAATCATGGTGCTGTCTTCTCTACCCGCATCAAGAATCGCCACAGAGTGATATTGAATGGAGTTCTGCGCGTGTACCAGCACAGGATGGGTTGCTATCCAGGGCAAGCAAGAAGCTCGTCAGTGACGAGGCGTTACTCGCTGAGCTTGGTCCAGCGAGACTGGATCGGGAGTTACAGAAGAATCTCTGGCGTGATTTGCCACATCTATCGCTCAAGGAACTTTGGGACTATACCAACCGTTATATATACCTGCCAAGACTGAAAAACCGTGAGATATTAATAAAGACGGTCAAAGCCTCAATTGGTGGCATGGTGCCGGGAGTTTTTGCCTATGCTGAGAGTTATGATGCAGAAATGGATGAGTA
This sequence comes from Pseudomonadales bacterium, assembly GCA_045106985.1. Classification (GTDB taxonomy): domain Bacteria; phylum Pseudomonadota; class Gammaproteobacteria; order Pseudomonadales; family JAUIET01; genus JAUIET01. The sequence goes on along the minus strand of JBGCFQ010000055.1, from coordinate 4,317 downwards.
CAAAGGTCTCTCGGTACAGCATGCTGCTACAGCTCAAGTTGTTATTGATAGCGAGAGCCTTCTTGTTCGCCCAGAAATTGCGGAAGCACAAATTATAAAGGAGCAGTCTGCATTACAAAGTTCTCAAAACCTGAGTACTCAAGACGGTCAGATTGCAAACTCATCAGACTCGCCGAACAACAAAGTTCACGAACAGAATGAGAAAGAAGTAGAGCCGACACGCTTTGCTGGTAGCGTCATGATATCTTCAGACCGACCTGCAAAGGATATGCATCAGATTGTTGAAGCTATCGTCGAACAGTTGACCACGCTCCCAGGAAGTGAAGTGAGCTTGCGGCTTGAGATCGATGCTGAAGTACCCGCTGGATTAGATCGTGCGAAGGTTCGTACGCTGATCGAGAATGCAAATACGCTTGGTTTTATCGACAAGAGCGTGAGTTAGTTGAGGCTCAACGGGTAAGTTTCGCTGATATGACAGGTATAGAAGGTGACAGCATAGATTACAAGTCATTGCTAATAGTGACAGGCAGGACGGCTGATTTTCCTGAATTGGCTAAGGATTGCGTTTGCTTCGCTAATGGAAACGGAGGGCAGATTGTCATCGGTATTGAGGATGGCGAAGTGCATCCACCTAAGGGTCAGAGCATACCGCCTGAGTTACCAGATCGCGTACGAAAGCGAATTTCAGAATTGACTGTTAATGTGACGATCCTGCCCGAGTTGCGTGTCGATGATAACGGTGGGGAATGCTTGGTGCTGATCGTACAGCGTTCAATCGGTGTTGCATCCACAAGTGATGGTCGTTATTACTTGCGTGTAGGTGATACATGCCGACCTATCGTTGGCGATGATGTGCTTCGCTTGGCAAATGAGCGTCCTTCAATATCGTGGGAAGCGATGACATCGTTGAATGTATCGTGTAACAACGTGGATGAGACGGCGAAGACGCGCTTAATTGATGCGATACGCATATCTAAGCGGGTACACATTTCCGTGAAAGAGAAGTCGGACGCAGAACTGTTTGATCACTATGGTCTTGCTAAAAACGAGTCATTGACAAACCTTGGAATATTGCTGGTTGGATCTATAGGTGATCGTGCTCGACTTGGAACTGCGCCTATAGTGCAAGCCATTCGATACGATGAACACGAAAAGAAGATCGGAAAATTTGTCTGGGACGACTATTCGCTTTCGCCGATTGAACTTGTCGAGGCCGTCCGTCGTGGGGTGCCAGACTTTGACGAAACTTACGAGCTTCCTAATGGCCTATTTCGCTCGAATATTGCAGCCTACGATGAGAGTGTTGTGAGAGAGCTGCTTGTCAACGCGTTAGTACATCGGCCTTACACTCAACGTGGTGACATCTTCTTATCTCTTTACCCTGACAGGCTTGAAATAACCAATGTTGGTCGACTGCCATTCGGAGTCACACCTAACAACATTTTGCACCAAAGCCGGCGTCGCAACGACGGGCTTGCTCGTGTATTTCATGATCTAGGTTTAATGGAGCGTGAAGGTAGCGGATTCGACATGATATACGACCGGTTGTTGGCAAGTGGACGTCCATGCCCTGTAGTGACAGAAGATGTTGATTCTGTGCGTATCATTGTTCAGCGACGTATCATGCATCCGGGAGTCATTCGCCTGCTAACTGAAGCTGATCAACAGTTCGAGCTAACCCAGCGTGAACGTATCGCTCTTGGCGTTCTTGCACAAACCGACGGACTATCAGCTGAAGAACTATCGCAAGCGTTGGAACTAAGTAATGACGATGCACTTCGAAGGTGGACATCCCGGCTCGTTGATTTGGGGTTGGTCGAGCAAGCTGGCCGAACTCGAGGTACGCGCTATTTTATTGTTCCACCGTTGCTTCGCGAGACAGGACTCGATGCACGCACTACGCTGAATCGAATCGAACCCCATCGCCTTCATGCGCTTATCGTTGAAGACGTGGAACGTTATCCCGGAGCGTCCGCATCGGAAATAAATGATCGTATTGGTGCCGAGGTTGGGCAAAGTAAGTTCAGGAGGGCCTTACAACAGGTTGTAGAAGACAAGCGGGTATTGCCCCAAGGGGAGAGGCGCTGGAGACGTTATTACCCACGAAATTCTATTGATCGTGAAAATGAGAATGGGCAATAGAATTAATCCATAGAAATCTAAGTAATTGATATAATTAGTTATTCTATTGATCAATTAGTTGATGATTGACTAATTATGTATGAATTCATAAGCAATAGAATGCCGGGGCCAAGACTTTTTTGATTTGTTATCTACGAAAACACGGCAGCATTACGGTTTCAATTTGGTTGCGGGAATTTTGCGTGGATCTGTGCTGCACCGTTAAGCTTAGTTGTGCCAATTGGCTGGAATTCGTTTTATAAGGTTTTGAAAGTATTGATAGAGTGGAGTACCTCGAGGACTCTCCTGGTGGCGTCAAACGGCAGATGGGCAGAAAATGGGTAGCCGTCTCACTGTTAAAGTATCGTGATGGTAGGTATTTTGGTGTGGCGGCTTGGCGGTAATAGGCAGTTTATTCTTGTAATGCGCAGTGAAAGAAAGCGGGAGATTGATCTGTACCGTAGGTACTCATCGCACAATGACTTCAAGCGTGGTATGCACTCAGCACTGATGCGGATGATGGATCAGTTCATGACATTGGCAAGGAATCCTCGAGACAATCTCGTGACTGACAACACTTCGGTTAGAATAGAGCAATTAGCATGAGTTAATTCGATGCTCGCTCAAGATCTCTCGAAAATAATCCAAAAGACGCGATACACCAGAAATTATTTGGATGCTGGTTATTGTATCCATCAAATCAGCGAATTGGTGGGTGTGGATTCAGACACACTGCTTGAATGGATGGATCGCTACGCCGAACCGTCAAATTCGCATGAATTGTTGATTCAGTCTGGAATATTCAACTCTGTGGTACCAGTCTATGCGTTCCCACCACTGAGCCATTCAGAGCCAGAGCGGGTTGAAACTGTGGCAACGGGAGTGCTTGTCCGAGTCAATTCCTCATTATTTCTACTAACTGCCTACCATGCTTTGCCGAAGGAGGATTCTGATCGCGGATATTCTCTAGGAATCAGAATGAACGATGGTGGTATTTTCTCACTGACTGGTCAGGGATTAGGCGTAGAGAGGGGCCACTATAGCGGTACCAAGAAAGATACACTTGACTTCGCCTTTTACGACCTAAGTAAAATGGATCAATCACCGCTGAGCAAGACTTGCGTAGCAATCGAGCCAAAAGACGTCGACCTTACTGAGAAAAATTCTTACGGGCGAGTGCTCACCCACATTGGATATCCACTGGAGGGGCAAGATAATCCTCTACAGCCTGGTGCACTATCGCTAACAGGATATGAAGACTCTATTATTCCAATCCGAAATTTCAGCTATAAAGAAAGCGTTAACATCTGCATGCGCTTTAGTAGAAAGTCAGCAACGTTGAAAACCGCAGATCAGCACAGGATGCCCCACCCCAAAGGAATGAGTGGTGGGGCAATATTCTCCTGGTCTGATTCTTATGGGGATCGCCAAGCTGGCAAAGGATTGAAACTTGCAGGCATCTTTCATGCGTGGGAGGGAAAGATACACACCTTCTGCGGCACCAGGATGAGCTTCATATTGGGCATTTTGGCCAACCAGCGCCCCGAACTATTCCGAGAAGCCAGCTAAAGCCGCGCAACGAACTGCAGAACAGAATCATTACTTGCACCCAAAAAATTGATATGTAAAGCTAACTATCAATAGTTCGAATTCCTCGCGGGACACCATTGACATGACTCAGCGAGGGTTGTCTGTTGATCAATCAACTGATGATTGAGCAATCATGCACGAATTTCTAAGCATTTGAATGCTGGGGCCAGGACTCTTTTGATTGGTCCTCTACGGAAACACAGCACAATTGAGTTTTCAATTCGGCTGCGTGAATATTGCGTGGATGGGTGCTGCGCCGTTAAGCTTTGTTGTGCAAATGCGCTGAAACTCGTTTTCTAAGCTATTGAAAGTATTGATGCAGTGGAGTGCCTCGGGGACTGAAAATCCCCGTGTCGGCAGTTCGATTCTGTCCCTGGCCACCATTGTTTAGTTTCCTTCAGCGTGAGTTCTCCGCAGGCTCTACCCACTTAACGGGGGATGGATAGTCACTAATCCGGTGGACAACAACATCTCACCCTCCATCTACACATGAGGGGCTGGTTTACTGCGGTTGTCAGAAAGCTGTTTTTGAATGAATTACTTGAACGATTTTTTAGACTGCTTCTTTACAGTCTGCCGTAATACTATTCGAATCTATTCCGTTAG
>JBGCFQ010000054.1:0-18227 GCA_045106985.1 Pseudomonadales bacterium | reverse complement strand
CGCGTGTGAGTTGCCAGAAGGCGTTGAGATGGTAATGCCGGGTGACAACATTCAGATGGTTGTGACTTTGATTGCACCAATTGCAATGGAAGAAGGTCTGCGCTTTGCGATTCGCGAAGGTGGCCGTACAGTTGGTGCTGGAGTGGTTGCCAAAATTATTGCGTGATTTTACTCAATAGTTAGCACTATTGAAGGGTCAGCCTCGTTGCTAAGCCGATTTCTGCATGGAAATGGCCTGTAACGAGATCTGACCCTGACGCATTTTTGGAAAGTATTGTTTTAAGAAGTGTGATGCCGAGTTATAGGCCAGTAGCTCAATTGGCAGAGCGACGGTCTCCAAAACCGTAGGTTGGGGGTTCGATTCCCTCCTGGCCTGCCAATCGAATAGATGGCAGATCGGTATGCGCACTAGGCCAAGCTGGATAAAATCAGCAGGCGGAAAAGCAGGCGAAGAAAGAAAGCGATTATGAACGCGAAAAGCGAACAACAAGAATTTCGACTGGACGGCCTCAAGTGGCTGGTGGTTGCTGTATTGGTCGCGGTAGGCGTGGCTGGTAACGTGATGTTTGCGGATCAGTCGCTGCTTTATCGTGTTATTGCTCTGTTGGCGCTTGGCATGGTTGCGATTGCAGTTGCTATGCAAACCGAGAAAGGGGCCGCATTGTGGTCGTTGATGCAAGGCTCGCGGACTGAAATTCGTAAAGTTGTTTGGCCTTCGCATCAAGAGACGCTGCAAACTACTGCGATCGTGTTGGCGCTCGTTGTTGTGATGGCGCTTATTTTGTGGGGTCTGGATTCGCTACTGAGTATCGCTGTAGCGAAGATTATTGGCTAATGGTTGTTGACGAGTCGGGGGTGGTTACTAAGCCGCCGGCACTGAATAAAGGCAAGGAATACAGGCATGGCTAAACGCTGGTATGTGGTTCACGCATTCTCGGGCTACGAGAAGAAGGTGAAAGCCGCTCTCGAAGAGCGTATAGAGTTGGCGGGGCTTCAAGAAGTGTTCGGCGACATTATGGTGCCGACTGAAGAAGTCGTAGAAATGCGCGGCGGTCAAAAGCGCAGAAGTGAGCGTAAGTTTTTTCCTGGCTATGTGCTGGTCGAAATGGATCTTAACGACGATACCTGGCATTTGGTTAAAGAGACCCCTAGAGTTATGGGTTTCATTGGAGGTAAGGCGGATAAGCCAGCACCAATTACCGAGGCTGAAGCAAATGCCATTATGCAGCGCGTCGAAGATGGCGTTGAGCAGCCGCGGCCGAAGACATTGTTTGAGCCCGGCGAAATGGTTCGCGTTATAGACGGACCGTTCAATGACTTTAACGGTGTAGTTGAAGAAGTGAATTACGAAAAGAGCAGGGTGCAGGTGGCGGTTCTTATTTTTGGTCGCTCAACGCCGGTAGAACTCGAGTTCGGTCAGGTAGAAAAAGCCTGATCTAAGAAAGAATTTGTGGCGCTGCAATTAGCTATGCAACGTTAACTGCAGCGCACACACCCGGCACAGGACGTGCCGGCATTTTCAAAGGGCGTAAGCCCGAGAAAATGAAAACGAAGCAAAATGACATTTTGCGTAGTGAGAAAGACAGGTGACAGGAGTCATTTGTCGAGTAAAAAGCAACAGGGGAGCTACCGAAGACGAAAGTCAGACGGGGCGCTAACCACCCATACAGGAGATGCCATCATGGCGAAGAAGATTGAGGCCTATATAAAGCTGCAAGTGCCAGCTGGTCAGGCCAACCCTAGTCCACCTGTTGGTCCAGCATTGGGTCAGCACGGCGTAAATATCATGGAATTCTGCAAAGCGTTTAATGCCCAGACACAAGGTATGGAGCCTGGTTTGCCAATTCCTGTTGTGATCACCGTGTACGGTGATCGTAGCTTCAGTTTTATCCAGAAGACCCCTCCTGCATCTGTTCTGCTGCGTAAAGCGGCGGGCATTAAGAGCGGCAGTGGTACTCCGAATACAACTAAGGTGGGCAAGGTAACTCGCGCTCAGCTTGAAGAAATTGCCACTACTAAAATGCCAGACCTCACGGCGGCTGATATGGATGCTGCAGTGCGCACCATAGCTGGCAGCGCGCGCAGTGCTGGTATTGACGTGGAAGGAGTGTAAGTAATGCCTAGATTATCAAAAAGAACTAAGGCTATTCGCGAGAAGATTGAAATTGGAAAGCTCTATCCGATGGAAGAGGCGGTCACGCTGCTGAACGAAATCTCGTCGGTTAAATTTAAAGAGTCATTCGATGTGAGTGTCAATCTTGGAATTGACGCGAGAAAATCAGATCAAGCAGTGCGCGGCGCTACCGTTTTGCCGCACGGTGCTGGCAAAGATGTGCGAGTTGCTGTTTTTGCGCAGGGCGCAAATGCCGAGGCTGCTAAAGAGGCTGGCGCTGACATCATAGGGATGGAAGACCTGGCTGAAGACGTGAAAGCCGGCAAGATGGATTTCGATGTTGTCATTGCTTCGCCTGACGCTATGCGCGTAGTAGGTACTTTGGGTCAGATTCTTGGTCCAAGAGGTTTGATGCCTAACCCTAAAACGGGCACGGTAACGCCAGATGTGGCCGGAGCTGTCAAAAATGCTAAAGCGGGTCAGGTACGCTATCGTACTGACAAAAATGGCATTATCCATGGCGCTATTGGCCAGGTGGGATTTGAAGCAACAGCTGTGAAAGGTAATTTGGAAGCGCTGCTAAGCGATTTGCAAAAAGCCAAGCCGGCTTCTGCGAAAGGTGTGTTTTTGAAGCGTATTACCCTGTCTACGACTATGGGTCCTGGGTTGCAGATCGACACTTCCAGTTTAACGTACTAACGAATTTGAGGGTCCGGGTGTGTTTCGAAATGTTCGTAACTCGTCCTGGCTGTCAAAGACCGCAGGTGTCGAAGGCCACTGGCTAGACACTTAATGTAAGAGACTAAGTCACTTTACCTGCGCAGATGGTGGAACCCGATCCAGTATTGGATTTGTTCCCCGTAAGGGTTCAGGCGAGGCGCTTTAGAGCGGTTTGCTTGGGCAGATGAGACCCGCGGCGTTGTTTGCGGTGGGTTTGGGAACGCAGTTTGTGATACCCCAGTCCGATACAGGGAGTGATTGGCAAACGGTGCGCAGTTTTGCATTGTTTGGGGTTCTAAAAGATTGCATTAATTCTTTTTTCGGCGGAAGGGTATGTGGATGCAACCCGTCTGATGGAACAAGAGAGAGGAAATATCAGTGGCATTAAGACTTGAAGACAAGAAGGCAATCGTAGCTGAAGTCAATGAAGTCGCCGCCGGTGCTGTGTCTGCTGTATTAGCCGACGCTCGAGGTGTTGATGTGGGGGCCATGACTGGTCTGCGCAAGGCTGCACGTGAAAACCAAGTATATTTGCGAGTTATTCGTAATACCTTGGCCAAGCGCGCCGTTGAAGGCACTGAGTTCGAGTGTGTCCAGGATGCTCTGGTCGGCCCTACAATTTTCGGTTTCTCAATGGAGGATCCGGGAGCTGCGGCACGCTTGTTTAAAGACTTTGCGAAGACAAACGAAGCGTTTGAAGTAAAGGCTTTAGCAGTTGGTGGTGAGTTACTTGACGCGAGTCAGCTTGATCGATTGGCAACATTGCCAACACATGATCAAGCGATTTCCATGCTTATGAGCGTAATACAGGCGCCTGTGACCAAGCTAGCACGTACTTTGAACGAAGTACCGGGCAAGCTTGTTCGTACAGTAGCTGCAGTGCGTGATCAAAAGCAGGAAGCGGCATAAACGATTACTTAAGTTAGTTAGATTTCACATATTAGATAGGAGATAAGAGTCATGGCTCTTTCAAAAGACGACGTATTAAATGCAATTGCTGAAATGAGTGTGATGGAAGTTGTAGAACTCATCGAAGCAATGGAAGAGAAGTTTGGCGTTTCAGCCGCTGCTGCGGTAGCTGTTGCAGCTCCTGCTGGCGGCGACGGCGCTGCTGCAGTTGAAGAGAAGGACGAGTTTGACGTTGTTCTTGCTTCAATTGGCGAGAAGAAAGTCAACGTTATTAAAGCGGTTCGTGGCATCACAGGTCTTGGCCTGAAAGAAGCCAAAGAATTGGTTGATGGCGCACCTTCCACAATTAAGGAAGCGGCTCCTAAGGCTGAAGCTGAAGAAGCGAAGAAGACTCTCGAAGAAGCTGGCGCAACCGTCGAGCTTAAGTAAGCTTGTTGCTTTTTTTTGCAACAATCGCAACGCAGTTTCGTGCTTGGCACGAAACTGCATTTTGCGCTTCAGGCTGGTGGTGTTTACCGCCGGCCTTCTGCCGCTGGTGTGGCGCCAGTTGTAACACAATTACTAGTGAGGAATGCTAATGGACTACTCATACACTGAGAAGAAACGCATCCGGAAAGATTTCAGTAAATTACAGCAAGCGATGGATTTGCCATTCTTGTTGGCGATTCAGCTGGACTCCTATCGACGATTTACTCAAGAAGGCGTCGCAGCTGCAGATAAGCGCGACCATGGATTACATGGAGCGTTCAAGTCGGTATTCCCAATAGTCAGCTACTCAGGTAGCGCGGCACTTGAATACGTTGATTACAGGCTGGGCGACCCAGCGTTCGACGTGAAAGAATGCCAACTCAGAGGCGTTACCTATGCGGTACCTCTGCGCGTTAAAGTTCGCCTGATCATTTACGATAAGGATTCAGGCAACAAAGCGATTAAAGATATTAAAGAGCAGGAAGTGTACATGGGCGAAATACCGCTCATGACTGATAACGGCACTTTCGTTATTAACGGTACAGAGCGCGTCATTGTGTCGCAATTGCATCGTTCGCCGGGCGTATTTTTTGATCACGATAAAGGCAAGACTCACTCTTCGGGTAAGTTGCTCTACTCTGCGCGAGTAATTCCTTACCGTGGTTCATGGTTGGACTTTGAGTTCGATCCTAAAGATTTGGTTTTTGTTCGCATCGACCGCCGACGTAAGTTGCCGGCCTCTGTATTGTTGCGCGCATTAGAATACACAACTGAAGAGATACTCGAGCTTTTCTTTGAGACTAATACCTTCAAAGCTGACAAAGACGGCAACTTCTCACTTGAGTTGGTTGCTTCACGCTTGCGCGGCGAAGCGGCTGCGTTTGATATACATGATAAAAGCGGCAATTTACTTGTTGAGCAAGGGCGCCGTATTACTGCGCGTCACATCAAGAAGATAGAAGAAGCGAAGATCAAGAAGCTCGAAGTGCCTATAGAGTACATTTTAGGTCTCGCGCTGGCCAAAGACATCGTTGATCAGGAAACCGGCGAAGTAATTGCCGAGTGTAATGCCGAGATTACTCCGGAAGTGCTGGAATTGCTTGGCTCTCATAACGTGAAAGAGTTGGTAACCTTGTTTACCAACGATCTGGATTGCGGATCCTTTATTTCAGATACTCTACGAGCTGATCCTACAACTAACAAGCTGGAAGCATTGGTTGAGATCTACCGCATGATGCGTCCTGGCGAACCGCCTACTAAAGACGCTGCCGAGAACCTGTTTAACAATATGTTCTTCGTGCCAGAGCGATACGACTTATCTGAAGTTGGTCGAATGAAGTTCAACCGTCGTCTTGGGCGTGAAGAAATTCTCGGTCAGGGCACGTTGAGCAAAGAAGACATTGTTGACGTACTTCGTACTCTGATATCAATACGTAATGGCAAGGGCGTTGTCGACGATATTGATCACTTGGGTAACCGTCGTGTTCGCTCTGTTGGTGAGATGGCAGAGAACCAGTTCCGAGTTGGATTGGTTCGTGTAGAGCGAGCGGTTAAAGAGAGGTTGAGCGTTGCTGAGTCTGAGGGGCTAATGCCTCAAGACTTAATTAACGCCAAGCCAGTTGCAGCTGCTGTGAAGGAATTCTTTGGTTCCAGCCAGCTTTCGCAATTTATGGATCAAAACAACCCGCTGTCTGAAGTGACGCATAAGCGTCGTGTCTCTGCGCTTGGCCCTGGTGGTCTTACGCGTGAGCGAGCAGGCTTTGAGGTTCGCGATGTGCATCCAACGCATTACGGCCGTGTTTGCCCAATTGAAACTCCTGAAGGGCCAAACATTGGCTTGATTAACTCTTTGGCTTCTTATGCTCGAACTAACGAGTATGGATTCCTAGAGAGCCCTTATAGAAAAGTATTGAATGGTAAGGTTACCGACGAGATCGAATATCTGTCGGCGATTAACGAGTCAGAATACGTTATTGCGCAGGCATCAGCGTCTCTGGATAAAAATGGTAAGTTTGACGAAGACTTGGTCGCAGTTCGGCATCAAAACGAATTTACTGTAATGACGCCTGATCGCATTTCCTATATGGATGTATCGCCAAAGCAGGTGGTATCTGTGGCAGCGTCGTTGATCCCCTTCCTTGAGCACGATGATGCTAACCGAGCCTTGATGGGCTCGAACATGCAGCGCCAGGCGGTGCCAACTCTGCGTACTCAGAAGCCGCTAGTCGGTACTGGAATGGAGCGGGTGGTTGCGCGTGATTCCGGCGTGTGTGTTGTAGGCAAGCGTGGCGGTAAAATTGAAAGTGTAGATGCCAGTCGCATCGTGGTGCGTGTTAATGAAAGTGAAATCGAAGCCGGAGACCCTGGCGTTGATATTTACAACTTGGTCAAATACACGCGCTCTAACCAGAACACCTGTATTAACCAGCGCCCGGTTGTTTCTATTGGCGATAACATAAACCGTGGCGACATTCTTGCTGACGGCCCGTCCATCGATAAAGGTGAATTGGCTCTTGGGCAGAATATGCGCATAGCGTTTATGCCCTGGAACGGCTTCAACTTCGAAGATTCGATATTGGTGTCTGAAAGGGTAGTGAAAGAAGATCGCTTCACCACTATCCACATTCAAGAGCTGACCTGTATCGCTCGCGATACAAAGCTTGGGCCTGAGGAAATCTCTGCCGATATCCCAAATGTTAGCGAAGGCGCACTGAACAAGTTGGATGAGTCCGGTATTGTTTATATTGGCGCTGAAGTAAATGCAGGCGATATTCTTGTTGGTAAAGTGACGCCTAAAGGTGAAACTCAGCTAACCCCGGAAGAGAAACTGCTTCGCGCTATCTTTGGCGAAAAGGCCTCTGACGTAAAAGATACGTCACTTCGTGTGCCAACAAGCACTAAAGGCACGGTTATCGATGTTCAAGTATTCACGCGTGATGGTTTGCAGAAAGACCAGCGGGCGATGGAAATCGAAGAGCAGCAGCTCGATGATTTCCGCAAGGATTTGAACGATGAGTTCCGCATTGTTGAACAGGCTTCTTACGCACGACTACGTAGCTTGATGGTTGGCGGCAAAGTGGCTTCTGGCACAGGCGACGTTAAAAAAGGTGTCGTACTAGCCGATACTGATTTAGATACGCTTGATAATGATCAGTGGTTCCGACTTCGTATGTCCGACGATGAAGTTAACCGTCAGATTGAAGATGTTGAGCGTCAGTTGAGTGAGCTTAAAGAGTCACAAAGCGATCGTTTTGAAGACAAGAAGCGCAAGCTGCAGAGCGGTGATGATTTGGCGCCTGGGGTGCTGAAGGTTGTTAAGGTGTATCTCGCAATCAAGCGCCGTATTCAGCCTGGCGATAAGATGGCAGGTAGACATGGTAACAAGGGTGTTATCTCTGCGATTATGCCAGTTGAAGATATGCCGCATAATGAACATGGGGAGCCGGTGGATATTGTATTGAATCCGCTGGGTGTTCCTTCTCGAATGAACGTTGGTCAGGTTCTTGAAACCCATCTTGGTTTAGCGGCCAAAGGTTTGGGTGAAAAAATCAACGAGATGGTTCGCAGCGAGCGTAAAAAAGCAGAAATGCGTAAGTTCCTCGAAGAGATCTACAACGATGGCGCGGGCCGCATTGAAGATATCAAGTCATTTAGCGATGACGAACTTGACGAACTTGCTCTTAACCTGTGCGATGGTGTGCCGATGGCTACCAACGTCTTTGATGGCGCCGCTGAAAGTGAGATCAAAAACTTGCTTAAATTGGCCGGAATGCCAGAAAGCGGACAAATGCAATTGTATGACGGCCGTACTGGCGAACAGTTTGATCGCCCGGTAACCGTTGGTTACATGTATATGTTGAAGCTTAACCATTTGGTTGATGACAAAATGCACGCACGTTCAACAGGTTCATACAGCCTTGTTACGCAACAACCATTGGGTGGTAAAGCTCAGTTTGGTGGTCAGCGATTCGGTGAGATGGAGGTGTGGGCGCTTGAAGCTTATGGTGCTGCTTATACCTTGCAGGAAATGCTGACCGTTAAGTCAGACGATGTGAATGGCCGAACCAAGATGTACAAGAATATTGTAGACGGTGACCATAGAATGGAGGCCGGCATGCCGGAGTCATTCAATGTATTGGTCAAGGAAATCCGTTCGCTTGGCATCAATATGGAGCTGGACACCGATTAAACCCTGGTGAAATAGCGGCTCAGCTTATTGCAAGCTGGGCCAAAACACTCACTAGGTAACAAAGTACACGCGGGAGAAAGACGTTGAAAGACTTACTCAATATATTGAAGTCTCAAGGACAGGAAGAAGAGTTCGACTTGATTCGCATCGGTCTGGCATCGCCAGAGACCATACGTTCATGGTCATACGGTGAAGTTAAGAAGCCTGAAACAATTAACTACAGAACGTTCAAGCCTGAGCGAGATGGTTTGTTTTGCGCGAAGATTTTTGGCCCTGTAAAGGACTACGAATGTTTGTGCGGCAAATACAAGCGTCTTAAGCATCGTGGTGTTATCTGCGAGAAATGTGGCGTTGAAGTTGCGTTGACCAAGGTTCGACGTGAGCGAATGGGCCACATTGAGCTGGCCAGTCCGGTTGCGCATATCTGGTTTTTGAAGTCATTGCCTTCAAGAATTGGTTTGTTGCTTGACATGACTTTGCGGGATATTGAACGCATTTTGTACTTTGAGTCTTATGTTGTTATCGATCCTGGTTTGACCACGCTTGAGCGCGGTCAGCTTTTGAACGATGAGCAGTTCTTTGACTCCATGGAAGAATTCGGAGACGACTTCACGGCTAAAATGGGCGCAGAAGCGATCCAGGACTTGATGGAAGACATTGAGCTCAAGCATGAAGTAAATCGGTTGCGTGAAGAAATTCCCGAAACTAATTCAGAGACAAAAATCAAGAAGCTGTCCAAGAGATTGAAGTTGCTTGAAGCGTTCCGTGATTCAGGTAACCGTCCCGAGTGGATGGTTCTGACCGCTCTGCCTGTCTTGCCACCTGATCTTCGCCCACTGGTGCCATTGGACGGCGGACGTTTTGCGACATCTGATCTAAACGACCTGTATCGCCGTGTTATTAACAGAAACAATCGCTTGAAGCGTCTGCTTGAGCTTAGTGCACCAGATATTATTGTTCGCAACGAAAAGCGCATGCTGCAGGAAGCGGTTGATGCTCTGCTGGACAATGGGCGTCGCGGTCGCGCGATCACCGGATCGAATAAGCGTCCTTTGAAGTCACTGGCTGACATGATAAAAGGTAAGCAAGGTCGCTTCCGTCAAAACTTGCTGGGTAAGCGTGTTGATTATTCTGGCCGTTCAGTAATTGTGGTTGGCCCTACACTTCGTTTGCATCAATGTGGTTTGCCTAAGAAAATGGCGCTTGAGCTGTTCAAGCCCTTTGTATTCGGTAAGTTAGAAGCCAAAGGTTGGGCAACTACAATTAAGGCTGCCAAAAAGATGGTTGAGCGCGAGCCACCGGAAGTTTGGGACGTATTGGCTGAAGTGATACGCGAGCATCCGGTTTTGCTAAACCGTGCGCCTACGCTTCACCGTTTGGGTATTCAGGCATTTGAGCCAGTATTGATTGAAGGTAAAGCTATTCAGCTACACCCTTTAGTGTGTGCTGCGTACAACGCTGACTTTGACGGCGACCAAATGGCCGTACACGTACCGTTGACTATTGAGGCGCAGCTTGAAGCTCGTGCACTGATGATGTCGACTAACAATATTCTATCGCCTGCTAATGGTGAGCCGATTATTGTACCTTCGCAAGACGTGGTCTTGGGCTTGTATTACATGACTCGTGATCGAGTCAATGCGAAGGGCGAAGGTATGACTTTCGCTGACATTGAAGAAGTCGATCGCGCTTATAGCGGCGGACATGTTGCATTGCATGCGCGCGTAAAGGTAAGAATTGACGACATTAACGATGGAGAGCATGTAAAGCGATTGGTTGATACTACAGTCGGCCGTGCATTGTTATGGCGGATTGTTCCTAGCGAACTGCCCTTCGAGCTAGTTAATAAGCCGATGGTGAAGAAAGCGATATCGAATATTATCAACCAGTGTTATCGCTTGGTTGGATTGAAAGCGACCGTTATCTTTGCCGACCAGTTGATGTATACCGGTTATCAGTACTCTACGCGTTCGGGTGCCTCTATTGGTGTGAACGACTTTGTTATCCCTGATAGCAAAGCAGAAATCATCGGTAAAGCTGAAGGTGAAGTTAAGGAAATTGAGACTCAGTACGCCTCAGGTCTGGTAACGCAGGGTGAGAAGTACAACAAAGTAATCGACATTTGGTCGCGCGCTAACGATCAAGTTGCGAAAGCGATGATGGAAGGCATTGCGACTGAGACCGTTAAGAACAAAGACGGTGAAGACGAGAAACAAGACTCGTTTAACTCGGTATTTATGTATGCCGATTCCGGTGCTCGTGGCTCCCCGGCGCAAATTCGCCAGCTAGCGGGTATGCGTGGTTTGATGGCCAAGCCGGATGGCTCGATTATTGAGACGCCGATTACCGCCAACTTCCGAGAAGGTTTGTCGGTTCTTCAGTACTTTATTTCTACTCACGGTGCTCGTAAAGGTTTGGCCGATACAGCATTGAAGACAGCGAACTCCGGTTACTTGACTCGTCGTTTAGTAGACGTGGCGCAAGACTTGGTCGTTACCGATGAAGATTGCGGAACGGTTGAAGGTTTGTTGATGACACCAGTTATCGAGGGTGGTGACATCATTGAAGGACTGGGCGACCGCGTTTTAGGTCGTACTGTTGCGCAAGATGTCGTTGACGTTCATGGCGAAGTGTTGATCGACGCTGGCACAATGATTGATGAAGACTGGGTTGCCAAGCTAGACACAATGGCTGTTGATGAAATCATTGTCCGCTCTGCGATTACTTGTGAAACTCGCTACGGTATTTGTGGCAAGTGCTACGGTCGTGATCTCGCTCGTGGACATCTGGTCAACATTGGTGAGGCGGTCGGCGTTGTTGCAGCTCAATCAATCGGCGAGCCAGGCACACAGCTAACCATGCGTACCTTCCACATTGGTGGTGCGGCCTCCAGATCAACCGCGGTTGATAGTGTGCAGGTTAAACAAGACGGTTCTGTTCGATTGCATAACTTGAAGACAGTTGTGCAGCCTAGTGGCAAGTTGGTGGCGGTTAGCCGTTCCGGCGAACTGGCGGTTGTCGATATGTCGGGTCGGGAGCGAGAACGCTACAAGCTGCCTTATGGCGCAGTGATCCAAGTAGGAGACCAGTCTCCAGTTAGTGGCGGCGACATTGTTGCCAACTGGGATCCGCACACGCATCCAATTATTACGGAAGTGGCTGGTAAAGTACGTTTTGAAGGTATGGAAGTCGGCATCACTGTTCGGCAGCAAACTGACGAGCTAACGGGCTTAAGCAGTATTTCAGTTATTGATCCTGCGGAGCGTCCCGCTTCGGGCAAAGATATTCGCCCAGCGGTTACCCTTGTCAACGACGAAGGGGAAGCGCTAATGCTAGCGGGTACAAATGTACCGGCACATTACTGGCTGCCCGCAAATGCGATTTTAAGCTTGACTGACGATGCAACGGTTGTGGCGGGTGACGTTATCGCGAGAATACCGCAGGAAGGATCGAAAACTCGTGACATTACGGGTGGTCTGCCGAGAGTTGCTGATTTGTTCGAAGCGCGTAAGCCGAAAGAGCCTGCAATTCTTGCAGAGATCAGCGGAACCGTTAGCTTTGGTAAGGAAACAAAAGGCAAGCGTCGCCTGGTGATTACACCGGCAGATGGTATCAACCCGATTGATGGCAGCGATCATTACGAAGTGCTGATTCCTAAATGGCGCACAATGACCGTGTTCGAAGGCGAGAACGTGGACAAAGGTGAAGTTGTATCTGAAGGTCCACCAACACCGCATGATATTCTGCGCCTTAAAGGTGTCGAGGAGCTAGCCAAGTACATTAGCAACGAAATTCAGGATGTTTATCGTCTGCAGGGTGTAAAGATCAACGATAAGCACGTTGAGGTTATTGTTCGACAAATGCTGCGTAAAGTTGAAATTAAGTCAGTAGGCGACTCTTCTTTCATCAAGGGCGAGCAAGTCGAATTCACTAAGTTGCTGGAAGAAAATGAGCGTCTTAAGACAGGTGACAAAGTGGAAGCACGCTTTGAGCGCCAGTTGTTGGGTATTACCAAGGCATCGTTGGCAACCGAGAGCTTCATATCGGCTGCTTCGTTCCAGGAAACAACGCGTGTTCTTACAGAAGCTGCTGTAACGGGTAAGGTTGATAATCTGCGCGGTCTGAAAGAGAACGTTGTTGTGGGACGTTTGATTCCGGCGGGCACGGGTCTTACTTACCACCAGGAGCGCAAGCGCAAGCGCGGCTTCGATGATATGGAGAATGTCAGCGCAAGTGATGTAGAGGCAGCACTTACTGAGGCATTAAACACTGAGACCATTTCGGCTGAAGTTGAGCCTGGCGGTGGTGAGCTGGGTGACCAGCTGTAAGTGTGATAGTTAAAGTGGCTGTTGTTTGTGCAAGTCAGTTTTTAAGGCTTTCTGAGTGAGCGGATTAACGCTTGGCTTGGAGTTGGGATATTGGGGGCAGTTTTACCCCGAGTCCCACACACAGTTGGCAAAAACTGCGGAAAGCCTGGGATACGATTCTGTGTGGACAGCCGAGTCGTGGGGTAATGATGCTTTTACCCCGTTGGCTTGGCTTGGCGCTAATACTAGCAAGATTCGCCTTGGCACATCAGTGGCGCAGTTGTCGGCTAGAACGCCGACAGCCTGTGCGATGTCAGCATTATCGATCGACCATATGTCGGGTGGCCGGATGATTCTCGGGTTGGGTGTTTCCGGTCCGCAAGTGGTTGAGGGTTGGTATGGCCAGCCATTCAGTAAGCCATTGGCCAGAACTCGAGAGTACGTCAGTATTGTTCGGCAAGTGTTGGCACGAGAAGCGCCCGTTACTAATGACGGAGAGCATTACCCGCTGCCTTACAAGGGCCCTGGGTCGTGGGGCATGGGTAAGCCGCTTAAGTCGATTACACATCCACGAAGAAGAGATCTACCCATATTCCTAGGCGCTGAGGGACCGAAGAATGTGACTCAGACCGCTGAGATAGCGGATGGTTGGTTGCCACTTTACTACTCGCCGTATCGGCAAGAAGTGTATGCCGACCAGCTCAAGAAGGCTAAACCTGGCTTTGAAATTCCGGCGATCGTAACGGTAAGTATCAACGACAACATTGAAGAGGCATTGTATCCAGTGAAAGCGCAGTTAGGCTTTTATATTGGTGGCATGGGCTCTAAGAAGCGCAATTTTCATAAGGAGCTGATGAGTCGCATGGGTTTCGAAGAAGAAGCCAATCAGATCCAGGACTTGTTTATGGAGGGCAAACGCGACGAGGCCATAGCAGCGGTGCCAGATCAGCTGGCAGATGAAATTGCTTTGGTAGGGCCGAAAGAGCGCATTAAGGAAAAGTTGGACGATTGGAAAAAATCCCCTGTAACGTCTTTATTGGTCCACGGAGACGAAGATCTGCTTCGTACGATGGCGGAATTGGCGTTGTAAGCGAGATCTGAGCAAATTTGAAGTAGCAGCTGTCCGCAAATTCTGTTTTCGGACAAAAAAGAGATAGTTAACAGTAACCTGAACATAGAGAGGAAGAAGTCGGACGCAAAATGCAGTGCGAAGTTAAGATTGAAAGCATAAAGGCAAGCTCAAGCGCTTGACTATAAACGCTCATCTCCTTAAACTTCGCGCTCCCAAAAATTCGGCTCCAATAGTTAGATGGCAACAATTAACCAATTAGTGCGCAAGCCGCGCAAGCGCAAAATCGCCAAGAGTGGTGTACCAGCGCTTCAAGCCTGCCCCCAGCGACGTGGTGTATGTACACGTGTTTATACAACCACGCCAAAGAAGCCAAACTCTGCGCTTCGTAAAGTATGCCGTGTGCGTTTAACGAACGGTTTTGAAGTAAGTTCATACATTGGTGGTGAAGGACACAACCTGCAAGAGCACAGCGTTGTGCTTATTCGCGGTGGTCGTGTGAAAGATTTGCCGGGTGTTCGATATCACACGGTTCGAGGAAGTTTGGACACGTCTGGTGTTGCTGATCGTAAGCAAGGCCGATCTAAGTACGGTACCAAACGACCTAAGGGCTAAAGCCCGGGTTCATACCTAAACCGGCACATGGATGTGCCGGCAAAATCAGCGACTGCAAAGCGCTGATTTTGAGAACAAAGGAAAAACCACGTTTTATCCTTTGTGAGCTTTTTAAAAAGTCAGGATGGCTTTTTAAAAGCATAAAAAGTAAGGCCAGACCATTGTGGTTCTGGAAAACCCTGAATTAAGAGAGAACTCCTATGCCTAGAAGACGCGTAGTCGCAAAACGCGAGATATTGCCAGATCCAAAGTTCGGTGATGTCACCTTAGCAAAATTCATGAACCACGTAATGGTCAGCGGTAAGAAGTCCGTTGCAGAGCGCATCGTTTATGGCGCTCTTGAAACTGTGCAAGAGAAGCTTGGCACCGATCCCCTAGAGTCTTTCAAGGAAGCCCTTGAGAACATCTCTCCCGCTGTGGAAGTTAAAGCTCGCCGCGTTGGTGGTGCTACTTACCAAGTGCCTGTTGAGGTGCGTCCCTCTCGTCGATTAGCGCTAGCAATGCGTTGGTTAGTTGAGTTCTCACGTAAGCGCGGCGAAAAATCAATGCCGCAGCGCTTGGCTGGCGAGATCATTGACGCATCTCAAGGTCGTGGCAGTGCCGTTAAGAAGCGCGAAGACGTGCATCGTATGGCTGAAGCCAACAAGGCGTTCTCTCACTACCGTTTCTAGCGGGCCGCCGAAAAAGTTTTATGCACTATCCAGCATCGTTAAAATCTGGTTTATGTACAGGATGTAAGGTATCTCGGCTTTGCAGGAGCAAAAGCCGAGCAAGATCCTCATTTATTACATATAAACTCCGATCTTTCGCCAGATTTTGCCTCGCTGCAGAGCGCCTAAACTCTTTTTCCTGCGACCAGCACCGCTAGCAAAATATCTGATAGCCCAGAGGCAATCCGTGGCTCGTAAAACTCCTATAGCTCGCTATCGCAATATAGGCATTGTTGCGCATGTTGACGCCGGAAAAACGACGACGACAGAGCGAATTCTCTATTATACGGGCATGTCCCACAAAATCGGTGAGGTACATGACGGCGCTGCAACCATGGATTGGATGGAGCAAGAGCAGGAGCGTGGCATTACCATCACTTCTGCGGCTACCACCTGTTTTTGGTCGGGCATGCAGGCCCAGTTTGATCAGCACCGAATAAATATCATTGATACCCCCGGGCACGTTGACTTCACTATTGAGGTAGAGCGCTCATTACGTGTTCTTGATGGGGCCGTTGTCGTGCTCTGTGGTTCTTCTGGCGTTCAGCCTCAAACAGAAACAGTGTGGCGCCAGGCTAATCGCTATGAAGTGCCGCGAATGGTCTTTGTTAATAAGATGGATCGGGCTGGCGCAGACTTTGACATGGTTGTTAGTCAGTTGCGTGAGCGCTTAGGTGCCAACCCAGTCCCGTTGCAGATGACTATTGGTGCTGAAGAAGAATTCAGGGGTGTTGTTGACCTGATAAAGATGAAGGCCATCATCTGGAACGAGTCAGATCAGGGCATGACTTTCGAGTACGAAGAAATTCCTGCTGATATGGCTGAGCAATGCGCCACAATGCGCGAGAATATGGTTGAGGCTGCGGCTGAAGCATCGGATGAGCTAACCGAAAAATATTTGGAAGGCGAAGAGTTGAGCGAAGAAGATATCCTATTTGGCATTCGAAAGCGTACTCTTGCTTCTGAGATTGTGCCTGTGCTGGGTGGCTCGGCATTCAAGAATAAAGGTGTGCAGGCGGTGTTGGATAAAGTAATCCAGCTTATGCCGTCACCTACCGATGTGAAAGCCATCGAAGGTATTCTGGATGACGACAGTACCGAGGCACGACCGGCCGCTGATGATGCGCCGTTTTCGGCCTTGGCGTTTAAGATCGCAACGGACCCTTTTGTTGGAACACTGACGTTCTTTCGTGTGTACTCAGGCAAGTTAACGGGCGGCGATTCGGTTTATAACCCGGTAAAGGGTAAGAAAGAGCGCGTAGGTCGCATGGTGCAAATGCACGCGAACAACCGCGAAGAAATTAAAGAAGTATTGGCCGGCGACATTGCTGCAGCGGTGGGATTGAAGGATGTCACCACGGGTGACACTCTCTGTGATTTAGAGAAGCCGATTACTCTGGAGCGAATGGAGTTCCCGGAGCCGGTAATTTCCGTAGCAGTAGAGCCGAGAACACAAGTCGATCAAGAAAAGATGGGTGTAGCGCTGGGCAAGTTGGCGCAGGAGGATCCTTCCTTTCGTGTGCATACCGATGAGGAAACGGGTCAGACCATTATTTCTGGGATGGGCGAGTTGCATCTTGATGTGCTGGTCGATCGCATGCGACGTGAATTCGCTGTGGAGGCAAATATAGGTAAGCCGCAGGTTGCCTATCGCGAGGCTATCCGTAACACCTGCGAAATTGAAGGCAAGTTTGTTCGCCAATCCGGAGGCCGCGGTCAATACGGGCATGTCTGGATTAAGTTTGAGCCCGCCGAAGACGCTTCTGCCGAAGGTTTGGAGTTCGTTAACGAAATCGTTGGCGGTGTAGTGCCTAAAGAATATATACCGGCGGTGAGTAAGGGTGTTGAGGAGCAAATGAAGAACGGTGTGCTCGCTGGCTACCCGCTCTTGGGTTTGAAAGCGACGCTGTATGACGGTTCCTATCATGATGTCGACTCTAATGAGATGGCGTTTAAAATAGCGGGTTCAATGGCTGCTAGAGCGCTGTCTGATAAAGGTGGTGCTGTGTTGTTGGAACCAACAATGAAAGTAGAAGTCATTACGCCTGAGTCGAACATGGGTGACGTAGTCGGTGACTTAAATAGGCGGCGTGGCCTTATCCAGGGTATGGAAGATACGCCGTCAGGCAAATCAGTGACTGCTGAAGTGCCATTAGCTGAAATGTTTGGCTACGCCACAGACTTGCGTTCTGCAACGCAGGGAAGGGCAACGTATTCAATGGAGTTTCTAAAGTATTCTGAAGCACCAAAAAATGTATCTGAAGCAATTATATCCAAGAACAGGGGATAGCTCTGTTCTTGGCATCACAGCAACGAGGTAGATAGCAATGTCTAAAGCAAAATTTGAACGTAATAAGCCCCACGTAAATGTGGGCACAATTGGACACGTTGATCACGGCAAGACGACGCTAACAGCTGCGTTAACGCGTGTTTGTGCTGAGGTGTGGGGTGGCGAGATGGTTGCCTTTGATGGTATTGATAATGCCCCTGAAGAGCGCGAGCGCGGTATTACTATTGCGACATCGCACGTTGAGTATGACTCTCCAGATCGTCACTATGCTCACGTTGATTGTCCAGGTCACGCGGATTACGTGAAGAATATGATTACCGGTGCTGCTCAAATGGATGGTGCTATTCTTGTTTGTGGTGCGACCGACGGCCCTATGCCACAAACCCGCGAGCACATTTTGCTTTCGCGTCAGGTTGGCGTTCCTTATATTGTAGTGTTTTTGAATAAGGCTGATTTGCTAGCAGAAGACTGCGGCGGTGTAGGCACAGAAGAATACAATGAAATGCTAGAGCTTGTGGAAATGGAGTTGCGTGATCTATTAAGCACTTATGATTTCCCGGGTGATGATACGCCGATTATTGCGGGTTCTGCTCTAATGGCGCTAAATGGTCAAGATGAAAACGAATTGGGTACTACCGCGGTTAAAACTTTAGTTGAGACGCTGGATTCTTACATTCCTGAGCCTGAGCGTGCGATTGATCTACCCTTCTTGATGCCGATTGAAGATGTGTTCTCAATTTCGGGTCGTGGTACAGTTGTTACTGGTCGTGTTGAGCGCGGTATTGTTAAAGTGGGCGAAGAGATTGAGATCGTCGGCGTTAAAGATACTACTAAGAC
>JBGCFQ010000053.1:0-6438 GCA_045106985.1 Pseudomonadales bacterium | reverse complement strand
GCCTAAAATCGGTCCTTCGCACAGCCCGCAGAACGGCTTATTTTGGTTGCACCAAAAAGGGACCTTTCTTGTGCACTTGGCTCTGCACTAAAAGCCTATATTTTTGGTGTGCTTCATCGGCAGACGTGGCTCATATTTACTTATATTGAACGACTGGTTTAGTGCGTGGAATTAACTGCCAGAGGCCGTAACTCGAAGAAAGCGGCCTTTGAGCTTCTCTTTCTTAAGCACCTCAATAAGTGAGATCATTGCTGTCTCTCAACCGGGTGTCCGGAACCACTAGACCAGAACATTACGGCATCGAGGTTTGTGGAGATACGACATGCCCTAGCAGTTCTTACGATCTTAAGCTGAATCGCCCGCAGAAATAGGTTATTATTTGCACAATCAATACGTGGAGGACCATTGTGCCGATAGTCTCAAGCTTCAGCCTCAAAGGCGGTGTTGGTAAAACGACAACTGCTGTCAACATCGCCCATATAGCGTCCAGTCTGGGTGTGAGAACACTGCTGTGGGACCTGGACCCGCAGGGAGCTGCGTCATTCTTCTTGAAAGCCAAACCTGACGCGCACTTTGATCAGTCGTTGGCGCGGAGTATGAAGCGTCTCAGCAGTTATATTGTTCCAACCGCTTATAGCGACCTTGATGCGATTCCAACGGATTTTAACAATAAACGATTTGAGGATTTATTGTCACAAGGCGGTGGTTCATCGACTCGTTTGCAGAAGATTCTATTCCCACTCCTCGCTCGCTACGACTTGATCGTACTGGACTGTCCGCCAGGCATCTCGCAACTTGCAGCTAACGCTCTGAATGCCAGCGACATGACCCTGGTGCCTACAATTCCGACGTCACTTTCCGTGCGCACCCTCGGGCATTTACGGAAATATGCCAAGGAAATTGAGTGTTCTTCGAGGATGCTAGGGTTCTTCAATCTCTATGACGTGCGGCGTTCGCTTCATCGTGCCACCTTTGACTACTATTTAGCGTTTCACGAAGAAAAGATGCTCAAAACCGCTATTCCGTATTCGGCTATTGTCGAGCGCATGGGGCAGCAACGGCGGCCACTGACGGATTTCGCTTGGTCGTCCAGACCATCGATGGCGTACCGCGAGCTCTATAAAGAGATCTTGTCGATCCTAGAGCCTGCCTGGTGTTTAAAACTGCCGATGGCAGAGGGCTCTTAAGCTTTTTTGATGCTGGCCAGTGAATCGCTGGGTGTCTGTAAAAAAAAGGGGTCAAGTCTCGCTTTTTGCCTTGCTGATTATTCGACTAACACGTGCGTAGTGCAAACCAAAGTGTTCTCCTATCGCTTTCTGCGTATACCCCCCGCTCCTCCTGTAGGCCAGCACTATCGCTTTATCTCTCGTCGGGTATTTCGCCTTGTATTCGTTCAAACTTAGAGGGGTTGGTCTGCGTTGCGAGCTCGAGATCTCTGACAAGTCCTCGTCACTATCAATACAACTTAACAGCCCCTCGACAAAACAATCATCGCCAAGATACACCTGATTGCGCAACTCGCTCCAAACCGATGGCTGACCATTGCCTTTAGCGACAAATCTCTTATAGGCTTCAATGGCTTTTGTCTTCCGCCTCCCAAATGACGCCAGCGTCCATTCAACATTTAACCATGGGGGAACATTCACTTGAGTAACCGTGGCGCGATAGTTACTCCATCGCCATTCTCGAGCACTGCTCACCATCCCAGCACGTGCTGGATTAAGTACCACATACCGGGAAAGCTCTAACAGATAACTCTCTTTTTTCTACGTGAATCGCCTTGTAGCACCCTTGAAAAACATGACCGGATCTGTTGTTTGATCGGTTGAACGCCTGTGTGTACACAGCGCTCGAGGCAGCTGATGCCGCAACGACCTGAAGGTTAAGCGGCTACCGTTCTGGGAGCTCGCCTGAATAGCGCGGTTACTTGGTACAGAGCATCAGCACATGACCAGATGACAGAAACGACACTTAACACACACTTAAAGCGCCAGTGAGCAGCCGCCAAGATACGTCGAAGACAATAGCTGAACATCCAAAATATTAGCCTTCAATGCTTGGCTGCGCGTTTGTTCCAACGCACTGGAATATTCAGAATGATTGAAACTACTTGCTAGGTAATCGCCTGGCGAAGCCCGCAAACCACCACTGCCCGAAACGATAAAGCTGCTGGATTCTTGTGGCAGCACCTTTCCGCAGTTTTGCGCCAGTAACTGGCTTGCATTCAGTAAGGCCACATCCAAATCGAGAAACGCGGCACTCAAGTCCAATTCAGGCGCCGTTATTTGCACAGTGCCGGCGTTACCCAAATTTGAATCTGCACTTAATAACGATCCTACATCACGCAGAAATTGGTCGGCAAAAATGAAAATATTGCCGCCGTTTCCGCGCTCAGCTCGAGCTAAAAGAGTACTTTCATCGCTTAGCAACAACAGATCGATTGTATTGGATTGCAAACCAAGGGTTACATCACCACCACCCAATGCGCCGCTAGCTGAGGCGCTGATGGACCCAGAATTAACAACTAAGCGACGCTGTACAGACAGTCTGATATTGCCGAGGGTGCTAGAAAGATTATCTGACGCTGAATCTGTCAGAATTGATCCGCCGCTATTGACACTCAGCGTATCCGCATTGATCTCTATACTGCCTGAGCCGCCCAGTTCATCGAACTGCAGATCATCGAAATTGAATTCTGGTAAGCTCGCTGTGCTTGAAATTAAGGCTAATGACGTTGCATCATCGTCGCCAACGACCACCGAAGAAAAGTCGATATTAATATTACCGGCACCACCTCGACCAGTAGTAGAAGTTGAAATGCCACTATCACTGGCCATGAGTAACTCGCTGCTCTCGCCGCTTAAACTAAGAATGTTAATTACTCCGGCTGCGCCGATAGCATTCGTGCTCGCGTCTATTGAGGCTCGCGAGCCCATACTTAAGCTGTTGCTGAATATTTCGATGTTCCCTGCGACGCCGGCACCGAAAGTTCTGCTTGATATTGCCGCAGAGGTAGAGAGCTCTATTTCATTGGCTCTAATAACAATGCCACCACTTTCGCCCTGAGAGTTCTCTGCAGTAAGGCGTGCGTCATTACGCACAAGCAGGGTATCCGCCGCTAGCTGTAACGCCGCCCCCATGTTTGTGCCAAAGGCATCCGCGGCAATAGTGGAACCGTCTACTTGTATAGATGGAGCCTCAAGCAGTATTCGCTCACCAATAGCTGTAGAACCCGTATCAATAACTAGTGCTGAATTTTGCTCTAACGTTATATCTTGTTGCGCAATCAAGCTTATTTCACCAGAAGTGACATTATCTCCGAATACAGAACCACTGATTCGCCCATCGCTCAGATTGATGGTGTTAGCCCGTAAAGACGTATCGCCCCCTATCGCGCCGGCGCCTCGCGCTCCGTTGAGAATCTGGGACTGGTTGCTAAAAATTAACTCATTGCTGGACGCTGCCAGAAAATGCGCGCCCATTGCGTTTTCCGCGTTCGCCCGCAAACTAAACAGTGAGTTATCAGTAATAGTGATCGAGTCGCCTCTGAACTCAATAGCAGGATGCATTACCGTGTTTTCGCTTGAGAACAACAAGACAAATTCTCTAATATCCAAATTACCGGCCGCAATAGAAACGGGTCTTGCAGCACTCGAGCTAGAACTCAGTAGCACATCATTTACAAATACTTCGCTTTGATCAAAGCTCGAAGCAATGAGGCCTTGCAGGTCGACACTGGCCCCTTGGTTTACACCTAGAAGCTCAACTTGCAGATCGCTGAGCTGTAACTCGCTCATAAACAGCTGATTCGAACTCGCATGAAACACTGCTTCATCGCCCAAACTCAGCTCTGCACCAGAAATAGCAATAGCCGCGCTACCAGCGTTAATAAACCCGAATGATTCCGGTTCGGCTACAGACAAAATGGCCGAGCTAGAATCGCTGGTCAGAGTAATACCGTCACTGAACGTAATACTGGAAGCGGTGCTTACGTAGAAAGACCCAGCAACATCAATAACCGCGCCTTCTCCAATCGTTACACCAAAAGGGTTGATAAACCAGAAATCTGCCCCCGCACTAACTGACGAAAGCGTGCCCATAATAGTACTGCTTCCGCCCGTTACGCGAGCGATAATGTTCTGCACTGGCGTGCTTGCCTGTGCAAACAAGGCGCGCTCCCCTGCTCCGATATTAAATTCATCGAAACTGAAGAACAGGTTTGTTGCCTGCCTTACACCTGCAGACTCTTCGATAAAATAGTCGGCGCTCGCGTTACCACTGACGGGCCCTGCTACACCGCCTAAAGTGTCATCCAGTATCACCTGAGCAAGTGAAAAGTGGCTAGCTAGTGCGAGAGTAGCTACACCAACACACATCAACCAACTGGATGTTTTCATTGCTGGTAACCGCCTAAATCGGAGAACAGTGAATTTCTATAACCACACTGAACAACTCATTCCCCACGGCAGAATCCTGAAATTCTCCCCCAAATTCAAACACCTGACTACTTCGCTCAATTTGATGCATATCCGGGCCATTGGTAAAGTTTTCTAAATCAAATACGTCACACGATATCCCCGCACCCAGATTAGAGGTATCTACTTCAATTGAGAGGAGACTGCCGGTAAAAATTGAGGCTTCTGTGTTTGCCTCACTGAGCATTACACTTTCGTTTGTGCCTAAGTCTGTTACGTCCAGCTGTCCAAATGTTCCGGCGTCTAACCCTTCATTAACAAGCCTGAATTCCAAGTAAAATGGATCTGCATTAGGGTTGTCGTCGGCAAATGTACCTGGAATGTTTTCAACTAGATATTCAATCGTGGCATTCTGCATAATGCAATTATTGTCCAGCCTCAAGAACTGCAAGTTAGGCATAGCACTAAGGATATCGAGATTTCTCACCTGGCTATCAAGCAATTTGTGGTCTGTTATTCTCACGTCAAGAATATTTTCTGATCTAGCTATGAGCTGAATCACTTCGGGATTTAGCCTTCTATAGCGAGTGCTGCTTTGATCGATGACACCA
This sequence comes from Pseudomonadales bacterium, assembly GCA_045106985.1. Classification (GTDB taxonomy): domain Bacteria; phylum Pseudomonadota; class Gammaproteobacteria; order Pseudomonadales; family JAUIET01; genus JAUIET01. The sequence continues at coordinate 1,412 of JBGCFQ010000053.1, read as the reverse complement.
GATTTAAGATCCTCTCGCAAGATATTACACTCGCGAAAGCGTTGTTCGAAATCCTTATTCCGCTCTTCAAGTGTACCTGGGCAGTCTAGCAGGCGTCCTATTTCTTCAACGAAGTTTATTTCATCGTCAGTCGCGGCTTTATTCGCAATACAAGTTCCGAGAACTCCAGACCCTAAAGCCTCAGGGTTTGTACCACATCGAAAAACCACATCACTCACATCTGCTTCAACATCAAGCTGCAGACGCGCATCGCCCTCTGAGCTGACGCAAAGTGTGCCGAAAGCATTTGGTTGCGCGCCCCCAACTCCAGCCATTGAAACATTGTAACTGCCATGGGGCACATCTTGTGCCGTTAAACTGCGCGTCTGAAAATATGTTGTATCTGTCCCAACAACACCGACGGGGCGCGTTACCGTTTGACCCGTCGCTATATTCTCGAAGTTAACGGTGTAGCTAGCCGCCCTTACGGTGCTAACATTGAATTCCACATTCGACGTTTGAACCTCGGTCTCGACAGGCACAAAAACTGCCACAGTTGGTGGCATTGTCTTCCCCCAATTCTGTTTTACGCCTGCGGCTGGTACCGCAAAAGAACAGGTGTTTGACGTTTCGTTTCCGCAGCCTCTCCAATTACTGAATTCATTACCAGCTCTAGGCACGGCAACATAAGATTCAATGTATTCATCAACGATGCTAAAGTTGCATTCACCAGCCTGGAACAGTTCTAGTGTGCAATTCCTCTCGCCACTACTCGACACGATGTCTCCAGAGCCCTCAATTTCAATAGGATGGGTGCAACCGACAGCGAAGAAGATTAAGCCGCTCAAAAATAGAAAGCGCGATTGCGAACGAGACATCATTTCACATCCAGAAGTTTAGGTCTTTGTAGGCTTGGATCATACTATCGTTCAGGCAAAGTATGAATGCATTTCATCTATCCACCCTACATTGCAGTTGTAGGCAAACCAAATAAAGACCACACCACGCCGGAATATGAAAAGTATTTGACATTTAAAGCGGGCCTAATCCTTTTGTTAATAGACAACACACTCTGCGGCGAGCGATATTCTGTTGCTGACGTTAACAGAATCCCATACTATCGATGCGGACAATAAACTAAAAAAGCCACCAACTGGCTTATAAGTGCCTAAGTGCCAACGTCATACAATTTGGCGGTTACTATGCCGATTTACCGTAAAACATGAATCTACACCTTTAGCCTTCTTGGTGCCTGCCAACTAGCGCTACTATCCCCACTCGCCCAACAAGCGGTCTATAGGGTCAAGTCTTGCTTTTTGCCTTGCTGATAATTCTACTAACGCGTGCATAGTGCAAACCAAAGTAATCGCCTATCGCCTTCTGCGTATACCCTCCGCTTCTGTAAGCGTGAACTATCGCTTCATCTCTCGTCG
>JBGCFQ010000052.1:0-94645 GCA_045106985.1 Pseudomonadales bacterium | reverse complement strand
TGTTGTTCGCACAATGGTACGTCATGTAGATGAGCAGTGGCGCAAACCTGATGCCGGCATTTGGGAAATACGAGGCGCGAAAAAACACTTCGTCTTTTCGAAAGTGCTTTGTTGGGTCGCTGTTGATAGAGCCATTCGAATAGCAGAATTGCTCGGCCAAGATTCCTACGCAGAAATGTGGACGCCTCTGCGCGAGAATATTTTTGAACAGGTGATGAGCAAGGGTTACAACAAAGGTATACAAGCGTTCACTCAAAGTTATGGCGATGAGCATATGGACGCATCAAATCTACTGATGGAGCACTACGGCATGATTGCCGCAGATGATGAGCGCTACGTAAACACGGTTAATCGTTGTTATGACGAGCTATGTAAAAACGGGCTTATGTTTCGTTACAAAAACACCGACGATTTTGGCGAGCCGCACTCCGCGTTCACAGTGTGTACCTTTTGGATGATCAAAAGCTTGCATCGTATCGGCCGTACTGAGCTAGCGGCCAACATGTTCGAAGACGTTGTTGGTTCTTGCAACCACTTGGGCCTGTTGAGCGAAGACATGGATTTTGAAACGCGTCGACTGCTAGGCAACTTTCCTCAGGGTTACAGTCATTTGGCGTTGATAGATACGGCTATTGCACTGTCTGAATAGCCTGCCAAAATAGTTAAGACTGACAGCAGTCGTTTTGTATACAAATAACTGCTTGCTTAACTGTTTACTCAGCTAGCTCTAGCTACCAACCCTCAAGCTTGTGAATATAGTTCCAGGTGTAGTTAGGGAACCAGCGCCGCATGCGATACCCCATTCGTGTGCTCTTGCCGGGAAAGACCCAAAACTCACCTTTTTCCAGTGATGTTTCAACCTCTTCAATGACCTCAATAGGCTGCAGTTCAGTACCTTCTTGCTGCTGCATGAGCTTCGGCCATGCCGTGTCTTTACCTTGTTGAAGTAATGGTGTGGCTACTGGGGGAGGGCAAACACACGCAAACTTTACGCCACTGTCACGATTCTCGTGATAGATCACCTCGGTGAGCATAGCGACAGCGGCCTTAGTCGCATTGTAAGCTCCCATCATCAACGCCGGCTGTATGCCAGCCATTGATGCAAAGCTAACAAACTCGCCCGCGCCACGCTCTATCATTTGTGGAAGTGTTGCCTTGGTGATATTAACGAATCCGCCATAGTTGATATCCATTAGCTTGTGAATGACCGCAGGGTCTTGCTCCAGTATCTTTCCGAATGGCATGATTGCCGCGCAATTAAGCACGCGATCTATGGGTCCCAGGTCTTGCTCAACTTCAGCAACCGCAGCGTTCACAGCTTCTACCGACGTAATGTCTACTGTATAACTGCGAATAGAGCTGTGGCTGTGAGCCGTTTCCTGCATGCCTGCTGAATTTAGGTCAAAAATTGCGACCTTGGCTCCGGTGCTGGCGAAGGTCTGCGCTGCGATACGTCCCATACCGCTGCCGCCCCCTGTCACTAATGCGACTTTACCTGTGTATGCCATGATCCTCTCTCGGTTGCTGATTAGAATTATTATTTGTATACACCCTATGTTACCTAAAAAGCAGGGCTAGGCCTTCAGGTGGGGCTTACGTTTTGTTCACCATGAGGGATTGTTTAGATGCCTGAGATTTTGTGTATTCAGTGTCGTGTGGTCGCGTCAAAAATGCCCAGAAGTGTTACTTAAATAAACGACTTCGTCGGCCGTATTGCTGCGACCCAGTGCCTTATTGCGGCGCGGGTAACGGCCAAAGCGTTGCAGCAGTTCGAAATGCTGTTTTTCCGAACGAAGGTTTCCTTCCATACCGGGTGCAGCAAAAAGTTCTAGCGCGACTTCATGAATAATAAGTGATTCGCTGTGCATGTATGGCATTAGCAGAAAAGCGCGCCTTGAGCCTTGCAGTTCCAAATGAAGATCCGCCGCGACGGCCTCCTGAGCTAGCGCCAAGGCCAGTGGGTCTTGATAGTAGGCTCTAGGGTCGTCTCTAAACACGTTTCTTGAAAATTGATCTAACACAATTATTTCAGCAAGCCTACCGTCGATACTCTCTCTCCAGGCGGCTAGCTCGCATGCCGCTGCAGCTTGCAGAATTAGGAAGAAACGCCTGCTTATCTCACTATCAAGTTCGGGGGAGCTTTGAAACCAGTCTGAAGGGTGTAATTCTTCAAACCAAAAGCGCAATATATCTTTGGCCTCAACGTCCAAATCACACGCTAAACTCGCGTTGTCATCTTTAGAGTCTTGCATAGTTCAAAAGCCCTTTTGCTGCAGGATTAAGTCTATTACCATGGCTGTACTAATAATCAGAACAAGTTGATCATGGTAGACAATAATACGGAAGATAACACAAACTCCAATAGTAGTGAGCGAGGCCTTGGTAAGCAGTACTGGCGAGCTAATTTGAGAATTCTCGCAGTATTGCTATCGATATGGTTCGTTGTTTCTTACGGCTTTGGCATATTACTGGTAGATTGGCTTGACCAGTTTCAATTGTTTGGTTTCAAGCTCGGTTTTTGGTTTGCTCAACAAGGCGCCATCTATGTGTTCGTGCTGCTCATACTCGTGTACACAATTCTGATGCGGCGTTTAGAAAATAGGCTCGGTTTTTCTGATGATTAGAAATAAGAAGACGAGTAAGAGGAGCCCGCTATGAGCGTTCAAGAGCTAACCACCATTTTTGTGCTTGCATCGTTTGCACTCTACATAGGTATCGCAATTTGGAGTCGTGCCTCCAGTACCAGTGAATTCTATGTTGCAGGTGGCGGCGTGCATCCCCTGCCAAATGGTATGGCTACTGCAGCCGATTGGATGTCAGCGGCGTCGTTTATCTCGATGGCCGGCCTGATTTCTTTTATGGGACGCGACGGCTCGGTTTATCTTATGGGCTGGACTGGCGGATATGTGTTGCTAGCACTTTGCCTGGCGCCCTATTTGCGAAAATTTGGAAAGTTTACCGTACCCGATTTTATTGGTGACCGATATTATTCCAAGACCGCGCGCATTGTTGCCGTTATTTGTCTGATTTTCGTTTCCTTCACGTATGTCGCAGGGCAGATGCGCGGGGTTGGTATTGTGTTCTCGCGCTTTTTAGAGGTCGATATAGTCTGGGGCGTCGTTATAGGTATGGGGATTGTATTCTTCTATGCCGTTTTGGGAGGGATGAAGGGCATAACTTATACTCAAGTCGCTCAATACTGCGTGCTTATTTTCGCTTTCATGGTGCCTGCAATTTTTATCTCCTTAATGCTGACAGGCATAGCGGTTCCGCAGTTTGGTTTTGGGGCCACCATGAGTGACGGTTCAGGCCAGTCTGTGCTCGAAAAATTAGATGGCTTGAGTACTGAGTTGGGCTTTGCGGCATACACGAGCGGACAAAAATCTACTATCGATGTGTTCGCTATTACCGCGGCATTGATGGTAGGTACTGCAGGTTTACCGCATGTTATTGTTCGTTTTTTCACGGTGCCAAAAGTGAGTGACGCACGCAAGTCCGCTGTTTATGCTTTATTCTTCATTGCCATTTTGTACACAACTGCTCCAGCAGTGGCCGCTTTTGCGCGGGTAAATTTATTAGAAACCATTAGCAACGCTGAATATGCATCCACGCCATCATGGTTTCGAAATTGGGAAGACAGCGGCCTAATTGCCTGGGTCGATAAAAATGAAGATGGCTCAATTCAATATGTCGCGGGCGCAGCTATGCAGGGAAAACCTGTATTTATTGAACAGCGAGGCGTCCATGGTGAGCGTTTGTTATCTAACGAAAAAGCGCAAGGGAGTAACGAACTTTACATAGATCGCGATATTATGGTGATGGCTAACCCCGAGATCGCTAATTTACCGGCTTGGGTTATCGCACTGGTGGCCGCTGGAGCGGTGGCAGCGGCACTGTCGACAGCGGCTGGATTGTTGCTTGTTATTAGCAGCGCTATTTCGCATGATTTGATGAAGAAAACGTTTAAACCGTCGATAACGCAACGCCAAGAGCTGCTCTATGCGCGCTTTGCGGCCGCGGTGGCAGTGCTTATTGCTGGCTTGTTTGGGATTTACCCTCCCGCCTTCGTAGCGCAGGTTGTGGCTTTTGCCTTCGGCTTAGCCGCTGCTAGCTTTTTTCCTGCAATCATAATGGGGATTTTTTCTAAGCGCATGAACAGAGAAGGCGCTGTTAGTGGCATGCTAGCTGGCTTGTGTTTCACTTTCGCTTATATCGTCTATTTCAAGTTCGTAAATCCATCGGCCAATACCGCGGAACATTGGTGGTTTGGTATCTCGCCTGAAGGTATTGGCTCTGTTGGAATGTTGTTGAATTTTATGGTGGCTACTCTAATAGCGAAATTTACGCCAGCCCCCCCACAAGACGTAGTAGATATGATTGATTACATTCGCTTGCCCTCTGGGGCGAGCCCAGCACAATTGCATTAGCACGGGGAAATTTATGCTGGACGATTCTTCCAGACAGTGGTTTAAGTCGAAAGTCGACAGCGTGGCTGAAAGCCAATTGGATAGCTCTCTGCTGCCTATTTTTAAGGCATTTACGCAACACTTCATACACATTCACATCGCCGACAACATGCTTGCTTGGAAAGTGGAGGACATGTATGCAGCTCTTTTTGGCTTGTTTAACTTGCTCCACTCGCGCACGGACACGGCTCCCCGAATAAGGATATTTAACCCTACGATAGAGACTGACGGCTGGACATCTCCGCACACTAATATCTATATATGCCAAACCGACATGCCCTTTCTGGTTGATTCTGCGCGAATGGCGTTGAACCGTTTGGGTTTAAATATTTATTTGTTTGAAAGCAATCCAGCCTGGGTGCGCCGTGATGCACAGGGAACAGTATTGGCAATTGTTAAGGGAGCGCCAGTAGGCAATGCGGTCGAGTACAGCAAGGAAGACTTTGCGTTTCTGCAAATAGATTTTCAGGGCGACGCTAAAGAGTGTGAAGACATCAGGCAAGAATTGTTATCAACGCTGGCTGACGTTCAGTGCTCAGTCAGCGACTATAAGCCTATGCTAAAGTTGGTTGATGAGCTGCTCGCAGAGATGGAGCCTTGCGTACAGGTTGAGCGCGAAGATATTGCGTTTCTTCGCTGGTTGCGTGATGGCAATTTTACCCTGCTCGGTTCGGCGCAGTTTGAAAAAACGGGGGCGGGTATTGAAGCATTGATGCGCGAAAATAGCGAGTGTCGCTTGGGGCTAATGCAACAAAGAGAGCCTCTTGAGGATAGTTTGCTCAGTGATTTGAGCTCAGGGTTTGCAGACTTTTATGCCAGTGACGCGACGCTGGCTTTTACAAAGTCCGCGCGAAAATCTACTGTTCACCGCGCTGTATACTCTGATTACATAATTGTTAAGCGACGAAATTCTGATGGCGTAGCGACTGGGGAAACGCGTTTATTGGGTCTCTATACGTCGCAGCTTTATCATCGCAGTATTTGGGATATACCCCTGATTCGTAAGAAAGCCCGCTGGCTTGTCGAACATTCTCGTTTTGACGCTGGAAGCCATGATGGCAAAGCCTACGAAGCGCTGCTTGAGGGGCACCCACGCGATGAGTTAATCCAAGCTTCGCAGGAGCAGATGCTTGAGACCAGTATAGGCATATGGCGCATTGTTGATCGACGCACAGTGCGATTGTTTATTAGAGTGGACCCATTCGAGAAATTTGTTAGTTGTATTGTATACCTGCCCAGAGAGAGTCTAACGACCTCGTTAAGGGAAAATGTGGAGTTACGCTTGCGCGACGCGCTGGATGCAGAGCCAGGTGAATTCAGCACGCAATTTCTTAGCGAGTCGGTATTGGTACGTCTCCACTACGTGTTTCGCATTTCAAATCGCCGATACGAAAGCATTGATAGCGTATTGCTTGAACAGCAGATTGTAGATCTGACACGTGACTGGAACAGTGCATTGCGTGACTCTGTTCTGCGCGAATGGGGGTCAACACAGGGGCCTGCCATGGTGCGTCGCTGGGGTAATGCTTTTCAGCCTGGCTATCAGCACCAGTTTTCTCTGGCGGAAGCCGCATTAGATTTACAGTGCATAGTGGAGTTGAACGAAACCCAAGACTTAGGCATACGCTTCTTTAACGAATCAGGCTCCGCGCCAGACATCATGCGCTTAAAGCTGTTTCGCTACGGCATAGCTCTGGAGTTATCGGACATAATCCCTCTGCTGGAAAATCTAGGGTTCAGAGTGCTGGTTGAACACCCGCACGAGATAGTGCCGCGCGAAGATACCACGATATGGATGTACGATTTCACTCTGCGCTTTACGATGGATATTCAAGGCGCGCTAGACCTGGATGCTGTGCGAGAGCACTTCAAGCAAGCCTTTCAAGCCGTCTGGCGCGGCCATAGCGCTAATGACGGATTTAATCGTCTGGTGTTAGGCGCTCGTCTAGACTGGCGTTCGGCCGCATTACTTCGAGCCTATGCCTATTATCTAAAGCAATTGGGTAGTCCCTTCGGCCTCAGTTTTATTGCCGATGTACTGGCCAAACATCTGGAGCTAACCCGCAATCTGCTCGCCTTGTTCAGATTTAAGTTTGACCCCAGGCTTCACGCAAGCAGTGAAGATGGAGACGAGCAGCAAATGGCACAGCGCACGGATCGTGTAGAACGGCTTGCCGATAAAATTATTGAAGGCTTGGACGAGGTTGAAAATAGAAACGAAGACGAATTGATCCGGCGTTATCTAGAGTTGATGCAAGCCAGCTTGCGTACCAATTTTTTCCAAAGCGATGAATTGAATGGCGAAACGTCTAGCTTAGGTAAGAGTGACGGAGAGCAGGCATATAAGCCTTATATTTCAATCAAGCTGGCTACTCGTGAACTCGATTTTGCTCCACGACCCAGACCAATGTATGAGATTTTTGTTCACTCACCTCGCTTTGAAGGCGTGCATCTCAGAGGTGGCAAGATCGCCCGTGGTGGAATTCGTTGGTCCGACCGGTTCGAAGATTTTCGAACGGAGGTTCTGGGGCTAGTAAAAGCCCAACAGGTTAAAAATGCTGTCATCGTGCCAACTGGCGCGAAAGGCGGCTTTATAGCCCGCGAAGCTGACCCAACGAAGGGGCGCGAAGCGTGGCTGAGCGAGGGAATAGCCTGCTATCGAATGTACATTCAAGGCTTACTCGATATAACCGACAATCGCCAAGGCGATAAAGTGGTTCACCCCAACTCGGTTGTTGTAACCGATGGTGAAGATCCCTATTTAGTAGTGGCTGCCGATAAAGGGACAGCCAGTTTTTCTGACATTGCGAACGAAATTTCTGAACAACGCCAACATTGGCTGGGTGATGCCTTTGCGTCAGGTGGCAGTAATGGCTATGACCACAAGGGAATGGGGATCACAGCTCGCGGGGCCTGGGTTGCCGTTCAGCGCCACTTTAGAGAACTTGGCGTTGATGTTCAAAAAGACAGTATTGATGTTATTGGTATTGGCGATATGAGTGGCGACGTATTTGGCAATGGATTATTACTGAGCGAAGAGCTGCGTTTGGTTGCAGCCTTTAACCATATGCATATCTTCATAGATCCTCAACCAGATCCGGCTGTCAGTTTCAGTGAGCGACGGCGTTTGTTTGACCTGCCAAGGTCTGGGTGGGCCGACTATGACGAAGCACTTATTTCACAAGGAGGAGGAGTATTTCTTCGTTCCTCTAAGACCATTACTCTTAGTCAGCAAATGCAACAGATGTTGGATACCAATGCTGAAGCAATAGCTCCAGATGAACTTGTTAACCTCTTGTTAAAAGCGAAAGTTGATCTTATTTGGAACGGTGGTGTAGGCACCTATGTTGCCGCCACTAATGAGAGCACCGCACAAGTGGGAGATAGAACCAATGACGGTCTGCGAGTAACGGGTGCCGAGTTGCAATGCCGAGTTTTTGGAGAGGGTGGAAACTTGGGCATGACGCAACTTGGTCGGATCGAGTTTTGCCGGCTTGGTGGCATTTGCAACACCGATTTTATTGATAATGCAGCTGGCGTTGACTGTTCGGATAACGAAGTAAACATAAAGATCTTACTGCATACGCTCGAACAGGATGGTCGGCTCTCGCCGGCTGAACGTAACCAGTTACTGCGTGATATGACCGATGACGTAGCAGCCGTTGTTTTGCACAGTAACTACCGCCAAACACTTGCAATAAGTTTGGCGAGTGACGGCAGGGCGAAGAACCACCATGAATACAGTCGCTTTATGCAGCATCTGGAAACTGCCGGTAGCCTGGACCGTACGCTGGAATACCTTCCCGATGATGATCAATTAAAAGATCTCCACAGCAAAGGTGTGGCTTGGTCTCGGCCAGAGCTTAGTGTTTTGATTTCATACGCCAAGGTTGAGCTAAAGGAAAAGCTGATATTGGATAGCAACCACGAAGACCCTTATCTTCTGGCCTATTTACAAAAGGCTTTTCCAGCTCAGCTTCAGGTGTTGGCCCCTCTGGAAATTACTCGCCATCAACTAGCCAATCAAATTATTGCGACTCGCCTGGCCAACGACATGGTTAATCGTATGGGATTCACCTATTGCTTTCGCCTTTGCGATTCTTTGGGCGTGTCGGCGATGGAAGTTGCAAGCACCTTCGTTGTTGTAATGAACTTGTTTCAATTGGACAAGCTATGGTCGGACATAGAAGCACTGGATTACGCCGTTGATACCCAAAGGCAACATGAATTGTTGAGTAAGTTGGTTGAGCTGGGGCGTCGCGCCAGCCGCTGGTACCTTAGAAATCGCAGAGAGCTTTCGCCGAGTAATGAGATTGATAGAACGAAGGCTTGTTTCGATACCTTGATCAGCAATGCCCTTGATTTGCACTTGCCGGAATGGCGCGTCGTAGCCGAACAGGCAACGACCGAGCTGGTAGACGACGGTGTGAGTGCGGAGATAGCGGGTCGCGCAGCCGTAATCGACAGCTTTTTCTTGTTTCCCGGAATGGTTGATATTGCGTTGAGCACTGGCCGTGATGCAACCGATGTAACCCGCTTGTGTTTTGCTCTCACCTCTCGACTACAGGTTGATTGGCTGATGTCATCGTTGTTAGCGTGGAAGTCTGCGGGTCGCTGGCAGGACTTGGCCTGTGAATCGCATGTTGATGAGTTAGAGCAGTTGTTGCGTCAGCTAACACTTGGCTTATTACTACAAACACCCGGGGACAGTGTACAAGGTATTGAAGCCACTTGGCTTGAGCAATGGCGGCCGGCGATAAGTCGTTTTGTCGATACGATTGAAAACCAACGGTCAGCGCCACTGAATGATTTAGCGGTTGTGACTGTGGTGTTGCGGGAGCTTAAGACCTTGGTGGAGATCAGTGTTAGGGGCTAGGCTTAGACAGAAAAACAGTTGAAAACACAACAGCGCGTTTGTTCACCGTCACACGAAAGGCTAGAATTGTGTTTCCGTTCAATGGGCCATCTCTGGCCCGTCCCTCGCTACTATCCCTGGCGCTATTCACTCCAACACAACCCTAGCCTTCCGCGCAACTATCCCTGAGTGAACATAAAGCTTCAGTTACCACAGAGTATCAAAGCAGTATGCCATTCGATTTGCGCGACCTAAGGAAGTCGGACTGGCCCTTCTTAATTAGCGACTATTGGGTTTTAGCTAAAAAAGGATCCTAGCTCTAAGGCGCGGTCTTTGCGCCACTGTCTTTAATTAAATTATTATTGCTAAGGTTTATTTCGCCCTGGTCCTTTAAGCGTAAGGCCGGAAGCCAGGTAGAGCCAAGATCCAGCTTAGCATTAAACGAATAGTCGAGAATTGATTTAGGTTGGTTGAGTAGCTCAGATAATAACTTGAAACTCTGCATAAGATTGGTGGACGCGCTTACATGGAATTTCGCCGAGCCGTAGCCAGGCACTTCCGGGATGTCATTGCCAACACCGTTAATCACTTTGAAGCCGTCCAGGCTTAAGTTGTAGGCCAAGCCAACGACATTGAGCGCCATCTTATTTGGGTTAGTCACCTTAAGGCCAACATCGAAATTCATCTGCATTCCTTCAGAGGGCAGCAGGGAAATTGACACAACTTCGAGAGAAGGCTGCTCAAAGTTGGGCTGCAAACTTGTGCAGCTTGCAAGCAAGGAAACACAAACTACTATAGCTGCCAGACTTGCTCGTACACTACGGCACCAGGTCATCAGCTATCCTTCATGTTGGCGATGAATGAACGAGACTCACCAATGGATTTTTCCATGGCCTTAATCAAGCGCTCTACATCAGTGTTCACCGTTTGTAGCTCACCTTTAAGTGAAGAAATTGCCCGTGCATTAAGATTGTGCTTCAGATATAGGACCTGGTCTTTCAAAGTTGCCAACACTGGTTCTATGGTCTTCTCTGAACTTCTCATACTGCGCACTAGCCCTGCATACTGTTTCTTAGTTGCTTTGAGCTTTTGTTCACTGTCGCGACGCAAGTTTGCACTGCTGTATTGCTCTATTTCTTTTTGCCATTCGGAGAATAAATCGTCTGCTACGTCTTCTACTCGGTCAATATTGCTGCCAATCTCTGCAGCGGCTTCGGCGCTGTCTTCGTACTCGCTATTAAGCTTGCTGTACATGGATTCCAGATTGCCACCATCAAATTCAACGACCGATCTGAATTGTTCCAGGGCGTCAGCAAACTGCTCTTGAGCCTCTTCCTGAGATTCCTGAGTGTCTTCAATGCGATCGACTAACAATTCTCTTTTCTGTTTGCCAAGCTTTTCCCAAGTACTGTAGTAGGCTGTTTCACAGGCGCTTACTAATAAGAGCGCCGCGATTGCTAGAAGTGGGGTGGCGAATTGTTTCATTTTAAATGTGTCCATTTTGGCTTTTTGTTTTGCTTTTAATTCTGCGTTTGGTTTTGTGAAGCGCGCGTCCCTTAACTCTATCACGCGGTTGAGGTTCACTTGCGCTGATTACCACTATTTTACAATCGTTTTATCATCTCATCTGAGAGACCAAGAATGTCTTTCAACACTGCTTCACGGTGGGAATTTTCGCCGGGCCCTGGCCACTGCGTTGAACCCGGCGTAGTGCTCAATTTCGGCATAATAGCCGGTATTTCCAACGGCTTTCCGTTAACTTCCACTTGTTCAAACAAACCGCGGGCCCTGTAGTGTGGGTCGCTAAACATATCGGCAACGTTGTAAATTGGTCCAGCCGGCACTCTGGCCTGTTCCAGAGCCTGCATTATTGCCTCGCAAGACAGACTGGAGCACCAGCTAGCTAATGCTTCATCAATCTCCCGTTCGTGCGCAACCCTACCTTGGTTGCTGGCTAGTCGAGGGTCTTCAGCCATATCACTGCGCCCAGCCGTTGACATCAGGCGCTTAAAAATTGAGTCGCCGTTACCGCCGATAATAACGAACTTGCCATCTTTTGAACGATAGGTGTTGGTTGGCACGATGCCGGTAACAGTTGTTCCAGAGGGTTCACGAATAACGTCGGCGCCGGAAAACTCAGGTACTACCGCTTCTAGCAAGTTATACATAGACTCGTACAACGCCACATCCACTTCCTGGCCTCCTACATCGTCATTGTTGTGTCGCGCCAGCAATGACATGCATATACCAAGGGCCGCGTGCAAGCCGGCCACAGTGTCTCCAGTGCTTAGATTGGGCCGAACAGGTGCTTCTCCAGGCATGCCATTAACGTAGCGAAACCCGCCAAAACCTTCACAAACAGAGGCATAACCGGGTTTGTTGGCGTACGGACCTGTTTGGCCGTAACCGCTGATTCTGGCGACTATTAGATCGGGGTTAGTTTCTCTGAGCGTTTCTGGCGCCAATCCCCATTCTTCCAGCACCCCTGGGCGAAAATTTTCTATCAGAACATCTGCGGTGGCTATAAGTTTTCGAACGGCCTCACGACCTTCCTCTGATTTGAGGTCCAGGCTAAGGCACTTTTTATTACGCGCCAAGCTGTGCCACCAGAGTGATGTTCCGTCACGCACTTCGCGCCAACCGCGGATTGGATCCCCCCCGGGAGGTTCTACTTTAATGACTTCGGCGCCAAAGTAAGACAACAAGGTGCCGGCAAATGGGCCCGCTAACAATTGGCCAAGTTCAATTACCCGAATCCCTTTCAATGCTACTGCCATTGTTTACTTCCTAAAAGGTTAGTGTTGTTCCCTGTCGGATGATACTGATGTATTTGCTCACCGTTTTTCAATTAAGCACTGCCAATCTGATAAAATCAATTGCGCTTTCAGCTGTTTGTCTCGCGACAGACACTTCAATCAGCCGAACTACTGACTATCGACTTACGCATTATGCACAGCAGCAGTTTCCCGCCAATAGCCAACGATGACTCAAGGATTCTTGTGTTGGGTTCCATGCCTGGCCAAGCATCGCTTCGAGATAGCCAATATTATGCGCACCCCAGAAATGCCTTCTGGTCCATTTTATGCGCGTTGCTTGACGGCGAAAGAAATGGCACCAACAAAGATTCGAGTTATCAGCAACGGTTGAACCTGTTGTTACAGCGCGGAGTTGCGGTTTGGGATGTCATGGCAAATTGCTATCGTCCTGGCAGCCTTGATGCTGATATCGCGGAAGACAGCATAAAGCCAAATAAATTTAACCACTTCTTGCAGCAACATCCAAAGCTATCGGCAATCTATTTTAATGGCGCCAAGGCCGAGCAGAGTTTTAACAAGTATGTGCTGGCGGATATTGCACCACTGTATCCGAACTTGCACTATGAGCGCCTTCCTTCAACAAGCCCAGCGCATGCCTCGCTTAGCTTTGAACAAAAGCTCAGTGCTTGGCGACCCATAACAGAGTATTTATGAATACTGAATCTCACTCCCAGAGAGCATCGAGCTGGTTTCTTTTAGCGGGCGCGCTAGTTGGGCTTGCGTTGGCCGCGAGCGGACTATTCAATGTGGTTGAGTCTCCGCCCGCTGACGACGAGATCGCTAGCGTTAATGGCTGGGCAATACAACGTTCCGACTTTGAGAGATTCATCGATGCGTTGCAGCGAGACAAGAAATCACCTCTCAGCGAGCAGGATCGCAGGAATATTCTTGACCGCATGATTGAAGAGAAGCTCATTTTGCAGCGCGGTCTGGAACTGGGGCTTGTCGAAGATGATTCGGCGGTTAGAAAAGCGATCAGCAACGCTATGATTCAAACTATTACGGCTGAGGTGTCGGCTATTGAACCTGAGGATACCGACTTAAAGCAGTTTTTCAGTGAAAACCAATCGTACTTTGCGCAGCCGGCGCGGTTAAGAGTTCAGCAGCTAGTATTTTTGGATAAGGGCGATTCTGGGCAAGCGCTCGGCCGAGCGGAAAAAGCTCATCAAGCCTTAGTTGAGGGCAAGTCTATAATCCAAGTACAGCGCGAATTTGCCGACCAAGCGGTGCTGTCTGTGCCTAACACTTTGTTGCCTCAGCACAAGCTGAGAGATTACATCGGTCCAAAATTACTGGAGTTGGCATCGCAAATGCAAGCCGGCGCCGTAAGCAAGCCACAACCGAGAGAGAACTCTTATGTGGTGCTTATTGTTTTTCAGAATGAGCCGCAAGCCAATGTTGCTCTGGCAAGCATTCGAGAGCGAGTAGTTGCTGAATACCAACGCCGGGCTGGAGAACAGGCACTGCGTGATTACCTTGAAATGCTGCGCTCTGAAGCTGATATAAGATTGAGCACCGATTTGCAGGATGATAATTAGTGCGACTATTGCAGGCGCTTATTTGCATCGCGTTGCTGCAGGTAACCTGTAGCGCCCTGGCAGATCCCCAGAGTCAGTCATACTCCAGCTGGAAGCGAGTAAATAACGAATTGCAATTGCGGTTCACTATAGCAAGCAGAGAAGTAACGCGTTTGCTACCAACCGGCAATGAGGCAGGTTTACAAGCTGCGTTAATATCGCACCTTGCTGAGAATATAGCGGTGTTCGACCAGCAAGAAATCTGCAAGCCTCTGGGTTTACCTATTAATCGCACAGCCAAGCGTGGTTATCTTATAGCGCAAATGCGTTTTGAATGTCAGCCGCTCACACAAGACCATCTTTCCTTAAAGATAAAAATCGACGCATTTTTTAATGTGGCCCAATCGCATGTCCACTTTGCCAAATTTGATTTTGGTGAGCGCAGTCGATTTGAACAACTGTATACGCATCGCCAGCGTGTTCACACAATTGATAAGGTGGCAGCTGTGTTCGATAACAAAAGCCAGGCAGCGAACGATCAAGCAAGCGACAGCAAGCTAGCCACTACAAGCGCTTACGCGGTGTTGGGTTTTCAGCACATACTAGAGGGGCTAGATCATATAGCATTTTTGTTAGCTCTTATGTTGTTGGTAAAGCGATTCAAAGACGTTGCCTGGATAGTGACTGGCTTTACTGTAGGCCACAGCATTACCTTAAGCTTGGCAGTATTAAACGTAGTGCAAGCAAATATGGCATTGGTTGAGGCAGTAATTGGACTCACAATCGCTCTAGTTGCTATTGAGAATGTCGGCGTAAGGTCTGCTTACAAACGCACAATCCCCGCACTGGTGGGCGCCGCGCTTCTAGTCATGAGCCTGGTTTCTTTGATTAATGGTACTGCGCATCCATCTGCCCTTAGTCTGTTAGGCTTGGCGATGTTCAGCTACTGCTACCTTACGATTAGCAACGAGCCAGCAAGAGCGCTGCGTATTCGTCCCGGTATTACCTTGATGTTTGGCATGGTGCATGGCTTTGGCTTCGCTAATGTTTTGCAGGAGGTGGGAATTCCAGACGATCGCGCACTGTTCGCCTTGTTTGGCTTTAATCTAGGCGTAGAAGTTGGTCAGCTACTAATCGTGTTGCTAATGAGTCTGTTATTGATATTGTTTCTTGCTGTGTTCAAGAATTGGAACAAATTGCTGGCAGCCGACCTTCTATCAACGTTATTGTGTGGCTTAGGCACCTTCTGGTTTGTACAAAGAGCGTATATGTAGATGATGAATAAAATTTACCGAGCGTCGCTAATATTTTTAGCGTTTACTTTATTGCTGGGTTGCAGAGATGACGGCCTTATTGAGCACGAAATGGAAGTTACAGCCACGGCTTATAATTCATTGCCTGGGCAAACGAGCGGCGACCCAAATGTAGCGGCTTGGGGCGATAGACTAGACCCCAGTATTCCTACAATTGCTGTTTCCAGAGATTTAATTACGTTGGGGCTTGGCCACAACGCGAAAGTAACAATAGATGGAATGCCAGGCACTTTTCTAGTGCGAGACAAACTGAACAAGCGGTTTAGTAAGCGCATTGACATTTATATGGGCACTGATTTGAAGGCGGCTCGACAGTTTGGGAAAAAAATGAAGACTATTCGTTGGAGTCAATCTCCTTGAGCCTAGAATTGTTCGTAGAGTTAGAACGCCCAGACCAGGGGCATCAGTTACTGGAGCAGCGTGGCGCTTACACAGTATCGCAACACCAACACTATCGATATTTAAGCAGTGGTGGGCGGGCTATTCAGGGCGCTATGAACGTCGAGCAGCCTATGGAGGTCCAATCTCCAGTCGTAAAAGCGATGCTTGAAGGCCTTGCTCTTTCCAGAAGTCCGTTGAAGGCACTGAATCTCGGTGTTGGCTGCGCAGCTATAGAGCGCTTTCTGGCAGATCAGTTCCCCGAAACGAAGGTTAGCAGCGTAGATGTGAGCAAAGACGTTATTGATATGGCCCGTCGCCATTTTGAATTGCCAGCGAGTGCATTGGTTGAATGCGCAGCGGCGGAATCCTTTGTTGATCGGTGCTTTGACAGTTTTGATGTGGTGTTTTGCGACTTGGCAATTGCCGATCAACCAGCGAGTTGCCTTTCCAATCTCGACTTTCAGAAAGCCTGCCACGGATTGCTCACTGACGGTGGAATCTTCATTCTTAATCTTTTGTGCGACAATAATGCTGACCTGCGCGACTTCCTTTTGCAGTTGCGCACCAGCTTTGCATGGCTGGCGGTGCACAAGGTTGCCGGATTTGACAACGTCGTCGTTTACGCTGGGCTAGAGCCCCCTTTTTCTGAGATATCTAGCGAGAGCCCGGACCAAACATTAACTAGTATGGCGCTGAGTTCGGCCGTGATTTTGGCGTAGCGTGTTCAATACGCCTCAGCGTGACAGCTGGATAATAAAGGCTCTTTTCCTTTAATTACTCCGACGCATAAACCGGAACATTAACGCCAAAATAGTCAGCAAAAGAGGGACCAAGCCGATGTTAAGCATTTTTATCCGCGCGCCCAGGGCTTCAATATCACGGCCCAGGCGATGTTGTACTTCGCGAAGTTGTTTGCGTATAGACAGTTTTTCTTGCTGAAACTTTTCAAGTTCGGCAACTTGTTCCGGGCTAATGCTCAGATTAAGTGCATCGGTAGTGTCACCAGCGTCTTTGCTGGCTTGTAACTCACTCAGCTTTTGTTCCGTTTCGGCCAAGCTTTGTTGCAAGCGCTGCTCGGTGGTTCTGTAGCTTTGTTCGGCTTGTAATCGCAGTTCATCCACGCGCTCAAAACGTCGCACATATTGGCCGCGGCTGCGGGTGGAAATTAAATCAGCGTTACCGATCATGTTGTCTACCGCATTGACAAGGAAATTTCCGTTGTCTGCGAAAGCCGATCCAATCTGTTGGCCGAAGAAATTTTGTACCTGAACCCACAGACGATTAGAAAGAAAGTCAGTATCGGCAACGATCAGCACATTGATGTCCTCAGCGGAACGGCCAATGTGCTCAGTTTCTTCGCCGCTCTCATCACTGGCTGTCGCAGTCTTTTGCGGCGCAATGTCTTGTGCAGCGCTGTCGTCTTCAGTTGACTCTGGGCTCGGTGGCGTCGGTGGTGCACCTTCAGGGAATGCTGAAGCCACAGGACCTGTAATTCTAGCCGCCAACACGTGTCGATTTCCGTCGGGTTGAAAACCCTCAAAAAGACTGTTGGGGTCAAACATGGATTCGAATTTGCTGGTGTCCAACAGCATGCTCTGCGCGCTGGACAGCAGCAGAGGACTGAAAGTAGTTGTAGTCTCGCTCAAAGGTTGAAGTGCGCCGGCCGTCGCAAAATGCAGTAAGTTTAATTCACGGGTAACTATATCGTCCGAGGCAAACGTGGCGGCAGGGTAGCCTAAGATTCCAAGGTGGCGTACCGGTCTGCCTCCGCCGGGGCTCCCCACTTCAAGAGCATGCTGTAAGTCGCCGACTATCTTGCCCTCCGCCAACTGCAGGCCCCACTGCTTGAATAGCACGGCCATATTCGAACTTTTGTTAGCTGCGCCAGGGCTAGGTGCCATAGGATTTGGTCCTGCTGCTTGTTCAGCATAGGGGTCCACAAAAGCGATTAGGTTGCCACCTCTGAGTACGAACTGGTCAATAGCGTATTGCGTGTTAGCATCCAGTGCCGGCGGATGAATTAACAACAAGACGTCTACGTCATTCTCTATGCTATTGACACCGTTTTGCACAGTGCTTACATCAAACATTTGCTGTAACTGGTTTGTGGCCATCCAGGCCGGTGTTGGCTGGCGCGTTTGCATGTCAAAACCACCTTGCACCTGAAGCCCTGCTAACAGTGCGACTTTCGGCGCTTTATCCCGGCCCACAATATGCAACATTTTCGCAACCTCATATTCCAGGTATTGTTCGCGATCCGGTTGAAGAAACTCGATGACCTCTGAGCCGCCATTGTCGTTACTTGCGGCAAGGCCTAGGTAAATTTCTGGGCCGCCCATTGAGATGGGCGTCGACTGCAGGCCTAACTCAGCGGCTCTATCTTCTTCCTCAGAAAAAGGTTCGGGGTCTATAAGCTTTAGCGATACCTTGCCGTCAGATTTTATGCTCATTTCCTCCAGTAATTCGCGAACACGACGAGCAAAGTCTCGCAGCTGCGGAATGTCGGAGGTTTGCTTGTCGGAAAAAAACAGCTCCAAGGTGACGGGGTTCTCTATGTCTCGAAGCATGTCGATAGTGCCACTTGAAACGGTATACAACTGATCTTCAGTAAGATCTACTCGCGCGCCTTTCAACCCAGTATTTAATAGGCCAACAATGGCCAGTGTAGCGATGGCTAGAATCAGCAATCCAGCTTTAGAAAATAGTTTTCCAGAATTCATAGTGTTTACTTATCCATTCAGAATAAAAGCGTCGTTTTCTTCTATCTGTCTCTTATTTGTTGTTTAGGCTGCTTTCTTTATGTCGATAACGATTGCTGTAGCGAATAGCCATGCTCCAATCATCACTACAAAGAACGCTATGTCACGCAGGTCGAGCACACCGCGGCTGATTGCCTGGAAGTGAGTTAGAAAACTCAAGCTGGCAATGGCGTCCAATACTGGCAGCGGCGCCCAGTCTTTAAAGACATCAAACACCAGCGTAAAACCGGCGAGGATAAACAAGAAGCACACAACAACGCTGACTATAAATGCGATCACTTGATTGTTAGTAGCGGCTGACATGCAGGAGCCAACCGCCAGGAATGCTCCGGCCATTAGCCAACTTCCCAGGTAAGCAGCGGCGATTACACCATTGTCGGGGCTGCCAAGATAGTTGACGCTGAACCACATCGGAAAAGTGAGCGCTAAAGCCAAGCCAATAAACACCCAAGCGGCGAGAAATTTTCCGAGTACTGCCTGAAAAACAGTAATTGGCAGCGTCAAAAGCAGCTCGATTGTGCCTGCCTTGCGTTCTTCAGCCCAAAGCCTCATCGCGATCGCAGGCACAAGAAACAAGTACAGCCAAGGGTGAAAGCCGAAAAAAGGCAGCAAATCGGCCTGACCGCGCTCAAACCAACCCCCGAGAAAAAAGGTGAGAGCGCCTGAAAGCATCAAAAATATAACAATGAACACGTAGGCGAGCGGCGTTGAAAAGTAGCTAGCAAGCTCGCGCTTGAAAATAGTGAGCGTCACGCGGCACCTCTTTGACTGTTAGTTTCGTGGCCATCCACCAGTCGGCGGAAAACATCATCCAGTCGACCTCGTTCGGCAAACATTTCCTCAACATACCATTGCTTGTCTCGTGCTAACTGTTGAATGTCAGCGTAAAGATGAGCGTTGGCATTGCCAATGGCCGTGACACGACGTGGGTCGTCTGCGTACGTTTCAATGCGAAACACCGAAGGCAGGGCTTCTAGCGCGGCGCGTGGGTCCGCATCGCCTTCGAGCTTTAGGGTTACTGCGCCATGGTATTCAGACTGCGCTTCCAGTTCCTCGGGTTTCGCATCGGCCACCAGCTGGCCATTGGCTATAATAATTGCGCGGCTGCAAACGGCATTTACCTCCTCGAGAATATGGGTGGATACGATCACAATCTTATCGGCTGCAAGGTTGGTGATGAGCGCCCTTACTTCATGCTTTTGCATTGGGTCCAGTCCATCCGTCGGCTCATCTAGAATCAGTACCTTTGGGTCGTGCAGCATAGCTTGAGCAATACCCACACGACGTCGAAAGCCCTTGGATAGCGCCTCAATCGGGCGATGCAACACCTCGCCCAACATCAGTTGTTCCACTACTTGCCCTATGCGTACGTTTGCCTGTTTGCCAAGCTGGCGCACTTGCGCGATAAAACCCAGAAATTGAGCTGGCGTCATATCGCCATAGGCTGGAGCGCCCTCAGGCAAATAACCAATCAACTGTTTGGCCGCTACGGGGCTTTTGCTGAGGTCATAGCCCCCGACCGTTACGGAACCTGAAGTAGGGGCGATAAAACCCGTTATCATTTTCATGGTCGTAGATTTTCCGGCGCCGTTTGGGCCTAGAAAACCTAGCACTTCGCCTTCGTTTACTTCGAAGCTGAGTCTGTTTACGGCTTTAAAGGCTCCGAATTGTTTGCTCAACTGTTCAACTTTAACCATATTTTCCTACCAGAATGTGATGGCGATGCGAGCTAGCGCGTGGATTGTGGTGGTTTGTAGTACTCTGGACTAACTATTGCCGAGAATTGGCGCAAAATTTTAGGAATTTTTGAGTCAATTGCAAGCCCCTTGAAGTGTATTGGAAACGGTTTTTTGCTCATCGAGGGCTATGATTCACTACACAACATGGGTAATATTACATGGCAACTTACCAATGGCCGGAAACGACCAGCACAACGGTAACTTGCCGTTTGCACGACCCGCTATTGTACGGTGTCTGCAGGCGATTGTGACTCTATTAATAAAAAGGCGAAATTTACTATGGCAAAGCACATTGGCCGCCACGCAAACGACGACGACGAAGGGGAAATTGATCTGACCCCAATGCTGGACGTTGTTTTTATCATGCTGATCTTTTTCATTGTAACGGCGTCGTTTGTTAAAGAAGTGGGCTTGGATGTAAATCGTCCTGAAGCGAGCGAAGCACCCCCTAATCTTGATCAGAAGAACATAGTACTTAAGATTACGGGCAGTGGTGAAATTTGGCTGGCTGATCGTAGGATTGATGTGCGAGCGGTTCGCGCTAACGTTGAACGCTTAATAGCTGAGAACCCCAAGGCATCAGTAATAGTGCAAGCCAACAACAAGGCAACTACTGAAGTATTCGCTGCAGTAATCGATTCTGCGCGGGAAGCAGGCGTGTACAACGTTTCGTTAACGACATCGGAAGACTAGCTCTTCCATCTCTTCAGTTGGTGTTGCGGCTGCTGTCTTTCAGATAGTGGCCGCTGTCGATTTACGGCACGTCAAAAGGTATCCGCAGACCAGCTGCATGCTCAAGTTATAGGGCGCTCTTATGGCAGTCTTACATTCTTGCAAAATTCTAGCCGCCCCATAAATTAACAGTCAACAGTCAACAGTCAACAGTCAACAGTCAACAGTCAACAGTCAACAGTCAACAGTCAACAGTCATCGCTGAGTCATAGCCGCCAGGCTGAGTCTGGCTTCTTGTTTGAGTGTGGCGCTGGCGTTAGCCGCATTACTAAAAGAACTTTCGTACGTCAGTTTTTAAGAGGCTTCGACGCTGCGTTTTAGCGCGACAAGGCCAGGCTCAATTCTGGCACGTAGGTAATGATCAAGACAGCAATCATCAGCACGGCCATAAACGGCAAGGTTGCGGAGTACAACGTAGTAATTGGTTTTTGGAAGCGATAGCTGGCTATAAATAAATTCATTCCTACCGGCGGTGTGAAATAACCTATTTGCATATTGGCCAAAAATATTATGCCGAGGTGCACCGGATCCACACCAAAGGCTACGGCAACCGGCAGTATCAGCGGCACAATAATAATAATCGCCGAAAAAATATCGAGTATTGCGCCCAACATAAGCAGGAAAATATTAAGCAAAATCAGAAAACTGAGTTTTGAATCAACATGTTCTTGAATAAACTCAAAGAAACGGCTTGGAATCTCTGCGTCAATCAGCAAATTTGTGAAGGCAAGTGATACCCCAAGGATTAAGATGATGCCGCCCACCATAGTCATTGCCTTGCGAACCACCTTGGCGATGTCCCGAAACGGAATTTCACGGTAGATCAGCACCTCCGCAATAAAGACATAGAGCAGCGTGATGGTTGCAGTTTCCGACACGGCAAAGAAACCGCCATAAATGCCAGCCAATACCAGGAATGGCAAGGGAACTTCCCATCGCGCATCCCAAATAGCGGCTTTAAGCTCGGTGGACGAAAATGATTGAGTAGGGATCGCAGCATCGCGGTTTACCCATAAGCTCCAGGCGCTTAGCAAAGTAATCATTAAACCCGCTGGCAACAAACCGGCCATAAACAATTGCTGGATGGTAAATGGCTCGCCCAATTCCATTTGTTGGGCAATGATGCCGTACAGAATAAGCGGTAAGGAGGGCGCCAGTAGTAAGCCTAAACTGCCTGAACTTGTGACCAGTCCAAGGCTAAACTTTTCGGTGTAACCAACTTGTCTTAGAGCCGGATAGAGTAGTGCGCCGAGGGCGACAATAGTAACGCCTGAAGCACCCGTGAAAGCAGTGAACAGCGCGCAACTAATAAAGGCAATGATTGCCATGCCGCTCGGAAGCCAGCCAATAAGCGCTTGTGTTATTCGAACAAGGCGCTCTGAACTTTTACTCTCAGCGAGAAAGTAACCAGCTAGGGTGAAGAATGGCAGTGCTATCAGCAATGGTGTGTCTGTAATACGATAAATTTCTATGGTAAGCACAGAAAGATCTACTTCGCCGCTGTAAAAGCCAAACATAGCCGCCGCTAGGATAACGGCGAATATGGGCATGCCTGCAACTGCTAGCAGTAGCAATCCAATAATGGCTGCTGTGTTCATCTTGCTTCAAGACCTGTAGTGTCGTCTTGCATTAATATTTGTACCGTATAAAGGGCGTAGCGTAGGGCTATTAATGCAAGTACTAACGGAATTATTGCTTCGCAAACCCAAAGTGGAACGTTCAAAAAAACAATATCGCCGTACTCCCGTTCTTCAAGCACAAAGCCTGCGCCATACCAGGCTGTTACAGCGCAAACCAATGTTGTGGCAAGATAGGTGGCAGCCTCAATAATGCGTCGCGATAGCCCGGTCAGGTAATGACTGAGCAAATCAATTGCAATATGATTTCGCTCTCGGGTGGCAACAAGTGCGCCGGCCATTGCGATCCACAGAACGAAAATGTTCAGCGCCTGATCAGCCCACAGCAGAGCATCTGCTCCGCTATTTCGTAACACTATTTGTGTAATAGCAAGACAAACAGCCAGCAGAATCAACCCCAGTAGAAAAAGGTCTTCCAAACCGTGTAACACGGTCAGGGTTCGGCGGAGAATTGATCGGCTTAGCTTTTCGTTCAAAAGAAATGCACCAACTATTGAGCTTCAGCAGCTCGATATTCTTCTAAATATCCGGCCATCTCTTGATAAAACTCTTGGCTAACAATCCCTGATTCAATTATTTTTTCCGTCGCAATAGCTGCGCGCTCATACCATTGCTTTTGATCCTCTTCAGATATTCTTACTAGCTTTAGCCCCTGCTGTTGAAGTGCTATGAAGGCGTTTTCATTATCTTTGCGATTCACCTTGTCTATATCAGCAAAGCTGGCATTGAAGTGTTTTTTAACAATGGCTTGATCGGCTTCACTGATGGAACTAAAAGCTTTCTTATCCATAACCATCGATGCAAAAAAGTACATCAGCGGCAGATCGCTTATATAGTTAACTTGGGTATGCCATTGCAAGGCAATGGCGGCAATGGGTGACGTGGCCACAGAATTTATCTGGTCAGTTTGCAAGCTTAGTAGTACATTCGACAACTCAAGCGGGAAAGGGCTTATGTCAAAGGCCTTTACTGCTTGAAGGGCTGCGCGATCATTGGCAGGTACCCATACTTTTTTTGCGCGCAGGTCTTCCACGCGACTCACAGCTGAATCACTCATCGCGTAGGCAAGGCCACCCTCGGCAATACCAAAGCTGACCATCCCTTTTGCTTCAATACCAGAAATTATTTTCTGATCCATGCGTTGACGGACATAATCAACTTCTGCGAAGCTCCTAAATATTAAAGGAAGGCTATAGGCTTCAACGTCGGGGTAGAACTTTCTCAAACTGCCGCCGGTTAGTGCTGCACCGTGCAGTTGCTTGATGCGCATTTTACGTAGCACTGCTTGGTCGCTGCCCATAACGCCGCCCGGGTAAAACTTCATTTTTACCCGGCCTTCTGTTTCCTTCTCAATCAACTTCCCCGCTTTGCGCATGGTTTTCATCCATGCGGAACCATCGGGCGAAATTGACGCAATCTTAAATATTTTGGCGTCTGCGCCAATGGCGAAGCTACCAAGTAACAAACAGAACAGGCATACAATGGCCGTCTTGAAACGATTTTTCATCTAAAAATACTCCGCTGACTCTGCCAGCAATTTACGGGCTTCTCTTTGTGCTACCAAGTTACTAAGGGTCAAGCCCTTTACTCGGGGGTCAGAATTTATTGCTTCGCTCAGTAAGCGGTCATGTAACTCCTGGTCAAACACCAGGCGCGCGTACTGCTGGGCAAAAATTACTTTGGCGAGCAAGTTCTTACCTTCTGAAATGCGAATCGCTGCTTCGAAATGCTCGCGCCCGGTTTCAGGTTGGCCGCCCATAGCGGGCGGAAGCAGCGTGGCCAGCCCACCCAGATATAAGTGAACATTGCCAAGCTCATACTCTTCATCGAGCGCCAGAGCCCTATCCAGGCACGCTTTAGCTCTAGGCAGCTGAGCCAGCGCATTCCAATCATCTGTGTGCGCAGTAAGCCAGCCAATCCAGGCGACGCCAAGTTGGTAAACTGTAGCTATGTCCTGCTCGGTGTTGATGGCTTGCTCAAGCGATGCAAACTCCATGGTTTGTGCGCCGCACAGAGACTTGTTGTGAACGCAGGACGCGCTAAGTGCGTAGTTTAAGGCCTTGCTTGTCATTAGTTTGTTGCGACTCTCGTCCACTACAAATGCCGCCGAATAGGCACCATTCAGTTGCGCGCCGGTCATTAACATATCGGCATTGTTTGGCGAGCTCTCAATCAAGCCGTCTATTAATAGTAGGTATGCCGGTGCGCCTTGCTCTACCGTAATTAGGTCTTCACTATCCAAAACTGCAGATGCTAGGCCATCAGTAAGTTTGCCTGTTTGCGAGGCTATCAGAGCCCCACAGCTGGATATTCCCAGCGTGAGACATACAAGGGTTGCTAATCGAATCAGGGTCATGAATGGGTCACACTAGAAGTCAGTCTGTCTCGAGCCCGCAGCGCTCAACAGGGCGCTCAGCGTTTTATAGGACACAAGGCACTTTATTGGATACACGATACTTTACAGGACTCTCGCTAATTTAAAGCACTATTGTACCCTATGGGTGCGAGCGCTCCTAAAATCCATAGCTCTAGCGTGGTATTTGGAACCTTATGGGGATCAGAAGTTCAATTTGCTTATCCGTCAGCTTTTCGGGAGCATTCGGGAAAGGCGACGCAAGTTCTACGGCCCGAAGCGCGGCCTTGTTGAGCAAGTTGTGCTCCGACTCTTTGTCGACACTTGCGTCAACGAGCTCACCGTTTCTTCTAAGGATAACTTTCAGTACCACTTCGCCTTCCTGGTCACGATCAATAGAGCGTGAGGGGTAGACAACGCGTCCATATATCATTTTCATCACATTGGAGCGGTACAGCAAGCGCAGTCCGGCGTTCTTCTGTTCTACTTCTTTGGCTAAGCGTTCTTCTTCAGCTTTTTTCTCTGCCTCAAGTTTGGCCGCGGCTTCAGCCTCGGCTTCGGCTTGAGCTTTGGCGGCTGCCGCTGCTGCGGCCGCTCGTGCGGCCGCACGCTTAGCAATTTCTGCGGCGGAAGGTTTAGTTGGTGCAGGAGGGGGATTGGTCTCCGTGGTCGGTGTGCTCTCAGTTGCGATATTGTCTAGCTGATCACCACTTTCATTCCATGCTCTCACTTCTTCGACACGCTCATCGGTGTAGGTTAAATTGTCGAAGATAGTGCGTAAATTAGTGACGTCGCCCGGAGCTGTTAATATGTCGCCCTTAAATTGGGAAGAGGGTGGTCTCGCACCAATCCAGGCATTGAGTAACAGTGAAAAGAATTCGTTGCCGCCACTTTCAAGAGAAAAAACGTTCACGCCATTGACGCTCATCGTTAAGGCGCCACCAAGCTTGCTGGAGATGATCACTTCATCACCATTCACCAGTTTGCCACCAACAGATCCCGTGAACCTCAATACTGACTCTGCAAAATTTGCCAAGTCTTCTTCGTCATTGTTAATAAGGATAGATTGAGTCCAATGCTGCTCAAAACTGCGCGCGGACCATCTGGCTGCAAGAACGCGCAGGACCATTTGTTTGTCTTGTTCGGAGCTGAGCAAGTCTTCACTGGAAGAGTTTGGTACGGCAACAAAGAGAGCGCCAATATAGTAGTCGCGCCGCAATTCAGAATGAATAGCCATTCCGTTGAGCTGCAGTTCTTGTGCGCTGATTGTTGCTACAGGTAATGTGAACAGCATCACACTACAAATGAGAGTGGCTACCCAAAGTCCACGCCGATTTTTTGCTTGCTGTGTGAACGAAATCTTCTTCAACGATTGCAGCCTGTCCAGCTCGCGGTACGGTTTATATTATGTCTCTAAGTATAGTTCATTCGGCTCACCCAATTACAGTGTGAAAGAGTAGGTTTCGTAGTTGTCTTCACACAATCTCTTGGTGTTTGTTATGTCTGGGCGGCATTATGCAAAACTGTGATCAAATACCGGCCGTATTGTTTAAAAAGCACCCATACTAATTATAAGTTGTTCGGTGGAAGAAAATTTTGAGCAGTAGTATTTTGATAAGTGGCTTCGATGATCTTGACGCAGCGGCGCGCCGGGTGGCTTTTTTCAGCGCTTTGCATGCCGCTGATAGGGAGCAATATGCGCTTTTCCTTGACCACTGCCAGGCCTACGCGGTCAATGCAGGACAGGCTGTCATTTGTCAGGGAGACATTGCCGCACAGCTGTTTTTTATTGTTGCGGGCAGCGTTGATGTCACGGCGAATGGGCAATATCTGGGCACCTTGCCTGCGGGCGAAACATTTGGCGACATGACAATGTTTGTCGATTCGCGGCGCAACGCAAGCATAACCGCGGCCGAAGAAAATTCGGCGGCCACCTTGCTGCTCGCATTAGACGTCTCACTGTTTGGTGAGCTAAATGATTTCAGAGTTGTATCGCTGGCTACCAAGCTGTTGTTTTATCGTTTGCACATACAACGCGCGCGCTGGCGTTTGGAAAAAAATCGTATTCAATATCCTCATCATAATTTCTTCGAGCGAATGACCAAACTCCCTGAAGTATCGGCGAATGACGATGATTTAGAGCTGGGTGAGCTGCATCGGCAAGCCGTAGCCTTGACTCACATGTTATTAGAATGGAATGCTTTGGGAATTGAATTCGGCTCAGTCTTAGGCGCCACCGGCGAGACCTAAAAGTTCAGTGCTTCAGGGAGACTCTTTGCCAGCTGCCTACCGATTAATGCAACAAGGTCCGCCCCAAGAACACCAGCCGTCTTTGCTTCGAGACCCAACCCGTCCCGGGTGCCCTCCATCGCTAAAAAGCCTTCGCTATGCTCGTCTTTTTAGTTCCATCGGTTGGGTCTTTTTACCTACGCAAACACCCCTGGCGATCTTGCGGCTCGCTCCGTGTCAACACAGAAAACGCTGGAATGAGAAGACAAGAACTAGAACGCGCTGCATACCGAGCTACGGCATTGAGTACTGCTTTTGTGGAGGTAAAAGACGTAGGCCGAATGAGTAGAAAAGACAAGCGCAGCGAAGGCTTTTCTGCGAAAGAGGGAACCCTGGAAGGGGCAAGTCTCGCAACAAAAGCAGTACTCGGTGCCGCAGCGTGCCAATAAGCTACACAGGCACTTATTTAGTTCAATTAAGAGCAGCCACACTCCAGTGACGCTCCCACTTAACCATTACTCTCTCCGGATACCAGGTTTTGCCTAAGCTACCGTTGTAACGTGCAAGTGCGCGTGAAAGGTTGCCGCGTTCTTTGTTTAAGTAGAATTTCAGAATGTAGCAGCCGTAGCGCAGGTTAGTTTCCAGGTCCGTAAGATTGTCATCAGGTCGGCCAATTTCTTTTTTCCAGAAAGGCATTACCTGCATCAGTCCCTGAGCGCCAACACGTGATACAGCATATCGATCAAAAGCACTTTCAACTTCTATGAGAGCTAGCACCAAATCTGGCTGCAATTCGGCAGTTGTCGCGGCGGCATGAATGGCGCGCAATAAGCTCAAGCGTTCCTCAGGGTCTTTGACATACCGTTTCATTGGTTCGGTCGCTGACACCAGCCAAACCTCCGCATCGAACCGATCCTTGAAGCTGCTCGATTGAGAAATGGTCGTTTTCAGGTATGCCCTTAATTCGGGATCAGCACTGGTCGCTCTTTCGGCAACTCCAAAGCTGGCATACAGCCATAATAGGCAGCCTAAAGCCGCGCGCAGTACCGGGTGTCGAGAATTAGAGAGCAAGGTCATTGCCAAAGTGTAGACCGTTGCTAGCCGTCTGTCTGGTTGAGACGATTCATGATAGCGTCTACCGCGCCCTCAATCGGCCATTGCTCGTTGCTTTCGCCTTGCCTGGCTTTGTACTCAATTTCTCCAATTTCCAAGCTTCTGTCGCCGATCACAATGCGATGTGGAATGCCAATGAGTTCAAGCTCAGCGAACTTTACGCCTGGACGCTCCTTTCGATCATCGAGCAGCACTTCAACGTTTAGCGCTTGAAGTTTCGAGTAGAGTTCTTCCGCAGCCTGCTGGACCTTTTCCGACTTATGCATATTCAATGGCACAATCACGACACTGAATGGTGTTAGGGCCATAGGCCAGACAATACCTTGTTCATCATGATTTTGCTCGATCGCAGCAGCAACAATTCGTGAAACGCCAATGCCATAGCAGCCCATGGTCATCGCTTGTTTCTTACCGTTTTCGTTAAGCACATGAGCGTTCATTGCATCGCTGTATTTGGTGCCAAGCTGAAATATATGTCCTACTTCAATGCCGCGTTTCAATAACAATGCACCGCTGCCGTCGGGGGCGAAATCGCCTTCCACCACATTGCGCACATCGGCCACTGGGCCTAGCTCTACGTCACGACCCCAGTTACAGTTAACATAGTGAGTTTTCGCTTTGTTGGCGCCACAGCAAAAGTTTTGCAGCACTGACGCGGCTTGGTCAACAATAATAGGAATGCTGAGTTCAACCGGCCCAAGTGTACCTATCGTGCAGCCTGTCGCGGCTAGAATTTCTTCTTCACTGGCCATCTGCAAAGGTTGTGCAACAGCTGCAAGGTTGGCTGCCTTAATCTCATTAAGCTGGTGGTCACCGCGAATGATGAGTGCAACCAGACCTTCCTCAGCCGCGTGCACAATCATGGTTTTAACAGTTTGCTGCTCGGGCAACTGCAAAAATTGTGACACGGTGGCGATGGTTTTGTTATCGCCAGTATCCACTGCCCTCATTTCTGCCAGTTCTATACCCTGCTCTGCCTCTAGCGGCAGAGGCTGGGCTTTTTCCAGGTTCGCCGCGTAATCACCGGTATCACTGAAAGCGATGGTGTCTTCACCAGACTCTGCCAGTACGTGAAATTCATGCGAACCTTCACCACCAATACTGCCATTGTCGGCCTGCACAGCACGGTACTTGAGCTGTAAACGGTCAAAGATACGACTGTAAGTGGTGTACATAAGGTCGTAAGTTTCTTGCAGTGACGCTTGGTTTGCATGAAATGAATAAGCGTCTTTCA
This sequence comes from Pseudomonadales bacterium, assembly GCA_045106985.1. Taxonomy (GTDB): domain Bacteria; phylum Pseudomonadota; class Gammaproteobacteria; order Pseudomonadales; family JAUIET01; genus JAUIET01. The sequence continues at coordinate 65,501 of JBGCFQ010000052.1, read as the reverse complement.
TGCAAAATTCGCGAGTGCGCATAAGCCCGAATCGGGGTCTTATTTCGTCACGAAACTTGGTTTGGATTTGATAGAAATTCACCGGCAACTGTTTATAGCTATGAATTTCATTGCGAGCGATGTCAGTGATTACTTCTTCATGGGTTGGGCCCAGGCAAAATTCGCGGTCATGCCGGTCTTTAATACGCAGTAATTCGCGCCCATACTGCACCCAGCGCCCGCTTTCCTGCCAAAGTTCACCAGGTTGTACGACGGGCATGCTCACTTCAAGGGCACCACTACGGTCCATTTCTTCACGTACTATCCGCTCTACTTTACGGAACACCCTCAAGCCCATCGGCATCCAACTGTATAAGCCACTGGCTAACTTGCGAATCAATCCCGCTCGCAGCAACAGTTTATGGCTTACCACTTCGGCATCAGCGGGATCTTCTTTGTGGGTGCTTATCAGGTATTGGCTAGCGCGCATGAGTTCTCTTGCAGGGGGGTAGCTTGTGAAACAGAATTAGTATGATAGCGGAAGCCGTGCTTCAGAAACAGAAAGGGCCGCATAAAGCGACCCAATCGGTAGGAAGTAAAGCAGCGCGGTCAAATCAGAGTTTGACCGCGCTTGCCATTGGTCCTACTTGACCATTTCCTTCAGCTTCTTCAGAGCAACTACTTTTACATTAGTGCTGGCTGGCTTCGCCGCAACGTCCATAGTTTCGCCTGGGCGGAACGGGTTTGGAACGTTTTTACGCGCTTTGCGAGCTGGCTTCTTCACAGTCTTGATTTTCAGCAAGCCAGGAAGAGCGAATTCACCAACACCGCGCTTCTTAACGTGACGCTCGATGATGTTGCCTAGCTCGTCCATTACAGCGCTAACCTGTGCTTTGGACAATTCAGTTGACTCCGCAATGTCAGCAAGAATCTGAGTTTTGCTGTATCGAGTAGTAATCGCAGAAGTGTTTACCTTCTTAGCGGCTGCCTTAGGTGCCGCTTTCTTAGCTGCTGCCTTCTTAGGAGCTGCTTTCTTAGCGGCTGCCTTCTTAGGAGCTGCTTTTTTAGCTACTGCCTTCTTAGGAGCTGCCTTTTTAGGAGCTGCTTTCTTCTTAGCGGCTGGCTTGGCTTTTGCCTTGCTTACCTTCTTTGCGGTTTTCTTTGCGGCCATGATGGTTCCTTTTTAATAATCTGTAGAAGTTGAGGATTGAGTAGTGAAAATAGCGCACCTTTACTACTATCTTGGTGAGCCATGTTCAAACTGTGCATATATATATAGAAAAACGGCGCCAGCGGCAATAAAAGATCTGCATGTGTTGGGGCTATTATGCAAAAATGCCACGTTTTTCAGCCTTTTTAGCATCATTCTCTTCAAGGCTGGCCTGACGTATAATGCGGCGCGCTCGACGCTTTGCAGATTAGAGCGCCCTTGTTCATTTGAAGTTGAATTAAAATTATTCCGAGATATTTATGCCGATTTACGAATATCAGTGCCAAGATTGTGGCCATCAGTTAGAACTGATTCAAAAAATCAGTGACCCACATGCAACTGATTGCCCTAGTTGTAACAAAGCGAGTCTTAAAAAGAAGGTTTCGGCCGCCGCATTTCGCCTAAAAGGCTCTGGTTGGTACGAGACTGACTTCAAAAGCGGTGATAAAAAGAAGAATTTGGTTGATGGCAAGCCTGGTTCTTCTTCCGGCGGTGGGTCTGGCGGCTCGTCTGATGGCGGAGCGAGTAAGTCAGGAGACGGCGCGGCAAAATCCGAGTCGAAACCAAAAACAGAATCTAAACCTGCGTCTACAGGCGCAAAATCCGGCGATTAACGCCAGTTACGAGGAATTAGCATGCGAAGCCACTACTGCGGCGACATAAGGTCTGAACATATTGACGCTGAGGTAACCCTTTATGGTTGGGTTCATCGTCGCCGCGACCATGGCGGGGTGATTTTCCTGGACATGCGAGACGTGCGAGGCATTGTGCAGGTCGTTTTTGACCCCGACACCGAAGAACATTTTGCTAGCGCTGACAAAGTGCGAAGCGAATACGTCCTAAAAATTAAAGGCCGCGTACGCGAACGAATGGAAGGCACTGTTAATTCAGATATGCCCACTGGGCAGATCGAAGTGCTGGGTAAAGAGTTGGAGCTGCTCAACAGCGCAGAGACACCTCCCTTCCAGCTTGATGAGCACACGCAAGTGGGTGAAGACGTTCGCTTACGCCATAGATATGTCGATTTGCGCCGCCCGGAAATGCAGGACCGCCTTCGTTTGCGCTCTAAAGTCAGTAATTTTGTGCGTAACTACCTCGACGAAAACGATTTTCATGATATTGAAACCCCCATGCTGACACGTGCCACGCCTGAAGGCGCACGAGACTACCTGGTTCCAAGTCGTGTGCATCCGGGCAGCTTTTATGCCTTGCCCCAGTCCCCACAGCTTTTTAAGCAATTGCTTATGGTTGCAGGAATGGACCGCTACTATCAAATTGTAAAATGCTTTCGGGATGAAGATTTACGTGCTGACCGGCAGCCCGAATTTACTCAAATCGATATTGAAATGTCCTTTGCCACCGAAGACGAAATCATGGCAATGGCTGAGAAGCTGATTCGGGATTTGTTCACTCAGGTGATGAACATTGAGTTAGGCGAGTTTCCGCGTATTAGCTATGCAGATGCGATGCTTAAATACGGCAGCGACAAGCCTGACTTGCGCTTTCCACTTGAGCTGGTTGATGTGAAAGACTTGATGACTGACGTTGAGTTCAAAGTGTTTAGCGGCCCGGCCAATGACCCTGAAGGGCGGGTAGCCGTGCTTCGAGTGCCCGGTGGCGCAAGCCTGAGCCGCAAATTAATTGACGGTTACACCAAATTCGTCAGTATCTATGGTGCGCGAGGTTTGGCCTGGATTAAGGTAAATGACGTAACAGCGGGTGCGGAAGGGCTGCAGTCACCTATTGTGAAGAACATGCTCGACGTCGTGCCGGCTTTGCTGGAACGCACCAGTGCGGAAACCGGCGATATACTTTTCTTTGGTGCTGACAAAACGACAGTTGTTAATGAAGCGCTTGGTGCTCTGCGAGTGAAGCTTGGAGAAGATCTTAAGCTGCATACCTGCGATTGGGCGCCGGCCTGGGTGGTTGACTTCCCGATGTTTGAGAAAACTAAAGAAGGCGATTGGCATTCATTGCATCATCCTTTCACAATGCCAGCGTGCGACGTTGAAACTTTAAAGGCTGCTCCTGGTGAGGCGCTCTCGCACGCTTACGATATGGTATTGAATGGCACCGAACTCGGTGGTGGTTCGCTGCGTATTCACAGCGCCGAGATGCAAGGCCAAGTGCTTGAGGTGCTAGGCATAGATGCAGCGGAGGCTGAGAATAAATTTGGCTTTTTGTTGCGCGGTCTCAAATACGGCTGCCCACCGCATGGTGGTTTAGCGTTTGGTCTGGATAGATTGTTGATGTTAATGACAGGCGCCAGCTCCATTCGGGACGTTATAGCCTTTCCTAAAACCCAAAGCGCGGCCTGTGTAATGACCGACGCGCCTAGTCCGGTAGACGATGCGCAAGTGAAGGAACTTCATATACGTGTTCGAAAGCCTGCCTCTGAGCAAGCCGGTTAAGCTATGGGCGCATTCCAAAATAGTGATTTTTTCGTTCTGGCAAGACGGCGGTGCGCGGAGCGACTAGAGCATATACATTCATATGTGACTGAGCGAGCACACAGCCAACGCCGCCAGAGCGGAAAAAGCGCATTTTGGGGGCGCTCAGATGGCTGGTCATAGTAAATGGGCTAACATCAAGCACCGCAAGGCCGCGCAAGACGCCAAGCGCGGCAAGCTGTTTACCAAGATTATTCGCGAATTGACAGTAGCCGCCAAACAAGGCGGCGGCGAAGTAAATGACAATCCTCGTTTACGCGCGGCTGTTGATAAAGCACTTGGTGCTAACATGACTCGGGAAACCATCGACCGAGCGATTTCTCGGGGTGCTGGCGATACCGAGGCCGATAATGTTGAAGAGCTTGTTTATGAAGGTTATGGCCCAGGAGGCGTCGCAATCCTTGTGGACGTAATGACTGACAATCGCAACCGAACGGTAGCGGAGATAAGGCATGCGTTTAGCAAGGCGGGTGGTAACCTTGGAACCGACGGATCGGTTGCCTATTTGTTTTCTAAAAAAGGCCAAATTAGTTTTGCTCCTGGTTTGGATGAAGAGCAAGTACTAGAGGCAGCCCTTGAAGCCGGTGCAGACGATGTGATTAATAATGATGACGGTTCGATTGATGTGCTAACCAGCTTTGAAGATTTCGGTAGGGTGAAGGATGCCTTGGATGAGGCGGAGTTGCGGGCTGAAAATGCAGAGGTAACGATGTTGCCGGAAACTACCATGGCACTGGACGCTAAAAGTGCTGAGAAAATACTGAGGTTGATTGACGCCTTGGAAGATCTCGACGATGTGCAAGGTGTCTATTCGAATTCGGAAATCAGCGATGCGGTGTTTGCTGAAATGGAACAGCAGTAAACGCCGATGCCGATCATAATGGGCCTGGACCCCGGATCGCGAACCACCGGTTATGGATTAATAGAAACCAGCGGTAACTCTCATCGCTATATCACAAGCGGCTGTATCAAGCTTCCTGAGACGGACCTTGCAGCCCGCCTAAAACATATTTTCAACGACGTCAGCGAAGTTATTGCGCTGTATAAGCCCGACCAGTTTGCCATTGAGCAGGTATTTATGGCACGCAATGCCGCGTCAGCATTGAAGCTTGGCCAGGCCAGAGGCGCGGCCATTGTTGCTGCGGCTAATGCAGGTTTGGATATCAGCGAATACTCGGCGCGCCAAATAAAACAGGCGGTAGTTGGTAAGGGTGGGGCAGACAAAGTTCAGGTTCAACAAATGGTGCAAATGCTATTGGCACTGTCGGCACCGCCCGCTGAAGATGCGGCTGATGCCTTGGCGGCGGCATTGTGTCATTCACACACTAGCAGCGGTATTTCGCGCTTGGGTGTAGAGACTGCTGACGGCAAAGAAGTATCACACAAGCAATTAATTCGACGCCGAAGTAGCAAGCGCAGGACGCGACTTCCGCCAGGAGTGCAATTATGATTGGTCGACTAAGTGGTGAATTAGTTGAGAAGCAAGCGCCCGACGTAATGCTTAACGTTAATGGTGTTTGTTACGAAGTGGCCGTGCCTATGACGACATACTACGACTTACCTGAAATTGGCGCTCAGGTTAGTTTGGCAACTCACTTTGTGGTGCGCGAAGATGCGCAGCTATTGTTTGGTTTTTTAAGTAAGTCTGATCGTGATCTTTTTCGTATCGTAATAAAAGTAAGCGGCATTGGTCCGAAAGTTGGTTTGGCAATATTGTCGGGCCTTACTGCAATAGATTTGGTTAATTGTATTCGGCTTGGTGACAAAGCCGCATTGGTTAAGTTGCCTGGCATAGGGCCGAAAACCGCCGAGCGCCTTATTTTGGAAACGCGGGACAAACTCAAAGACGGCTGGTCTGTTGTGGAGCCCGGTGAGGCCAAGCCTTCGACGGACAGCGGCCCAGACAATGATGACCCCGTTGCGCAGGCTGAGGCGGCGCTAGAATCATTGGGTTATAAAAAAGCGGAAGCCACACGTGCTGTGGCCAAAGCGATAGCGGCAACCGACGGTAAGCTGAACGTTGAGGCGCTAATTCGCAGTGCGCTGCGCTCTTTGTTTTAGTTCTTGCCCAAACAATTAATAGATGTGCCCTTTAACGTGATTTAGTTATTCGGCCTCTCGGTTGCTTCGTAGCGCGCCCCGGCAGCGAGCACTGCTTTTGTTTCGGACTTGGCCCCTCCGGGGTACCCGCGCTTCTAAAAAAGCCTGCGCTTCACTTGTCTTTTTTGCTCACTTGGCCTTCGTCTTTTACCTCCACAAAAGCACCACTCGATACCGAGGCTCCGTTCGCGATGGAGCTAAGCCCTAAGTGTATTAGCTAATGTGTTCTGCATTGGCACAGTGTGAGCTGTGAGAGCGCCAGGGGTGTTTGCGTAGATAAAAAGACCCAACCGAAAGAGCAAAAAAGACAAATATAATGCAGGCTTTTTTGTGATGGAGGGTACCCTGGATGGGTTGGGGCTCGAAGCAAAGACGGCTGGTGTTCTTGTAGCGGATTTAATTGCGTTTCAACCCACCACGCTCGATACAACACCGCGTCTTTGTTTGCTGGTAGAATTCGAGGCAGAATACCCGCTGGGTTTGTGCTTGAGCTTATAGAACACTAGAACATGATTGAATCTGATCGAATAATTTCTACGATGGGAACGCCAGGCGAAGAGCGTAACGACCGCGCTATTCGGCCATTGAGCCTGGCCGAGTACGTTGGCCAATCGGCAGTTAAAGAGCAGATGGAAATTTTCATATCGGCTGCGCGCAATCGTGGCGATAGCTTGGACCATACGCTTATATTTGGTCCTCCAGGTCTTGGCAAAACCACATTAGCCAATATTCTTGCCCAGGAAATGAATGTCTCTTTACGTTCAACCTCAGGACCTGTACTTGAGCGTGCAGGTGACTTAGCCGCGATAATGACCAACCTTGAAGCCGGCGATGTGCTGTTCATCGATGAGATTCATCGGCTAAGTCCGGTAGTTGAAGAGATACTGTACCCGGCTATGGAGGATTTCCAGCTCGACATTATGATTGGCGAAGGGCCGGCGGCGCGCTCAATCAAACTTGATTTGCCCCCATTTACCTTGGTCGGTGCGACAACCCGAGCGGGTTTGCTTACAGCGCCCATGCGCGATCGATTTGGAATTATTCAGCGCCTGGAGTTCTACAATGTCGTGGAGCTCACTACGATAGTGAAGCGCTCAGCGCAAATAATGGGCGTTTCCATTGACGCTGACGGAGCGACAGAAATTGCACGCCGTGCTAGGGGAACCCCTCGAATTGCCAATCGCTTACTGCGCAGAGTCCGCGACTATGCCGAAGTAAAAGCGGACGGTAATATAAGCTCGTCCATCGCCGATTCTGCACTCAACATGTTGAACGTTGATCAACATGGCTTCGATCAAATGGACCGTAAGTTGCTGCTTGCAATGATAGAACGGTTTGACGGTGGCCCCGTCGGGCTCGACAGTGTTGCCGCTGCTATCGGCGAAGACAAAGGCACCATCGAAGAGGTTCTAGAACCGTATCTTATCCAGGAAGGGTACATAACCAGAACGCCGCGCGGTCGGGTTGTGACGGCGAATGCCTACAGAGACCTGAATATCCGTTTACCAGGTACAGATTCTGTTGGTTCGCTGAGTCTGGATCTGTAGAAACCTAACAAGGGACGTACACCATTTGGCTGCCGAACATTCCATACCTGTAAGGGTTTACATTGAAGATACCGACGCTGGGGGTATTGTCTACTATGTGAACTACCTAAAATTCATGGAGCGTGCCAGAACCGAGCTACTGCGCGCTCTAGGCTATGCCAAAACGGCCATTTTTAGCGAAGAGCTGATGTTCGTTGTGCATTCTACACAGATAAATTACCTCAGCCCTGCTAGATTAGACGAGTCGTTAGACGTGGACGCGGCGGTTATCAAAACCGGCCGCAGTTATATGCTGTTTAATCAGACGGTCAGGCGTGATGGAACACTGCTCTGCGAAGCGACGGTGAAAATCGCCTGCGTCAAGCAGACTACCTTGAAACCTCACCGAATTCCGCAGCACATGTTGGACGCTCTAACGTAATAATTTGCGCCAGTTGCAGATCTGGACCCAATTCGCTTTGCGTGGCCGGTTCCTACTGTATTTGGTTTTTTATAAGAAAGCGTTATGGAACACACTTCATAACTACGGTCTGTAATAAGCTCGAAGGCGTATTACAGACATAAATTATTATGCCTGCGGAGGCGCCTGTGGAAGATCAATTATCAATTTGGGCACTTGTTAGTGAAGCAAGCATTTTGGTGCAACTGGTTATGCTGAGCCTATTAATGGCTTCAGTTGTCTCCTGGACCATGATCGTGCGTCGCTTGTTTGTCTACCGTGAGGCAGAAATTCAGTTGTCTGAGTTTGAGCAGCAATTCTGGTCGGGCATAGACTTGGGTAAGCTCTACCGGCAAGCCAATGCTCACGCTCAGGACTCTGACGGGGCTATAGGTGTAGAGAACATTTTCCGCTCGGGGTTTAAAGAGTTTTCACGCTTGCGCCAGCAGGCGGGTGTAGATGCCGACGCGGTGATGCAGGGCGCACAGCGTGGTATGCGCGTTGCACTGGCGCGAGAGGAAGCCAAACTGGATAAAAGCCTCGCTTTTCTTGCCACGGTTGGCTCAACCAGCCCCTATGTAGGTCTATTTGGGACGGTATGGGGAATAATGAATTCCTTTCGTGGGTTGGCGAATGTTCAACAAGCGACTATCGCCACAGTAGCGCCTGGCATATCTGAAGCACTGATTGCGACGGCCATGGGCTTATTCGCGGCCATTCCAGCGGTGATTGCCTACAACCGATTCAGCACCAGAGTTGATAGCCTAGTTGGAAGATACGACCAGTTTTCGGATGAATTCACTAGTATTCTGCACCGGCAGGCTTATTCGTCGGCGCCAGCACCTAAAGCGCCTAGCGCCTAAGGGTGCTTTTTAGGCCTTATCGCACCCGTGTATGTAACTCTTTGAGCTAAACCATGTCCAATCGACAGCAGAAAAAACGCCGGCCAATGGCCGAAATAAACGTTGTACCTTATATAGACGTGATGCTTGTGTTGTTGGTTATCTTTATGGTGACCGCGCCGATGCTAATGCAAGGGGTGCAGGTTGAATTGCCGAAGGCAAGTACCGCGCCGGTTGACGCCAAAGAAGAACCCTTAATTGTTTCGGTTAAATCGGATGGCAGTTTTTATATAAACCTTGGCGACGAACACGAAAAAGCGATAACGCTGGATGAAGTTGGCAAGAAAGTGAAAGTTGTGATGGCGCGCAAACCTAATACAGCAGTACTCATTTGGGGCGACACTAATGTGCCTTATGGTCGCATCATTGAGTTAATGGCCAGTCTAAAAACGGTGGGCGCCACCTCGCTTGGTCTTGTGACTGAGAACCCTGAGGCCCCTGAAAAGGGCTAAACAGGAACTGTCGCCGTGAGAATCATGCAAGGTGTTTGGGTACCGGGTTTTTTCGCCGGTTTGCTGCATGTTGCGATAGGCGCTATTTTGTTGGTTAATTGGGAGACTGACGAGACCCGATTCCATACGCCACCGCAGCTCAACCATGTGGCTGCTAAATTGGTGGTGTTACCAGAAGATGTTGTCGCTCCTAAGCCAGCTGAGGCCGCCGCTCCTGAACCCGTTGCCAGTAAGCCACCAGAAGATGAATTCGAATCGGCACGCGCTGAACCCGTTGCAACACCCAAGCAGAACACACCCGAATACGCCGTTAAAAAACCCGAGAAGCCCAAGCCCAAACCAAAGAAAAAGCCGGAAAAAGTTAAGCAACCCAAGGCCGATCCGCAAGCTCTGGCGCGGATGCGCGAACGAGCGGCTGAAATTAGGCGGCAGCAGCAAGCGCGCGACAACATGACTCAAGCCGTGCAGCAAGAGCAAAGCACAGCAGATCAGCAGGTCAGCGCTGAAGTCACACAAAGTTACATTGCAATGATTCAGCGCGTCATACAAAATAACTGGAAGAGGCCGTTAAGCGCACGAGCTGGAATGCAAACTATGCTGATGATTCAGCTTATTCCAAGCGGTGACATTGTGGGTGTAACAATATTACGCAGCAGCGGTGACAGCGCTTTTGACCGAAGCGCAGAAAATGCCGTCAAAAAAGCTGGCAGATTCCCCGAACTCAGAAATTTGCCGAGCGATGTTTTTGAGCGTCAATTTCGGCGCTTAACTTTTCGATTCAGCCCAGAGGATCTCCGAACTTGATGGCAATGTTTAAAGCACCTACAGCGAGCCGCGCAAAACGGAAAGCTGTTTCCACGCTGCTCACAACAGTATTGACGATCTTTTTGCTGCAGGCGGGACACGCCAGCGCCCAGCAAGTGATCGAGATCACCAAAGGTATTGATGACCCGACCTCTATTGCGATTGTGCCCTTTGGATGGGCGGGTCAAGGTGCTCCTAGTCAGGATATCGCTAAAATAGTAGGCTCAGACTTGCGTCGCAGTGGTTTGTTTGCGCCGATAGAACCTAAGGACATGTTAGGGCAGCCACATCAGTCCAGTGACGTGCATTTTCGAGATTGGCGCGCAATTGATGTTGATTATGTAGTGGTTGGTACTGTTCGGGTAGGTGGCGGAGCAAAACCCCTGCAGGTGCAATACGAATTGCTTGATGTTGTTAAACAACAGCGGTTAATGCTTGAAAAAATGTCTGGCACGGAAGAGCAAATTCGTGACCTTGCACACTCTGTGTCGGACAAAGTTTATGAGAAGATCACCGGGATTCGAGGTGCTTTCTCTACAAAGATTATTTATGTGTCAGCAGCGAATCGTCAGAAAGGCCGCTATAACTATCGCCTATACAAGTCCGATGCAGATGGTGCGCGCGAACAGTTGATTGTTGAGTCTGAAGAGCCTTTGCTGTCTCCTTCCTGGTCTCCAGATGGTCGCGAAGTGGCTTACGTTTCTTTTGAAAGCGGTCGCCCTGCAATTTATCGTCAAAATCTGTCTACCGGACAGCGCGATAAACTGACCAACTTTAAAGGTCTCAATAGCGCACCTTCCTGGTCTCCAGATGGTAAAAAGCTAGCCATGGTGCTGAGCAAAGATGGCAACCCCGATATTTATGTGATGGACCTGGCAACCAAGAGCCTTCGACGATTGACGCGCAGCTCTGCGATTGACACCGAGCCAAGCTGGTATCCGGACGGCAAATCTCTCGTATTCACGTCTGATCGTGGTCGAGCGCCTCAAATCTATAAAGTGTCATTGGCTACTGGCAGTATTGAGCGACTTACTTTTGAAGGCGGTTATAACGCGCGTGCAAGCATACTACCGGATAACAGTGGTCTTATTTTGGTCCATCGTTCGAATCGCCAATTTCATATTGCCGAGTATAACTTCGCTACTGAACGTATGCGGGCGTTGACTAAAACATCACTGGATGAGTCGCCAAGTGTAGCCCCCAACGGCAGGATGGTGATATATGCCACACAGTCGAACGGACGCGGTATTCTTGCGGCGGTGTCTACAGACGGCAACGTGAAGTACAATTTCCCCCGTACATCTCGTGATGTACGTGAACCAGCTTGGTCGCCGTGGGGAAGTAGGTAATCCGCGACTTATTATTAGCACTTTTTATAAACACTACAGAAACTACTATTTACTTGAGGCACAAGTCCATGAACCATCTTAAGCAGCTTTTCTTTGTCCTCGTGACGGCCGTCGTTTTGACCGCTTGCGGTTCAACCGACATAGTTGAAGATTCGACCACCAATGCTGATCAATCGATTGGTGCAGATACCATGGGCACTGGTTCAGATGATGGTTTTGACAGCAATAGCGGAATGAACAATGACGGCGGGCTGGATTCTGGGCTGCCAACCGTCTTTTACTTCGACTATGATCGTTCAACGCTAACCTATGAAACACGTCAGTCTTTGGACCGGCACGCAGAGAACTTGCGCAATTCAGCTCGCGTAATTCGTCTCGAAGGCCATGGCGACGACCGCGGTACTCGTGAGTACAACCTCGCCCTGGGTGAGCGTCGTGCAAAATCCATTGCTGATTATCTGGTGTTGCAGGGAGTGTCGCGTTCACAGTTGGAAACCATCAGCTATGGCGAAGAAAAACCTGTTGCATTCACTCATGATGAAGAATCCTACCGAATGAATCGTCGGGTAGAGCTTAAGTAAATAGAGTGTCGATAGACCATTGTTAACGGTTAGAAATATGAGCACTATTCGAAAGACAAGGCAGCTGCTGGTGTTGCTTGCCTTCCTAGCCAGTACATCGTCAGTACTAGCGCAGCAGGTGATTGAATCAAGCTCGGCACCTCGTGGCGGAAGCTCTTCTGTGACGGAGCTGTTTCACAAAGTACAGTTGTTGGAGCAGGAGGTAATGAGCCTACGCGGCCAGCTGGAAGAGCAGCAGCACAAGCTGCGTCGCTTGAGCAAGCAGCGCCTAGATGATTATGTTAGTCTCGATAAGCGGATTAGCTCCTTTAGTGGAGGTGGTGCCGCACCCGCGGGAGCATATGCTGCTGGAACTGGCTATTCTACCCCCGTGGCAAGCTCTCCCTCGCAGGGCTCTCCAGCCCCAGCCCCAACAGCGGCTTCCGCTCCTGCTGGTGACCCAGCGATGGAGCAGGGCGCCTATCAAGCGGCTTACGAGTTGGTAAAACAGCAGCGGTTCAAGGAAGCTCTACCTGCATTTAAAGACTTCATCCTGCTGTACCCATCGGGTCAGTATGCAGCTAATGCTCACTATTGGTTGGGTGAGCTGTATTTGTATGAGGCAGACCTTGACAATGCGGTACGTGAATTCGATATCGTTGTTAAGAAACACCCCCGTAATCGCAAAGCGCCCGATGCCTTGTATAAATTGGGCAAGGCGCATCACGTGCGCGGTGACCCGCAAACGGCACGAATCATGTTGAATAGAGTGCTCAGCGACTATGGCAGTTCGGGCAGTAACGCTGTTAATTTGGCCCGCGATTACTTGAGAAATGAGCTGGGTGGCGGCTAGATCAAGTACTCGTCGAGTACCCCAGGCGGCTATCCCGACAGGCTAGCCGCCTGGAAAACAAAACCGCCCATCCAACAATCTAAATTTCGCTTCATTCTTCGTATAAAAACCTTGAGTTTTAGGTGCAGATCACTATCATATGCGCCTTCCTCCTAGGGCACTTTGCTCAGTTGGGTAAGCTCCGGCCGAATGTTAAGAACATTCGCAGCGAAGCGAACGCCGAGACAGGAAGTCGAGGCCGGTGTTGATAAAGGCATAGAAGTCGCGCCAGGAAGGTAAGCGCAAATTCCCTACCGGGGCCGTTAGCTCAGTTGGTAGAGCAGTTGGCTTTTAACCAATTGGTCGCTGGTTCGAATCCAGCACGGCCCACCAAATATATAAAAAAGCCTTCTTTGCGAAGGCTTTTTTATACTTGATCATACTGCGGCGTTTTGCTTCTCGCACTCTGCGCCGCGCGGCTAAGCTGGTAAAAACTCGCCTGCGTCTAGGTCCAGACACTGCTGCAAATGACGCTGAATCATCGCCAAGAACATCCTGTCGCCGCGCTCGTCTGCTGAACTGAAGCAAGCGCCCAGCACGGTAATCATTAGGCCATGCATGGAAAACTCACGGTATTGCTCCCAACATTCCTGGGCGCTTATGGTCACACCATTGGCATCAAGCTGTTCGCTGTATTGCTCTATTAGCTTTTGTTCCCAATCACGACGGTTTGCTGTTTCTACACTGCCACCCAAGAAGTACGCGGCATCGGTAAGTGCGCTGGACTCGCAGGGTGTTTGCCAATCGACTGTAGTGGACGCAGTCGGCGAGAACAGAATATTCTCACTCCGATAATCTCCATGAGCCACAGTTTTAGGGCCTTGAAATCGGCTGATAAAATGAGCGTAGTTAGCTGCGTAGCGTTCACCAAAAGCAACAGCTTCCGGTGATAAGCCATGGCCGAAACGGTCTACAAATACGGGCCAGTACTGCACCATTAGTGCCTGACCAAATTCTCCACCATCGTCTCTTGCCGCAGTCATTATGTACTCACGGTTAGTAAGCTCCTCTTTGCCATAAAAGCTCGCTGCCAGCTTGGCTGCTTCTGCCAGAGCCCGTTCTGCGTGTTCCAAGCTTTCACCCACTAACTGGCTGCCCGGTTCAGCGGGGCTCATGTCTTCCATTAGTAATAGGAAACTGGATCGGTCCTCGCTGAGCTCACTGGTAAAAATTTCAGGTGTTTTCATTGGTGAGAGGGGCGCGAGTTCGCGATAGAACATCACTTCGTTGTAATACGCACCTTGTGCCCCGGCCATAGCACGAGCTTGCTCATCGCCGGCTGGTAACTTGGCTATTACTGTAGAGGGGGCAGTTGCAGGCGCATTCTGGTAGCTAATGGAAAGCCGAGCGTTATCGCCCATTTTCCCCGTGCCAATGAGAGAGTATTCAATCGACTCAATCTGGCCAGTCGGCAGAAAACCTGATGCTTTCAGCGCAGAGCTTAAGTAGTCGACGCTAATATCGGATGCTTGGGTTGGAAAAGAGTGATCAGTATTCATCTGTATTTTTCTGCTCGTTGGTGCCAATTTACGGGGGTAAGAGAAGACTCTTGATCTGCGTCTATCATTGCGACATTGACCATTGCTGTCAACGGACTAAACGGTAAGGTTAAACGCTGGCTGGGAGCACCGCTTTGCCGCGGCAAGTGGGTCAGTTTCGCTGGCCCCACGCTTTCATCACTGGCATTGTTACCTACTCAGTCAGCCTGAGCGATTGTGCTTTTTCATGTGGTATGTGATCCTAAAAGCCATAGTCCATGCTCGAATTAACGCTTTATTTTTTTTTAAGAGGAACTACCATGAACGCTGATTATTTTGATAAAGGTTTGGCCAAGCGCAAGGCTACGTTGGGCGCTGAGTACGTTGACAATAACCTAGCCGCTGCCGATGCATTAACACGAGAGTTTCAGGAGTCTATGACTGGCTGGTGTTGGGGGTTTGGTTGGGGCGACGACAGCCTTGATGTTAAAACCCGAAGTTTGATGAATTTATCGATGATAGGTGCCTTGGGTAAGATGCACGAATGGGAGTTGCATTGTCGTGGGGCAATTACCAATGGTTGCACATTTGAAGAAATTCGGGCCACTATCCATGTGATTGGTATTTACTGCGGTGTACCCCAGGCACTCGAATGTTTTAGAGTAGCGCGCAAAGTGCTTGAAGAACATGACATGATTCCTGAGTAAGGCTTAAACGACGAGCCCCTTAACGATAAAAAACGGAACACTATTATGCGCCATCTTATTTTTTCGAATATCTTAGCTTCGCTGATTCTCTGTTCGGCATTGTCAAATGCTGCCCAGCCTAATTCCAAGGTCGAACCTGGCGAGGAGTATATAGCGCAGGCACTTGCCATGGGGCTAGAACAGCCACCCATTGCTGCGCCCAGAGGCGCCGAAAGTGAGGGCCCATTTGAGCGCCTGCTGATTAGCAATGCAATGATGTTTGACGGCGCGGGCGCGCCGATGCAGGGTCCGGTAGACATAGAAATTTCCGGTAATCGAATCACCAGTATTGCGCTCAGTGACGCAACCGCTGAACTTCCATCAAGTGGTAATGGAATCAAGGTAATTGATGCCAGCGGCAAGTATGTGATTCCAGGTTTGATCGACATGCATTTTCATTTGGGCACGCCTTCGCATGCCTATGCCGGTGCGCTGACTGACCCAGAATACGTGTTGAAGCTAGAATTGGCCCATGGTGTAACCACGGTACGAGATGTGGGTGCCATTATGGGCCTCAAATGGACAGCCGAACACGCGAAACAAAGTGCGGCGGGTAATATTGCTGCACCGCGTATTGTCACCTTTGCGATGTTTCCTGAACAGTTTGCGTCAACGGCTGCTGCGCGCAAGTGGGTTCGTGACGTGAAAAAGCGTGGTGCAGTTGGCGTAAAATTTGTGGGTGCACCACCTGAAATGATAGCGGCCGGCATTGAAGAAGCTAAAAAGCTTGGCATGAAAACCACCATGCACCATGCGCAAACAGCTGTAGTGAGCACTAACGTACTGGATAGTGCTCGCATGGGCCTGGATAGTATGGAACATTGGTATGGATTGCCCGAAGCAATGTTTGATGACCGGCGTATTCAAGATTACCCGCTGGACTATAACTACAGTAATGAGCAACATCGTTTCGGCGAAGCGGGTCGTTTATGGTTACAAGCCGCACCTCCAGGCAGTGACACCTGGAATGCAACAATTCAAGAATTGATTGGCTTGGATTTCACTATCGATCCTACTTTTACCATTTACGAAGCGAATCGCGACCTAATGCGCGCACGTGCGGCAGAGTGGCACGACGAATACACAATGCCCTATATGTCACGTGCCTTTGAATCAAATCCCTTGGTGCATGGCTCCTACTTTTTTGATTGGACAACGGCTCACGAGGTAGCGTGGCAGAAGAACTATAAGCGTTGGATGATGTTCGTAAATGATTTTAAAAACGCTGGAGGACGGGTAACAACGGGGTCCGACACTGGATTTATTTATAAGGTGTATGGTTTTGGTTATGTCCGGGAATTGGAGTTGCTACAGGAGGCAGGTTTTCATCCTTTAGAAGTGCTGAAGTCGGCGACTATTAATGGCGCGGAACTGTTGGGCATGGATGATGAACTTGGCTCTGTACAGGTAGGAAAATTAGCTGATTTGGTTATCGTAGATGAAAACCCGATTCGTAATTTCAAGGTGCTGTACGGCACAGGGCATCGCACTCTTAATCGCGAAACAAACAAGATGGAAACAGGCGGAGGTATCCGTTACACCATACGTGATGGCATAGTGTTTGATGCCAAACTACTACTTAAAGACGTACGCGACCTTGTTGCCAAACGTAAGGTAAGTGAGGCTGAGGCAAACTAGGCACTTTGCAGCACAGACAAAGCAACGCAGGCAAAAAAATCCCGGCATTAAGCCGGGATTACTATTGGTAAGCGTCGTTTAGAAGTTAACGTCTAACGACACACCAAAGGTACGCGGCATTCCATTAGAGCGAACATAAGGACCGTTACCACCCGTGTAGGCGGCAGGGTAATAGTCCTCGTCCGCCAGGTTCCTGCTCCACAACAACACTCTCCATGACTCGTCTGCACTGCTCAGCGCAATACGGGCACCAAGTAGCGTGAAGTCTTCAGTGGCATCCGTAATGGCAGCTCCGCCGCTGGTATCGTCCTGAAAATTCACGTCAAAGGCGAACTCCATTCCCATGCCATTACTTAAGCCCCAGCTATAGGATGCTAAAGCGTGGTAACTGAGCTCGGGCGATTGCGCTAGCTCTAAACCAGACGCATCGACCTGTATAATGTCAGGCTGAAGCGTTGCAAAGTTGTAGCTGCTTGCCGGTGATGTCGCCAACCACTCGTCAATTTCCGTATCTAGATAGGCGACCCCCAAACTTAGATACAAGCCATCGCTAGCCTGCCATTGCAGATCAATTTCCGCTCCGCGAATGGTTGATTCCGGAACATTGGTCAGGCCCGAAATGTTACCCACGAAAGTAACCGCAAGGTCTTGTTCTTGTTTGTCTTTATAGTCGTAATTAAAGATCGCTGCATTCAGTTGCATGGAGCCGTCCAGCAGCGTTGCTTTCAGTCCAAGCTCGATTGCCGTCAACTCCTCTTCTTTGTAGGGCGCCAGTTGTTGGGAGGTGTTCGAGTTTGCGCCGTTAAAACCTCCAGACTTAAAGCCTGTGGAGACTGTTAAGTAGGTCAGGATCTCGTCCGAAATCGCAAAATCAAGTCCCAGTTTCCCCATCAGTTTGCTGGTGCTGATGGTATCGCTGAACACCGGAAATGCATCGTTTGCATTCGGTGTGCCGGCAAGAAACAAAACGAAATTAGGCGTTGTTGGATCATCGTTTATCGTACCGCAATCGCCTGGCCCTAAGGTGGAACCAAACTGTGCGTTTAAGAAGCCCGCCAGGCTGCCATCGGCTGCAACGAAGGTACAACCAGTCCAGTCACGTTCTTCGTCGGTATAACGTAACCCAGCTGTTAAGCGCATGCGATCGGCAAATTGCCATTCAACGTGACCGAAAACCGCCATTGATTCAGTATCCTGAGTGTACTTGGTATCCAGTTCTCGAATAGGCGTTGCCGCGAACAAGCCAACACCAAACGGTATTGAGCCCAGCCCAAACACCGAATCAGACATAAAGTAGTGGTAGTACTCATCTACATCATCTTTAGAATAATACAGTCCGCCAATCCAGGAGAAATCATCCGTTCCACCGCTTAAGCGGAGTTCCTGTGAAAATACATTAATTTCAGAAGTGTTAATGTTCGACGAATCGTTGAAGAAGCCGCCATCCCAGTCATTGGACTCTACGCGTTCAAAGTTGTCATAGCCGGTAGTACTTACCAGTGTCATTTCGCCAATGTTCCATTCCAGGCGAGCTGAGACACCAAATAATTGGTTGTCGCGCTGAGGTCGAAGGTCAAAAACCTCTCCGGTCAGGCTGGTGTAGCTGTTAGTCCAATCTGCCGCTTCATTGTCGCCAGTTGAGTACCAAGGCGGTGTCTCGCCGAAGTTGGCGCCACCAGGAATTAAATAATCGGCTAGGGCAGTGTACGGGCTGCTGAATTCACCGATTTCTCTACCCGGTGGAGTATCCAGTGTTCTGCCATCGTAGGCTGTGTTCGCTTTGTTATCTGAACCATCATCTACATAATGAATATTGAGCAGCAGGTTGGCATCTTCGTTCAGTTCAATGTCTAGCATGCCGCGTATGGAGCTGATGTCCTTTTCGCCTAGTTCATCGTCACGCGTGGTGCTTTTTTGCCAGCCTTCATTAGATTGCTCAGTTCGAAACGAAAGTCGACCGTTAGTACTGGGTGAAAGAGGGCCACTCACATAGCCCTCTAGCTCAAAAGTGCCGTAATTAGCTAGGCCAAGTGTGAAACCGGTTTCAAACTCATCGGTGGGTTTGCGGCTGACGAAGTTGATTTGCCCCGCAGTTGTATTGCGGCCGTAAAGATCGCCCTGAGGGCCTTTTAGGACTTCTACTCGTTCCACGTCAAAGACAGCGCCGCGGCTCATCACTGTGTATGGAATAGCGACTTCATCGAAGTACAAGCCCACAGTAGAGGAAGCGCCGGTTGAGTAATCCTGAAAACCAACACCGCGTATAGTGTAAAGCGGTACACCGGTAGCGGCTGATTCGTTGACGGTCAGCCCCGGAGTGATAACTGCTATGTCCTCCGCAGTTGATACACCAAGGTCGCGTAGTAAATCACCACTGAAGGCATTCATTGTGATACCAATATCATTCGCGCCCTGCGCGCGTTTTTGAGCTGTAACAACCACCTCTTCTAGCATCGCGGCCTGCATAACTTCTGCTTGGCTGAGCAAGCCCAGCGTAAGCAGAGCTAAGCTCAACTTCTGTTTTTTGAACGGGGTTTGCATTATTAGGAACTCCCAATGGTGGTCTATAACGAATTTAGATTGTTTATGATTACTTCTGCGTCCAAAGCATGCGTGGACCTAAGCGCACAAAGTGTTGATTGTGAGCGCAAGCCACAGATTAAGCGATGTACGCACACAATACCTTTGACCAATGAGGCCAAAACGTTGACTGGTGAATGCACAGGCTAGCGAAGCGAAGAATTATGACTGCTGGCATCGACGTACGATCTTAACCAAAGACCTATAATATGAAAACTCGAGCAGATATTTTTTTGGTTGCTTATCGATCAGTAAGTTGGGTTTCTGAATCTTTGGTAAGAAATGTGGGTCGTGAACACCTTGGCTTGTAAGTCGCAAAACGCTGTGTGATTCCAATCGATGTGACGACTGATTAGAGTAAAAGCAATTGATGGGACTTAGGCAGTCCCAGTTGGGGCACGAGTACTGATTAGGGTGCAGTTCGAAACTGTTCTATCTGAATCTCTTCACCATAGTCGGAGTAATCACCCGCAGATCGCGCGGCGCGAAAATCGCCCCAATTGATGGGCGAATATCTGGGGCTGGGAGAATACGGCGCATAAGTAAAATCATAACTGGGATTAAAAAAATACGCGGCACTATATCGTTGCTTGCGTACGTTGGTTAATACTCGGTGGAGAGGTGCGCGGTAGTCGTCATTTGAAAGCACTTGAAAAATATCACCAATGTTTACCGTTAGAGCGCCTTTAACCGGCACAACTGTATACCATTTCCCTTGGTGTTCAATTTGCAGGCCGGGTTGGCTGTCTTGTAGTAGAAGGGTTAGCGCACCGGCATCCGTGTGGGGGTGAATACCAAGTGCGTTGTCTTCGGCATTGGCAGCATTTTTTTCCGGCGAAAACACTGGGTAGTAGTTGAGACGTAGAAAGCTGCTGTGATTTTGCGCAAAGAAGGGTTCAATCTCATCGACGGGAATGTTGAGCCTTTCACCGACAGCGTTTACTAGCGTCAAAGCAAGTTGTTCACACTGCTGCATATAGCGGCTAATACAAGGTTCAAACCTAGGCAATTGTGCGGGCCATTGCGGTTTACTACCGCCAAGAGGCCCTGGTTGTTCTGTGGGGCCAGTATCAAATATCTCCTTCCAGTCACGCGAATTTTTCGTCAGCTCTCGATCGTAATATCCCCAGCTGTTTGTGGCCGTGCGTTCCACTTGTTGTTTTTCCGCTTTGCTCAATGCAAAAAAACGATGCATCTGATCCAATAGTTCTGCCGTGGTTTCCTGTTCAATTCCATGGCCAGTGATATGGAAAATACCCCAGCTGCGACATGCCTCAGCGAGTTTAGTCAGTGTTTCAGAGTTGAGCGTGGAGACGTCAATAACAGGGGGCTGTAAGTTCATGGCTTTGTTTAAGGGGCTGGACCGCAAGTGTTACATCACAATGACCTAGTGTAACTGACTCATAACTAACAATCACTTTAGAAGCTGGCGAGTGCAAGCAATGACAGGCACAATGTATCTCATTTTACAGTCGTCGCTTAAAGTCGTTAATCAAGCCGCAGGAACACAGCAATGCTAACAATTCACCATCTACGAATAGGTCGTTCAATTTTCACTGTATGGGCGTTGGAGGAGCTGGGCGTTGAATATGCCGTAAAAGAGTACCTGCGACACCCGGAAACAATGCGTGCCGGCGATGATCTCAAAGTTATCCATCCACTTGGCAAGTCGCCGGTGATTGAAGACGGTGACCTGGTGTTGTCTGAGTCTGGCGCTATTACAAGTTACTTACTTGAAAAGTACGACAGTGCCCAAAAGTTTTCGCCACCACGCTCTAACCTCAATGCCTGGGCTACCTACAACCAATGGCTGCATTACTCCGAAGGCTCTGTATTTACGCCATTGCTAATAAACATGCTACTAATGAGAGAAGAAGGCCCATGCCCGGCATTAACGGGCTTTAGTCGGGCTGAAATAGCCCTTCATCTTGGCCATATAACGAATCAACTCAGTGACAATGAATTTATCTTAGGCAGCGATTTTAGCGCCGCCGATTTCGGTATCAGTTACGCGGTGTCAATGGCGCATAGGCTTGGCTTATTGGCTAGCTACCCAAAACTGGAAGCCTACATTGAAAGAAATAAGGCGCGGCCCGCTTTTCAGGCAGCTGTTGCGCGAGTAGTTGAGTAATTGAGTAGTTGAGTAGTTGAGTAGTTGAGTAGTTTATGCCTGTCATGTGACTCTGGGCCTTATTCTTATGAAAGCATTTTTGTTCAGTTGGGTTATTTCAAGATACTCGTACGGCCGGCTTTGACGAAACCGTGGTCTGTCCCCGTGTTTAAAACATCCAAACCCTCGCTTCAACGACGTTCAGCACATCATCTGATCATAATATGAGCAGCGCATGCTCAAAAAATAAACGCTTTTCGCTGTCTCGAGCAACGCCTGCTTAACGCTGGCGTACTGAGTCACACTCTGGTTTGCCGCTGTCCTTTAAATGCCAATTTTCGAGTGCTCTGCCTATACTCAAAAGAGCGTCACAGCCGGTTTAACACACCTCAAATGACGTCCAGTTCAAGGACGATTTTCATCGCAGTACGCGGTACAACCCGATCACAAAATGCGCCGAAAAAAAGCAGTTAAATCGATCACCTGTGAGGAGCTTGAACCCCGTATCTTGTTTTCGGCAGGTGGTTTGGACGCGGGCGCGTCGCTTGCTGCGCCAGAGGGTGCTAATTCTATAGAGTTGGTTCTCAGAGAAGATGAATTAGCTGGCCTTGGGCTGGCACAGGATCGGCTTGGCCGAGCGAATGAGCAACCTGGCAAGACAAGTAGCACCTTCCAGATCGAAGGGCTTGGGATTGAGCCGATCAAACGGGCCAATGACAGCGGCTTCGCCGACACCATTAACCCGCAAGTCGCACTATACGGCTCAGTTTTCAACTCTGCACAGGCAGCTTCATTCATTGCAAGGCCGGTGTTTCAGAGTAGCGGTCCCTTTTCTGTCGATGAAGGAGCTATAGCGACAACCGTAGTAGGCGATGTCGACGCACATGACGGTGATGGTGGTGTGGTAGATTCAGGCATTAACTACAGCATAACGGCAAATACCAACTTAGATGGCGATGCCAACAATGCATTTTCGATCAATTCGTCTTCCGGCGTTATCACCGTCAACGACGCCGACGATCTTGATTTTGAAAGTGCGTCTGCGCTGACCATTGCGGTTCAGGCCGATGATGGAACAGAAACACGCTCTACCGACATAACGATTAATCTCAATGATGTGACGCCGACCCTGACGGCCGCAGGGACAGGCGCAATCAATGCGGGTGTGTCTTACACTCTGGACCTGATTGCCGACGAGCCTGGTACTAACAGCATTACTAGCTATACAGTGAATTGGGGTGACGGAAATGTGACGACTGAGACCTATGCCGGCCCTACTACCTCTGTTTCACACATCTATGCAAACGTTGGCTACACCTACGACGTTACCTTCGCTGCGAACGAAGCAAGTGGCAGCGTAACGGAGAGTGACTTGATCGTCCCCAGTTTTAATGCTGGAAGTGATGATCTCTTTGTTTTCGATGGCACTAGCGGCAATCCAGAAGGCCTGTTCGATTCGACCATATCTGTCTTAGACCAACCCTATGGATTAGCCGTTGGTCCCGACGGCAATTTTTATGTTGCAGGGTATGAGTCGGACAATATTGTAAGGTTTGCTGCGAATGGCAATTACCTCGGCGTATTCAGCTCAGACTCGCGACTCGATTTTCCTACCAGTGTAGCTTGGGGCGGTGACGGAAATTTGTATGTCAGCAATTATGACGGTAACAATATTCTGCGATTTCTACCAGATGGCACGTTCGACCGTGTCTTTAGTTCTGGGGGCGAACTAAATGGGCCGGAAGATCTCGTATTTGGCCCGGATGGGGATCTCTATGTGTCGAGCTGGCAGAACAGCAAGATAGTAGTGATCGACGGTGATAATGGAGGGGCTGCAACACAGGTATTGGATGGGGGTGATGGACTCAGCAATCCGGAACAGATAGCCTTCGGTGAAAATGGCGATCTGTTCATAGCAAATGGTGCTGAAGGCGAGGTGTTGCGTTGGGATGGAAGTGATGTAACAAGTTATTTCACTCATGCTCAATTGGAGCATGCCACCGGTGTGGCCTTTGGACCGGACGGTAACCTGTATGTGTCGAGCTTCGATAACGACACGATTTTGCGTTATGACGGTTCGAGTGGAGAAGTATTTGTTGATGATGGTGTTGGTGGCCTTGAGGGACCGGCATACCTGGCGTTTACGCCTAATCATTTGGTCACCATTGTTAACAACAATGCCCCTACTGCGACCAACCTGAACACGACGACCTCCTACATCGAAGGGGATGTTAGCGTAGCCGTTGCCGATATTGTAGTAAGCGACGACGATGCTTTAGACATTGTCACAGCTACGCTAACCTTAGCTAACACCGCGACGGGTAGCCTGGATGCGAATGACGGGGCCAGCTATAACCCAAGCACAGGCGTATGGACTATAAGCGGCACGGTTGCGACTGTGAACACTGCACTCGCCGGTGTGTTGTTTAACCCAGCAACCAATAATGATTTAGATACAACAATTAACGTCATCGTTGACGATGGTAACGAAGATGGAGGCGTTGCGCTCACCGGCAGCATTGCGTTAACTGTGACGCCGGTCAATGATGCCCCCACAGCTACTAACATAAGCGCGGGCGAAAGCTATACAGAAGATACTTCACTGAACCTAACGGATATTGTGGTATCCGATATAGACACTGCAACGACTACGGTAACTCTAACATTATCCGATATTGGGGCCGGCAGCTTATCGACCAGTACCTCAGGCATTGTTAGCTCTACATACAGTTTAGCCACTGGAGTTTGGTCGGCGTCGGGCGCGATAGCCGACGTTAATACCCTACTGGCAGGAGTGACCTTCGATCCGAGCCTCAACTACAACAGCAATTTCTCTATTTCAACCAGTGTCAGTGACGGTGTTGCTCCCTCAGTCCTTGGCACAAAAAGCGTTACCGCTAGCGCAACCAATGACGCGCCAATAGCCAGCAACCTGGATGCCGCCGAAACCTTTATCGAAGACACTCCGCTGAATCTAACGAATATTGTTGTATCTGATGTTGATCATGCAAATACTACGGTGAGGTTAACACTGTCTGATGCTGGCGCTGGCAGCTTGTCGACAGCCACCTCAGGCGGTGTTATTTCATCCTACAACGCGGGTACAGGGGAATGGTCGGCGACTGGTGCCATTGCAGATGTAAACACCTTGCTAGCCGGCATAAATTTCAATCCAACCTTTAACTACGACAGCAACTTTACGATAGCAACCAGCGTTAGCGATGGCGTTGCCGCACCAGTAACCGGAACCAAAAGCGTAACCGCTATACCGGTCAGCGATGTTTTCTATCTTGATGATATTACTGGTCAATCAGACAAACCGGTAGGCGCTTTAACCACCACGGAACCAACTGATGTTTCCCTGGAGGATTATGACGGTAATAACGGAGAAGAAGGCCTTCAGGTTGACAAAGGTGGCCTTAATGAAAATGAATCTGATTCGACAAAGTTTCAAAGCTGGTTAATCGACGCGAACAACCTCCGTCTACATGGCAGCGTAACGCTCAATGTTTGGTCTGGCGTGAAAGATTTCGAGACAGACAAAGGAGGGAAGGTTGAAGTCTTCCTGGTTGATTCCGATTCGGGCGGCAACGATTTGACCGTTATCAGCAGCTACTTCATACAGCGAGTCGACTGGGACCCAACGAATAGTGGGACATGGGTGGAGGACGTATTTGAATTTGGCAATATTGATTACACCTTTGCTCCAGGGCGCTTCCTTGGGCTGAAGCTAATTGTTCATCCCGACAGTGAAAGTGATATGTGGTTCGCCTATGACACGACGACCTATTCTTCGCGGCTTACGGTTGATCAAACTGTGCCAACGCTCGTGGTAAATACCGCACTGGATGAAAACGATGGTACGGTGTCTTCGATAGCAGGGCTAATAGCCAACCCAGGTGGCACAGGCATATCGTTGCGAGAGGCAATTCTTGCGACTAACGCAACCGCCAATGGAGTTCGCCCGGACCAAATCCACTTTGATTTGTCTGGTTCAAATACAATAGTCCTCAGTTCTGCTCTTCCTTCAATCACTGAAGCGGTCGACATAGATGGTAGAACGGATGCAGATTACGCCGGCACGCCTGTGGTTGAATTGGATGGTAGCGGCACTTCAAGTTCCTCTGGCCTAGCGTTAGCCAGTAATGGCTCAACTATTCGCGGCCTAGTAATAAATCGGTTTGACGCTTATGGAGTCTTGATTACAGGAAATGGCAACACCATAGAAAGCAGCTACATCGGTACAAACGTAAGCGGCGATGCCGGCCTTGGCAATGGACAAAATGGTATACGAATTGCTGACGCAAGTGGCAACACAATTGGCGGAGAAGGCGTAGGTAACCTTATTTCAGGCAATACTTGGTCGGGCATTCGGATCAGAGACGCTGGCTCTCAGAACAATGTGATCGCCGGAAACCGCATTGGCACAAATGCTAACGCCGATGCGGCCATCACGAATGGAAACTACGGCGTAGAGATTTCGGTTAATGGGCCGAGCAACAATACTATTGGAGGCACGAACAGCAGTTTGGGCAATATTATTTCCGGAAACAGTTGGGCAGGTGTTCGGGTTGGCAGTGGCGCATTCAACAATACAATACTGGGTAACAAAATTGGTACAGGCGTCGATACTTCGGTACAAATCGGCAATAGTTTAAGTCTCGGATCTACTGCTAACGGGGGCGTGCAAATTGACGATGGCGCTAGCAATAATACGATTGGTGGCACTGTTGCAGGGGCCGCCAATACGATTGCTTTCAACCCTGGTTCAGGCGTTAAAATATTTGGTGTTTCTAGTGTGGGTAATTCGATTCAAAGGAATGAAATCTACGACAATGATGTTCGTGGCATTGAGCTTGAATTTCCTACTAATAGTAACGCTATTGCACCGATTCTAAGTCTTTCCGAAGTTGATGGTAGCAGCACTCTTTCGGTTTCTGGTACGTACAGCGATGTCTCATTGGCTGGGCAAGCTATTACACTGGAGTACTTCTCTAATCCAATAGCCGGCAATGAGGGGCGAACTTATCTCGACTCTGACACAATCACACTTGACGGTTCTGGCAATCAAACGATAGCAAGCAACTTCGTGGCCAATGTAACACCCGGTGAATTTGTTACCGTAACAGCAACGGATAGTGCAGGGAACACTTCCGAGTTTTCGAACAGCCAGCAGATTGTATTGACCAACGATGCGCCTACCGCAACCAATTTGAGCGCGGCTGAAGGCTACATCGAAGATGTTCCGCTTAAGCTGGCGGATATTTTCGTTAGCGACGTCGATCATTCAACGACAACTGTTACCTTAACTATTTCTGATGTTGCAGCCGGCTCCTTGTCTACGGCAACCGCAGGAACAGTTACCTCGACCTATGACGACGGTACCGGCGTATGGTTAGCCTCGGGGTCGATAGCGGATGTAAATACGCTGTTATCAGGCCTTACCTTCAATCCAGCTTTAAATTACAACAGCAATTTCAGTATTGCCACCAGTGTTACAGATGGCCTAACGGCACCTTTAACTGGAACAAAAAACGTCACGGCCACTGCCACAAATGATGCCCCCACAGTAAGTAACCTGGATGCAGCTGAAAGGTATACTGAAGACTCGGCTCTGAATCTAGTAGATATTGTTGCCTCAGATGTGGACCATATCACGACTACCGTTAGCTTAACGATTTCAGATCTGGCAGCCGGTAGCTTGTCTACGGGCACTTCGGGTGCTGTAACGTCTACCTATAATGCAGGTAGTGGTGTGTGGTTAGCCTCGGGTGCGATTGCCGACGTAAACGCCTTACTTGCAGGTGTGACGTTTAATCCATCATTGAACTACGATAGCAACTTCAGCATCGCCAGCAGTGTGAGCGATGGAGTTGCGCCAGCTCTCACGGCCACCAAAATTGTTATAGCCACGCCAATCAATGATGCCCCGGCCGCAACTAATCTGAGCACCGCAGAAACTTACGTCGAAGACATACCATTGAACTTGGTGGATGTTGTCGCGTCAGACATAGACAATGCTACCATCACCGCTAGTTTAACAATTTCTGATAGTGCAGCGGGTAGCCTGTCTACAGGCACTTCAGGCAGCGTAACTTCTATCTACAATGCTAGCAGCGGTGTCTGGTCAGCGTCGGGATCGACTACAGATGTAAACGCTTTGCTGGCGAGCACTACATTCAATCCAACACAGAACTACAACGACAACTTCAGCATAGCCACCAGTGTCAGTGATGGCCTGGCACCAGCTCTGACTGGCACCAAGAACATCACTGCTACGTTAAGCAATGACGCGCCCACCGCAACCAGCTTGAATGCTGCGGAAAATTATACTGAAGACTTAGCACTTGATTTATTGGATATTGTGGTGAGTGACGTTGACCATGCAACAACCACGGTTAGCTTAACGTTATCAAACGTCAACGCAGGCACCCTGTCGACAGCTATATCAGGTGCTGTTGTCTCGACCTTTAACCCCGGCACCGGCGTGTGGTCTGCGTCGGGTGACATTGGCCAAGTAAATACACTGCTGGCAGGCGTTACTTTTACCCCAACTTTAGACTTCAACGACAACTTCACCATCGAAACCAGTGTTAGCGATGGCGTAGCTCCAACAATTACAGGTACCAAGAGCGTTAGCGGCACGGCAGTCAATGACGCACCAGTGGCCGCAACAAATGGCCCATTCGTAATATCGGAGGGCACTGATTTATTGCTGGACGGCAGCGCGTCATACGACGTTGATGGCACAATTGACAGCTACGGCTGGGAAGTATTTGGCCCCGAGGGCACTTTCGAAACTTCCTTAGTGAGCCCCACGCTAAGCTGGGAAAACTTAAGTTCTATCGGTATCGATGATGACGGTAGCTATCAAGTCGCGCTTAGTGTTACCGATGATCAAGGCTCAGTGGATGTAGCTACCTTCGCACTGACCGTCAATAACACACCACCAGTTGTTACCGTAACGGGCAATAGCACCGTGGTTCTCAACACGAGCTACACATTGACCCTTGACGCAAATGACCCTGGCGCCGAAGAAATAGCGAGTTGGACCATTGACTGGGGTGATGGCACGATTGATACACTGCTGGGCAATCCCAGTAACGCTAATCACGTATACACAACGCCAGGGCAAAGCTATAACGTTTCGGTGTTAGTGACGGACGGCGATGGCAGTTATATGGCAAACGATGTGCAGGTGACAATCGTTGACAATCTGGCACCGACACTAACCTTGAGTGAGATTAGCGCTACTCTCGCTGAAAATGTCGATACCACAGGCCGCATCAAGTTGGCCGACGTTAGCGTGCAGGACGACGGCGTCGGCTCAAATGCGCTAGTGCTTACAGGTGCCAACGCACAACTTTTCGAAATAGATGCCGGAGTGCTTTACCTTAAAGCAGGCGTGGATCTGGACTTCGAGACCCTTGAGCGGTTGGTGGTAACGCTGTCAGTTAATGATGCCAGTATAGGGTCAGACCCCGAGGATACGGCGGACTTTGAGTTAAACATTAGCGACGTAGATGAGACTGTTGAGACAGGAGAAGGGGACGAAGAAGGAGTAGGTGTTTTTCTGCCATCAGTTACAACAGAGAGTGACCGTGATTTTTCTGTAGCATTGGAGGCTGCTGAGGATGCGTCGGCCGAGTCTGAGTCTGAGAACGACAACAAAATAGAGTCCGAGTTGCCTGCGGGCAACTCAGAAGCTGAAACCTTTCTGGAGCGCGGTTTAATGCCGGGTGGAACGCGCGGTACAGATGCAAGCTCTGGAGTAAACCCAAACATACTATTTAACGGTGATTTTAAAGATCAACTAGACCAGCAAGTATTTGCGGAGCAAGCACTCAATGGCCAAGCCACGCAAGCGGCCAATGTCGTAAGCGCAGAGCAGTTAGCTCTTCTTGATCTCTTAGCCGAACAAGTTATAGATATTTCTGTGCTCCACGACTCTTTAAATTACGACCCAATGGCGGACTTTTCGGCCTTAGACAACGACTCATTCGTCAGTGGATTAGACTCTGTAAGAAGCCAATTATTGAGTGATGCCGACTACGATAAAGTTGTTATTGGTTCATCCATGGCGGCCTCAACAAGCTTATCGATTGGCTATGTGTTGTGGTTGATGCGTGGTGGTATTCTGTTAAGTACCATAATGTCTTCATTACCCGCATGGCGTCTGATCGACCCTCTGCCAGTGCTGGGTTCTGCCTGGAATGAAGGCGAGGATGATGACGATGATTCTTTGCAAGCAATCATTGAATCGGAAAACGAGTCACCTGCTCAAACAATGGAAGCTGTTGACGAAACTAATGAGCCGCACGATACGTGAGCTTCGTGGTTTGCTTACCACAAGCACTGAAAACAGCCGAAAAGCTATAAGAGTCAGCTTAGCTTACTTCAACTGACGTCAGCGCTTAACTTTTGCGGCGAAAATCGCGAAAACCAGAAAAGCATCGCGATCGGAACTAAAAGTTCGAGCGCAAAAAGTAAGCTGATTAAAAACGGCGGCCAGCCATAAAGACTGACAGAAATAAAACGTACAGCACCAGCCCCCAGAAAAACCCACAGCAAACATCGCAGTATCGTCGAATATTGGTTTAAGTTGCTGCTAATAACAATCAGCAAAACGCCATACAATGTAAAGGTCGCGCCGTAGAACCGGTTTTGACTGTCTAGCCCAGGGTCAGTGATCGATTGCGCAGTTTACCCACTGGAGAAGTAGCTAGCTACAGAGCAGTTTTCACTAGCATCCAGGTACCCATAACTATCATCATCACATTTTCTGTTAGCGACACAAAACCAAGAGGCACATTGTTATTGCCTCCCACGCAGGCGCATTTCAGTTCTCGCTTTTCAATATAGACGGCCTTGAAAACAGAAACGAAGCCGACGCTGCCGATGAACAGGGCGATGGGTGACGAAACCCAAACCAAGGCCCCCGAAATCATTAGTACGCCTGCCATTGCTTCGCCATAAGGATACAAGTACGCATAGCGCAGCCAACGTTTTGCCAATAGATCGTAATTGAGGAACATTGATGAAAAGCTCTCAATATCCTGCAATTTTTGAATTGCTAAAAAGCACATAGAAATAGCAATAAACCATTCCAAAGTACGAACTGCGAAGATGGTTTGGAATACAAACCAACCTAGCGCCATTGCCATTAGTGCTGCGACGGTAAAGATCACTATGATTGGACGATAACTTGTCTCAACAGCAGAGGGCACCTTGCGCCCAAAGTGCGCAAGTAGGTCATCGTGCCCACCAATACGAACATCATTGATCCAGATTTGAGGCGTGGTTGTAACGCCATTCTTATCTCTAAACGTATCGGTCTCCTCTATGCTCGTTAAGTGACGATCATCGACGTCATAACCTTCTCGCCGCAGCAAATCCAGAGACTTAACTCCATGCGGGCATGTACTTTTTGGCATTACCTTTCTGTAGAGAACTGCGCTTTTTTTAGCGGCTTGGGTCATTAGAGCGTTACCTTAAAACCAAAATCGTATGCCAGCGACAAAAGACAATTGATCGCTTGCTTCAGCATCGGCACGCCTAAGTTTTCTGGTGTCGCCTAATGCCTGCGACCAGCTCACACCTATGTAGGGTGCAAAGGCTCGTCTGAGTTCGTAGCGCAGTCGTAGGCCTGTGGCTAAGGACGATAAGCCAGATGCAACACCAATAGCTTCGTCGTCGCTGAACGCTGCGTTTAACTCCAAACGCGGTTGCAGAATTAAACGCTGGCTAAAACGAATCTCATACTCTGCTTCTACTCGAGCTGAAAGATCGCCCTTGTTGCTTAGGAATAGGGAGCCATCCAGTTCGAACCAATAGGGTGCTAAGCCTTGTGCCCCGACGACCGCGTAGCTGCGCGAAGGATTAGGATCAAGGTCGTAGCGAATGCCAGCTTGTAAATCCCAGAATGGGCTAATAGCTTGGCTGTAAAGCATTTGCACTTCGGCTTCTTCAAAGCCCTCGGCGTCAGAGTCGTACTCACCTTCAGTTTTAAACCAAAGCCTGCGAATGTCGCCTCCAAGCCATCCCTGACCTTCCCATACCGCTAGTTCGTCACCCTCGTTAGATTGTAGCTCGAAGCGCTCGCCCAATATCAGGTTGTGCCACTGCGCGCCGTGTGCCGCTTTTACTGCCTCGCGGGCTTTGGCCATTTCAACTGGGTCGTAGTAGTCATCTGCAGCATTTTGGGCCTGTGTCAAAGAAGCCACCAGACATAGGCCTAATAATAGCAAGGTAAGCAATAGAGCG
Organism: Pseudomonadales bacterium; assembly: GCA_045106985.1. Taxonomy (GTDB): domain Bacteria; phylum Pseudomonadota; class Gammaproteobacteria; order Pseudomonadales; family JAUIET01; genus JAUIET01. The sequence continues at coordinate 34,002 of JBGCFQ010000052.1, read as the reverse complement.
CGGGTCAGGCGAATCATGCGGGGGTTTGCTCGTCGACCACAGACACTACCCGCATCATGCCAGCGTGCATGTGGTACAGAAGGTGACAGTGAAAGGCCCAGTCACCTACTGCGTCAGCGGTAATATCAACCGATAGCTTCTCGCCTGGTTTGACTACTATGGTGTGCTTTCTTGGCTTGAAATCGTGATCATCGGTAACCACATCAAAATACATGCCGTGCAGATGAATAGGGTGCGGCATCATGGTGTCGTTGACCAGAGTAAGCCGGAGCCGCTCGTCTTTATAGAAGATAATTGGGCCATCCACTTCAGAGAACTTAACTCCGTCGAAGGACCACATATAACGTTCCATGTTGCTGGTTAAATGCAACTCAATTTCGCGTTGTGGCGCTCGAAGGTCTGGGTTTATTTCAAGGCTTTTCAAATCTGTATACACCAAAACTCGATGTGGAACGTCTTCTAAGCCAGCCGGGCGCTCGGCTAAACGATTTGAGGGCTTCATTGCCAAACCGACTACACCAGGGCCTTTTGCATGATCATGCGCTTGTCGCATTTTCTTTTCTTCGCGCATCCCGCCCATACTGTGGCCCATCTTTGCATGGTCCATGTTGGCGTGATTCATTTTAGAGTGATCCATTTCCATGTTATCCGGGCTCATCTCACCATGGTCCATTGCCATGTCTTTCATTGTGAGTGTTGGCCGAGATCGAAGCGCCGGTACCGATGCCACTAAACCTACCTCTGGGGTAAGCGTTGCGCGTGCATAGCCACTTCTATCATTGCTTTCAGCCATAAGTGTGAAGGCTTGATTAGCGGTTGGCTGTACAACCACATCGAAGGTTTCAGCCGTGCCGATTTGAAACTCATCGGTTTCGATTGGCTGTACATTTAGGCCATCGGCTTGCACGACAGTCATTGGTAATCCCGGAATGCGCACATTGAAAATGGTCATGGCGGATGCATTTACAAATCGCAATCGTACTCGCTCACCAGGTTTGAATAAGCCAGTCCAATTGTCTTTGGGGCCATGACCATTGACTAGATAGGTATAGGTAGCGGCGGTTACGTCGGCAATGTCTGTGGGGTTCATGCGCATTGCGCCCCACATTTTTCGATTTTTAAACGCAGGGCTCAATCCCCTCGCTTTTACATCGTCAAGAAAATCACTGACAGTACGTTGTTGGTAGTTATAGGTATCGCTCATTTTTTTGAGCTTGGCGAATACGTGATGTGGGTCTTCGAATGTCCAGTCTGAGAGCATCACAACGTACTCTCTATCGTAAGCAACGGGATCTGCAGCTTTAGGCTCAATAACGATAGGCCCATAGTGACCAAGCTGTTCCTGTAAGCCAGAATGACTGTGATACCAATACGTACCGGCTTGAACTAACGGAAACTGATAGGTGAAGGTTTCGCCAGGTTTTATGCCGGGAAAGGTCACGCCCGGCACGCCATCCATTTGAAATGGCAGCAAGATGCCATGCCAGTGAATAGACGTGTCCACCATAAGATGGTTGGTCACGCGCAAGGTTATGTCATCGCCTTCCTTCCATCGCAATAGAGGCGCAGGTAACTGTCCGTTCACTAGAATAGAGCGACCAGACTGTCCATCAATAGTACTCATCGATTTCGAAACATTGAGATCGAACACTTGGCCCGACAAAGGGCTGAGCCCGGAGGTATTCGTCTGCAGTCCGCTTCTAGCCCACAATGGCAAGGAGCAGGGCAGCGCAGCACTGGCGCCAAGTACGGCTGCACCTTGCACAAACGTTCGTCTGGAAACAATTGGCTTTTCATCTTTCGTCATAGTGATATACTACATACCCCTATAGGGTATATGTCAATAGAGAAATGAACTTAGATAAACAGGCTACTGTTAAACGTCTTAACCGAATCGAAGGCCAAGTTAGGGGCATCGTTCGCATGATCGAAGAAGAGCGCTACTGTATCGAAGTGCTTCAACAGGTTCAGGCCATCAAGTCAGCGCTAGCAAAAGTGGAGGATGCAATCCTTAAAGACCACTCTGCTACTTGTGTAGAAAAGGCAATTACCTCCGGCGACCCTGAAGAGCAGCGTAAGAAGTTTGGTGAGCTGGTGGATCTGCTGTCGAAGGTTAAAAGCTAGCGATAGGCCAGAATTTTTAAGTTAAACGAGGAGATCAAACCTAGCCCATATTTGGAGAGCGGCTTTTGCCTACGGTTTCAATTGCTCGATGCAACATCTAATCTCTAGACAGCTAGAGGAGGATGTTGAGCATGAAGTACAGGCAAAGAACTTACTACACCGAAACAGACAAAGCGTTGATGTGGAATCGCTGGCAAAAAGGAGATTCACTCCAAGTCATCGCGCAACTATTCGATAGAAGCCACGGATCAATCGCTCGCATTCTGGCTAGATCAGGCGGGATACGATCGCCTGATAAACACGCTCACGAATCGCACTCACGTTGGTTGAACGAGAAGAGATTTCTCGAGGCATTGTGACAAATGAGACAGCACGTTCGATCGCCTTAAGACTCAACCGATCACCCTAGACAATCAGTCGAGAGATCAATCGAAACGGTGATTAACGCGTTGATCAAATATGCGCATAGGCTGCCTGGCGAACTCTACAAATCACTCACTTGGGATCGGGGCAAAGAAGTGGCCGATCATCAACGGTTCACCTTAGCGACCGATATCAAAGTGTACTTCTGTGATCCACCGAGTCCATGGCTACGTGGTTCAAATGAGAACACGAATGGATTGCTGAGGCAGTACTTCCCAAAAGGTACCGATCTGTCAGTTCACTCACAAGCAAAATTGAATGCCGTTGCACGGCAACTTAACGAACGACCCTGAAAGACGTTAGACTTCCAAACACCGGCAGACCGGTTTAACCCATGTGTTGCATCGACCGGTTGAAACCGCACCTAGGAGCGGAACTTCAGATTTCTAGATATCAATAGCAGCGTTCGGCCAATAACCGATGAAAGAAGTAGATAAACTCGGCATTATCTCACTCTTGCAGCGGGTCGACCGGCAGACTGAGTGACACTCTTCTGCGCAATCACAGCTAACTCTCTAATGTGCACCTCTGCGCAATCGATAACCGGGAATCCTGGGCTTGCATCTGCAAAGGCCAGAAACATGTCGGTACCGGCCAAAACAACAACTTCAGCGTTCTGTTCTGAACAAAGACGCGCACCGACCGAGAAGAACAGCTCTCGTTGAGCTTCGTTAGCATGCTGCGCGGTGGCCATCGCAAAATACTCTTTACTAACCGCAGCTATTTCTTTGCTGCTCGGCAGAGCAACCTCGAAATCGATCAATGAGCCGTAAAGATGGGACTCAATGGCGATCTGAGAACCCAACAGACCAACTCGGCCAATGTCCCGGCGTCCGAGTTCCTGTTCTAGAGCCTTAAGCGCGCTAACAAGAGGTAGCGGCGATATGGCTTCTAACTCGGCAAAACAAAAATGGCCGGCAATCGACGTCACCGCAGCGACCGCAGCCCCAGCTCCGACAAGCTGATCCAAATGATTGAGAAAGACTTCAGCTTGCTGATCGCGCGCGTCAGCAGCCATGTTTTCCAAAAGCACGTTCATATCCGCGTGCGCGACAGTTAGTTCAAGTGTCGCTGATGAGTCCATACAATTTCGCACTAGACCACCATAGTAGAACTCCGTCGCGGCAGGACCAATGCCGCCAATGAGACCGATGTGCATATACTTTCCTCGCAGCTACGTCTAACACTATGCGCTTGAGCTAGTCCAATGTCGAGGCTCAAGGTCAACTGCAAGTGCGTCGTCCCTCCAGCGCTTAGGCGTGTTTAAGAACGAATCAGTATCACTATCAATGCGAGGAAGAAACGCCGCGCTATGGCTTAAAACGGGATTTCCATAGCGTTAACCCCTTTGTTGTTTGGTTCTCCGAATTACCTGGCCTAGTACGTGACCTTATTCGCTCTAGTTCGTTGCATGAGGTATGGATGCGACTGTTTGCTCATCCCGATTGGCAGCCTCAGCAAGAGTCTCTGCGAGTAAATGCAGATACTGACGGATCTTCCCCAAAAGCGGGCTCGATTGCATCCACATTAAAAGGCGGGTAAATTGTCTGCCTTTTAATGGACTCGGATACCTTGGCCTATGTACGAAACTATCACTTTCACAGTTGAAAACGCTGTAGCTCGCATCACACTCAATCGACCTGATTCTGCCAACGGCATGAACTTAAAACTGATGCAAGAGCTGGCCGATGCGGTGCACCACTGCGAAGAGCAGAGTGTGAGAGCCGTGATTATTGGTGGCAGCGGTCGTTTTTTCTCAGCGGGTGGTGATCTAGCGTCGTTTGCTGCCGAGCTTGAACATCTGCCGCGATTGCTTAATGAGTTAACGCTTTATCTTCATATGGCCATTTCGCGGCTGGCGAGAATGAATGCGCCTGTTATAGCAGCAGTGCATGGCCCCTGCGCAGGTGCCGGCATGAGCCTTGCGAGTGCCTGCGACCTGGTATACGCCGCTGAATCAGCAAGTTTCACGATGGCTTACACTGCGGCGGGCTTGTCACCCGACGGCAGCTCTACTTACTTCCTTCCTCGTCGCATTGGTGAGTTAAGAACGCGCGAGTTGATGTTAACCAACCGCAAACTAAGCGCCGAAGAAGCCGCTGATTGGGGGCTTGTAACCAAAGTGGTTGCCGATGACAAGCTAGAGCAGTCAGTACAAGAGCTGGCCGATAAATTAGCGAAAGGTCCAACACTTGCCTTCGGCAAAGTGAAAGCCTTGCTCAACGATACTTTTTCGCATGGGCTGGAAACGCAAATGGAGCTAGAAACCAGAAGCATTGCGGCATCCGCAAGAACAAAAGATGCGCTTGAGGGTATTGACGCATTTTTGAATAAGCGAAAGCCTACTTTCACTGGATCATAATCAGCGATCTGATACTGTAGCTAATGAAAATTGAATGATATTGGATAGCTCAATGAAAAAGGTAGTTCACGTAGGGATTCTAATTATAACTAGTTTGTTAGCGACATCCTCGGTTGCTGAGTTACCGGAAATAGGCGCGAATGACTTCAGTTGCATTCGCGATATGACACCAGTGCGAGGGTTTTTTGTTTCTAATGTACTTGGGAATACTGAGGCCACTGTTAAGGTGGCTACCGCTGGAACTGGAGAGTACCCGGAAGGCTCCGTGGTTCAGTTGGTGCCTAGTGAGGTGATGGTTAAACACCACAAGGGGTTCAGCCCAGCAACGAAAGATTGGGAGTTTTTCGAGCTTGATGTTGCCAGTGATACCAGCTCTATACGTGGCCGTGGTTTTGTTGACGTCGTTAATAGATTCGGCGGCAATTGCTTTGCTTGCCACATAAAAGCAAATCCCGGTCGCGATTTAATCTGCGAGACAGGCCATGGCTGTGACACCATTCCTCTAACGCCGCTAATGATAAAAGCTATTCAGAATACTGACCCAAGATGCGATGCAATGGAGCTGCCTGCAGAGCAAGTAGAGGCCTTAAAGGCTTTACAGGCCGCAACATCAAACCCTGAGGCATAAATGCCTTGGTCAAGCCGGCTTTGCAGCGCTTAGTTTGCAAGGCTTAATCGACAGCGTTTTCCGTAAGATGAAAATAGGCTCCCAGGCTGGCTGACGTATTCAAGTCAGCGACTAACCAATCTGACAAGCCACGTCGCGCGATGTTCGTGTTGCTCACTGTTCCGCGAGTGGCCATTTCGGCCAGGGCATCTTTTAGATCGTTAACGCCAAAAGACAGTAGAAAAAATCCTTCACCATTTTCTTTGAGATAGCGGCCAGGTATCGAATGTGCACTGTGTGGGCTTACAAGTACTAGCCAAACGCCACCGAGCAAAATCCTGGCTGTAGATACTCCACGCTCGATTAGCTCTTCGTGTAAGAACTCCCCCAAACCTAAAACCCTTCGGTAATCTGCGACAGAAGCATTAAGATCCTTAACGATGAAGTTTATGTGATGGATAGTCGTTAGTGTCGTCATATTCAGTCTCCCTAAAGCCTGTCATAAATGGGCTCAAGTAGTATACGGTGGCGTAGATAGACATTTGAATATTGCTGTATCAATACAACTCACCGCCATTTTGTATACAATCGCATAGTCGACGCTAAAAAAAACAAACTTCTTATGCACATCTTAAGGCTGTAAGAACATCATGAAAGCTGCACAGCATGCCTATAATACCTTGCGCGCATCCATTATTGACGGCAGCTACCCGCCCGGCGCAAGGGTTACAGAGCAAGAAGTATCAGCCGCCGCTGGAGTAAGCCGCACGCCTGTTCGCGAGGCTTTGCAGCGCCTTGAATCGGAAGGGCTCCTCACCGTTACTGCTCACCAGGGAGCGGTGGTAGCGAGCTGGACGCACAGCGACGCCGACGACATCTTTGAACTGCGAGTTATGCTTGAAGGCTATGCGGCGCGTTTGGCGGCCCAGCGGGCTAGTAAAGAAGATATTGTAGAGCTTCGACAACTTGCGTCTGCGCAAAGCAATGAAGCGAAAAAACACAGTGCAGGCTATATGGAGCGTATAGCAGATCTGAATAACAAATTTCATGAGCGCTTGCAGCAAGCTGCTGCTAGCTCACGCTTGCAGGCAATGCTTGCCACGCTATCGAGTGCACCCTTGGTGTTTCAAACGTTCAGAGACTACACACGTGATGACTTGAATCGCAGTGCTCGTCACCATGTAGAGTTAGTTGATGCAATCGAATCTGGAGATGGTGACTGGGCCTATGCGGTAATGTGCGCACATGTAATGGCAGCAAGACGAGTTTTTAATGCTAAGCACTAATCCAGATTGCTAGCGAAGACGTATAAACTCTGAGTCACTCAGTTGTATACAATTTGGCCGCATTAAAAGACATTGACACTAGACATTAGCGATCTGGCTAGGTATATTGTATACAATCGGATCAAAACAGTCTGTTTTTAAACGGCCACGCCTTAGCTGTGTAGACATCAACGCTCTAAATTCGGGGAATAAACAATGAAATCTTCCATTTTACGACCATTCGGTCTCACAGCTTTTACAGTGGCGGCTGGGTCTTTCATAACGCCAGCTGCGTTATTGGCGCAGGAGTCTGCTGCAACTTCCGGCCAATTTATGCTTGAAGAGGTCACTGTGACTGCTCGGCGGCGATCAGAAAGTTTGCTGGATGTGCCTGGCAGCGTCACTGCGCTTACGGAGAGTGTGCTGAGGAGCGCTGGTGTAAGCAGGGCTGAGGATTTTATCGCGCTAACGCCGGGCGTGACCATGGTCAACGCGGCTGAAGTGGGAGACTCGCAGGTAAATATTCGAGGCATTAATGGCGCGCGTGACGCAGAAAACAGCTTTGCTTATTTGGTTGACGGTATTCTTTACACCAATCCGGCAGCCTTTAATCGTGAGTACACCAACTTACAGCAGATAGAAATATTTAAAGGTCCACAGGGCGCGATTTATGGTCGTAGCGCCGCGGCGGGAGCAATATTGGTAACAACCAAAACGCCTGGTAACGAGAGCGAATTGAGCGGTAAATTCAGCGCCGCAGAAGACGACACCTTCACTGGGCAGCTTGCATACTCTGGGCCCATAATCGAAGACGAATTGTACTTTAGCGTGTCGGCTGACTGGCGGGAGACCGATGGGTTCTTTAGAAACAGTTTTCAAAATGATGCGCCAATTGTAGATACCTATGAAGGCTATAACGTTAATGCGCGTTTGGTGTGGGAGCCTAGCGAGTCTCTGCAAATTGATAGCAAGCTGCGTTATGGTGAAGTCGACGCCTCGTCAATTGTGTTCAACTCAATCTTCCATTTGCCTGTGTTCGCTGCAGCGACTGGCACACCAGACGCAAACCTCGATAGTAACGACGTAGATTTCGTTTTTAACCCGAATATCGTTTCAGACAATGATCAAGAAAGCCTCGAGTTTTCTACTAAGTTTGAATACGACATGGAAGACATGACGCTCACTGGTTGGGTCTTATACAGCAACATAGAAAATAACCTGATGTCAGACGGCACCTCAGCAGCCTTTGGCTTTTACAACGGCGACGCTGCGTGTCAACAATCGGTTACAGACCTAAATGCTGCCGGTGTTCAATTGCCGTCGCCACAGTTTATTGGTCAGTCTCCGGTAGGCGTGATTTTCGATCCAAATGGATCGTTCCTAGGAGCTTATACGCCGACAACCTGTGATGGCATTCAAGAGCAGCTCCGCGATCAGGAAGACCTCAGTTTCGAACTTAGGTTGTCTTCAGCGAGCGACCAAGCCCTGCGTTGGATGGCGGGCGTTTATTATCTGGATATAGATCGTCAGGTAGGAGTCTCACTGAATCGCGACAGCGGTGCAGCGCCAATACGCGGCTTGCTTCAAGTCGACGGACCTAACCGAACAGCCTCGCTGGTTTATGATGATTTTGACAGCCAGGTGTTTTCAGTGTTTGGACAGTTGGAATACGACATCAATGACAGAACCGAGATTTCTCTAGCCCTGCGTTACGACAGCGAAAAACGGGAAGTTGCTAGTCTTGTGCCGACTGATGTCACTCAGCAAGTTATTGATTTGAACTTTGACATGGTTTTTGATGACCCATTGAATCCGGGTCTAAGCAGCCTGGTTAACCCGGCTGGCGTTATCCCTGACCAGAGTGAAACCTTCAATGAGTTGCAACCAAAGATCTCCTTAAGCTATGCGCTTACTGACGAAACAAGGTTATTTGCAAGTTGGGGCGTAGGATTCAAAGCCGGTGGTTTTAACAATTCAGGTAGCGCCGCTACAGTTAACATATTCAATAATGGTTTTATTAATGGCGGTATCGGCATTAACTTTGCCGACGATCTTGGCGTGCCGTTGCCCGTTATTACTGATGGCTATGGCGAAGAAACGTCAAGTGCATTCGAATTAGGTTTCAAAACAAACTTGATGGACGGTCGCCTGCAAATCGAAGGCGCAGCTTATTACACCGAAATTGACGACATGCAGTTTTTCGAGTTCTTTGTAGGTACCTTTGGTTTGTTGCGCGTTGTGTCGAACATGGATGAAGTTGAAGTACTGGGCTTTGAGCTGGGAGCCACGTTCCACGCCACAGAAAACTTCAGATTATCCGCTGGAGCAAATATTGTAGACAGCGAAATTAACGCAAACAGTTCTCGGCCAGACACGGTTGGTAACGAGTCTCCATACACGCCTGAGTCCACCTTCAACGTGTCTGCTGATGTTAATTTTCCATTGGCTAATGACATGAATATTTTTGCGCGAGTAGATGCACAGTTTATTGGTAAAACCTGGTTTCATACCGTGCAAGAAGGGCCGCGTCCAACGATCTTTCAGCCACTGTTTGAGCTAGGTTTTGGCGCTGGAGCAGGCGCTTTGGGTACAGCTGATTACACCAATGCGCAGCGTGATTCCTACGCTACTGTCAATCTGCGTGCTGGTCTTGAAGGCGAAGCTTGGGCAGTAACTGCTTTTGTCTCTAACCTGACAGATGAAAAATACCTTGAGGAAGTTATTCCTGCGCCAGAGTTTGGAGGTACTTTTGATCACCCAGGTAGCCGCCGACGAGCTGGTGTAGAAGTAAGCTTTAATTTCTAGGCAGTCGACTTATGAGTAAGCCACTTGAAGGCGTGCGCGTTCTTGATCTAACGCACATGCTATCGGGCCCTTATGGCTCAATGATTCTTGCCGACCTAGGGGCCGAGACTATAAAAGTCGAGCCCTTACAAGGTGAGGGAACACGTAAACTTCTTGCCACCGACCCGAAGAACTCGCTAGAGGGCATGGGCGCGTATTTTATTACGCTGAACAGAAACAAAAAAAGCACCGTAATAGATTTAAAAAACCCAGAAGGCCTAGATGTGTTTTATGCCTTGGTAAAAGAGGCCGACATCGTCATTAGCAACTTTGGCGCCGGCGTACCTGAGCGTTTGAAGATTGATTACGACACGCTTGCTACAGTAAACCCCCGCATCATCACTTGTGTTGTCTCTGGCTTTGGTTCCGACGGTCCTAAGCATAAGCGCCCAGCCTTCGACCAAGTAGCACAAGCAACTGGCGGTGGAATGTCCATTACTGGCGAAGACAAAAACACTCCAATGCGTGCAGGTATACCCATAGGCGACTTGGGTGGCGGCATGTTTGGTGTTATGGGCATTCTCTCGGCCTTATACGAGCGAGAGCGCAGCGGACATGGTCAACACGTCGACATTTCGATGTTAGATTCACAGATATCTCTATTAAACTACATGGCGACAATGCACTTTTTGTCGGGCGAAGATCCTTATCCGATTGGTAATTCGCATTTTGTACACGTTCCCTACGACACTTTTTCCTGTTCCGACGGATTTATCGTGATAGCGGTAATCACCGACAATTTCTGGGCCAATCTGAAAGAAGTAGTGTCCATCGCCGAGTTTAACGATCCGAAGTACGATGGGCAGCCGGGGCGTTGGGCCGACCGCGATATGATTAACGCCAAGCTAAATGATGCCCTTAAGGGCAATACTGTTGAGTATTGGATCACACAGTTAGAAGAGAAGAGAATTCCCTGCGCGCCAGTCAATCGTTTCAGCCAGGCATTGAACGACGAGCAAGTACTTCATAGAAATATGGTGATTGACCTTAAGCACCCTTCAGGTAAGTCAACCAAGGGGCCGGGTAATCCAATTAAACTCTCAAGAACCGGCGAAGAGAGTTTTACTCCAGCTCCGCTTCTTGGCGAGCATACGGATGAAGTGTTCAAATCTTTATTGGGTTATGACAATGCCAAGCTTGCCGAATTGAAAGCGACGGGGGCGATCGGTTAATGGCCGAACACATTGTAATCAATGATGTTGGTCCACGCGACGGTTTACAGAACCAAGCCAAGTTGCTGAACGTAGATGAGCGCCTGCAATTAATACGTGCTCTGGTAGACGCGAACGTAACAAACATCGAAGCCGGCGCATTTGTCTCGCCTAAGGCCGTTCCTGCAATGGCCGGTTGCGCTGAAATTATTCAAGGATTAGCTGCGATGCCCATGGCGGCGAAAGATAATGCCACGGAGTTGTCTGTTCTCATACCGAACATCAAAGGCTACGAGCTAGCGTTAAACGCCGGAGTAAAAACCGTAGCAATGGTGCTCTACGCCAGCGAAGGTATGGCCATCAAAAATGTGGGTATGACGAGGCAGGAGGCCGACCTTGCCGCAGTGGAAATAATTCGGCGCGCCAAAACAGACAACATTTCCGTTATAGCAACGGTGTCGGTAGCGTTCGAATGCCCATTCGACGGGCCGACGGATCCGGCGATCGTCTGCGCAGCCGCTTCGAAATTTTTAGAGCTAGGGGTCAGCAGTGTCGTGATCGCCGACACCATAGGTGCAGCGAACCCGATGCAAGTTTCTGAGTTAATGCGGGCTTTGGTGGCTGAGAATGACGCTTTAGGTTTGGCCTGTCATTTCCACGATACCAGAGCACTGGGCTTAGCCAATGTTTATGCTGCGGTAGAAGCCGGAATTCGCCGCTTCGACGCGTCAATAGCGGGTCTAGGTGGTTGCCCATTTGCGCCAGGCGCCAGCGGCAATATTGCTACTGAAGACGCGGTGATGATGTTACATTCTATGGGCTTTGATACCGGTATAGATTTGCCCAAGTTACTTGATGCGTCAGATTTGGCTGAGCAGCTTACTGGCATTAGCTGCGGCGGACGTTCGAAGCCTTGGTTGAAGCCACATTTAATGAAAAACGCGGTTGCTTAAACGGTTGCGGCGTTAACGATGGCTAAGTGCGATTAACAACAAATAGCGTACAAACTATATACATAACGAGGAATATTTATGGCTTACCGATTAGGCGTTGACGTCGGTGGAACGTTTACGGACCTGCTACTTATTGCTGAAGACACTGGGATCACTTTCACTGCCAAGGTTCCCTCCACTCCGAGCGATTCTTCTATTGGCGTATTAAACGGCATTGCTCGTATTTGCGAAGAATCAGGCATTAACCCGCGTGAGGTTAACCGGGTTATGCATGGCACGACGGTTGCGACGAACGCCGTGCTTACCGGCAAGGGAGCGAAGGTAGGCTTGGTTACCACAGCCGGTTATGAAAGTACTCTTCAAGTGGCGCGTTCTTTTTGCCCGGGTGGGCTTGGCGGCTGGGTAAGCTTTGTTAAGAAGCCTTTATTAGCGTCATTAGAGTTAACCATCGGTGCACACGAGAGAATGAGTGCGCAAGGCGACATCGTTCGTGACCTTGACGAGGATCGATTCAAACAAGATCTTATTGAACTGCGTAAAAAGAGCGAGATTGAGGCCCTGACCATTTGCTTCATCAATGCCTACATTAACAGTGCGCATGAGAAACGTGCACAAGCTATTGCGGCCGAAATCTTTACGGATATACCCATTTCAATTTCCAGCGACGTCGTGCCGGAAATGCAAGAGTACGAACGAACTGAAACCACTGTAGTTAATTCCTATGTGCGCCCGCAGGTGTCAAAGTACGTGAGTAACTTGCAGGCGGCCCTGGATGAAAAAATGGGGGAGGGTACACAGCTATCTATTTTGCGTTCAGACGGTGGTTTAGCCTCTGCACGCGCGGCGGCTGAATCACCGGTTAACTTGCTGATGTCTGGCCCTGCTGGTGGCGTGTCAGGTGCGGCTTATTTTTGTGGCCGGGCAGGGTTTCAGAACATTCTGACCTTCGATATGGGCGGTACTTCGACCGACGTTGCTCTTATACAAAACTCCATAGCCAGAGTACGCAGAGAAACAATTGTTGGTGACGTAAGAGTACGCGCACCGTCTGTTGATGTGAGAACAGTGGGTGCCGGCGGTGGGTCGATTGCCTTCGTACCTGAGCTGACCAAAGCACTGCGTGTTGGTCCTGAGTCGGCAGGTGCCGAACCCGGACCTGCCTGTTACATGAAGGGTGGTGATGCGCCAACGGTATGCGACGCCAACGTGGTGTTGGGTTATCTACCGTCTGATGTTCAGTTGGGTGGCGACATGGAAATTAACCGCGAAGCCTCAGTGAAAGCCGTGCAGCAAATTGCCGACGCCTGTGGTATCGACTTGATGGAAGCCGCAGAAGGTATTGTAAAAATCGTTAATGAGTCAATGTTTGGTGCGTTGCGCTTAGTATCGGTAGAACAAGGTTATGACCCTCGCGATTTTGCGTTAGTCGGTTTTGGCGGTGCGGGACCCTTACACGCCAACGCGCTTGGAATTTTAAGCGATGCCTGGCCTGTGATTGTGCCACCTGGCCCCGGCGTGCTGTGCGCCTATGGCGACGCCACTACGCAGGTACAAGACGAAGCGGCGCGCACATACTTAACAATGACCGCAGGATTGAGCGACGAAAAGCTCAGTGCAGACCTGAAGGAGTTAGGCGAGCGAGCGGCTGACACTTTGCGTGCAGATGGAATTGAAGCCGCCGACCAGCAAATCACGTATCAAGCCGACTTACGCTACGCCGGCCAGGCGTTTCAGATTACGGTTGATTTCACTGAGCACCAGCTTGAGGCGAGGGGCGTGGCCTTACTTACTGAGGCGTTTGATGCCGAACACGAGCAGCTTTTTACGTTCCGACTTGGCGATGGGCACGAGATATTAATGATTCGTGCGGTTGCTAGAGCAAAAGCGCAAGCCATTGAGGAGCAAACCGTAGGCGACGCCTCGGCCAGCCTCGATGACTGTGTAGTACACGACACCAAATTTTACTATGAAGGTAGTTGGCATGCGGCCAAGATATACGACCGTAGCAAATTACATTCCGAGCTTGTTGTGCCAGGCCCCGCAATTGTTGGGGAAATGGACTCAACGACAGTGATCTTACCAGGCTTTGATGCAAGCATAGACACGGTTGGCAATCTACTCATTAACTCGGTTCAATAAGGAGACGACCATGACTGCAACACTTATTGAAACTAACACAACACCTTTAAACGCTGTCGATGTTGACGGTGTAACGGTTGATATTATCGAAAATGCGCTGCGTAACGCACGCGAAGAAATGGATGCAGTGTTGTTTAGAACAGCGATGTCGCCAGGTATACGAGAGCAGGGAGATTGCTTTCCGATGATTGCCAATAAACAGGGCAAAATGGTCGTCGGTCAGTTCGGTTCATTCATTGCACCCTTTCTTGAGGTGTATGACGCGGAGATAGAAGAAGGCGATATCATTCTCACTAATGACCCCTATATGTGTAATGCCGCAGTGTCGCATTTACCTGATTGGGTCGTGTTGGTGCCTGTTTTTAAAGGCGGCCGCCACATTGCATGGTCAGCCATGTTCGGTCATATGTCTGACAACGGCGGAATGGTTCCTGGCTCAATCCCCATTGAGGCCACGACTATTTATCAGGAAGGTATTCGAATACCTCCTACAAAATTGTATAAAAAGGGTGTACTGCAGAGCGACCTGCTTGAGCTTATTTTGCACAACGTTAGAACGCCTCAGTGGAATCGTTTTGATCTGAATGCTTTGGTTGCCGCGTGTAATACGGCGGCAAAAAGGTGTGTGGAACTGGCTGAACGTTTTGGCGACGACGTGTTTTACTCCACTATGGATATCATGTTACAGCGTAACTACGATGCCATGTCACATATTATTCAAATGTTCATCCCTGAGGAACCCAGAGAGTTTGTGGACTACATTTGTGATGACGGCATGGGCATGGGGCCGTATAAAATAAAATGTAAGATGTGGCGCGAAGGCAAGGTGGCGCATTTTGATTTTGACGGTACTGATCCTCAGGCCCAAAGCTCGGTGAACTTTTATCTCAACGAAGATATGTTCAAAATGTTCTTTGGTTCGTTCACTATCAATGTGGTGGACCCGCAGATCGTATTCAATGACGGTTTTTACGACCTTGTAGAAGTGAACATTCCGCAGGGCACTTTGTTAAAACCAAATTTTCCAGCGGCATTGTCGGGTCGAACCCATGCTTTGGGTAGAATTTTTGATGTGTTGGGAGCCTTGCTCGGCATGGGCGCTCCTGAAGCCATGCTTAATGCGGCAGGCTTTTCAGACTCGCCCCATCTCTTCTATTCCGGTTACGATGACAACGGCGAATGGTTTCAACTGTTTCAGATAGGGTTTGGCGGTGTACCCGGGCGACCCGTAGGCGACGGTCCAGATGGCCATTCTTTGTGGCCAGGCTTTACCAATGTGCCAAACGAATTCATTGAATCCTATTTCCCACTGCGTATCGAAAATTACGAAACCATTCCTGATTCGGGTGGCGCTGGCCTGCACCGAGGTGGAAATGGACTGAGTGTTGCCTATCGTTTTCTTTGTGACGGCGAAATCGGTATTCATGACGAACGTTGGCTCACCTACCCTTGGGGCGTTTTAGGTGGCGATACCGGCCTAAGATCCACCAAACGCATTGTTAGAACGGATGGCAGTGAGCAATGGCTGCCGGCAAAAGTCGAAGGTATAAAGGTGTGTAAGGGCGATCTTCTCTACTTCAATACTTGGGGAGGCGGTGGTTGGGGTGACCCATACGATCGAGACCCGGAGCTTGTGCGAGTAGATGTCAGTCGACGACTTGTTACACGCGATGGTGCCCGACAATATGGCGTGGTGGTTAATGAAGACGGTGCTGTCGATGCAGCGGCAACTGACACTTTGCGATCAGAGCTGAAAGCCTCACGTGTTGAGATTCCAATGTTCAACTATGGTGGTGACCTGGAAGATATTCGTGCGCGATGCGAAGAAGAAACACATTTGCCTGCTCCCGTTAAGCCTCAGTTTGTAGTTGCAGGTGGCTGATGGCTGAGCGCTACATCGCGATGATGCTCAGCTCTGCTCCGTGTATTGATGCGGATTGTAGTGTGTTTAAATCGAACACGGGTGCTCGTAGTGGATCTTGAGTCGAATGAACTCGGTCTTGGGGCGCATCCTGCACTACTAGTCGTGGACATGACACTCGGTTTTACTGATCCTGAGTGTGCATTGGGAACCGATTGCCCTGAAGTGATTGCCGCAAACAAGCGCGTGTTAGATGTGTTTAGAAAGCGGCAGCTGCCAATCTTTTTCACCTCTGTGGTTTACAGCAACGCTAATCAAGCAAAAGTATTCAGGGCACGGGTTAATGCGCTTAATGAGCTGACATCAGAATCTAAATGGGTGCAACTTCATCCAGACCTAGATCGTCAAGCTCATGAAGTGCTGATAGAAAAACAGTGGCCAAGCGCGTTTCACAAGACTAGCCTTGACGCTCAATTGCGTGCAATGTCCGTCGATTCTATTGTGGTGACAGGTTTAACTACCAGTGGCTGCGTTCGCGCGACAGCGGTAGATGGCTTGCAGTATGACTATCCTGTTGTGGTCTTAGAAGACGCTGTTGGTGATAGGAATAGGGAAGCGCACGACGCAAATTTATTTGATTTACAGGCGAAGTACGCCGACGTAATGAGCAGCGATGCGCTTTTCATGTTACTGGCTCGTTAAAAACTGCCTCCTTGAAGTCTTGCCTATCGAAGTAAGGAAGGCGCGGCAGCCATCGCAATCACAAATACAAGCAGCAATGGGCATGAGGCATTTATGAAGCAGCGCTTTTTTTATCTTCTCCTTTTAACGGCTCTCACTGCCTGCGGTAGCGGCGATGGAGCACGCTTTGAATCAATAGAAGCCGAAGAGCCGCAGGTCGCAGCCACCTTAGAGCAGCAAACAGAAAGTATTCCAAGTGCGGCGCAGGCTACGAACACGCCGGGAACGAGCGGGGTTGACGTTACCAACCCGAAACTTCTTGCTCATTTCGGCAGTGAAGGGCCTTCCTTGAATAACGCAATTTACACACGCTATTTTTTATCAGACGCTATTGATGAAACCCCGGATGCTATTCTTATTGCCATTCCAGGTTTTGAGGGCGGTGCTGCGAATTTCGCGCGCATGGCTGATCAGTTGATGCGGCTTGCTCGCGACGAGCATGAGATGAGTCTTGAATTTTGGGCCTTTGATCGACGTTCAGAGCAGCTAGAAGATCGCGCGGGCTTAGAAATTGCAGAAGCTGAAGGGGATTCGAGTATTGCGCTGGACTTCTTATTTGGTGATGCTCTGAATCTGGATCTTCACCCTAGTTTGGTAGAAGGCCCAAACCGAAGACTCATTAGCTATACCAGCAGCGATTTGGCTTTTATGGCTAATTGGAGTCCTTTGGTGCATTCGCAAGACATTGATGCTGTGGTAGAACAAGCAAGAATGAGCGCCCGTGACGGTAACGTATTCTTAGCGGGACATTCAGCAGGAACGGGGTATTTAGCGCGCTATGCCGCAACTGATTTTGACATTGATACCGCAGCGGTGGACGCAGGTTATAGCAAGTTGCGCGGTTTAGTGTTGTTTGAAGGTGGCGGCGGCTCGCTGGGCGATGCTCCCACTGAAGAGACTCTCGATCGTATCGAAGCACGGTTTGATGGCGGCCTGTTTGGTGCGGTGCGAGACAATGAGCCGCGCTGCATTGATGGACTCACGGCATGCAGCGTTGCCACTGAAGCGCTTGATTGCACCGCTTTGAGTAATACCTCTTGTATCGAGCCGCGCACGGCGTTTGCAACAGGGCTAATAAATACCGAGACCTTTGCCGCCGGTGAGTTGGTGGCTATGGATGGCGATCTCAATGGCGACAGTGGCTTGTCGGTCCTGCTGGCGGATCAGGGCGAGGTAGTAGGCAATAATGCATTGGCCCAAGTGCCGGCACTGCTTCCAGTCCGAATACTGCTAGGCGACATCACAGGCTCCTCAGTCGCTATTTATGGTCAATATCTTGATGATGACGGTTTGGGTGCTGCTGCGGCACCATTTTTGGCCACTTCCATTGGTGCACCAGGTCCAGAAGTTGATGGTTTTGCTACCTGGTTAAATCGAGATGAGGAGCTGCCAGAGAGTGTTTTTACCGACAATGGTGCTGCACCGACAGAACCTCGTCAAGGTGCTATATGGGGCGTAGAGGTTGAACCCACAGACTTTGAAGGGCACTTAATTCGCAATACGTATCGAGGCGACACCAATTTCTTTGATTGGTATTACCCCTCGTCGGGACTGAGTATTACGTCTGGGCTTGGTCTGAATACAACGGCGTTGTCGGCGCCGCCACCTTTGGGTAGGGGCCGCAGTGATATAGATAATCGCACCCAAGCGCAAAACATAGACATACCGGTAATAGCATTTGGTGGTAGTAATGGTCTAACACCCGTTCCTGGCGATTTCTTCGCGTTTGCCAGTACTCTCGCAAACTGTGTAGCAACCAGCTGTGACGGTAGCGCGCCACGCATTGTTGATGCTTCTGAACCCAGTATCGCTTTTCCAACATACGGCGGTGTAGCCGGCGGGTTTGAGGTGTACATCTCAGAGGGCTATTCGCATGTGGATGTAGTAACCGCAGAGAATGAAGCCAATAACCAGGTGCTTGAACCACTAGCGGCGTTCCTGGCGCGTAACGTTCAGTAGCCAATAGCGAGTAAGTCTCAGGTCGCCGAAGACTTTACTTAACTCGTTCAAACTTTTCGGTTCGGCCGAGCATGGGTGTGCCGATGTAACCGCGCGCTTTCAGTACGGCGTTATCCTTGTCATCAAACCATAAGCGACATTTGTAGACTTTACCTTCTCGCGCATCGTAAATCGTGCCGCCTTCCCAGCGCTTCGACTTTGGTTTGTAGGTGAATCCTTCAAGCATTAGCGAGCCAAGAAACAATTGATCGCGAAGCTTTGGGTCTGGATTTTTTTCATCTAACTGATCTGGTATATCGTAGGCGACAACTTTTCCAGAGAATTCTCCATCTTTCTCGAAGATCTCGACTTGGCCTTCCTTGTCGGGAAACCAGTAGACGCCAATGATCTGACTCTGATCGGCATAGGAAGTGCCGGCGAACACAAAAAGAGAAATAAAGGCGTAAAACAGTGGAATCTGAGCGCGCATAAATCTGTCCTGATACATGATGGGGGTTTCACTTACTTTACATTAAAGCCATAAAATGTAAAGTGTGTAAGACGGTTGATCGTAGGCTGGCCTAAGCTCAAGTACTACCAGGCCAGAGGTACCTGGTTTCTTGGGCAGCTCGAGCTTCCAAAGAACCAGGTTTCTATAGCGTAGCGTAGACGCGTGTAGTCCTGTCTATACTGGGTTCTATGTAAATACAGATGGTCGAAGAAAAAAGCATCTCCTGGTTCGAACACCGGGCTAACAGCAGGTGCATCCTTAAAGAAATTAGCGACGTGAGTTGTACTTACCGACCAGTCAAAATGAGACCCCTCAGCAGACATGATTTTGTGCAATCGCTTGGGGATCACATCCATTCCTGGCGCGCCGGTATCTCCGCCGCACCGGCTCAGAGGAATCCACATATTAATGCTATTGATATCAGTGCCCATGAAGGAACCGTCCTGATGCCAGCCAGCTTCATTAACGGGCAGTTTAGAGCGCCGCAGAACCCATTTTTTGACAGAGACGCAGGGCGGTTCACCCAGGTACTCGGCAATCATATTTTTAAGGCCCTGTTGTTCATATAGCTGCAGCAAGGATTCTGCAATCGTGGGGGATTCAACGCACATCGCTGAACCACTATTTCGATGAAATCCGCGAGAATTACCCAGTTCTTTTCCAGGCATTACAGACTTAAGAATGTCGGGCGGATTGTAATAGGTGTTTCGTTCGGCCGCATTGTTCTTTGTGCCGCCTGGGGACTCAGTGGCATCCAGTACTTTATCGATTGCAGTAACCATTGTATTGGCCATGCTTTCGGAAAATAGCTTGCGAACGATAAGCGCACCGTCAAGCGCTATAGCGGAGCGAAGCACTTCAGTGTTTAACTCATGCGGTTGAATCTCGGGTATTCGGCAGTGGCTGGCGAGTTCAGTACGGTCTTTTGTTGGAAATAGCAGCCTAGACGGGGCGGCGTGATTCGTGTCGCGCAGTAACTCTATTCTATTTTCCATCGCCGTACAGTCGCTAGCAATGTCTCTTGCTTCAAGGTTGGATTGGGAAAATGGTGTGCTTGCCATCTTTGCCTAGTGCCTCGTTGACGAATAACTGGAGAAGCTGATCGTCTATTGTGTTTGATTTATAGACTACGCACCAGTGCAAAATTTCCGCTTCCTCTTTAGCCATAGTCGAGGCTTTTGCAGCGCAAGACCGAGTGTGAGGATGAGGGTTAGCGGTGCGACTGAAGACGCGCCGCCAGTTCAGTTATAGGTTTATCCCTAGCACATGAATACCATCATTGTTTTAAATGGTCTTTACATTAACATCACATAATGTAATATATGTAAAGTTACATTGTATAAGACAACTATTTCATATGTTTGATAGCGATACTACTCGGGACGCTATATTGCGAGCAGCGTTAACGCGCTTCGCGAGCTACGGTTACAAGCGAACATCGCTTAATGACATTGCTGGCGAAGCCGGGCTTTCTCGACCGACGCTTTATTCCTACTTCAAAAACAAAGAGGCAATTCTGCGTGCGGTGTCGCAAGGATTGCACGACAGCACTCTTGCTAATGTTGAGGTGGCGCTTACTAGCAACGCCGATATACATAACCGTTTGATGGATGGGTTTTGGGCGTGGAGTGAACCCTTTATGAGAGTTTTATTCGGTTCACTGCATGGCGCGGAACTGATCAGTGCCAGCAGCGCCATGGCAAGTGATATCTCAGAGGATGCGCGATCACGCTTTCAGGCGCTTCTTGTTAAGCATCTAAAGAAAGCGAGGCGTGATGGTCTCATAGACCTTAACGCTATTCAGTTAAACAACGAGCAAGCTGCGGAATTTCTCATCTTGTCTTTAAACGGCTTGTCATCTGGAGACGTCGATGAGAGAACGTATAAACAACGATTGGCCACGCTGGTTCGATTGTTTCTGAGCTCCGTGTCTGCTTCTGGAAAGCAGCGGTGATCTATTTTGCATTGCTAGCTTCAACCGCAAGCGGCTTACTGGCAGGAGCCCTGGTAACTGAGGCCTGCGTACTTGTGCCTTATTGGAAGACTATGGACCCGGAGCAATTTCGGCGACTGCACTCCACCTTATCGCCTCTGCTCTTTCGCTTCTATGCACCGCTCACTGTGGCGGGTACGTCGCTGCCGTTGCTTGTCTGTGCATCGCAGTGGGCGGTAGGCGGGCCCGCCGTATGGCTGTGGACCGTCAGTGCCACCTGCGCGACCGGCTTGCTGGCCTTCTATTTTGGGTTCTTTCGCCAAGCGAACATCGAGTTCGCAAACGGCCATTCGCAAGAGACGTCGTTAGAGCAGACGGGGGAGACTCTCAGCACGTGGGCGACAATGCACCAAATGCGAACTATTGTTGCGGTGCTAGGATTTGTATTTGCAGGGCTAGCGCTTGCAGTAGCTTAAGCGCCTGTAGTTTAGGCCCCGCAATAATGGCATTCGATTAGGAGCCCGGCTAGAATCGAGGTTTTCCGAATCATGACTTCTCTTGCGACTTACCAGGCAAACGGACTACTTGCTTCGGGTACTAATGTACCTGGCGATTAAGCTGTTGGCTTAACGCCCTTGCACGTTTGCCTAATTCGCTCAGCCGGTATTGCTAGCTGAGTGATTAAGTAGTCTTTGAATTCATCTGAGTACTGTTGCTTGCTTAAAGCATCGTTCATGCATTGCAACCATAAGTCGCGCTCCACTTCTGTTACTCGCAAATGTGCGTGAACTCCCGGAATGCTGATAGGCCCGTAGCGTTCTTGATAGAGTCTCGGTCCGCCCATCCAACCGCAGAGAAATCGCGCTAGCTTGTCCCGGCTTTGTTCTGTGTTTTCAGGATGCCATGCATAGATTGTTTGATAACGAACATCATTCGACATGATGTTATAGAAGTCGTCAACCAATTTTCGAATCCCAGCTTCCCTTCCTGCGGCTTGAGAGCTGGAGTCACCTTGACCGTATGTAGCCATATTAGTTGTGTCGCCTAAGGTTCATTTTTCTACTCTTCGCGATAAAAGGTAACATGGAATTTCACCTCGCCCTGGACGCTTTGAAACTGGCGTTTGAGCAGCCAGGAGCATACAAGCTTTTGTGCAGGGAATACGATCCTTGGGTAGGCGCCGCAAAATACCTATCTTTAGTGCTATTAGTTGGAGTGCGCCTGGCATGGAGTTGGGCTCGCCTTCATTTCATTACTCGCAGTGTGGTAAAGATAGAATTTCTCACTATGTTATTTCGACTAGGTTGCTTGTATCTGATTGCTCCGGACAGGCTCTGCAACAACCATTTGCTGAACGAC
The DNA here is from genome assembly GCA_045106985.1 of Pseudomonadales bacterium. GTDB lineage: Bacteria > Pseudomonadota > Gammaproteobacteria > Pseudomonadales > JAUIET01 > JAUIET01. The sequence goes on along the minus strand of JBGCFQ010000052.1, from coordinate 11,791 downwards.
CAAGTGAATCTTGGCTAGGGATTTTTGGTGTTAGCGGTATCGTTAGCCTTAACATGGTTGATGCCCATTTTCTTTGGACCCATTGTGCAACAAAAATCCCACCACCAAGCATCATAGTAATCTAGCGTTTTCGCCTATTAAGCAGTCTAAAAGTACAGCTGTGCCTCCCGTTTAGGGCAGGGCATACTCGCCCTCATACCTACAATTGCCTCACTTAAGTCGTATTGGTTCAATTGCTCCGCGACTTTTCAATACTCTTTTTTCGCCTTTTGCCTACCAAATATGAAGCGGAAGAATCAACAAGAGCACGGTCAGAAAGTGCTGTGCGACCCAGTAACATTCTGAACCGCATATCTTCTCGCGACGTTAATGTTATTTCTATAGGCCAAGAATCCCCCCCTATCGAAAGCTGGGTGGAAATAACCCATCGGACTTCGCTGTGGCCGCCTGAGTCAGTTACCGTTCTTTTGTCCAGAACATCTGCAGTGCACAGCACCGTCTTTTCAATATTACGCTGCCGAGGATGCACTTGAAACTCGATTCGTTGCACACCGTTCTCCTCGAAAGGTCGTATTTTCGAAGCATGCAGAGCAGACGTACGTGCGCCGGTATCTACTTTGGTTTTAATGCGGGCTACACCAAGATCAGGTAGCGCTACCCACTCGCGCCAACCCACAGTCAAAAGATCATTCATTCAGAAAAATTCTCAGTACAATAACTCCGCGACGAGTATACTGACTCTCTTAAAAAGATGGGTCCTTAATTAGTCTTAATAAATAGGAATCGACTATGAAGCTTGCAATACTCTCATGCGGGCCGAAATCTTACAGCACTCGGCGATTAAAAGAAGCGGCCTTGCAGCGTGACCACGAGGTTAAAGTGCTTGATACCTTAAAGTTCGCTATTGATTTGCAGCAGGGCATTCCTGATCTTTATTTTCGCCAGAAACCGCTCTCTGACTACGATGCCGTGTTACCTAGGATAGGTGCGTCGATAACATACTATGGTACCGCCGTAGTCAGACAGTTTCAGCAGATGGATGTGTTCTGTGCGAACACGGCGCACGGTATTATTAATTCGCGGGATAAGCTTCGTAGCTTGCAGATATTGAGCCGACACCATATTGGTATTCCTCGAACCACATTTGTTCGCGATAAGAAGGATGTCATTCCTGCGATAGAGCGAGTTGGCGGTGCACCAGTAGTGATTAAACTCATCGAAGGTACGCAGGGCATTGGTGTATTGTTGGCTGAATCAATGAAGGCCGCAGAGTCGATTATTGAACTACTTCAAAGTCAGAAGCAAAATGTCTTGGTTCAGAAATTTGTAGCAGAAAGTAAAGGGCGAGATATTCGGGCCTTTGTGGTTGGTGACCGCGTTGTTGCAGCGATGCGGCGCGTGGCCCAAGGTCAGGAGTTTCGCAGTAATGTTCATCGTGGCGGTATTGCCGAAGCGGTAGAGCTTAACGATGAATACATAGAAACTGCCGTGCGCTCCGCGCAAATATTAGGCTTACAAGTTGCCGGTGTAGACATGCTTGAAGGTGCTAACGGGCCACAAATAATGGAGGTCAATTCATCGCCGGGCCTTGAGGGGATTGAAAGCTGTACCGGTTTGGATGTAGCGGGTGCAGTTATTGATTATATATCTGCTCAAGTAGATTTTCCGGAGTTGGATATACGCCAGCGTCTTACTGTTAGCAAAGGCTATGGGGTGAGCGAGCTATACGTTCCTGAAGGCTCTCACTTTCTCGGTCAAACGATCGCAGAAGCTTTGCCGTCGGAAAAAGATATCAATGTTCTAACGCTCTATAGAGGCAATAAAATTATCCCTAATCCGCGCTCAGATAGAATACTGGAGGCGGATGATAAATTATTGTGTTTTGGAAAGCTGGAATCAATGCGCGGCATGATACCGGTTAAAACGCGTAAACGCCGTAGGCCCAAAGTTAAAGAGCTTGTCTCTGACGAATTGGGTCAGGCGATCGATGTCGAGGTTGACTCAAGTTGAACCAAAAATATTATGCTTGTAATTCAAGCTACCCATCGCCAATTTAGGCGCCCGTACTTCACTCGCGAGCTTGAAGGTATAGAGAGGAATATACGTCTGAGCTTTTAGCGTAATCTTGGGCGCCTTTAGACCGTTGGTCAAGCGTCTGTACGGACGGGAAAGCACGCCGCTACACGGGGTACGATTTCTGCCCTAAAGAACAATGGTCAGTAAAACCGCTTGTATTGGATTGAGTCAGCGCCGCTGGCGACAGCGGATTCGCGGAGTGCGTACCAGTCGAGTTTAATCCTGTCGATTTGCTTATATAGCCACTAGATCTTGCTATAATGTGACTATGGTTTAGCCACTTTTTTATCTAGAAAAGGGGCTTGTAAAAGTACTAGGGGACCGAATTCGTGTTAGATACTCTTTTTAATGGCTCATATAAACAGTTAAGCACTCTTGAGCGTTCAATGAGTGAAGCTGAGAATTATGACGAATGGCTAGAGTTAGCTAAGCAACATGATCAACTCAGTGGTGCAGTGGACTGGCGACACAACAATTCTTCGACAATCTATGACCATCGTAATTTACAGGCGCGGCTCACAAACTTACAAGAACTTGCGCGCAATAAGGACGATTTTGGGCTGATGTTTGCCCTGAATGAAGGTATACACGGCAATATGGGCGGCATGGGCAGCGCTAAGTTGCACGCAAAGGCGAAATGTGGAACCAAGTTTCTAATTGAATCTTACGTTGAAGAGATACAACGATCTCTTCAACGATTAGCCCCCAGTGCCTCAGACTCTATCCCGCTGGGTGAACGCAGAGAGTTTTTTAAACGCGCAAGCCATTGCTATGGTCGTTCAGCCTTGATGCTGAGCGGCGGCGGAACATTGGGCTCCTTTCATCTTGGTGTTGTTAAGGTACTGATAGAGCACAATATGTTGCCTGTGGTGATTTCTGGTTCAAGCGCCGGATCCTTTGTTTCGGCTATTGTAGGCACTAGAACAGACAAGCAATTTTTACGATTGTTCACAGGGGACGCGTTGTCCACCGCGCTTACAGCAGGCAATGATGACCTGGATTTCAGGTTTGGCAAATCGCAGAGTATTGATATAAGTGCTCTGGAAGATAGCTTAGCGCGAATGATTCCAGATATGACCTTTGCCGAAGCGTTTCAGAAAACCGGTCGTAGCATAAATATTTCGGTTTCACCTTCAGAGCCAAAGCAAACGTCTCGACTGCTAAATCACATCGCTTCTCCTAATGTACTCATTCGTTCAGCTGTTTTGGCAAGTTGTGCAATACCGGGCATTTTCCCCTCGGTTCGACTGGAGGCACGTAATGCGAAAGGAGAGAAGCAAGCTTATCTCCCTTCTCGTCGCTGGATTGATGGTTCTTTTTCGCAAGACTTACCGGCCAAGCGTCTGGCGCGCATGTACGGAGTTAATCATTTTCTTGTCAGCCAGGTTATGCCGGTACTCGGGAGCGAGAAGAAAAAGAAGCCCTTTTTGACAGAACTGATCACCGATGCCTCTATCGCCGCGACCAAACAAATAGTGCGCAGTTCATTTGATTTTATGCAGCGTCGCCTGCAGCTAGGATCTAATGCTGCAACTGCTTTCACTGCAGCCAACGCTATGATTGAGCAAAGCTACAGCGGTGACGTTAATATATTCCCTGGGTTTGGCATTCTCAGCCTCGGCAAAATTCTTAAAAAGTTAAGCGCTGAAGAGACAACTGAGATCATCCGCGCAGGAGAGAGAGCAACCTGGGCTAAGGTTGCAACCATTCGTACAACGACCGCCATCGGCTCGACGCTCGATGAAATAATGAAAGAGTTCGAGATGAGGTCGGCACGGCTAGTGCACGACGCGTCTACCTCGACGGCAACGGCTAGCAAGGTGAGCAAATCCGCTGAGTCTGACAGCGACGAACCCAAGCAAGTGGCCAAGAAAGCGCCCAAGAAAGCGTCCAAGAAAGTACCTTTGAAGAAGAGTACGAAAAAGCGCGCCAAAGCATCGACTAAAACGACCGCGCGACGCTCTAAAGCTCAATTAAAAAGTGGTTGAGCAGACAGCCAATAATAAGTAGTGAATAGACCTCGAGGGCAGTGTTTCTCGGTCTTACATTTTGATCCACTGCCTAGGATAGCTTTGTTAAGTTCAGGGCAACGTCATCCACACACCTAGCATCATTAAAAAGCCCCCCTTGTTTATCGCTGTTACCGCTGGGTTTTTATTCGATTAGAGTGATTGCCTGCCCGCCATTCGATGCTAACAAATGTAAACTTCCTCTCCAATCTAGAGCGATAGTGTCTGGTTTGATTGACAAACGGTAGCCATTTCCTAGGCTCCTAGTATGAGCCATTCGCATTATGCGAACCCTATGTCGATCAGTTTGATGATTCTATAGAGCACGATAGATATTGTGCCTTAAAGCTTGCTGAAAACTTGGTGATCTAACAGATCATATAGCGAACAACAATAAATCCGCGAAGCCGAAAATGACAATGACAGAAGAAACAACGATAGCGCAACCTGACTCGGCACAAACTTTTGCAGAAGGCGACTTGGGTAACGTTCAGAAATTTTTGTTTGGTGAGCCCATTATTAAGCTTTCTGAAGACATTGAACGTTTGACTAATCAGCTTGAAGCTACAGAGAAAAATCTGCGGCGAGAGATTAATGAACTCGCTACAACCCAACGAATTGATAAAAATGACCGTGTTATAGCGGCTAAACACGCACAACGCTTGGCGCAGGAGTCAGAGGCCAGTCTTAGTGCTGTAGTCAATGAGTTACAGTTAAGCAGCGTTGCCGCTGACGAGGCATTGAAACAACAGTTGGAAAGTGCAGTTGAGCAGTGGACCGTGTCATTGGATCTAACGCGCGAAGATCTTCTAACGAAGTTGATTGATGCAGTGAAAAATCTGCAGGACCAGAAGCTGGATCGCCGTTTCATGTCCGATTTGCTCGGGTCGGTTTCCGAACAAGTTGATGTAAGCGAAACGGCTATGAACTTGCCCTGGCTGAACATCGATTCCCTAAAGGCATAATTGGTGACCACGGCTACTGAAACGCAGGAGGATACGCAAGAGCGGGGTGTTGCCTCTTTGCGTTCATTACTTTCTTCGCCCGACCCATTTTTTGTGGACAGTCTCGAGCAACGATTGCTGGAGCTAGAAGCGGCTCGAACCGATAAAGAGCTTCGCACGCGTGAAGTCGCTGAGGTGATTGCGGATGCTATTAGCGAGCGTAGCGAGAAGGATGCTCAACTAGGTGATGCATTGCGGCCTCTTGTCGAAACTCAATTTCATACCGCTGCGCGCGAAAACGTAGACATGATGGCCGATGCACTGTTTCCAGTGCTCGGTCCAGCGGTACGAAAGCTGGTAGCCGACATGATATCGCCTAGTGAAGATGGTAAGGCTTATCACATTGAACAACTGTTTTTAATAGACAATCCAACAGGCTTGCCGATTGCACATGTATATGAATTGGATATACAAATACAAGACGCAGATATGGTGAGCGGTATGCTCAGCGCTATCAAATCTTACGTGAATGACGCGTTTTCTGCGAACGAGTTTGACGGGTTAGACCAGATTCGTGTGGGCGAACTCGCTATATGGATAGAGTGGGGGCCACATGCAGTTTTGGCCGCAGTAATTCGTGGCACAGGTCCAGATAAGCTTCGCGTTAGCATGCAACAAGCACTGGAATCTATTCACAAAAATTTTGACGATGTTATTAGAGAGTACGAAGGTGTGGTGCCCGACCGGGAAGGTCTTGAAGCACCTTTACGAAATTTGCTGGCATCAGAACAAGCACCTAAAAAGAGGGGTATTTCCCGTCGTACCAAGTTCATTGCCTCAAGTATCTTGCTGCTTACTCTAGCTGCGGTCTATGCCGGATACTCGATCTATGATTCCCAGCGCTGGAACAAATACACTAATGCACTGTCGAAACAATCCGGGTTAATGATCATACAGTCAGATCGAGGCTTGAGTGGGTACAAGGTCAGCGGCTTAAGAGACCCACTATCAAGCGATCCCAGAAAGATGTTAGAGGGTACTACTATCGACCCGCAACGGGTGCATTTTGAGTGGTCTCCCGTTGTTAGCCTTGCCCCATCTATTGTTATCAAGCGAGTGACGCGCGCGCTTGAGGCGCCACAAGGTATTGAGCTGCTTATGCGCGATACCACATTGGTTATCAAAGGTTTTGCGTCCTCCGAGTGGTACGCCGAGGCTAAGCGCAGGGCGTTGATAATTCCTGGTGTTGAGTGGGTTCATGCCCCCGACACTCGTCTTTACTAGGATTTAGAAAATATGATCCAGAAAAAAATATGTTTGCTCGGCAACTTTGCTGTTGGCAAAACAAGTTTAGTAAGGCGCTATGTCGATAGCTTGTTCTCAGAAGAGTATCAAACAACGCTTGGCGTCAAAATCGACAAGAAGACTCTGGCGATTGACGGTCAGAAAATGGCAATGATACTTTGGGATGTGCAAGGCGAAGACCACGCACAAGATATACTTCCTGCTTACTTACAGGGCATGGCTGGTTATTTATTGGTGGTTGACCCCACGCGTGAATACACCATGACTAACGCTATTTTACTTAAGTCTCAGATTAACGAGTCAATTGGCCCGGTTCCTTTTGTTGTTGCGCTCAATAAATGCGACATTAAGGAGCAATGGGATATCAGCGGCGAAGTGCGGTCTTATCTTACGGCGGGGGCTTTGGCGGTTATCGAAACTAGTGCCAAGTCAGGCGAGGGTGTGGAGCAGTGTTTTGAGGCGCTTGCGTCAGAATTTTTACCCACAGCGTCAGGCGCAACATCTTGAATGGATTGCCCTCAAAAGTAGCAGACTACGTTGATAAGCTGTTGATAGCGGAATATCCGGCCTACTTTTTGGTAGACGAGAACGCACTGGTTCTGGAGTGCGGGGGCGCTCTGAGCCACTACGGATTGCAAGAGTCTCCATACGAAAGCTATGTCGCTGAATCAATTCCTGTGCTTGAAGGGGTTGTTTCTGTGTCGGGTCCATTGGTATTGCCTTACATACAGCTTCAGAATAATCGCTACGCAGATATACATTTTTTTGATGATGCGTCTAATCGCTGGGTCGTCTTTATCGACAGTTCCAGCGAAGGTGCTGATCAGCAGCATTTTCAACAGCGTTTTCTGTCGCGTACTTTGGCGCACGAAGATTTTGAGAACCTGACGATGGACAATGATCTGACGGCTTGGCGTGTGTTGTCGCAGCTGGAAATGGCGATGTATGAGCGCCAAGCTAACGGTGGGTTCCGTATTGTTGGTGAGATACCCGCCTGGCTGCAGGTTGTTGCCTGCGAGTCAATTGCAGATGGCTGGTGCTGGCCCGAGCAACACCCTTTTATGAGTGCTTTTTTGGCGAGTCTTGGTAAATGCTGGACAGACAAGTTTACGCGGCCTGTTCGTTCAAATGTATGGACCGAGAATGGAACTGATGGTGAGCTGTACTTACAGATGGTGGCGGTAACTACCCATCAGAAACAATTATTAATCCTTGAGCGCCTAAGCCGCTCTAGAGCAGAGCAAAGCATTAACGCTCAAAGAAGCAACGACACTCGTCTGTTCCATGAATCAATGGACCGAATGCAGCGCAGTACTAGCGCAAGCGGTTGATTAGCACATAGCATGGCGGCTAAACGATTATTGAGTAGCTGCACTCGTGGCGCCTACTTATACTAGAGCTTATTTTTAACAGCCATTTAGCTGATTAATAGGTAAGCCAATGCGTACTATAAAAACTCTCCTCAGGGCTTCAGGCGCGAGCCTTTGCCTCGCTTTCAGTCTTTTAAGCAACGCTACTACGGTTGTTACCGTTGATATGGGCAACCCTGGCCCTGTTATTAACAAAAATGTTTATGGGCAGTTTGCCGAGCATTTGGGTCGCCTAATGTATGACGGTCTTTGGGTTGGTCCGGAATCGAATATTCCAAACTACAAGGGCTGGCGTAGCGATGCGGTAACTGCGTTGCAGGCCTTGAAGGTGCCCGTGGTGCGCTGGCCTGGTGGCTGCTTTGCCGACGAATACCAATGGCGCAATGGCATTGGCCCGCGAGACCAACGCCCTGCGACGGTGAATACTCTTTGGGGTGGTGTGGAAGACAGCAACGCGGTTGGCACGCATGAGTACTTTGACCTCATTGAATTGCTTGGCGCAGAGGCTTATATAAGCGGAAATCTTGGCTCTGGTTCAGCTAGAGAAATGTCGGAATGGATGGAGTACATGACCACCGAAAGTCAGTCTGCACTAGGCCAACTACGCCGTGCAAATGGTCGTGAAAAACCGTTTCGAGTGCAGCACTTTGGCATCGGCAATGAAAGTTGGGGTTGTGGCGGACATATGTCGCCGCCTTACTACACCAATCTTTATAAACAGTGGGTCACGATGCTGCGTCCGCCATGGGGAGTGCCTACAAAATTCGTGGCAAGCGGTGGGCATGGTTACGGCGATGCCATTGACCCAAGTGGGCCGACTGAATGGACCGATTATCTTACCGCTAACATCACGCCCAATTTTTTGTTGGGTTTTGATGCGGTTAGTTTTCATTATTACACGCATCCCAAGGGCAGTGTCATGGAAGCGAAAGGTCCCGCCATCCAATTCCCCGAAGCGGAATGGATGTCAACGTTGGCCGCCACACTAAAAATGGATGCCTTTATTGCGGCTAACAAAGTGGTGATGAATAAGAACGATCCAAATAATACGGTAGCTTTGTACGTTGATGAATGGGGCAGTTGGTATGATGTAGCGCCTAGCACTAACCCTGCGTTTCTATACCAGCAGAACAGTATGCGCGATGCCGTTGTAGCCGCATTGAACTTCAATATTTTTCATAAGCACGCCGACCGCGTACAGATGACCAATATCGCGCAGATGGTAAACGTGTTGCAAGCAATGATCTTGACTGAAAAAGAAAAAATGCTGCTGACGCCTACTTACCACGCTTACAAAATGTACGTGCCTTTTCAACAAGCGACATCACTGCCGGTTTCTATAAATGATGCGAGTCTATACACTCACGGAGACAATTCCATTCCTGCAGTGAGCGTGTCGGCAGCGCGCGGCATTGACGGAAAAATCTATTTAGCGTTGGTAAACACCAATCCCAATAGCAGCGAGTCTGTTGCTTTACGCCTGAGTGGTAGCGTTGTAAAGGGAGTGTCTGGTCAGATACTGACCTCTGCTACGATGGATGCCCACAACACATTTGAGACACCAAATACAGTTGTGCCACAGGCCTACGTCGCCAAAGCCAAGAATGCAGAGTTGCAGTTGGACTTGCCTGCGAAGTCTGTAATTGTAGTAGCCGTCGAATAGAGCGATCAATGCTGAACAGCGGTTGATTTTTTTTCGCCGTATTATTCTGTCAATTAGAGGTTAGAAAAATGGAATTTGTGATTTGTTTTGATATGCGCGCACCTGATTTCGGCGCACCAATCAACGAATTGTACGGCGCTGCTTTAGACATGAGTGCCTGGGCGGACGACATTGGTTTTAATGTGGTTGCCCTGGGTGAGCATCATGCCGCGGCTGATGGCTATTTGCCTTCACCGCTGCCAATGTGCGCGGCCATTGCTGCGCGTACAGAGCGGGTTAACATTCGTTCGAATGTATTACTGGCGCCATTGTATGAGCCAATTAAATTGGCTGAAGACTTGTCGGTGGTGCAGCTTTTAAGCGATGGTCGCTTACAGATAGTGATCGGTGCCGGCTATCGACCCTACGAGTTTCAAATGTTCGGTACACAGCGTGAGGACCGTAAAGCACGGTATCTGGAAGTGTTTGATGTTTTACGCAGGGCTTGGCAAGGCGAGGAGTTCGATTACAAGGGACGCAAAGTTCGTGTAACCCCGCAACCTTTGAGTCCTCCGCCTTTGTTACTGGGCGGCGCTCACCCGGCTGTGGCGCGCCGCGCGGCGCGTATAGCGGACGGATTTTTTCCACCGCAAGGTGAAAATTGGCATGTGTATCGGGAGGAGCGCTTGAAGTTGGGTAAATCAGACCCAGGCGAAAGATTTCATGCTTTGGGTCCTATTTATACCCATGTAACCCGCGACGTCGAAGCGGCCTGGGAGATCTTACTGCCTCATGCAGTACATTGCGTTGAATCATACTCTGAATGGACAGTAGAGGCCTATGGGAGGGCTGCAGGTCCATTTGCCAATGGTGTTAACACGGATGACCTGCGCAACAGCGGTGCTTATCAGGTGCTCACACCAGAAGATGCTGTGGAAATGATTAACTCGATGGATGACATCAGCACATTTATTCTAACGCCATTGCTGGGCGGGATTGACCCAGTGTTTGCTTGGGAAGGCTTAAAATTGTTTGAGCAGGAGGTGTGGCCTAAGGTAAAGCATCGCGCAGCAGACTTACCCATTCCTGGCCTGTAAGCTCTCTACCGAAGTTGGGTGTACGATTTCTGGTGTATGAAGAGGGATGTCTATTCTCTGTACCTTTTGCTACGAGAGCTCAGCGAGGTATTTTTCATATTGAGTTTTGCACACAAAAGTAAGCCAAATTGAACCGAAAGGCGTTAGCGTCACCATCGCTATCACTGCGGGCACCATCCACTCAGAGGCTACCTCAGCCGAGGGCACTGCTGCGCCATAAAGAATAAACGCGATCGATGTGGCAGAAAATAGTAATGAAAATAAGCTTAGTGAAAGGTGTGCAATTCCATAGTGCAGAAGGATCATCTGGCCCTTAACCGAGCTAAGGTCGTTTTTATTAAATTCGGGAACTCTTTTCTTAAATTCATTGAATAAGCCCAACAGCTCACCACGACGTTCTGGTTCTATAGAGAAGACAAAAGTCATGGCGTTCAACGCAAACACTATTTCAAGCGCGCTGTTATAGTTTGATATAACGTTCATCTTGCAAGCTCCCAAAAGACTATTTTTGCTCAATCCATAATCCACTTTAATTGATTGGCTCGGGTATTACGTGCGCTAGTTTACAACGACACGAGGCTCATGGCATATTTACGGCACGCGATGTCTGCCCGTAATCCAATCAATGCACACTAACTAGCGTACAATCTTCTGTGCGTATTACGGCTATGAATAATCGAACTGCGTTTAAACCTATCAGATTGTATCCATCTCAATGAAACAACTGGCTACAGCAGTCAGCGTGCAATAAAGCATTTAAAGGCTATAAAAAGGAGAGCAAGCATGTATCGTTTCGCATTTTTGATATTATCCTTGTCCCTGTTTGGCTGTGGCAGTGATAAAAGCGAGGCTCCGCCTGCAGCAGAAGTCTCAATGGCCCAAGCAGCGCCTGGCACCAGCGTGGACTGGAACAGTCATGGCAATGATTGGGGAGAGCAGCGTCATTCCGTGCTCGACCAAGTCAATCGTGACAATGTCAAAGACTTGGGTTTGGATTGGTCGTTCGACATGTACACGCGCCGTGGCGTTGAAGCTACTCCATTGGTGGTAGATGGAATCATGTATGTCAGCGGCAGCTGGTCCATGGTGTATGCGTTGAACGCCGTAGACGGCACTTTAAAATGGTTTTATGACCCTAAAGTTGACCGGACATTTTTAGCTAAAGGCTGTTGCGACGCTGTAAACCGTGGCGTGGCTTATGCCAATGGCAAAGTGATTGTGGGCGCCTACGACGGTCGGCTGATTGCTTTGAATGTCAGCGATGGCTCACTCGCCTGGGAGGTGCAAACCACCGACCGTGAGCAGTCATACACTATAACGGGTGCGCCAAGAATAGCCGGTGACAAAG
>JBGCFQ010000051.1:0-6123 GCA_045106985.1 Pseudomonadales bacterium | reverse complement strand
GGCATTCGTTGTGCCCTGGTAATATCAAATTTTATTGGCTCATCAAACACCTTGTCATCTTGATTAATCAGATGCCAATGCAACAGCAGTTTATCGCCCTCTTTCATTTGTACTCCGGCGACTTCTGTATCTTCCATAACTGTGCGGCGCATGGTGACAAAGGCTGGGTTATAGCGCAGCACTTCTTCACAAGCACCGGGAATCAGACTCGGATCATCGATTAGCATTTGTAATTGCTCAGGATGTTCCATCAGCAGTCGCATGCCGTGGGCTGTTACTGATCGTGTGCTTTCGTTACCAGCACCGATCAGCATTAAAACGAATATCTGAAATTCTTCTTCAGTAAGCTTCTCACCTTCAATATCGCCATCAAGAAGCGCACCAACGATATTATTCAGCGGTGATATAGCATGCTTTTTGGCAAGCTCGCTAGCGTAAAAATAAATATTAGCCGCGGCGTCATTTGCGCGGGCGACTGGGTCGCTGCCCCCTATGTCGCTGTCGGCTTGAAACATCATTTCGTTGGTCCAGGTAAAGAATTTGGATCGGTCCTCTTTTGGAACACCACACAAATCGAGAATAACCATGAGCGGCAACTCGGCAGCCACCTCGGTCACAAATTCGCAATGACCTTTTGATGCCACAGCGTCCACAATGCTTTTGGCGTATTTCTTGAACGTTGGGTGATAACCTTCAACAGTTCTAGGAGTAAAAGCATTACGTGCGATGCGTCGGTATTTACCGTGCTTGGGTGGGTCCATCATGACCAGCATTTGGGATTGCATCGCCACCGTATCATCGTCGTATTCGGTTGGGTGCATAAGGCGCTTCTCGCTGGAAAATATCGCCGGGTTTTTCGCTATGTAGTCAGCGTGTTCGCGCTCTAACACCGCCCAATAAGGCACGCCTTGTAAGGGGTCTTCAATTTTAATGATGGGCGCATCTGCTTGCTCTCGCAGTTCTTGAAGCTTCTGATGATGATTTCCCGCTGCGTACAAGTCAGGATCAAGAAGATTGGTATAGGGGCACTGTGACATAGGTTTTGCTCTATTGTTCGTGTCGTGTTGTACAGGGCATTAACATTAAACGCAGCGCATCGAAGATACAATGCGGCAGATGTTACTGATCAGTCACTGCGTTAATAATTAGTACTTTCCTCGAGCTCTGCAGCACTTTCTTCCTGGTTTTTCTCGTTGGACTCCGCGAACCCAGCCGCCGAACGGCTGTCTTTAGAGGCCAGGTTTTTCCAAGGCAGCATGAGCCGGTACAAAGACTCTTGCTCAACATAACCCATTCTCAGTAGTTCCGCCTCTATTCCCGGAGCGTGCATGGCGCCCCAAGGGATAATGATGTGACGATAATTCGCATTCGTTTCGCTAAACGCGGCTAACACCGTGTCATTTCGGCCATACAGAATATCTGCCCACACCACATCCGGAATAGACCGACTCAACTGTGCAACTAGCAAGCGCCAATTCAGGCGTTCTGATTGATCACCCAGAATCTGTTTCAGTAAGCCGCCGTTTTCAGCAAACCAATCTTGGGTTTCTTGCGACATATCCTGCATGTCTTTGTCGGCGTTCAGCAAATCTATCCATTCACCGCCTACTGCGTCGTCAAATTCCTCAAGGCGTGCGGCACCAGGAATAGCGCACATAGAGGGTTGGCTAATTAAGGCGCCTTGTTTCACCTGTTCATTGCTGCGACAGGGGTCTGTTCGACGGCTGCTCTTGGTACGGTCACCCACACCCTCCTCCAGCACAAGAGTTGAATCGGCGACAAAAGAGTTCAATAGATCTGAGTAGGCGCTGGACGCTCCTAGATGCATCATTCCCACAAGACGTACATCTGGGCCACCTTGCTTTGTAAACTTAACTTCTTTGGTGTGCACGCCCTTTGTGCTGAACACCACATAATTACCGCTGAGGTCCTCCATAAGAGAGACGGCCGAAAACGGCGCATAGAGAATTATGAGCAAAAGCGTTAACAGCAAAAATGCGACGAGTTCGCCAAACCAACGCCATACAGAGGTGGTCGCAAGCCGCAGTGCTACGACAGGAATGGTCCATCGCCCATAAAGCTGTCTGGTACGCATAACAGCCAAAAGCCCTATCAACACCTGCACAGATACTATCGCTGTATCAAGACTGGCCGGAGCAATCGGTTGTAACAATAAGCCAACAGGTTGCGCGCTGTTGTTTAGCCAATACACGCTGAGCACTAGAAAGAACAGATACCACAAGCGAACACGACGAAAAGCGAACTGCGCCAAGAGAAAAACAACGGCTAAAAACATGACTAAAACGGCAATGGAATTTCGCGCAGCTAACAGTGTTTCAGCGTATTCACTCTGACCTGCCATCGACGCCAACAGGGAAACTACGCCATCGAGTACGTAAGTCCAGAGGAAGGTATTGGCGAAAATCACTAGTAACTTGTTTAACATCGAGGCCGGGGTTATCTCACATTGCTTGATAAAAGACTCACACCCTTTTCCACTCTTTATTCCACTCTCTGTATTCATATACTACAAAAAGCCGAGCTGGACAGGTGTCAGGCATGACCATGTTCGCACATTTTGTCTAACAGCGAACAGACGTTTAATAGACTGATTCTATCCATTTAAACCAAGATGTGGTCATAATACGCCGTCATCTATCTTAACGAACCACCGTGGGTACATTCGATGAATCGTATTCTTAAATACTCTTTTCTCACTCTCGCAGCCTTGGCGGCTATTTTGGCGATCGCTTATTTTGTTGTGGGTGGTCGCGCAGGCATCGTATCCAAGCTTGTTCCTTTTCCCGACCAAGCAATACCACAAACAACACTGTCCGCTGACTCTTCAGGTGAAGTTCGATTTGCCAGTGCTACACCCTTTGATTTTGACGTTCTAATTGCTGGTATGCAGTACGCCCTTCCAACGACAGGATTGGGGCATTTGTTCTTACCCGCTAATGCCAGCGTATCGAGCCCAGCACCGGCTGTTGTGCTTGTTCATGGAAGCGGCGGCATCTCGCCTGGGCGAGAAATGGAACATGGCGCCATGCTTGCTGAAAATGGTTATGCCGCTTTTGTAATCGACTACTACACGCCACGTGGCGCTACTCCCGACGTAGACTATATGCTGCGAGTATTATCAGTAACTGAGTTTGATGCGGTTACTGATTCCTACAATGCACTAAAAATACTTCGCACCCATCCTTTAATAGATTCAGAAAATATAGCGGTAGCTGGCTTTTCCTATGGTGGCATGGCTGCACGCATCGCCATGGACGACCGTATTAGAGCCGCGTTGCTCTCAGATGAAGACGGGTTTGCCGCACACATCGATTTCTATGGGCCGTGCTTTCAGCAACTCAACAGCCCCAAGCTAACGTCCGGACCACTATTAACATTGCGCGGCACTGAAGATGCCTCAAATGAGCTAAGCGCGTGTGAAAAGCGAGAACAAGAAATACTAACGGCCGGGAATACTGTTGAAACCCATGTGTTTGAGGGCGCAGGTCATGCCTGGGACAATCATTCCGAGCGCAGCATGCGCCCTGACTCACCGTACCTATCCGGCTGTACTATGAGTTATGACGAGAAAGGACACTCGGCTATTGGTGATCGTTCGGTTGTAAACATGCCCGTTGAAACGTCGCGAGACAAACGCATAGCGAATCGTGTACTTAGCTCTGGCCCGGCCAGGGATTGCCTCGGCTACGGCTATGTTGTTGGTCGCGATGACAAGACGCGTGCAAAGGCAGATGCCATCATGCTGAGATTCCTATCGGAGCACTTAAAATAGCGAAGCATCTGAAATAGAAAGACTATAGGCAGAGAGGCCAGACCAATGCAAAAACGAAAAATTCGCGATAATTCTCAATCCTTTTTGCTGCCTTTGCCGCAATCCTTGTCACGGCGAGAACTTCTCAAGAGCGGCGCTACGGCAAGTGCTGTCACACTGGCGTCCGGGTTTTCATCGGCCTCTTTTTCGTCTGCCTCAGGGTCATCAATTAGTAACAATCTTTCGGAGCTGTACACAAAGCACGACGCACTGTCGTTAGCTGAATTGGTTCGCAAAAAGGAGGTGACTGCCGAAGAGCTACTGAGTGAAGCTGTACTCCGCGCAGAACTGCTGAATCCCAAGCTTAATGCCATTGTGATGCAACACCACGATCTAGCCCGCAAAGCTATCGAGCAAGGCTTGCCCGATGGGCCATTCAAAGGCGTGCCCTTCCTGCTGAAAAACCTAGGCAGTCAGCTGGCTGGCACCGTCACTACCGGCGGGTCGCGTTTACTCAAGAACGCTAAAGCCAGCAAAAGCAATACAATGGTAAAACGCCAGTTGAACGCTGGCTTAGTTGTTTTTGGAAAAACCAATACGCCTGAGTTTGGTTTAGCGTTAACGACAGAGAATCTTTTTAACGGTGATTGCCTCAACCCATGGAACATTACTCACAGCACAGGGGGCTCCAGCGGAGGATCTGCAGCGGCCGTAGCGGCCGGCATTTTACCGATGGCCCACGCTACCGACGGCGGTGGTTCTATACGCGTTCCGGCTGCGCATTGTGGTCTATTTGGATTCAAACCCTCTAGAGGTCTAACGCCCGGAGCAAGCGGCAGCGGCATGTCGATTGGTCATGTGGTGTCGCGAAGTGTGCGAGACAGCGCTGCGATGCTGGATGCCACCGCTGGATACGAACCGGGAGCGCCATACTGGGTTAAGCCCGCTGAAGGCGGGTATTTCAGCGCCATACAATCACCCCCAAGGCCATTGCGAGTCGCTGTTAATTTACAAACTCCTGACGTGAAGTTGCATCCCGACTGTAAGCAATCCGTGCTAGACGCAGCGAAGCTATTGGAAAGTCTCGGTCATCATGTTGAGCTAGCGGCCCCAAAAATCGATTTCGAGCAGCTAAACCACACTCAAAACATACTGATGACCGTTGGCGTATACGCCAGCCTATCAGCGATAGAAACCGCAAGAGGAAAGCCAATTGTTATTCCTGAAATTGAACCAATGACAGCCATGGTTATGCAAGCCGGCCGTAGCTTTTCACAACGCGATCATGCTGCAGCATTGTCTGCGATGCACGCATTAGGACTGACTATGGGCCAGTTTATGCAAAACTACGACATTATTTTGCAACCGGTTACTGCAACGCCAGCCCCTAAGATTGGAGTCATCAATTATCAAGAAGGCGACACTCTGGAGGAATACACCACACGTTTCAAACAAATTTCGGCCTTCACCCATCAATACAATATGTCAGGTCAGCCTTCTATGTCGGTGCCATTGGCCATGTCGAAAGAAGGCCTGCCTATTGGCGTAATGTTTTCCGGACGTGTTGGTGAAGACGCCCTGCTATTTTCTTTAGCAGCGCAGTTGGAGCAAGCCAGTCCATGGTTCGACCGCGTGCCTGTGATTTAAGATCAAATGTCATCAGCCTTAGAATGGCCTGGCGCTTATTCTTTGTTCCAGATAGAACGCGCTAAACGCCAGCGGCCGCCCTCTCCTCTGGCGTATATTTGTAAGGTGCCGTATACCTCGTTTGTCTCTTCGCCGTTTGACTTCAAAGTCATTCGCTCATACCAAAGGCCACGATCAAAGGCAAAATCACCAGACACCACAACATCCTCAGGGTTATAGGTGGCGTAAAAATCGGCCTTAGTAAAGAGAATATCCATCAGTCCACGACTGGCCTCAATTCCTACTACCGCGGGCCGATTCCATGAGTCGAAAACAATGTCATCCGTCAGTAAGCTTAGGTAGCTTTTGGCGTCGCCCGTGTTAAAGGCGTGAAGCTCTTGCTCACGTAAAGTTTCGATAGCCTTTAGATCGTCCGTCAAACTGAAGCGCGCAGATTCTTGAACCATAGAGCAGCTGGAAATTAACAACGGAACCAAGAAAAAGCCGATGCAAGATAGTAGGATTCTGTTCGGAATGACCATGCATAGTTTATTCATGCTAATGCGCTCTCAGTGTTTCAGCGAGTATCACAATTCTTTACCGCGTATTAAAATACTAGCCTATGCGATTATATCGTATGCATTGGCCATCGACACCTATGCTGGTACTTATAAGGGAAGAAAAAAGAAAGAACCAATCTTCCGAGCCACGTAGTTTATGGCTCG
>JBGCFQ010000050.1:0-48641 GCA_045106985.1 Pseudomonadales bacterium | reverse complement strand
AACGGGCATGCGCTTCACCAAAGAAACATGGCATGAATATCAAGAGAAGCACCCAAAAGGGTCCGTTATTCATCACTATGTTGATGAAGCATGGACGCATGAGGTTATTGCCGCCGACGATGTGATAATAATTACTGATGGCTTACCAGCTATCAGCGAGAAGATTGGCGTACCACCTCAGGGCATAGGTAGCTTCTCGCGAATACTGGGGCGCTATGCACGTGACAAGCAAGCATTAAGCCTGATGTCGGCACTTAAAAAAATGACCTTGATGCCGGCTCAGCGGCTGGAAAAAATTGCACCCGTATTTACTCGTAAGGGTCGCCTGCAAGTGGGCGCTGATGCTGACATTACGGTATTTGATGCCGAGACCATTATTGATAACACGACGTATAGAAAACCCTACCAAGCGTCTACCGGCGTAAAATATGTGTTGGTAAATGGCGAACTCATAGTAGAAGATGGACGCTTTATTCCCGACAGCTTACCAGGCAAGCTAATAAGCTCGCTCAACAAATAAAACCGAAGAACGAAAGAAAGAATCGAAAGGATAAAAAAGGTATGAGGATTAGAAGCTACGCATTGGCACTTATCACAACAATTGCCCTGATGGCGTGTTCAAACAATGCTGAACAATCATCAGGTGCTGAGCAATCATCAAGTGCTGGGCAATCATCTGGTGCTGAGCAAAGTACGGATTTGTACATCAACGGCACGGTAATAACGGTTAATCCGAAGCAACCTCGTGCGCAGGCCATCGCCGTGCGTGACGGCCGAATATTAGCAGTGGGAAGTCACGCAGAAGTAAAAGACAAAGCCGGCGCTGAAGCTACCGTTCATGACCTGGAAGGCGCTACGCTTTTGCCTGGCTTTATAGATGCCCACGGCCACATTAGCTTCACCGGGTTTAACCTTGCATCAGCAAACGTTTCATCTCCTCCGGTAGGCGCGGCTAACACAGTGAATGATGTTGTTGCACTATTAAAAACGTTTGCCGATCAAAACCCTGACGACGAATGGATTACGGGCTGGGGTTATGACGACTCATTACTGGCTGAGCAGCGCCACCCCAATAGACACGAGCTCGATCAGGTATCTACCCAAAGACCGGTTGCCATACGCCATGTATCTGGCCACTTTATGGCCTGCAATACGCTGTGCTTAGAGGCAGCCGGCATAAATAGTGACATGCCCAATCCCGACGGCGGAATTATTCGTCGTGAAGCCAATGGCCAACAACCAGACGGTGTGCTGGAAGAAACAGCAATGGCACCCTTGTTTGCCGTTATGCCAGAGCTTAGTCGCGAAAAGCGCTTAGCCCTGCTGGCAAAAACTCAAGAATATTACGCCAGCTACGGTGTTACCACCGTTCAGGACGGCGCTGCGCGTGCCAACGAAATTGACCTGCTTCGCGAAGCTGCCAGCAAAGGTGATCTTTATCTCGATGTTGTTGCTTACCCTTACGCCCAATATATGGGCGACGAACTTGCCAACTATGGCCCTACCGATTACGAAGGGAACTTTCGTGTAGGTGGCTTCAAAATAGTGTTGGACGGCTCGCCACAAGGTAAAACAGCGTGGCTTACCAAGGCTTATATTCACCCACCTCATGGACAGAACGAAGACTACAAAGGTTATGCAACCTTGAAGGACGAACAGGTTCAACAGCATGTGAATCGCGCACTGAAAAACAATATACAGTTGCTGGCCCACGCGAACGGCGATGCAGCGGCAGACCAACTGCTGACAGCGCTTAGCAACGGCGCCTCAGAATTCGGTTTGGAAGATCATCGTACAGTGATGATCCACGCCCAGACAGCGCGAGAAGACCAAATAGATAAGATGGTAGAACTTGCCGTTATCCCTTCTTATTTTTCGGCGCACACTTTTTACTGGGGCGATTGGCATCGTGATTCAGTGTTTGGCGAAGAACGAGCATCGCGCATTAGCCCGTTACGAAGCAGTGCTGATAAAGGCCTGCGGTACACCACTCATAACGACACGCCCATTGTACCGCCAGATATGATGAGGCTGTGGTGGGCATCAGTTAACCGCATTACGCGTAGCGGAAAAGTGTTAGGTGAGGCACAACGTGCAACTACTATGGAAGCCTTGCGCTCAATAACAATTGATGCAGCTTTTCAATACTTTGAAGAAGATCAGAAAGGCTCTATTGAGCCTGGTAAATTGGCTGATCTTGTCATACTTGCGGAAAATCCTTTCGAGGTAGCACCCGAGAGCATTAAAGATATTGATGTGCTGGAAACTATAAAAAGCGGCGTTAGTGTTTTTAAAAAATAGGACGCACATACCATGATGTTACGATCGCAATCTGTTCGACCGAGTCTAAACCTAAGTTTAAGTCTGGGAATAGTCCTCGTCCTCTCACTATTTCTGAGTACCTGCGCTCAGATTGAGAACACGTCTACGAAGTCAGTGCCAAAGCTTACAAGCGGCTTAGCCAGCACTCCGCAGGCAACAATATACGTCGCTAACAAAGTCATCACGATGAATGAGCAACTGCCCAACGCGGAGGCAGTTGCAGTAAGCGGCGAACGCATTATTGCTGTTGGCAGCATTGACGAAGTACAGCGGGAGCTAAACGCCTACACAGTAACCTTAGATCGTCAGTTTGAAGATAAGACCTTAATGCCAGGCTTTATCGACAATCACCTGCACCCTGCTTTAGCAGGCGTATTGCTACCCGCAGACTTTATTACACCTTTTGACTGGCAACTGCCTGGGCGCACGGTTAAAGGCGTACAGGGCGCACAGAGCTATCGACAGCGGCTAGAAGAACTGGAAGCCTCGCAACAAGAGCCAGATAAATTACTAATCACTTGGGGCTACCACCAGCTTTTTCACGGCGAGCTTAGCCGTGCTGACTTAGACGCAATCTCTGAAACCCGCCCGATTATTGTTTGGCAGCGGTCTTTTCACGAGATTATCGTCAATACGGCAGCCTTGAAGCATTTAGATTTACGCGAAGAAGAGTTCGCCTCTAATCCCGCAGTCAATTTTGAGAAGGGACATTTTTGGGAAACAGGCTTGTTCGCTATTTTTCCGAAATTGGCGCCGATTATATTGAATCCAGAACGCTTCAGACAGGGCATGCTTGATGGCCTGGTTCACGCCCAAATGAACGGCATCACAACACTGTGTGACCAAGGCGTACCCTTGTTTAATCTCGATATGGAGATAGGACATTTAAGTGATCTGATAGACAGCAAGGCGCTTCCGCTCCGCATGCTATTGATTGGCAATGGTAAATCACTCTCTGCCAAAGGTTTGCAGCATGGTTTCGATCTTATGGAAGCACTGCCACAGCGCAGCAATGACCAAGTGACCTACCTACCCAAACAAGTAAAACTGTTGGGAGACGGTGCGTTCTACTCGCAGCTTATGCAACTGGAAGACGGTTACCTTGATGGCCACGAAGGCGAATGGATAATGACGCCAGAGGAAATGGAGACCGCTGCGCGACTGTATTGGAAGGCCAACTATCAACTGCACATTCATGTGAATGGCGACAAGGGCGTCAATGTCATTCTCGACATAATTGAGAAACTCAACAAGGAAAACCCAAGATCTAAGCACAACACCGTGCTTCATCACTACGGTTATTCAAGCCCAGACCAAGCAGAACGGCTGGCTGAAATGGGCTTAAACGTATCGGCAAACCCTTTCTACCTTTGGGCCCTGGGCGATAAGTATGCAGAAGTAGGAATGGGACCCGAACGCGCGCACTACATAACTCGCTTAGGTGATCTTGAGCGCAATAATGTGCCTGTGTCCTTTCATTCAGACTTACCCATGGCGCCGGCTGCACCGTTAACACTTGCGGGAATAGCGGCATCAAGACAAACAGCGACCGGCGCGGTGTTAGCGCCCAGCGAAAAAATGTCTCTGCATGCGGCGCTAAAAGGCATCACTATTGAAGCGGCGCGAGCGATAGGTCAGCAGAACGACATAGGCTCTATTGAAGTAGGCAAAAGCGCCGATTTTACAGTGCTGACACAAGACCCCTACTCAGTAGCCCCTGAAGATTTTCGGTCAATCGACATTTGGGGTACGGTCTTTCGCGGAACTCCACATAAGCGCCCAGCTGTCACTGATAACAAGGCGAGCAAATAAACCAGCGGCTTGGTGGCCCTGGCTGCCGCTCACTTTGGTCAGTACGTTCAGACCCTTGTTGAACAAACAAGTCTGGTGCGGTCTTTAAGCAATGCATGGTGTGGTGATTGAAATATCGCTGTGACGTTTTCTAAAGGTGGGTGGCATGAAAAAAACGTTTTGGATGTTAGTTATTCTGGTTTTGTGCGTAGTAATAGCCAAGATGTTTGTACCTGGCTATTTCGAACGAAGTAGAAACGTTGTTCAAGAATTTCCTCACAAAAAAATAACGCCTCGCGCGCAATCGTTGCATGACAGCTTGTTCGTCGCCGATCTACACACAGACTCCCTGCTGTGGGACAGAGACATTCGCCAAGCATCAAACCAGGGCCATGTTGATTTACCTCGACTTCGACAGGGCAATGTTGGCTTACAAGTATTCTCCGCGGTTACCAAAAGCCCTTATGGTCAGAATTACGATGAAAACAATGCCGCTACTGATGTGGTAACTGCACTGGTACTGCTTCAGTGGTGGCCAGCTTCTACTTGGCGTTCGCTGTTCGAAAGAGCGTCATTCCAACTTAAGCGCCTGCAGACAATTGCCGACGAAAAACCAAACAATCTTGTCATTATTCGATCTCAAAGCGATTTTAAAGAGTTACTTGAGCGAAGAAAAACCAACCCAGACGCCATTGGCGCCATGTTCCTAATAGAGGGAGCACATGCGCTTGATGGACAACTTGATAAGCTCGATCAGCTGCATAAAAACGGCTTACACTTTGTTGGCTTAACGCATTTCTTCGATAATGGCCTTGGCGGTTCACTGCATGGTATCTCACAAAAGGGCCTTACAGAGTTTGGGCGACAAGTGATAGAGAGAGCGACGGCGCTCACTATGAACATCGACATTGCACACGCCTCCCCAGCAATGGTTAAGGAAGTTCTTAGCATTACAGATCGCCCAGTAATACTGTCTCATGGTGGCTTCAAAGGCGCCTGTAATTCAAGCCGCAATTTAGACGACAATTTGATGAAGGAAATAGCCAAAAAAGGTGGGCTCATTGGCGTGGGCTATTGGGATGGCGCAATATGCGACAACAGCCCTACGGGAATTGTTAGGTCCATAAGATACGGCATAGATCTTCTCGGCGTAGAACACATTGCGTTAGGCTCAGACTACGACGGCACAGTGACCACAACGTTCGATACGGCAAGCTTAAACTTGTTGACCCAAGCAATGCTGGATCAGGATTTCACCGAGACTGAAATACGTGCGGTTATGGGCGAGAATGTTAAGCAGTTTCTCCTCGATCAGTTACCAGAATAAATAACGCCAACTCATCTTTTTTTACTCACAGGCTAAATCTTCACGCGCAATTACATCATTAACCGGAATGCACTGACCAGAGGGAACGCTGTTTGGCACGTAGCGTTCTAGATTAGCGTCATACAATGCTGAACTTAAGAATTCAGTCAGGTCACCGACTTCCTCATCCGATAAATTAAGTGGCAAAAAATACTCACTCAGCGCCTCATCATTCAATGAAGCATGCGGAATTGCTGTATTCTTATACTCAACAACCTCTCGAATAGATTGTAGGCGAGCGCCATGACCAAACACGTTTGTGTCGGCCAGGTTGTATAGCTGCGGTATCTTAAATTTGAAATTGTCTTCCGGGTTGCCCGTAAACCCGCCGCGCCCCCTGCTATCGGCATCCGAAACTGAACCATGGATTCGTTCATCTTCGGTATCGAAATCACCGAAGCCAATTGAAAAGAACATCTGCGCCGCCGACGCTCCCTGCTCTGAACTTAAAGCTGGTCCTCTGTGACAATCTGTACAATTGGCTTTGCCAAAAAAAAGTTTGGCGCCAGCAAGTTCAGCAACTGTCATCGCAGTAGAGTCACCTCGCAACCATTGTTGGAATGGCGCCTCATTCGCAAGCACCGTTCTCTCAAACGCGGCAATTGACTTCGCAGAGTTCTCTAACGCTTGGTCAACATCGGAGCTAATACCATATGCATTCTCGTAGATTTCTCTATAAACAGAACTGGTCTGCAACAAGGAGTCGGTTTCTACATTCATGCGATGCACGCCTAGGCCGGCTAGAGCTTGAGTTTCCAAACCTGCAAAGCGCTGCAGGTTGGCCTCTTTGGGCGTACCTGCAG
Organism: Pseudomonadales bacterium; assembly: GCA_045106985.1. Classification (GTDB taxonomy): domain Bacteria; phylum Pseudomonadota; class Gammaproteobacteria; order Pseudomonadales; family JAUIET01; genus JAUIET01. Next base: position 42,359 of record JBGCFQ010000050.1, on the reverse strand, counting down.
TACTCAATATAGCGTCATCAATCGAATTATTTATAACACCATCGATAGGGTTGCCGAATTGCCCATTCCAGAGCATAACCTCTTGGTAGGCAGAATTCAGTATGGTAGGAGAGGCAAGTGGTTGAATATCAGGCTTCATGGCGTGATCAGCAGCTAACCCAGCATCAAATCCGGGTGCTAAAAGTCGAGCCTCACCATTGATACCGAAACCATCTCCCCCTTCGCCAATACCTTGTGGAATGCCCGCTTTAAAACCCGCTGCTGCATGATGGCAAGAAGCACATGAGTAAGTATCGCTTCGATCAGGATTGTTTCCGTTGTTACCGAAGGCTGTGTCGTGAAACAGCAGTTGTCCCAGCTCCACTTTCTCGGCGCTAAGTGGATTACTTGGATCTTGAGGAATAGCGTCATAATCGTCGCTGCTAGGCAAGATAAACGCCTCCGCACCCGCAGCACCGCCGGCAAGCTCAATCAACTGAGTTACTTCCGCGTTAAGCTCTGCAAGCAACTGGTTTTCAGCCTCACTCTCCTCATCAATGCTATCACTCTGACTGGCAAGTAATGCAGAATCTTGAAAAGGCTCACCCGAGCCGCTGCAAGCAGAGAGCATCAATACACCGGCGATCATGCCGACGAGTCTGTCGCTCAAGCGCTCGTTAAGAAATGACAACATTTATACCCCCCGCTGAATAAAAGCTGCCAATTAAGGCCAAATTTCTAAAATTAAGATCTTAAGCAATACCTTTGTTTATTAACTTTAGAGCAATATTCATACACATTTTGTAAAAACGATAGAGTTCAATGCTTTACGACGAACGGTAAAGAGTACAATCAACTTGTCTATTTACGCGACGCGTAACTTGGAGGGCATGGCTAATTCAAATGCGCGTTCACTCAGCTGCGCGTGAACACTAATGAGGTGTCGCGCATTGCGCGCGACACCCTTTGCAAAGCTTAAAACTAAGCTACTTCAAATAACCCAGCAGCACCCATACCACCACCTACACACATAGTGATAACCACGTACTTAACGCCACGACGCTTACCTTCAATAAGTGCATGGCCAATCATTCTAGAACCACTCATACCGTAGGGATGACCAATCGAAATAGCGCCACCATTAACATTGAGCTTTTCGTTGTCGATTCCTAATTGATCGCGACAATAAACAACTTGCACCGCAAACGCTTCGTTCAACTCCCACAGGCCAATATCGTCTACCTTAAGGCCGTGTTGCTTAAGCAGTTTAGGCACAGCAAACACAGGTCCTATACCCATTTCATCAGGCTCACAACCGGCAACTGCCATACCACGGTAAATACCGAGAGGCTCTAATCCTTTTTGCTCTGCAAGCTTGGCATCCATAACCACCTGAGCAGAAGAACCATCCGACAACTGCGACGCATTACCGGCGGTAATCGTTCCGCCTTCTATCACAGTTTTTAATCCCGCTAGGGCTTCAGGGGTTGTGGCACGTAAGCCTTCATCGGCTGACACCGTAGCTTCAACTTCCGACGCATCGCCCGTTTCCTTGCTCCACACTGTGCGCTTACAGGTAACATCAACGAGTTCGTCAGCATATCGGCCCGCCTCGTAGGCTGCTGCAGTACGTTGCTGCGATTGCAAACCATACTCATCCATGGCCTCACGGCTTACACCATAACGCTGGCCAACAATTTCAGCGGTTTGCAGCATAGGCATGTGAATATTCGGATGCATGGCCATAAGCTCGTCATCAACCATGCGATGCAGGTTCATGTGCTCATTTTGAACCAAAGAAATAGATTCAACACCGCCACCCACTACACAGCTCATGCCGTCTTCGGTGATTTGCTTGGCAGCCGTCGCAACGGCCATCAGTCCTGAAGAACACTGACGATCTATTGTCATACCCGATACAGTCACAGGCAAACCGGCACGCAGTGCTATCTGGCGGGCAACGTTAGCCCCTGTTGCGCCTTGCTGCAGCGCAGACCCCATTATCACGTCTTCAACCATACCTGGGTCAATACCTGCTCTTCGCACGGCTTCGGCTACCGACGCCGCTCCTAGACTGGCACCGCCCAAATTATTGAAGCCGCCGCGGTAGGCCTTTCCAATGGGTGTTCGTGCGGTTGATACTATTACTGCGTCGGTCATACTGTGCTCCTTAGCGGTTCTGTATAAAATTTGATAAAGCATGCCTGCCAGCAAACTATTGGCAGTCTAAGTGTCATATAATATCACAGGTCGGCAACGGCGTTCCATGCCTACTGTCGCGCCCTGTCAGACCATACAACAAAAACGAGACCACACATTTGTTCGACAATCAGCTAGCAGGCCAATATGGGTGAATTTTATCTAGCAAACGAGTATTGGTTCGCCGTTTTCCAGCTTGTTTTTGCCATGTTGGGGATGGGCGCCACGCTCACGCCGCAAGACTTTGCTCGCGTACTTGCTGCACCGCGCGCGGTTGCATTCGGCACGCTGCTGCAGTTGCTGTGCGTTCCTTTTGTCGCTTTCCTCTTTATTCAAATGTCATGGGTATCGGCCGGTGTGGCAATAGGCATTGCACTGATCGCCGCCATTCCAGGTGGCACAGTTTCAAATATATTTACATATTTCGCACGCGGTAACAGCGCCCTGTCGATTTCGCTCACTGCAATAACCACCATTGCTTGCCTGGTCACTACGCCCTTTATTCTAGGGATTCTTATAGTCGATTACATGCCTGCACACTTTGAAATGCCTTCAGGGCGAATCGCTGTTGAGATATGTCTCACCTTGCTATTACCCCTTGTGCTGGGAATGGCGTTTCTAAAATTGTCTCCCAACAACAGCCACGCTTTTTCTACCGCCTGCATTCGCGCGTCGCTTCTTGGTATTCTGCTGATTGTTATTGGTTCTGGCAGCGCTGGTCGGCTAGACATTAATTTTTTTGGCATGAACAACGCGCTCACTGTTTTGCTTTTCACTGTCCTATTGGTCACGGTTGCCGTGACAGTGCCAAGATTACTCAGGCTGGCTAGCGCTGACACAATAGCAATAGAAATAGAAATGACGCTTCGAAACGTTAATCTCGGCGTTATGATTAAAGCCTCACTTTTTCCAGCGGCTGGCGCGATAGCGGGAGGCTTAGGCGACATAATACTTCTAACATTACTCTTATTTGGCGGATTACAGCTAGCCATCGGAGGCTTACTGATTGCAGTGCATCGTCGCTCCAGGAGCAACCTTGCCTAAGCAATCGGCTAAGGCTCTTTGCCGTTAACACCTAATTTAGTAAACTAACGTCTTTATAACTAAGTGAGCTCATCATGCCAATCAAAACTTTCTACTCCAGCGACTTCCCACCAAATGCCTTGCGCGTTAACCATATGCTCAAACTCAAGGGCGTAGAGCTGGACTATGTTGATATCAATATGATGAAAGGGGATCAGTTCACGCCTGAATACACGGCCGTAAATCCATCCCAAACCGTTCCGGCTATTCTTCTCGAAGACGGAACCGTATTAAGCGAAGTTGTGGCAATGCTTTACTATCTTGATAACGAATACCCGCAACGCCCGCTGATGGGGCGCACGCCAGTAGAACGCGCACAGATCTTGGGCTGGCTGCATAAATTGTTTATGACGGGTCTTTTAAGCATTGCCGAGATTTTGCGTAATGGTCTCGCCCCCGGATTTGAGGATAGAGCCTTACCCGGCCCTCTGAACATAAAGCAAATTCCTGAGCTTACGGAACGCGGTCAGAAAAAACTGGCTTTCTTTTTTGACACTATGGAAGCTGAATTGTCAGACAAGGAGTTTTTAGTTGGCGACGAACTAAGCCAGGCCGATGTTGATTTATTCATCTGCACCAATTTCTCGGCGGCCGTAAAGCAAAAGCCCGACGCAGAAAAACACAGCTCGCTGCTGGCTCATAAATCACGAGTAGCGGCCTTGCTAGAGCAAGCTTAGTGAACGAAGTGCCAGTAGACCTACTGATTATTGGCGCTGGCATTTCAGGCATAGGGGCAGCGTACCATCTGCAAAAAAACTGCCCCGGCAAAAGCTACTCAATTATTGAAGCTCGTAGTGAAATAGGCGGAACCTGGGATCTGTTTAGGTACCCGGGTATACGCTCAGACTCCAGCATGTATACCTTTGGCTACATTTTCAAGCCATGGGTCTCAGACAAAGCCATTTCTCCCGGCGAAGACATACGCCAGTACCTGAACGAAGCCGCTACTGAAAACGGCATTAGGGAAAATATTTGTTTTAACAAACGGCTTACTAGGGCAAGTTGGTGCAGCAAGAGTGCGCTATGGAGCTGCACAATTGAAAACCCTGAGACAAACACCGTCGATACTCTACAAAGCCGTTTTTTGTTTTATGGTGGCGGCTATTACAATTACCAACAAGGCTATACACCTGAATTTAAAGACCGAGAGAGTTTTAACGGTACGGTTATCCATCCTCAGCACTGGCCACAGTCGCTAGACTATAGCGACAAAAATATTGTTGTTATCGGCAGTGGCGCCACGGCAGTAACACTGGTACCCACGCTGGCGCAAACGGCCAAAAAAGTAACCATGCTGCAACGCTCGCCCACTTACATTGTGGCAATGCCAGAGCAAGACGTTTTTGCGAATCGATTGAAGCGATTTCTACCAGCACGCTTGGCGTACCAACTAGCTCGCTGGAAAGGCATTCTGTACGGCATGTACACTTTTCAGCTGGCGCGACGTAAGCCACATCTGGTAAAACAATTTTTGATTAATGCGGTCAAGGAACAGCTTGGCGAAGAATTTGACATCGAGACGCACTTCACGCCGAGCTACAACCCTTGGGACCAGCGTCTTTGCCTGGTGCCCAATGGCGATCTTTTTAAATCAATAAAGAATGGTTCGGCCGATGTCGTCACCGATCATATTGATTGCTTTACTGATACAGGCATTCAGCTGAAATCCGGTGAACACTTGCCAGCCGACATAATCGTAACCGCTACCGGTTTGAATATGGAAGTATGCAGTGGCCTAAAAATTTATGTCGATGACAGTGAAATAGATTTTGCCGATACCTTTAGCTATAAGGGAATGATGCTCAGCGGCATTCCGAACTTTGCATTTTCCATGGGTTACACCAACGCGTCATGGACGTTGAAGTCGGATCTGATTTCAGCTTACTTTTGCAAACTGATCAATCACATCGATGAGAATGGCTTACGCTATTGTCAGCCCGTTCTACCCGCAGACGGCATAGAAGAAGATGCGATTATGGATTTCTCTTCAGGATATGTGATGAGAGCGATGGAGAAAATGCCTAAGCAAGGCAAATCGAAACCGTGGCGCTTGTACCAGAATTACGTTTTGGACAAATTGAGCCTTGGATTAGGATCAGTGCAGGACCCAAGTATCCACTTTGGGTAAGACTAATATTGAATCCGCCACACAAGCGGCCATGCATTTCTCTACGAACTTGGCCGCTCCGCGGTTCCCTCCATCACGAAGTGAGCCTTGAATGGCTTAACACAAAACTCATGGAGAGGTTAATTGAGTCTACCTCTTAATCACCAGTAAACTTAGCCTCTCTCTTTTCGAAGAAAGCCGTGAGGCCTTCCTGAGCATCACTCGATTGTTGCGTTAACAAGAACTGGTCAGCGTCCATAGAACTTGATGAATAATGCGTAGTGGAGGCAGCGTCGGTAATCGCGCGCTTAATCATCCTTACCGGAAGCGGTGGTTGCGCGGCGACGGCAGCGGCCAGCTCCAACGACTTTTTCAAGGTCTCACCGCTTGGCACAACATAATCGACCAGGCCCCAATGCTCTGCTGTTTGGGCGTCCAGTGGCTCGGTTAGAATAAGTAAACGTTTCGTGCGTGCCGGGCCTATCAAGCTGTTGAAGCGCGGCACACTCTGCCAGCTCATGTTCATACCAAGTTTCAGCTCAGGAACGTACAGTGACGCATCAGAGCTAACAACGCGCCAATCGCATGCGCAGGCTAGCGCCATGCCACCGCCAATGCACCAGCCTTCTATCGCGACGATGGTCACAGGCTCCAAAGCTTCCCAAGCGTTGCACATAGCCGGGCCTAATCTCGCCAGCTGACGCTTTTGCGTAAGAGACATCAAATCCGCTTGTTTTAGTTCAGGGTCAGCCAGGTCCATGCCACCGCTGAATATATCAGACCGGCCTTTGAGAATAATGGCGCTGAGCTCACAGTCTTGCTGCAACTCGATGGCCAATGCCGTGAGTTCTCTCAAAAGCGCATTGTTAAGGGAGTTGACTTTGGTTTTTGAATCGAAGGATACCGTGAGCACTCGGTCCTTGCGGGTAAGTGTCAGGTATTGCCAATTTCGTTCGTGCATAAAATTAATGGCCAAAGTACACAAGGCTGCATTATACAATTATGAACGGAGTCATCGGCTAAATAGCGCCGATTGCCACGGAATAGCAACAAAAAAAGAAATGGCGTCCCCTAGGGGGTTCGAACCCCTGTTACCGCCGTGAAAGGGCGGTTTCCTAGGCCACTAGACGAAGGGGACACAGTGAAGCGTCAAAATCTTAGAGCGCCAAAAAAGAAGGCGGTATTGTACATAAGCTCTGATGGAATTCAAGCACTGATAGCACTTCCCTGTGCTGGTTTTTTCGTTGCCCTTATTTGGGCATCAATTGGCGGGCTCAGTGGTGGTTTCTATGCGCGTAATAGTCCAGATGTCTCAGCGCCTGAACAACATGACGAGCGGGCCGATGGTGACGGTCTCGGTAGACGTACTCTGGGCAGTACGACGTATGGCGATGCTTGCGATGCCCATGCTTATAGCGCTTCACCGCCCTATGATGTCGATCATAGGCTAAACGTTGCTTGCTAGCGTGCTTATTACGGTGTCGCTTCTTGTCGTAGCCTTTGTGGCCATAGCTGTAGTGGCCATAATCGTTGTAACGGTAGTTATTGTAACGAGTGTCATGCTGCCCCGACTTATGATGACCTCCAGCGTGCACACTGATGCGCAGTGACGACCTATCGTCATGAGCCTGTGCTGGGGCGGCCGTAAGGCCGAAACCCGCCAAAGTCAGGGCCAGAGTTAGGGGTAAGCCCATTACCATTGATTGCCTGTTCATACAGTCTCCTTTGCGGTCTTTTACCGCTACTTGCTAAGGTGACTAAAGATTAGTGCCATAGGGATGAATTACCGCTGAACGTCAAATAGATGAATTTTACGATGTATTTCAGATCAGAGGTTTTCAGATGGCTTTTTGGCCAGTATCCTTAACCGCTAGTGAAAGTGGAGACATTCCTATGACCAACAATAAGCAATTTCTGATCAACGGCCTACTGGCCTTGTCGCTAAGCTCGATGGCTTCGTTTAGCTGGGCACAATGTGACCGCCCCGCCAAGCCAACAGTTCCAAACGGTGCTGAAGCCGATATGCAGGCTATGATAGCCGGGCAAACAGCCGTTAAAGCCTTCGTTGCCGACGGTACTGTTTTTGTAGAGTGCCTGGAAGCTGAAGAAAAAGCCGGCGCTGCAGCAGCAAAAGGTGACGAGGATGCCATTGCAGCCGAAGAAGCCACTAACGCTGCGCGCATTAAAGTGCACAATGAAGTTGTTGATGAAATGACAACAATTGCGGCCGAGTGGAAAGAATCCATGACTGCCTACAAAGAGAAAGCAGCTAGCGAAAGCGAGAGCTAAACCCAGCGAAAGCTCAGAACAAGAAGTACTAGGCAGGTGACACCCTCACCTGCTTATCTCACTTGCTTGGCCATTTCCTTCAAACCAACATGGCGCACATCCTTACCTTTAACCAGGTAAATAACATGTTCAGCTATGTTGCGTGCATGATCCCCAATTCGTTCAAGCGAACGCAGTGCCCACATAATGCTTAGCACTCTTGAAATGTTACGCGGGTCTTCCATCATTAAGGTAAGCGCCACCCGCATTGCCGAGCCGTAGTAACTGTCTACTTCCTTGTCTTGCTGCGCCACCTTAAGCGCCAGGGTTTCGTCCATGCGGGCAAAGGCATCCAAAGCGTCGTGCAGCATGCCGCGAACACTACTACCCATATGTTGAATTTCGGAATAGCCGCCAGGCGCCTTCCCTGCCTCGGCAAGCTCTATCGTTTGCAAGGCTATCTTGCCAGCCTCGTCGCCTATGCGCTCAAGATCGGTTGATACCCGGGTAACCGCCAACACCAAACGCAGGTCGCTTGCAGCAGGCTGCCTTCTGGCAAGGATGCGCGCGCACTCCTCGTCAATATCAGATTCCATAGCGTTCACGGGCTTATCATTTTCGCGAACTTGCGTGGCAACACTGCTATCGCCCTCAATAATGCTGCTGACAGCATCTATCACCAGCTGCTCTACTTGCCCGCCCATTTCGAGCATGCTGCGCTTCACTTCTTCCAGTTCTTCATTGTACTGCTGCGATATGTGCTGAGAGTATCCGCCCTTATCCATCTTCTTGCTCCGCTTGTGTTCCGTGTGGCTCTATACAAAGCTTGCCAGCTATAAATTCAGCCGTAACGGCCGGTAATATAATCCTCGGTCTGTTTTTCACCGGGGTTGGTAAATATGGTGTTAGTGTCTCCAAACTCGATCAGCTCGCCGAGGTACATAAAGGCCGTGAATTCAGACACGCGTGCCGCCTGCTGCATATTGTGAGTAACGATGACAATTGTGTACTTTGATTTCAACTCATAAATAAGTTCTTCAATCTTCAAGGTTGAGATTGGGTCCAAGGCAGATGCTGGTTCGTCCAGCAACAACACCTCAGGCTCTATAGCAATGGTACGAGCAATTACAAGCCGCTGCTGTTGACCACCGGAAAGACCAAGCGCCGAATCGTGTAAGCGGTCTTTAACTTCGTCCCAGAGCGCCGCGTCACGCAGAGACTTCTCCACCACCTCATCCAGCACTCGCTTTTTATTCACACCCTGAATGCGTAAGCCATAAGCCACATTTTCATAAATGGTTTTCGGAAATGGGTTAGGCTTTTGAAACACCATACCAATTCGCCGCCGCAACTGCGCTGGGTCAACCTTCTTGTTGTAGATATCAATGCCATCAAGCAGTATCTGGCCCTCCACACGGCAACCATCAACCAGGTCATTCATACGGTTGAAGCAGCGCAACAAGCTGGATTTACCACAGCCACTAGGACCAATAAATGCAGTTACGCCCTTCTTGCGGATGTACATGTTGACGTCTTTTAAAGCCTGCTTATCGTTGTCATAAAACAACTGCAAGTTTTTAACTTCGAGACAGATATTTTCGTTTTCTTCGCTCACAATCAGTGTTCCAGCGCTTTGTATTTTTCTCTTAAGTGGTTACGAATGCGTACAGCTGCAAAATTCAGCACCGCAATAACCACTACCAATAATAGGGCTGTGGCGTAAACCAATGGTCGCGCCGCCTCCACATTTGGGCTTTGAAAGCCCACATCGTAAATATGAAAACCCAGATGCATGAATTTTTGATCCAAGTGCAGGTATGGGAAGTTGCCGTCTAATGGTAAGGCAGGGGCTAGTTTCACCACGCCTACCAGCATCAGCGGCGCCACCTCTCCCGCGGCTCTGGCAACCGCCAGAATAACGCCGGTCATCATTGCCGGGCTTGCCATGGGCAAAACCACGCGCCATAGCGTCTCTGCCTTTGTAGCCCCTAAGGCTAAGCTGCCTTCGCGCACTGATCGAGGTATACGTGCCAAGCCTTCTTCAGTTGCTACAATAACAACTGGCACCGTCAGAATAGCCAGCGTAAGAGAGGCCCAAAGCAAACCTGGCGTACCAAAGGTCGGCGTCGGCAATGCGGCTTCAAAAAACAAATGGTCAACCTGCTCACCAATGCCATAAATAAAGAAGCCCAAACCAAATACACCATAAACTATAGAGGGCACACCAGCCAGGTTGTTTACCGCGATGCGAATGGTACGAGTGACCACGCCCTGGCGCGCATACTCTCGAAGGTACACAGCCGCCACTACGCCAAAGGGCGTTACCATGATGGCCATCAATATCACCATCAATACTGTGCCAAAAATAGCAGGGAACACACCACCCTCAGTATTAGCCTCGCGCGGATCATCACTTAAGAAGTCACCAAGCTTTACAAACCACGCAAGAATTTTCTCCAGCACGTTCATATGGTTCGGCATCATTGCGTGAACCACTTTGGCAAACGGTATTTCCAGCTGCTCTCCACCCGCCGCTAAAACGGTAAAGGAGTCTCGTTGGGCACGCGCATACAAATCGCTCAAAGTGTTTTGCAACACCTCATACGATGCGTTAATTTCAGCACGTTCCTCACTAATACGCGCCATCTCCAACGTCCGCTCGCGCGCACCCAGTTCAGATTGCAGTTCAAGACTGCGCTCAGCCAAACGCAATCTTTCTAGCTGGTAGTTCAGACTTTTCGTTTGATTCTTCTCGATGCCTTTTATTTCATCGTGCAATTCAAGTGCACGGTTTAATCGTGTTTCGAATTCAGCCCAGACTTTCGCATCAAATACTTTCGCGGTTTGCTGCGCAACAAGCTCACCCTGCTGCTTCACATTAAGCAGATAGCCATAAAAATTACCCCATTCACGTCGCTCTAACACCAGCAACGCATCGGGTTTCTCGATATTGCTCATCGCTTCTCGAAGATGCCAGCGAAAGTCGGCGCCGGTAATGTCGCGATTACCGGTTTTTATCAAGTCGCGCTGTCGCAGCTCGCCACCAGCATCACTGATCTCAAGACCTGATGAGCGAAGCTGCTCTAGGCTCACTTCTTCGGAGGCACTTACTTCGCCGATTATTTTTTGCAGCTCACCCGAGCGTTCATCCACATAATCGAACTGCAAAACATCTGACGGCCAAAAATGTCCCAGCCCACGCACCGCTAACAACAGCAGCAGACCAACAACGGCTATAACACTAACCGCTACAGCCGACGCTGTTACCCATATCCAAGGCTCGCCACTCTTAAACCAGTCACCTACGCCCTGCTTATTAGAACGATACAAAGAATTATCCATTGCTATCGACACTCGACCCAGTCCTACCCAAGCCAGCCCCGACTCAAGCCAGCACTACAATGATCCATAGCGTTCTCTCAGTCGTTGGCGTACTAGTTCAGCCATTGTGTTTACAGTGAAAGTGAACATAAACAAAACAAAAGCGGCGAGGAAAAGAACCCGATAGTGGGTACTGTCTACCTCCGCCTCAGGAACCTCTACTGCAATATTCGCAGCAAGCGTGCGCATACCCTCAAAGATATTCACATCCATAATCGGCGTATTACCCGTTGCCATAAGAACAATCATGGTTTCGCCCACGGCTCGTCCCAAGCCAATCATTAGCGCAGAGAATATACCGGGGCTGGCGGTGGGCAGAATCACACGCAACAGGGTTTGCCAAGGTGTGGCGCCAAGCGCTAGCGAGCCATTGGCCAAATGCTTAGGCACAGAAAAAATGGCATCTTCAGCAATACTAAAAATGGTTGGTATAACCGCAAAACCCATTGCCACACCAACAACCAAAGCATTTCTTTGGTCAAACGAAATACCTATTTCGTTGGTTAGCCAAGCGCGTGCGTCGCCTGAAAACAACAACAGTTCTACTGGCTGGCTACTCGCTATGCACAGCAGGCTTAGCCCCAACACTATTGGAATCAACAAAACAGCATGCCAACCCTCGGGCACTATATTGCGAACCTTTGCTGGCAGTCGACTCCAAACAAAAGCAATGAGCAATATGGCTGGAGGCATCAATAACAAAATACCAAACACCGCTGGCAAGTGTTTTTCAAAAAACGGGGCTAACCACAAGCCAGCGAGAAAACCGAGAATAACTGTGGGCAAGGCTTCCATCAGCTCAATTAAGGGTTTCACTTTACGACGTAAACCGGGCGCCATAAAAAATGCGGTATAAACCGCTGCGCAAATTGCGAGAGGTGCGGCCAACAGCATTGAATAAAATGCCGCCTTCAGCGTACCAAATGCCAATGGCGCAAAACTGTACTTGGGCTCAAAATCATTACTGGAGGCTGAAGACTGCCAGACATACTCCGGTTTACTGTAGCTTTCGTACCACACCTCATCCCATAAGGCCGCAAAAGAAATTTCCGGGTGTGGATTGTCAATCGTCCAAACCTGCAAGGTACCCGATTGATCTTCTACAAGAAGTAGATTGGCACGCGGTGCTATTGCAGCCGCTACCAAAGAGCCTGACAAAGTGAGCTGCTGCTCGAAGCTAATGGAATTCGCTGTGGAATGCGCAAGTTGTAACATGCCACCTTCATTGAGGATCACAAAGCCTTTGCGTCGTTGCTCGGTGAGCAAGGTTGCCGCTCCAACGGGCGCTTCGAATGTCCGCACTTTTTCCAGTCGCCTCTGACCATCGAACGCCTGCCAAAACCACTGCGACACAGTCCCTGAACTGTCTTTTACCAGCAAAGAGATGCCGCCCAACAAGAAACGCAAATCGCTAACGGTCTCGCCTGTGGCCAAGCTATGCTGAGCAACCAAAGCGTCAATACGGCCGCTTCGCGCTGCTTGAAGGTCATATATCTTCAGATCATCGCTCTGACTCAATACAAATACATAGCGCTGATCTTCCGTCATCAGCAAACGGCGCACCTGGCTGCCTACGTCGTCGATGTTGAACATGTTCTCGGAGTAAACCCATTCTTCCGACAAGAAATCCTGCTCTTTTTCGATTTGCATGATGTGAAGCTGGCCGTCATCGCCCAAGGCTGCAATAGTCGACAATTCTTCTGCATCACGAACGGCAAGAGCCACGATAGACCTTGTCGAATCTGTCATTATTCGCGGCTGATCTCCTATGGGAAAAGTGATCCTAGGAACAATAGTTCGATCATCGCCGTCGTAGATTGAGTCGTAGTCATGCTTAGCCAACAATACCGAGCCATTGCTCATGCCCAAACCAAATGTGCGGCTTTCTTCGCTCGAAACAGCAAAACTCGTTAACTCAATGCCTAACTCAACAAGCGCCTGCTGACTGCGAACCGCACCTCCGTCAACTTCGCGGAACTCAGCTAAACCCGTCTTACTTAATCTAAAAAACAGCGTGCCTTGCTCTTCTATCGCAATGTAAGCAGGCTTATCAGCGGCAGTAATTGAGTAAGCTGTCTCTTGCTGCATGTCGGCCGACTGAAACAGCGGCACAATTTCGTACAACAAATAGAGGAATATTAATAAGATTGCGCCAATAACCGCCATGCCACCGGTCGCTATCGCATAGCGGGCAAAACGATCCTTGAATCGTCTCTTTGTCTGAAAGAAGCTATTTCCCTCTATCAGTGCCTGAGTGGTCGGTTTACTCATGTGGTTTAACAATGTTCCTTGAATGTAAAAAGGCTACCGGCGCAAAGCGGCGGCAGCCAAAACGAAAAGCCTGATTTTAGGGTTTTCTTGCGACTACTTATAGCCCTAACTTAGTAAGAGTTCGCTCAGCCACTTTGGCAGGTAGCGGGATGTAACCGTCTTTCAACACCACCTGTTGGCCAATCTTTGAAAGCACTAACTTAATAAACTCCCCATCTAAGGGAGCCAGAGCTTTACTGGGATGCTTATTCACGTAAACGTACAGAAAGCGTGACAAGGGGTATTTGCCAGCGACAGCCATTGCCGGCGTGGCGGGAACGAAGTCACCCCCATGTTTCTTTGCTAACGGCAATGCGCGCACGCTTGACGTGCGATAGCCAATACCCGAATAACCGATCCCATTTATGGAGGTTGATACCGACTGAACTACCGAGGCTGAACCAGGCTGTTCATTTACCGTGTCTTTAAAGTCGCCCTTACACAGCGCCACTTTTTTGTAGTAGCCGTAGGTACCCGACACGGAATTGCGCCCAAATAGCTGAATGTCGCGATGCGCCCAAGCCCCATCCATACCGGCGCCGCCCCACCGCGAAATATCATTCGCGTAACCACAGGTTCTGTTGCTTGAAAATATCGCATCAACTTGCGGCAGGCTAAGCCCAGGAAGCGGATTGTCTTTGTGCACGTAAACAGCCAAAGCATCAATAGCCACAGGCACAGCTGTTGGCTTATAGCCGTGCTTCTTCTCAAAGGCTTCCAGCTCATTGTCTTTCATTTTGCGGCTCATAGGCCCCAAGGTAGAAGTACCTTCAGTAAGAGCGGGAGGGGCCGTAGACGACCCAGCCGCTTGAATTTGAATATTGACACTTGGGTACTCGCGCTTGAACTCTTCAGCCCATAAAGTCATCAAGTTTGCCAAGGTATCAGACCCAACGCTGGATAAGTTTCCAGCTACGCCACTGATTTTCTTGTAGTCCGCCAAATCTGAATCAACACCTTCCGTTGCGTTAACTGAAAATGCGGACAACATCGCTATCGCGCCTACACCGGCAACACATTTCTTTAAATTCATTACTGTCGTCTCCAAACCCTAAGGCAATGTGTGCACTCTAGCGCCGAAAAATGACAGGAATATGACAGTGTGAGCAGGTGTTCGAGAAAGTTGATGATTCAGTAGTGACGGATATTTACGGGCGCTCAAGAATCCGGCCCTGAGCGGACTCGAGCGCCAGCTTCACGCTTAATGAGATACTGTGACCTAATCAGGCCCCCGTATCCACCTCAGGCCGTACGATTCTTTCTTCTGGAAAGTGACAAGCAAAGTTGCTGCCCTTGTTGGGCGTGCTATCAATGCTCAAGCCCGCTTGATGGCGCAACAAAACGTGTTTCACAATTGCCAATCCAAGCCCAGTGCCGCCTGTGGAGGAATGCCTGCTCGGGTCAGCTCGATAAAAGCGCTCAGTTAACCTTGAAAGATGCTGCGCCTCTATGCCCGCTCCTGTATCGCTCACAGACAAGCTTGCGCCACTTGCCTCTAACCTCCAAGTAACACTTATGCTGCCATCGTCTGCTGTGTATTTACTGGCATTGTGTATCAAGTTTGCGAAGGCACTGTATAACTCTTGCTGGTTGCCTAACAAACGCGCGTCAGTTTTTACTTTTAGTTCCAGTTTTTGCTGTGGCTTACGCACACTCGTTTCGTCAAATATCATGCTCACAATTGAGCGTAAATCAAGCTCGTCATGCTGCGCTTTCTCAGGCACAGATTCTAATCGATTCAGCTGCATCAGGTCCGCAAGCAAGTCTTCCATTCTTTTCGCCTGGCCACTCATTTGCGCCAAGGCCGGCTGCCATTCGGTATCAGAATCGAGCATCGTTTCCAGGTAACCTGTAATCACCGTTAGGGGCGTTCGCAGTTCGTGTGACACATTCGCAATAAAATCTGTGCGAGTTTGCTCCAGACGCCGCACACCTGTTACGTCGCGAACAAACAACATTCGGTTACCTTTGCCAAAACGCGTTATATGGCACTCCAGCTCTGTCGCTTCTGATACCGGTGACATCATGGAGAGCGGTTTATCGTATTCGCCTTCTTCGAAGTAGGAAAGAAAATCGGGGGAACGAAGCAAATTTTGCAAAACCTGCCCGCGATCTTGCTGAGGCAACAAGCCCAACAGCCGGTCGGCCGATTCATTACACCAGTCGATTTCGTCTGAATTACTTAGCAGGACGACTGCGTCGTCCAGCGACGCGAAAGAATTTTGAAGATTTTCAATACGGTACTCAAGGCTTGACTGACGCTTGGCGTAGCCTCTGCGCAAGCGGTGCAACTCATCAAGTAATTCACCCCACTCACCAATGCTCTCTGGAGGCTCGCCTTCCTCGTCCTGACGAAGCCAGACAAACACCTTTCGCAAACGAACAATGCAGCCAAGTGCATAGGCGATTGACGCTATTGCAAGCCCTGACATCAAGCCCACACTTGTAAAGCCCGACAAAATACCGCCCAGCAGCAAGCCAGCCAGCAAGGCATAGAATAATAGCGTTAGCTCAGTTTTTCTCACGAAACCGCCGGCCCAAAAATGTGTAGCGAGGAAGACACCGAAAATTCAGGCTGAGAAACGGTAGCCCGTACCTCGTATGGTGTGTATATAAGCGCTGTAATCGATTTTATTGCCTGCTGAATCGCTGGCAGAATCTGGGGCCACCGCCTTAAGTGCCGTACGCAGCCTTTTGATATGAACATCAACGGTTCGCTCTTCAAGATAGATATTGCTACCCCAAACACTGTCGAGAATTTGCGCTCGGGTAAATACTCGGTCTTGGTGGGAAAGAAAAAATTGCAGCAAGCGAAATTCGGTTGGCCCGATATCAATTGCTTGCTTGTCAACAAAGACTCTATGGCTGTTTGCATCCAGCTCTAAACCCTGGCACGAATAATTGCCGCTCTCTAACTCTGGTGCACTGCGGCGCAGCAGTGCGTTAATACGCGCTATTAACTCTCGTGGCGAAAAAGGCTTTGTAACATAGTCGTCAGCGCCCGTTTCAAGGCCACTGATCTTGTGGTCTTCATCGGTGCGCGCCGTTAGCATTATCACCGGAATAAACTGCGTGTTCGCTTCCCGTTTTAAGCGCCTAATAAGCTCCAGGCCATTTCCGCCCGGCAACATCCAATCCAACAATATAAGATCGGGCTGTTGATCAACAACCTGAACATAAGCCTGACGAATATCACCCGCTTCAGAGCATTCAAAACCTGCCGCGAGAAGCGCGGCGCGCAGCATATCACGGATGGCAATTTCGTCTTCTACGATCAGAATTTTTTTAACTGCCATCCCGTTGCCACACTATGGTCAAACTACCTAAACACTACCGTCACTGCAGGTTATCAGAAAGCACAATTCTGGCAACGAATTGTGACACTACCATGACAGTATGATGATTGCTTTTGAGCTTTGGCTAAAAAACGCTTCATTTCGATAAAACACAATTCTTGAAAATTAACTGTGCTGAATTGACCAACAACGGTGGGCCGGCGCAATCCGTTGAAAATCCGGGTCCAGGGTGCGCTTGGTAATATCGGCAACTTGAAAATTCTCGCTTAATTCTGGGTCTAACTTGAACTTACGCCGATTGGTTGAGAACACTAACTCTCCATTGTCAGAAAGCAGTTTCATACACTGAGTGATCATTTCCGCATGGTCCCGCTGAACGTCCAAAGTTTCATCCATGCGCTTCGAGTTCGAAAATGAAGGCGGGTCAAGCAATATCAAATCATATTCCCGAGCAGCCTCATCTCGAGGTTTTTCACCCCCGCTTTCTTGCTGATCGTCCGCACTTCCACCTTTATGAAATTTTCTCTCGCCACCGGCTAACCATTGTAGGCAATCTTCCTGAAGAAAATGATGACCATAAGGGCTGGCTTTGTTCAGCTTCATATTCTTTCGAGCCCACACCAAATACGGCGCCGACATATCGATACTGGTGGTTTCTTTTGCACCCGCCAGGGCAACCTGAACGGTTGCCGCAGCGGTATAGCAAAACAAGTTGAGAAATCGTTTACCCTTCGCCCGCTCCGCGAGATAGCGACGCACTGGTCGATGATCAAGAAAAAGCCCGGTGTCGTGGTAATCATGCAGATTCACCAGAAAGCGCGCCTGCCCTTCTTTAACTTCAAGAAGCTCACTATCGCGCCCGCTGCGCTGATACTGGTCACTGCCTTTTTGGCGGCGCTTGGTTTTATATATAACTTTGGCGCTATCAAGTTCTAACACTGTTTCTACAGTCAACAGTGTATTCTGTATTCTCTGGCTGGCTTTCTTTTCGTCGATTGTGTCAGGTGCCGTGTACTCTGTAACCAATACATAGTCTGCGTAAATATCAATGGCCGAGCTGTATTCAGGAAGATCAGCGTCGTACAGGCGGTAGCAGTTACTGTCAATTTTCGACTGTGCTTTCTGCAACTTCTTTTTATTCTTGCGCAAGCGATTCGCCAGCTCTTCAACAACTTTGGCCTGCCCAAGGCGCAACGGTTCTCGAGCAATTTCATTGTCTTTACTTGCTACAGCCTCGCTATTTACCTCAGCGGTTTTAAAGTCTTCATCAGCAACCGGCGCCTCATTTTCTGCAATAGTAAATAATCGAAGCTGGCCTTCTAAGGGGCCATTGCGCAAACGATATTTTTTCGCAGAACGTAGTCGCAACTCATCCAGCAACTCAGTATTACTGCTGTAAACAGCAACATCCCAGCCAGCAAAGTACTGCTTCAAATGCCCACCAAAAGTGGAATACAAATTCTCCAACTCTCGCACCTCACCGATACGTTCGCCATAGGGCGGGTTAGAGATCACCAGGCCTCGCGTGTCACCGGCTTCTGCAGGGCAAGTTAATTGCGCGATGGATCGATTGGAAAATACAAAATGCTGTTCAAGGCCCAGGCGTTTTGCGGTTTTATGCGCGGCGCCTAAAATCGCTTTATCTTTGTCATACCCTATAAGCAATGCACGAGGCTCAACTTCAGCTGCGCGAAGGCGTTGCTCCGCCTCACTCAATATTGATGCCCAGGCCTCTGGGTCATGACGCTTCCAGCCACTGAACCCCCAGCTTTCTCGCAGCAAACCCGGTGCGCAATCGTAGGCCATTAAAGCCGCCTCAAACAACAAAGTGCCCGAGCCACACATTGGGTCAAGCAACACCGCCTTTTGATCACTCTGCGCGCTGCGCTCGCATACACTGGGCCAACCTGCACGAATGAGAATGGCCGCCGCGAGGTTCTCTTTCATTGGCGCCTCGCCAGTACCCGCGCGGTAAGCCCGGCGATGCAAGCTTTGCCCGCTTAGGTCGACGGCAATGCTTATTGTGCCCTTCGCAAGGTGGGCATTAATTCGAAGGTCCGGCGCTTGCTTGTCCACACTGGGGCGGTCGGAGCTGCTGAATTGGTCTACCACGGCGTCTTTGATCAGCTGGGAGCCGAAGTGGGTATTGCGGATACTCTCTGACGAGCCGTTAAAATCGACCGCTATGGACGATTTACCGTCGCGAGAAGCGGCTATATGCTCGCGCCAGTTGACGGAAGACGCCGCTGCGTAGACATCATCTTTGCTGTCCACTCGAACGGTAACCAGCTGCAACAGCACGCGATTGGCCAGTCGCGACCACAAGCACACCCGGTAGGCACGCTTCTGAGTGGCGTCGAAGTAAACGCCCCCAATACCCAACTTTACTTGCTCAACGCCCATAGCGACCAATTCGTCAGCAAGCAATTGCTCCATATAACGCGGGCACGTGGCGAAAAGACTGAATTCTTGGCTCACAGGACTCTCACAGGACTAGGGCTCAGGGTAATTGTTTGGCGGCAGAATATAGCTAAGTTTGGTCGATTGCTAGCTGGTAGAGCCCGGCAGGGAGGAGATAGGAGCTATGTTAATGTTTCCGCCTGGATAGAAAGCTTGATATTTTGAATCCGTGCCAATCGAATTGCGATCTATTTTGATGCTCAGTGGCACATCCATGTGCCGTCCCGCGCGTCTATCCCTGGCGCTATTCGCTTCAAAACAGACCGCAATCCGCTTGCCACTCTCTGGGCAGTAATCGACAGCTTTCTTCCACTTGATGTTCAGAAGTACAGAAGGCTGCGCTTTTCCACAGTCGAGTTGGTTCGGAACACTGCACAGTGCGACCTGCACTGTTCTCCAAATCAATTCACGGGCTTAAAGGATTTCAGGTGACCACAGGTTGAGCAGCGAGCAGTTTGCCTGCTTTTTTAGAGCGAGAACTCAAAGCACTCACTTTTCGCGCGCACAGTGTTAGTCATGCGGGAGGCTAGGGTTGTGTTGTAGTGAATAGCGCCAGGGATAGTAGCGAGGGACGGGCCAGGGATGGCCCATTGAACGGAAACACAACCCTAGCCTCTCGTGTGACGGTGGACAATCGCTCCAATGTCACGGCCTCAGGACCAATACCTAACCCTTAAACAGCGGCAGTCGATTATCGCGATTTGCTGTCATGCATTCACTGCGCCGTTGCGCATCACTCAACATATTTCGCACATTCAGGAAACTGTGCATCACATAGCTCCACGTGTACAAGGCTGCGTAGCCACTTTCCACATTTGTCGCTAGCCTCGGCGGCAAACCTCGAAGATTGCGAATAGTCGGGGCAGAATCAAAATACTCGGGCAGCATAACGCCCACCAGTCCAGACGCCTTTTTTTCATCCACAGACAACGCAGCGGCCACATCCCAATCAACATTTGCGTAAGTAGAGGTTTCCGGGCCAATTAGCACTACAACGGTAGTGCCAGCACCAACGTTTGCTTCAGATTCTAGCCAACCAACATAGTCTAGGCCAGACACGTGACAAGTTTCAAACGCTTTCACCATGGTGCAATGATAATCTTCAGCGTAGCGCTGTTGAAATGTGTGCACATAGTGTTGGTCGTCGTCGGAGTTGCAGCTGAACATCAAGCGCGGCAATGCCACAGGGTGAGATGAATCGCTCTGTGGATTTAGGTCTAGCAACTGGCAATCGGGAACAATTCCCTGTCTTGCCCTGTTTAAGTTCATCATCATTGAATCAGTAAATAGCCGGGTTAGTGAGTTGTGGTGTCAGTAGATTGTTGAATCAACGAACTGTTGCGCCGCCATCAACCGACAATAATTGGCCGGTAATAAACGAGGCGCGGTCTGAGCAGAAAAAGGCAACAGCTTCGGCAATTTCAGATGGTTCGCCCATACGACCAACAGCCGACGCATTGCTAAGCTTCTTCTCTACTTCGGGGTTTTCATCAATATAGTGCTGCACGCCTGGAGTACGGATAACACCCGGTGAAACAGCATTTATTCGAATTGCTGCGCGCGCTAGTTCGGCCGCGCTACTTTTTGTTAAGGTATTTACGCCGCCCTTCGCCGTGGCATACGGTGTATTAAAGGGGTCGCCTTTGAGTGAGGCGTTCGACGAAATATTAACGATCGAACCGCCCTCGTTGTTACGCATTGCCGCAATTTCGTATTTCATCGACAACCATGTATTGGTCAGTGAATACTCTATTGCAAATTCGAAGTCTTCCTGAGAAAACGATTCAATAGCACCGCGCCCACGGCTTAGTGCCGCATTGTTGCAGGCGCAATCGAGACGACCGAAATGCTCAACGGTTTTTGCCACCATTTGTTCTACTTGAGCTTCTTTGGTGAGGTCGGCTTGAACGAAAATCGCTTCAGCACCATTGCCCGTTAAAAACTGAGCAGTCTCTTCGCCAGCTTCTGCATTGAAATCAACGACGGCTATCTTCGCACCTTCGCGAGCAAACACCTCGCAAATCGCTCGCCCTATGCCACTGCCGCCGCCAGTAACTAAAGTAACCTTATCTTTCAAGCTCTGCATTTTTGCTTCCTTTTCAAGGGGTTTTTCGGAAACTTATCCCGAAAGACTATTAACATTCACAGCTACCTTACTAGATTGCGAATAGTTCATCGATTTACAACTTAAATTTAATCGTAAAAAGGCCTTCCGCACAGAGCAGAATAATTCATTTTAATGAACTTATTCGTTCAGGAGACTAGAAAGCCTCTGAACAAGGCGAGGCACAACAAGGACGCTCCTCCCTATAAATAGGGAGGGGGAAGGATGCAATATGGTTGGCAAGAATTGCCGCACCCAAGAGCACGGCGCTCAGCAGGCCTATGCAGCGCCTCGCGGCTTGCAGTGCTCAGCAAGGTCTGTGAGGGCACGATTGGCCACGGTATAGACAGAGAAATCGCTGGTATTGGCGGCTCTAACCTCACCTACCAAATGTTGCCAACGGCCAATGGCGTCAGACGCCCTCAGCGACCATTCTTCTATATGCGACTCTACGTTTTCGTGCAACTGATCCTCCATGCCCGACAGCACACTCGTAGTAATCGACCCTTGCTGGGTTTCAAGGTCGTCACGATAGGCTTCGCGCGCAAGGGCTTGCCACTGGCTTTTCACTGGCAGGTCCGAGATTTGCTTATGAAACCAGTGTAAGGCCAGTTTGTCGCCCAAGCTAAAGTAGGTGTCTGCCACGAGGGCTGCGTTACTTTCTGTTTCTGCTGCTGCTTCGGCAATGCTTAAGGAAGCATACAAACTGGGTGCAGCGGCAATAAAGTGTGCCAGCTGCGGCGGCACATTCTGCTCGGCCAGCGCATCTTGCCGCTCTTGCCAGGCATCACGCAAATGACCCTTCAAGAAGTTACCGAGATTTTCGCTGATAGTACCCACGCTAGGCAGGAACATTGCAACTTCTGTTTCAGGGTCCAGACCCGCGCGCCTATTGCGCAAAAACCAGTGGCTGGCTCTGCGCATCAAGCGCATTAAGTCGGCCATCAGGCTCATCTGCAACTGAGCGTCAACTTTGTGATCCAGCTCTTCAATCATGCGCCAGTACTTGGGCACCGAGAATACATCGCGGGCGCACACATAGGCCAAAGCAACATCGGCACTGCTAATACCGGGTGCTTGACGCATTCGGTCTACAAACGTTATCCCCATGTGGTTGACCATGTCATTGGCCAATTGTGTCGCGATAATTTCACAACGCAATTTGTGCGAGGCAATTCGTGCGGGAAATAAAGTAGACAATTTAGTGGGGAAAGCCGTGTGTACAATTTTAGCAACGTAGGGGTTACTGCAAATCTTGTTGTTGCACAGTTCTTCTTTAAGTTGTGACTTGGTGTATGAAATAAGCACCGACAGTTCTGGCCGTGTTAGCTGCTTACCTTGAGCGTCGCGCTCTAGCAGTGCCTCTTCGCTGGGCAAGAATTCAAGCGCCCGATCCAGCTTGCCCGTTTCTTCCATGTGGTTCATTAAACGCCGATACTCAGTGAATCGCCTTTTCGCTTCGCGCTCAGCAATGCTAATGGCCTGAACCTGCATGTAGTTGTTGCGCAACACCAGCTCGCCAACATCGTCTGTCATTTCTTCTAGCAATTCACGGCGCTGCTTTTCGGTTATGTCGCCTTCAACTTTTACGTCATTGAGTAAGATCTTTATGTTCACCTCATGGTCTGAACAATCCACACCGGCTGCGTTATCTATAAAGTCTGTGTTCACCGCACCGCCATTAAGCGCGAATTCAATTCGGGCAAGCTGGCTAACACCCAGATTGCCGCCCTCGCCTATTGCCTTGCAACGCAAATCTTTTGCATCAACACGCAGCGAATCATTAGCTTTGTCGCCTACATCAGCATGAGTTTCATTAGAAGCCTTAATGTAAGTACCAATGCCACCGTTCCAGAGTAAATCCACCGGCGCTTTAAGCAGGGCAGTAATAAGCGCATTCGGCGCAAGTTGGTCAGCGCTTATATCAAAGGCCGCTTTCATTTCATCGCTAATCGGAATGGATTTCGCACTGCGCAGGAAAACACCGCCGCCGGCTGAAATCAGCTCGCGCTGGTAGTCGTCCCAGCTTGATCTCTCCATGTTAAACAGGCGAGCGCGCTCATTGAAACTGGCTGCTGACTCCGGGTTAGGATCAACAAAAATGTGAAGATGATTGAAGGCTGCTTTCAGACAGATGTGTTCCGACAGCAACATACCATTACCGAACACATCACCCATCATGTCGCCAACGCCTACAACGCTGAAATCGGTTTCCTGTACATCAATGCCGCGTTCACGGAAATGTCGCTGTACTGACACCCACGCGCCCTTAGCGGTTATGCCCATGCCTTTATGGTCATAGCCAATGCTGCCGCCGGAGGCAAAAGCGTCACCCAACCAAAAGTTGTAATCAGCCGACAAGCCATTGGCAATGTCTGAAAAGGTGGCCGTTCCTTTGTCGGCAGCAACCACCAGATAAGGGTCATCCTCATCGTGGCGCACTACCGAATGCGGCGCCACTACAGAACCGTCGACAATATTATCGGTTATGTCGAGCAGGCCGGATATAAAGGTCTTATACGCCGCTATACCGCCTTCCTGCATTTCCTGGCGGCTAGCATCTGGTGCAATTGCCTTAGCAACAAAGCCGCCCTTTGCGCCCACCGGCACAATCACAGAGTTTTTAACCTGCTGCGCCTTTACCAAGCCCAGCACTTCAGTACGAAAATCTTCCTGGCGGTCTGACCATCTAAGACCACCGCGCGCGACCTTACCACCACGAAGGTGCACACCTTCTACCTGCGGTGAGTACACGAAAATTTCAAACATGGGCACGGGTGCCGGCATGTCAGGAATATCAGCAGGCTTCAGTTTGAAGCTGAAGTAGGGTTTTAGGTCGCCGGCCTCTGACTTCTGATAGTAGTTGGTGCGAATAGTGGCGTTAATCAATGCCAGATACTGGCGAAAAATACTGTCTTCGTTAAGGTTTTCGACTTCATCAATTTCTGCTGTGATATCGGCCAACACCTCCGCTTCTGCTGTTGCGGAAGAAGCGTCCAATCCTGGTTCAAAGCGGCATTTGAACAAAGCAACAATCTTGTCTGTAAGCCCTAAGTACTTACCCAAAGTTTCCGCAATATAGGCATCACGAAAGTTAAAGCCAATCTGGCGCATGTATCTAGCGTATGACCTGAGAAGTGCAATTTCACGCCAATCGAGCTGGGTTCCTAATAGCAATTTATTGAAACTGTCGCTCTCGGCGTCGCCTTCCCAAACTCGCCGGAACGCTTGTTGGAACTTGTCGCGCACATCTTCCAAATTAACTTCAGCCGCAAGGCCATAACTAAGACTGAAGTCGTGCATCCAAATACTTTTGCCGTCCAGCCGCTGTATTTGATACGAGCGGTCACCACGCACATGCACACCCATGTTTTCTAAAGGCGGCAGCAAATCTGAAAGACTTAGCGGCTGGTCTAGATGATAGAGCCTAAAATGCAGCATATGATTAGGTTCTTCAGGAACTCTATATACCTTGGTTTCTAAAGGGTTATCCTGGTCCAGGCACTCAATCTGTTTTATGTCACCGATAGCCGACCGTGGGTCAAAATCTTCTTGATAGCCTGCCGGAAATGAATTTTCGTATCGACGTGCCAGCTGTGTACCGCGCTCTTCGCCCAAATCATCAAGTAGCGCCACATTAAGCAGGTCAGACCATTGCTGCGCGGCCCGCACTACTTTAGCTCGTAAGTCTTTACCATCAAAACTCATGGCCTGTTTGGGGTTTACACGAAATACAAAATGCGTTCGGGTTAGTATGGATTCGGAGAAAAACGTGGTGAAATCAACATCTTCAGCCTGAAAAGCATCGCTCAGTATTTTTTCTATTCTGGCCCGCACTTCGGTTTTGTACATATCGCGTGGCGTATACACCGTCGCACTCATAAACTTACCGAATCGATCCGGGCGGAGGAAAAGCCTTAATTTTCGGCGTTCCTGAATTCGCCACACGCCCATGATAATTTCTAACAGCTGACCAGTAGCGCTGTGCACAATTTCGTCGCGCGGAAAGGTATTAATAATTTGACGGAGCTTCTTGCCGTCGTGGCTACTCATGTCCAGGCCACTGGCCTGCTCTACCGCGTTAACTTTGTCTCGCCACACCGGCACAGCACTGGGAATAGCGCTGTAGGCTTTAGATGTGTACAAACCCAAAAAGCGGTGTTCTGTGATGGCGCCCGTTTTGGCGTCGGGAACACGAACGGTTACGTAGTCAGGGTAGGCGTAACGGTGCACCCGGGAACGCACCGCTGATTTTGAAAAACTGAGCAAGGCCGCCTTTGCACCCGCGTTATTTTGATTTTCAGCCTTTATTTCTTGTGCAATATCTTGAGCGTAAAGTTCGGCGTGTGTCTTGAACACACCCATTCCTGTGCCCATCGGGGCCTGACTCTTAAACTCGAGTTGCTGGTAACCAAGAAACGTGAAATTGTCATCACACATCCAACTCAAAAATTCTGCTGTATCTTTGATTTCTTTCTGCTCAAAGGCCGACACGGTGGCTACACGCTTCTTCAAATCACCCTTAAAATTGCTGGCGATGTCTTTTGCGCTATTGCGCATATCATCAAAGCTCGACACCACAGCCTGCACATCGTTGAGAATACTCTCAATTTCCTTGCGTAAATCGGCAAACGTCGCTTCATCACTTTGGCGAGTGATTTCCATAAAAACCAGCGCTTCCTGATTGATCTGGCGGTCGTCTTCTCGCAGCAACTTTGATTGGGTCGTTTGCACGCCTTGTAGTTGACCTTCTTCATTGCGGGCAACCGTCAACTGCGCACTATGGATGTTGTGAATGGCTATACCACGCCTATTCAACTCAATGCGAATAGAGTCAACCACAAAAGGAGAGTTTTTAACCAGAGCGGCCAGTACCGTGCGCTGGGACTGCCAACCGTGCTGTTCGAAGTCAGGGTTAAAAAGGCGTATCTTCGCTGAGCCTGCGTTCAATCGTTGGGTAAAGCGCCACAGCTGATAGGTAGTAGCGTAAACGTCGCGCGGGTCGCGCGCTTGCATTTCTTCGGTTGGGCAGGCGCTAAAGAATGCCCGCACAAAAGGTATTAGTTGGTCACGCTCTGCACCATCTACCCGCCGATCAACTTGTTGCAGTATTTGTTCGACCAGTTCTGCATTGCGCGGAGTATTGTTGGTTGCCATAATCTAACCCTGTAATAAAGGCTCTGCTTTGTATAAATAGTAGGCGCCGAAAAAGTAAACAGATCACAAATTAGCCATTTCTTGATTCTTTTATGACCTGTTTCACAGAAATATAGAAATTAACCCATTCCGACCGCAAACAAAGCACACTCACACGCTATGACAGACTCACACGACAAACTTCAGACCCTGCGCCATTGGCTGAGCAGCCAAATCATTGGCCAAAGCGCCCTTGTAGATCGCTTATTAATTGCACTATTGGCTGATGGCCATTTATTAGTGGAAGGCGCGCCGGGGCTTGCTAAAACCAAGGCAATCAAGATTTTGTCCGACGGACTGGAGGCTGATTTTCAGCGAGTACAGTTCACACCCGATTTGCTACCGGGCGATATTACCGGTACCGATATTTTCCGCCCGCAGGACGGCAGCTTTCAATTTCAGAAAGGGCCGCTGTTTCATAACCTAATTTTGGCTGATGAAATTAATAGGGCACCAGCCAAAGTACAGTCAGCGCTACTGGAGGCGATGGCCGAGCGTCAAATTAGCGTTGGCGGCACCAGTTATGACCTACCCCCCTTGTTTTTGGTGATGGCGACCCAAAACCCCATTGAACAGGAAGGCACCTATCCGCTACCTGAAGCGCAATTAGACCGCTTCTTAATGCACGTTACGGTTGATTACCCCGACAGCGCCGCCGAGCTGGACATATTGCGGCTGGTAAGGAATGAACAGCGCAATGTTGATACCGGCTCGCCAGACTTACTAAGCCAGCAGAGCTTGTTTGACGCCAGAGGCGAGGCTTTGGCCCTGCACATGAGTGACGCTGTTGAAGAATATATTGTGGCGCTCACCATGGCCACACGCAGTCCGGCCGCTTACAGCCAGCAACTGGCAGGCTGGATTGACTATGGCGTGAGCCCGCGCGGCACTATTGCCCTGGACCGCTGCAGCAGAGCGATGGCCTGGTTAAATGGCAAGGACTACATTAGCCCAGACGATGTGCAAGCTGTTATTCACGATGTGTTCCGCCACCGCTTGATATTAAGTTATGAAGCCGAGGCAAACGGCATTGATGCCGACACTGTGATCAACGAATTGCTGGCACAGGTTCCGGTAGCTTAAAGGCTACAGAGTCCTCGAACATGCCAAGCTCATCGTCAAAAAATTCCGCTGACATTAGCAGCCACCAGCTAAGCGGTGCCACCACCGATCAAGCCGCCTTGATAGGACTGCGCTTTCAGGCACGGTTAAAACTCAGCTCGCGCAAGCGCAGCTTAAGCGCCTTGGCAGGTCCTTATCGCGCCAGTGTTCGTGGCCGAGGTATGGACTTTGAAGAGGTGCGCAATTATCAGCCAGGCGACGACGTGAGAGCTATTGATTGGCGGGTTACGGCGCGCACCGGCGAAGCGCACACGAAGTTGTTTCGCGAAGAAAGAGAACGGCCTGTTTTTATTCTCACAGACCAACGCAGAAGCTTATTCTTTGGCAGCACCGTGTGCTTTAAGTCAGTGCTTGCCGCTGAAATTGCAGCACTGCTTGCGTGGTCGGCCCTAAAACAGAATGACCGGGTAGGCGGGCTGGTATTGGGTGATTATGAAGTGTCCGAAATTCGGCCTAAACGAAGCAAATCTAGCGTTCTGAGACTGCTACACTTTATTCATGAGCACAATAATGCGCTGCCGCAACGAGTTCATGAACCAGCTGCAAAAGCCAGCGAACTAAGCCTCAGCACGGCCCTGGAAGATGCAAGGCGACTGAATAAGCCGGGTAGCGCAATTTTTATTATCAGCGATTTTCAAGATTTTGATGAACGTTGCAGCAAGCAGTTGTTCCAGCTTGCAAAACATAATGAAGTAACTGCAATTAAGGTATTCGATCAATTGGAAAGCCATTTACCACCCGCTGGAGATTATGAAGTAACCGATGGCGCCCAGCGAGGTTTGCTCAACACCAGAGACAGCAAAACGCAGCGCCACTTTGCCGAGCGCTACGCGTCGTGGAATGAGAACCTACAGTCATCGATGGCACAAAGCGGTGTGCCATTGGTAAGCCTGCAAACAGGCTGTGATGGACTGGCAGAATTGCTAAAATACTACAATCATCAGCGCGGCTTCTAGCCCTTAAAAGAAGGCACCGCCATGCAAAACGACCCTCTCGCAGAACTGCGTGACATTCATCTTCCTCAAGCCATAAGCTGGTGGCCACCGGCCATAGGCTGGTGGATTGCTGCCGGCTTATTGCTAGCGGCATTGCTTTACGCTTATTCGAAATGGCGTAAAGTGCATGCCAACAACACCTATCGGCGCCAGGCAGCATCTGAACTTGACCAGGCCTGGAAACAGTTTCGTAAAGACGGCAACATGCAAGCCTACGTAAAATTAGGCAATATTGTGTTACGTCGTGCCGCCCTGCACAGAGACGCAGACAATCGCCGCAGCATTGCCCCGCTCGCAGGCCAGGAATGGTTCGACTATCTGGACTCCTGCTGTAATAAGCCGGTTTTTGCGCCCGAGCTAGCCTCAGATACGCTAGAGTCACACTACAAACCTGTGAATGCAGCAGTTGCTGACGACGACGTAAAAAAGTTAACCAAACAGTTCCATAACGCCGCTATGAAATGGATCAAAACACATCCATAATCTTAGAAATTGCGCAGTGTCTTCTAGGATTACCCCGGCGAAATGCTCAGCTTTGATTTACCACTGATATTTCTTTTACTACCGGCTCCCTGGCTGGTGTATCGCTTTGCGCGCCCATCCGCTCAACAGAATGCCGCACTGTACATGCCTTTCTACCAACGTTTGCCATTGGCAGAACACTCAGCCCAAAAAGGCACAGGGTGGCTTTCCTTAGCGCTGCTCTGCCTGTGTTGGGTGTTGCTGATCACTGCTAGCGCACAGCCCAACTGGCTGGGAGAAAAAGTCAGCTTGCCTGCGAACGGCCGCAATTTAATGTTGGCGGTGGATATTTCCGGAAGTATGCAGGTCGAAGATATGACCTTGGGCGACCGGCGAGTGAATCGGCTACAGGTGGTTAAAAAAGTGGTTGGCGAATTCGTGCAGTTACGCGAAGGCGACAGGCTGGGTTTGATTTTATTTGGCACGCAAGCCTACTTGCAAACGCCGCTAACCTTTGACCGCAGCAGTCTACACAAACTACTGTTGGAAGCACAAATTGGCTTCGCAGGCGAGAAAACAGCAATTGGTGACGCTATTGGCCTGGCCATCAAACGATTGCAGGGTAATCAGGAAGACAGCCGAGTGCTGATATTGCTGACTGATGGTGCTAACACTTCTGGCGAGGTTCCGCCAAAGCAAGCAGCCGAGCTGGCCAAAGAAGCCGGCGTAAAGATTTACACCATTGGCATGGGCGCTGAAGAAATGATTACCGGTGGTTTGTTTGGTACTGGTTTTGGTGCACGAAAGCAAAACCCTTCTGCTGACCTTGATGAAGAAACATTGCAGCTCATTGCGGACAGTACCGGAGGGCGTTATTTTCGCGCTAAAAACTCCAGTGAATTGACACAGATATACGCTGAGCTAGATAAGTTGGAAGCCATAGAGCAAGAGAGTGTTAGCTACCGTCCAAGAAAGTCATTGTTTCACTACTTGCTTGGCGCCGCCGCCTTAGTACTGGCACTGTGGTTTTTAGCCTCTCAGTTACGAACACGATTAGCCAGTGTCGGTCACAAGCCTGCTCTCAATGTTGCTAAGCAGCAGCTAGGCCGCTAAGACCATGCTTATTGAGAATTTTCATTTCTTACGCCCTGAGTGGTTGCTAGCTGCGGTGCCCGCTGCAGGCATACTGTACTTATGTTGGCGCCGGCAGTTGCACGGCAGTTCGTGGCATAAAGTAATAGACCCTGCACTACTGCAACACTTGCTGCAGGGCGAGCAGAGTAAGCGAGAACGTTGGCCGTTGTATGCCTTGGCAATCGCCATGCTGATTGCCATTCTTGCCCTTGCCGGGCCAGCATGGCAGCGATTGCCTCAGCCAGTAGCTCAAACACAAAACGCCTTGCTGATTGTATTAGACCTTTCCTTGTCGATGCGTGCGGCCGATATTGCGCCAAGCAGAATTGAACGCGCACGACTAAAATTGCGCGATGTTCTTATGAACCGCAAAGAAGGATTAACCGCGTTGATTGTGTTTGCTGGCGATGCCCATGCCGTCGCACCCTTCACTGACGACGCGAAAACAATTGAGGCAATGCTGCCAGCACTTGAACCCGAGATAATGCCCAAGCTTGGCAGCCGACCAGAGCTGGCTCTTGAGCTGGGTCGTCAATTACTCACCGATGCGAAACTGAACACAGCACGTGTGTTGCTCGTAAGCGATGATATTCGCAATGAACAAATTGCCGCCATGCGCGATGCTATTGGTCAGGACCTCGAGTTAGCCATCATGAGTGTTGGCACCGCCGAAGGCGGGCCTATCCCCCTGCCACAAGGTGGGTTTTTGAAAGACAACCGCGGTGAAATAGTGGTTGCCCAAGTGAAAGAAAGCCGTTTTCGCGAAGCCGCGAGCGAGCTGGGTGCGCCTTACCGAAGCATGACCAGCGATGGCAGTGATCTTACTCAACTACTGCCAGATAAAATAGCGGCTTTAAGCGAGCTGCGCGAAACTGAACGAGAGTTTGATGTATGGCGAGATGAAGGCGCACTCTTGGTTTTATTGTTGCTGCCACTAGCGCTGTTGGCATTTCGACGTGGCTTGATTGTTCCGGTGCTGTTGATCAGCATTCTGCCATTGCCAGCCGATGCATCAGAGCCTGGCGAAAACTCTGAGCTCAGCGAGGCTTCTAATGGTGACCAGGCTTTTAAACTTGGCGAGGCTTGGGACAGCC
This sequence comes from Pseudomonadales bacterium, assembly GCA_045106985.1. Classification (GTDB taxonomy): domain Bacteria; phylum Pseudomonadota; class Gammaproteobacteria; order Pseudomonadales; family JAUIET01; genus JAUIET01. The sequence continues at coordinate 11,169 of JBGCFQ010000050.1, read as the reverse complement.
TGTGGCAAACCAAAGATCAACGCGCACAAACTGCGCTAAATAACGGCGACGCTGCCGCAGCCAGTGAGCTGTTCGAACAACCCGACTGGAAAGCCAGCGCCGCTTATAAAGCCGAAAACTATGAAGCCGCCGCCGAGTTATTTGATGCGCAAAGTCATTATAATCGCGGCAATGCACTCGCCAAAGGCGGCAAACTCGATGAGGCTATTGAAGCTTATGATGCCGCCCTGAGGCGCGATCCGGCGAATGAAGATGCTCAGTTTAATAAAGAGCTTGTTGAAAAACTAAAACAACAGCAAGAGCAGCAACAAGACCAGGATCAAAACCAGGACGAACAACAGCAAGGCGATCAAGAAAACAAGGACCAGCAGAACCAGGACGGTGAGAAGCAAGATCAGCAAGAGAACCAACAAAATAGCGATCAGCAAGATCAGAGCCAGGACTCGCAACAGAACGACTCTGAATCGGACTCCTCTCAAGATCAGGAGCAACAAGATAAAGAGCAACAAGAAAGCGAACAGCAGGATCAAGAGCAGCAGCAAGAAGAACCAGATGAGCCTCAGAAGCCCGAGCAATCCGAGAGTGAACAGCAAGCCGAACAAGCCGCAGCTGAAGAAGGCAAGTCGAGCGACGAGCGACAACAGGAATTGGAACAATGGCTGCGAAAGGTTCCGGATGACCCCGGTGGCTTACTAAGAAATAAATTTCGTTACCAATATGAGCAGAACCGTCGAAAGCGGGAGCATTATGATAAAGATGGCCAACTCTACTAACAGTGTGCTGAGCGCCCTTTTGGCGGCGCATTACTTCGTTGCTTTGAGGCTCAAAGCTGTCATTTATTTGTATATAAAATCCGCCTTTTCGCCTAAAAGCGCCTCGTTCTGCGCTCGCCAAAAGGGCGCTCAACCCACTGTACGGGCTTCTAATACTCTTGCAATTTGGAAATGGACTAAGGGTAAGAAGATCATTGCATTGGTGCTATTTTTACTCAGTGCTATTAGTGCAAATGCGCAAGATCTTTCAGCGCGCCTGGACCGCAATAAAGTGAGTCTGGACGACACCTTCACCTTGATCATTCGCAGCACAGCGATGTCAATTTTTGACAGCCCGGACTTAAGCCCACTGGAAAAAGACTTTGAAGTGTTGGGCACTAACCGCAGTAGCCAGCACAGTATTATCAACGGTAAAACCCAGTCTTCGCTGGAGTGGCATATAAGTTTGGCGGCAAAGCGCGAAGGCGCATTGGTTATTCCGCCAATTGAAATTGACGGCAATCAAACGCCAGCCTTGGTTGTCGATGTATCGAAAAGTACCTTTGCGAAAAACAATGCCGGATTTGAGCCTGTGTTCATCGAGTCGGAAATAGATACCAGCAAAGTTTACGTGCAAGCGCAGACCATCATGACTGTGCGAATATTTTATGCGGTAGCACTTGAGCGCGGCGCGCAGCTCAGCGAGCTCACCATCGAGAATGCGGTTGTTAAACAGCTTAATGAGGCTGCCTATGAGACCAAAATCAAAAACATGAATTACAACGTTCATGAAGTTAAATACGCGATTTTTCCGCAGCGAAGCGGCACCCTCGAAGTACCCGCGCAAACATTTAGCGCCTTGTTAGCCACGCGGCGACGCAGCGGATCCTTGTTCGATAACTTCGGCGGCGCAAGAGGCAACGGCCGGCCTATTCGCGCCACATCAGAAACACACACTATTGAAGTACTGCCACAAGATGCACGATTCACTGGCGAGCATTGGATTCCCGCCGAGAAAATTAGCATCATAGAGAATTGGAGCAAGGACATTGACGAACTCAAAGCTGGCGAGCCAATTACACGTTCGCTAATTGTTGAGTCTATAGGATTGCAAGGTAGCCAGGTGCCACCGCTAAATCTGAAACCCATAGAGCATGCACAACAGTATCCGGACCAGCCCGAGACAGCCGACGAAGACACTGCTTTGGGTGTCATTGGTACGCGAATAGAAAGCTTGGCGATCATACCAGCAGGTGGTGGTGAACTTGTGCTGCCAGAGGTGAAGATCGACTGGTGGAACACCCGGACCAATCGCCAAGAGACGGCAACTGTGCCTGCAAAAACGCTTCGGGTGGCAGGCACGCCCCTGGCTAAACCGGAGCCCGTGCAACCGCTTGCACCGACGAACAACAGCTCAGCGCAGCCATCCTCATCCTCCTCGTCTTCTGACCCGCTCTCAAGCAACACTGCGCCGGGCGCAGAAGGCAACCAAGGGCACTCTAGTTTCTGGCGCACTACAACATGGCTAGCTCTTGCACTTTGGCTAGGCACTCTCGCTTACTTTGCCTGGCTACGCCCTTCTCGTCCCAATGTGGGAGAAACAATCATTGAGCCACGCAGCAAGAAAGATGCTTTACGCGAGCTCGAAAAAGCGTCTCAAACAGGCAACGCATTATCGATTAAGAAGTCGCTTATAGAATGGGGCCGAGAGCACACTGGGCGTAAAAACCTCAGCGCGCTGTCTACGATAGCGGCACACTTTAAGGATGAGACTATTAGTCGTGAGTTAGATGCTCTTGATGCTGCTTTGTATAAAAATCAGGGCGAGCAGTTTAGCGGCGAACCATTAATGGCTGCGATTCGCCAGGCCTTGGCGAGCCAAGACGAGAAAGTAGTTTCGCGCGGCAATGATCTAGAGCCTTTGTACCGGGCATAAGATAAAGCAAATTGCGCTAAGGGCTCTGGTTTTACTGTTCAAAAGCCGCCGCAAATACAGCTAGGGCCTTTGCTTCGAGACCAAACCCGTCCCGGGTGCCCTCCATCACAAAAAAGCCTGCGCGTTGCTTGTCTTTTTTGATCCTTCGGTTTGGTCTTTTTATCTGCGCAAACACCCTAGCTGCACTTGCGGCTCAGTATGTGCCAACTTCGTAAGTAAGTTAGCTTGATACTAAAGGCATGGTTCAGCAGGGATCTGAGCCACGGTATCAAGTAGTGCTTTTGTGAAGATAAAAGACGCAGGCCGAGCGAGTAAAAAAGACAAGTGCAACGCAGGCTTTTTTGGGAGAAAGGGCACCCCGGAGGGGACAAGTCCGTAACAAAAGCAGTGCTTGGTACCGTGGCGGGCTACGGAGCTAGTTACTCTGCTGAACCCGCCGCAAATACAGCTAGCGCCTTTGCTTTGAGACCAAACCCGTCCCGGGTGCCCTCTCTCACAAAAAAGCCTGCGCCTTGCTTGTCTTTTTTGATCCTTCGGTTTGGTCTTTTTATCTACGCAAACACCCTAGCTGCACTTGCGGCTCATTACGTGCCGATACAGAAAATAATTTGGCTAAAGGCATGGTGCTACAACGATCTGAGCCACTGTATCAAGTAGTGCTTTTGTGAAGGTAAAAGACGCAGGCCGAGCGAGTAAAAAAAGACAAGTGCAACGCTGGCTTTTTTAGGAGAGAGGGCACCCCGGAGGGGACAAGTCCGTAACAAAAGCAGTGCTTGGTACCGTGGCGGGCTGCAGAGCCAATTAAGCGTCTTTCAAAGACTTCGCTACAACTTCATAAACATCTTTCGATAACTCTTCCTCGCAACTTTCAACCATCCGTAAGGCTTCCAACATTTTTTCCTGAAGCGGAGCCGTGTACTTGCGCCACTTGGTGAGTGGGCCGAGTAAGCGTGAGGCAATTTGCGGGTTTTTGCTGTTCAGCTCAATCACTTGCTCAGCAAGAAAAGCGTAGCCGCTGCCGTCGGGGTTATGAAAGTTAATCAGGTTTTGGCCACAAAACCCTCCCACTACCGCACGTACCTTATTAGGATTACTGGGGTCGTAGGCTTCGTGGGCGAGTAGTTTATTAGCCATTGCCAAACCACCAGGCAGCTGAGCACAGCATTGGACTTGCAGCCACTGATTGACCACCAGAGTTTCATGCTGCCAGCGCTGGTAAAAACTATCCAAGGCTCGCTGTTTTGCCACATCGGCTAAATCGCCCTCGCTATTAACGAGGTCTCTGAGCGCGGCATAAGAGTCGGTCATGTTGTTGGCGTTGGCAAACTGCAGTTCGCAACGTGCTATTTGCTCCTCTGTACCTAAAAGCGTTAGGTACGACAGGCAGGTATTTCTGAGTGAACGCTGCGCGATTTGATCGGCTTCAGCTCTATAGGGTGCGGTAACTTCGTTGTGCTCATATACGCTAACAAAGTCTGCTTCCAGGCTGCGGGCGATTTCTTTACGCGCAAATTCGCGGCAGGTATGAATAGCATGTACATCAACAGGCTGAATCATTTCGCCAATGTAGGCCTCGGATGGCAAGCTGAGCATCATGGCCACCATGGCTTTGTCCAGGCTTTCGTCGTCTAACAAACTTCGATAGGCGTCTACTAGCTTGCCATCCATTTGTAAGGCATTGCCATTTTGGTAGGCTACTATCAAGCGACGTAGCTCTCGCAACGCCAAATTTTGACTGGCGTCCCAGCGCGAAAAACCATCGTCGTCGTTACGCATTAAAAACAGCAGCTCGGCGTCGCTGTAATCAAAGTTAAGCTTAACGGGCGCTGAGAATGTTCGTAGCAGTGATGGCACTGGCTTCTCAGGTAGGTTCTCAAACACAAACTGCTGGCTGGCTTCGGTTAGGTGTAAGACCGTTTCGGTATTGTCTTCTCTTTCTGCTTGCTGCTCAGGGCTTGTGCCACTTATGCGCAAAGGTAGCGCGCCTGCGTCACCTAGTAGGGCCACTTTGACGGGAATATGAAACGGCTGCTTCTCGTCTTGCCCAGGGCTAGGCGGGCAGCTTTGGCTAATTGACAGGGTATAACTTTGGGCGTCAGCGTCCCAATCGCCATTCACATCAAGCACTGGGGTGCCTGCTTGTGAATACCAACGACGAAATTGAACCAGGTCTTGGCCGCTTACTTCTTCCATCGCGCAGACAAAATCATCTGTGGTCACTGCCTGACCGTCGTGGCGGTCAAAATACAAATCACTGCCTGCACGAAACAACTGTGGGCCAAGCAAGGTGTGCATCATGCGCACCAGTTCTGCGCCCTTCTCATAAACTGTTACTGTGTAGAAATTTGAAATTTCCATAAAGCTGTCGGGCCGAACCGGGTGCGCCATGGGACCGGCGTCTTCGGCAAACTGAGCAGTGCGCAGCAAGGCGACATCTTCCACTCGCTTAACGGTTCGTGAGCCCATGTCTGCCGAAAACTCGGCGTCGCGGAACACAGTAAAGCCTTCCTTGAGACTTAGCTGAAACCAGTCGCGGCAGGTAACTCTGTTACCCGACCAATTGTGAAAATACTCGTGGGCTACAATCGCTTCTACCCGTTGAAAGCCAAGGTCGGTCGTTGTATCACTGTTGGCCAATACACAGGAGGTGTTAAATATATTGAGGCCTTTGTTTTCCATCGCCCCCATATTGAAGTCATCTACCGCCACGATCATAAATACGTCGAGGTCATATTCGCGACCGAATACTTCTTCATCCCAGCGCATGGATTTTTTCAATGAGGTCATTGCGTGGTCGCATTTGTCCAGATCCTTTTCTTCTACAAATATTTGCAGCGCAACGCGACGACCACTACAGGTAATAAACTCATCATCTAGTCTGGCCAAGTTTCCAGCCACTAGGGCAAACAGGTAGGCAGGTTTTTTGAAAGGGTCTTGCCAGCTTACTTCGTGGCGGCCCGACGACAGGTTTTTATGCTCGATGAGGTTACCGTTTGAAAGCAAAACAGGAAAATTGTCCTGGTCGGCTTCTACGGTTGTGGTAAACGACGACATTACATCGGGTCGATCAAGATAGTAGGTGATTTTACGGAAGCCTTCAGCCTCACACTGAGTACAAAACATGCCGCGCGATTGGTATAGGCCTTCGAGGGAGGTATTCTCGTGCGGACGAATGCGAGTGATGCTTTCTAACTCAAACTCTTCTGGTACTTTTGGTACGGTGAGCTTTTCACTGGAAAGCAAATACTCGGTTGTGCGTAGGGCCTTGCCGTCGATAGAGAGCGATAACAATTCGATATCGATGCCATCGAGACGCAGCGGAGGCACGTTGTCGGTTTGTTCGGCGAGAGGGTTACGTCTAACCTTCAGGTTGCTGCGAACGATGGTATGAGTTTCCCAAAGTTCGAAACGCAGTTTGGTCTCGTCTATTAGAAAGGCCGGGGGCTCGTAGTCTTTGAGATATATTGTTTTGGGTTGGCCGTCCTTCATGAAATCTTAATTCCTCTTACCAAAATCAGCGCATTTATTAAAATGGAGAGCCAATGTAACTTAATCGCCAGGAGTTTCCGCTCAACGAGAATGGTGAAAGCATTCTCGCGGAGCTATTTCAGCTGTAATGGCGGGTTACATCACTAACGCTAAGTAACCGTAACTTCATAACCGGTGTATTTGCGCATATTAATAACGCCCGTATCCAAGAGTAGATATTGCCCTTTGATGCCCTGTAATACACCCGATACTTCCGGTGTTTTTTCGGCGTTAATTGAGCTTATCTTCTCTGGGTACTCGTTAACGGGGTAGTTAATGCTTACGGGTGTTTGTGCTTCAAGCACCTGAATGGCCTGTAAACCGAACTGATTTTGCAGTTCATTGAGTTCACCGCCAATCTTGCCGAGCAAGTCTTCGGCCAATGCGGGTAAATCTACCTCTTCTGGTGAGCCTTTTAACATGGCTCGCCAATTGGTTTTATCAGCAACGTGTTGTTTAAACAACACTTCAACAAGCCCGCTCTGCTGCCGTGTTTGCACAGCCAATATGGGCAACGCCTGACTTGCGCCTTGGTCAATCCATCGGGTGGGCACCTGAGTACCGCGAGTAATACCCACTTTGGGTGCTGAGGCATTGGCTAAGTAAACGATATGCTCAACCATGCAGTTTTGCTCTCCCCATTCTGGCTCGCGACAGGTTCCTTGATCATAGTGGCACTTTTCGGGGCTCATTATGCAGGTATCACATTGGGCCAGGCGCTTCATACAGGGAAAGCAGTAACCCTGGCTGAAACTTTTATTGGTTTTACGACCGCAGTGAATACAGAATATTTTGCCGGTAAAATTCAGGTTTATGCTGGACCCTATGCGTGCATTGAGCGGTATGCTCGCCTCGCCAACAGGTAGCTCGTATTCAACGGTAGAGCCAAGTTGTGCGCGCATTTTTCTAATGGTGCCGGTTGTTGGGCCGGAAACTGTTTCTGTCATTCTTATTCCTGTTTGTGTTTCTATTTGCGCTGGTCGCTGACGCAATAGGTGTTGCAGCTCTTAGTGATGTAACGGTGCTCGCAACTAAGCGTTAGAGTTTGCTTGCTGTTGTTATTCAAGCCCTTTAATTACTTGTGCGGGCTCGTCTTTTGGCGAAGACGCGCAGGCCGACGAGGGCATGTATCCGCTGCGCTGTTCTTCGGGTAAATTTTTCTGCTCCCAGGCTATTAGCGCCTGCATGCACAGGCCACGTTGTTCGGCATCAACTGGCTTGCCGTCTGGCCACTTGCCTATTTCAACGGCGCGACGTAAGTTTTCAACGCCATCGCTGCTGAGCTCTGCCAGCATCTGGTCCAGATTCGAGTTCATGAACTGGGCTCTGATCGGCGACCAAGGCGATTGCCCCAGTCAAGTTTGTCTCGGCATGCGGCGTAAAAACTGTGGTCTAGAGGGTGCACTAGCTTGAAGCTGTGACGCCGCTTACGAACATAAAGCACATCACCGGGTGCTGCCGAAAAGTTCACTTGGCCATCACAGTTCAATTGCGGATTAGTCGGGTTGTTGCCACCAATAACAATCTTGATTTCACTGTTGCCATCAACAACAATTGGCCGCGAGCTTAAGGTATGAGGGAACATGGGCACCAACACCAGAGCATCCAGTTTTGGATGCATGATAGGGCCGCCACCAGACAAGGCGTAGGCTGTAGAGCCTGTTGGGCTAGAAATAATCAAGCCGTCTGACTGCTGGCTATACACAAACTCGTCGTCAATAAACAACTCATACTCAATCATTCTCGCCGACTTGCCTGAGTCTAGAACCACGTCGTTAACCGCTTCCGACTTACCAATGGGCTGGCCATCGCGGGTGAGCAAGGCTTCAAGCAAAAAGCGCTTTTCAAGCTTGAATTCGCCTTCCAGAATGGCGCCTATCTGTGTTTCAAGTTGGTCTGGCGACACGTCGGTTAAAAAGCCCAAGCGACCGCGGTTCACACCCAATAATGGTATGTCATGCTGTGCTAGCTGACGCGCGGCGCCAATCAGGCTGCCGTCACCGCCCACAATAATGGCCAAGTCGCAGCTTTCGCCAATCATCTTGATGGTGCTGGCACGCGATTCAGCGTCGGGAATGGCAGCGGCTACGCGTTCTTCAAGAACCACCTGCACGCCCTTGGCTAGCAGGAAACGCTCAAGCAGAGAAATGGTTTCTCTTACCTTCTCTTCACTGACCCGGCCCATTAGGCCTATGTGGCGAAAACTATCCATCAACCAGTCTCATTTTGGAAAGCAGGTATTATAGACGCATGCATGTACTAACAACAGTTGAGAACCAGCTTCAACAGCTTAAAGACCCACAGGTGCGCGACTTGGCCTGGGCATGCTTCAGCCAGGCCTTATGCGCCCTTGAGCGCCCTATTTACGCCCCCAGCCAGTCGTCCAGCACCCTTCAGAGCATGTTTGAGCCAACCCTCGCACGCTTGCAATGGCTTACCGAGCTTGATGCCAAGCCGACAGCGCTGCATACGCATCTTGAAAATAGGCCGTCACGGCGACGTTTGGGCATCTACTTTGAGCATCTGGTGGAGTTTTTTCTGCTTAAGGACCCTTTACTACAGCTGGCCTGCCGAAATGTGCCGGTGCGCAACGGCGCTAATACTCTAGGCGAGTTTGACCTGCTGTACTTTGACCGCTCGGCTCCACAGCAGGAAGAATTGATTCATCTGGAAGTGGCCGTGAAGTTCTATCTTGGCTTGCCCGCGCATATGAATAACGACCCTACCCGCTTGTGGCGCGGACCAGGTAGCCAGGACGCTCTGGAAGACAAATTGGCCAAGCTTGTGCACCATCAAAGCCGGCTGGCCGAAAAGCCCCAGTCTGAACAAGCGCTGGCAAAGGAAGGCATTGGACTACCAACGCGGCAAAGAATTGTAGTTGCGGGCGAGCTGTTTCAAGCGGTTGATGACATGGTTGCTGCGCCGCCAGAATGTTCAGTACTACACCACAGTGCCAGTTGGCTTAGGCTAGAAAGTGCGCCTGGATATTTCGCTAATTGGCATGACTTAGTACTATTGGATAAGTCGCAATGGTTGACGCCGCTGGCGGATGGATTCCTTAAGCGGCATGGGCTTAACTCCGAGTCACTATTGGCCCAATTACAGGAACATTTTACCCACAGTGAGTTTCCTGTGATGGTTGAGGGCATTGGCAACGACGGTCAGGACAGAGTATTCATAGTGCCACGTAGCTGGCCTTTGGCAGGCTTGAGTTTTTAGAATCGGAAGTTACTAATTCTCGTACCGAGAATACAGTTTCCACGAAATGCTCTCGCTCCATAACACGCCACGCCACCGAGTACTTCTTTTGTTGCGAGACTTGCCCCCTCCGGGGTACCTTCTCTCCTAGAAAAGCCGTCGCTACGCTAGTCTTTTCTACTCACTCAGTCAGCGTCTTTTACCTTCACAAAAGAAATACTCGATGCCGTGGCTCGTCCGTGAGTACCGCCACGTTTTGCATTCTCTTAGACATTTTCGGAATTGGCATGCGCAGAGTCACGAGTGCAGCAGTGGTTTTTGCGTAGATAAAAAGACCCAACCGAAGGATTAAAAAAGACAAGTGAAACGCAGGCTTTTTTATGATGGAGGGTACCCGGGACGGGTTGTGTCTCGAAGCAAAAATCGCTGCTGTGCTCGTGACGGATTTCATAATGCGCTATGCGCACATAGATTGCTTCAAGTGACGCTATTTACAGACACACCTCGCTAAAAACACAGCTGCACATGTTGCGCTTGCTCTGTATTCGAGTAGCGACGAAAACCACCCGACAAAGCCGAGACACTGTAACCCAGGCTTTGCAGAAAATAAGCCGCCGCCTGGCTGCGCCTACCGGAGTTACAGTAGGTAACGTAGCGTTTTTCCGAATTTAGCATGCGCGTCTTCAACTGCAGTATCTCAAGCGGCAAATGCAGTGCTTTATTACAATGCCCAATCTCATACTCTTCTTCGCTACGAACATCTATCCACTCGGCACCGTCGTCAACGGCTTTTAGTGCTGCAGGCAGGTTCATGTTTATAACTTCCGGCTCTTTCAGCAACAAATAAAAGTCTTGTTTGCCAAGCCGCATAAGGCTGCCGTCGGTGTTCATTTTAATAGTCGCGTTTCGTAGCGCATTGTTAATAAGCGCGTCTTCGCCAAAACACTGGCCTTCGGTTAAGCGCGCAACCATTTCTTGCGGCGAACGATGGTCTGGCGCTCTATACACATCGGCCTCGCCTTGCTTGATAACGTAGCAACAGTCGCCAATTTCACTTTGACGAAGAATAACGTCGCCGGCTTTCACTGAGACCTCTTCAAATCGATGCAGTATTTGACTGATGTTAATAGGCGGAACTTTATAGAACAGGTTTGAACGCAGAAGTGTGGCCATCCATTCTGCATCACTGTCTAGCTCGCGCCGACTAGAAATATCCAACAAAATGTAGCTGACAATTTGCTCCCAAGCGACGATGCCATCGAGCCGGTATGAATCAAACCGTATAACGCAACAGTCACTGGCCGCCTGCACCGTTTGCAAACGTGGTTGGCTGTGCGCAACCGGGAAGGGAGAGTCAGAGTCTTCGGCACTCAGCCGCTTTGCAGGACCATCTGAAGCTACGATATCTAATTCGCCATGCAGCAAATACACATGGGTGTTGTCGCGTTCTCCCGCTTCAACAACAATCTGGCCAGCACACAAATACTCTACCGAAGTGTCGCGCAGTAAGCTGTTTAAGTGGTCTTCACTGAGTCGGTTAAGCGGAATAAAGGACTTCAGCAGGCCATTGTCGGGCTGGCCAAATCCGGTGCGCGCTTTGCTTGGCTGGTGGGAGTTATTCAACATAGTAATTGATCAAAATACACTCTATTAAGAGTAGTAGAAGCTACTCGCAACGCCCTGCTCTGCGGCTGTCCTTTCATCGCTTAGCGTGAACGGTGTCTCATTCGCGCCATTCTGTCGGTCATCGCTCGC